>NZ_JAMOHM010000006.1 GCF_024448335.1 Stutzerimonas frequens
AATCAAGAAAGGGCCTGCAGCGATGCAGGCCCTTTTTTATTTCCGTGTCCCCTATCGTCCGCCCGTTACGCAACCGTGCTCGTCGAAGCTGACTGTGCGCAGCTGGCCGCCGCTGTCGCGGAAGCGCAGGCGTGTCTTGCCGTTGTTGCTGGTGACGCTTTCCGGACTGCCCAGCGCGCTTTCCACGTCACTACGCGTCATGCCTGCGCGGATCTGCTTGCTGATGATTGCGCTGCGCCGCTCGCTTCCTGTCACCCGGTTGCCGCAACCATCTTCCTTCTGCGCAACGATCTCCAATCCTTCCGCCTCCCTACGAGTAGCGCGTTTCCTGGGAACTGCCATGGGCACGGCCTTGCCGGAGCTCGGTGTCGGGCTCACAGCCTTTTGCCGATGCTGACGCTGGTCTTCTGGGCACCCCTGCTGACTGAAGGTCACGTGTCCGGACTGGTCGGTGCAGCGGTACACCATTGCCGAAAAAGCCGGATTTGCCAGCAGAAGCAGGCCCGTACAAATAAACAGTGCTTTCATTTCGTCCTCCTTGACTAAGCAACTGTACTGCAGGCTACTCAATAAAAAGCGCCCTTGGCATCTGTGTCTCCTTGTCTCGTGAAGACGTCGACAGAACGTCGGCTTTGTCGAGTTAGGCGAGCCGTTCATGCGCGTCGCATGCGGATCGCCTGGAATGGCTGTAGTTGAGCGCATCGGCTGCGCCGTCGCGATGTTATGATTGCTGCATCTGCCCTCAGGGTTTGTGGAACAACCTTCCCGTATGGACTTACCCAGTAGTCGCTCACGTTTCCCGATTGCCAATCAGCTATTGATTGAATGATTTCCCCTGGCGCGCTCTCGGCCGGGGGTGGAGTGCGCCATGACAGAAGTAGAAGCAAAAAAGCCTCAAGAAACCCTGCAGGATCGCCTGGCGCAGGTGGTCGAGCTGCTGCAGCGTCATCGGCTTGGTGAAGACGGTGGGGTTCGTCAGGATGGTCAGCCGGCAGTTCTGAGTGAGGATTATGACCAAGGGCTGATTCTTGCCGAGCTGCAGCGCAAGCTCGATGAGCTGCACCCTGCCGACGTCGCCCACATTCTCGAAGCCTTGCCGCTCGAAGAGCGACTGACTGTCTGGCAGCTGGTCAAGGCCGAGCGTGATGGCGACATTCTGCTCGAGGTTTCCGACGCGGTCCGTGAAACGCTGATCGCAGACATGGACGACCACGAGTTGCTTGCTGCGGCCAAGGAAATGGACGCAGATGAGCTGGCGGATCTAGCGCCCGAACTGCCGCGCGATGTCGTTCATGAACTGATGGAAAGCCTCGACGCGCAGCAGCGTGAGCGAGTGCGTTCGGCCCTGTCTTACGAGGAGGATCAGGTCGGTGCGTTGATGGACTTCGAGATGGTCACCATTCGCGAAGACGTCAGTCTGGAGGTTGTGCTTCGCTACCTGCGTCGCCTGAAGGAACTCCCCGGTCATACCGACAAACTGTTCGTGGTCGACTACGACGGCGTGCTCAAGGGTGTTCTGCCGATCAAGCGCCTGCTGGTGAACGATCCAGACAAACAGGTCGCCGAAGTGATGGCAAGTGATCCGGTCACCTTTCATCCGGACGAGGACGCCTATGACGCGGCACAGGCATTCGAGCGCTATGACCTGGTCTCCACGCCGGTTGTCGATAAGGGCGGCAAGCTGATCGGCCGACTGACTATCGACGAGATGGTCGACCTCATTCGTGAGGAGAGTGAAAGCGAAGTGCTCAACATGGCCGGTCTGCGCGAGGAGGAGGATATCTTCGCCTCGGTCTGGAAATCGGTACGCAACCGGTGGGCCTGGCTGGCGGTGAACCTGGTAACGGCGTTCGTCGCCTCGCGAGTGATCGGCCTGTTTGACGGCTCCATCGAGAAGCTGGTTGCGCTGGCGGCGCTGATGCCAATTGTCGCAGGCATCGGCGGCAACTCCGGCAACCAGACGATCACCATGATCGTTCGCGCCATGGCGCTGGATCAGGTGGGTACCGGCAACACTGCGCGGCTGCTGCGCAAGGAAGTTGGAGTCGGGCTGGTCAACGGGCTTGTCTGGGGTGGCGTCATCGGTGCGGTGGCTTGGTGGCTATACGGTAGCTGGTCTCTGGGGGTCGTGATGACCGCCGCAATGACGCTGAATCTGCTGCTGGCCGCCTTGATGGGGGTGCTGATTCCGATGACTCTTGCGCGTCTCGGGCGTGATCCGGCAATGGGGGCAAGCGTGATGATCACAGCCATGACCGATAGTGGCGGGTTCTTCATTTTTCTCGGATTGGCGACGATTTTTCTGCTGTAGCGCGACTTTTCGCGTCTTGTAGGGGTTTGCCTTGTTTCTCTGTTTCGGGCTAAGGTTCGGCCGTTTCGCGTGTCGCGAAACCTGTCCGAACCAACGCAGCGAATAACAAGCAGCTCGAGCTGCTGACAAGGGAACTCCCGATGACCCCCAGCCAACTTCTGCTCGAAGGCGTCGAACTCATGCTATTCGGCATCGGTTTCGTCTTTGCTTTCCTCGTTCTGTTGATCCTCTGCATTCGCCTGATGTCCTACCTCACCGGTCGCTTCGTAAGCGCCCCGGAGCCTCAGCTAGCGGCTGCGCCAGTCACCATCGCGGATGCGGATACGCTCGCGGCGATCAAGGCCGCCATTCATCAACACCGCGCGCGCCGCGGTTGACTCTGGAAAGGGAGTTCCTTCCATGACCATTGCTAAACAGCCACTCGGCATCACCGACGTGGTGCTGCGTGATGCGCACCAGTCCATTCTCGCCACGCGCGTCCGCCTGGAAGACATGCTGCCGATCGCAGCCAAGCTCGACCAGGTCGGGTTCTGGTCGGTTGAGAGCTGGGGAGGCGCTACGTTCGACGCCTGTATTCGCTACCTGGGCGAAGACCCCTGGGAGCGTATTCGTGAGCTGAAGAAGGCGATGCCCAATACGCGTCAGCAGATGCTGCTGCGCGGGCAAAACCTGTTGGGCTATCGTCACTATGCCGACGATGTAGTGGAAAAGTTCGTCGAGCGCGCAGCGGTCAACGGCGTGGACGTGTTCCGTGTATTCGATGCGATGAATGATCCGCGTAATCTGGAAACGGCTCTGCGCGCGGTGAAGCAGCAAGGCAAGCATGCTCAGGGCACAATTTCCTATACCACCAGCCCGGTGCATACGCTGGACATGTGGGTCGATCTGGCTAAGCAGATCGAGGACATGGGTGCCGACTCTGTAGCAATCAAGGACATGGCCGGCATCCTGACGCCCTATATGGCGTTCGAGCTGGTCTCGCGCCTTAAGGCCAGCCTGGCAATCCCCGTCCATATGCAGTGCCATGCCACTGCCGGCCTGTCGTCCGTCGCCATTCTCAAAGCCGTGGAGGCAGGTATCGACAATGTCGACACCGCAATCTCCTCCCTGTCGATGACCTATGGCCACTCCCCGACGGAGTCGGTGGTCGCCATGTTCCAGGGCACCGAGCGTGATACCGGGCTCGACCTGGAACTGCTGGAGGAAATTGCCGCTTACTTCCGTGAGGTGCGCAAGAAGTATGCGAAGTTCGAGGGTAACCTCAAGGGCGTCGACTCGCGCATCCTGGTCGCTCAGGTGCCGGGCGGGATGCTCACCAACATGGAAAGCCAGCTCAAGGAGCAGGGCGCTCAGGACAAGTTCGACCAAGTGCTGGCCGAGATTCCGCGTGTGCGCGAAGACCTTGGCTTCATTCCGCTGGTGACGCCAACTTCGCAGATCGTTGGCACCCAGGCGGTGATCAATGTACTGACCGGTGAGCGCTACAAGTCGATCACCAAGGAAACCGCCGGTGTGCTAAAGGGCGAGTACGGTGCGGCGCCGGCGCCATTCAACGCCGAGTTGCAGGCGCGTGTGCTTGACGGTGCCGAGGTCATAACCTGCCGTCCTGCAGATCTACTGCAGCCGGAGATGGAGCGGCTGGCAGCCGAACTCGAGGGGCTGGCTCGCGAGAAGAACATCAAGCTGGCTGAGGATGCCATCGACGACGTCCTGACCTACGCATTATTTCCACAGATTGGCCTGAAGTTCCTCGAGAATCGCGGCAACCCCGCGGCGTTCGAGCCGGCACCCACCGGCAGCGAACCGCCGGTGCGCGAGCCGGGCAAGCCGGAGGTTTACACCGTCGAGGTCAACGGCAAGTCGTTCGTTGTGCAGGTCAACGACGGTGGTGACATCGAAGGCATCAAGCCGCTCGGTGCTGATCCTGCTACCGGCGCTGCCAGTGCCAACTCGACCGCGGCCGTTCCGGCTGGTGGAGAGCCGCAGCCGGCACCGCTGGCCGGTAACATATTCAAGGTGCTGGTGCAGCCTGGGCAGCTCGTCCAGGAGGGTGACCTGGTGGTGATTCTCGAAGCCATGAAAATGGAAACCGAGATCCGAGCGTTCAAGGCCGGCACTGTTGCTTCGGTCAACGTCAAGGTTGGCGACGCGGTTTCGGTCGGCGACAGCTTGCTGAGCATCGCTTAAGGGGAGTTGCATGGATAAGTTGCTCAAGCTGTGGCAAGGGACCGGTCTCTATCACCTGGAGCCCGGGCAGGCATTGATGATTCTCGTCTGTCTGGGGCTGATCTACCTGGCCATCCGCAAAGGCTTCGAACCGCTGCTGCTGATTCCGATCGGTTTCGGCGGCATCCTGGCGAACATTCCGGTGGCCAACATGGGGGAGGGTGCCGGCATCCTTCACCTGTTCTATGAAGTCGGCCTGCCGACCAGCGTGTTCCCGCTGCTGATCTTCATGGGTGTCGGAGCGATGACCGATTTCGGTCCGATGCTCGCCAACCCGAAGACGCTGTTGCTTGGGGCTGCGGCGCAGTTCGGCATCTTCGCTACGCTGCTCGGTGCGTTGGCGCTTACCGCCGCCGGTATTCCGGGTATGGAGTTCACCTTGCGTGAGGCCGCTTCCATCGCGATCATCGGCGGCGCAGATGGCCCCACCTCGATTTTCGTGACGTCCAAATTAGCGCCTGAGTTACTCGGCCCTATTGCCGTCGCGGCTTACTCCTACATGGCGCTGGTACCGCTGATACAGCCGCCGATCATGCGCGCCATGACGACGAAGGAAGAGCGCGCCATTGTCATGACGCAGCTACGACATGTGAGTCAGGTCGAGAAGATCGTCTTTCCGCTGGTTCTGTGTTTGCTGGTGGGCCTCTTGCTGCCTGATGCAGCGCCGTTGGTCGGCATGTTTGCATTCGGCAATCTGCTGCGTGAGTGCGGTGTCGTTGACCGTCTGGCTGACACGTCGCGCAATGCTCTGATCAACATCGTCACCATCGCGCTGGGTCTTACCGTGGGTTCCAAGCTGTCCTCGGAGGCGTTCTTGCAGCTGAAAACGCTCGGTATATTGGTGCTGGGAATGGTGGCCTTCTGCGGCGGCACTGCCGCAGGGATCTTCATGGCAAAAGTGATGAACCGTTTCAGTGAGAACAAGATCAATCCCCTGATTGGTTCGGCAGGCGTATCCGCGGTTCCGATGGCTGCACGTGTATCCAACAAGGTGGGGCTGGAAGCTAATCCACAGAACTTCCTGCTGATGCACGCCATGGGCCCGAACGTGGCTGGGGTTATCGGCTCAGCCGTGGCTGCCGGCGTTTTGCTCAACTTTGTTGGCTAGCTGACCCCTAGGTAGGTTGTTCATCCGCGGTGGCTGTGGAGGCTTGGTAGCGCGGTCTCCGCAAGTCTTCTAGGCGGCGGATGAACAACCGTAAATCCGACCGCTGCTCCTGGCAGCGGATTCTTTGCGGTGCCTTGGGGGGCGAACAAGTCTCGGGCTCAAGAGCGACCGTCAGCAGAGCTCTGCCGGGAAGACCTTTCGCCGTCTTCTTCGCCGCTTGGGTTTTTCCGTCTCCGGGAGGGCCCTGTCTCTCGCGCACCAATGACTTGGCCGAACACTTCATCCTGGCGCTGCCTGCGCAGAAGGGCTTGCCTAGCTGCGCTCGGTAGTTCGGATCATCATGCTACGTACCAGCTTGGCTGTGTCCTACGATTGCCGTCGGCTATAAGTCAGTCTCGGGCGTAGTGACCTTTTGCCGAGGATCAAGCTTGAAAAATGGTGTGCTGGGCTGGCTGCTTCATGCATCAGCAGGGGGCGATGCATCGCAGTTGCTGGAGTAGTAGAGAAGAGTTCAGGGAGTGGTAGGCGTGGGGGCAGTGTGCGTCGTGTCTGGCGACGTCATGGTGCGTCAGTGAATACCTAGCATCAGGCAGGGCCTGAAGCCCTGCCTGATGCCCGTCAGACTTCTTCCTTGGCCAGCTCAGTGTCCTGAGCGATCAACGCGATAAGGGCGTTTTGCTGGCGGTGAGCGAGCTGCCTGAATCGCTGTAGGAGCTCCCGCTCATGCAGCGATAGCTCTGGACTGTCCAGGCGCATGCTGAGGTCTTCATCGAGCGCACCTTCCTGTAGCAGGCTCTGCTCTAGCCTCGCGATTATCTCGGAATTCATGCTGCGATGATGATTGCGCGCCACTTCAGCGATGCGTTCGCGCATACCGTCGGGAAGTCGTACGACGAATTTGTCAGCCGTGCGGCTGGAATAAACTGCCTGTTTCATAGGGCGCATAATTAACCGGTTAGTCAGGTGGGCGTGCTGGCGTATTGCCGGGGTAGTCACCGGTCTGACAACCACCAGTACCTTGCTGTTCCGTCTGCCGGTAAAAATTATGGAGACGGCTTCATGGCGCCAATTGTACGACGAGCCGGGGATTAGTAAAGACCTTGTGCTGTCAAAGTGCCTTTACTGTGATGCAGTGCCTCATTGGTGCTGCGGTTAGCGTAATACCGGGTCGAATTTGACTCTGCGGCCGATGATCGCGGTGATGAGAAAGAGCACACCGAAGACGCCTAGGCCGGCTTTCAGCGTCGTGCTCGAGATAGCCGTGCTTTCTGGAAACAGGTATGCGCCGCAGGCACAGGCAATCGTTAGCACCAGGCAAGTCAGTGCGGATTTAGACATGAAAGTCCCCCTTCTCTTTTTTGCGGAACCTAGCTGGCTTTTACCAATCACTAGAAGACCCAGCGTTGCGGTTGCGCAGGGATGGCTGTTTCCGTGGCGCTGAGCGTCGTTGCCTGTGCGCTGGGGATGGTGCCGGAGTACTGCAGAGACAGCCGAGATGTCGGCTCGTAGGTCACCTGTGGAAGCTCGGCTGGTGGGAGTTGCAAGGCGGTCAGAGCTGCGAATGCGAATCCTGCACCAAGAAGAAAGGCCGGCTTGATCATGAGCGTTATCCTTCGCGTCACGTTGAGTGTGCCTTACTCTTTGCAGCTGTCATGCCAAAGTTTAATGACAAAAAAGTATTTAAAAATCAATAAGTTAAGTGTGTTGCTATGCTGGTCTGGATTGCGCTTTGCACGGGGCGCAGTTGAGGTCCATGCAAAATGCAATGCACGGTTCCCTGGAGCTGGTGCCGATGGTTTGTCGAGTATGGGCACGCACTGCGTGGGGCATGACAAAAGGCCCTGGTGTCGCTAAGATGCCGCCCGCGTGATCCGGTCCCAGTAGCTCAATTGGATAGAGCATCCCCCTCCTAAGGGGAAGGTTGTGAGTTCGAACCTCGCCTGGGACGCCATAGCGCCCTGTTCGCCGGTAGGGTGTGAGGGCAGCGAGCTCCTGCCATATGAAGGGCGGCGTTAGCCGAATGGGGTAGCGGCGTTATCGCGGCGAGCGTCGCGCTGCAGTTGGTAGACGAGACGTTCTATCTGGCGCTGTGTCTGCCCGCTGAGGCGATGAAAGCGAAAGCCGCACAACGATATGTCCCGCTTCTCATCGATTACGAGATGGCGAAGCTCGACATCGCTCTGGATCTGTCCGATGGGCAGCTTGGCTGCCAGTTCGTATACCTGGCCAGTCTGTAGGTTGCCCTGGTGGTTGCCCTTGATGCTGAGCTTGCACCCTGTGGCTGAAATATCGAGTAGTTGCCCTTCCAGCGCCGTGCGCACCGAAGCGCCGCCAAGCTGCGCGGCCACCGCGGTTTCGTTGAGCTGTGCGCGATATGCATTGCGCCGCTGGTGGTAGGTCAGTTCTGCCGGGGTTGGGATCCAGTAGCAGCGAGCACCGTCAATTTCGCCTAGATGAACCTCTCGGTCGCTCGTCCAAGAGATTCTGGCGCCTTCGTAGAAGCCTTCGATGTTGATCGGCTCGCCCTGAAGCAGTAGGCGCTCGCCGTCATTGGGGATCAGCTCATCCAGTGCGATCCATCCGGTTTCCCGGTTCATCTGCACCAGAAAGCTCTGATAGCGCTGATTGCGCTCATGGAACCTAAGGGTCAGCGCGATGTTGTTATCGAGAAGCGGACGCAGGTTGGCATAAATCTCCAGCGGCGCGGTCAGCAGCTTGGGAGGTTGTGGACCGTCTTCGTCCAGAAATAGGCTAGACACGGTCCTGTGCTCTCCGGTGCGTTGTGCTCACCATCGTGTTGCGTCCTTACTTGTTGCTCTTGTTCGTTCAGGCCTGGCTCAGTGGCCGCTGTTGCTTGTTTTTCGCTGCGCTTCCGCGATTGTCGTAGAGGCTGGGAGTGTCGTCCTTGCCTTGCAGGATCTTCAGCATTTCACCCAGCGTGCTCTGATTGGCTCGTATCAGGCGGCCGTTACGCTCGTTCGCAGAGCGACAGCGTTCGAGTTCGGTTTCGAGAAGCTTGGCCTTTTCGATCAGGGCTTCGCCTTGCTCGATCCGACTCGCCGCGATTTCCAGGCCTGCTCTGTCGGGGCTCAGTCGCTGATCGACAAGCCATTGGCTGCGTTGAGCACTGTGCTGGCCAAGCAAGGCGAGCAGGGGCTGCTTCTTGCTCAGTGTGGCTTCCAGTTCGACCAGGTTGCGATCACCCAGGGCTGCAAACTCCTGATCAATAAGCTCAAGGAGTTGGCGGGCTATGCCGATATCGTCGGTCAGTTGCTCAAGCACTGCAGCGTCATGCATGTCGGAACTCGGGGCGGATTCGTATGAAAAATGGGCCCGGACTTAGCGTTGCGTTTCGAACGCCAGGAGCTTGGCTGCCACGCGTGCACTGTCGACCTGGTAGGAGCCATCGGCAATCGCTTGCCTGAGTTTGGCCACACGCTCCTGATCGACCGCAGGCTGATCGTTCAATTTGTCGGCCGCTTGCTGCAGGCGCTGAGCTTCGGGGCTCAGTTGCACGGTATCACCGGCAGTGTTGGTGCCAGCGGTTTTGCTTGCCTCGCCGGTCGTCTCCTGTTGCGGAGCGGCCGCGCGCTCGTTGCTTTGCACACTGTTACGCCCGGTAGGGGCATTCAGTGGGCTGTTGGGTCGATTGAAGTCGATGACCATGATGCAAACCTCGAAGGAATCAGGACGCTTGCCATGTGTTCGGCAACAATGGACAGAACTTTAGCGTTTTTTTCTTTGGGGCACACGGAAAAGCTACCTGCTGCGGCCTCATCTACATCGCAACTTCGACCTGACCGGGTGCGACTACCCGAGCCTTTACCGTGCGGCCGGAACGGCGGTTCTTTACCGGAATCTGTTTGCCCGGAACACCGTCAGCCATGGCTTCACCGGGCATGCGCACGCTGATCGTGCCGGATCTCGCCGTGATGACGACATGATCGCCCTTGCGCACGGCCTTCGCCAGCTCAATCTGGTTGGGTGCGATCACCTGGTCGGGCTGCACCGGCCGAGTTAGCTTGGTGCCCAGCACTTCATCGAACCGGGTCAGATAGCCCTGGCTAAGGTTCGAGACGTCTCGCTCCGCGATGCTGACGTCGCTTTCGCTCAGTACCGTATCCCGCAGCAGTGATTTGCTGGCCACGATGACATGCCGATACAGTCTCACCTGTGCCGGGACGAAAACCGACCATGGGCTGCTGCCCTGGCAGCTTACCCGTACGGTGACGCGGCCGATGGGGGCGCTCGTACTGGTCAGGCTTGCTGTCAGTGGCTGATCGCACTGGTTTAGTCGCAGGCGTGGATCGAGTCGGCTTACCTTGACCTCATGGCGCGCCTGGATGTCAGTCCGGCTTAAATAGTCGACCACTGAACCCTCAAGAAACTGTTCAGTCACGTCGATAAGCTGTTTGGAATGTGACATGGTTGACGCATGGGCAAGCTGCCCGATCGCGCACAGCGCAACGAGCACCGCTGCGCTTTTTCGCAGTCTCTGGCTATCGCGCCGGAAAATGGTCATATGGACGTTCATATCCCAACCGAAGCAAGGGGCGTGCCGTCACCTTAAGGTCGCCAGCCCCGATAATCTGCACGCAGAGAGGAAGACTGGCATGGCCGGTGTATTGGATTCGGTTAACCAGCGTACCCAGTTGGTGGGTCAGAATCGCCTTGAGTTGCTGCTGTTTCGCCTTGAGGGCGAGCAGTTGTATGGGATCAACGTGTTCAAGGTCCGAGAGGTGCTGCAGTGTCCTCGGTTGACCATCATGCCCAAGTGTGGGCGGGTGGTGCGCGGCGTGGCGAGCATTCGCGGCAGTACCTTGCCGATACTCGATCTGTCTCTCGCTACCGGCAAATCCGCGCTGATGGACGTGCAAAATTCCTTTGCGGTGATTACCGAGTACAACAACCGCACGCTCGGGTTTCTGGTGCGTTCGGTCGAGCGAATCGTCAACCTGAACTGGGAGGCCATCTTGCCTCCACCCAAGGGCGCGGGGCGAAACCACTATCTGACAGCCGTTACGCACATCGACAACAAACTGGTCGAAATCATCGACGTGGAAAAGGTGCTGGCCGAGGTGGCGCCGACCTCCGAGGAGATTTCGCCTAATGTCGTGGATGAGGATACCCGGAATAAGGCGCTCTCCTGCCGCGTTCTGATCGTCGATGACTCGTCGGTGGCGCGCAAGCAGATCACGCGATGCCTGGAGAACCTTGGGGTCGAAGTCATCAAGTTGAACGACGGGCGCGAGGCTCTCAACTACCTGAAGCGGATGGCGGATGAGGGCAAGAACCCAGCTGAAGAATTCCTGATGATGATTTCCGATATTGAAATGCCGGAAATGGATGGCTATACCCTGACTACCGAGGTGCGGCACGATCCGCGCATGCATGGTATGCATATACTGCTGCATACTTCGCTTTCCGGTGTGTTCAACCAGAACATGGTGAAGCGGGCGGGCGCGGATGATTTTCTCGCCAAGTTCCAGCCTGACGATCTTGCAGCCCGGGTGGCTGATCGGATCAGGCAGGCGGATGCAAACTGAGGCTCGGTCCTCTACATGATGGTGAGGCTTTATTGGTGTCAGTCGATCTGGATTTCGAGCAGTTCCGGGTATTCCTTGAAAAGACGTGCGGCATCCTGCTGGGCAGCAACAAGCAGTATTTGGTGTCCAGTCGCCTGAACAAGCTGATGGAGCAGCAGGGCATCAAGACGCTTGGTGACCTGGTCAGGAAGATTCAGGCGCAGCCGCGCAGCGGGCTGCGCGAGTTGGTGGTCGATGCGATGACGACCAACGAAACGCTGTGGTTCCGCGATACCTATCCGTTCGAAGTGCTCAAGGCGCGGGTTTTGCCCGAAATGTTGAAAGGCGCGTCCGGCCAGCGGCTGCGAATCTGGTCCGCCGCATGCTCCTCGGGGCAGGAGCCATATTCGCTGTCCATGGCCATCGACGAGTATGAGCGCGGCAACCCGAGCCAGCCAAAAACTGGGGTGCAGATCGTTGCGACCGAACTGTCCGGTGCCATGCTTGCTGCCTGTAAGGCTGCCGAATACGACAGTCTTGCAATTGCCCGCGGCCTATCGAGCGAACGTCTGCAGCGATATTTCGATGTCAAGGCGCCGGGCCGTTGGGCGGTGAAGCCTGCGATCCGCTCGCGCGTCGAATTTCGCGTCCAGAACCTGCTCGACAGCTACGTGGCTCTAGGTAAGTTCGACATCGTTTTTTGCCGTAACGTCTTGATCTACTTCTCCGCGGATGTGAAGAAGGACATCCTCAAGCGTATTCATGCCACGTTACGCCCTGGAGGCTATCTCTTCCTCGGTGCATCCGAGGCCCTCAATGGTCTTCCGGAGCTGTACCAGATGGTGCAGTGCAGTCCGGGCATCATCTACAAGGCCAAGTGATCGCTCCAGAGAGCGGCAGAAAACTGTCGCGTCTCTGCTCCAAGCGCGGCAAAAAGGCGGTAAGCCCTTGCCGCTTTTGACGCCGAAGGCTCTGCTTCCTCCCTTTATATCCTTGTAAATCAAGCTCTTGATGCGTCTGGCACGACACTTGCTGCTGTGTGCGCAAGCAGACTGTACCCGACAGAGGGCAGATCAATGAGCATAAGTTTCGACAAGGCATTGGGCATTCACGAGAAGGCGTTGGGCTTTCGCTCACAGCGTGCCGAGGTGCTGGCCAACAATATCGCTAACGCTGATACCCCCAATTACAAAGCCCGTGATCTCGACTTCGGTAGCGTGCTTGCCGAACAGGCGGCGCGTAGTCAGGGCAGCTTCGGCGTTACCCGAACCAGCGAAAAGCACATCGCCGCCGAAGGTGTGGAGATCGCTGATGCCTCGTTGCGCTTTCGTACGCCGGCACATCCCTCGCTCGACCAGAACACCGTCGATCTGCAGATCGAGCAATCCAACTATGCGAAGAATGCCGTGGATTTCCAGGCAAGCTTCACCCTGCTCAATAGCAAATTCAAAGGGCTGATGAATGCCCTGCGCGGCGAATAAAGGAGTGCTTCATGTCTCTTAGCAGCGTTTTCAACATTGCCGGTAGCGGGATGAGTGCACAGAGCACTCGCCTGAACACCATTTCCAGCAACATCGCCAACGCCGAGACCGTTTCGTCAAGCGTCGATCAGACTTACCGGGCACGCCATCCGGTATTCGCCACTGTCTTGCAGCAGGCCAACGGCCAGCCCGACCAGTCGCTGTTCGCCGGCCAGGACCAGGCCGGGGTTGGCGTTCAAGTGCTGGGCGTGGTCGAGGACCAGAGCGAGTTGCAGGCCCGCTACGAGCCCAATCATCCAGCCGCCGACGAAAGCGGGTATGTTTATTACCCGAACGTCAATGTGGTGGAAGAGATGGCTGACATGATTTCGGCCAGTCGCGCCTTCCAGACCAATGCCGAACTGATGAACACGGCCAAGACCATGTTGCAGAAAGTGCTGACGCTGGGTCAGTGATAGTTACGAGAGCGCACTATGAGCACTACGAACGGCGTCGGTGGTACCGGCTCGATACTGGATCAGTACCAGTTCGGTGAAAACCGCGAAGCCAAAGGCAACGAGCTTGGCAAGAACGAGTTCCTTGAGTTGTTGGTCGCCCAGATGAACAACCAGAACCCGTTGGAGCCTCAGGAAAACGGCGAATTCATTGGTCAGCTAGCGCAGTTCAGCACCGTGGAAGGCGTCGAGAAGCTCAACTCGAGCATGCAGACAATCCTGTCTGGCTACCAGTCGTCTCAGGCGCTGCAGGCCTCGTCGCTGGTAGGCCGAAAAGTCATCGTGCCGAGCGACAAGGCTGTGGTCGATACCAGCGAGACTTTCAAGGCCAGCCTGGTGTTGCCGACCTCCAGCAGCAACGTTTTCGTGAACATCTATGACAGCACCGGTGCTTCGGTCGGGCGCGTGAACATGGGTCAGCAGGAGGCTGGCAACGTGTCCTTCATGTGGGACGGCAAGGACTCCAGCGGCAATGTCTTGCCGCCCGGTACCTATCGCTTCGAGGCGCAGGCTACCTATCAAGGCGAAACCAAAGGGCTTTACACCTTGCTGCCGGCGAACGTCGACAGCGTGACGCTTGGGCAGAACGGCGGGGAGCTGATGCTCAACCTTGCCGGTATCGGCAGCATCGGCCTCTCCCAGGTCCAGATCATCGGACAATAACCGCCGGCACCTCGGCAAAGGAGCGATTCCATGTCCTTCAATATCGGTCTTAGCGGCCTTCGTGCTGCGAGCAAGGATCTCAACGTCACCGGTAACAACATCGCCAACGCCGGTACCGTGGGCTTCAAGCAGTCGCGCGCGGAGTTCTCCGACGTCTACGCGGCTTCAGTGTTGGGCACCGGCAAGAACCCGCAGGGCAGCGGTGTGCTGATGTCCAACATCTCGCAGCAATTCAACCAGGGCAACATCAACTACACCCAGAATGCACTCGACCTGGCAATCAACGGCAACGGCTTTTTCCAGGTCAGCAACAACGGTGCGGTGAGCTACACCCGCGCCGGTTACTTCGGTACCGACCGCGAGGGTTTTCTGGTCGACAATTTTGGCTACAAGCTGCAGGGCTTCCCGGTCGACGGTAACGGCAATCTGCAGAATGGCGTTGTGGGTAATCTGCAGGTGCAGACGACCAATCAGGCGCCGAAGGCCACCAGTCAGATCGATACGGCGTTCAACCTGAATTCGACGCAAAAGCCGCCAGTTGCTGGGCTAGCCTTCGATCCGGCCGACCCTACTACATACAATAGTTCCACATCGGTGAATATTTACGATTCGCAAGGTAATGCGCATGTCATGACCCAGTACTTCATAAAGACTGATGCGAACAACTGGGATATGAAGGTGTTGATTGATGGTCGTAGCCCTAACGATCCGGAGGAAGATCCGCCGCAGCCGTATGTGATGGGGCTTACATTTGATGCGTCCGGTGCGCTAGAGACCGTGACTGATGATGGTTCCGGTTTTTTCACTGTCGATAATGCAACCAAAAGGGTCACACTCAACGCTGCTAGTAGCCCTTCTGGTGGCTGGACTCCTGCAATCTCCGACGGCGGCTCTCCCGCCACATGGTCACCTAACGGTGCTCTAGCCAACCCCGATGGAATCGTCTTTGACTTTTCCAAATCAACGCAGTACGCCAGTGCTTTTGCCGTCAACAATGTCGCGCAGGATGGCTATACCACTGGTGAGCTGGCTGGCCTGGAAATCGACGATACCGGTGTGATCTTTGCTCGTTACACCAATGGTCAGTCCAAGGTGCAGGGGCAGATCATTCTGGCCAACTTCGCCAACGTCCAAGGCTTGACTCCGGTCGGCAAGACGCAGTGGGTGCAGTCGTTCGAATCCGGTGAGCCGGTGGTCGGCACGCCTGGCTCGGGTACGCTGGGTGCGCTACAGGCCGGTGCGCTGGAAGACTCGAACGTCGAGTTGTCTGATCAATTGGTCAACCTGATCGTGGCTCAGCGCAACTATCAGGCCAACGCCAAGACTATCGAAACCGAAAGCGCGGTGACGCAAACTATCATCAATCTGCGCTGATAGCGGCAACGAATCATTGCCGCTGACGGCAGTATTCCGCCGCTAATAACGAAAAAGGCCCGTGAGGGCCTTTTTCGTTTGTAAAACTTTCTTTGTGATCAGCAGGTTATGGTCAGTTTGTAGGGGTGGCATGCGCCTTGCATTTTCGTTCACAACAGAATCGCTAGTGTCAAACTCGCGTCTCGGAGAAGCCGATGGACAAGATGCTCTACGTGGCCATGACCGGTGCCAGCCAGAATGCGCGGGCCCAGCAGGCTCATGCCAACAATCTGGCGAATATTTCCACAACCGGGTTTCGCCGGGATTTTGAGCAGGCGCGCTCGATGCAGGTTTTTGGTGACAGCCATCCAGCGCGGGTTTATGCAATGTCGGAGCGCCCAGGCACCGATTTCACGTCGGGGACGCTCCAAGAGACCGGGCGCGATCTGGATCTCGCTGTCGAAGGCGAGGGCTGGATTGCCGTCCAGGCTCCGGATGGCAGCGAAGCATATGTCAGGACCGGTAGCCTGAATATTGACGTACTGGGCATGCTGCGTACGGCCGATGGTTTGCCTGTACTTGGCAATGGCGGGCCGATCGCAATTCCTCCAGAGGAAAAGGTCGACGTTGGCCAGGACGGCACCATCAGCATCCGCGCCCTGGGGGAGAACCCGAACATCGTGGTCACGGTGGACCGGATAAAGCTGGTCAATCCCGATCCGCAGCAGCTGGAGAAGGGCACCGATGGTCTGATTCGGCTGAAGGACGGCCAGCCCGTCGAGGCCGATGCCAACGTTCGGGTGGTATCTGGATTCCTGGAAACCAGCAACGTCAACGCGGTAGCCGAGATGACATCCATTCTGGCCTTGTCTCGCCAGTTCGAACTGCACGTAAAGATGATGCGCACCGCCGAAGATGATGCGGCTGCCATGGCGCGCGTACTGCAACTCAGCTAATAGCGTGGCGCCAGCGGCGCACGAGGAGAAAGCTCATGCTTCCAGCACTTTGGGTCAGCAAGACCGGTCTGTCCGCTCAGGACATGAACCTGACGACCATTTCCAACAACCTCGCCAACGTGTCCACCACCGGCTTCAAGAAGGACCGTGCCGAGTTTCAGGACCTGCTCTATCAGATTCGCCGCCAGCCCGGTGGCCAGTCCAGTCAGGACAGCGAGTTGCCGTCCGGCCTGCAGCTGGGTACCGGTGTGCGAGTGACCGGCACGCAGAAGATTTTTACCACCGGCAGCCTGCAGACCACCGAGCAACCGCTGGACATGGCCATCAATGGACGTGGTTTCTTTCAGGTATTGCTACCCGATGGCACTGTTTCCTACACCCGAGACGGTAGTTTCCATCTGAGTTCGGACGGCCAGTTGGTGACCTCCAATGGCTATGCGCTGGAGCCCGCCATCGTTGTTCCGCCGGAAACCCAGACTTTCACCGTGGGTGAAGACGGTACCGTGTCGGTGACCACCGTGGGTAATCCGCAGCCGCAGATCATCGGCAACATCCAGACCGCCGATTTCATCAACCCGGCGGGTCTGCAGGCCATGGGCAGCAACCTGTTCCTGGAGACTGCTGCGAGCGGCGCGCCGCAGGTCAGCACGCCGGGTCTCAACGGCCTGGGCACGGTGCTGCAGAACACTTTGGAGAATTCCAACGTCAGCGTAGTCGAGGAGCTGGTGAACATGATCACCACGCAACGTGCCTACGAGATGAATTCCAAGGTCATTTCCACCGCTGACCAGATGCTGTCGTTCGTCACGCAGCAGCTCTGATCGCGGGTTTGCCGTTGTTTGCGGGTAGGCACCAGCGCTGCCCGTTGTAGTTTCGATGGCCTGTCATGGCTTGAGGTGTTTATGAGCCGTTTGCTGATTGTTGTCTCGCTATCCTCCGCCCTGGCGCTGGCCGGATGTGTCGCTCCTGCGCCTAAACCGAACGATCCGTACTACGCGCCGGTGTTGCCGCGTACGCCGCTGCCGGCAGCACAGAACAATGGTGCGATCTACCAGGCGGGCTTCGAGACCAATCTCTATGACGACCGCAAGGCATTTCGCGTAGGGGACATCATCACGATCACCCTCAATGAGCGTACCCAGGCGAGCAAGAATGCCAGCTCGAAGATTTCCAAGGACAGTAATGTGGAAATGGGCCTTACATCGCTCCTGGGCAATGCGGTGAGCGTGAATAACCCTGCTGCGGGGCTCCTCCGTGACGGCGGTCCGCTTTCGTTGGATACGCAGTTTGGCGGTTCCAGCTCGACCAATGGCGCCGGCCAGGCTGGGCAGAGCAACAGCCTGTCCGGTTCGATCACTGTGACCGTCTCCGAAGTGCTGCCCAATGGAATTCTGGCCGTACGCGGCGAGAAGTGGCTGACCCTCAATACCGGCGACGAGCTGGTACGTATCGCCGGCCTTGTGCGTTCGGATGATATCTCTACCGATAACACTGTTTCCTCGACGCGCGTGGCTGATGCACGCATCACTTACTCGGGCACCGGTGCTTTTGCTGATGCGAGCCAGCCGGGATGGCTGAGCCGTTTCTTCGTTAGCCCGCTTTGGCCGTTCTGAGGGGCCTGAAGATGATTAGAAAAGCCATCGTCTTTCTCGGATTGCTCGCCATCGGTGCGTCAGCTCATGCCGAACGGCTGAAGGATGTTGCGACCATTCACGGTGTGCGCAGCAACCAGCTGATCGGCTATGGCCTGGTCGTTGGCCTGAATGGCAGCGGTGACCAGACCACCCAAACGCCGTTCACCGTGCAAACCTTCAACAACATGCTGGCGCAGTTCGGCATCAAGGTGCCGGCCGGCGGCAATATCCAGTTGAAGAACGTCGCCGCGGTGTCGATTCATGCCGAGCTGCCACCCTTCGCCAAGCCGGGGCAGACCATCGACATCACCGTATCGTCCATCGGTAATGCCAAGAGTCTGCGTGGCGGCAGCCTGCTGATGGCGCCCCTGAAGGGGATCGATGGCAACGTCTATGCCGTTGCTCAGGGCAACCTGGTTGTCGGCGGCTTTGACGCCAGTGGCGCCGATGGATCGCGCATTACCGTCAATTCGCCGTCGGCTGGACGCATCCCCGGTGGTGCCACGGTCGAGCGACCGGTGCCGAGTGGCTTCAATCAGGGCAACACGCTGACGCTGAACCTCAATCGCCCGGATTTCACCACGGCGAAGAACATCGTCGATCAGATCAATGACCTGCTCGGCCCGGGCGTGGCCCAGGCGCTGGATGGCGGTTCGATCAGCGTGACTGCGCCGCTGGATCCGAGTCAGCGGGTGGATTACCTGTCGATTCTGGAGAATCTCGAGGTCGAGGTCGGCCAGGCGGTGGCCAAGGTCATCATCAACTCGCGTACAGGTACCATCGTCATCGGCCAGAACGTGCGGGTCCAGCCTGCCGCGGTTACCCACGGCAGCCTGACGGTCACCATTACCGAGGACCCGCAGGTAAGCCAGCCCGAGCCGTTCTCCGATGGGCAGACCGTGGTGGTACCCAACTCGAAGGTGAAAGCCGAAGAAGAAGCCAAACCGATGTTCAAGTTCGGTCCGGGCACCACGCTGGATGAGATCGTCCGGGCGGTGAATCAGGTGGGTGCTGCGCCCAGCGACCTGATGGCCATTCTGGAAGCCCTGAAGCAGGCTGGCGCGCTGCAAGCCGATCTGATCGTGATCTAAGGAAAGCGACATGGAAAACCGACTCGGCAGCGGGGCGCGCGCCCTCGACAGCGGCAGCTACAACGATCTCAATCGCCTCAGCCAGCTCAAGGTCGGCAAGGACCGCGATGGTGAGGAGAACGTGCGCAAGGTTGCGCAGGAATTCGAGTCGTTGTTCCTAAACGAGATGCTCAAGTCGATGCGCTCGGCTACCGAAGTGCTGGCCAAGGACAACCCGCTGAACAGCCAGGCGACCAAGCAATACCAGGACATGTACGACCAGCAGCTGTCGGTCAGTCTCTCGAAAGAGGGCGGCGGCATCGGGCTGGCGGACGTGCTGGTGCGCCAGTTGAGCAAGCAGACCGAGACGGTGACGCGCAACAACCCGTTCGCCCAGGTGGCCCGGACCGAAGGCACGGCCTGGCCGAGCAAGCCGACAGCGGCTGCCGCGATCGAAACCGGCCGGGATGATTCGCGCCTGCTCAATCAGCGTCGGCTGGCGCTGCCGGGCAAGGCGAGCGATCGTCAGCTGGCCAACGTATCGGCGACCGCTCCGACGGCGGCTGCCGAAGGCGCGCAGCCGCTGGTCAATGTCGACTGGAAGCCCGCCACGGCGTTCGTTCCGCCGAAAGACCGGCCGTTGACGGTCAATGGCGTGGAGAAGAGCGCGCCCAGTTCACCGAGCAAGACGCGCTTCAATTCGTCCGAAGAGTTCATTACCACCATGCTGCCGATGGCCGAGAAGGCTGCCGAGCGCCTGGGTATCGAGCCGCGATTCCTGGTCGCGCAAGCCGCGCTGGAAACCGGCTGGGGCAAATCCATGATCCGCCAGGCCGATGGCAGCAACAGCCACAACCTGTTCGGTATCAAGGCAACCGGCTGGAAAGGTGCCTCCGCAACCGTAACGACCACCGAATACGTCAACGGCAAGGCGACCCGCGAGAAGGCAGGCTTCCGTGCCTACGATTCGTTCGAGCAGAGCTTCGATGATTTCGTCAGCCTGCTGGAAAACAACAATCGTTATCGCACCGCCATTCAAGTGGCGAGCAATACCGGCGATTCGGAGCGCTTCGTCAAGGAGCTGCAAAAGGCCGGCTACGCCACCGACCCCCAGTACGCACGCAAGATCAGTCAGATCGCGCGCAAGATGCAGACCTATCAAACCGTCGCCGATGCGAATTCGGTGCCCGCCATGCGGACCAGAGGCTAAATCATGGCTGACCTATTGAGTATTGGCCTGTCCGGCCTGGCCGCCAGCAAGACCCAGCTGTCCATCACCGGCCACAACATCACCAACGTCAACACGCCTGGCTACAGCCGTCAGGATGCGTCCCAGGCGACCCGTTCGCCGCAGTTCAGCGGTGCCGGTTACATCGGTTCGGGCACATCGCTGGTCGACGTGCGTCGCTCCTACAGCGAGTTCCTGACCAGCCAACTGCGCAGCAGCACATCGCTGAACCGCGACGTCGAGGCATACAAGAGCCAGATCGACCAGCTCGACTCGCTGCTCGCCGGCACCACCACCGGTATCACGCCCTCGCTGCAGAAGTTCTTCTCCGCCTTGCAGACGGCGGCTGAAGACCCGGCCAACATTCCGGCGCGCCAGTTGGTGCTGGCCGAGGCCGAAGGTTTGGCGCGGCGCTTCAATACGGTCTACGACCGGCTCTCCGAGCAGAACAATTTCACCAACAAGCAGATGGCCGCCGTTACCGATCAGGTCAATCGCTTGGCCGGCAGCATCGGTAGTCTCAACGAGGCCATCGCCGTCGCCGCGGCCAACGGCAAGCAGCCGAACGACCTGCTCGACGCGCGCGATGAAGCGGTCCGCCAGTTGTCCGGCTATATAGGCGTGACGGTGGTGCCGCAGGACGACAGCAGCTTCAATATCTTCATTGGTAGCGGCCAGCCGCTGGTCGTGGGCAGCACGGTAGCCAAGCTGGAGGTAGTCCCAGGGCAGGGCGACCCCAACCGTCATGAGGTCCAGTTCATCAGCGGCGGATCCCGACAGGGCATCACCTCACAGATCACCGGTGGCGAGCTGGGCGGGCTGATCCGCTATCGTGAGGAAGTGCTGGATTCGACCATGAACTCGCTGGGCCGTCTGGCGCTGGCGGTTAGCGATCAGGTCAACACGCAGCTCGGGCAGGGGCTCGATTTGAAGGGGCAGGTCGGTTCGGCATTGTTTGGCAACTACAACACCGAAGCGCTAGGCAAGCTGCGTGTCAACGCGTTCGTGGGAAACCAGAGCAATGTACAGCCAGAGTTGAAAATCACCGATAGCAGCCTGCTGACCACTAGCGACTATCGGCTGGAGTTCGACGGTACCAGTTTCACAGCGCGGCGCCTGAGCGACGGAAAAGCAATGACGGTATCGCCTGCAACTCCGGGCTCCTTTCCTACGACGTTGAGTTTCACAGATCCAAATGTCGTGCCACCAGCTCTTCCTCGGGATCAGGGGTTTACGCTGGACCTTGAGTCTGCGCCTGCTGAGGGAGACAAGTTCAGCCTGCAGCCGACCCGGCGCGGTGCTGCCGATATTACAGCGGTGCTAGACCAGGCGGACCAGCTTGCCTTTGCTGCTCCGGTGCGAGCTGAGGCGGGACCACAAAATAGCGGCACGGGGAAAATTACGCAGCCGGACCTTGTATCGGTGCTGGATGCGAACGACTCTGAGCTGGCTGTAGATGCAAAGCAGGCAATGGACGCTCTTCAGACCTACCTTGGTGATGGAATATCGTTCGAATTCGGTGCCGATGGCAACTTCTCATTGCCGGCCGGAGTTACTAGCGTGCCCGATCTAGAGGATGGTGGCTTCAAGTCGGGGCAAACCAATAGCGTCAAGCTAGCATTCGAGACTGGCGGCTATAAGTATGAACTTAGTGTCCAGCTCAGCGGTACGCCAAAGGCTGGAGATGACTTCACGCTTGATTTCAATCAGAGCGGCGTTTCGGATAACCGCAACGCCTTGAAGCTGGTCGATCTGCAAAGCAAGCAGACTGTCGGCGTGTCGTTAGGTGCCGATGGGAAGGTCATATCGGGCGTAAGCTTCACCGACGGTTATGGCGAACTGGTCGAGCGCGTCGGTACGCTGACGGCACAGGCACGGATGGATAGCGAGGCAACGGGCTCGATTCTCAAACAGGCCACGGACAACCGCGATTCACTCTCGGCTGTGAACCTGGACGAGGAAGCCGCCAACCTGATTAAGTTCGAGCAGTACTACAACGCTTCGGCCCAGATCATTCAAGTTGCCCGCTCCTTGTTCGATACATTGATCAGCTCCTTCAGGTAATAGGTCGCCTTATGCGCATTTCCACCCTGCAAGCATTCAATAACGGCGTCGCCGGTCTGCAGCGCAACTACGCCAACGCGACCCGCACCCAGGAGCAGATCAGCACCGGCAACCGCATTCTCACGCCGGCGGATGATCCGGTCGCGTCGGTGCGTCTGTTGCAGCTGGAGCAGCAGCAGAATGTGCTGGGTCAGTACAACGCCAACCTGACTGCCGCGAAGAACAGCCTCACCCAGGAGGAGGTCACACTCAATTCGGTAAACACCATCCTGCAGCGCGTGCGAGAACTGGCCGTGCAGGCGGGCAATGGGGCCTTGAGTACAGAAGATCGAAAATCAATCGCCGCCGAACTGACCGAACGCGAGGACGAGTTGTTGTCGCTGATGAACACGCGCAACGCCCGTGGCGAATATCTGTTCTCAGGCTTTCAGGGAAAGACGCAACCATTCGTGCGCGCAGGGGACGGCAGCTATAGCTATCAGGGTGACGAGGGACAGCGGAAGCTGCAGATTGCCAGTTCGCTCAATATCCCGATCAGCGACAACGGCAAGTCGATTTTTCAGAACATTACCAATGCTGGGCGTTTAACAACCGCTCCAGTGTTTAACGCGAGCGCGCCAGTGACGAGCACCCTAGTTGTCTCTGCGCCGCTAGTAAGTGATGAGGTGGCTTTTTCAGGAGCCGAACCGTTTCCACCAGAGGGCGTCGAGCTCGAATTCCAAGCTGACGGAAAGTACGTGATTTACCGGTTACCCAGGGCACTTAATCCTGCCGACGACGTTGTTTTAAAAGATGATTTGTCGATGGATAACGATCCCAAGAAAAGCGATAAATTGGTTTTTCGCGGCGTTACGGTACACCTTGACGGAACTCCGGCTGAAGGAGACAGGGTTGCGATAGTACCTGGCAGCATTTCAGGCCTTGATGCGGAGGGAAATGTTCTTCGCGATCCCAACGCCACGGTGCAGAACAAGCAAGGCATTCTCGATACCATCGCCAATCTTCGCTCTGCTCTGGAAGAGCCAACTACAAGCAGTGGTGGGGTCCGTGATGCAGTAGCCGTAGCCCTGACCAATCTCGACCACGGCATGATCAGCGTCGATGCGGCTCGCGGCAACATCGGTGCTCGCCTGAACGTCATCGAGACGACTCAGACCGACAACGAGGACGTTACCCTGGTGAACAAGTCCGTTCAGGCCGAGCTGCGTGAGTTGGACTACGCCGAGGCGCTTTCGCGTTTGTCGTTCCAGACAGTGATCCTCGAGGCTGCGCAGCAGAGCTACGTGAAAATCAGCGGCTTGAATCTGTTCAACGCCATGCGCTGAATAGTTTTGACGAGGTTCGCATAAACGCGGCTTGGTTTTGACATCGTCTGTGGGGTGGCTAGATTGGTTGGCGCGGAGCAGGAAGTCCCGCATAGCCACTTCAATTTCATAGGGATATGAACATGCGCAAAGCTTTTCTTGCTGCGGCTGCCTTCGCCGCCCTCTCCAGCGCCACTTTTTGCAGTTATGCCGCAACCCAATCGTCCCCCGTTGAGCAGGAGCAGGCCGTCGCCGTTCAGGCGCCGGTGAATCTGAACAGCGCCGATGCGGAGACGCTGGACCGTGAACTCAAAGGTATCGGCGCCACCAAGGCGCGGGCCATCGTCGCCTATCGCGATGAACATGGACCGTTCAGTTCGGTCGACGAGCTGCTTGAAGTGAACGGCATCGGCTCTGCAACTCTGGAAAAGATCCGCAGCCAGCTCAGTCTTCAATAAGCGAGACATCGGAGGGCCGGCTATCCAGGTTGGCCTTCCGTTTCCCTGCCGTGCGGCCGACACTCTTAAGGCCGAACGCTCTACTCAGCCGTCAGTCGAAGTGTGCATGCAGCCATTGACAACCGGTGGTTATGCACATTCGTAATAGGCTGCTCATGGTTCGCTGCCTCTTATTCCCAGCTGCCCTTCGCTTCGTCCTAAGTCATTGATTTTCAATGCTTTGGTTCGTTGGGTAAAAAAACACCGATCTGTCTGATGCCCCCGTAGATAGGGCTTTTGCGGCAGTCATCCATAAACTGTTCACAAGGTTATCCACAGGTTCGGTGGATAACATCCTGAACGTCAGGGATGACGCAGGTTGGAGGCGAAGCATATGAAAGCTCCCTGGAATCTGATGCGTTACTTCCCGCTCGCGCAACGCTTGATCAGGGCGGGCAAAATACCTGCGCTTTTACTCGCCGTGGCCCGCAAATCATCGCGGCGGGGTCTGGTGAAGGGGCTTCGTGAAGACCTGAAGCTGTTTCAGGCGCTCTGCGTGGCGTGGTGGCGCGGCGAATACCGAGCCGTCAGTCCGCAGGCGCTGGTAGCTGTGGTGGCAGGGCTGCTCTATTTCATTACACCTATTGATGCCATTCCCGACTGGCTGCCGGGCCTCGGCTTCATAGACGACCTGGCGGTACTGGGCTGGATCATGCGCAAGTGGTCAACCGAACTGGATGCGTTCCGTAGCTGGAAACAGGCGCAGACGCCCGCGCATCAGGCAGAGATGGACCGCCTGCCGAGCCTGGATGAGTCCCGAGCAGATCATGCGGTCCGCTAAGGTCGCTGTCTGCAAGCGGCCCGCTGGTCGGTCGCGACCATGCAATTGCGGCATTGATCCCGATTCACCGCCTAGCGCACCGGCAGGGTAGCTTCAACCAGCTCCGCAGGCTGTTAAGATTCCGCCTCTGATTGCACAAGCCTGGGGAAAACGGATGAATGTTCAGGTCATCATGCGCGACGGCTCGCCGGAGTATGCCGTACTGCCTTGGGACGAATATCAGGCGCTTCTGAGGGCAGTCGGTGCACGCGCGCCGGCTGATTCCGGTCAAACCTCCGGTCCCGAACAGGCGCCCTCTCTCAGCCGGCTGACCACACTGCGAGAGGCCAAGGGCATGAGCGTAGAGCTTCTGGCCCGAGCGGTCGGTATCAGCCCGGCCTATCTGGATCTGATTGAAGCTGGCGAGCGTGAGCCGGGTGGAGCGATTCGGCGAGCGCTGGCCAGGGCGTTGGAAATCGCTGGCTGGGAGGATGACGCTTGAGCCAGAGTGCCACCGTATCCATCAGCCGGCAGCACTGGCAGGCATTGCTCGACGAGCTGGATGATGCACGTCACCAGCGTTATCTGGTGACCTATCGCGCCCTGGTCGAACGGCTCCAGTTGCCGACTCCAGCGATGCAGACGCTAACCGCCGCGCTGGAGTATCTGGCTGCGCTCGATGCGCGCTCGGAGCGTCCGTTGCGCAGCGCACTGGTCATCAGCCAGGGGGCGAGCCGCCTTCCGCGAACCGGCTTTTTCGAATGTGCCGCACGGCTAGGACGCTTTAACGGACCCGCCGATGGCTCTGCCGCCGCCTCCTGGCATGCAGGCGAAGTGGCCCGGGTGTTTGAATTCGACTATCCGGAGGTTCCCTGATGCTGTTGTGGAAGCTACGCGCAAGGCTTGGCTACTTCACGGCTCGCAAACTGATGGTCTCGCGCAAAGCCGTACAGCAGCCCAAACTCTGGCGCTGGATGGAAGGGCAGTTCGCCCGTATGGCGTCGCTGGGTGACGTGGGAGCTCAGAGCTTCTATGGGCATATCCTCTATTTTCGTGGACGAGGGTTCGGTGCCAAGCAGGAAGGGGTACGCTTGTTACGTCTGGCCGCCAAGGCCGGTGACGTAAAGGCCGCCTACCAGATGGGGGTCATCAGCCTGAGCGAAGACGCGTCTCATGGCCCTGATGGCAGCGAGGCTGCGCGCTGGTGGAAGCAGGCGGCCGAGGCAGGGCATCCGCTGGCTGCGGTAAGACTCGAACAGCTCTTCCGGGCCGGGGGACATGGCTTAACTGCCGACCCGATGGAAGCTGATCGCTATAAGACCAGGGCCGCAGAGCTGGGGCTATGACTGCCTGCCAATACCGCCGTGTCGATGAGGTGATAGCTCGGCCCACTGATCTTCTTCGCGTGGCGCTTGGCCTCCGATGCCAGCGCTGCAAGCCTGCCGGCATCCAGATGGTCGGTACATTCGGGCCTTACCTTGACGACGCCGATCGACAGGGTTGGCAGGGCATAGCGCTGCTCCTGGCCATCGCGACTGGTGGCAGTAAAGAAGCCCTCTGCCACATGCTCACGTTTGTAGTAAGCCCCGCTGCGGCACTGAAAGTCCCGCTGTAGCTGCTCGATGCGGTGCTCCCAGTCGTCGCCGCCGAGCACCAGCATGAAATCGTCACCACCAATGTGGCCAACGAAGTCCAGCCGGCGGTCGATCCGCTCATTCAGGCATTGAGCCAGGCAAAGAAGTACCTCGTCGCCCTTCGCGTACCCGTAAAGGTCGTTGAACGGCTTGAAGTTGTCGATATCCACATAGCAGACCAGCGCTGGCCGACGTTGCAGCAGCAGGCGTGTCAGCGACTGCTGGATCGGAACGTTGCCGGGCAGCAGCGTCAGTGGATTGGCATGCCTTGCCTGTCGGATCTTCAGTTCGGTTATCAGCCTCAGCACGTCAATCACTCGGCCCAGGCCGTGGTAACGCCCGGCCTGGGTGATGACGAAGTCTTCCTCGATGCGCTGGCGGGCTCGGCTGGTGAGCAGCCGGCTGACTTGTTGCAAGGACTGTCCAAGTTCCACGGCAAGGAAATCGGTACTCATCAGGCGGCTGACCGGCTTGCGGGCAAGCAGCTCGGTCGCGAATGGTTTGAGCAGAGCATCCGAGATGAGATTGCGATGCACGATACCTACCGGCCGGGCTTCATCATCCAGCACAGCGATGGAATTCAGACTGGGCTGGAGGCGAAAGGCCTCGAGCAATTCGGCCACCGGCCGCTCCGCTGACATGGCAGGCTGACGCATAAGCAGGGCGGACAGGTCGCAGGTCTCGTCGCTGAAGCCCGTGTGCTGCGCTTCCGCCGAGGGCAGGACTTCTTCGATGTCCTGGGCCGGCAGCTCCTGCGGACGGCCGAGCAGATAGCCCTGCACCAGGTCGATACCCATGCTGGCCAGCACGGCCAGCTCCTCACGAAGCTCGATGCCCTCGGCGATGACCTGAGCGCGCGCGGCGCGGGCGATCTTCAGTATCGATTCGACGAACTCGCGTTTTACCGGGTCGAGGTGGATGCCGTCGATGAAATAACGATCGATCTTCACGTAGTCGGGGCGCAGCTGAGACCACAGCCGCAAGCTGGAGTAGCCTGCGCCAAGATCGTCCAGGGCAATGCTGAAGCCCATCGAGCGATAGTGATGAAGCGCCTTGTCCAGCAATTCGAGATCATCGGCGGGGGCCTGTTCGGTCAGCTCGATGACCACCTTGTCCGCCGGGATGCCGTAAGTCTGTAGCAGTTCGAGCGTACGTCCAGGCTTGTGACTGGCTTCGAGCAAAGTTTCTGGTGAAGCGTTGAGGAAGAGTTTGCCGCGCAGCGCTCCCTGGCTGTAGCGTCGGCAGGCCGTTTCCCGGCAGGTCATTTCCAGCTCATTCAGCCGCCCGGCATGGCGGGCAGTGGCGAGCAGGTTGATAGGCGAGTGCAGCGGACCGTTGGAAGGGCCGCGGCTGAGCGCCTCATAACCAAGAATGCGCCGCTCCGAGAGCGAAACGATCGGCTGAAAAAGGGTGGCGATGTCCCCGTGAGCAAGGATATGTCCCAACGAGCTCAACTGCTCGGTGACTGTCATGGCGTTCTCTGGATGGAAAAAAGAAGGGCCACGATGGTGGCCCTTTCATTTCACGCTTGCGTCATGTCAGTTTGATGACATCGAGGCTGTTGGTCAGTGCTTGGCCATGGCCGAACTCAGGCCGAGATAGTCGAGCAGGATGCGCCCGCTTTCGGAAAGGTAGGCGTCGTCCTCGGGCTTGGGTTTGTCCATGTCGTCATGGGGCGCTGTGTTTTCGTCTTCGCTTTCAAGCTTGGCTAGCGGCTCTTCGCCCTTGGCCAGACGCAGCGCATTTTCCAAGGCCAGCTGACGCTTTTCGATATCCGCCTGCTGCGCGCGACGCTTTTCCTCGTTGAGGCTGACAGTGGTTTCGTGCATTAGCTCTTGCGCTAATGCAAGGCGGTCGCGGGTAAAGACGAAGTCCGGATTCTCTCCGGTACGTGCTTCATGGCGCGCCTTGAGCTCGGCGAGGAACGGCTTGAACGGATTCATTTCCGGGTTGATCGCCGCACGAATGCTGTCCCATGGCAGCGCTTCCGGCAGTGCACTTTCTCCGATTTCCTTGGTGTCGACATCGGCTGGATAGGCGATGTCCGGGATCACCCCCTGATGCTGGGTGCTCTGCCCGGATACGCGGTAGAACTTGGCCAGGGTGAGCTTCAGTTCGCCATGGTTCAGCGGCTGGATGGTTTGCACGGTGCCCTTGCCGAACGTCTGACCGCCGAGAATCAGTGCGCGGTGATAGTCCTGCATGGCACCGGCGAAAATCTCGGATGCAGATGCCGACAGGCGATTCACCAGCACGGCCAACGGCCCTTTGTAGAATGCGCCGGTCTGCTCGTCGGCCAGCACGTCGACACGCCCGTCGCTGTTGCGCACCAACACCGTCGGACCCTGGTCGATGAACAGGCCGGTGAGCTCGGTGGCTTCCTGCAGCGAGCCGCCGCCGTTGTTGCGCAAGTCGATCACCACGCCGTCGACCTTTTCCGCTTCCAGCTCGGACAGCAACTTCTTCACATCGCGCGTCGTGCTCTTGTAATTCTGATCGCCGGCACGCAGCGCCTTGAAGTCGAGGTAGAACGCGGGAATCTCGATCACGCCGAGCTTGAAGTTCTGGCCCTGATGCGCGAGGTTCAACACCGACTTCTTCGCCGCCTGTTCTTCGAGCTTCACCGCCTCGCGAGTAATGGCGACAACCTTGCTGTTCTGATCGTTAGGAGCGTTGCTCGCCGGAATCACCTCCAGGCGGACGACCGAGCCCTTCGGGCCACGGATCAGCTTGACCACCTCATCCAGACGCCAGCCGATGACATCGATCATCTCGTCTTCGCCCTGAGCGACGCCGATGATCTTGTCGGCTGGGGCAAGCTGCTTGCTCTTTTCTGCCGGGCCGGCCGGCACCAGGCGTACGATCTTGACGTGTTCATTGTCGCTTTGCAGCACCGCGCCGATGCCTTCCAGCGACAGGCTCATATTGATGTCGAAATTCTCGGCGTTGTCCGGCGACAGGTACTGCGTGTGCGGATCATAGGACTGGGCGAAGGCGTTGATGTAGGTCTGGAACACGTCTTCACCGCGCGTCTGGTTGAGACGCGCTAGCTGATTCTTGTAGCGCTTGGTCAGCAGCTCCTCGATAGCCTTGGGCTCTTTGCCGGCGATCTTCAGGCGCAGCACTTCGTCCTTGACCCGCTTGCGCCAGAGATCGTCGAGCGCGGCCGCATCCTTGGCCCAGGCGGCCTTCTCCCGATCGACTAGCAGCTCTTCGTCGATGGTGAAGTCGAAGTGGTCGACGCCCTTGTCGAGCAGGCTAAGCGCGTAGTTCAGACGATTCTGCAGGCGCTCGAGATGGCGCTTATAGATCGTGAATCCTGGCTCGAGATTGCCGCGCTTGAGAAAGTCATCGAACTGGCTGCGCCACTTGCCGAACTCCTCGAGGTCGGATGCCAGGAAGTAGCTACGCGATGGATCGAGCATCTGGATGTAGCTGTCAAAAATCTTCGCCGAGCGTGCATCGTTCAGCGGTGGCTTGTTGTAGTGGTGGCGCTTGAGCAACTCGACGACGTTGAGGCTGGCGATCACCTGGTCGCGGTCGGGTTGCAAGTACTCCCAGCTCTCTGGCGTACTGACCGCTTTGGCCATCGCCAGGGATGCTTGAAGGCCGAAGAGAACGGCGAGAACGGTGCAGGTCAACGTACGTTTCATGGCGTGGGGGCGACGAGATGCAAGGGAATAACGCATATTAGGCCATCTACAGTAAGCGCCGGTTCGGTTTTCCGTCCGGCGGTGGAAAGCACGAGCCCGATGGTACAGGTGGTCAAAAGAAGGCCAGCGAGTGATCGGTCGGGTGGGCATAGATAGGAACCACTATGGAGGCAGCATGAAGGCATTGCAAGGTATCGAGGGTCATCTGGAGTGGGCAGAGCGACCAGCCCCGAGCTGCAGCGAGGGCGAGGTGCGCATTCGCGTGGCCGCCGCTGGGCTGAACCGGGCCGACCTGCTGCAGCGTGCCGGACATTACCCACCGCCTGCAGGTGTAACCGACATACTCGGGCTGGAGTGTGCCGGCGTGATCGCCGAGGTTAACGGACGCAGTCGCTGGAAGGTGGGCGATCGTGTCTGCACCCTGCTGGCCGGCGGTGGCATGGCCGAAGAAGTGGTCGTCGATGCCCGCCACGTGCTGCCGGTGCCGGAAGGCATGTCGCTGCACGAAGCGGCCGCGGTTCCGGAGGTGTACGCCACCGCCTGGCTCAATCTTTACCGCCTCGGCGCGTTGCTGGCTGGGGACAAGGTACTGCTGCATGCCGGCGCCAGTGGTGTCGGCTCGGCGGCTATACAGCTGTGCAAGGCATTCGGCAATCCCTGCTGGGTCAGCGTCGGCTCGGCCGAGCGTCTGGCCTACTGCGAGTCGCTGGGCGCGCAGGGCGGCGTGCTGCGTGGTGATTCGCTGGAGGCGTTGCGTGACTTCGGCCCGTTCGACATGATCCTCGATCCGGTCGGCGCCAAGTACGCCGCGCTGAACATGCAGCTGCTGGCGATGGATGGACGCTGGGTGATGATTGGCCTGATGGGCGGGCGCAAGGCCGAGATGGACCTGGCGGGGCTGCTGGCCAAGCGTATCCAGCTGATCGGTTCCACCCTGCGCAGCCGCGACGCCGACTACAAGGCCGGCTTGCTGGCGGAGATGGAAGAGAAGGTCTGGCCGCTATTCACCCAGGGCAAGCTGTCGCCGCGCCTGGAGCGAACCTTCGCCATTGGCGATGTCGAGGCCGCATTCGACGCGCTGGCCAGCAATACCGTGTCCGGCAAGCTGGCCCTGGTGGTCGACAGCGCGCTGTCCTGACCGAGTACTCCGGCAGGCTCGCGGCGATCGCGGGCCTTGCCGGGAAGGCTCAAGGCAGCTGGCTGCTCGCAAAGAAAGCGGTCAGCACCTTGACCAGGTGCGCCAGGTCCTGGCTTCCTGCGAGCTCGCGAATCGAATGCATGGCGAAGGTCGGCAGGCCGATGTCGACGGTGCGCACGCCCAGCTGGCTGGCGGTGATCGGGCCGATCGTAGAGCCACAGCCCATGTCGCTGCGAGTGACGAAGCTCTGCACCGGCACTTCGTTTTCCAGACAGAGATGACGGAAGAACCCGGCGGTTTCGCTGCTGGTGGCGTAGCGCTGGTTGTTGTTCACCTTGATCACCGGGCCGGCGTTAAGCTTCGGCCCGTGATTGCCGTCGTGCTTGTCCGCATAGTTCGGGTGAACCGCGTGGGCATTGTCCGCGGAGATCAGCAGCGAATGGCTGACCGCACGCTGGAAATCGTCCTCGTCCGGTAACAGGCGACGCAGTACCTGCTGCAGGAACGGACCGTCCGCGCCGCACATGGAAGTGGAGCCGACTTCCTCGTGGTCGGTGCAGACCAGCACGCAGGTATGTTCGCGCTCGGCCGCGAGCAGGGCCTGCAAGCCGGCAAAGCACGACAGCAGGTTGTCCAGCCGTGCCCCCGCGATGAAATCCCCATGCAGGCCGATGACCGCGGCGCTCTGGGTGTCGTAGAAACTCAGTTCGAAATCCAGCACCACATCGGCGACCAGCCCATGCTCACGGCCAAGCTGATCGGCGAGCAGTGCACGGAAGTCCGGGCTTTCCTGGCTGGCAATCTGCGCGAGGATCGGCGGTAGCTCATTTTGCGCGTTGATCGCCCAACCCTGATTGGCTTCCCGGTTGAGGTGAATTGCCAGGTTGGGGATCGTTGCGATCGGCAGCTTGAAATCGATCAGCTGGCTCTCGATGCGACCATCCCGGCTGTAGGTCACCCGTCCGGCCAGGGACAGATCGCGGTCGAACCAGGGGGCCAGCAGGGCGCCGCCGTAGACTTCGACTCCTACTTGCCAGAAACCCTGGCGCTGCAGTTCCGGCTGTGGCTTCACACGCAGACAGGGGCTGTCGGTGTGGGCTCCGACCAGACGCAGGCCGTGCTCGACCAGCGATTTGCTGCCCAGCTGAAACGCCACGATGGCCGAATCGTTACGGGTGACGTAGTAGCGTCCACCAGGTTCGGTGTGCCAGACCTCGCGCTCATCCAGCGCACGGTAGCCGGCCGCCTGCAGCGCCTGGGCGAGATTTTGGGTGGCATGGAACGGGGTGGGCGATGCCTGGAGGTACTCGATCAGGCCTTGGTTGAGAGCTTTGCGCATTTCGGACTCCAGACTGCAAGGTCACGAAGTCTATCGCATTCACCTGCCGGTAATAAGCGCAGTGTCTGGCTCGCAGGTGTAGTGGATCGCTTCTAGAACGGCGCGGGACACTCGAAGCGCAGGCGCTCGCCTGTCTGCGGATGAGTCAGGGTAAGCATGCTGGCGTGCAGGCACAGCCGCTCATGCGCATGCAGCGCCTGTTCATGCGCGTAAAGCCGGTCGCCGAGCAGCGGATGGCCGATCGACAGCATGTGCACTCGCAGCTGGTGGGAGCGGCCGGTGATGGGGGTCAGCTCGACGCGGCTGTAGTCGCCGCAGCGTTCAAGCACGCGCCAGAAGGTCAGTGCGTGCTTGCCGAGCTCGTGATCGACGACGTGGCGCGGTTTAGTCGGCGGATCGTAGCGCAGCGGCAGGTCGATGCTGCCACTGTCCTGCTCCGGCTGGCCCCAGCACAGCGCGGTATAGGCCTTTTCCGTTTCGCGGTCATGAAACTGACGGGACAGCTCGCGGTGCGTATCGGCGTCGCGGGCGAGCACGATGAGCCCGGAGGTTTCCCAGTCCAGGCGATGCACGATGCGGGCTTCGGGGTAGCCGTTCTCCTGCAGGCGGGTCACCAGGCAGTCGCGATTGTCTTCGGCCCGCCCTGGCACGGAGAGCAGCAGGGTCGGCTTGTTGATCACCAGCAGGGCGGCGTCCTGGTGAATGATCTGGATGGTGCTAAGAGGCATTGTTCTTCCCACAAACGAAGACGGCGACCCGTGGGCCGCCGCTTCTGTACGCCGTGCCGCTCAGCGATCCGGCAGGGTAATGTTCAATTCGAGAATCGAGCAGCTGCCCTGATCCTCGAGGGCCACCTGAACCTGATCGCTGTCGATGTTGACGTACTTACGGATCACTTCGACCAGCTCCTTCTGCAGCGCCGGCAGGTAGTCCGGCTCGGTGCGCTGGCCGCGTTCGTGGGCGACGATGATCTGCAGGCGTTCCTTGGCAATGGCGGCCGGTGTTTCCTTCTTCTTGCGTTCACGGAAGAAGTCGAAGAGGTTCATTCGCGGCCTCCGAAAAGTCGTTGCAGGAAGCCAGGCTTCTTGACGTCGAGGAAGCGGTGCGCCACTTCCTTGCCCAGCAGGCGATCCACCGCGTCGCTGTAGGCCTGGCCGGCATCGCTCTGGTCATCGAGGATCACCGGGATGCCCTGGTTGGACGCCTTGAGCACAGCCTGCGACTCGGGGATCACGCCCAGCAGGCGGATGGAGAGGATTTCCTCGACGTCTTCGACGCCGAGCATCTCGCCCTTGGTGACGCGCTCAGGGTTGTAGCGGGTCAGCAGCAGGTGCTCCTTGATCGGCTCTTCGCCGTTTTCGGCGCGACGCGACTTGCTGGCCAGCAGGCCGAGCATGCGGTCGGAGTCGCGTACCGAGGAGACTTCCGGGTTGGTCACGACGATAGCTTCGTCGGCGAAGTACATGGCCAGATGCGCGCCTTTCTCGATGCCCGCCGGGGAGTCGCAGATGACGTATTCGAAGTTCTTGCCCAGCTCGTCGATCACCTTGCCGACGCCTTCCTGGGTCAGGGCGTCCTTGTCACGCGTCTGGCTGGCGGCCAGCACGTAGAGGTTCTCCAGACGCTTGTCCTTGATCAGCGCCTGAGTCAGGGTGGCGTCGCCGTTGATGACGTTGACGAAGTCGTAAACCACCCGGCGCTCGCAGCCCATGATCAAGTCGAGGTTCCGCAGACCGACGTCGAAGTCGACGATGACAGTCTTGTGGCCGCGCAGAGCGAGGCCGGTACCGATGGCGGCGCTGGTGGTGGTTTTACCAACGCCACCTTTGCCGGAAGTGACTACGATGATCTTGGCCAAGGTGATTCACCCTAAAAATTGAAAAATCGGGACCTTCCGCCGGTTTTGGCGTCAGGATTGCCCGTTTGGTCCTTGAAAATTCGCGGCAGTATCCGTTAAAGGCGGGTGATGTTCAACACGTCGCCGGAGAGGCCGATGCGTACCGCTTCAGCCCAGAGAGGATCGCGTCGCAGGTCCTCGGCGACCTTGTATTGGCCGGCGATGGAGACCATTTCCGCTGCGAGCTGCTGGCAGAAGATCCGCGCCGAAGTATCGCCCTTTATGCCTGCCAGGGCGCGACCGCGAAGCGGACCGTAGACATGGATGTTGCCATCGGCGAGAAGTTCCGCACCGGGGCTTACCGGCGCCAGTACGATGAGGTCGCCGCCCTGTGCATAGACCTGCTGGCCGCCGCGGATGGGCGTGGTGACCACGCGGGTCGGGCGGTAGACCGGTTCGGCTGGCTTAGCCGGTGCCTTCGATGCCAGGTCGACCTGGCGCTCGCGAGCCCCCGAAGGCGGCAACACCGGTAGATCCAGCGCCGCCGCTGCTTCGATATGCGCCGGCTCGCTGGCGCGCAGGGCCAGGGTGCGCAACCGATGCTTGCGGCAGAGTGCGACCAATGCCTTGATGTCGATTTCCCGCGCCGCCTCGGGCAACTTGTCCAGTGCCAAGACCAGCGGCGTATTGTTGAAAAAGTCTGGGGCCTGCTCGACCTTGGCCGCGAGCTGCTCGTCGAGGCGTTCGATGTCGTTGCTAGCCAGCTCCAGCACGGTGATGGCGAGCATGCTGCCCTTGAGCTGGAAGGCTGGGGTCAGGTCGGGGAGGTCGGCTTGGCTCATGGTCTGCCTGCTGCGGTAAATGGCGAGGACTTATAACGAGCTGTGCCGCTGCCTGCAACCCGCCGCGTGTGTCCCGGACGATCGCTGGTGCGCCGAGGCTCGGTCAACCACGGCGTTTGCCGCTAGAATGCGTCGCTTCATCGGTTGTCGAGCTATTCATGGACCGTCCTCAGTTTCGTGCGTACTTCCTGCATCCGCGCTTCTGGCCGCTGTGGCTGGGGCTTGGACTGCTCTGGCTGCTGGTGCAGTTGCCGTATCCGCTCTTGCTGCAACTGGGCCGTGGGCTCGGCGCGTTGATGTTCCGATTCGCCGGTTCCCGGCGCTATATCGCGCGACGTAATCTGGAGCTGTGCTTTCCCGAACTCAGCCAGGCGCAGCGTGAACGCCTGTTGCGCGAGAACTTCGCGTCCACCGGCATTGCTTTCTTCGAGATGGCGATGAGCTGGTGGTGGCCGCAGGCGCGCCTGCAGCGGCTGGCAAAGATCGAGGGACTGGAGCATCTGCAGCAGGCCCAGGCGGCCGGGCAGGGGGTGATCCTGATGGCGCTGCATTTCACTACGCTGGAAATCGGCGCCGCATTGCTCGGTCAGCGCCACACCATCGATGGCATGTACCGCGAGCACAAGAATCCGCTGTTCGACTATGTACAGCGCCGCGGACGCGAGCGGCACAACCGCGACGCCACCGCCATCGAGCGGGAAGACGTGCGGGCCATGCTCAAGGTGCTGCGTGCCGGCCGCGCCATCTGGTACGCGCCGGATCAGGACTATGGCCGCAAGCAGAGTCTGTTCGTACCGCTGTTCGGTATCCAGGCCGCCACGGTGACCGCCACCACCAAGTTCGCTCGGCTAGGCAGGGCCAAGGTCGTACCGTTCACGCAGGAGCGCCTGGCGGATGGTTCAGGTTATCGGCTGGTGATCCATCCACCGCTGGAGGATTTCCCTGGCGAGAGCGAGGAGGCCGATTGTCTGCGCATCAATCAGTGGGTCGAGGAGGCCGTCAGCGCCCTGCCTGAGCAGTATCTCTGGGCGCACCGGCGCTTCAAGACCCGGCCGGACGGCGAGCCGGGGCTGTACAAGAAAAAGAAGCGCAAGGCAGCGTAGTTGGCGTTTCGCCTCACCGGCAGTGCTTCGATGGCGGGACTCGGCGGGGCGGGCCTTGGCCCACCATATCGGTCACGCCAAACTTCCATCGCGGAAATCTCGCAGCGCCTGCTCGATCTCCTCGCGGCTGTTCATCACGAAAGGGCCGTACTGCACGATGGGTTCGCCCAAGGGGCGTCCGGCCAATAGCAGCACTCGCGTGTCCGACCCGCTGTGCAACCGCAGCTCGCCATGCTCGGACAGGCGCGCCAGCTGACCCTTGGCCAACGTTTGTTCGCCAACGCGCAGCGCACCCTCGTAGACGTAAAGCAGCAGCCGATGGCCTTCCGGCACCTGCGGGCTGAGACCGCTACCGGCCGGCAGATGCAGATCAAAAAGCTGCGGCTCGGTATCCGGACGCTGCACGACGCCCGGCTGCTCGATGCCGTCGCCCTTCAGCGTGCCGGCGATGACTTTCGCCTGTACGCCACCTGGCAGCGTCAGCTGTGGAATTTCCGCCGGTGCGAAGTCACGGTAGCCCGGCTCGCCGAGCTTGGCGTGGGCGGGCAGGTTCAGCCACAGCTGGAAGCCGCGCATGAGGCCTTGCTCCTGCTCCGGCATTTCGCTGTGGATTACACCGCGCGCTGCGGTCATCCACTGCACGCCGCCACTTTCCAGCCGCCCGACATTGCCCATGTGATCCTCGTGACGCATGCGCCCCTCGAGCATATAGGTGATGGTTTCGAAGCCGCGGTGCGGATGTGGCGGAAAGCCGGCGATGTACTCGTCGGGATCGTTGGAGCCGAACTCGTCGAGCATCAGGAACGGATCGAAGCGTTCCGGCGCGGCGCCGCCAAATACGCGCGTGAGACTGACGCCGGCGCCATCGGAAGTCGGGCGGCCGGTGGTGATGGAAAGGATTTCACGCTGGGACATATCGAATGCCTCTCGGTCTGGAATGTCTCCAGCGTAAACGTACGGCTTCGATTAACGGTTGCGCATTATCGCTATAACCAATCAATTAGTTGGATCATTCCTCCACCATCAGATCCCGCGCACGGCTATACACATAGCGCACCTTCTCGTACTCGAACGGCGAGTTGAGCTGGCCGTAACGGAAGCTGGTGACGTGGCGGGCGTTGATGGCGCGCAACGCGGTCAGGCTCAACTCGCCACCGGTGGTCTCGGCGTACTGGAGGAAATCGACCTGTCGCTCGACGGCGAAATCGGTGACGCGGCCGGTGGCATCGCGCAGGTTGGAGGGGCCGAGAGCCGGAATGATCAGGTAGGGCCCCTGGGGAACGCCCCAATACCCGAGTGTCTGGCCGAAGTCCTCGCTCTGGCGCACCAGACCCATGCGCGTGGCCGGGTCCCAGAGTCCGCCGACGCCCAGAATGCTGTTGAACAGAAAGCGGGCGGTGGCATTCGCCGCACGCTGTCCCTTGAGCTGCGCGACGCTGTTGAACAGCGTCGGAATCTCCCCGAGGTTGGCGAAGAAGTTGCTCACGCCGGTGCGCACCGGTTGCGGCGTGACATAGCGATAGCCTCGCACCACCGGCAGCATCACCCATTGATCGAGCCGGTAGTTGAAGTGGTAGATGCGCCGGTTGACCGATTCGAACGGGTCGTAGACGTCCAGCGCCTGAAAGGTAGCGCGCTCGAACTCACGTTGGTCCAGCCCCGGATTGAACTCCAGGTTGCGTAACGGATGGGTGAAACCATCCTCGTCGACCGCCGGTGTGTCGGCGAAGGCCAGACCACTGAGCAGCAGCAGTGGCAACAGCATTCCTTTAGCCACGGAAGAACTCCAGCATGTGTCGGGCGTTGACGCGGTAGGTGAGATTGCCGCAGTGGCCGCCGCGCGGGTACAGCGTCAGACGGTCGCCGAAGGTGCGGCGCAGGAAGCCGATATCACCGGCACCGAGGATCAGGTCGTCTGCATTGTGCATGACCGCGATCTTCAGGCTCTGGCGCAGATAATCCTCGAGGGCGTAAAGGCTGACCTGCTGGATCAGCTGCGGCAGGCTGCCGCCGTCGTGCTGCGCCCGCCACATGGGGATCAGCTGCTCAGTGATGTAGCAGTCGAAATCGCAGAGCAGGGCGCGCTTGAAGAATGGCTCCAGACGCGTGCCCTCGTTGATCGGATAGTCCTGCGGCACGATCAGCCCGCGACGGTTGATCAGGTCCGAGGTGAAGTTGATGTCGGCGGCGGAAAAACGGAACACCGAGCCGATCAGCATGGCCATCTGCTCGTCGCTGAGCTTCAGCGCCGACTGCTGGAAGTCGTAGAGCATCGCCTCGTCGAGGTCGATGTAGCCGCGCTGCTGGTAGTAGCGGGTGAGCTTTTCCAGCACCACCTCATAGAAGGTGGTGTGGTCGTCGATGCCTTCGACGCGGGTCTGCACCAATTTGTCCAGGTTGCCGACCGAGGTGTAGAGGTTCACCGGCGGGTTGAGCAGCAGCACGCGCTTGAAGTTGAAGCTGCGGCGGGTTTCGTCCAGCTGGCTGACGAACGCGGCGTTCAGCGCGCCGAGGCTGTAGCCGGTGAGGTGGAACTCGGTGACCGGCAGCTTATGGTGCCTGGCGCGAATGGCCTGCATGACCCGATAGAGATCCTTGGCATCGTCGGCACTGATGCCCGGTGTGGCATAGCGCGAGGCAGCGGACATGAAGTCGTAGCTGGTCGGTGAAGACAGCTGCACCACGTGGTAGCCGGCGCCGTAGAACAGCCGCTTGAGGGCCTCGGTCTTGCCCGCCGAGTAATGCGCACCGGTGCCGGAAATGATGAAGATCAGCGGCGCCGGCCCGCGCTGGCGTGCCAGGCGATAGCGCAGCTGTTTGACCGGCCAGAAGTTGTCCGGCAGGGTGAATTCGCGCTCCGGCCGCAGACGCAGGCTGTAGTCAGCCTGGTCGATGGCGTCGTCACTGGGAACCTCTGCGCGCAATGCGCTCGGCGTGCCGGCGATGGTCGCCTCGAAAGGGTTGCCCAGGGGGTAGCCGTACTCTTCGACGCTGAGATCGGCCGCATGCAGCGGCGTAACGATCAGAGCGAGCAGGGTGGTCAGGCACAACAACAGCTGCATGGTGTATCTCCGTAGCCAGGCCATCGCGGCCTGTAGCGAGGCGGCAACCGATGCATCGTGCCGCCTGTCCCATCAGAACTGCATTGGCAGCGCAGAGCAAGCCAACATCACTATGGCAGCAGCGCGGGGAATTCGATCCCTTGTGCGGGAATGGAAAATGTCGACGACCGACGGTCGCTGGCGAACCGCCGGGCTAAGTGGCTCGTCTGCCGCGGTCATCACGCCTGATGATGCAGCCAGGCATGCTTAGGAATCGCTGCGCTGCGTCTACTGCGTTCGAATCGCTGCCAGACCTTCTCGTGGAAGTAGAAACCTACTGAATTGCACAGCGGCTCGATGGCGGCGACCAGTCCGCCGATGGCGATGCTGCCGGTCAGCGCGTAGGTCACCGAAAAGGCGATGCAGAAATGCATCAGGGTGAACGTCACGGTCTTGAGCATGGCCTGTCTCCTTGTGCAGTCGAGAATCGTTCTCGCGACAAGGAGAGTCTGGTCCAGGTCGAGCAATGTCTGAAATCAACGTTCTGCATGTGCGACATAGCGCCACACTATTTGTGTTTGGAATTGTTGCCAGGCGCCTATTCGCGCGGTTCGAGGGCTCTATGTCGGGCCTTTCGCAAGCCGCATTCAGACCAAAGTCGGGTGGCGTTCGCCCGACCCACGCCTAAAGTAGCCGCCCCTGCTCCCACCGGGGGGTAGCGACCGTGGAGACAGATTCCAATGCACAATGAAAATGTTTACCGGCAGATATATGCCAATCCGCGTTTCCAGGAGCTGGTGGCCAAGCGCGGGCGTTTCGCCTGGCTGCTGTCGGCCGTCATGCTCAGCGCCTACCTGGCGTTCATCCTGTTGATCGCCTTCGAGCCGAAGATCCTCGGCATTCCGCTGTCCGCCAATACCGTGACCACCTGGGGCATTCCGGTGGGCGTCGGAGTGATCTTCATGGCGTTCATCCTGACCGGTGTCTATGTGCAGCGTGCCAACGGTGAGTTCGATCGCATCAACCAGGAAATCCTCAACGAGGCACAGAAATAATGATCCTGCGTTTCCTGATGACTGCCCTGCTGTTGGCAGTCTCGCCCGCGCTGCTCGCCGATGCCATTACCGGCGAAGTCCAGAAACAGGCCACCAACTACACCGCCATCATCATGTTCGTGGTGTTCATCGTGTTCACCATGGGCATCACCAAGTGGGCGGCCAAGCGCAACACCTCGACCGCTGACTACTACACCGCCGGCGGCAGCATCACCGGCTTCCAGAATGGTTTGGCAATTGCCGGCGACTTCATGTCGGCGGCGTCCTTCCTGGGCATCTCCGCGCTGGTCTACACCAGCGGCTATGACGGCCTGATCTACTCCATCGGCTTCCTCGTCGGTTGGCCGATCATCCTGTTCCTGATGGCTGAACGCCTGCGCAACCTGGGCAAGTTCACCTTCTCCGACGTGGCGTCCTATCGCCTCGGCCAGACGCAGATCCGTCTGCTCTCGGCATTCGGCTCGCTGATCGTGGTGGCCTTCTACCTGATCGCGCAGATGGTCGGTGCCGGCAAGCTGATCCAGCTGCTGTTCGGCCTGGACTACTACGTGGCTGTGGTGCTGGTCGGTGTGCTGATGGTCATGTACGTGCTGTTCGGCGGTATGCTGGCGACCACCTGGGTACAGATCATCAAGGCGGTGCTGCTGCTGTCGGGCGCCAGTTTCATGGCCATCATGGTGATGAAGACGGTCGGCTTCGATTTTGGCAGCCTGTTCGCCGAGGCGGTGAAGATTCACGACAAGGGCGCGCAGATCATGAGCCCGGGCGGCCTGGTCTCCGACCCGATCTCGGCGATCTCCCTGGGCCTGGCGCTGATGTTCGGTACCGCCGGCCTGCCGCACATCCTGATGCGCTTCTTCACCGTGTCCGACGCCAAGGAAGCGCGCAAGAGCGTGTTCTACGCCACCGGCTTCATCGGCTACTTCTACATCCTGACCTTCATCATCGGCTTCGGCGCGATCCTGCTGGTCAGCACCAACCCGGACTTCAAGGACGTGACCGGTGCCATCGTCGGCGGCACCAACATGGTCGCCATCCACCTGGCCAGCGCCGTGGGCGGCAACCTGTTCCTCGGCTTCATCTCCGCGGTCGCCTTCGCCACCATCCTCGCGGTAGTGGCCGGCCTGACCCTGGCTGGTGCCTCGGCGGTTTCCCATGACCTCTATGCCTGCGTGATCAAGCAGGGCAAGGCGCGGGAAGAGGACGAGATGCGTGTGACCAAGCTGACCACCCTGACCCTGGGCGTGGTGGCGATCCTGCTCGGCATCATCTTCGAGAAGCAGAACATCGCCTTCATGGTCGGCCTGGCGTTCTCCATCGCCGCCAGCTGCAACTTCCCGGTGTTGTTCCTTTCCATGTACTGGAAGGGACTGAGCACCCGAGGGGCGCTGTTCGGCGGTGCGCTGGGTCTGATCACTGCGCTGGTGCTGACCATTATCAGCCCGACCGTATGGGTCGACGTGTTCGGTTATGCCGAGGCGATCTTCCCCTACAAGTACCCGGCGCTGTTCTCCATGGTCGCCGCCTTCGTCGGCATCTGGTTCTTCTCGGTCACCGATAAGTCCAAGCGGGCAGGGGAGGAGCGCGAGCGCTTCTTCGCCCAGTTCGTCCGCTCGCAGACTGGTCTGGGCGCAACCGGCGCCGTCGCTCACTAAGGCGAACGCTAGTAGGAAAAGGGCAGCCCTCGGGCTGCCCTTTTTCGTTCTCGGTGAAGACTCGAGGGCTGCAACAGCCCCATCCTGCGCCCATAGTGCCTGCCTGGAACCGCGCGGTCAGCCCCATGAGCCAAGGGTTTGCAAGGGGCATTCATCAATCTGATGGATGCCAGTGCGCCCTCGTGCATTCGCTAGACTCGCTGCCACTACCCGAACAACAAAAGGCAGTAGAACGATGCACAATCGCATGATGATCACAGGCGCCGGTTCTGGACTCGGGCGGGAAATCGCCCTGCGCTGGGCACGTGATGGCTGGCAGCTGGCGCTTTCCGACGTCAATGTAGCTGGTTTGACGGAAACCCTGAAAATGGTTCGCGAGGCGGGTGGCGATGGCTTCACCATGCGCTGTGACGTGCGTGACTACAGCCAGCTGATCGCCTTCGCCCAGGCCTGCGAGGAGAAGCTCGGCGGCATCGATATCGTGGTCAACAACGCCGGCGTGGCATCGGGCGGCTTCTTCGACGAGCTGTCGCTGGAGGACTGGGACTGGCAGATCGCGATCAACCTGATGGGCGTGGTCAAGGGCTGCAAGGCGTTCCTTCCGCTGGTGCAGAAGAGCAAGGGCAAGATCATCAACATCGCCTCCATGGCGGCGCTGATGCAGGCGCCGGGCATGAGCAACTACAACGTGGCCAAAGCCGGCGTGGTGGCGCTCTCGGAAAGCCTGCTAGTCGAGCTGCGCCAGGCCGAGGTCGGCGTGCATGTGGTCTGCCCTTCGTTCTTCCAGACCAACCTGCTGGACTCCTTCCGCGGGCCGACGCCGAACGTCAAGGCGCAGATCGGCAAGTTGCTGGAATCCTCGCCAATCACCGCGGCGGACATCGCTGACTACATCCATCAGCAGGTTGCCAAGGGCGAGTTCATGATCCTGCCGCACGACGAAGGACGCATGGCCTGGAAGGTCAAGCAGCAGAATCCGCAGGCGATTTATGACGAGATGGCGCTGCTCGCCGAAAAGAAGCGGGCCAAGAGCAAGGCTGTCTGAAACCGCCCGGCCGCTGTGGTTGCCTCCAGAGAGGGTCGGGAGTAGGGTTGCCTGTCCGGTTTCGTACCGTAACCCTATGGAACGCTTGTGAATTTCTCCTCCCGCGGACTGTTGATGCTGGCCTTGGTGCTGGCAGCGATCAACCTGCGCCCTGGCATCACCTCCTTCGCCCCGCTGATCGAACGCATCGCCGAAGAGCTGGCCCTGTCCCGTGGCCTGATCAGCCTGACCACTGCCTTGCCGGTATTGCTGATGGGCCTGCTGGCGCCGCTGGCACCGCGGCTGGCGGTGCGCTTCGGGCTGGAGCGCAGCATTGCCCTGTGTCTTGGCCTGATCGCCGCGGCACTGGTGCTGCGTCTATTCGGCCACAATGCCGTGTTGCTGATCGTCACTGCCGGCCTGGTCGGTGCCGGCATCGCCGTTGCCGGTCCGCTGCTGTCCGGCTTCATCAAACGCTACTTCCTCGAACGCATGGGCAAGGTCGCTGCCTGGTACTCGCTGAGCATGGCGGTGGGCGGGACCCTCGGCGTGGTGCTGACGGCGCCTGCGGCCCAGGTGCTGGGCGAGCGGTGGACGGCTGGCCTGGCGATCTGGGCGCTGCCGGCAGTGACGGCGCTGCTGATCTGGCTGCGTCTGCCCAATCAGCCGGAAGCCGCCAGTGAAAGCGCTGCCGGCCTGCCCTGGAAGGAGCCGCGGGCCTGGCTGCTGAGCATCTATTTCGCGCTGCAGGCCGGGCTGTTCTATGCGCTGGCCACCTGGCTGGTGGCGCGTTATCACGAGGTGGGCTACAGCCTGCTGCAAAGCAATGCGTTCTTCAGTGGCTTCATGCTCATCGGCCTGCCGAGCGCCTTCGCCATGCCCTGGCTGGCGCAGCGCCTGGGCAACCGTCATCGCATCATGGCGACCTGCGGTGTGCTGGCGACGCTGTGCCTGGCGCTGATCGCGCTGCGACCCGGCTGGCAGCCGTTGGTGGTCTGCATGCTGCTGGGCGTTGCACTCAATGGCACCTTTTCCCTGGCGCTGATCTCGCCGATGTACGAAGCCGGTACGCCGCTGGCCGTCAGTCGGCTCACCGCGATGATGCTTTGCACCGGCTACTGCCTGGCCTGCCTGACCCCGGTGCTGGCCGGACTCGGCCGCGATCTGGCCGGGGACTACCGCATGCCGTTCCTGGTGCTGACCGGCATGGCGGCGTGCATGTCGCTGCTCGCGATGCGCCTGCGGCCGCGCCATGTCGAGCGCTGAGTGGTCCTGCTGTGGCCTGCGTCACCGCTTGCCGTGCCGCGGATGACCGGCTCGCCATGCTGTGCTAGAAAGCTCGCCGTCCCTGTCCCAACCTAGCGCGCCGGAGTTCTGCTTGGAGTCTGAATCCATCGTTTATGGCTGTATCCGCGATTGGCCGTCCGCCGACCTCGAGCAGTGCCGCCAGCGCCGGGCGCACAATCTCGCCGCCGTGCAGGCGTTGCCGCAGGGTGAGGCCTGGCCGTTCATCGGCCGCGAGATGTTTTCCTTCTGCCGTGACGAGGACCTGGGCTTGTACCAGACCCAGGTGATCCATTTCGGCGCCAGCTATCGCGCAGTGGAGTACGAGTGGGCGCTGTGGGTGCAGCGTTTCGAGGCGCTGCTCAAGCAGCTCTACTGGACCAGCGCCGTGGTGCATCTGGAGACCGAACTCAATGGCACCCACACCTTTCGCTGGGAAACCGAAACGGGCAGTCACAGCCCGCAGCACAGCGATATGCGCATGCGGTGCGCCTGGGAGCGGGAAAGCGGGTTGCTCGGCTGATGCGCTGAGGCGTCAGTCCAGCCATTCCTTCGGCACGTCGCGCTTCAGTGCGAGCTGGCATTGCTGACTGTCAGCGTCGAAGACGATCACGGCTTCGCCCCTGTCCAGCGCGCGGCGGACCCGCGCGACCCGGGTGTCCAGCGGGGTTTCGTCGCCGTTGTCGGTGCCGTCACGGGTGACGAAGTCCTCGATCAGGCGGGTCAGGGTGTCCGATTCGAGCTGGTCGTGGGGTATGAGCATGGGTCGTCTTCGTCGGCATCGGGCTGGCCACGAGGGATGCGGCCTAGAACGCGACGTCCTGTAGGTAGTTGTCCAGGCAAGCATACAGCTGTTGGCTTTCCAGCGGTTTGCCAATGAACTCGTCCATTCCAGCCTCGAGGCCTCGCTGGCGATGTTCGGCCAGTACATGGGCAGTTACTGCGATGATCGGCACCGCGGGTAACTGGCGGTCCGCCTCGAACTTGCGTATCTGCCGGCTGGCCTCGAAGCCGTCGAGTTCCGGCATCTCGCAGTCCATCAGGATCAGCTGCACCGCTGCGGGATCACGGCGGTAGAGATCGACCGCCTGGCGGCCATTGTCGGCCAGCTGCACGGCGTAGCCCCGCTTCTTGAGCAGCCCGCGCACCACCATCTGGTTCACCGGGTTGTCCTCGGCGACGAGGATGCACGGTTCGTCGTGCCGAGGTGCGACGGCTGCAGAGGCAGGCTCACCGGTCAGCGGAGGCTCTTGCGCATACAGCGTCTGCAGCGCTTCGCGTAGCGGCGTGCTCTGCAGCGGCAACGCCAGGCTGATGAGACGTATCCCAGGCGAGGGCGGCGGCGGCTCATGGATCGGTGAATAGAGCATCAGCACGCGCTGATTGGGCTCCAGATGCGGGCGCAAGCGCGCCAGCCACTCGGTGGGGCTACCGGGCCAGGGCGCGAGCAGCACCAGCAGCGGCGGTGCGGTGAAATCGCAGAGATAGTCGGGCAGCCGTTCCGGCGTCTGGCATCGCTCGGTGCGCATGCCCCAGCGGCGCAGCAGGTGGCTCAGCGCTTCCAGGCCCTGTGCATCCTGAGACGCGAGCAGGGCGGGGCGGCCGGCGAGCAGCTGCGCCAGGGAATCTTCTCCATCCGTGGCGGCATGCAGCGGTATCTCGAAACAGAAACGACTGCCGCGGCCCGGCGTACTCTGCACCTCGATATGGCCGTTCATCATTTCCACCAGCTCCTTGCTGATCGCCAGCCCGAGGCCGCTGCCACCGTAGCGGCGCGTCGTGCTGGAGTCGCCCTGGGCAAAGGATTCGAACAGCTGTTCGAGCACTTCCTGGCGCATGCCGATGCCGCTGTCGCTGACGCAGAACACCAGGCGAGGCTCACCGTCTTGCGTCCGGCGGCAGGAAACCTCCAGCACCACGTGACCGTGCTCGGTGAACTTCAGCGCATTGCTCAGCAGGTTCATGAGGATCTGCTTGAGGCGTGTCGGGTCGCCGCGAATGCGCCGCGGCACGCCAGGCTCGAGGCCGACGTGCAGGCTCAGCTGCTTTTCCAGTGCCTGTGCGGTGAATAGCCGGATGGTTTCGGAAATCAGTATCTCCAGATCGAAGTCGATGTCCTCGAGGCTCAGCTTGCCCGAGCCGATGCGGGCGTAATCGAGGATGTCGTTGATCACCGCCATCAGCGAGTTGCCGGAGCTGGAGATGGTGTCCAGGTAGAACTGCTGGCTGCGGTCCAGCGGCGTCTCGCGCAGCAGTTCGAGCATGCCGAGCACGCCGTTCAGCGGGGTGCGAATTTCGTGGCTCATCTTGGCCAGGAAGCGGCTTTTCGCCTCGTTCTCGCTGGCGGCCCGCTCGGCGGCCTCGCGCGAACGGTAGCCTTCTTCCTTGAGCAGGTTGATGCGGTCGGCGAGGCCGATCGACAGGGTGATCAGTTCGAAGGCGACGCTGGCCTTGACCACCGCCGAGCCGTACAGACCGAGCAGCTCGAAGCCCAGGGAGCCAGCGGTGACCAGGATGAAGGAAGCGAGGAGCACGCCCCAGGCCAGGGTGTAGTACACCCCGTAACGCACGCCGCGGCGCCAGACGAAAGCGCCGGTGAGCAGCAGGCCGGTCGAGGTGACGATCACGGTGATGCTGGCCAGAATGCTCCAGGTCTGCACGTCCAGCAGCAACCCGGAAAGCATGCTGCCGAGCGCCACCAGCAAGGTGCAGCGCAGTACCAGGTCGAGCCCGGGGAACAACTCGCGGGTATGCAGGAAGTGCCGGCTGAACTGGATGGCAATCAGGCAGTGGCTGAACATCAGCACGTAGATGCCCTGTGCGACCAGCCCACCGTCATCGGCCAGCCATTTGACCAGAAAACCGTCGAACGACAGGGCGAACAGCCCGACATTGACCGTGTAGATCAGGTACCAGAAATAGGCCGGCTCGCGCAGCGAAGCGAACAGGAACAGGTTGTAGCAGAACATCGCGAACAGCACGCCGTAGAACGCGCCGCTCAGGCCGCTCAGCTCTTCATGCTGTGCAGCACTGGAGTTGTAGGTGCCAAAGTACAGCGGGACGTAGAGGGTGCTGGTGGTCTTGATGCGCAGCAGCAACCGAGTGTCGCCGGGCGGCAACTCCACCGGAAACCAGAAGTTGCGCACCTTCACCGGTCGGTCGACGAATGGGTAGCGATCACCGGTGAGCTGTTGGCTGAGGCTGCCGTCGGGGTACTGCAGATACAGCTCGATATGGTCCAGCAGAGGATAGTTGATCTCGATGAAACCGCTCAGCGGCTGATCCAGGCGATTGTCCAGCGTCGCCTGCAGCCACCAGGTCGATGTGTTCTTGCCTTCATTGACGTGCCCGCCCTTGACCTCGCGGAAGCGGTCGTCGGGCAGGGCCAAGACCTCCTCGACGTGCAGCTCGCCGTTCGGGTCTTCCAGGTAGAGGGTCCCGTTACCCAGCGGCTGGCGCGTGTCGAGCGAATCGAGAACCACGGGCGCGAACGCCCACGCCTGAAGCGACAGGCAAAACAGCAGCAGAGCCAGGCATGAACGCGGCAACATGATCTGATCCGGCAGGGTGCTGCCCGGAAGCGGGCAGCACATATTAGTAGAGCGATGTGACGGTACCGATTCCTTGGGCTCTACATGGCGCCTCAGAGTGCCGCACGTCCTTGTCCAGCTAACTTTGCCGAGTTAAACGTCGAGCGGCAAGCCTTGGCTGCCGGAAGAAAGCGCCTCGTCACGTAAGCCTTTGGCTCAGCTGTCGCGCTCGTTGGCATGACGGCCGACAAGGGTATCGACTGGCGGCACGCGGGTGTCATTCTCCATCTGCGCTTCGTGCTCCAGCTGGTGACTGAAGCGTTCGAGGGAGTCCTGGGTGTGATGGGCGTCGCTGGCGAACACCGGCGCGCTCAGCATGTAGCTGCAGAGCAGCCGGCTCATTGCCGCAAGACTGTCGATATGGGTGCGCTCATAGCCGTGGGTGGCGTCGCAACCGAAGGCCACGAGTGCGGTGCGAATGTCGTGACCTGCTTCGATCGCCGACTGGGCATCACTGTGGTAGTAGCGAAACAGATCGCGGCGCACCGGGATCTCGTGTTCACCGGCCAGCTTGAGCAGATGGCGCGACAAGTGGAAATCATAAGGGCCGCCGGAATCCTGCATGGCCACGGTCACCGCATGCTCGCTGGAGGCCTGGCCCTTGGCCGCCGGAGCAATATCGATGCCGACAAACTCGCTGACGTCCCAGGGCAGGGCGCCGGCCGCACCTGAGCCGGTCTCTTCGGTGATGGTGAACAGCGGATGTACGTCGATCGGCGGCTCGCGACCGCTTTCGACGATGGCCTTGAGGGACGCCAGCAGGGCGGCGACACCAGCCTTGTCGTCGAGGTGGCGAGCGCTGATATAGCCGCTTTCGGTGAATTCCGGCATCGGGTCGAAGGCGACGAAGTCGCCGACGTTGACCCCCAGCGCGCAGGTTTCGGCGTGGCTGTAGGTATAGGCATCCAGGCGCAGCTCGACGTGATCCCAGCTGACCGGGGCCTCGTCCACTGCTGTGTTGAAGGCATGCCCGGAGGCCAGCAGTGGCAGCACACTGCCGCGGATCACGCCAGTATCGGTGAAAACGCTGACGCGGCTGCCTTCGGCGAAGCGGCTCGACCAGCAGCCGACGGGGGCCAGGCCGAGGCGGCCGGAGTCGTGAACCTCGCGGACGATCGCGCCGATGGTGTCGAGGTGCGCGGCGACTGCGCGGTCTGGGCTGTAGCGGCGACCCTTGAGCGTGGCGCGGATGGTGCCGCGGCGGGTCATCTCGAAGGGGATGCCCAGTTCGGTCAGGCGCTCGGCGACGTAGCGCACAATGGTGTCGGTGAAACCGGTGGGGCTGGGAATGGCGAGCATTTCCAGCAGTACCCGTTGCAGGTAGTTGAGGTCGGGTTCGGGTAGTTTTGCGGTCATGGAAACCTCCCGTTGGGCGGCGGCTCGCAGCCAGCCAATGAGATGAATGGGGAAAAATCGAAGGGCACCAGGGTGCCCTGGATCGACTGCCTGCCCGGCGCGAGGCCGGGCGGGTCGCTCAGCCGGCGACGCTGAGCGGAAAGAGCAGGTCGATGAAGCGCTCGGCGGTCGGCTGTGGCTCGTGATTGGCCAGGCCGACGCGCTCGTTGGCTTCGATGAAGACGTACTCCGGCTGGTCCGGCGCCGGCACCAGCAGGTCCAGGCCGACCACCGGGATATCCAGCGCACGGGCGGCGCGCACCGCGGCATCGCTCAGCTCCGGATGCAGCTGAGCGGTGACATCCTCCAGCGTGCCGCCGGTATGCAGGTTGGCGGTACGGCGCACGGACAGGCGCTGGCCGGCGGGCAGCACGCTGTCGAATTCGAAACCTGCGTCGCGCAGGCAGCGCTGGGTTTCCTCATCCAGCGGAATATGGCTCTCGCCGCCGGTGGCGGCCTGGCGTCGCCGGCTCTGCTTCTCGATCAGCGCGCCGATGCTGGTGCGACCGTCTCCAATGACTTCCGCTGGCCGGCGGATCGCCGCAGCGACCACCTCGTAGCCGATGACCACGATGCGCAGGTCCAGTCCCGGGTGGAAACTTTCCAGCAGTACGCGGCTGTCGAACTGCCGCGCGCGCTGGATGGCTTCCTCCATCTCGACGGCGTCGCGCAGATCCACCGCCACCCCCATGCCCTGTTCGCCGTCCACCGGCTTGACCACCACGCTGCCGTGCTCGGCAAGGAAAGCCGCGTTGTCTGCCGGTGTGCCCGCCAGCTGCTGCGCCGGGAGGCGGATGCCTGCGTGGGAGAGGGTTCGGTGAGTCAGGCGCTTGTCCTGGCAGAGGGTCATGCTCACCGCCGAGGTCAGGTCGGAAAGCGACTCGCGGCAGCGCACCCGCCGGCCGCCCTGGGTCAGGGTAAACAGCCCGGCTTCGGCATCGTTGATCTCGATCTCGATGCCACGCCGGCGAGCTTCGTCGACGATGATCTTGGCGTACGGGTTGAGCTTGGCCTCCGGCCCCGGACCGAGGAACAGCGGCTGGTTGAAGCTGTTCTTGCGCTTGACGGTGAAGGTCTGCAGATCACGAAAGCCGAGCTTGGCGTAGAGCGCCTTGGCCTGCTGATTGTCGTGCAGCACGGACAGATCCAGATAAGCCAGGCCACGGCCCATGTAGTGCTCGATCAGATGGCGCACCAGCGCCTCGCCGACGCCGGGCCGCGGGCAACTGGGTGAGACTGCCAGGCACCAGAGGCTCGAGCCGTTCTCCGGATCATTGAAGGCGCGGTGGTGATCAATGCCCATCACGCTGCCGATGATCTGCCCGGAGGTTTCGTCCTCGGCCAGCCAGTACACCGGGCCGCCCTTTTCTCGAGGCGTGCAGCGCTCCGGGTCGACCGGCATCATGCCGCGCGACTGGTACAGGCCGTTGATCGCATGCCAGTCCGCCTCGCTCTGTGCGCGGCGTACGCAGAAGCCGCGGAAGGGCTTCTGCGAGGGGCGATAGTCGCTGAACCAGATGCGCAGCGTGTCCGAGGGGTCGAGGAACAGCTGTTGTGGTGCGTAGGACAGCACCTGATGCGGCGCTGCGACATACAGCGCGATGTCACGCTCGCCGGCCTGCTCGTTGAGCAGTTCGGCCGCCAGCTGCGCCGGATCGGAATAAGTGTGGCCAACCAGGATGCGGCCCCAGCCGCAGTGCAGGGTCACCGGGCCGCAGGGCTCCTCGTGGCCGTCCTCCGCGAAGCGTGCCTGCAAGCGCTGGTAGGTCGGTGCCTGCCCGCGCAACAGACGCTGACCGTAGGCTTGGGACTTCTGCATGGTACGTTCCTTGATGCTAGGTCACGAAGCAGCGGGTCGCGGGGCGAAGTGTCCGCCCCTTGATGCAAGCCAACCGCAGCCGTTCGTGAGCGGGTTATCGGGGCTTTCGCGACAAGGCGAACTCATCGGCGGCCCCTAAAGGCCTTGCTCGCTCAACCATAGGTTGACCGCCGCCAGCTGCCAGAGTTTTGAACCGCGCAGCGGGGTGAGCTGGCCATCCGGATCGGCGAGCAGCTTCTCCAGCATCTGCGGGTTGTACAGCCCGCGCTCCTGGCTGGGGTCGAGCAGCATTTCGCGCACCCAGTTCAACGTGGCGCCCTGCAGGTGCTTGAGGCCCGGCACCGGAAAATAACCCTTGGGTCGGTCGATCACCGCGGCGGGGATCACCTGGCGTGCGGCTTCCTTGAGCACGTACTTGCCGCCTTCCGGCAACTTGAATTTCGCCGGGATGCGTGCCGACAGCTCGGCCACGCGATAGTCGAGGAATGGCGTGCGTGCCTCCAGACCCCAGGCCATGGTCATGTTGTCGACGCGTTTGACCGGGTCGTCGACCAGCATCACCGTGCTGTCGATGCGCAGCGCCTTGTCCACCGCAGCCTCGGCCCCCGGCTGGGCGAAGTGCTGACGGACGAACTCGCCGGAGAAATCGCCCTTGACCCACTGCTGCTGCATGGTTTCGGCGTATTCCTCGTAGCTGCGGTCGCGGAACGCAGCGAGGTAGGCCGCCACCGGGTCCTCGGCGCCATCCACCTGCGGATACCAGTGGTAGCCGGCGAACAGTTCGTCGGCGCCCTGACCGCTCTGCACCACCTTGCAGTGCTTGGCCACTTCCCGCGAGAGCAGGTAGAAGGCGATGCAGTCGTGGCTGACCATTGGCTCGCTCATCGCCTGGAAGGCGGCCGGCAGCTGCTCGAGGATTTCCTTTTCCTGGATGCGCAGCTGATGATGGCGGGTGTTGTAGTGCTTGGCGATGAGGTCCGAGTACTTGAACTCGTCGCCGCGCTCGCCGCCGGCGTCTTCGAAGCCGATGGAGAAGGTCAGCAGGTTGTCGTCGACACCGGCCTCTCGCAGCAGGCCCACCAGCAGGCTGGAATCGACGCCGCCCGAAAGCAGCACGCCGACGTCCACTGCCGCGCGCTGACGGATCGCCACCGCCTCGCGCATGGTGTCCAGGGTCAGGCTTTTCCAGTCCTCGAAGCTGTAGTCGCGTTCCTCCTCATGCGCGCCGAAGCGCAGGTTCCACCAGCGTTCGGTGGTGGTCGTGCCGTCGGCGTCGATGCGCATCCAGCTGGCCGGCGGCAACTTCTCGATGCCGGCAATCAGCGTGTCCGGCGCCGGCACCACTGCGTGGAAGCTCATGTAGTGGTTCAGTGCCACCGGATTCAGCACGCCGGCGATATCGCCGCCCTTGAGCAGCGCCGGCAGCGAAGAGGCGAAGCGCAGGCGCTGGTCGGTGCGCGACAGGTACAGCGGCTTGACGCCGAGGCGGTCGCGGGCAATGAACAGTTGCTGGCGGTCGCGCTCCCAGATGGCGAAGGCGAACATGCCGTTCAGACGCGGCAGCAACGCCTCGCCCCAGGCATGGAAGCCTTTGAGCAATACCTCGGTGTCTCCTTCGGAGAAGAAGCGATAGCCGAGATTTTCCAGCTCGGCACGCAATTCGGGGTAGTTGTAGATGGCGCCGTTGAAGACCATCGACAGGCCGAGGGCCGAGTCGATCATCGGCTGGCCGGAGGCCTCGCACAGATCCATGATCTTCAGGCGTCGATGGCCAAGCGCCAGCGGCCCTTGGCTGTGAAAACCGCACGCGTCGGGGCCGCGCGCAGTCAGGTGTTGGGTGATGCGTTCAACCGCGGCCAGGTCGGCCGGGAGGTTATCGAAACGAAGTTCTCCAGCTATGCCACACATAAAGTCCTTACCGGTTTTGCCGTTGGGGAGTGTGACTGACCCGTCATCATCGAAGTTCAGCTTTTCGGACCAGCGCAGCGGCGCTGGTTCAGGCTCGATCGGGTCAGTCATCTTTTTACACCAAAGCAAAATAATGCTTTGATGTCAAAGTTAATGAGCCACATGAAAGCGTATTCATGGCTGAAGAAACCGTTTCAAATGAAAATAATCTTGCCGGGCTTCAGGCCTTCGAGATGCCGCTGTTCCAGGCCATGCGCCGACTGCAGCAGGACGCCGAGGTGCATGCCAAGCGGCTCGCCCGTTTCGGCGGCTTGAGCCCCGTGCAGTTGATGATCCTGCAAGTGCTGGCCAGCGAGGGACAGATGACCGCCAGCGCCCTGAGCCGGCGCGTGAGCTTGACCGCCGCGACGCTGTCCGGTCAGCTGGATCGGCTCGAGGAACGCGGGCTGTTGCAGCGTCAGCGTGACGATCAGGATCGCCGCCGCCAGTGGCTGCTGCTCAGCGACAGCGGCCGGGAACTGCTGGAGGACGCGCCAGCCTTGCTGCCGCCGGAATTCCGCGCGCGGTTCGCCGCACTGCCGCAGTGGGAACGCCATGCGCTGACTGCCGCTTTGCTGCGCGCCGCCGAGCTGTGCGGCGACATGGAGTGAGGCGACCTAGCGCGGGTTCTCCAGGCTCTTCACCGTCAGTTCCAGCGCCTTGCGCATGTCCAGTCGTGCCGAGCGGCCGACATCGTTGTCATCCAGCCGATAACCGCGCTCGGACGGCAGGATCGGCGCCGTCAGGTCGTCCGCCTCGGCCGGCTCGAAGTCCGAATCGCGGCCGATGGTCATGGCGCTGCGGCGCAGCAGTTCACGCACCTGATCGGGGGTGAGTTCCGGATTGACCGACAGCATGGCCGCTACCGCGCCGGCCACCAGTGGCGTGGCGTAGGACGTGCCGCAGTGCACGTCGCCGCGCTGTTTCGGATCGAGCGTGGCGGCGCGCGTACAGGCTGCGGCGGTGATGTCCACACGCATGTCGACATTGGATGACTTGCGCTTGCGCACATAGTCCGGGTGTTCCACCGAGACATCCTTGTCGTTGCGCTCATGGCCACCGACCACCAGCAGCTGCTCAGTGATGAAGGAGGAGGGCAGGCGGTAGTCGTCGCGGCTCGAGTGAGCGGAGCCGTTGCCGGCGGAATTGATCACCAGCACGTCGGGGTGCTCGCGGCGCAGCCAGAGGAAGAACTCTTCCAGCAACTCCTCGTAGCCGCTCATGGCGATGCCCGAGCGCAGCAGCGAATCCACCGGCTCGCCTTCCACGTCCAGCGTGCCGATGCGATGGATGCCCCAGCTCCAGTTGAGAATCCGTGCGCCATCTTCGACCAGATTCACCGAGGCCGCGACGTTGGCGGTGATGCCGGCATCCGAGTTGCGCTCGACGATCACTTCGAAGCCCGGTCCGGTGCCGTCCAGCGAGGCGAGAAAGCCCTGGTCGCGGGCGTCGCTGGCGTGCGCGGCGAGAATGCCGGTCACGCTGCTGCCATGGTTGTCCGGCTTGTCGGCGTCGCGGGCGTAGAGGCAGGTGCGCTGCTGCTGCGGATCGCAGGGCTGCAGGTATTCGGCGAAGTGCGGCGCGTCGAAGTCCACCGCACGCTCGATGATGCCGATGCGCACCGGCTTGCGCTCCGCGGCGCGCTGGCCGTCCGGGATGCGTTCACGGTAGTAGTCGACCGCATCGAGGAAGCGGTTGGCGGCCCATTCGCGGTTCTGTTGAGGCTGCTGCCTCGGCTGTTCCTGCTCCTCGTTTTCCGCCGCGGATTCCTCGATCACCACCGCATCTACGCCTTCCTCGCTGCCCAGGCGCAACACCATGGCATCGCGCTCGATCAGGTTGTCCACGGGCAGGCGCAGCTGATAGGTATTGAGCGGGGGGATGGCGCCGACCAGCTTCGCCCCATACTTCTCGGCCAGCTGCTGTGCCTTCGCCAGGCCTTCATGGTCTTCCTCGATGATCAGGCTGACCAGATCGACATAGGTGGTCAGCCCGTCCATGTTGCGCGTCACCTCATCCGCCCTGGCCGCGACCACCTGGCTACGTCCGGCCGACAGCCAGACCGGATTGCTGCGCCGGCCGCCGTGCTCCAGCCACAGCGGGCCGCTGCGTAGCTCGTCAGGCGCGAGGGTCAGGCGCATGCGCTCGCCGTCGCGGCGGATCTGCTCGGCACGCAGCGGGCGACCGTCGAGCTTAAGCTCCACCTCGCTTTCCGGAAGTCCGCGGGTTCGCAGGCACCAGCTCAGCGCCTGCTTGGAGAACAGGTCACCGCATCGCTGCAGCTGGGTGATACGCATGTCCTGATCGGCTGTAGCGGCTTGTGTCAGCAAGGCGCCCAGTAGGCTCAGGGCGATGATGGTCGAGCGGTATGCAGTCATGGTTCAGCGTCGTTGCAGGTAGTTCACGCTGAACAGTTCGCGCCGATCGGTCCACTGGCCACGGCAGTCGAAGCCGGCTGTGTCCGCCAACGCGACGAAGGATTCCAGCGTGTACTTGTAGGAGTTTTCCGTGTGCAGGCTTTCCCCGGCGTCGAAATGAAAGCGCCGGCCTTCGATGGTCACGTCCTGGGCCTCGGGGCTGATCAGATGCATCTCGATGCGCGATTCGTTCTCGTTGAAAAATGCTCGATGGACGAAACGCGACGGATCGATGTCGCTGTCCAGCTCGTTGCGGATGCGCTGCAGCAGGTTGAGGTTGAAGGCGGCGGTCACGTGGGCGCGGTCGTTGTAGGCGGCCTCGAGCACGGCGCGCTCCTTGACCAGGTCGACGCCGATCAGCAGCCCGCCGCCGGCCGGGAGCACGTCGTGCAAACGCTGCAGGAAGGCCCTGGCCTCGGCGGGGGTGAAGTTGCCGATGCTCGAGCCGGGGAAGAACACCAGCGGGTGCTCGCTGGAGAAGTCGTCCGGCAGGTTCAGTTCATGGGAAAAGTCGGTACAGGCGGCATGCACCTCCAGCCAGGGATAGTCCGCCGCCAGCCGTTGGGTGCTGCTGAGCAGGAAGTCCTCGGAGATGTCGATGCCCAGGTAGCTGGTCGGGTGCAGCGCCTCCAGCAGTAGGCGGACCTTGCGGCTGGCGCCGCTGCCCAGCTCGATCAGGTCGCTGTGAGGGCCGGCGATATCGAGGATGTCGTTGGCCGCCTCGGCAAGGATCTGTTCCTCGGTGCGGGTGATGTAGTACTCCGGCTGCCGACATATCTGCTCGAACAACTCGGATCCGCGCCGATCATAGAAGAACTTCGGTGACGCCCACTTCGGCGTGGCGGCGAATCCGGCCAGGGTCTCGTCGCGCAACGAGGCCTCATGCGGCTGCTGCAGCTGATCGTGAAAATGAATCGCCAGGGCCATGCTCAGAGTCCTCGTGCCAGGCGCAGCCCGGCGAACTGCCAGCGCATCGCCGGCTGGAAGAAGTTGCGGTAGGTGACCCGCACGTGGGATTCCGGCGTGGCGCAACAGCCTCCGCGCAGCACCATCTGGCCGGACATGAATTTGCCGTTGTATTCACCGAGGCTGCCTTCCAGCGGGCGGAAGCCGGGGTAGGGCAGGTAGGCGCTGGCTGTCCATTCCCAGACATCGCCGAACAGCTGCAGCGGGCCGTCGTGGCCGGTGGGCGCGGCGACCGGTTGCAGGTAGTCGCTCTCGAGAAAGTTGCCACGTAGCGGCTGGTCGGCCGCCGCCATCTCCCACTCGGCCTCGCTCGGCAGGCGTGCGCCGGCCCAGCGTGCATAGGCATCAGCCTCGTAGTAGCTGACGTGGCAGACCGGTGCTTCCAGGTCCAGCGTGCGCAGCCCGCCCAAGGTCATTTCATGCCAGGCTTCGTCTTCTCGCAGCCAGTACAGCGGTGCGTTCCAGCCGGCCTGCTGGATCAGGTCCCAGCCGTCGGAAAGCCACAGCTCCGGCCGGGCGTAGCCGCCGTCAGTGATGAACGACAGGTACTCGCCGTTGGTTACTAGCCGCTCGGCAAGCTGGAAGTCCTCGACGAACTGGCGATGCCGCGGTGTTTCGCAATCGAAGGCGAAATCACTGCCGGCATGGCCGATGTGCTGCACCCCACCGGCATAGTCATACCAGCGGGGGCGCGCCGGGCGGCTCGGCAACGGGCTGGCCAGGTCGTCGCGATAGACCGGATGCAGCGGGTTCTGCGCCAGGATGTGCTTGATGTCCATCAGCAGCAGTTCCTGATGTTGTTGCTCGTGCTGCAAGCCCAGCCCGACCCGCCGGACGATCTCGGCGGCCTGCTCGCGAGGCGGGTTGGCTAGCAGCTCGCCGATTGCCTGGTCCACCTGCTCGCGGTAGCGATAGACCTCCTTCACCCCGGGGCGGGAAAGCATGCCGCGTCGAGCCCTGGGGAACGGCACGCCGTGGGTCTGGTAGTAGGAATTGAACAGAAAGTCGTAGGCCTTGTTCTGGCATCGATAGCTCGGCAGGTAGGGCAACAGCACGAATGTCTCGAAGAACCAGGTGACATGCGCCAGGTGCCATTTCGGCGGGCTGACCTCCGGCATGCTCTGGATCACGTAATCCTCGATCTGCAGAGGCGCGCAGATCGCCTCGCTGGTCGCGCGCACCTGTCGATAGCGCTGCAGCAACTGATCGAGTTCGGCCAATGCCGGATGCGGCTGTTGTGCCAGGTTGCCCATGGCTGTCCCCCTAGGTTCTTGCGCGACCGAAACGGCCTCCCATAGCGACACGGGGCAAAGGGCAAAAGTTTCTGCCGGACGGGTAGGCCGTGGTGAAGAAATGCGCAATGCACGTGGTCACTCCCCGTATGAGCAAAGCAGGAGATCGAACGATGCGAAAGTCACTGGTCCTTTGTAGCGCGGCCGTTCTGGGGGCCTGCGGGCAGCACGACACCGCACCCTACACCGAGGCGGCGGGCGCGCCGAAAAGTATCGAGACCCGTGCGCTGGAGGCCGGCGCCCGTATGCTGCAGGGCCAGGCGCCGCTGAACGCGGTCAGCGCCTATCTCAACGGCTTCCATTTCTACAACGGCGACATGAACGGACAGATGGAGGCGCATCACTATGTCACCCGCCTCAACGAGGAGGTGATGCAGGCGCTGATCTATGACGGCAACGGCCGCGACGCCAAGCTGATGGGCGTGGAATACATCATCAGCGCGCGCCTGTTCGAAACGCTGCCGGAAGAGGAAAAGAAGCTCTGGCACAGCCACGACTACGAGGTGAAGTCCGGCACCCTGGTTGCGCCCGGCCTGCCTGAGGTGGCGGAGCGGCAGCTGATGGAGCAGGTGGTCAGCACCTACGGCAAGACCTGGCATACCTGGCACACCGATCGCGACAAGGAGCTGCCCTACGGTATTCCGGCGCTGATGATGGGCTTTACCGCCGACGGCCAGCTCGATCCGGCGCTGGAAAAGGCGCGCGATCGGCGTATTGGCGTGGATACCCGGGAGACCCGCCGCAACCGCCAATCGATTCCACAACCCTCGGTCCATCCTGCCGCCAATGCCTGGGAGCAGGGCGAGGTCATCCAGTTGCAGCGGGTGCGTGGCGCGGGTGAACACCGGCATGGCGATACGACCGGACCGGCGGAGATTCACGAGTCGGGCCGCCTGCAGCAACAGCAGCAACGCAGCGACCCGCGATGAACGCCGTGCCTATGGACTGTCCTGCAGGGGTGGTGTCGGGCGGATTAGGATTTCGTTGACGTCCACATGGGCCGGTTGCGACAGGGCATAGACCACCGCACGGCCGATGTCCTCCGGTTGCAGGGCGTAAGCCGGCGGCTCGTCGAACAGCGGCGTATCGACCATGCCCGGCTCGATCAGCGTGACCCGTACACCGCTGCCGCGCAGCTCCTCGCGCACGCTCAGGCCCATGCCGGTCACCGCCCATTTGCTGGCGCTGTACATCGAACCGGGAATGACGAAGCGCCCTGCCGCCGAGCCGGTGAGCAGCAGATGGCCGCGGCTGGCCTTCAGCGCGGCTAGCGTGCAGCGCAGCGTCAGCCCGACGCCGTAGACGTTGGTCAGCAGCATCTCCTTCCATACCGCCGGGTCGGCCGCGCTGAAGCCGCCTTCGCTGCCTGGTATGCCGGCGTTGGCGTAGACCGCATCGAGCTGGCCGAAGCGCTCCAGCACCTGCTGCACCATTGCCTGCTGTTCGGCGTAGTCGGTGACGTCGCAGCGGATGGCGATGGCGCGCTGCGGACCGATTTCATCAACCAGCCGCTGCAGCTTGTCCACCGAACGTGCGGCCAGTGCCAGGCGATAGCCGGCCTTGGCGGCCTGGCGCGCGGTGGCCGCACCGATCCCGGACGAGGCGCCGGTGATCAACAGAACGGGATCGCTCATGCCGCCTCCTCAGTAGTTCGGAGTGGTTTCCGGAATGGCGCTGGTGTCGGTGATGAAGGGCATCGTCCAGGGCTCCAGGGTGCAGCCCTTGTCGATCAGCTCCTGGCGGGTCTGCTCGATGACCTGGGCCATGCGCAGCGGGTCGGCGTAGTCGCGCACCTGCGCCACCCGGGCGAGTTCTTCGCCGCTGCCGTTCATCACGGTGAAACCGAAGCTGTCGTCTTCGGGGTTGGCGCTGGTCACGCAGCCACAGGGCAGAAAGGCTTCCGAGGCCAGTTGCATCGCGTTGTCCAGGCTCAGGGGCGTTGTGGTCATGATCGTCTCCGTTGCGTTGCCGTTGTCTGGAGTTGACCGCCATATGCCGGTGCCGTTTCCCCACAGCCGACCGGCTGTCGCTTGTGCAATGGCAGGCGCGGCACCATATTCATCGGCATGAGCATGCCTGCCCCCGATCCGCTGTGCCGCTTCCATCCCGCCGTGGCGGGCTGGTTTTCCCGCAGCTTTCCCGCCCCGACACCGGCTCAGGCAGCAGCCTGGCCGTTGGTACGCGCCGGTCGCTCGACTCTGGTCGCCGCGCCGACCGGTTCGGGCAAGACGCTGACCGCCTTTCTCGCCGCCATCGACGCGCTGGTGCAGCAGGGCCTGACCGAGGGCGGGCTGGTCGACGGCACCCAGGTGCTCTACGTGTCGCCGCTCAAGGCGCTGTCCAACGATATCCATATCAACCTCGAGCAACCGCTGGCCGGCATCGGCGCCGAGCTGCAACGGCTCGGCCTGCCGCCGGTGGACATTCGCACCGCTGTGCGCACCGGCGACACACCGCAGGCCGAGCGCAACGCGATGCGCAAGCGGGTGCCGCATATCCTGGTCACCACGCCGGAATCGCTCTACGTGCTGCTCGGCTCCGAGTCCGGGCGGCAGATGCTGCGCGATGTGCGCAGCGTGATCGTCGACGAGATCCACGCCATCGCCGGCAACAAGCGCGGCAGCCACCTGGCGTTGTCGCTGGAGCGGCTGGAGGCGCTCTGCGAACGGCCGCTGGTGCGCGTCGGGTTGTCCGCCACACAGAAGCCCATAGACGCGGTTGCGCGCTTTCTGGTCGGAACCGAGCGCCCTTGTGAGATCGTCGATATCGGCCATGGCCGCGCCCGCGACCTGGCGCTGGAAGTCCCGCCGGTGCCGCTGGAAGCGGTAATGAGCAACGATGCCTGGGCGCTGGTCTACGACCGCCTGGCCGCGCTGGCCGGCGAGCATCGGACCACCCTGGTGTTCGTCAACACGCGCCGCATGGCCGAGCGCACCACCCGCCATCTGGCCGAACGGCTGGGCGGCGCGGTGGTGGCGGCGCACCATGGCAGCCTGGCGCGCGAGCAGCGGCTGACGGCCGAGCAGAAGCTCAAACGCGGCGAACTGCGGGTGCTGGTGGCCACCGCCTCGCTGGAACTGGGCATCGATATCGGCGACGTGGAACTGGTCTGCCAGCTCGGCTCGCCGCGCTCGATAGCCGCCTTCCTGCAACGAGTAGGACGCGCCGGTCACCAGGTGGCGGGCGTATCCAAGGGGCGCCTGTTTCCCAGCTCGCGTGATGACCTGATCGAATGCGCCGCGCTGCTCGATGCCGTGCGCCGCAGCGAACTGGACACGCTGAGAATTCCCCCGGCGCCGCTGGACGTGCTGGCCCAGCAGATCGTCGCCGAGGTATCCAGCCGTGAATGGCAGGAGGATGCGCTGCTGGCGCTGCTGCGCCGGGCGATGCCCTATGCGGTGCTGGATGACGACACTTATCAGGCGCTGCTGAGGATGCTCGCCGAAGGCTATACCACTCGCCATGGCGCGCGCGGCGCCTATCTGCATCGCGACCTGGCGACCCGCAGCCTGCGCGGCCGCCGCGGCGGGCGGCTGACCGCGCTGACCTCCGGCGGCACCATCGCCGACAACTCCGACTACGCCGTGCTGCTGGAGCCGCAGGGGCTGAACATCGGCACGGTGAACGAGGATTTCGCCGTGGAGAGCCTGGCCGGGGACGTGTTCCAGCTCGGCAACACCTCCTACCGCATCCTCAAGATCGAGGCGGGGCGGGTGCGCGTGGAGGACGCCCAGGGCATGCCGCCAAGCATCCCGTTCTGGCTCGGCGAAGCGCCGGGGCGCAGCGACGAGCTGTCCTTCGCGGTCGCCCGCCTGCGCGGGGAAATCGACCAGCGCCTGGCCAGCGCCGAGTCGCAAGCGGCCGAACGCCTGCAGCCGGTGATCGATTGGCTCGCCGATACCCCAGGCATCCCTCGCGAAGCCGCGCAACAGATCGTCGAATACCTGGCCCGAGCGCGGGCGGCGCTGGGCGCGTTGCCGACCCAGCGGCGGCTGGTCATGGAGCGCTTCTTCGATGAGTCCGGCGGCACCCAGCTGGTGATCCACTCGCCCTATGGCAGCCGCATCAACCGCGCCTGGGGCCTGGCGCTGCGCAAGCGCTTCTGCCGCACCTTCAACTTCGAGCTGCAGGCGGCAGCCACCGAGGACGCGATCATCCTCTCGCTGTCGACCAGCCACAGCTTCGCGCTGGATGAGGTCTGGCGCTACCTGCATTCGGCCGGTGCCGAACAGGTGCTGATCCAGGCGCTGCTCGACGCGCCGCTGTTCGGCGTGCGCTGGCGCTGGATCGCCACTACCGCGCTGGCCCTGCCGCGCATGGCCGGTGGGCGCAAGGTGGCGCCGCAGCTGCAGCGTATGAAAAGCGAAGACCTGCTGGCCACGGTGTTCCCCGATCAGGTGGCCTGCCTGGAGAACATCGTCGGGGAGCGCGAAATTCCCGACCACCCGCTGGTGCGCCAGACCCTGGATGACTGCCTGCACGAGGCCATGGACAGCGAGGGTTGGTTGGCGCTGCTGCGGCGCATGGAGCGGGGAGAGGTCGAGCTGCTGACACGTGACCTGCCGGCGCCGTCGCCACTGGCCATGGAAATCCTCGGCGCGCGCCCGTACGCCTTTCTCGACGACGCCCCGTTGGAAGAGCGACGCACCCAGGCGGTGCTCGCCCGCCGTTGGCGCGATCCGGAATCGGCCGACGACCTTGGCGCGCTGGACCCCGAGGCGATAGCGGCGGTGGGGGCGGAGGCCTGGCCGGAAGCGCGCAACAGCGACGAGCTGCACGAGGCGCTGACGGCGCTGGGCTGCATCGCCGAGGCCGAAGCGGCGGAGCAGCCGCACTGGCTGCAATGGCTCGACGAGCAGGCCCGCGCGGGGCGGGCGACGCGCCTGCAGGTGGCTCACGACCGCGCGCTCTGGACCCCGCTGGAACGCCTGGCCTGGCTGCGCTCGATCTATCCGCAGGCGGCCTGCGAGCCGCGTCTGCCATTGCCGGCCGGCTATGACCAGCTGCTGGACGAAGAGGATGCGCTGGTGGAACTGATCCGCACCCGTCTGAGCGGTTTCGCGCCGCTGCCGGTGCCGCTGATCGCTAGACCGCTGGCCCTGCCGGCCTCGGCGGTGGCGCTGGCGCTGACCCGCCTGGAGGCCCAGGGCTATGTGCTGCGCGGGCGCTTCAGCCCGGGAGCGAGCGAGGACGAGTGGTGCGAGCGGCACCTGCTGGCGCGCATCCATCGCTACACGGTCAAGCGCCTGCGCCGCGAGATCGAGCCGGTGGAGCTTGCCGACTGCATGCGCTTTCTCGCCGACTGGCAACACCTGTCGGCGGGCACCCGCATGCAGGGGCGCGAGGCGTTGGGCACACTGGTCGAGCAGCTGGAAGGCTTCCAGGCGGCCGCGACGGCCTGGGAAAGCGATTTGCTGCCGGCCCGTCTGAAGGATTACGGCAGCACCTGGCTGGATGAGCTGTGCCGCTCCGGTCGCATTGTCTGGACGCGGCTGTCCGGGCGTCTCAAGGCCAGCTGCGGGCCGGTACGCGGCACGCCGATCGTGCTGTTGCCGCGGCGCCAGCTCGGTGCCTGGCATGCATTGGCCAGCGATGCGCCCGCGCCGGAACTGTCATCGCGGGCGCAACGCGTGTTCGATTGCCTGCAGACCCATGGCGCGCTGTTCTTCGACGAACTGCAGCACGACGCCCATCTGCTGCGCAGCGAGCTGGAGGACGCCCTGGGCGAACTGGTGGCGGTCGGGCTGGTGAACGCCGACAGCTTCGCCGGCCTGCGTGCGCTGCTGACGCCGGCCAGCAAGCGCTCGCGCACTGCGCGGCGAACCCGCGGAGGCGCCTTCATCGGCGGCATGGCCGATGCGGGCCGCTGGGCGCTGGTGCGCAAACCCGCCGAGGCCGAGGAAGCGCCCGGCCGCTCCGGCTTTTCGGCTGAGGCGCTGGAGCATATTGCCCGCGTGCTGCTGCGCCGTTACGGCGTGGTGTTCTGGCGACTGCTGGCGCGCGAGGCGGACTGGCTGCCGCCCTGGCGCGGGCTGTTGCGGGTCTACCACCGGCTGGAAGCGCGCGGCGAGATCCGCGGCGGGCGTTTCGTCGCAGGCGTGGCAGGCGAGCAGTTCGCCTTGCCGGAAGCGCTGGCGCTGTTGCGCGAGGTGCGCAAGCGGCCGTTGGCGGGCGAGCTGCTGGCGGTCTCGGCGGTCGATCCGCTGAACCAGTTGGGTACGCTGTTACCCGGCAGCAAGGTGCCGGCGCTGCCGGGCAACCGCATCCTCTACCGCGATGGCGTGCCGCTGGCGGCGCTGGTGGCGGGCAAGCCGCAGTGGTTGCTCGAACTCGACGAGCCGGCGCAGCGCGAGGCCCTGCGCCGGCTGACCTCGACGGGGCGCTGAGGCCCGGTCGTCAGCCGGCCTGGGCCAGGCACTTCAGACTGCCGAAGTCGCTCTGCAGCTGCGTCAGCCTGCCGCTCAGATGGTCGCGCTGGCTGTCGTCGGCGAGGCGATGGAGGTCGGCCACCAATTCCAGACCGGCCTGTTCTGCGCGTTGCAGCGCGGCGCGGTCGTCTTCGTTCAGCAGCGCTTCTCGATCCTGCAAGAGCCGAGCGATACGCTGATCGAAATCGGCGCCGTGGCGCTGCTCGACGGCGGCCAGCAGCATCGTCTGCCATTGCTCGCGGTTGCGCAGCCAGCGGCTGTTCTGCTCGCTCAGTGTGTGCGCCCAGGCCAGCACGCGCTGGCGCTGCTGTGCGTTCAACGGGCCGAACCAGTACTGCAGGCGGTCCTGCATGCGCTCGGCGCGCTCGCGGATCTGCTGTTCCAGCGGCGGCTCGAGGTATTTCTCCCGGTGCTCGCGGCGGTTCTCGTCCAACGCTTCGCGCAGCTCCTCGACTTGCGCGTCGTTCAATGCTCGCAGCAGATCAGTGGCGGTCGGGGTGACCTCCACGGCGATGCTGTGCATGGCATCGCGTACGCCGCGGTAGTGCGGCTCCAGATCGCCCGGCTCGAATGGGCCGTCGGCACTGCTGTGCTCCAGCCGGTCGAGCCTGGCAAGGAGTTCCGGCAACTGGGTGCTGCAGTGCCAGGCCAGGTGCTCGCGTAGCCGTTGGCGCAGTTCGCGCTGTTGGGTGCGGTCCAGATCCAGATAGTCGTTGAGCGTCCAGGGAATCAGCGTGTCGAGGTTGCGATAGACCAGCGTGGCGCGACTGCAGCCCGCCAGCAGCGTCGCGATCAGCAGCGTTAGCACAAGCAGTTGGGTGGTACGCATCCTCGGTTCCTCGCGGTCGGCGCCTTTTCCGTAGAGCCAAGGCGCTGGCGGTGGTTCGATCGAAGGGGGATCTGCTTGCCGTGGGCGAGCAAAGTTGGCCATGCCGTGGTCTTCAGAATAAGCGCCCGCCGCGTAGCGCGCGGCGGTGGACATTCCTACAGCAGTGGAGAGCAGCCATGAGCACTCAGATCAAGCATCTCAGCGGCGACGACGTACCCAAGGCCTGGCGGCCGACCTGGGCGGTGTGCTGGGTCGTGGAGCTGGACGGCACGATCATCGGTGGACCCTATGGCTCCGAGCAGGAAGCCCGTGCGGTGGCTGACGGCGAGCAGGAGCCACGCATCTTGCAGACCCCTGCACCGTAAGCGGCGCCGTCTGGAGCGGCGCAGCGAGTATCAATGACGGATCAGCGGGCTTGCTCCAGGCAATGCTGCGGACAGGGGGCCTGGTATTCGGCGGCAGGCGGCGGCGGGGCGACCAGCTGGTCGACCAGTTCCAGCGACTTTTCGAACGACGGGTAACCGCTGCGCGCGACATCAAGCTCGCCATAGGCCTGGCGGTAGCCCTCCGCCCTTTCCGGATCGGCTTCGGCGAGCAGGTAGGGTTCCTGATAGATCTTGTAGAGCAACGCCACCGCATGTGGATGACCCTTGCGCTTGGCCTGCTCCAGCAGTTGCAGCACTTCGGACGGTTCCGGGCCCTGGCGGATCAGCAGCAGCGCCTGGTAGAACTCGGTTTCACCCCGCCGGTCGAGGCGCGCGCTGCGATCGAGCAGGGCCTGCGCCAGCTCGTAGCCATCCTCGTTGCCGACCGAGATCAGGATCTTCGCCTGCATCAGGTCGTTCTGGTAAAGCAGGCGCTCGGCTCGACAGCTATCGCTCCAGACGCGATCGCAGGACTGGCTGGCGCAGCCGCCGAGGGCCAAAAACAGGCCGAACAGCAATGCCTTTTTCATGGCTGAATTGGTACTCCGTTCTCTTTTCGCCAGTATGCGGTGTGCCAGCTTCGATTCGCCAGTGGCGCTTACGTTCGCTCAGTATCTGGGGCAGGGCGCGCTCATCTCGTGCAGGCCGTAGCGCCTGAGCAACTTGAGCCAGCGTGCGCTGTGGGGCAGGTCGGCAATCATCTGCTGCATGAATTGTGTGGTTTCGGCGGGCAGGGTGGCAGTCATCAGCAGATGGCGATCGAAGACATAGAGCGGCTTGGGCGAGACGTACAGCTGGTCCGCCGATGTCTCGGTCAGGCTATAGAACAGGCGGGAAGAGCGTGGCATGAGCACCACATCGATGCGCCCGGAGAGGAGCTTGTTCAGGTTCTGCAGGTCGCTGTGCACGTCTTCGCGGCGGACCAGTCCCTTGTCGATGTCGGGCTGCAACTCGCGGTAGCGGTGACCGAGGATGCCGCCCAGACGCTTGCCGTGCAGCGAGCGTGGCCCATCGTAGTCGACCGGTGCGTCACGGCGGGAAACGAAATCCTGGATGTCGCAGAGCAGCGGAGGCGTCCAGCTGGCGCCGGTGGTCAGGTGCTCGGGAAAGAATTCCGGTGTGGCCCAGAGCAGGATGCCTGGCTCGTTGGCGGCGAGCCGGGCGTCGAGGCGCTTGCGTGGCAGCTGACTCAGGCGAAACTCGAAACGATCCTGATTGCTCGGGTGTTCATTGAGCAGCTCTACCAGCGCTTCGGAGAGCCCGCGGCCCTGACCGGAAGCGAACGGAGGAGAGGGCTGGTACGCCCAGACGGCGACGGGCTCGGCTGCCAGTGCCGGAGCTAAAAAGCAGATCAACAGCCAGAGCAGAAGAGTCCGCATCACGATCCTGTGTTCGGGGGAGATGTCGTGGCGATTTGCCGCGATACGCGGCAAAGACTGGTTCACAGTTGCCCGTTAGGCAAGTGCGCTCCGCCGACCGGCGCTGCGGGCCGGCTCGGGCCGAGGCGTCAGAAGCGTTCGTGCTCGCCGAGGAAGCGCCAGTGCCCCACCGGCAGCTTGGCCATCGACAGCCGGCCGATGCGGATGCGCTTGCTGGCGATGACGCGCAGGCCGATGGCCTCGCAGAGCATGCGTACATCACCCGGCGCGGGCTCCTTGACCACCACGCGCAGGCGGCTCTCGCTCTGCCAGCTGACCTTGGCCTTGGGCAGGATCTTGCCACGATGACCGATGCCCTTGGCCAGCAGCGCGAGGCCGCCTTCTTCGGCCTCGCCGGTGACTTCGACGATGTACTCCTGCTCCGGTTTGTCCCGTGCACCGGTCAACACACGGATCACTTCGCGCTGCTGAGTGAAGATCGCCAGGCCGCTGGCGTCATCATCCAGCGGCAGCAGATGGTGTTGCCGCAGCAGGTGACGTTGCAGTGGCTCGATGCGGTTGGGATCGTCCTGCCAGTGTTCGCCATCCAGCAGCACCTGGCGGATGCGTTCCGCCTCGGCTCCGATCGCCAGGCCGGCCGGCTTGTGCAGCAACAGGGTGACGGGGGCGACTTCGCGGGCAGTGGCACCTGCCTTCAGCTCGATGCGCTGTTCGGGCCCGACCTTGACGAAGGGCGCTTCGATCAGCTCGCCGTCGACGGTGACCCAGCCGCCCTCGATATACAGCTCGGCCTCGCGCCGGGAACAGCCGAATTGCTCGGCGACGCGTTTGGCAAGGCGCACGGGGTCGGTCATGGGATGCTCGAAAGGATCAGGAGGGAGGCGGAACGCGGCGAGCCATGGAACGGCTCGCCGAAAGCGGTTCGGATCAGTCGATCACTTCTTGCTGATGGTGATCTGGCGGGACGGGCCTTGGGTCTGGCCGCTCACACCATTGGGGATGGTCTGGATTTCGCCGCCAGCCTTGAGAAAGGCTGCCATCTGTGCGGCAAGGGATTGGCTGGTTTCGGTAGCAGGTTCGGGCTTGCGCTTGGCGCTGGTGGTCTTGGTGGCCATGGATCGCTTTTCCTTCAATCAGTCGAACCGGGCATTATACAGATTTGATCAAATTTTGTTCAGCTTTTTACAGGTGGTCATTTCCTGAAGCGTTTTCGCAACGCTTGTCGCGCCGCGCTGGTCTTCAATAGAGCGTTGTGGCGCGGAGCTTGCCGCGTCAGGCCACTTGGGAGGAACGCCATGCATCGTCACGTCATTCGCTCCGCGCTCTTCGGCGTCGGTTGTGCGTTTTCGCTCCAGCTCGTCGCCGAGCCGCAGGAATATCCCAGCGAGGCCGGCACGGTCAGGGTGAAAGAAATCATCACTGGTCTGGAGAACCCGTGGGGATTGGCCTTTCTGCCGGACGGCAAGCGGATGCTGGTGACCGAACGGCCGGGACATCTGCGTCTGGTCGATCTGGATGGCCATCTTTCCGAGCCGCTGGCCGGGGTGCCGGATGTATTCGCCCGCTCGCAGGGCGGCTTGCTGGACGTACGGTTGTCGCCGGACTTTCAGACCGACCGGCTGGTGTATCTCAGCTATGCCGAAGCCGGCGAACAGGGCATGGCCGGAACGGCCGTAGGGCGCGGTAGGCTCAGTGAGGATCTGTCCCGGCTGGAGAACTTCGAGGTGATCTTCCGCCAGCAGCCGAAGCTGTCCAGTGGTGTGCATTTCGGCTCGCGGCTGGTGTTCGATGGCGACGGCCATCTATTCGTCGCCCTGGGTGAGAACAATCAGCGCTCCACTGCGCAGGACCTCGACAAGCACCAGGGCAAGGTGGTGCGCATCCGGCCCGACGGCAGTGTGCCGCAGGACAACCCCTACGTCGGCCAGGATGGTGCGCGGCCGGAAATCTGGTCCTATGGCCACCGCAATCAGCAGGGCGCTGCACTCAACCCCTGGAGCGGAGTGCTCTGGACCCACGAGCACGGCCCGCGGGGCGGCGACGAGATCAACATTCCGCAAGCCGGCAAGAACTATGGCTGGCCGCTGGCGACCCATGGCATCAACTACAGCATGCTGCCGATCCCCGAAGCCAAGGGCAAAACCGTGCCGGGCACCGAGCCGCCGCATCACGTCTGGACGAAATCTCCCGGCGTCAGTGGCATGGCGTTCTATGACGCCGAGCGTTTCCCGGCCTGGCAGCACAGCCTGTTCATCGGTGCTCTGGTGGATCAGTCACTGATCCGTCTGCGCCTGGACGGCGATCGCATCGTCGGTGAGGAGCGTCTGCTCAAGGACATGGGCTCGCGCATACGCGATGTCCGCGTCGGGCCGGATGGCTTTCTCTACCTGCTCACCGATGCCGGTAACGGCAAGCTGCTGCAGGTCGGGCTCGAATCCCGCTGACGTCTCTGATCGACATGGCCGCGGTGGCTGACCGCGGCCGATGCAGCGATCTTCGATCGGCACGGAGCATTCCCGCGCATTGCCTGTCCCACTTTTCAGGCGGCCGCTGATGGCGGCCCCCTGAACGGGGTTGTACGGGTTCGATAACAAGATCGAGGGAGAAATGCCGTGGCTGTGGTCATCAGCGGATTGTTCTGCATCGTCATCGGCTTGGCGCTGGCTGCCGGCGGCGCGAAAGTCATCAGTCTCGGAGGCACCTGGTATTTCGCGGTCGTGGCTGGCGGTTTTCTGCTGACGGGCGTCCTTCTGCTGATGCGCAGACGCGCGGCGTTGTGGGTCTACGCACTGCTTATGCTCGGGGCGCTCGGCTGGGCCCTGTACGAGGTAGGCCCCGACTGGTGGCAGCTGGCTCCTCGCGGCAGCATCATCGCGCCGCTCGGGTTGTGGTTGCTCATGCCTTGGGTCGTGCAGCGACTGGGCTGGCAGCATTTCGGCTGGGGTGCGTGGGGTGGTGCTGCACTGCCGTTGCTGCTGGCGGTGCTGCTGTGGGGCGGTACGGCGGTCTATGCCATCGGCCACGACAGCCATGACATCAAGGGCATGCTGCCGCCACCGTTGGCAGAAGCGCCCGCTACCGACAGCGTGCCGGCCGGCGACTGGCATGCCTATGGGCGCACGCAGCACGGCCAGCGCTACTCGCCGCTGGCGCAGATCACGCCAGCCAATGTCGAGCGTCTGGAGCCGGTGTGGCATTACCATACCGGTGACCTGCGCGGCCCCGAAGATCCGAACGAGACCACCTACGAAGTCACGCCGCTGAAGATCGATGACAGCCTGTACCTGTGCACGCCGCACAACTTCGTCATCGCACTGGATGCCGAGACCGGACAGGAACGCTGGCGCTTCGATCCCAAGGTGCCGCATTCGGTCAACCGCCAGCATCTGACCTGTCGCGGGCTGTCCTACCACGCCGCGCCGGCCGGCAACGAGGCGCAGAGCTGTCGCCAGCGGCTGTTCATGCCCACCGCCGACGCGCGGCTGATCGCCCTGGATGCCAAGACCGGTGAGATCTGTCCCGGTTTTGGCGATAACGGCGAGGTGGATCTGTGGGCCAACATGCCCCACGTCAAGGAGGGCTTCTACTACTCGACCTCGCCGCCAGTGGTGGCGCGCGACCTGGTCATCATCGGCGGGGCGGTGAATGACAATGTTCGCGCCAATGAGCCTTCCGGAGTGATCCGTGCCTATGACGTCTACACCGGCGAGCTGAAGTGGAACTGGGACCCCGGTAATCCTGACGAGACCGCGCCCATTGCAGCAGGTGAAACCTACAGCGCCAGCAGCCCGAACAGCTGGAGCATTTCCAGTGCAGACGAGGCGCTGGGTTTGATCTACGTGCCGCTGGGCAATCAGGTGCCCGATCAATGGGGTGGTCGACGTAGCGAGAACAGCGAACGCTTTTCTTCTTCGATCGTTGCGCTGGATCTGGACAGCGGGGAGCTGCGCTGGGTGTTCCAGACCGTGCGACATGATCTTTGGGACATGGACGTGCCGGCGCAGCCGAGCCTGGTCGATATCCAGACCGAAGAGGGCCCGGTCCCGGCGCTGGTGGCGCCGACCAAGCAGGGCGACATCTATGTGCTGGACCGTCGCACCGGCGAGCCGATCCTGCCGGTACGCGAGGTGCCGGCGCCGCAGGGCGCGGCCGAGGGCGACTGGGTCGCCAAGACGCAGCCAGCCTCGGCGTTGTCCTACGAGCCGCCGAAGCTGCAGGGCAAGGACCTGTGGGGCGCGACGCTGATTGATCAGATGATGTGCCATATCCAGTTCCACTCCCTGCGCTACGAAGGGCGCTACACACCACCCTCCACTCAGGGCACGCTGGTGCATCCGGGCAATTTCGGCGTGTTCAACTGGGGCGGCGTAGCGGTGGACCCGGTGCGGCAGATGGTGTTCAGCACGCCGGCCTATCTGGCCTTCACCGCGAAGCTGATTCCCCGGGAGGATGCCGAGACGACCTACGTGTCCGAGCAGGAGCCGTTCCTCAACGAGAACTTTGGCTCGCCGTTTGCGGTTGAGCTGAAGGCTTTCGTCTCGCCCATCGGCCTGCCATGCACCGCGCCGCCTTGGGGCTACGTGGCCGGCGCCGATCTGCGTACCGGCAAGACGCATTGGCTGCGCAAGAACGGCACGGTGCGCGACCGTTCGCCCATCCCGCTGCCCTTCAAGATGGGCGTGCCGAGCCTTGGCGGACCGATGCTCACCGCCGGTGGCGTCGCCTTCCTTAGCGGGACGCTTGACTACTACCTGCGTGCCTACGATGTCAGCACCGGCCGCGAACTATGGAAAGCGCGTCTACCGGCCGGCGGTCAGGCCACGCCGATGACCTACGAGAGCCGCTCGGGTCGGCAGATGGTGGTGGTGGTCGCCGGCGGGCATGGCTCGCTGGGCACCAAAGCCGGTGATTCAGTGATCGCCTATGCATTGCCACGCTGACAGGCGCTAGAATCGCCGCCTTTATATTCGGGACCGCCCACATGGCCGCCATCGGACGCTACAACAGCCTGCAGATCGTCAAGCACACCGGTTTCGGCCTCTATCTCGACGGCGGCCCGGACGGCGAAATCCTGCTGCCCAACCGCTACATCCCCAAGGACACGCCGACCGAGGTGGATGATTGGCTGAACGTCTTCATCTACCTCGACAGCGAGGACAAGCTGATCGCCACCACCGAAAAGCCCAAGGTGCAGGTCGGTGAATTCGCCAGTCTGAAGGTGGCGGAGATCAACCGCGTTGGCCTGTTCCTCGACTGGGGCCTGCCCAAGGACCTGCTCTTGCCGCATTCGGAGGAGAAACGGCCACTGCAGGTTGGTGATTACTGCGTGGTCTACGTCTACGTCGACAAGCGCACCCGGCGCATTACCGCCACGGCACGCCTGGATCGCTACCTGGACAAGACCGCGGCGAATTACAAGGTAGGAGAGGCGGTGGACCTGCTGATCGTCGAGGCGACCGATCTTGGTTTCAAGGCGATCATCAACGGCCAGCACTGGGGCCTGATTCACAAGAACGAGGTATTCAAGTTTCTCCGTGGCGGCATGCGCGAGCGTGGCTATATCAAGGAGCTGCGGCCCGACGGCAAGATCAGCCTGAGCCTGCAGCCGGTGGGGAGTGAGGCGACCGATGCGCTGCAGGCGCTGATCCTGCAGAAACTGGAAGAAAACCAGGGCTCGCTGGATGTCAGTGATAAGAGTCCGGCCGAGGAAATTGCCCGCCGCTTCGGCGTCAGCAAGGGCAACTTCAAGAAGGCCATCGGTGGTCTTTACAAGCAGGGCCGCATCGTCATCCACCCCGATCGCATCGAACGCGCCTGAGCCAACCCCCTCGCCGGGTGGTCGCAATGACCACCCAGCGGCTGCTACAGATCCAGATTGATCTGCCCGCTGCCGACTTCCTTTCTCAACGACTCGCCTTTGCCCTCCGCATAGCTCAGCTGCCCGTCGACCAGGCGGGCAGGGGCGGTGAACGGGTGGGCGGCCGGCGGCTTCTCGTCCTGGATATGCAGGACTTCGATACCGCGCATTTTCAGCACGTCCGAGACCAGCGAACGATGGCAGCGCCACCAGAGCACCTCGGCGCACATCATCGCTGTGCGTCGTTGCGCAGCCATTTCCAGTAGGCGCTGCAGGCCGCGGTCGAATTCATCGCTGCGCAGATGGTCGGCATAGCCGCGAAACGAGCTGTTGCGCCAGGCCAGGTTTGGCGAATCCTTCAGCGGCCGCCGTCTGCCGCCCAGTTCCTCGATCCATTGATAGTGCAGCCCGTGCGCTTGCAGACCTTCGCGCAGGGCTGCCTCGCCGAACTGCGGCAAGCGCCTTGAGCCGGGAAAGCGGCGGACGTCGGCGATGGCCTCGATCTGATGGTGGCGCAGCAGCTCGACCAGCTGCTCCAGCGAGCGCGTCGAGTGGCCGATGGTCCACACCGTGGCTGGCTGAACCATGCCTCAGCTCAGCTTCCTGAGCGCCGACTCTTTATGCATTGCGACATGGTCGGTCTTGTCGCTCTTGATCTCGTATTGCGGCGCGTCCGGGCTGGCGCGCCGTGTGCGGCCCATGAATTCGGTGTCGGCCGTGTGCACTCGGGTGATGTGACCGCTGACCCGTCCTGCTTCCGAATTCCAGCTGACGTGATCGCCCACTTTGTACTTCTGGCTCATGGTGCCTCCGTTTCGTCGTTCGGTAAGGCTTCCGACAACCATCAGCCGACGAAGATCGGTTGTATCCGGCACTTGGTTTTTTATCCGACACGAAGGGCTGTTTTGCTTCTCCGCTATATACCGTTCGTCGGCAAGCTTGATAGCGGTTAATCCCTCCAGCGGCCACCAAAGTTCAAAAAGCCGACGCTCATTTTGGCGCCAGGTAACCAACTAGGGCGGTTAAACGTAATATCAATTCGACAGCTATCGCCATATGGATAATGGCAACTTAATGTTATTTGCGTGATGTGGCGATTTTCTGGCGATCTATTACTGACAAAAAAATTTCCATTAATTTTTCGAACCTATTATAAAGCCGCCACGCAAGACGATTTGCCGGTTTGTTCAGGGGGTGGACGGCGGGAAATTTCTTGTTGAACGGTTCGTTTGTTGTGACACCGCGGCACTCCTCAAGAGCAACGCCCCACGACTTATCGACCTCCCGTTTCTTTTTGAAGGCTCCGCCTTTGAAGCAGTAAGTTCCGGAGAGACTCAATGTCCACCAACCTGTTTTTCGGTGCCCGCAAGGCACTCGTCGCTTCCATCGCCGCCGCTGTTCTTCTGGGTGGCACCGCCGTTGTAATCACGCCTTATGCCGCTGCAGCGACGGTTGCCGCCGTATCGGTTTCCGCCAAGATCAATGCGTTCACCAACACCGATTGGCTGAACGGTGTCTGGCGCACCGGCGCCGGCTTCTCGATTCCTGCCACCTCGGCTAACCGCTCCGCGTTCGTGGCCGGCGTTTCGGTACGACTGGCGGACGGTCAGGTTCGCAAGATCAGCCGCGCGCAGATCGTCGGCAGCAACATGAGCGTCTTCCTGGAAGGTGCAAAGCTGGACGGCAACAAGGTTGGTGCACCGCAGGTGGTCACCATCGGTAGTACGGCCGTAACGGCACCGGTAACTTCCACCACTCCGGTCACTTCACCGACTACCGTCACCGCGCACTCGACCAGCATCAACGCATTCACCAATACTGATTGGCTCAATGGTGTATGGCGCAAGTCGCCGGGCTTCTCCATTCCGGCAAGTGCTGCCAACAAGGCTGCTTTCAAAGTTGGAGCGACAGCTAAGCTGGCAGATGGCCAGGTTCGCAAAGTTACCCAGGTACAAGTTGTCGGCGCCAATATGAGCGTCTATCTGGAAGGTGCGGCAGTTAACGGAAGTGTCGTTGGTGCACCGAACAAGTTGTCGCTGGCTACAACTTCCACTACCAGCCCGGCTCCGGCGCCCACTGCTCCGACCACTTCGGTCATCGCCACCAGCAACCTGAACAACTACACCAATACTCATTGGCTCAACGGTATGTTCCGTACTGCTGCCGGCTTCTCCATCCAGGCAAGCAGCGCCAACGTCGCAGCATTCAAGACGGGCGCGTTGGTGAAGCTCGCTGACGGCCAGACTCGCAAGGTGCTGCGCACTCAAGTGGTGGGCAGCAACATGAGCGTTTTCCTCGACGGTGCGGTGATCAACGGCGCGACCCTGGGCTATCCGAAGACCATCTCGGTGGTCAGCACATCGACCAGCGCTCCTTCGTCTCCTGCTCTGACTACTCCGCCGGTAGAAGCCGCCCCGGCTCCGGCACCGGCGCCCACCGCGCCTGACACCACCAACGGCAAGCCGCTGCTGGTCGGCGTCAACCTGTCCGGCGCGGGCTTCGGTCCCTCGGTTGTTCCCGGCAAGCACGGCACCAACTACACCTATCCGGCCGAGTCGTACTACAAGAAGTACTCCGATCTGGGCATGCCGCTGGTTCGCCTGCCGTTCCTCTGGGAGCGAATCCAGCCCAAGCTGAACTCGCCGCTGAACGCCGAGGAGTTCGCCCGTCTGAAGCAGTCGCTGGACTTCGCGCAGAAGCACAACGTCAAGGTGATTCTCGACCTGCACAACTACTACCGTTACTACGGCAAGCTGATCGGCTCCAACGAGGTGCCCATCAGTTCCTTCGCCGCGGTGTGGAAGCAGATCGTGCAGCAGGTGGTCAATCATCCTGCCGTCGAGGGCTACGGTCTGATGAACGAGCCGCACTCCACCAACGGGCTCTGGCCGCAAGCTGCCCTGGCCGCTGCTCAGGCAATCCGCACCGTCGACGCCAAGCGCTGGATCTACGTAGCGGGCGATCGCTGGTCGAGCGCCTTCCACTGGCCGCACTACAACACCCAGCTGGTCAGCAACCCGTGGATGCGTGATCCGAAGAACAACCTGGTGTACGAAGCACACATGTACGTGGACAAGGATTTCTCCGGCAACTACTTCGACAAGACCGAGCAGTTCGACCCGATGGTTGGTGTCAACCGCGTCAAGCCCTTCGTCGACTGGCTCAAGCAGCACAAACTCCGCGGCTACATCGGTGAGCATGGCGTACCGGATTTCTCGCCCTCGGCCATCGTTGCAACCGATAACCTGCTGGCCTACCTGCGTCAGAACTGCATCCCGAGCACCTACTGGGCTGCCGGTCCCTGGTGGGGTGAGTACGCCATGTCCCTGGACGTGAGCAGTGGCAAGTACCGTCCGCAGCTGCCGGTTCTGCAGAAGCACGCCAAAGCCGCAAACAGCTGCACCAGCATCGGTCCGCTGTAACACCGCGAACCAGCGATACCAGAACGGGCCTTCGGGCCCGTTTCTGTTTTTCTGGCGTCTAGAACCGCACTGCACTTCGTCGGCCCGCCGTTGCGATGGTCCCGGCTTATGAACTGACCACACGGTCATGACGTTCCGGTTCCTGCCGTTTCGCCTGTTCTCCCCGATCACGCCTGCAGCCCAGCAGCCATGCTGGCTGCGCCTGCGCATCAGGCGATAAGCCAGCATTTCAGCATTGAATCCATCGCTCCGCTGGCCGCGGGCCTCCGGGGCGATGCTGGCGCCAAAGTCTTGAACCATCCAGCCAGAGCGACGGAACTCGAAATAGGGGGGCCGGTCACCATTTATGTGCGCACCGAAACATGCACGGCAGCGGCAACCCCGTCGTCGTGCTACGGACCGTGGTCATCCGGCCAAATCCCTCTGACCCTATAAAAGGTGGACAACATGACGACACCCGACGAAGAGATCACAGGTTACGGCGGCCAAGCCGGGACCAGCTCGCCGCAGACAGGCAGTTCCTCCGGCCAGCCATCCATGCACAGCGACCGTTCGGCTCAGGCCGGAAGCGGCAGTGACGTGAAGGCCAAGGCACGCGAGGCCGGTGAGCAGATCAAGAACCAGGGCAAGGCGCAGCTTGATAGCTATCGCGGCACCGCCGCCGACGAGCTCGAGAAGATCGCGCAGAGTGCCAAGGCGGCTGCCTCCGAGCTGGAAAGCCAGGATCGCGCCGGCCTGTCGCACTATGTCTCCGACGTGGCTCAAGGCATGGTCGACTTTGCTGACAATCTGCGTGGCAAGAGCGTCGATGAGCTGGTCGGCGAGGTCAACCGGCTCGCCCGGAGCAATCCGGCCCTTTTCATCGCCGGCAGCGTTGCGCTGGGCTTTGGCCTGACACGCTTCGCCCGCGCCTCGAGCCATCGTTCGGAAAAAACCGCCGCTCGCGAACCCACCACCGACTACGGCCATTCGGATGCGGCGCGACCGCATCCGTCGTCGCCGCTGGGCGTCCCGGCCGATGTGACGGCTGAAACCCTGCCCAGCCAGTCCGAGCTGGATTCGCGTATTTCCAGCGGAGCCCCGGGTGGCACGGTTGGCAGCGTCAGCAACGCAGACATGCCGACGACCCCAGGCAGTACCAACGGCCTTGGCAACAACGGAAAAGGCACAACCGGAGGGCTAAATCGATGAACGAACAACGCAACCTCAATACGTCCTACGAGACGAGCCATCCGGACCAGGACAGCTCGGTGGGCGGGCTGCTGCGCCAGCTAACCCGTGAAGTGCCATCCCTGTTCACCAAGGAACTGGCTCTGGCGAAGGCCGAACTGAGCGAGTCCATGCGAGCCACCAAGGCCGGCGCGGCGAGCGTGGCCACCGGCGGCGCGGTCCTGCTGGCGGGATTCATCATCCTGCTGATGTCGGCGGTCTACTTCCTCAGCACCCTGATGGAGCCCTGGTTGGCAGCCCTCATCGTAGGGGGCGTAGTGGTCGTCATCGGGCTGATCATGGTGTCGGCGGGCAAGAAGAAGTTCGAAGCTTCATCCTTCAAGCCCGACCGCACCATCCATTCGCTGCACAAGGATAAAGAAGTCGTCAGGGGGCACGCATGAGCACGCACAATCAGGTAGACGTCGAAGCACGCAAGGATCCGGACACGCTGGAGCGAGAGATCGACCAGCAGCGGGCGGAAATCGGCAACATCGTCCATGCCCTGGAAAGCAAGCTGTCGCCGGGGCAGATGATCGACACCGCGCTGGGCTATGCCAAGGGCGGTGGTGGCGAATTTCTGCACAATCTCAGTGACACGGTAAAGGCCAATCCGGTGCCGACGTTGCTGACCGGCATCGGCCTGGCCTGGCTGATGGCGGGGCAGAACCGCCGTCCGGATTACAGCGCCGCTACATCGACCGGTCCTTCGATGACCGACAAGCTGTCGGCCAAGGCATCCGGGCTGAAGCAGCAGGGCAACGGCATCAAGGACAAGGCTGCGCAGATGCGCCACGATGCTTCCACCACGCTGGGCAACGCTCGCCATCGGGTAAGCGACAGCAGCCGGCAGGCTGCCGACAGCCTGCGGCATACGGCGGATCGCGCACGCGGCGGCTTCTCGCAGTTGCTCAACGAGCAACCACTGGCGCTCGGCGCGATGGGTATCGCCCTGGGAGCGCTGCTCGCGGCGACCGTACCGCCGACCCGGCGCGAAGACGAGCTGATGGGGCAGTCCAGCGACCAGCTGACCGACCGGCTCAAGCACAAGGCGAAGGAAGGCTACGAAGTGGCCAGTGCCGAGGGCCAGCAGCTGGCCGGACAGGTCAAACACGACCTTGAGCGCGATCACGGTCAGCCCGCTTCGCGACCCCACTGACGTACGAGCCGGAGGCAGGGGGTTTGATGCGGCCGGGCTTGAGTCCGACCGCAGAACCCCCGATAATCCGCCGCCTGGCGCCGGTGTAGCTCAGTAGGTAGAGCAGCGCATTCGTAATGCGAAGGTCGCAGGTTCGACTCCTGTCTCCGGCACCAATGAAATCAAAGGGTTAGCGTTGGCTAGCCCTTTTTCATTTAGGGCAGTGTCCCCGAAGTGTCCCTTTCTTGTCCCCTAGCGGATCGCTTGACCGATACAGCGTTGGAAGATATTGGTCATCGCCTGATAGTCACAGGTTACCGCATCGATATTTGCTTGGATCCACTCGCCCTCATCGACCTGCCACCAGCTGATCTCGTAGCCGGCGTTCACAATGATGTGATCAAACAGGATCCGCTGCGCGCGTCCGTTTCCTTCCCGGAAAGGGTGGACCATATTCAAGTCGCCATAGAGTTCAGCGACGGCGGAAACCAACTGTTGCCGTGACATACCTTCGTACCAGTTGGCCGCCTCCAATTGTCTGAAGAGCTTCGAAGCCTCCGGTTCGATTCGGGTGACGTTGCAGAAGTGCGTACCGCCTTTCGATATGTCCACGGTACGTAGTTCTCCCGCCCATTCGTAAACATCTTCGAAGAGAGTGCGGTGGATCCGTTGCAGATAGGTGAGATCGTACGGAGGAAGGGCGAAGTCTATGGAGACTGCAGCGATTTCGGAAAGCGTGCGCTCAGCAGCGTGAAGCGCTTGGTCATCGGTCAGGTCTAGGCGGTTGCGTAGAACCGTGGTGCCTGGATAGCAGAGAGGATCCTGACCGACACCGTACTTATCGAGCATCAGGCCTGCCGAGCGCGCAAGGCTCTCAGGGCAGCTTCGCGAGTTGGGAGTTTGCGTTTAGCGTCAGCGGGTGTGGTATCGAAGCCTTCCAGGCGCAGGCTGGCGGCATAGTTCGATTGGCGGACCTTCGCGTAGTAGGCCTTCTTCTCTTCCAAGGTCAGATCGGGCATAGCAAAAACCTCGTTCGCGGTGTGCGGGTCATTATAGCGGAATAGCGGATGCTAATTCGCAGCGTCTTGCCGGTCCTTCTGGCCGAGCAACGCCAGCGGCGAATGACTGAGAACAGTCGCGAAGTGATCCGGCGCCAGTAGGGGCGGCGAGGGCGCAGCCATCAGGCTGCCGTTCTTCATTACAGGGTGATCGCGATGCCTGCCTGCAGGGTGCGGGGAGCACCCGGGTAGGCCCAGATGTTGCCCCAGGCGCGCTCTTCGTACTCTTCGTCGAACAGGTTGTTAAGGTTCAGGTTCAGGCGAACCCGTTCGGTCAGCGGGTAGTAGGCGAGCAGGTCGACGGTGGTGTAGGCATCCATGTCAAACGCCGTACTGGTGGCACCGCCCTTGCGGTCGCCAACGTATTTGACGCCCATGCCTACGCCGAGTCCGGCCAGCGGACCTTCGGAGAATTCGTAGGTGTCCAGCAGGTTGAAGCTGTGGCGTGGCACGTTGGCCAGGCGCGTGCCGACCGGCATCGATGCACTCGAGCTTTCGGTGACTTCGGCATCGACGTAGGCGTAGCCGCCGATCACGCGCCACTGCGGGGTGATGTTGCCTGCCACGCTGATGTCGAAGCCGCGGCTGCGCGCTTCGCCGGCGGCGACCTGATAGTTGCTGTCGTACGGATCGCTGGTCAGCACGTTTTCCTTGGTGATGTGGAACAGCGCCGCAGTGACGCTGAGGTCATGCTCCGGCAGCTCGTACTTGACGCCGACTTCGTGGGCTATGCCTTCTTCCGGGTCGAATGCCTGGCTGCTGCGGTCGGCGCCGCGGTTGGGCTTGAACGAGCGCGAGGTGTTGGCGTAGACGGCCAACTCCTCGGTCAGGTCGTAGATCAGCCCGAAACGTGGGGAGACGGCGTTGTGTGCCTGGTCCCAGCTGCCGGCGGGGTTGAGCTTGTTTTCGTACTGTTGCTCGAAGCGCTCCAGGCGTGCACCGACTTGCGCTGTCAGGCGCTCGGTGAGGGCGATCTGGTCCTGCAGGAAGAACGCGTAGGACTCAGGTTCTCGTCATCGTAGGTCGTGGTGCGGGTCAGCACGGGCAGCGGCTGGCCGTAGACCGGATCATAGAGATCGATTGGAAAGTCGCTGGTCGCACCACCCGAGCGATCGATCTGGGAGTCGTAGTTGAAGTCGTCGAATTCCACACCGAGCAGCAGCGTGTGGGCCAGGCCCGCGGCGTCGAAGTGCCCCTCCAGATTGGCCTGCACCGCCAGTTCGTTCCAGTTTAGCCAGCGCTCGCTGTAGTTGCGCCCGACCGTGCGGCCATCGGCGGCCAGGCCATTGTTCTCCACCGCGCCGCCGTCCAGGCTACCGTCGAGGTACTGGATGCCGCCGCGCAGCAGCCACTGGCTGTCCAGCTGGTGCTCCAGGCGCAGTTGCGTGGTGGCGTTCTGGTTGGTCAGCTTGCCGGCACTCTCCTCTCCAAGGAAGCGATCGCGCGACAGGTCGCCGGCCTGGTTGGGGTAGCGGGTCAGACCGCGGTCCAGTGGATGGCGATTGTGCAGATAATCGCCTTCGAGGATCAGTGCGGTGTCATCGTTGAGCTGCCAGCGCAGCACTGGCGCAATGATGTAGCGCTCGCTTTCAACGTGGTCGCGGAAGCTGTCGCTGCCTTCGGCGACCAGGTTGAGGCGATAGGTAAAGGCTGCGCTTTCGCCCAGTGCGCCGGTGGTATCCAGGGTGCCGCGGCGTAGACCGTCGGTGTTCACCTGGCTGCCGAGCACCGTGCGCCGCTCCGCCTGCGGCTGCTTGCTGACGATGTTGAAGGTGCCGCCCGGATCGCCGCGCCCATACAGCATCGAGGCCGGGCCGCGCAGCACTTCGATGCGCTCCAGTGTGTTGGCGTCGGGCATGTTGGGATAGCCACGGTTCACCGCGAAGCCGTTGCGGTAGAACTCCTGGGTGCTGAAGCCGCGCACGAGGAATTCGGTCAGGCCCTGACCGCCGAAGTTGTTGCCGCGCTCCACGCCGCCGGCGTAATCAAGCGCATCTTCAAGGCGTGTTGCGCCGATGTCTTCGACGACCTGCGCCGGCACGACGCTGATCGATTGCGGGGTTTCGTGGATCGCGGTGTCGGTGCGGGTGGCGCTGGCCGAGCGGGTCGCACGATAGCCCTGCACGGGGCCGTCGGCGCGCTCGGCCGAGGCGGTGACCTGCATCTCCTCCAGTGCCAGCGGATCAGCGGGCGGTTCGTCGTTGGCTGAAGCCATAGCAGGGCAGGTTAGGGCAGGAATCGCGAGCATCGGGAGGAGAAGGCGCCGCATCGAAAGATCCTTGAGGGAAGGGAGCGAGGGCGGGCATCCTAATCTCAACGAAAACGATTATCAAATAGAAGGTGATCTCATCTGAATGCGCGCTACGGCAGGTTGCGCTGGGCGTAGCGGCGCAGGCAGATCGAGCGCGCGGCGATCTGCAACCAGCGCGCCGCGCAGCGCAGATAAGCGGCGGCTGCCAAGCGGTTCGGGGGTCACATTCGGCGGCTGCTCGGCGCTCAGTTGCAGGCGAGGACCACGCGGTCGCGGCCGGCTCTTTTGGCCTGGTAGAGCGCTTCGTCCGCAGCCTTGAAGGTTGCGTCTGGCGAGTCATGGCTGGTGCTGCAGGCGATGCCGATGGATGCGGTGACCGGCGCACCGGTTGGGCTGTTCGTATAACGCAGGCGAACCAGCAGGCGCTCTGCGGCGATGCGTGCACCGGCGGCGTCCGTGTCGGGTAGCAGCACGAGAAACTCCTCTCCACCCATCCTGCAGAGGACGTCGCTGGGGCGGGAGCACTCCCGCAGTACCGAAGCGAGGTAACGCAGCACGTCGTCGCCTACGTCATGGCCGTACTGGTCGTTGACCTGCTTGAAATGATCGATGTCCAGGGCCAGCGCGGCATAGTGTTGGTCGAGCAGATCGAACTGCTTGAGCGCCAGTTCGAGCCCGCGGCGGTTGCGCAATCCGGTCAGCGGATCGGTCATGGACGCTGCTTCCAGCGCGCCCATCTTTTGCTGCAGCAGGGACACGCCGGCAAGCATGGCGACCTTCAGGCGCGAGACCTCGAAGTACCAGGAATTGACCCGCGATATGCGGTTGGCTGCTTCCGGAGCGCTCCAGTGTTCGGCAGTATCGGCCAATGCGCGGATGGGCGCGGATATGAGTTTGGATAGCCACCAGAACACGGCCAGCGATACGAGCGCGAAAGGCACTGCGTTCATCAGGGTCGTGCGCGCCAAGCGGTCGAGCTTGGCGGTGATCGCGACCGTGGGGCGCTGCGCGATGATGCCCCAGCCGGTACTCGGCACCGGGGCGTAGCCGGCCAGCATGTCGACGCCGAGGGTGTTGGTGACTCGCTGGCTGCCTTCGCGCCCGGTCAGTACCTGCTGAACGACCGCATTGGAGGCCACGTTCTGGCCCACCCGCTGTCCGTCCTCATGGAAAATCAGGTTGGCCTGCTTGTCGACAACGTACAGGTAGGAGCCGTCGCGGTAGTAGTGCACGCCAAGCAGGCCGTGCAGTGCGTTGCGCTCGCGCAGGAATAGTGACGCGCTGATGAAGCCGAGATAGTGCCCGTCGGGGTCGAAGATCGGATGCGTTACCGCGATCAGATAGGTGCCGTCCGTGGCGATGTAGGGCTCGCTGATCAGCGGAATGCGCTCGCTCAGCGCGCGCCGCGCACCCGCGCTGTTGACCTTGAGGCCTACCAGCGCGGTGCTCTCCGGGGACGCTGAAACGATCTCACCGGTAGCACTGACGATCACTGCTCTGTTGAACTGATCGCTGTTGAGCTTGAGTCGCTCCGTTTCGCTGTCCCGTGCCGCGCGGGATCCTCGAACTTCGAGGAAAGCGCCTGCGCGGCATAGGCGAGTTCGCGACGACTGTTGAGAAAGAATCGGTCGGTGGTGTCGGCCAGCTTGCGCGCATAAGCCCTGTTGGCCTCCAGTGTTTGTTCGAACAGCTGGTCGCGCTGGGTGGTATAGCCGGCGAAGAAGCTGTTGGCGAAGGTGAGCAGGCCGGCGACGAGCGCTAGCAGGAGGGTCAGGCGTTGGAGATCCAGCCGGAACATGAAGCTTCCCGATTCTGCGTGTGTGTATATCGCCGCAACCTCTGAGCGGTGAGCGCGACTGCGTGGCGGGTGCAGACCCCTGGGGCGGAATGATACATGCGCGGACCGGGCGCTGAAGCGTCAACGACGGAAAAAAGCGGCCGCTGGCACAAGGGTGGTGCGGCGGATAACTACCGCTCTCTTTTACCGCTGAGCCCGATCGACATGTTTGATGTTTCTGTTCCTGCCGCCCGCTTGCTGGCCGTCGAGGGCGCGGCTGCAGGTGCAGGCCGATGTCCTGAGGGCCGACCAGCTCGGCACGTACGGCGGCGAACTGATGGAGCGGCGGGATGAGCTGGGCCAACGCATGGTCCAGCTGCAGGGTGGGCCAGCTATGGCCGAGAACCGTCAGCTGGGGCTGCGTTTGCAGCTGACGCCGGCATCGGCATGACCGGCGCAGGGTGGTCAGAGTGCAGTCGACAGGGTGATGGAGCCGAACTGATCGTGCTCCTTTTGCCCCTGGAATTCGCGGCTGCGCCAGACGCTGGCGAAGGCCAGCTGCCAGCGGCTCCAGGTCAACGCCACGCCGAGCTTGGCGTCGCCGACCCATTCGCGGCGGTCCACTGAATGGCTGTCCTCGAAGGTATTACCGTCCAGCAGCATGTTGTGCGCCATATAGCGCCCTTCGAGATTGGCGAAGCCATACCAGGCGAAGTCACCGCCGGGGCGAAAGAATTGACTACCGCTCTGCGCTGGCGCCACCGCCGGGATGCTGAAGCTGCGCTGCAGGTTCTGGCCCAGGCGAAGGCCCAGTCCGGCCGAGCCGTAGCTGTACAGGTTGCCGAGGGCGAAGCCTACGCTCGGGCCGTATTCCAGCTCGAGCCCGGCAAAGCGTTCCTGCAGCCACCAGCGATGCTGATAGCCCAGATTGACGAAGGCTTCGTTCTCCAGCTGGTTATCCCAGCCGTTGGGTTCGTCGCTGTCGGTCACCTTGTGCACGGCACGCTGCAGGCGCTTGCCGCCAGCGGTCGGGCCGACTATGCCCACGTCCAGGTGCAGGCCCTGCGCTGCGCGCCAGACTTCGTACTGGGTGTCGGAGAACATCGACATGCCGGCGAAGAGCAGGCCCGCGTAGGGGCGGTCGTCTTCGATCAGCGCTCGCGTTTCTATTTCCTCCGGCGTGTAGATCTGATGGCCGAAGCGGTAGGCGACGTTGTCGACGGCGGCGCCCGACCAGCCGGGCAGCAGATCGGCGAAGCGCCGCGTCCAGCTCTGGTCGTCCGGTTCGAAACCCCAGATGACTTCCAGGCCGTTGGTGTAGTGACCATCGCTGCCCGAGGCGATGATGTCGTTCTCCGCCTTGATGGCGAGGATGTCCGCATGGCTGACGGCGGGGGCGGTGATGGATGCGGCGAGCAGGCACGAGCACAGCAAAGAACGAGAATGCATGATTCAACTCCTGGCTTACGTTCTTGTTTGTATGTCTTTCTCGGACCATCACCGCTTCCAGCGGTTCGCTTGTCGATCAGGGCGCGTCGTACGCGCCGTTTCTGGCCAGCCCCGCCTTGCTGACCATCTCCTGTCTGGCTTCCTGCAGTTGCTCGGCCAGTGCCGCGGAAAAGTCATGCACGGCTGACCAGCGCAGGTGAATGGCGTCGACGAAGGCGGCCGGTGGAGCAACCCATTCGCGATCGGCGTTCCAATACTGAGCCCCGGCATGCCCGGCGATGGCGGCGTTCAGCCTGGCGTCAAAGCTGGCGAGAAAGCTGCCATCGGCATCGACCTTGGCTTTCCACTGCGGATGCAGGGGCGTGGAAACCACAAGCAGCTGGCGTTGCTCGTTCTTCAGGCGTTTCGACAGCTCGCCCAGGGCGACAAAGCAGCTGTCATCCAGCGCGTCCGGTTTGTCGTAGAACAGGCCGCGATCACCCTGCGGCTCCAGCGGCCCGTCGCCATGGCGGGTGAATACCAGCGGGTCCCATTCGATCTCGTTGGCCCGTTGCGCCTTGACCGTCTGCGCATTGCGCAGCAGCGAACGCGGCGAGAAGTAGCGCATGTAGTAGCCCCAGCGCGAGGCCTGCTGATAGACGTACTGGTCGGCGTGAGTGCGGTCGAACACCGCATCCGGCACCTTCCAGCAGCCGGCAAAGTCCAGCGGGTCGACGATCATCACCACCTGGCGGACGCTTGGTTCACGATCCAGCAGCCAGTTGGCGACATAGGTCGACTGGTTGGCGTGCAGGCCACAGAACGCACCGTTGAGCGGACGCAGGCCCGGGGCCTGCTCGATCAGCACGTCACCATCGACATGGCGCCAGGCGACCGAGGAACCGACGATCAGCAGGTTCGGATCGGCGATGGGGTTGTGCCGCAGAAAATGCAGCTTTTCGTCCACGCACAGGCTGTTGGAGAAGGCCGGTGGTGGCAGGTTGTCGGTGTGATTGAGCCAGGCGAGCAGGACGGCAAAGCCGCCGAGCATCCCGAACAGCCCGGCGAACATTCCCAGCAGGTAGCCGGCACGTATCCGCCGCTGGCCTGCTTCGGCCCCGGCGGCAACGCCGTCCGGGCATGTATCGACGGATCTGGCCATGACTCAACGCCCTCCGAGTTTGGTCTGGATCAACTGGGCGAAGTGGCCAACGTTCTTCAGCGATTCCAGTTCGGCGGTGCGGAACTTGATGCCGAAGTGCTGCTCGGCGGCCACGATCAGCAACACATGGGTCTGGCTGTCCCAGCCATCGATGTCGTCGGCGGTGGTTTCGGGTGTGAGGACGATGTCGTCATCGTCGAACACGTCATGGAAGACCTGGGTCAGCGCCTGGAGAATTTCCTTTTCGTTCATGCTTGCACCTGGATGTGATGGTTGATGGGAGCGCGCGAGGCCAGCTCGTAGCGCCAGAAACTTGCATCGGCGATGGCGTTGGCAGGGGCGGGACGCTGCTCGAAGCCCAACCGCGGATAGTGTTCGGCAACCATGCCGTTGCGTTCGGTGGGACGGTATTCGCCGACCAGTGCGCCCCAGCCTGCGGCCGCTGCCGCATCGGCCAGCACCTCCAGCACGACCATCTCGACTTCACGCCCCAGCACGCGGCAGCTCATCAGCCAGCTGTCGATCAGCAGTTCGTCAGCCTCGATGGCTGTATCCGGTCGCGCCAGCACCACGCTGATCAGGCCGTTATCGCCGAACTTGTCTTCCAGCCGCAGGGCCAACGCGATGGTTTGCGGATCGCTGGCCATGCGCTCGACTTCGGCTTCGGTATAGCGGCGGGTGGTGAGATTGAACTGGTTGGTCTTGTTGATCAGCTGGGTGGCGCGCGCCAGCTCGGCGGCGCCGATGCGGCCGACGCGCAGCACCATTTGCAGCCCGCGCAGGTAGCCTTCCATGTCCGTGGCCTGGTTCAGCGCGGCCTTGCGTTCGACATTCAGCGCATAGCTGCGGCCGCGCTCGGCGTCATCGGAGGTAAAGGACACGGCCTCGAAGTAACCCGCGGCGGCGATGCGCGCGGCGTAATCGGCGACATCGTCGGGCAGTTCCGGTACGGCGACTTGCGGCAGCTCGCGGCGCACGATGTCGCGCTCGGCGGGGTTGTCGTCGACGAATACCAAGCTATCCAGGCCGATATCGAGCATGCCCGCGATGCGCCGCAGGTTGCCGGCCTTGTCTTCCCAGTTGGCGACGAAAGCTGCGATATCGCTGCGCTCGAGCGCCATTTCCGGATGTGCGAATGCCGCCTCGGCAACGTGCAGGTCGTTTTTGCTGCACACCGCGAGAATCACCCCGCGGCGCGCCAATTGCGCAGCATAACGCTGAAAGGCGAGAAACGCCTCGCCGCTGGGGCTGCCCTGGCCGAGCTGGATACCGTCGATGCCGTCATCACCGATCACACCGCCCCAGAGAGTGTTGTCCAGATCGAGTACCAGGCATTTGCGCGACAGCCCTGCAGTGGCCGCTGCGATCCGTGCCAGCTGCTCGCCATAAAGCGGTGCCAGGGTCGGGCTGACCAGCTGCTTGGCCTGATGCCAGCGCACCGGCTCGGCCAGGCCGTCGCCATAAGCGGCTGCGTGCCAGGCCAGATCGAGCAGCAGCACGCAATCCTCGCGGGCAGCGGCTCGGATGGCCGCATTCAACCGTTCGATGACTGCCCGCGGCGAAGCCGGCACCAGTGCTTCGTAAGAGCCGAACAGTGGCGGGACGACTGGCACCAGGGTTTGCTGCACAACCTGCGCGGCATATCGCTCGCGGGCCCGGCGCCAGAGCAGGCGCAGTTCTTCGACGCGCTCCGCCACGGCGGCATCCACCTCCGCCTGGCCCGCCTGCAAGGGCAGTTGCAGCGGCGCGTCATGGGCGTCCAGCGCCAGCACCACCAGTTGCGGGGCGAAGGCGTTCAGCGCCGGGTCATCAGCCAGCAGTGCCTGTCGGTACATACCGTAGGGCGCAACGTGCAGCGAAAGCGCCAGGCGCCGTTGCAGTCCGGCCACGCGGATGGCCGGCAGCAGGTGATCGACCGTATGCGAGGACAGCAATGCCACCCGCAGTGGCGTCAGTCGTGCCGCCGTGGCGTTCTGCTCGATACCGGCGGTGGCCAGCTTGTCCAGCCGTGCGGTCAGGGTGAAATCCCGTTGATGAGCGGCCAGCTTGGCGGCTTCATGCAGCCGCTGCAGCGGATCTTCGATGCGTTTGGCTTGGCCGATGGCACCGGATAGATCCGCGTGTGTCGGCAGCCAGGAGAGCTGTTGCATACCTGAGACTCCTTGTCGTGGTCAGAACTGGAAGTAGAGGAACTCCGTCGGTGCCATGGAAAAGGCGATCGCCAGGGCGAAGAAACCGAGCACGCCAATCGCCATGCCGTGGATCGCCGTCGGCCGCCACGCGCTGACCGGCAGCAGCCGTTCGGTCCAGTGCGGCTGGGGCTGGAAGTTGAGCGCGGTACGGAAGTGGCCCATCCACTGCTGCACGTTGGGTATGCCCCAGACGAACACAAGCAACGCGGCGATATAGACGAAGTCGGAGCGATCCATCGCCGTGCTGATTGGGCTCAGGCCGAGCATGCCGGCGAGGATCGCCATGGCCGCCGGTACGTCGCTGGCGCGGAAGAACACCATTGCCACCACCACGCAGCCAAAGGTCAGCGCGACGGCCGCGGCCTTGTGCCACCAGATGTCGCTGTCCAGCTTCCAGCCCTGACGCGCCTTCCAGGCACGCCAGCCGTGGGCGACCACCAGATAGAAGCCGTGCAGCAGGCCGAAGGCGACGAAGTGCCAGCCAGCGCCGTGCCAGATGCCGGAAATGAACATGGTGAAGACAGTGGGGTAGGCGACCAGCGCAAAGAAGGTGCCGGCGGTCATCTTGCCCCGCCGTGGCTGCGGCTTGCCGGCCGCCATGCGCGCGCGGGTCACGCGCAGCACGATGGGGTTGTAGATGTAGGCGGTGAGAAAACGCGTCAGCGTCATGTGCCAGCGCGACCAGTAGTCGATGACGTTGCGCGCCTTGAATGGGCTGTTGAAGTTGGCGGGCAGGCTGATGCCGAACAGCAGCGCCAGGCCGATGGCCATGTCGCTGTAGCCGGAGAAGTCGAAATAGATCTGCAGCGTGTAGGTCAGCGCGCCGGTCCATGCATCGTAGAACGCCGGGATGGTGCCGTCGGCGGCCAGGCTGAAGACCGGCGTGGCTTTCAGCGCGAGGGTGTCGGCGATCACCACCTTCTTGAACAGGCCGAGCAGAAACACCGTGGCGCCCAGCGACAGGTTGTCGATGCGCGCGCGGAAGCTGTCGCGGTCGTTGAACTGCGCGAGCATCTCAGCGTGATGGGTAATCGGCCCGGCGATCAGCTGCGGAAAGAAGCTGATGAACAGGCAGTAGTTGGCGAAGTCGTGTTCTTCCACCACGCCGTCATGGGCATCGACCAGGTAGGCGATCTGCTGGAAGGTGAAGAAGGAGATCGCCAGCGGCAGGATGATGTCTTCCACCCGCCAACCGAGATCCAGCGCCGCATCCAGCGTGCCGAGCAGGAAGCCGGTGTATTTGTAGTAGACCAGCAGCAATACGTTGGCCGCGACCGCCAGCCCGAGCACCAGACGTGAGGGGTGCCGGCGCAGGTAGCCACCGAGCAGATAGTTGACCAGCATGCTGCCGACCAGCAGCGGTACGTAGACCGGGTTCCACCAGCCGTAGAACACCAACGAGACGACGGTCAGCCAGATCACCGCGAGCCGCTGTCGGCCCGATCCGGTCAGCACGAAGAATCCAATCAGCACCACCGGAAGAAAGCCGGCGATGAATTCCACCGAATTGAAAAGCATCTTCCCTATTCCCTGCTCAGCGTTCGTGCATTGCTGCTCAGGCCGCCGGCGAGGCGGGGCGAGTCATCCATTCAGTCCTGGCGCCACGCGACCGACGATCCATCCTGGTCGGCGTTGCGACATCCTCGGTCCATCAGTGGCTGCTCGCTCGGGTTTCGGCCACCTTGGCCGGCTTCCCCTGAGCTCCTATGGCTCGGACGTGAAGGTGTAAAAAAAAGTTTCAGCGTTTGTTGCACCGCCGAGCGCTTTATTGCCGCAGGTCAAAAGGCCCCCGGCAGGCGTGGCCTGCAGCCCATTTCCGTCGGTCGGGAAAGTTCCCGGCATTCTTTAAAGGCTCTGAAGGTTCGAGCGCGGACGAGCTGCAGGCGCAGGCGTAGTTGACCGAGCGTGGACAGGTGCCGGCCGGCTTAGCGGACGCTGCTCAACCCTGCGCTGCTGCGCGCGCGCTGGACGCTTCTCGACGCGGCGGCAGGTGGCTCGACCTTGCGCTGCAGGTGGCGCACGGTGCGCTTGAGGCGCTGCACCTTGTCTTCCAGTTGGAAGACCTTGCGATTGTTGTAGAACATGCCCAGCACGAACCCCACCGAAGTGAAGACCAGGCCATAGATGAGAGCGGCTTCATAGAGATAGCTGGAAAACATCCTGTCATCCTCTGCGGGTTATGGCTCTCGCTCGTCGAGCGAATCAACCCGGAATGGGCTGATGCCAATCTGCCTTTATGTGACAGGACGCACATTGGAAATGTTCCGTTCGAGCCGGCCTGCGGCGTTGGCGGGCAGCTTGCACGCCGAACTCTCCAGCAGAGCGGTCGTCCCATTTTCTAGACCGCACATTTCACTGATTGGGGAAACATCGATGGCCATGCTGGACACCCGCGGTATCGGGGCCGTGACCTTGCTCAAGCGTACGTTCAAGGAATTCGGCAACGACGACATGTCGACCTATGCCTCGGCGCTGGCATACCGCGGCCTGTTCTCGATGTTTCCGTTCCTGCTGTTTCTAATCGCCTTGCTCGGCTTTCTCGATCTGCAGTATTTCTTCGACTGGTTGCGCATGCAGGCCGCACTGGCCCTGCCGCCGATGGCGATGGAGCAGATCAATCCGGTCATTGACCAGTTGCAGGAACAGAAGGCGGGGCTGCTGTCGTTCGGTATCGTCGTGGCGCTATGGACGGCTTCGGTGGGTTTTCGCTCGTTGATGAATGCGATGAACCGCGCCTACGACGTGGAGGAGGGGCGGCCGAGCTGGAAGCTGATCCTGCTTTCGTTGGCCTATACCGTGGGCATCGCCGTGCTGCTGCTGTTGTCGGCCGGGCTGATGATCGTCGGGCCGCAGGTGATGGAGTGGCTGGCTTCGCAGGTCGGCCTGAAGGACATCGTCGTGCTGCTCTGGACCTGGCTGCGCTGGCCGGTGATCGTGCTGATGCTGATGCTGGTGGTGGCGCTGCTGTACTACGTGGCGCCGGATGTGAAGCAGGAGTTTCGCTTCATCACGCCGGGCTCGGTGCTAGCCGTGCTGGTGTGGATTCTGGCCTCGATCGCGTTCGGCATCTATGTGCAGAACTTCGCCGACTACAACGCGACCTACGGCAGCATCGGCGCCATCATCGTCTTGCTGCTTTATCTGTACATCTCCTCGGCGGTGCTGCTGTTCGGTGCCGAACTCAATGCGGTGATCGAACACGCTTCGGTCGAAGGCAAGGACCCGGGCGAGAAGGTGCCGGACGCCTGAGGCGCCGTCTGGCGCCCCGCTGCGAACAACCCTTCTACGTAACGGTCATCTATTTCATTACAGAATTATTCCGCAGGGATTGCGGAGCATGCCGCTGACGCGCGACGTGCCCGGCGAGGCCGGAGTTCTGCTATGGGACCGACGGAGAAGTACCTTGCATATCGCGGATATGACCATGTTCTACGCGCCTGCCAGTGGTGGCGTGCGCACCTACCTCGAGGCGAAGCATCGCAGGCTGCAGCTTTACTCCGGCGTGCGGCACAGCATTCTGGTGCCGGGGGGCGACTACAGTCACAACGATGGCCTCTATGAGGTGCCGGCACCGATCCTGCCGTTCGGCAAGGGCTACCGCTTTCCGATCCGCCGCGCGCCCTGGCGCAATCTGCTGCGTTCGCTGCGTCCCGATCTGATCGAGGTCGGCGATCCCTACATGACCGCATGGGCGGCACTGGACGCCGGGCGCCGGCTGAATGTTCCGGTGATCGGTTTCTATCATTCCGACCTGCCGCTGCTGGTCAGCAACCGCATCGGCAGCTGGCTGGGCACCAACCTCAATGGCTACATTTCAAAGCTGTACGGCAGCTTCGATCGGGTGTTGGCACCCAGCGAAGTGATGGCCGACAAGCTCTTGCACCTCGGCGTGAAGAACGTCTTCGTGCAGCCCCTGGGGGTTGATCTGGACACCTTCTGCCCCGAGCGCCGCGACCCCGATCTGCGCCGCGAGCTGGGCCTGGCCGACGACACCCGGCTGATGATCTTTGCCGGGCGCGGTTCGCGGGAGAAAAACCTGCACGTCCTGCTGGAAACCGCGCGCCAGCTCGGCAAGCCGTACCACCTGTTGCTGGTGGGTTCGAGCATGCCGCAGCGGGTGCCGGACAACGTCACGGTCATCGATCGCTTTTGCCCGGCCATCGAAGTGGCGCGTTATCTGGCCAGCAGCGATGTGCTGCTGCACGCCGGAAATCAGGAAACCTTCGGCCTGGTCGCGCTGGAGGCCATGGCGTCCGGCATTCCGGTGGTCGCGGCGCGGGCTGGGGCGCTGCCGGAGTTGGTTCCGTTCTACAGCGGGCGACTCTGCAAGCCGCTCGACCCCAGGGCGATGGCGCATACCGTGCGCGAACTGTTCGAGGACGAGCCGAGGTTGCTTGGCCATCAGGCGCGCCAGCATGTCGAGGCGCATCATGCCTGGGATGCCGTGGTGGCGGGGTTACTCGCCCATTATCACGCGGTGCTCGGCACAGCGGACCTGCCGGTAGCCGTACATGGCTGAGGCTGCTCTGACGCTGGTGCTGCACGACGTGGCCGCGGAAACCTGGCCGGACTACCGGCCCTTCGTCGAGGCGGTGGATACCATCGGCGGCGTGCCGATCACTTGGCTGGTGGTGCCGGACTTCCATCGACGCAATCCGCTGGAGCGGCAGCCGGAGTTCCGCCGGCTGCTGGACCATCGTCTGCAGCGGGGCGACGAACTGGTTTTGCACGGCTGCTACCACGCCGACCTGGAGCCGGCACCGCGCAATCCGCGGGACTGGTTCATGCGCCGCGTCTATACGCACGAGGGCGAGTTCTACAGCCTGGACACGGCGAGCGCGCGGCAACGCCTGGACCATGGCATGGAGCTGTTTCGCCGCCACGGCTGGCCATTGCATGGCTTCGTCGCGCCGGCGTGGCTGATGAGCCCCGGCACGCGGCGTGCGCTGGCGGACAGCGGGTTGGTTTATACCAGCGATCCCAGGCATCTGTTCCGGCTGCCGGAATTCGCGCCCATCGTCGCGCCGGGACTTGTCTGGAGTGCTCGCAGCGCCTGGCGGCGAGGACTTTCCCGGCTGGTCAGCGAGCATCAGCTGCGTCGTCATCGAGAGGCCCCGTTGCTGCGGCTCGGGTTGCATCCGGTGGACATGCGCCACGAATTTTCACGGCGTTATTGGAAGGACGTGCTGCTTCGGCTGCTCGATGACGGGCGTCGGCCGGTAACCAAGATAGACTGGCTGGAAGAGAACGGATCGTTGAGCGCGGTGGCATGAATCGACGCTGGTGGTTGTTGGGCGGCGCCCTGGCTGCCGCTGCGCTCGTGCCGCTGCTGCTTGGTGGCAGGGGGCTGTTCGAGCGTCTTTGGCAGTTCCCTGGCGGCCTGCTGATGATCATGCTGGGCATGGTGCTTGTCGGCTGGAACCTCAACGCGCTGCGCCTGCGCCTGTTGCTCGGGCGCCGGCAGCTGGGCCAGCGCCGCGCTTTCGGTATCGTCGTCGCTACCGAGTTCGCGATCTGTGCGACGCCCGGCGGCGCCGGCGGCCCGCTGACGCTAATGGCGCTGCTGATGCGCCAGGGCGTGGCGCCGGCCAAGGGCACCGCGACTTATGCCGTCGAGCAGTTGAGTGATCTGCTGTTCTTTGCCTGCGCGCTGGTCGGTGTGCTGTTCTACGCGTTGACGCATGCACTCAACGCGTACATCGCCAGCCTGCTGGGCTTCAGCGCGGCGCTGCTGATCGGAGTGTTAGTGCTGCTGGCGCTGCTCGGCCGCTTCCACCGCCAGGTCTTCCTGCTCAACGGCTGGCTGGTCACGCGCCTCGGTATGAAGCAAACGCGCAAGCGGCGCTGGGCGCGCAAGGTGCTGGGCTTCCGCAACGCCCTGGTCGAGTGCTTCCGCCTGCCACGGCGAATCCTGCTCACGGTGTTCGCACTCACCACGCTGCACTGGTTGCTGCGCTTCAGCGTGCTCTACCTGACGCTGCAGGGGCTGGGCAGCGAACTCGCCTGGGCCTGGACCTTCCTCGTGCAGCTACTGGCACTCACCGCCGGTCAGCTCAGCCTGTTGCCCGGTGGCGCCGGCAGCGCCGAACTGGCCTCGGCCGCGTTGCTGACGCCCATGGTAGGCAAGTCGACCACCGCGGCGGCCATCGTGATCTGGCGTTTCGTGACCTATTACTTTTACCTCATCGTCGGCGCGCCGGTGTTTTTGCATCTGGCGGGTCGGCCCTTGCTGCGCCGGTTGATGCCATCGCGCCAGGCCTGAACCGCTCCGCCCCGATGGCTGGGCGAAACTAACGCTTCGCGCGGACGGTCCACCTTATGTCACTAACGAATAAGTCAGGAGTTCGCCATGAGTAGCGCAGAAGACAAGATCAAGGGCAATACCAACGAAGCCGTCGGCAAGATCAAGCAGGGCGTGGGCGAAGCGACCGATAATGAGCGCATGAAAGGCGAGGGCCAGCGCCAGGAGGTCAAGGGTGAAGGCCAGCAGCTCAAGGGGGAGGCGAAGGACACCTTGAAGAAGGGTGTCGACAAAGCCTGACCGCACATTGCCGCAGACAAAAATGCCCGCTTCATACGGGCATTTTTGTGTAACGAGCGCTGATCAGCGCTCCAGATATTGCAGCTTGTCCTTTACGCCATCCCATTCTTCGGCATCGGCCAGCGCATCCTTCTTCTCGGTGATGTTCGGCCAGACTTCCGCCAGGTCCGCGTTCAGCTCGATGAACTCCTGCTGGTCTTCCGGTACCTCGTCCTCGGAGAAGATCGCCTGGGCCGGGCACTCGGGCTCACAGAGGGCGCAGTCGATGCACTCGTCCGGGTGAATCACCAGAAAGTTCGGGCCTTCGTAGAAGCAGTCCACCGGGCAGACTTCCACGCAATCGGTGTATTTGCACTTGATGCAGTTGTCGGTGACGACGAAGGTCATGTCTAGCTATCTCCTCAGGCGTGTCAGGTAGGCGTTACGGTGACGCCCCTGCGAGTAGGCGGCACAGGCAGATGCCGCTATCAAAAAAATGCGCGCGATTCTAGCAGCTTTCGCGGCACATCAAATGCGTGATTTCAAGCTGTATAGCAGCTCCAGCGCCTGGCGCGGCGTCACATCATCGGGATTGATCCGTCCCAATTCCTCGAGCACCGGATGCGGCAGGCTGGCGAACAGGTCGCTCTGCATCGGTGGTGCCGGCTGGCCGGGTGCCATTCTCGGCGCTTCGTGGGGCAGGCTGGTGGTTTCCAGCCGCGACAGATGGTCGCGTGCACGCTGGATGACCTCGCCCGGCACGCCGGCCAGCTGCGCCACCGCCAGGCCATAGCTCTGGCTGGCCGGGCCGGGCAGCACATGGTGCAGGAAGACGATGCGCTCGTTGTGCTCGGTAGCGGAGAGGTGCACGTTGGCCACCACTGGCTCGCTTTCCGGCAGCACAGTCAGCTCGAAGTAGTGGGTGGCGAACAGGGTGAAGGCGCGCAGCTTGGCCAGGTGTTCGGCAGCGGCCCACGCCAATGAAAGGCCATCGAAGGTGCTGGTGCCGCGACCGACTTCGTCCATCAGTACCAGACTGCGATCACTGGCGTTGTGCAGGATATTCGCGGTTTCGCTCATTTCCACCATGAAGGTGGAGCGCCCGCCGGCGAGATCGTCGGAAGAGCCGATGCGGGTGAAGATGCGGTCCACCAACGACAGCTCGCAAGCCGCAGCCGGGACGAAGCTGCCGATCTGTGCCAGCAGCACGATCAGCGCAGTCTGGCGCATGTAGGTCGATTTACCGCCCATGTTCGGCCCGGTGATGACCAGCATGCGGGTGGCATCGTCGAGGCCAAGGTCGTTGGCCACGAACGGCGTCTCCAATACTTGCTCGACCACCGGGTGGCGACCCTGCTCGATGCGCATGCACGGCTGCTCGACGAAGCGCGGGCGATTCAGATCGAGATTGAGCGCGCGCTCGGCGAGATTGCTCAGCACGTCTAGTTCGGCCAGGGCGGCAGCGCTTTCCTGCAGGGGCGGCAGATGGCCGATGAGCAGTTCCAGCAGTTCGTCGTAGAGCAGCTTCTCGCGGGCGAGGGCGCGGCTCTTGGCCGACAGCGCCTTGTCCTCGAACTCCTTGAGCTCAGGGGTGATGAAGCGCTCGGCGCCCTTGAGCGTCTGCCGGCGGATGTAGTCGGCCGGCGCCGATTCGGCCTGTTTGCTCGGCAGCTCGATGAAGTAGCCGTGCACGCGGTTGTAGCCGACCTTGAGGTTGGCGAGGCCAGTACGGGCCTTCTCGCGGGTTTCCAGGTCCATCAGGTACTGGCCGGCGTTCTCGGAAAGCGACTGTAGCTCATCCAGCTCGGCGTCGTAGCCGGTCTTGAGTACGCCGCCGTCGCGGATCACCGCGGGCGGGTTGTCGATGATGGCGCGGGCCAGCAGTTCGGCCAGTTCCGGGTAGGTGCTGATGCTTTTCGCCAGTTCGAGCAGATGCGGTGCCACCAGGTCCTGCATGCCCGCCTGCAGCTGTGGTAGCGCAGCGAGCGCGTCGCGCAGGCGCGCCAGATCGCGCGGACGGGCGTTGCGCAGGCCAATCCGGGCGAGGATGCGTTCCAGGTCTCCGATGTCCTTGAGCTGCGGCTGCAGCTGTTCGAAGCGGTAATGCTCGAGCAGGCAGGTGATCGAGTCCTGACGCGCCTCGAGAGTCTCGCGGTTGCGCAGCGGGCGATTCAGCCAGCGGGTCAGCAGGCGCGAGCCCATGGCGGTCTGGCAGCGGTCCATGACCGATTGCAGAGTGTTGTCACGGCCGCCGGCCAGGTTGACGTCCAGCTCCAGATTGCGTCGGCTGGCACCGTCGAGGATCACCGTGTCGTCGAGGCGCTCGTGACGCAGGCTGCGCAGGTGGGGCAGGGCGGTGCGCTGGGTTTCCTTGGCGTAGGCCAGCAGGCAGCCGGCGGCACCGATCGCCAGGGTCAGGCTCTCGCAGCCGAAGCCCTTGAGGTCCTGGGTGGAGAACTGCTGGCAGAGGCTCTTGAAGGCCGAGTCTCGATCGAAATCCCAGGGCGCGCGACGGCGCACACCGCGGCGTTTCTCCAGCGGCAGGCCCTGTGGCCAATCGTCGGGGATCAGCAATTCTGCTGGGCTCAGGCGCTCCAGTTCGGCGAGCAGGGTCTCCCAGCCCTTGAGTTCCTGCACGCTGAAACGGCCGCTGGCGATATCCAGCACGGACAGGCCGAACAGCTTCTCGTCGCCGACTACCGCCGCCAGCAGGTTGTCGCGGCGCTCGTCGAGCAGCGCTTCGTCGCTCACCGTGCCCGGCGTGATGATGCGTACCACCTGGCGTTCCACCGGTCCCTTGCTGGTGGCCGGGTCGCCGATCTGCTCGCAGATCACCACCGATTCGCCGAGCTTGACCAGCCGCGCCAGGTAGCCCTCGGCGGAGTGGAACGGAATGCCGGCCATGGGTATCGCCGTGCCCGCCGACTGACCGCGCGCAGTCAGGGTGATGTCGAGCAGCGCGGCGGCTTTCTTGGCGTCGTCGTAGAACAGCTCATAGAAGTCGCCCATGCGGTAGAACATCAGCTGGTCCGGATGCTCACGCTTGAGCTTCCAGTACTGTTGCATCATGGGGGTATGGGCGGAGAGATCGGCGTTGGACTTGGTCATCGTCGTGCGGTGCGTATTCGTTGATGGCGGAATCGGTGGCGGCGCATGCGTGGCGCCGCGCGCATTGCGCGGTTCCGCCGAAAACCGGCAAGGTTATCACGGGGCGGGGCCCAGGCAGATGCACGTCAGCAACCGATTGGCGAGCGCGGCGCGTCATCTGTCGGTAGCTGGACGGAACACGTTGATTCGAGGCGAATCTGCCGCTAGTTTCGAACCTGTCGAGCACTGGGGCCGCCACCCGGCGGGTGCTGCAACAAGGTGCCGACGCCTCACTGCTCGCGCGACCTCCCAGGCCACTCCGCCTGTGGCGGTAGCTTGCCCTTGCCACACCCGGCATTCGTCCTACGGCCTTGTGCCGACCAGCCTGTCGCCGTCCGCGGGCACCAATCCCTCGCGTCAGTTCGTGCCGCCGTAGCGCTGGCGACGCTCCCTTCTGATCAAAAGTGAGCAGCAGACATGTCTCGATTACTCGGGCTCGATGCCCTGCGCGGCGTGGCGGCCTTGTGCGTCGCCTATTCCCACCTCATTGCGAAGATGAAACGTGATGGTCAGCTGGACGAGATGAGCAACTACCTCTTCCTCGCCAGCAAGACCGTGCTGGATGTCGGCAAGACCAGTGTTCTGGTGCTGTTCGCGCTGAGCGGCTACTTCATCGTCGCGGCGCTGTATCAGAGTCGTAGTCGTTATGAGCGACCGATAGCGGCGTTCGCCTACCAGCGTTTCTTCAGGCTGTTTCCCCTGTACTGGCTTTCGCTGTTTCTCGGGGTGATGTTTCCCTGGGACGATCCCGCGAGGGTGTTCAGTCCGGGGGTGGTCGCGATCAACGCGACGATGCTGCAGGGCTTCGTGTTCGTGGAGAACGTGATCGGGCTGTACTGGACCTTGCAGATCGAGCTGACCTTCTATGTTTTGTGTGTCCTGTTGTTCGCCTTGCGCCTGGGCGGCTCGGCGAAGTGGGATCTGGCGTTTCTGCTCGCTCAATACGCATTCACGCTGCTGCTCGCCGTGCTGCGCTACAAGCTCGAGGTGAAGCTGCCGGTGGCTTTGCCTCTGATGCTCAGCGTCTGCTTTCTCGGTGCGCTATGGCGGGCAACGGACAATGGCCGTGCGCCCGATACCGGGCGTTACGCCCGTCTCGCGGTGGCATTGTTCTACCTGTTCCTGCTACCGATCTGCGTGTTTGCCTATTCGCGTGACACCGGCTTGGGCGAGACCTGGTACCGCTACTTCGTCAGTTACAGCGTGGGCGTTGCGATCTTCCTGAGCGCCACTCGTGCCACCGGTGCCTGGCTGCGCTGGCTTGCCCCGCTCGGTGGGATCGGCTACGTCGTGTTCCTGTCGCATCCGTCGTTATTCGCTCTCGCCGAGCGCCTCGGGTACGGCCCTGCGGCGCTCACCGTGCCTGGCCCGCTATACATGGCGCTGTTGCTGGGCGTGCTGGTGCTGTTCGCCTTTTTCGTCAAGCGAACCCTTGCCGATCCTATCCAGCGGTATGGCGACAAGGTAGTGCACAGGCGTGCAGGGCGGCTGGGTGCGAGCGTCACGCTGCCGGTACGTCAGGATGCGTGACGAGCCGGTGCAACCGTTCGCCCCTGGATAAACCTGTCGGGCTGATCTTCATCTCGCGCTGGTGTAGGGTATCGGCCAGTTTTCCAAGCCTGCCGGAGCCTCGATGGATCTTACTGAACTGGCCACACGGCTGGGCGATGCGCTACAGCGCCAGCATGCCCAGGTCACTACGGCGGAGTCCTGTACCGGCGGTGGCATTGCCGAGGCCATTACCCGCGTTGCAGGTAGTTCGGCCTGGTTCGAGGCCGGTTACGTCACTTATTCGAATGCGCAGAAGACGCTTCAGTTGGGCGTGCCGACGGCATTGTTCGAGCAGGTCGGCGCGGTCAGTGCCGAGGTGGTGCAGGCCATGGTGCGTGGCGCTCAGGAGCGCAGCGGCGCGCGCTTTGCCGTCGCGGTCAGTGGGATCGCCGGTCCCGGTGGTGGTTCGCCGGAAAAGCCGGTGGGCACTGTCTGGATCGCCTGGGCCGATGGCTCCCGGTTGTATGTCGATCGCCAGCTGTTCAGCGGAAATCGGCAATCGGTGCGCGAGCAGACGGTGGCCGCTGCGCTGCATGGATTGCTCGCGCTGGCGCTCGGAGAAAAACCGCTTCGGGACTAGGCGAGCAAAATCGCCTATGTTCTAATACTGGCTACTTATACAGTTGTTGTGGCCTCCGGCCCTCTTGATCAAGTGAGGATTCGATGGACGAGAACAAGAAGCGCGCCTTGGCTGCAGCCCTGGGCCAGATTGAAAAGCAGTTCGGCAAGGGCGCAGTGATGCGCATGGGCGATCACGATCGTCAGGCGATTCCGGCCATCTCCACAGGCTCGCTGGGCCTGGATATCGCGCTGGGCATTGGCGGCCTGCCGAAGGGTCGAATCGTCGAGATCTATGGTCCCGAATCGTCCGGCAAGACCACCATGACCCTCTCTGTGATCGCCGAGGCGCAGAAGATGGGTGCCACCTGCGCCTTCGTCGACGCCGAACACGCACTGGACCCGGACTACGCCGGCAAGCTGGGCGTCAACGTCGACGACCTGCTGGTTTCGCAGCCGGATACCGGCGAGCAGGCCCTGGAAATCACCGACATGCTGGTGCGCTCCAATGCGGTCGACGTGATCATCGTCGACTCCGTGGCCGCGCTGGTGCCCAAGGCCGAGATCGAAGGCGAGATGGGCGATGCCCACGTCGGCCTGCAGGCCCGCCTGATGTCCCAGGCGCTGCGCAAGATCACCGGTAACATCAAGAACGCCAACTGCCTGGTCATTTTCATCAACCAGATCCGCATGAAGATCGGCGTGATGTTCGGCAGCCCGGAAACCACCACCGGCGGTAACGCGCTGAAATTCTACGCCTCGGTTCGTCTGGATATCCGCCGTACCGGCGCGGTGAAGGAAGGCGACGAGGTGGTCGGCAGCGAAACCCGCGTCAAGGTGGTGAAGAACAAGGTGGCCCCGCCGTTCCGCCAGGCCGAGTTCCAGATCCTCTATGGCAAGGGTATCTACCGCAACGGCGAGATCATCGACCTCGGCGTGCAGCAGGGGCTGGTGGAGAAGTCCGGTGCCTGGTACGCCTACAAGGGCAACAAGATCGGCCAGGGCAAGGCCAACGCCGCCAAGTTTCTGGAAGACAATCCGGAGATCGGCCGCGAGATCGAGCAGCAGATCCGCGACAAGCTGCTCGTGGTTTCCGGTGGCAGCAAGGCGAACGCGGTCAGCGAAGACCTGGTTGACGCCGACCTCTGATCCGCATGGCCGCCGTGCTCGATAATCCCGTCGCGGTGCGGCGGGCTGCGATGGACCTGCTGGCTCGCCGCGAACACGGTCGTGTCGAGCTGGCCCGCAAGTTGCGCCAGCGTGGCGCCCCGCCTGATCTGATTGAGCAGGCTCTGGATCGTCTCTGCGAACAGGGCCTGCTGTCCGAGTCCCGTTATCTCGAAAGCTTTGTCAGAAGCCGGGCCAATGCCGGCTACGGGCCGTTGCGCATCCGCGAAGAGCTCGCTCAGCGCGGGCTGCCCAGAGCGGATATCGAGCAGGCTCTGCGTGACAGTGGGTTCGACTGGAATGCGCAGTTGCGTGAGTTATGGCAGCGAAAATTCGCCGGCCGCCTGCCCGCCGATGCGCGAGAGCGCGCCAAACAGGGCCGTTTTCTCAGTTATCGTGGCTATCCCCTGGAGCTGATCAGCCGATTGTTGCGAGGTGGCAGCTCGGCTGACTGCTAACGCGCTCGGCAAACGTCACGTCGTTGCGCTTCAGCGCTTGCCTTGCGGCGTTTCGGTTGCACCGTTGTTCCTCAATCCTCGCTGACTAGCGGACGCGCCCAGTTGCCGGGCTCGTTGATATAGTCGGTGAGCTCCCGCAGTCGACCGTGGTTGCGCCCGTTGAAGGCGAAGCTCAGACGCGGCAGGCGCTGCAGTTCCGGTTCGTCCAGTTCCAGCTCGCAGCAGTTCTGCTGTTCGAAGCCTCCATTCACGCACAGGTCGGCGAACTCCTCGTTCAGGTATTCCATTGCCTGTTGATTGAGCGGATGGTTCATTCGCAACACGAAGTGCTCTTTCAGCCAGCGACTGGAGTGGAAGTTGCGGTAGAAATTGGCGATCTCCTTCGCCGCCTCGTCGGCGTTTTCCACCAGCCGCATCAGCCGCATGTCGCTGGGAAGGATGTAGCGATTCTCCTCCAGCTGGCTGCGCATGAACCGCAACGCATCCTTCCAGTAAGTGCCGCCCGGTTCGTCGAGCAGTACGATCGGCACCAGTGGACTCTTGCCAGTCTGAATCAGAGTGAGCACTTCAAGTGCCTCGTCCAGCGTGCCGAACCCCCCCGGGCAGAGCACCAGGGCATCGGCCTCCTTGATGAAGAACAGCTTGCGGACGAAGAAGAAATGGAACGACAGCAGATTCTCGGTGCCGCCAACCACTGCGTTCGGATGCTGTTCGAAGGGCAGTGTGATGTTCAGGCCCAGGCTGTTGTCGCGCCCGGCGCCTTCATGGGCCGCCGCCATGATGCCGCCACCGGCGCCGGTTATGACCATGAAGTTGAAGTGAGCGAGCGTCGCGCCCAGCTGACGTGCCAGAGCGTAGAGCGGATGTTCGACCGGTGTGCGCGCTGAGCCGAATACCGTGACCTTGCGGCGACGCTTGAACTGGTCGAGGCGACCGAAGGCATGCTCCATCTCGCGCATGGTCTGCAGCAGGATCTTGGCATCCCAACGGCTGCGGTCGGCCTGCGCCATGCGAACGACGGTCACCAGCATTTCTCGGTACAGCGGTAGGTTCGGGCTGTTGGCGGGAACCACCATTCCGGCCAGCTCGTCGAGCTTGCTTTCCAGATCGGCGCCGCTGGTCTGGAAGTGTCGCGACAGGTAGTCATCCGGTTCAAAGGACATACAACATCTCCATGTATGAGCGTCGCGTTCAGGCTATAGGGTGCACTCGGCAGGCTCAAGCTGATTGCTGGCAGGCCGGGCCGCCGGCGGCCCGCCCTGCTGCGTTTCAGAGTGCGATGCGGTCGCCGGGTTCCGGTATCCGTGCCTCCCAGCCGAGGCGGTCACGGATGGTCCGTTGCAGGATCAGCATCTTCTCCAGCTCGCCGTGCACCAGGTAGAGTTCCGGGCGATTTTCAAAGTTGCTCACCCAGTCGATCAATTCGGATTGTCCGGCGTGGGCGGAAAATCCGCCGAGGGTATGTACTTTGGCATTCACCGCGATGCGCTGATGAAGCAACTTGACGCTCTTGGCGCCGTCGACGATCACGCGGCCAAGCGTGCCGCGCGCCTGGAACCCTGGAATCACCAGGTGACACTCGCCGCGCCATAGGTTGTGCTTGAAGTGATGCAGGATGCGCCCGCCGGTGCACATGCCACTGCCGGCAATGATGATCACGCCGCTCTTGAAGCGGTTGATCGCCATGGATTCCTCAGGGGTCGGCGTCGATTTCAAAATCGGCAACCAGCGTTCGGCGTAGAGCTTGCCACTGACACCGCTCATGGACGAATCGAGGCCGTTGAGATCCAGCTGATCCTTGTAGTGCGCGTAAATGGCGTTGGCTCTGATCGCCATTGGGCTGTCCAGAAATACCGCCTGCTGGGGCAACCGTCCTTCGCGGTAAAAGCGGCCCAGGTAGTAGATCAGGTCCTGGGTGCGGCCGACTGCAAACGAGGGCATCAGTACGTTGCCACCATCGCGATGCGCTTCTTGCAGGATGGCGGCCAGCTCTTCGATGGTCGCTTCGTGACTGCGATGGTCACGGTCGCCGTACGTCGACTCCATGAGCACGACGTCGGCTTCCTTGAGCACGGCAGGCGCGTGCATCAACGGCGAGCAGGTGTTCCCGAGGTCACCCGAGAACACCAGGCGACGGGTTCTGCCGTGATCGCGCACATCCATCTGCACGATGGCTGATCCGAGAATATGCCCGGCGTCGTGGAAGGTCACCGCGACGCCAGGGGCGGCTTCGAACGTCTCGCCATAGGCATGGGGGTTGCGCTGGGCGAGCATCCGTTCGGCGTCTTCACGGGTGTACAGCGGCTGGATCATCGGTTTGCCGATGCGTGCCCGCCACTTGTTTTCCCACTCGGTGTCCTTTTCCTGGATCTGAGCAGAGTCCAGCAGCATGAGTTCGACCAGCTCGGCCGTGGCGTCGGTGCAATGCACAGGGCCTCGGTAGCCCTGCGCCACGAGTCGGGGCAGCAGGCCGCTGTGGTCGATATGCGCATGCGAAAGCACGACGGCATGCAAGCTCTTGGGGTCGAATGCGAACGGCCCGCGATTATCGCTTTCTTCCTCGCGACGGCCCTGGTGCATGCCGCATTCGAGCAGAACCCTTACGCCGTCGTGGGTCTCAATGAGATAGCAAGAGCCGGTCACCTGTTGAATGGCACCGAGAAAACTGAGCAAAGCCATGCTGCCTTCCTGTCTATACGATGATGTCCACTGTGCTCGCTCGGCTGCCGTGACCACTTGATACATATCAGAGATAGCGAAACGAGCCCTGCCTAGACTACAGCACATCCCGCTTACCAACGGAGTGAACCCATGAGTCAGCTACTGCCCAGCCTCGTCGAGCTGGATCAACACGCGCAAGCCGAACCGGAGTTCGCCACCTGGCGTGGTGGCTTCGGTCCGTTCGAGCATGCCGCGCAGACCCAGGCGGCGGTGTTCCGTCTGGCCCACCAGCTGGTACAGGCCGGGCACCAGCCGGATCTGGCCAGCGTGTACCGGTTGCTGCAGGCCGTCGATCGAGTCGCCAGCGCCGGGCTCTGGCTGGTGGTCCACATGACCTATGCGCAGAAGGCGAATCTGGATGGCACGCCATTAGCTGCCGACGACTTCAAGCGAAACCCCGAAGGCCATACCGGCGGGGCGTTGAACATGGTGCCGGCCTACGCCGGTTACCTGGCGCTCAATGCCCTGACCGGCCGCACGCGTGCCTGGCTGATGGGGCAGGGCCATTGCGTGGCGGCTGTCGACGCGCTCAATTTGTTGACAGGCAACTTGCACCCAGAGCAGACGCAGGCCTACGGCGACGGCGAGAAGGGCATCAATCGTCTGCTGCAGGATTTCTACGGCTACCGTCAGGCGGCCGATGGCAGCCCGCTCGCGCCGCTGGGCAGCCATGTCAATCCGCACACCGCGGGAGGCATTGCCGAAGGGGGCTACCTGGGCTTCGCCGAACTGCAATATGCGCATATGCCGCTGCCGGGTGAGACGCTGGTGGCGTTTCTTTCCGATGGTGCGGCCGAGGAGCAACGCGGAAGCGACTGGATACCACGCTGGTGGCGAGCCGAGGACTGTGGAATAGCACTGCCGGTGATGATCGCCAATGGCAGGCGCATCGAACAGCGTACGGCGCTGGGGACGCAGCAGGGCCTTGAGGATTTTCGCCAGCATCTGAGTCAGTGCGGCTTCGATCCGATGCCGTTCGACGGCCGCGATCCGGCCGCCTTCGTCGCGACCCTCTGGGAAATGGAGTTGCGCCTGCAGCGCCGTGTGGAGGAGAAGGAGCGGGGTATCCTCAACTATCCGCTGCCGATGCCATACGGTATCGCCGAGACGGTCAAAGGCTTTGGCTTTTACGGTGCAGGGAGCAATGCCGCTCATAACCTGCCGCTGCCGGATAATCCACGCCTGGACGAAACTTCGCGCGAACTGTTCAACGAACATGCGGCGCGCCTCTTCGTTGCGCAGCAGGATCTCGATGACGCTCTGGAGTTGTTCGTTCGCAGCCGCCAGGGCCGGGTGCTCGAGCGGGACAATCCACTGGCGGCGCGCCGGCCGCCAGCGCCGGTCATGCCGAAACTCAGCTACCGAGACGATGCCTGCTCGCCGATGGCTGCGGTCGATCGCTTCTTCGTCGAACTGACCGAGGCCAACCCGGCATTGCGGCCTCGGGTCGGCAATCCGGATGAGCTGGCGAGCAATCGCCTCGGGGGCGTGCTCAAGGCGCTCAAGCACCGCGTGATCGAGCCGGAAAGCGAGCTGGAAGCAATCGATGGCGCCATCATTACCGCACTTAACGAAGAAGCCGTGGTGTCAGCGTGCCTTGCCAATCAGGGCGGGCTGAATCTGGTTGCCAGCTACGAAGCCTTTTGCGTGAAGATGCTTGGCGTGGTGCGCCAGAGCATCATCTTCTCGCGCCAGCAGAAGGAGATAGGCCGGCCGGCTGGCTGGCTCGGCTGGCCCCTGATAGCTACTTCGCACACCTGGGAGAACGGCAAGAACCAACAATCACACCAGGACACGACTTTCTGCGAGGCCCTGCTCGGCGAGATGAGCGACATGGTCCGCGTGCTGTTTCCGGCCGATCACAACAGCGCCCTGGCGTTGCTCCCGTCGATCTACCAGGCGCGTGGCGAGCTGGCCTGTCTGGTCATGCCCAAGCGTGACAGACCGTGCTACTTCGATCGTGCCCAGGCCGAGCAGCTGGCGCGCGACGGTGCCATCGTGGTGGAGGAAGTCGCGGGTAACGAACCGCTGCTGCTGATCGCCAATGGCAGCTACCAACTGGGCGAAATGCTCCGCGCTGCCCAGCGGCTCAAGGAAGCCGACTGTGCCTATCGATTGGTATACCTGCAGGAGCCGGGGCGCTTCCGCGGGCCGCGCGATCATTGGGAGGTCGAGGCGCGCGCCAGCGATGGTGTGGTGGCGCAGCTGTTCCCCGATTCGATGGAAATGCGCGTGCTGCTGACGCACATGCGGCCAGAAGTGGCACGTGGACACCTATGGCCCATCCTGCCTGATGCGCGCAAATGCTCGGCGCTCGGTTATCGCAATCGTGGCGGCACGCTGGATGAGTTCGGCATGCAATTCGCCAACCGCGCCAGCTGGGCCAACGTGCTCGCTGCTTGCGCGCGCCTGCGCAACGTGCCGCGCACAGCCCTGCTGACCCGAGAGGAGGCTGCGGCGGTGGCTGGCAAGGGTGATCCGCAGATACTGCGCGGATAAGTTCACCCAAGGCCCCGCCAGCGACTACAGGCCGCAGTCTGCGGCCGTGTAGCGCTCGCTGGTGATGGGCTTGTTGCTCTGGTATTCGCTGAAGTCGTAACGCAGCTCGGCACCTTGGCTCATCAACTTGCGCAACCCTTCATTCCCGCAGACGCTGGCGGCCAGTTGGCTACGTACGTCGGCGGGGTTGTCGCGCATCTGCGCGGCGTGTCGTGGCTGGACGCTGAGATGGTTGACCAGGACATTGTTTTCCACGGTATAGCCCTGGTCGAGGATGTCCTCGTTGATCGCGCGAGGCGTGCCTACGCTGCTCTGGCGGGCAACCTGATCGAGCAATTGACTGAGCTGCTGCTCCTGCAGCGAAGCGGCGTGAGCAACGGGAAATGCGATGCTCAGAGCGAGCAGGGCGGTCAGGCGGTACATGGCGGTCTCCTTATGGCTGCGCTATTTCGACCGGTCGGCCGAGGCACGGTTCATTCCCGGTCCTGCGGCCTTTGCGGCGCGGGCTGGTAGACTGGCAGGCTTCGTTATCTGCCCGAGTCGATCGATGCCCCATGCCGTAGCCCGCCTGCGCGAGGAGCGCCTGGCGAGAAGCCTCAAGCCGTTCGTTGCCCGTGGTTCGCGCGCACCGCGCTGCACGCGCTGCCGCGTACCGCATAGTCACTGTCTGTGTGCTTGGCTGCCGCGGGCCTCCAGCCAATGCGGTGTCTGTCTGCTGATGCACGACATCGAGCCGCTGAAGCCAAGCAATACAGGCTGGCTGATCGCCGATGTGGTGGCCGACACCTTTGCATTCACCTGGCAGCGCACAGGGGCCGATCCGCGGCTCGTGGCGCTGCTCGCTGACCCCAGGTGGCAGCCCGTGGTGGTCTTTCCGGGCGAGTATGCGACATCGGACCGGGTGGTCGAGCAGGTCGAGCGGCTGCCTGGCAAGCGTCCCCTGTTCATTCTGCTCGATGCGACCTGGACCGAGGCCCGCAAGATGTTCCGCAAGAGTCCTTATCTCGACGGGCTGCCGGTGTTGAGCCTGCAGTCCGAGGCGTTGTCACGGTACCGACTGCGACGCTCGAAGCGCGGCGATCACCTGTGCACCGCCGAGGTCGCTGCACTCTGTCTGGAGCTGGCAGGCGATGCAGGGGCGGCGACCACGCTGGATGCCTGGCTCGATGTATTCACCGAGCATTACCTTGGGGCCAAGTACCATCGCGCGCCGGATCTGCAGAACGCCGCACATCAGGTACTGACGCAACGGTCATGAGGTCTGGCCGGCCGGCTCGGGCCTGCGCGGCCATAGCTGAGCCGCCAGCATGCCGATGAACATCAATACGCAGCCGAGATAGCCGCGCAATGTCAGGCTTTCATCGAGGAACAGCGCCCCTGCGATGGCCGCGAACACCGCTTCGAGCGAAAGAATGATCGCCGCGTGACTGGCGATCGCATGTTTCTGGGCGACCACCTGCAGCGTGTAGCCGACCGCCACTGCGAAGAGCCCGCCATAAAGAAGGGCAGGGCCGGCGAGCCAGATGTTCGCGGGATCGATCTCTTCGAACACCAGCGCCAGCAGGAGGCTGACCAGCGCGCAGGTCGCGAATTGCAGGAATGCGAGGCGGATGGCGTCGTGACGGCTGACGAAGAAGCTGACCAGCAGTACGTGCACGCCCCAGACGAAGGCGCCAGCGAGCTGAATCCAGTCGCCGGAGGCTACAGTGAAGTCTTCACCTATGCTAAGCAAGGCCATGCCGGCGACCGCCAGGAAGGCGCCGAGCCAGGTTCCGAGGCCGGTCTTGTGGCCAAGGGCCAGGCCCAGCAGTGGCACGACGATGACGTAGAGCCCGGTGATGAATCCCGAGTTGGTCACACTGGTGAACAGCAGCCCAACCTGCTGCAGATTGATCCCCACCGTCAGCGCCAGGCCCATGCTCATGCCGCCCAGCAACAGGCCGCGCTGCAGAAAAGGCTCATGCCGGGCCGCCGTCCGTCCCTGGTGGATCACCAGCGGGAGCAGTGCGAGGGCGCCGAGGGCGAAGCGCAGCCCGGTAAAAAGGAACGGGCCTATATTGTCCATGCCGATGCGCTGCGCAACGAAGGCGGTGCCCCAGATCATCGCGGTGATCAACATCAGGAAATCGGCACGGAGGGCTTGGCTACGCATGTTTCGGCTCGTTCGAAGAAAGCCGCAGACTTTGCTACAAAGCGTTGCGCTTGACCACTTATTCCTGGGTGGGCATGCTTGCGCCGCTTGATTTGTCGCGACGGGCGGCCGATATTTTTCGCCAGCCCGTCCAGAATATTCACATCGGACCGTCCCCGGGGCGACTTCTCGGGTCTTTGCCGTCATCTTGTCGGCATCGGCTGCTCAAGCCGATGAAAAAGCGCCAATAAAAATTACAGGTCTGCCAATGGCTGCTTACCAAATAATCATCGCCGATGATCACCCGTTGTTTCGTAGTGCCCTCCAGCAAGCCCTGACCATGGGGTTGGGTGAGAATGTCCATTTGGTAGAGGCGGCCAGCATCGCCGAGCTGGAAGGTTTTCTGACCCAGAGCGCCGACTGGGATCTGGTGCTGCTGGATCTGAACATGCCGGGAGCATACGGATTCTCCGGCTTGGTGCTGCTGAGGGGGCAGTATCCGCACCTTCCGGTCGTCATGATCTCAGCGCAGGAAGATGCAGCGGTCGTTGCGCGCTCGCGGGAGTTCGGCGCCAGCGGTTTCATTCCAAAGTCCAGTTCGCTTGAAACCATCCAGGAGGCGGTGCGGGCCGTTCTCGATGGTGACGTGTGGTGGCCGAGCAATATTCAGGACGTAGCCAATGTCAGTGACGAAGCCAAAGCCGCCAGCGCCGGCTTGGCCAGCCTGACGCCGCAGCAGTTCCGCGTGTTGACCATGGTTTGCGATGGTTTGCTGAACAAGCAGATCGCCTATGAGCTGAACGTGTCCGAGGCGACCATCAAGGCCCATGTCACCGCGATCTTCCGTAAGCTCGGCGTGCGCACCCGGACCCAGGCAGCGTTGCTGCTGCAGCAGATGGGGTCCATTCCCACCAGCTGAGCCAGCTGCACCGGCGCTTCAGGCGATCGGCGGCAGCTGTATCTGATCGCTGCGGCGAATACCGGAGGTCAGCGCCCGACATTGCTCGACGAACTCGAGCATCGCGGCTGTCTGGTATTTGTGCGAGTGCCAGATGAAATAAAACTGGCGTCGCAGATCGAGCGCCGGTGTGACGATTGGAACCAGGCTGCCGCGGCGAAAGGCATCGCGTAACGCCAGCCGCGAGATACAACCGATGCCGAGGCCCGATTCTACGGCGCGCTTGATTGCCTCGGTATGTTCCAGTTCGAGTCGCACATTCAGCTTCCCAGGCCGGTGGCGCACTGCCTGCTCGAACGTCATGCGCGTTCCCGACCCTTGTTCTCGAAGAATCCACGCTTCCCTGGACAGCTCGTCGAGGTCCACCACCTCGCGCTTCGCCAGCGGGTGCTGCGGCGCGCAGAACACTACCAGTTCGTCCTCGATCCACGGCTGGACTTCCAGTTCGGGATGCTGGCAGTCACCCTCGATCAGACCAAGGTCAAGTTCGTGTTGCGCGATCTGATGCACGATATGCGCGGTGTTATGGACGTGCAATTTGACCCGGCATTCCGGGTGGCGCTGCATGAAGTTGCCGATCAGCAGCGTGGCGAGATAGTTGCCGATGGTCAGTGTTGCTCCGACCGCCAGCGAGCCGAACCCGCTCTTGCCGTTTAGCAGGTCCTCGATCGCGCGTGCCTGGTCGAGCAGGGCGACAGCCTGTGGCAAGAGTTGCTGGCCAAGTGCATTGAGACACAGGCGTTTACCGGCGCGGTCGAAGAGTTGGCAGCCCGACTGGCGTTCGAATTCCGCCAGCGAGGTGCTGGTGGCCGACTGTGACAACGACAGACTTTCGGCAGCCCTCGACACGCTTTCCTGGCGTGCGATGGCGGCGAACACTTCGATCTGGCGGAGCGTAAAATGCATATCTATATAACCGATAACATATATCTTGATTATCTGTTTAACGAATATAGCGGCCGTCGTTACACTGGCGCCACGTAACGATGTCCGTCGCGACACAATGAGGAAGCCGTAGCATGAGCAATCTGAACGTAGAGCGCGTTCTCAGTGTGCATCATTGGAACGACACGCTGTTCAGCTTCAAGACCACGCGCAACGCAGGCCTGCGCTTCGAGAACGGTCAGTTCGTCATGATCGGCCTGGAGGTCGAGGGCCGCCCGCTGATGCGGGCCTACAGCATTGCCAGCCCGAACTACGAAGAATACCTGGAGTTCTTCAGCATCAAGGTGCAGGACGGCCCGTTGACCTCCCGGCTGCAGCATCTGCAGGAAGGCGATTCGATCATGATCAGCCGCAAGCCGACCGGCACGCTGGTCCTGGACGACCTGTTGCCCGGCAAGCACCTCTATCTGCTCAGCACGGGCACCGGCCTGGCGCCGTTCATGAGCGTGATCCAGGATCCGGAGACCTACGAGCGGTTCGAGAAGGTCGTATTGGTGCACGGCGTTCGCTACGTCAATGAAGTCGCCTACCGCGAGTTCATCACCGAACACCTGCCGCAAAACGAGTTCTTCGGCGAAGCGGTGAAGGACAAGCTGATCTACTACCCGACCGTGACCCGTGAGCCGTTCGAGAACCAGGGCCGCCTGACTGATCTGATGCGCAGCGGCAAGCTGTTCAGCGACATCGGCCTGCCGCCAATCAATCCCGAGGACGATCGCGCCATGATCTGCGGCAGTCCGAGTATGTTGGACGAAACCAGCCAGGTGCTGGACAGCTTCGGCCTGAAGGTCTCGCCGCGCATGGGCGATCCGGGGCACTACCTGATCGAGCGAGCCTTCGTCGAGAAATAACCATCGAAACCGGTGCCGCTGCAATTGCTCAGCGGCGCCAGGGAAGGGTTAGACGCGGTCTAGAGATAAGCCGCACAACATTTCTTGAATTTCAGACCGCTGCCGCAGGGGCAGGGATCGTTGCGACCTTCCTTGAGCGGTACCGTCGGGTCGATGAAGTACCAGCGCCCGTCGCGCTGGACGAAAGCCGAGCGCTCCTGGTGGGCATGTTCGCCGCTCTGGTCGTGCCAGCGCGCGGTGAAGGTCACCAGGGCGTGCTCGGGCTTGCCGCCCAGCACGCTGCTCTCGTTCACCTCCAGCCCCAGCCAAGTGCTCTCCAGGCTCCAGCGACGCATCCCTTCCACATCCAGCGCAGCCTGCTGTGCAGGTAGCGTAGTGGCCTGTAGATGGTCCACCAGCCCCAATACATAAGCACTGTAGCGCGAGCGCATCAGTAGCTCGGCGCTCGGCGCAGCCACGCCGGCGTGATAGCGCCCGCAGCATTCGGCGAGGGCATCACCGCTGCCGCAAGGGCAGTTAAGGTCGGTTGGACGCGGTTCGCTCATGTCACCACCAGTACTTGCCGAACATTTCAGGATTGGCCCAGAACCTGGCATTGAGCCAGTCCGGAACCTGCTTGTATTGCAGTAGGTCGTATGTGAATAGCGTCAAGGTCTGTTCGTCGCGCCGGAAGCGTTCACTGACCTGCAGTGCCAGTGCATAGAAGTCCGTAGTCAGCCATTCGCATGCGTCGAGATCGACGAGTACCGCCATCCGGCTGGTATTCAGATTGCGGATGCTGCCGAGCAGCTCCAGGCCGTTACGCTTGGAGAGGTGTTCGAGGCAGTCGACGAATATAGCCAGGTCGTAGCGCTGGCTGGCCAGATCTTCAGGCAGCGGTGCGGGATCGGCGCGATCAAGCTGGCACTCCGGATGGCATTCGGTGTAGGCAGTCAGAGCAGGTTGATCGCTGCGCCCCACGAGCAACACGCGCGTTGGAACGTAGTGGTCGAGCATTGCCGCAAGCGCTTGCTGCGGTGTGTGCAGCGGTACAGGGTTTTCGCTCAACAGAGAATCCTCGTTTCAAAGGTGAAGACTAGCGCGGTGCCGTTTGTCGGCCTAGTCTGAAAGTAACCGGAGCCGCCTGGATTCCCATACGTGGCGATTCTGGCTGAATGTCCATACTGGAGGTTTGATCGATGAGTACATTACGGACAGCAGTACCCGTTATTGTCATGACCACGTTCCTGGCAGGTTGTGCAGGCGTGCAGAAGCAGGACTGGCCGACCTGTGCAGCCGTAGGTGGTGTGACCGGTGCCGCGCTGGGGGCCATCGAAAGCAGCAGCTACGCCGGTTGGGGTGCGCTGATCGGTGGTGGCGTCGCAGCGGCCTATTGTTGGGCCAACGGCATGGAAGAGGAAACCGTGGCGGTCGTTGAAACGGTCGAGCCGATGCCGCAGACCCAGCCTGAACCGGAGCCCGCTGCTGCGCCGGTGCGCGTCGAGCTGGACGTCAAGTTCGACTTCGACCGCGCTGTGGTCAAGCCGGACAGCTACAGCGACATACAGAACCTGGCCGATTTCATGAAGGAGTATGGCCAGACCACTACCGTACTGGAAGGCCATACCGACTCGGTCGGCACCGACGCCTACAATCAGCGTCTTTCCGAGCGTCGTGCCAACGCCGTGCGCAACGTGCTGGTGGATGAACTCGGTGTCGAGGGCAATCGCGTAAATGCAGTCGGTTATGGCGAGTCTCGCCCGGTCGCCGACAACTCCACCGAGGACGGCCGTGCGATCAACCGTCGCGTGGAAGCCGAGGTCGAAGCGCGTCCCTGATTGGTCGGGTAAGCAATGTTCCAGCCGGGCCCCGCGCCCGGCTGTTTTTTTGTGCAGTCAGAAGAGCGGGCGCGCGCTGGCCAGGGCAATCACCAGCAGGCCCAGGATCAGGTTGACGCCCACCAGTCGGCGAATCTTTCCCAGCGCAGCGCCACCCGCTGGCCATTGCTCGCCTTCGATGGCCCTTTTGAGCGCAGGTAGTTGCAGCAGCTGGATGCGCAGGAACAGCGCCAGCATCACCAGATACAGCCCCGCCATGATGTGCACATAGCGCGGCGCGCTCTCCAGCGGGCCGAATCGCATGTGCCACATGCCGATGCCGCTGATCGGCAGCACCAGCACCGCGACCCATACCCAGACGAAGAAGCGGCGGAATACATCGGCCCATAGCCGCAGCCGCTCTGGTGCCTGCAGCACCGCCACAGCCGCTGGTCGCAGCACCATCCAGGCGAAGAACATGCCGCCGACCCACATTGTCGCGGCGAGTACGTGCAGTGCGTAGAGCATGGCGAAAGGCGTCATGGGCAAATCTCCGGTGGCGGTTGAGCGAACGCGCGCTATCATAGCCGCCCGATCGAAGTACTGAAAATATATACAGCTCCGCGCCCATGCTCAGCACCGAACTCAAGTCCCAGATCCAGGGCGCCTACACTCGTTTCCTCGAAGCCAAGGGGCTCAAGGCCCGTTATGGCCAGCGCCTGATGATCGCCGAAGTGGCCAAGGTGCTGGGCACCGTCAAGGTCGACGATGAAGGTCGGCGTAGCAGCGAGCCGGCGGTCGTCGCGGTCGAGGCGGGTACCGGTACGGGCAAAACCGTCGCCTATAGCCTGGCCGCGATTCCCACGGCTAAGGCTGCCGGCAAGCGATTGGTGATCGCCACCGCGACCGTCGCGCTGCAGGAGCAGATCGTGCACAAGGATCTGCCCGATCTGATGCGCAACAGCGGACTCAATTTCAGCTTCGCCCTGGCCAAGGGGCGGGGGCGCTATCTGTGCCTGTCCAAGCTGGACATGCTGCTGCAGGAAGGCCAGGCGCAGAGCGCCACCGCGCAGCTGTTCGAAGAGGAAGGCTTTCGCATCGAGGTCGACGAGCGCAGCCAGAAGTTATTCACCAGCATGATCGAAAAGCTGGCCGGCAATCGCTGGGACGGCGATCGGGACAGCTGGCCGGAAGAGCTGGGCGATGCGGACTGGTCACAACTGACCACTGATCACAGCCAGTGCACCGGGCGACATTGCCCCAACTTCCAGCAGTGTGCCTTCTACAAGGCGCGCGAGGGCATGACCAAGGTGGATGTCATCGTCACCAACCACGACATGGTACTGGCCGACCTTGCGCTCGGCGGCGGAGCCGTGCTACCCGATCCTCGCGACACCCTCTACGTGTTCGACGAGGGCCATCACCTGCCTGACAAGGCCATCGGCCACTTCGCACATTTCACCCGGCTGCGCTCGACGGCCGACTGGCTGGGACAGGTGGAAAAGAACCTGACCAAGCTGCTCGCCCAGCATCCGCTACCGGGCGAGCTGGGGCGCCTGGTCGAAGGCATTCCGGAGATCGCCCGGGAGTTGCGTACCCAGCAGCAGTTCATGTTCAGCGCCTGCGAGCAGGTGGCCGACTTCAAGGCCGGGGAGGACATGGAGGGACGCGAGCGGCCGCGACACCGTTTCGTCGGTGGCGTGGTGCCGGAGCACCTGGTCGAACTTGGCACCGAATTGAAGAAAGGCTTCGCCAAGCTGACCGATCTCTTCACTCGCATCGCCGAACTGCTCAAGGAAGCGATGGATGGTGAGACCGGCAGCGGCATCGCCAGCCACCAGGCCGAGGAGTGGTACCCGCTGTTCGGCAGCCTGCTGACGCGCTCGCAGGGCAACTGGGATCTGTGGACGGCCTTTACCGTCGAGGACCCGGAAGACAGCCCGCCGATGGCGCGCTGGCTGACGTTGGCCGAAGGCGGCGCGCTGTTCGATATCGAGGTCAACGCCAGCCCGATCCTGGCGGCCGAAACGCTGCGCCGCAACCTCTGGAACGTCGCCTTCGGTGCTCTGGTGACTTCCGCGACGTTGACGGCGTTGAACAGCTTCGACCGGTATCGGATGCGCGCCGGCCTGCCCAAGGCTGCGGTAACCGCGGTGGTTCCGAGCCCGTTCCATCACGCGGACGCCGGAGTGCTCCGCGTCCCTGATCTCAAAGCCGACCCACGTGATGCCGCCGCGCACACTGCGGCCATCGTTCGCGAGTTGCCGCAGCTGGTCGAGGGATCGCGCGGCACGCTGGTGCTGTTCTCCTCACGCCGGCAGATGCAGGACGTGTTCGATGGCCTGGAGCGTGACTGGCGCCGCCGGGTGCTCATTCAAGGCAACCTGTCGAAACAAGAGACGCTGAACAAGCACAAGGCGCGAGTGGGCGATGGCGAGTCGAGTGTGCTCTTCGGGTTGGCCAGCTTTGCCGAGGGGGTCGATCTGCCCGGTGCCTATTGCGAGCACGTGGTGATCGCCAAGATCCCGTTCGCCGTGCCGGACGATCCGGTCGAGGCTGCGTTGGCCGAATGGATCGAAGCGCGTGGCGGTAACCCTTTCATGGAGATTGCAGTGCCGGATGCCTCGCTGCGGCTGGTGCAAGCGTGTGGTCGGCTGCTGCGCACCGAGGCGGATCGCGGTGCTATCACCCTGTTGGACAGGCGGGTGGTGACCCAGCGCTACGGCAAGGCAATTCTCAATGCGCTGCCGCCGTTTCGGCGTGAGATCGGCTAGCCAGCCGGCGCGGGATAAGCGGCTGCGATGAGCAGGCATCAGCGTGGCGTCGTGAGGTTTTCCTGGCCCGATGCGGTTGCCAGAATGGCGGACTTCGGATTCGAGAGGTGACAGCGTGCAGGTTCAGGGATTCTTCGATCTTCGTTTCGAAGCGGTACGCGATGCGTTCGCCGCATTGTTCGATGGCACCCAGCAGCGCGGCGCCGCGCTCTGCGTGCAGATTGGCGGCGAGACGGTCGTCGATCTGTGGGCCGGTGCAGCGGACAATCAGGGTGAGCAGGTCTGGCACAGCGATACGCTGGTCAATCTGTTCTCCTGCACCAAGACCTTCTCGGCAGTCGCGTTGCTGCAACTGGTAGAGGAAGGCAAGTTGGAGCTGGATGACCCGGTCGCACGGATCTGGCCCGAGTTCGCGGTCGGCGGCAAGGCCGCGATCACACTGCGCCAGCTGCTCTGTCATCGGGCCGGGCTACCGGCGATACGCCAGTCGATGCCGCCGGAGGCTCTGTACGACTGGGCCGCCATGGCCGGTGCCCTCGCTGCCGAGGAGCCCTGGTGGGTTCCAGGCACTGACCAGGGCTACGCCGCAATGACCTATGGCTGGCTGGTCGGGGAACTGTTGCGTCGTGTCGATGGCTGCGGGCCAGGCGAATCGATCGTCCGGCGCACGGCACGGCCTCTCGACCTTGACTTTCATGTCGGCCTAAATGACGGTGAAGCGCATCGGGTCGCTTATCTGACGCGCTTCAAGAACGACTTCGGCGATGCGGCTGCACAGCGATTGTTCAAGGCGCTGATGACGCAACCTGACTCTGTCAGCGCTCGTGCTTTCAATAATCCGCCATCCATCATGAGCAGCGGTAACAAGCCCGAGTGGCGACGCATGGCCCAGCCGGCGGCCAATGGCCACGGCAATGCACGGTCGCTGGCCGGGTTCTATACCGGCTTGCTGCAGGGCAAGTTGTTGGATCGCGCGCTGCTGGCCGAAATGACCCGCGAGCAGAGCATTGGGGTAGATCGCGTCCTGCTAGCGCAGACCCGGTTCGGGCTGGGCTGTTGGCTCGATCAGCCTGATCTGGCCAACGCCACGTTCGGTATGGGCCCAAGGGCGTTCGGCCACCCCGGGGCGGGCGGTAGCGTCGGGTTCGCCGATCCGGAACGCGAACTGGCGTTCGGGTTCGTAACCAACACGCTTGGGCCCTATGTGCTGATGGATCCGCGCGCGCAGTCTCTGGCTCGCAGCGTTGTAGTTTGCTTGGGTTGAACCACTCGTCACTTCTGGTCAGGCAGGCTTTCCAAAAGAGGGACTTGCGTCCACAATTTCGAATCGAACTCACGTGTGATCTGGCTACGTCCGTTCGCTTTTCCCTGAACGCATCTGGTGATGGAACCCTGGCTCATGAACCTTCTGAAGAGCGCCTCGCTGATTCTCTGCTTGCTCCTGGCTGCCGGTTGCAGCTCGAAGAATGAAAAGCCGAGTGAGGTGGTCCCTCCAGTGGTGCCGAAGGTCGATTCGGCCTGGCTCGACGACTACGAGCCGCGCCTGCGTGAAGCGCTCGCGGACAGCCGCTTCGAGGTCGAGCGGCGTGATGGCCTGCTGGTCGTGACCGCCCCGGTGGATTCCTCGTTTAACCCAGATCGGCCGGGAATGCTCCTGCCGGTGACGCTCGGCCCGATCACCCGGGTGGCGAAGCTGGTCGAGAAGGATGACAAGACTTCTGTGGTAGTCCTGGGGCACGCCGACAGCACGGGCTCCGATGAAATCAATCGGACCATCAGCCGCGAGCGGGCAGGGGCCGTGGCCGCCATTTTTCGTCTGAGCGGTCTCAAGCATGACCGGCTGCGAATTCGGGGGTTGGGCTCTGACAAGCCGCGTGCCGCCAACGACAGCCAGGAAGGGCGAGCCCTGAATCGTCGCGTCGAGATGGTGCTGGCGCCGCAAACCACTATGCTCGCACTTGTCGCTCAATACGATCAGCCGGCACAGCCTGCAACCCAGGTGGCCCAGGCCGAGGTGGTGAAGAAGTAAAGGCGCTGGATTGTCAGACCAAACAGGCCCGCAAGCGGGCCTGTTTTCGTTTGGCGAGGTTGCCTTGAATCAAGCGTATCGAGCCCTGACGCGGATATGCTTTCAAGGGTGTCAGGTTCCGGTTTCGGTCGTCTGCTTGCCAGCCGCCTGATACGCTGGAATCCGCTTTTCCATCAAAGGAGCCCCTCGATGATTCAGACCCTGGCCGATATGCGCCGCGACTATACCCGTGACGGTCTTAGCGAGGCCAATGCGCCCGCCGAGCCCTTTGGTCTGTTCCAGCAGTGGTTCGGTGAGGCGATGAAGACCGAGCAAGCACCGGTCGAGCCTAACGCGATGTCGCTGGCCACCGTGGATGCCGAGGGTCGGCCACACTGCCGGATTCTTCTGCTCAAGGCGCTGGACGAGCGTGGGTTTACCTTCTTTACCAATTACGACAGTGCAAAGGGCCAGCAGCTGCAAGAGGCGCCCTTTGCCGCCATGACCTTCTTCTGGCCTACGCTCGAGCGCCAGGTGCGGATCGAAGGGCGGGTTGAGAAGGTGAGCCCTGAAGAGTCGGATGCCTATTTTCAGGTGCGCCCGCTGGGTAGCCGCCTGGGTGCTTGGGCCTCGCCGCAAAGTCAGGTCATCCGTGATCGGGCCGAGCTGGAGCGGTTGCTGGCTGAGACCGAGCAGCGCTTCTTGGACAAGGCCCCCCATTGTCCGCCGCACTGGGGTGGCTATCGCCTGCTGCCAGAGCGCATCGAGTTCTGGCAGGGGCGTGCCAGCCGTCTCCATGACCGGCTCGAGTATCGTCTGGTCGCCAACAGCTGGCAGCGCGAACGTCTCGCTCCCTGATCAGGTGGCGATGCCTGGCTACGGGCGGCTTGGTGATGTTGCTGGCCGTTCGAGCCGGAGTCGGCCCAGGTTCAGGCTTCGGTATAGCGCTGGGCCTGTTGTTCCAGCCAGGGCTGAAGCTCCTTTCGACGGATCTTTTGGGCTTTCGCTTCGGCAAGCTGTTGCAGCATCCAGGCGCGCTTCGCGGGATCGCCACCGGCGATCGATAGCGCGAGATCGCGGTCTGCCCAGCGGCGGAAGCGTACGATCAACCAGCCGTGAAAAGCCAGGCCGGCCACGGTGGTGATGGCTATGATGAAGTAATCCATGGGGGTAATCTCGCTGGAAGGAACCCGGCAGGGCCGGTTCGACTCGCATACCTAGGCTTGCTGCTAGATGCTGAGTCAGGACGCTGAAGATGCCAAGCGCTTTTTTGTCGCCACCAGCTGCCGCTTCCGCCGGAACGAACAGCTGTTTGCAGGAGAATTTTTTATGCGCAATTCCTTTTTCGTTGCTTCCTTTGCTGCCGTGGCGCTGACCTTGAGCGGGTGTGCCTCCAGCCTGACCGGAGATACCTATTCTCGTGACGAGGCGCGTGCCGTTCAGACCGTGCGCTACGGCACCATCGAGTCGCTACGGCCGGTGAAGATCGAGGGAACCAAGACGCCGATCGGTTCCGGTGCCGGAGCGATAGTAGGCGGGGTGGCCGGTAGTGGGGTGGGTGGCGGTCGCGGCAGTGCTGTCGCTGCGGTCATCGGGGCGGTGGCCGGCGGAATGCTCGGAGCGGCGGCGGAAGAGGGAATTACCCGTACGCAGGGCGTCGAGATCACCGTGCGCGAGGATGACGGAAATGTCCGCGCCTACGTGCAAGCCGTGGAGCCCAACCAGGTGTTTCGCGTCGGCCAACGTGTCCGCATCCTGACCGTCAGCGGGACAAGTCGCGTGGCGCCTTGACCATCGAGACCGGCGAATAGCGCTGTACGTCCAGGCGCCGCCTTCCGTTCCGAAAGGAGCGGAGGCGGCGCCTTTTGTTTTTCGAAATACATGAATTCATGACGACGGCATCATCCGTATGGATAATCGGGCGCACATTTGTGTGCAGCTTCAGGCAGTTACTTCGCCTGCCAAGGATAAGAATGCCTCCGGATCGGCGGCTTAAGGGGTCTCGTTCATGGCGCTTGCGCTGATTATCGCTTTGCCATTCCTGGGCATCTGCCTGCCTCTGCTTCTGGAGCGTTTTGGTCGCTCCGCATGCGCCTTCGGCGCAGGTATCGCGCCGCTGACGGCGCTGATCCTCCTGCTCTCCAAGCGTGCCGATGTGTTTGCCGGTCAGACGGAAATCGTCCACTACAGCTGGCTGCCCGGGCTCGGGCTCAACCTCAGCCTGCGTCTCGATGGGTTGGGCTTTCTCTTTGCATTGCTGATTCTCGGCATCGGCCTGCTGGTCATCCTCTACGCACGCTACTACCTGTCGAAGAAGGATCCGATGGGCCGCTTCTATGGCTTCTTCCTACTGTTCATGGGGGCCATGCTCGGCGTCGTGCTGTCAGAAAATCTGCTGCTGATGCTGATGTTCTGGGAGCTGACCAGCCTGTCGTCGTTTCTGCTGATCGGTTACTGGAGCCATCGGGCCGACGCTCGCCAGGGCGCACGCATGGCTCTGGCGATTACCGGTGGTGGCGGTCTGGCGTTGCTCGCTGGGGTCCTGCTGATTGGCTACATCGTCGGCAGCTTCGAGCTGACGACGATTCTGGCATCGGGCGATCTGATTCGCGGTAATTCCCTGTATCCGCTGACGCTGATTCTCGTCTTGCTCGGCGTATTCACCAAGTCGGCGCAGTTTCCTTTCCATTTCTGGTTGCCGCAGGCAATGGCTGCGCCTACACCTGTATCGGCCTTCCTGCATTCAGCGACGATGGTCAAGGCCGGGGTATTTCTGCTTGCACGACTCTATCCGGCACTGGCGGAATCCGAATGGTGGTTCTATCTGGTGAGCATCACCGGGCTGGCGACCTTGTTGATCGGCGCTGTGATGGCGCTTTTCCAGCACGACCTGAAGGGACTGCTCGCCTATTCCACCATCAGTCACCTGGGCCTGATTACCTTGCTGTTCGGCCTCGATTCCCGCCTGGCGGCGGTGGCGGCAATCTTTCACATCATTAACCACGCCACATTCAAGGCCTCTCTGTTCATGGCCGCAGGAATCATCGATCACGAGACCGGCACGCGCGACATGCGGCGTATCAACGGCATGTGGAAGTACATGCCGCATACGGCGGCACTCGCCATGGTGGCTTCTCTGGCGATGGCAGGTGTGCCGCTGCTCAATGGCTTTCTCAGCAAGGAAATGTTTTTCGCCGAGACACTCGATCAGCATCTGCTGGGCAGCTTCTATTGGGCGATTCCGGTGGTGGCAACGCTTGCGAGCGCCTTTTCCGTGGCCTATTCGCTGCGCTTCGTACACGACGTGTTTTTCAACGGCGAGCCCATCGACCTGCCCAAGTACCCGCCTCACGAGCCTGCACGCTACATGAAGATTCCCGTGGAGATCCTCGTGCTGCTCTGCCTGCTGGTCGGCATGCTGCCTGCTTTCACGGTAGGGCCGCTTCTGGCTGCGGCGGTGTCTGGCACGCTCAACGGTGTCGTGCCGGAGTACAGCCTGTCGATCTGGCACGGTTTCAATCTGCCTTTGGCGATGAGTTTTGCTGCGCTGGTCGGAGGCATCGTCATCTATTCGCTGCGCAAGTGGGCGTTCCGCTGGTACGAGGGACTCCCCTCGGTGGATTCGCTGGAAGTGTTCGAACGGGTAATGGGCGGGTTGACGCTCGGCGCTCGCCATCTGACCTGTGTGCTGGACAACGGCTCGCTGCAGCGCTACCTGGCTCTGATGCTGTTCAGCACGTTGGTACTGGTAGTGTTCGCGCTGACGCCTCTGGATGCTCTGCACGGTCCGGTTGCCTTGACGCCGCTGGATGGCATCACTGTATTGGGCATGGCCATTCTGGCACTCACCTCGTTGTTGACCGTGCTGTTTCATCGCCGACGGCTGGTGGCGCTGATGGTACTCAGCGTGGTCGGTCTGATGGTGGCGCTGGGCTTTGCGCGCTATTCGGCGCCTGATCTGGCGCTCACTCAGCTGTCAGTCGAAGTGGTGACCATCATCCTGTTGATCCTCGCGCTGTTCTTCATGCCGGACCGTACCCCGGCCGAGTCGAGCAGCCTGCGTGGCTTTCGGGATTTCGTGCTGGCGGCGGGCTGCGGCACCATGGTTGCGCTGCTGGCCTATGCGGTGCTGACGCGGCCCTACGACAGCATTGCCTCGTTCTTTCTGGAAAACAGTGTGTCTGGCGGGGGCGGCACCAACGTGGTGAACGTCATTCTGGTCGATTTCCGCGGCTTCGATACCCTTGGCGAGATCGCTGTGCTGGCAATCGCGGGTGTCGGCATCTTCGGGCTGCTAAAGGGCTTGCGCCTGCCTCACCCGGTTCGCGATTACGGTGGTCGGCTCTGGTCCGTCGACAGGCACCCCATGGTGCTGGATCTCCTGGCCCGAGCGATGCTGCCGATGGCGCTGCTGATTTCGGTCTTCATCTTCCTGCGTGGGCACAACCTGCCTGGCGGCGGGTTCATCGCCGGTCTGATAACGGCGGTCGCATTGATCCTGCAGTACATCTCCCACGGAGTCAGCTGGGCGCAGGAGCGGCAACCCATCAGTTACCACAGGCTCTGCGGAGCAGGGCTGCTCATTGCCGGCCTGACCGGGCTGGGGAGTCTGGTGTTCGGCTATTCGTTCCTCACCTCGTCGTTCGGTCATTTCCATCTGCCCCTCGTCGGTGAGTTCGAGCTGGCCACGGCAATGCTGTTCGATCTGGGGGTTTATCTTGTAGTGGTGGGGGCGACGTTGCTGATCCTTTCCAATATTGGCCAGGTGAGCCAGGACGACTCGAACAGGGAGGTGCTGTAATGGAGGCGTTGTTCGCGATTACCCTGGGGATCATGACAGCAAGCGGTGTTTATCTGCTTCTGCGTGCTCGCATCTTTCCCGTGGTGATGGGGCTGACGCTGATTTCTTATGCGGTCAACCTGTTCATTTTTTCAATGGGCCGGCTCGCTACCGGTGTTCCTGCGGTGATCGGCAGAAGTGCCGAGTATGGTGATCCCTTGCCCCAGGCGCTGGTGCTTACCGCGATCGTCATTGGCTTCGCCATGACCGCTTTTGTGGTGGTTCTGGCGCTGCGCAGCATTGGCGAGCTGCGGACCGATCATGTCGATGGTCAGGAGCCGCGCCAATGAATCATGCGCTGATCCTGCCGCTGCTGGTGCCGCTGTTCACCGGAGCCCTGTTGCTGTTCGCCCATTCCTTAGGACGCTCGAGCAAACGCACCCTGTCGCTGCTTGCGACCTGGTCGTTGGTGCCTCTCGCGATCTGGCTGCTGGTGCTGGCGGACGACGGGCAACTGCGTGTCTATGCGCTGGGCAGCTGGCAACCGCCGTTCGGCATCGTCCTCATGCTGGACCGCCTGAGCGCGCTGATGCTGCTGGTCACCGCAGTGCTCGCCGGTTTCGCCGTGCTTTATGCCTGCCGCGGTGATGACGAGCGAGGCCCCAACTTTCACGCGCTCTATCAGTTCCAGTTGCTCGGCATAAACGGGGCCTTCCTGACCGGGGATCTGTTCAACCTGTTCGTCTTCTTCGAAATCCTGCTGATTTCATCTTATGCCCTGTTGCTGCATGGGCACGGCCAGCGCAGGGTGCGCTCCGGCATGCACTATGTCGTGCTGAATTTGCTCGGGTCTTCGCTGTTCCTCATTGGTGTGAGCATGCTCTATGGGCTGCTCGGTACGCTGAACATGGCCGACCTGGCTGCGCGGGTAAGCGCCGCCGATCCCGCGGATGGGCCTCTGCTGGCTGCGGCTGGCTACCTGCTGTTGGTGGTGTTCGCGCTGAAGGGCGCGATCCTGCCGTTGTACTTCTGGTTGCCGCGCGCCTATGCCTCTGCGACCGCGCCGGTCGCCGCTCTGTTCGCCATCATGACCAAGGTTGGGTTGTACGCAATCGTGCGGGTCTTCACGCTCATTTTCGGTAACGAGGCGGGGGAGTTGAGCCACATGGTCGATGCCTGGCTCTGGCCGCTGGCGTTGCTGACGCTTGGTGCTGCGGTAGTCGGTGCACTGGCTGCGCGCAATCTGCAGGTGCTGCTCGCCTATCTGGTGGTCGTTTCGGTAGGTACATTGCTGGCCGGCATAGCGCTCGGCAGTGAGGCGGGCCTCGCGGCAGCGCTCTATTACCTTGTGCACAGCACCCTGATTGCCGGTGCGTTGTTCCTGCTTGCCGATCTGATTGCTCGTCAGCGCGGCGACCTGGGAACCGATCTGATTACAGCTCCTGCGCTGCAACAACCGCTGCTGCTCGGCACGCTGTTCTTCATCGGCGCGATTTCCGTGGCGGGCTTGCCGCCGTTCTCCGGTTTTCTCGGCAAGCTGATGCTGCTTCGCGCGATCGAGCCGGGCGCGGAGGCGATAGCGCTGTGGGCGGTGGTTCTGGTTGGCGGGCTGGGTATGCTTATCGCACTGAGCCGGGCCGGCAGTCTGGTGTTCTGGCGGGCCAGCGCACTAGCCCAGGGGCAGAAGGCGGATCCTGTACGCCTGCTGGCCACCACGGGACTGCTGCTCGGCAGTCTGGTCCTGGTTGCCGCGGCCGGGCCGCTGCAGACATTCATGCAGGCCACGGCTGCACAGCTGCTGGACCTCCGGCCTTATCTGCAGATCGTTCAGGGAGGTGCGGCATGAGGGCGCGCTGGTTGCCGAATCCGGCCCTGACGCTGTTGCTGGCGCTGCTCTGGTTGCTGCTCAACAACACCCTGAGTTTCGGGCAGCTGTTGCTTGGACTGTTTCTCGGCTGGGCGATACCGTTGCTCGTGAGCGGTTTTCTCATCGAAGTGCCTCGCGTGCGCAAGCCTGTGAAGCTTGTGCTGTTCTCGCTGAAAGTTCTTCGCGATATCGTGGTGGCCAACGTGCACGTCGCCAGGCTGGTGCTCGGGCCCCGAAAGAGCCTGCGGCCAGCGTTCGTCGAGATCCCGATGGCCATCGACAACGAATTCGCTCTGGCTACGCTGACGAGCATCATCTCGCTGACACCCGGGACGGTCTCCGCCTGCCTGAGTCCTGATCGCAAGATGCTCATGGTGCATGCCCTCGATGCACCGGACATCGATGCCCTGGTCGCCGAGGTCAAGCGCAACTACGAAGCCCCGCTGCTGGAGATTTTCGAATGCTCGCGTACGTGATTCCGTTCTGCCTGGCGGTGCTGGGACTGGCCGCCGTGCTGAACGTCGTCCGCCTGGTGCAGGGCCCGGACATGCCTGACCGGGTGCTCGCACTCGACACCCTTTATATCAACGCGCTGGCGCTGATCGTGCTGTTCGGCGTCTGGCTCGCCTCCGACCTGTTCTTCGAGGCTGCGCTGCTGATTGCCGTGATGGGTTTTGTCAGTACCGTGGCCGTGGGCAAACACCTGCTGCACGGCGACATCATCGACTGAGGAGGCGACATGCCATTCTGGATTGAAGCGTTGGTGAGTCTGTTCCTGGTCGTTGGCAGCCTGTTCGCTCTGATCGGTGCGATTGGCCTGTACCGGCTGCCGGATTTCTATACCCGTTTGCACGGGCCGACCAAGGCAACGACGCTCGGGGTTGGCGGCATCATCATCGCCTCGATGATCTTTTTCAGCAGCCACAACGACGGCCTGAGTCTGCACGAGCTGCTGATCACCCTGTTCCTGTTCCTGACCGCGCCGGTCAGTGCGCACATGCTGGCCAAGGCTGCCATGCAGCAGAAGCTGCCTGCTGTCGAGCAGACGCGCGGCAAGCCCTGGGACTGAGGCGCGACAAGCGCTGTTCCACAGGCTCGGAGGCACACCCCAGCCTCAGATGACGATGCTGCTCGGTGAGGGCTGTTGCTCGTTCTCCTGTTGCAGCTCCTTGACCAGCGCCTGTTGCAGGCGCAGGCAGAACTGCGGATCGGAAAGAGGCTGATTGTTCGCGTCGGTAACGAAGAACACGTCTTCCACGCGCTCGCCGAGTGTCGCGATCTTGGCGTTCTGCACGGACAGATCGAAATCGAGGAACAGCTGGCCGACGCGCGCCAGCAGGCCTGGCCGATCCGGGGCGATGATCTCGAGAATCGTCTGCGGCCGCTGAGTGTCGTTGTGGATGGTCACTTGCGGCGGGAAGGCGAAGTGCTTGAGCTGCCGAGGAACGCGCCGCTGGATGATGGTCAGGTAATCATCCGGGTTGCGCAGCGCGGCGATCAGACCTTTGCGGATTTCTTCGATGCGCTCCGGGTTGTTGCCGATCGGGCTGCCGTCGGCCTCCAGCACGATATAGGTATCCAGGGTGAACTGGCTGCTGGACGTCAGGATCCGCGCGTCATGGATGTTCAGGTTCAACTGGTCCATGGCCGCCACGGTCACGGCAAAGAAATCATGCTGGTCCGGCGCGTAGATGAAGATCTGCGTGCCACCCTCGAATTCGCGCTGGGTGGTCTCCTTGATCAACACCAGCGGACCGCTATCGGCAGGGTGTTCGATGATCGCATCGGTATGCCAGGCAACGTCGGTAGCGGTGTGGCGCAGGAAATAGTCGTCGCCCAGTTGCGCCCAGAGCTGCTCGGCATCGTCCGGATCAGTGCCGTGGCGTACCAGATCGTCGAGTGCTGCGCGCTGCGTCTGGCGGATCTGTTCTTCGCGACCCAGCGGGTTTTCCAATCCACGTTTGAGCGCGCGCTTGGTCTCTGTATACAGCTGGCGCAGCAGGCTGGCGCGCCAGGAATTCCATAGCGTCGGATTGGTGGCGTTGATGTCGGCAACGGTGAGTACATAGAGATAGTCCAGGTGCGTCTCGTCGCCAACCAGCTGAGCGAAATCGTTGATGATCTGTGGGTCCGACAGGTCCTTGCGCTGAGCCGTGGTGGACATTACCAGGTGGTTTTCCACCAGCCAGATCACCAGTCGGGTGTCCCACGCCGGGAGCTTGTGTCGGCTGCAGAACTGCTCGGCATCGACCGCCCCCAATTCGGAGTGGTCGCCGCCGCGGCCCTTGGCAATGTCGTGGTAGAGGCCGGCGATGTAGATCAGCTCCGGCTTGGGCAGGCGTTCGACCAGCTTGCTGGCTAGTGGGTACTTTTCTGCAACGCCCGGTTTGGTCAGCTTGCGCAAATATTTGATGACATTGAGCGTGTGCGCATCGACCGTGTAGATGTGGAAAAGGTCATGCTGCATCTGGCCGACGATATGGCCGAACTCGGGAAGGTAGCGGCCGAGAATGCCGTAGCGATTCATGCGCCGCAGATTGCGGTGAATGCCTTCCTTGCACTTGAACAGCTCGATGAACAGGCTGGTGTTGCGCAGGTCCTCGCGGAAGCTGTCGTCAATCAGGTAGCGGTGGTCACGTAGCAGGCGGATCGTATCGGAGCGCACACCCAGGATATCGGGATGCTGTGCCAGCATCACGAAGGTTTCCAGGATGGCGAACGGCGTTCGCTTGAAGATTGCCGGGTTGCTGACTTCCAGGTACCCGTCGCGGACCTGGAAGCGACTGTTCAACGGCACGATCGGCCCGGACTCACCTTCCCAGAGAATCACTTCGGCGAAATGCTGGCCGACCAGATCGCCCAGCTCGGCAATGCTCATGACCACCCGGTAGTACTTCTGCATGAAGCGTTCGATAGCCAGCTTGGCGTCGCTGTCCTCGTAGCCGAGCAGTGCGGCAAGACTGCGCTGGTGATCGAACAGCAGGCGGTCCTCTGCGCGTCCGGCGAGCATGTGCAGGCCGTAACGGACCTTCCAGAGAAACTCCTGCGCAGCGGTCATCAGGCTGTGTTCGCCTTCCGTGAGAAAGCCCTGATCCACCATGGCCTGCAGATTCAGCGTGCCGAACTCACGGCGTGCGATCCAGAGGATCGTCTGGATGTCGCGCAGTCCACCCGGGGAGCCCTTGACGTTGGGCTCCAGGTTGTACTCGGTGTTGTTGTACTTGGCGTGGCGTGCGCGCTGTTCTTCGCGCTTGGCCAGGAAGAACTCCTTGCTCGGCCACATTTGCTGAGGGCTAGTGACCTGGAGCATGGCCTGGCGCAGGCGTTCGGGCCCGGCGATCGTGCGGCTTTCCATCAGATTGGTGAGGACCGTCAGATCGGCACGTGCTTCGTCGGCGCACTCGGCGACAGAGCGTACCGCCTGCCCGACTTCCAGGCCGATATCCCAGAGCAGCGTGAGAAAGCCTTCGATCGAATCACGGAAGACTTCCTGGTCGCTTTCGTCTAGCAGAATCAGCAGGTCAATGTCGGAATAGGGATGCAGCTCGCCTCGTCCGTAGCCGCCGACTGCAACCAGCGCGATATCGGTGCCCTTGTCCCACTCGAAGCGGTTCCACGCCGAGCACAGGATCTGATCGACGAACCAGGCCCGGTCCTGGATCAGCCGGCGGATGTCACGGCCGGCCCTGAAGCGCTCGTCGAGCACTTGGCGCGCCTGCCGGATCGCCTTCTTGTAGGCAGCGATGGGGCTGGCCTTGAGCGCCAGTTCCGCCTGGAACTGGCTGCGATCGAACAGTTCCGGGTCGACCTGCGGCATACGAACATCCTCCGGTTGGGCTACGGCTGCGGATTTCAGGCCGAGGTGCGGGCGATGGTGTCGTCGCTGCGCAGGGTAAAGATCTCGTAGCCATCGGCGGTCACCAGAATGGTGTGTTCCCACTGCGCCGAGAGCTTGCGGTCCTTGGTGATGGCGGTCCAGCCATCGCCGAGCAGGCGGGTTTCCGGACGCCCCTGGTTGATCATCGGCTCGATGGTGAAAGTCATGCCTTCCTTGAGTTCCAGGCCGGTGCCGGCGCGCCCGTAATGAAGCACCTGCGGTTCTTCATGGAACACCTTGCCGATACCGTGACCACAATACTCGCGCACCACGGAGAAGCCGTTCTTCTCGGCATGCTTCTGGATCACCTCGCCGATGTCGCCGAGGCGGGCGCCGGGACGGACCAGTTCGATGCCTTTATATAGACACTCCTGAGTGATCTGGCAGAGGCGCTCGGCCCATTCCGGTACCTTGCCGACCAGGAACATCCTGCTGGTGTCGCCGTGGTAGCCGTCCTTGATAACGGTGATGTCGATGTTGAGGATGTCACCGTCCTTCAGGGGTTTGTCATTGGGAATGCCATGGCAGACGACATGGTTGATCGAGGTGCAGATCGACTTGGGGAAGCCCTTGTAGTTCAGCGGGGCGGGAATGGCCTGCTGGACGTTGACGATATGCTCGTGGCACAGGCGATCGAGCTCCTCGGTAGTGACGCCCGGTTTGACGTGCTCGCCGATCATTTCGAGAACCTCGGCAGCGAGACGCCCGGCTACGCGCATCTTCTCGATATCTTCGGGCGTCTTGATTGTGACTGTCATGCAAACCTCTTGGTGCGCCCGCAGGCGAAGGCAATAAACGGAAAGCTGCGATGATAAACCAAAGCGCCCATGCCCTGCAGGTAAGGGCCGCTCAGGCAGCTGAGCGTGCGGCGGTTAGCCAAAGCAGTAGCCTGTCGGTGGTCTTTATGCTATAAAACGCGCCGCTCGACGGGGACACCCCGTTGCGCTTAACCCCACACACGTGTCGACACGGTATCCTGGGTGCTCGAAAGAGTTGGATATCGGGACGCGTGGAGGCCTAACCCGACTTATTCGAGGACTTATCATGTCTCAAGTCACCATGCGCGATATGCTGAAGGCCGGTGTGCACTTCGGCCACCAGACCCGTTACTGGAACCCGAAAATGGACAAATACATTTTCGGTGCGCGCAACAAGATCCACATCATCAACCTGGAAAAGACCCTGCCGATGTTCAACGACGCCCTGCGTTTCGTTGAGAAGCTGGCTGCAGGCAAGAACAAGATTCTGTTCGTCGGTACCAAGCGTTCCGCTGGCAAGATCGTTCGCGAAGAAGCTGCTCGTTGCGGCTCGCCGTATGTCGATCATCGCTGGTTGGGCGGCATGCTGACCAACTACAAGACCATCCGTGCTTCCATCAAGCGTCTGCGTGAGCTGGAATCCCAGTCTCAGGATGGTACTTTCGAGAAGCTGACCAAGAAAGAAGCGCTGATGCGCACCCGCGACCTCGAGAAGCTCGAGCGCAGCCTGGGCGGCATCAAGGACATGGGCGGCCTGCCGGACGCCATGTTCGTCATCGACGTCGACCACGAGCGCATCGCCATCTCCGAAGCCAACAAGCTGGGCATCCCGGTTATCGGCATCGTCGATACCAACAGCAGCCCGGAAGGCGTCGACTACATCATTCCTGGTAATGATGATGCCATCCGTGCCGTGCAACTCTACCTCGGCTCCATGGCTGATGCCGTTCTGCGCGGTCGTCAGAATGCAGCTGGCGGTGCTGACGAGTTCGTCGAGGAAGTGGCTTCCGAAGCGGCTCAGGGCTAAGTGCGGCGCATTGCAGCGTGACACCCGATGAACAAAAAGGGGGCTAGGCCCCCTTTTTGTCTCTTGCGAATTGATCACCCGTGCGAAGGGTGAGTGGTTTAGAAACCAAATCGAGAGGATTCCCAACATGGCAGAAATCACTGCAGCCTTGGTCAAAGAACTGCGCGAGCGTACCGGTCAGGGCATGATGGAGTGCAAGAAGGCTCTGGTTGCCGCCGGTGGTGACATCGAGAAGGCCATCGACGATATGCGTGCTTCCGGCGCCATCAAGGCTGCCAAGAAGTCGGGCAACATCGCTGCCGAAGGTTCGATCGCCGTTCGTGTCGAGGGTGGCCGCGGTGTGATCATCGAAGTCAACTCGCAGACCGACTTCCTGGCTCTGCAGGACGACTTCAAGGCCTTCGTCAAGGAAAGCCTGGACGAGGCTTTCGAGCAGAAGCTGACCGAAGTGGCTCCGCTGATCGCTTCTCGCGAATCCGCTCGTGAGGCGCTGGTCGCCAAGTGCGGCGAAAACGTCAACATCCGTCGCCTGACTGCCGTTGAGGGTGATGTGGTGGGCGCCTACCTGCATGGCCATCGCATCGGTGTGCTGGTTACTCTGAAAGGCGGTGACGCCGAGCTGGCCAAGGACATCGCTATGCACGTAGCCGCCAGCAACCCCGCCGTTCTGAGCCCTGCCGACGTTTCCGAAGAGTTGGTTGCCAAGGAAAAGGAAATCTTCCTGCAGCTGAACGCCGACAAGATCGCCGGCAAGCCTGAGAACATCGTCGAGAACATGATCAAGGGTCGCATCAACAAGTTCCTGGCCGAAGCCAGCCTGGTTGAGCAGCCGTTCGTCAAGGATCCGGAAGTCAAAGTTGGCGATCTGGCCAAGAAAGCCGGTGCCGAAATCGTATCCTTCGTTCGTTACGAAGTGGGCGAGGGCATCGAGAAGGCCGAGGTCGACTTCGCTGCCGAAGTTGCCGCTCAGGTGGCTGCAACCAAGAAGTAAGGACTGCTAGCCGGTTCCCGAAGAGGCTGCCCGCTCACGCGTGCGGCCTCTTTGTCGAATGGGGCGGCCGAAATTTTTTCGTCACGTTATATTCGTCGCTTGGCACCAACCGCTGGTTGCGCTGTCAAAGCGCAGATATTTTTTGGCCGGGTTCGGCCAGTCTTAGTCACACCACGCCGCAGGAGATAGAACGCCAATGGCTCAGCAGATGAGTGCACGCAACCCACGCTATAAACGCATTCTGCTCAAATTAAGCGGCGAGGCCTTGATGGGTTCCGAAGACTTCGGAATCGATCCCAAGGTGCTTGATCGCATGGCTCTGGAAGTCGGGCAGCTGGTGGGCATTGGTGTCGAGGTCGGCCTGGTGATCGGTGGGGGTAATCTGTTCCGTGGCGCGGCGCTTTCCGCAGCGGGAATGGATCGGGTTACCGGTGATCATATGGGCATGCTCGCAACGGTCATGAATGCGCTGGCCATGCGTGATGCGCTCGAGCGTTCGAATATCCCGGCGCTGGTCATGTCTGCCATTTCCATGGTCGGTGTCACCGACCATTACGACCGCCGCAAGGCCATGCGTCATCTCAAGAGCGGCGAAGTGGTGATCTTCTCTGCCGGAACCGGTAATCCATTCTTCACCACTGATTCGGCGGCCTGCCTGCGCGCGATCGAAATCCAGGCGGATGTCGTGCTCAAGGCCACCAAGGTCGACGGCGTCTATACGGCTGATCCCTTCAAGGATCCGAACGCCGAGAAGTTTGCCGAGCTCACGTACGATGAAGTGCTCGATCGCAAGCTCGGGGTAATGGATCTGACCGCCATCTGCCTGTGCCGCGATCACAACATGCCGCTGCGTGTGTTCAACATGAACAAGCCCGGCGCCCTGCTCAATATTGTGCTGGGTGGCGCCGAAGGAACACTGATCGAGGAATCGAACGAATGATCAACGAGATCAAGCAAGACGCGCAGGAGCGCATGAAGAAAACCCTGGAATCGCTGGATCACGCCTTTGCCAAGATTCGTACCGGTAGGGCTCATCCCAGCATCCTCGATAGCGTCATGGTTTCCTATTACGGCGCTGATACGCCGTTGCGCCAGGTGGCCAACGTTGTGGCCGAGGATTCCCGCACGCTGGCACTTACCGTGTTCGACAAGAGCATGATCCAGGCCGTCGAAAAGGCCATCATGACCTCCGATCTGGGCCTCAATCCGGCTACCGCGGGTACCACGATCCGTGTGCCGATGCCGGCGCTGACCGAAGAGACGCGCAGGGGCTACACCAAGCAGGCGCGGGCCGAAGCCGAGAATGCTCGTGTTGCGGTTCGCAACATCCGTCGCGATGCCATCGCCCAGTTGAAAGATCTGGTCAAGGAGAAGGAAATCAGCGAGGACGAGGAACGCCGTGGCCAGGATGACGTCCAGAAGCTTACCGACAAGTACGTCGCGGAGATCGACAAGGCCCTGGAGGCCAAAGAAAGCGATCTGATGGCTGTTTGACTGCTATTGGATAGTTGCCGCCGTGGCCGCAGTCGACTTCGGTCGCTGTGGGCGGCGGCAGCGGTGCCTGGAAGCTGTTGCTGGCAGCTTTGTCTTTTGTTTGCAGCGTGTTCTAGCGCAAGTAGAGTTGTTCATGGAAAAGGTCAGGCAGATTGCCGGGCGGAAAATTCCCCGTCACGTAGCGATCATCATGGATGGCAACAACCGCTGGGCGAAGAGGCGCCTGCTGCCTGGTGTAGCCGGGCACAAGGCGGGCGTCGATGCTGTTCGAGCGGTGATCGAGGTCTGCGCCGATTCCGGTGTCGAGGTGCTGACACTGTTCGCCTTCTCCAGCGAGAACTGGCAGCGTCCGGCCGACGAGGTTGGCGCGCTGATGGAGCTGTTCCTTTCTGCCTTGCGTCGCGAGGCGCGCAAGCTTGACGAGAACGGCATTCGGCTTCGCATCATCGGTGACCGCACTCGTTTCCATCCAGAACTGCAGGCGGCAATGCTGGAAGTCGAGGAAATGACTGCAGCCAATCACCGCTTCGTGCTCCAGGTGGCCGCCAATTACGGTGGTCAGTGGGACATCCTGCAGGCGGCTCAGCATCTTGCCAGCGAGGCTCAGTCCGGGCGGCTGAACCCTGCCGAAATCACCCCGGCCTTGTTTCAAAGCTATCTGGCGACGGGGGACATGCCTTTGCCGGATCTTTGCATCCGAACCGGCGGCGAACGGCGCATCAGTAATTTTCTGTTGTGGCAGCTGGCTTACGCGGAGCTGTATTTCTCCGATCTTTACTGGCCGGACTTCAAGCACGTCGCCATGCGTAAGGCTCTCGCGGATTTCGCTACACGACAGCGGCGCTTTGGTAAGACCGGCGAACAGGTCGAAAGCGAGGTCAAGGTCGAATGCTGAAGCAGCGCATCATCACCGCAGCGATACTTCTGCCTGTTGCGATCATAGGTTTCTTTCTTCTCCAAGGGCTCGCCTTCGCGCTTTTCATCGGCCTCGTTGTGGTCTTGGGGGCGTGGGAGTGGGCCCGGCTGGCTGGTTTTGCCGGTCAGGGGTTACGGGTCGGATACGCGCTGCTGGTGGCACTGCTGCTTGGTGTGCTCTACCAGTTTCCATCGTTGGCGCCCTGGATGCTGGCCCTGGCTGTGCTCTGGTGGCTGGTCGCAACCTATCTGGTGCTGACCTATCCGGAGAGCAGTCGTCTATGGGGTGGCCGTGGCGGCAGCCTGCTGATCGGCCTAGCGGTGCTTTTGCCGTCCTGGCAGGGTCTTGTGGTGCTCAAGCAATGGCAACTGGGCAATTGGCTGATTCTGGCAGTGATGATTCTGGTATGGGTGGCGGATATCGGTGCCTATTTCTCCGGCAAAGCCTTCGGCAGGCGCAAGCTGGCGCCGAAGGTTAGTCCTGGCAAGAGCTGGGAGGGGCTGGTTGGCGGGCTGCTGACCAGCTTGCTCGTCACGCTCGGGGTCGGTGTGTATCGCGGTTGGACGGCTCGCGAACTGGTTCTAGCCCTGCTCGGTGCCGCACTTGTGGTATCGATATCGGTCATCGGTGATCTAACTGAGAGCATGTTCAAGCGCAGTGCCGGCATCAAGGACAGCAGCCAGCTGCTGCCGGGGCACGGCGGCGTGATGGATCGTATCGACAGCCTCACCGCTGCGATCCCGGTGTTCGCTGTGCTGTTGTGGCTAGCAGGTTGGGGCGCGCTGTGAATCGACCGTTACAGGTAACCGTTCTTGGCGCTACTGGTTCGATCGGTCTCAGCACGCTGGATGTTATTGCGCGTCACCCGGATCGTTACGCTGTCTTCGCACTCACCGGTTTCAGCCGTCTTGCCGAGCTGAGGGCGCTCTGTCTTGTCCATCGTCCGCGCTTCGCGGTGGCTGCTGACGAGGCCCAGGCCAGAGCTCTGCAGCAGCAGCTGCGCGAAGATGGTCTGACGACTCAGGTCATGAGTGGCGAGGGCGGTCTGAGCGAGGTCGCAGCACATCCCGAGACGGACGTGGTCATGGCCGCCATCGTGGGTGCTGCGGGCCTGAAGCCGACGCTGGCCGCAGTACAGTCCGGTAAGCGGGTGCTGCTCGCCAACAAGGAGGCGCTGGTGATGTCCGGTGCCCTGTTCATGCGGGCGTTGCGCGACAGTGGGGCCGTGCTGTTACCCATCGATAGCGAGCACAACGCGATCTTCCAGTGTCTGCCGTCCGCCTATTCCCAAGGGCTCGGTTCGGTTGGCGTACGACGTATCCTGCTGACTGCGTCCGGTGGGCCCTTCCGCGAGTTTGCGCCGGAGCGGCTTATCGATGTGACGCCGGAACAGGCTTGTGCCCACCCCAACTGGTCGATGGGGCGCAAAATATCGGTGGACTCGGCGAGCATGATGAACAAGGGACTCGAGTTGATCGAAGCCTGCTGGTTGTTCGACGCTCACCCGAATCAGGTCGAGGTAGTGATTCATCCGCAGAGTGTCATCCATTCCATGGTCGATTACGTCGATGGCTCGGTACTGGCGCAGCTGGGAAATCCCGATATGCGTACCCCGATCGCACATGCGCTTGCATGGCCGGAGCGGATCGAGTCCGGAGTCTCGGCATTGGACCTCCTGCAGATCGGTCGGCTCGACTTCCAGGCGCCGGACGATTCGCGGTTTCCTTGCCTGCAGCTGGCTCGTCAGTCCGCTGAAAACGGTGGTACCGCGCCCGCGATGCTGAATGCGGCGAACGAAGTGGCGGTCGAGGCGTTTCTCAATCGACGCATCCGTTTCACCGAGATCGCGAGTATCATCGACGACGTATTGAACCGTGAGGCGCCAGTGGCCGTAGGCTGCCTCGAAGATGTGTTGGCGGCTGACAGATGTGCACGGGAACGTGCTGGACAGTGGCTCGGCCGCAACGGGCGATAGGGGTCTGCTGGCCTGCGGCCGGCAGTGATATCAGCACCAGACCCACCCCCGGAGGATAGTTATGGGCGCGCTTTACATGATCATTGGTACCCTCGTGGCGCTCGGGGTGTTGGTCACTTTCCACGAGTTTGGGCATTTCTGGGTTGCGCGTCGTTGCGGTGTAAAGGTGCTGCGATTCTCCGTCGGCTTTGGCAGCCCGCTGTTCCGCTGGCATGACCGTCAGGGCACCGAGTTCGTCATCGCTGCGATACCCCTGGGGGGCTACGTCAAGATGCTGGACGAGCGCGAGGGGGACGTGCCGCCGGCGCTGCTCGACAGCGCGTTTAACCGAAAGAGCGTCCGTCAGCGGTTTGCCATCGTGTCCGCAGGTCCGCTCGCCAATTTCCTCCTGGCTCTGGTGTTCTTCTGGCTGCTGGCCATGCTTGGCAGCGAGCAGATTCGTCCAGTTATCGGCGCGGTCGAGCCGGGCAGTCTCGCTGCTCAGGCCGGGTTGTCCGCTGACCAGGAAATCGTTGCGGTCAACGGTAAGCCGGTTAGCGGTTGGGGTGAGGTCAATCTGCAGCTGGTGAGGCGCCTGGGGGAGAGTGGGCAGCTCGACGTTACGGTGCGTGATGTGGGCGGCTCCAGCGAGAGACATCTGCAGATTTCCCTGCAGAACTGGTTGAAGGGGGTCGAGGAGCCCGATCCCATCACCTCGCTCGGTATCAGGCCATGGCGGCCGCAGATTGCCCCGGTGATCGCGCAGCTGGACCCAGAGGGGCCGGCGCAGGCAGCGGGAATCCGTCTCGGTGATCGTCTGCTTAGCCTGAATCAGCAGCCTCTGGATGACTGGCAGCAGGTCATCGATGCAGTAAGGACTCTGCCTGGCGAGCCCGTTTCGTTGCAGGTCGAGCGGCAAGGGCAGCGCTTGGATGTATCGCTAACACTGGCCACCCGCGGCGAGGGCGAAGTGCAGCGCGGTTATCTTGGAGCTGGCGTCGAGGGAGGGGAGTGGCCAGCTGAAATGTTGCGCGAGGTCAGCTTCGGTCCGCTCGAAGCGGTGGCTGAAGGTGTCAGACGCACCTGGACCATGAGCCTGCTGACGCTCGATTCACTGAAGAAAATGCTGTTCGGGGAGCTGTCGGTAAAAAACTTGAGCGGCCCGATAACCATTGCTAAAGTGGCGGGCGCTTCTGCCCAGTCCGGTCTGGGGGATTTCCTCAATTTCCTCGCCTACCTGAGCATTAGTCTGGGGGTTCTCAATCTATTGCCTATCCCGGTGCTCGACGGCGGGCATCTGCTCTTCTATCTCGTTGAGTGGGTGCGTGGGCGTCCATTGTCGGAGCGGGTGCAGGGATGGGGAGTACAGATCGGCATCAGCCTGGTGGTTGGCGTGATGCTGCTTGCGTTGGTCAACGACCTTGGCCGTCTGTAACGCCGAATCCATAGTGTCGCCGTGCCCAATTGCCGGTTCATTCATCAGGTTTGAATAAGAAAGGACTTCATGAAACGTCTGCTGCTACCTGCGGTTATCTCCGCATTGATGATCGCCGAAGTTCACGCTGAGTCCTTCACTATCTCCGATATCCGCGTCAATGGTCTGCAACGGGTTTCTGCCGGCAGCGTCTTCGGTGCGCTACCGTTGAATGTGGGTGAGGCTGCAGACGACAGCCGCCTCGTTGAAGCGACCCGCGCGCTCTTTCGTACCGGCTTCTTTCAGGATATCCAGCTTGGTCGTGACGGCGACGTGCTGGTCATCAGCGTAGTCGAACGCCCATCTATTTCGGCGATCGAGATCGAGGGCAACAAGGCGATCAAGACCGAGGATCTGCTTTCTGGGCTGCAGCAGTCAGGGCTGGCCGAGGGCGAGATTTTCCAGCGTGCGACGCTCGAAGGTGTGCGCAACGAACTGCAGCGCCAATATGTCGCCCAGGGGCGTTATTCGGCCACCATCGAAACCGAAGTGGTTGCCCAGCCGCGCAATCGCGTCGCGCTGAAAATCAAGATCAATGAGGGCTCGGTCGCGGCCATCAAGCACATCAACGTTGTTGGCAACTCGGTGTTCCCGGACGAGGATCTGGTCGACCTGTTCGAGCTCAAGACCACCAACTGGCTTTCCTTCTTCCGCAACGACGACAAGTATGCCCGCGAGAAACTGTCCGGCGATCTGGAACGCTTGCGCTCCTATTACCTGGACCGTGGCTACATCAACATGGATATCACCTCGACCCAGGTATCCATCACGCCGGACAAGAAGCACGTCTATGTGACGGTCAATATCGACGAAGGTGAGCGTTATACGGTTCGCGACGTCAAGCTCAGTGGCGATCTCAAGGTTCCGCAGGAAGAGATCGAAGCGCTGTTGCTGGCAAAGGAAGGGCAGGTATTCTCCCGCAAGGTGATGACGTCCACTTCCGAACTGATCACGCGGCGGCTGGGTAACGAGGGCTATACCTTCGCCAACGTCAATGGCGTTCCGGACGCCCATGACGAAGACAATACCGTCTCGATCACCTTCGTGGTCGATCCGGGCAAGCGCGCGTACGTCAACCGCATCAACTTCCGTGGCAACACCAAAACCGAAGACGAAGTGCTGCGTCGCGAGATGCGCCAGATGGAAGGTGGCTGGGCGTCGACCTATCTGATCGATCAATCCAAGACGCGCCTCGAGCGCCTGGGGTTCTTCAAGGAGGTTAACGTCGAAACGCCGCAGGTGCCTGGTACCGACGACCAGATCGACGTGAACTACAGCGTCGAGGAGCAGCCGTCCGGCTCGATCATGGCCAGTATCGGCTTCGCGCAGAACGCCGGCCTGATCCTTGGTGGCTCGATCAGTCAGAACAACTTCCTCGGTACCGGTAACCGTGTTTCGGTGGGATTGACCCGCAGCGAGTACCAGTCGCGCTACAACTTCGGCTTCGTTGACCCCTACTGGACCGAAGACGGCGTCAGCCTGGGCTACAACGCTTTCTACCGCACCACCGATTACGATGAGCTGGACTACGACGTTTCCAGCTATTCGGTGGACAGCCTGGGCGGCGGTATCAATATCGGCTATCCGATCAGCGAGACATCGCGCCTGTCCTTCGGGCTTACATTGCAGCAGGATGATCTGGACACCGGTCGTTACACAGTGGACGAAATCTTCGATTTCATGGAGAAGGAAGGCGACAGCTTCCTCAACTTCAAGGCATCGGCCGGCTGGTCGGAATCGACCCTCAATCGCGGCGTGCTGGCCACACGTGGTCACTCGCAGAGCCTGGTTTTCGAAACGACCATCCCCGGAAGCGATCTGTCGTTCTATAAGCTCGACTACAACGGCCAGCTGTTCGTGCCGATGACCAAGGACTATACCCTGCGCATGCACACCCGCCTCGGGTATGGTGATGCCTATGGCTCGACCTCAAGCCTGCCGTTCTACGAGCATTATTACGCGGGTGGTTTCAATTCCGTCCGTGGTTTCGAAGATAGCAGTCTTGGTCCGCGCAGCACGCCAAGTCGCGGAGAGGCCGTTACTGGTAACGAAGGTACGCTTGCTGACCCGGATACCGACCCTTTGCCGTTCGGCGGTAACGTGCTGATTCAGGGTGGTCTTGAAGTGCTGTTCCCGATGCCGTTCGTCAAGGATCAGCGTTCGCTGCGGACGTCGGTCTTTTGGGATGTCGGTAATGTCTACAACACGAATTGTCCGTCTGGGTCGAAAGATTGCAGCGATATCGACTTTGGCGACATGGCCAGTTCGGTGGGTGTCGGGCTGACCTGGATAACCGCGATGGGTCCGCTGAGCTTCAGTCTGGCGATGCCGGTGGTCAAGCCGGACGAGGCCGACACCCAGGTATTCCAGTTCTCGCTGGGACAAACGTTCTAACATTGGGGCGCCATGCTTCAGTGCTTTCTTTCAGGAGTGGTGTTTACCGTGCGTAAGTTGACTCAACTGTTTCTCGTCGTTGCCGCGCTGGTAGCGACTCCCGCGTTTGCCGAAATGAAGATTGCCGTCATGAACTATCAGATGGCACTACTCGAGTCCGACGCGGCCAAGCGCTATGCGGTCGATGCTGAGAAGAAGTTCGGCCCCCAGCTGAGCAAGCTCAAGTCGCTCGAAAGCGATGCCAAGCGTATCCAGGACCGTCTGGTCAAGGATGGCGACAAGATGCAGCAGGCCGAGCGCGAACGTCTGGAACTCGAGTTCAAGCAGAAGGCTCGTGACTTCCAGTTCCAGTCCAAGGAGCTGAACGAGGCCAAGGCCGTGGCTGACCGCGACATGCTCAAGCAGCTCAAGCCGAAGCTGGACCAGGCTGTCGAAGAGGTGATCAAGAAGGGCAATTACGATCTCGTGTTCGAGCGCGGTGCCGTGGTGGATGTCAAACCGCAGTTCGATATCACCCGCCAGGTCATCGAGCGCATGAATCAGCTGCGCTGATATGGCTGGTGCAGTTTTCGCGCTCGGTCAGCTGGCCGAGGTGTTGGGTGGCAGTCTGCGCGGCGACGCTGCGCAGGTCATCGATGGCTTGGCGACGCTGCAGGAGGCGGGGCCAACGCAGCTGAGCTTCCTCGCCAATGCCCAGTACCGCAAGTATCTGTCGACCAGCCGCGCCGCGGCGGTATTGCTGTCAGCTGAGGATGCCGGGAATTTCGGTGGTTCGGCGATCGTCGTCAGTGACCCCTATCTTGCCTACGCACGTGCTTCCCATCTGTTCGAGACGCGTCCGGCTGTCCGCGCTGGGATCCATCCCACGGCAATAGTGGCCGATGATGCAGATGTCGATGCGTCTGCCAGCGTCGGCGCTTATGTGGTGATCGAATCCGGCGCGGTCATCGAAAAGGATGTGGTGATCGGTGCGCAGTCTTTCATCGGCGCACGCAGCCGCATTGGCGAGGGTGGACGCCTTGCGCCGCGGGTCACGCTGTACCACGACGTTCTGATCGGCAAGCGTGTCGTCATTCAATCGGGTGCGGTGATCGGTGGCGAGGGGTTCGGTTTCGCCAAGGAGAAAGGTGCCTGGCAGAAGATCGCTCAGATCGGCGGCGTGCGTATTGGGGATGACGTCGAGATCGGTTCCAACACCACGATCGACCGCGGTGCGCTCTCCGATACCCTGATTGGCAACGGCGTAAAGCTCGACAACCAGATCATGATCGCGCACAACGTGCAGGTTGGTGATAACACCGCCATGGCGGGTTGCGCGGGGATTTCAGGCAGCACCAAGATCGGGCGCAACTGCATGATCGCCGGTGGCGTCGGCATGGTCGGCCACATCGAGGTTTGCGACAACGTGTTCGTCACCGGTATGACGATGGTCACTCGTTCAATCACCGAGCCCGGCAGCTATTCATCGGGCACTGCGATGCAGAGCGCGGCCGATTGGAGAAAGAGTGCCGCGCGTATTCGTCAGCTGGACGACATGGCTCGCCGGCTGCAGCAGCTGGAGAAAAGCCTGGCAGCCGTGACTCAGGATCTGAATCCGACTTCTGATGCCTGAGCTTACCGTCTGATCCGGTTTTTTTCGGGGTGCTGTCTGTGAATGCTGGCGCGAGCTTTCGGCGCAGGCGGCCCTTTACTTTCTTACAGGCGCTTTCCTGACATGATGGACATCAACGAGATTCGCGAATATTTGCCTCACCGTTACCCCTTCCTGCTGGTGGACCGGGTGACGGAGATGGATATCGAGGCCAAGCGCGTTCGCGCCTACAAGAACGTCACCATCAACGAGCCGTTCTTCAACGGTCACTTCCCGCAACATCCGATCATGCCGGGCGTGCTGATCATCGAGGCGATGGCCCAGGCGGCTGGCTTGTTGGGGTTCAAGATGATGGGCGTCAAGCCATCCGATGGCACGCTTTACTATTTCGTCGGTTCTGACAAGCTGCGTTTCCGCCAGCCGGTTCGTCCAGGTGACCAACTGGTGCTCGAGGCGGCCTTCCTGAGCAACAAGCGCGGCATCTGGAAGTTCGATTGTCGCGCTACCGTCGATGGCAAGCCGGTCTGCTCGGCTGAAATCATCTGCGCGGAACAGGAAATATGAGTTTGATCGACCCTCGCGCCATTATCGATCCAGCGGCTCGGCTGGCGGATGACGTCCAGGTAGGGCCCTGGTCGATCATCGGCCCGGATGTCGAAATTGGCGAGGGTACGGTGATCGCGTCGCACGTGGTCATCAAGGGACCGACCCGCATCGGTCGCAACAATCGCATCTATCAGTTCTCCTCGGTCGGCGAAGACACTCCTGATCTCAAATACAAGGGCGAACCGACGCGGTTGGTGATCGGGGATAACAACGTGATTCGCGAGGGTGTCACCATCCATCGCGGCACCGTGCAGGATCGTTCCGAAACCACCATCGGTGATCACAACCTGATCATGGCCTATGCGCACATCGGCCACGACAGCGTCATCGCCAATCACTGCATCCTGGTCAACAACACCGCGCTGGCCGGGCACGTGCACGTCGGGGATTGGGCGATTCTTTCCGGCTACACCCTGGTACATCAGTTCTGCCATATCGGTGCGCACAGCTTTTCCGGCATGGGGACGGCGATTGGCAAGGATGTGCCGGCATTCGTCACCGTGTTCGGAAATCCGGCCGAGGCGCGCAGCATGAACTTCGAGGGCATGCGTCGTCGTGGCTTCAGTGCCGAAGCCGTGCATGCCTTGCGCAATGCGTACAAAGTCGTCTACCGCAAAGGCTTGACGGTCGAGGCAGCGCTCAGCGAACTGGCCGAGAGTGCAGCGGCATTCCCCGAGGTCGCGATCTTTCGCGACTCGATCCAGGCTTCGACTCGTGGCATCACTCGCTGAAATGAGCAGACCGCTCAGGGTCGCGCTGGTTGCAGGGGAGTCCTCAGGTGACATTCTCGGCGCGGGTCTGATGCAGGCGCTGAAGGCGCAACATGCCGATGTCGAGTTCATCGGCGTAGGTGGTCCGCGCATGCAGGCTGAAGGGCTGCAGTCCTACTTTCCGCTGGAACGGCTGGCGGTGATGGGGCTCGTCGAAGTGCTTGGCCGATTGCCGGAACTCCTTGCGCGCCGCAAGCGCCTGGTGAGCACTTTGATCGCGCAGCGGCCAGATGTATTCATCGGCATCGACGCCCCGGATTTCAATCTGGGGCTCGAGCTCAAGCTGCGTCGAGCCGGGATCAAGACGGTCCACTACGTCAGCCCGTCGGTCTGGGCATGGCGGCAGAAGCGAGTGTTGAAGATCCGCGAAGCCTGCGATCTGATGCTGACGCTGTTCCCCTTCGAAGCCAGGTTTTACGACGAGCATCAGGTGCCGGTGCGCTTCGTCGGTCATCCGTTGGCCGATACCATTCCGCTTTGTGCCGACCGCGCAGCCGCACGGGAGGCGCTCGGTTTGCCGCAGCAGGGCATGATCGTCGCGCTGATGCCGGGCAGCCGCGGTGGTGAGGTATCTCGCCTGGGCGAACTGTTCCTTGGCGCTGCCGAGCGGTTGCGTGCCATGCGTCCCGGCATTCGTTTCGTCATGCCCTGCGCCAGCCCGGAGCGCCGGCTGCAGTTGGAACAGATGCTGGTCGCCCGCGACTTGCCGCTGACGCTGCTTGACGGCCGATCCCACGAGGCGCTGGCCGCCTGCAACGCGGTGCTGATCGCCTCCGGTACCGCCACGCTCGAGGCGTTGCTGTTCAAGCGGCCCATGGTGGTGGCCTATAGCGTGGCGCCGATGACCTATCGCATCTTGCGCCGATTGGTGAAAAGCCCTTACGTCGCATTGCCCAATCTACTGGCGCAGCGCCTGCTGGTGCCGGAGCTGCTGCAGGATGCGGCGACACCGGAGGCGCTGGCCCAGGCGTTGTCGCCCTTGCTGGATGATGGCGAAGTGCAGACGGAGGGATTCGACAGCATCCATCGAACGCTGCGCTGTGACGCCTCGGGTCACGCCGCCGATGCGGTTCTGCGGTTGGTGGGAGCACGCTGATGCAGTTCGGGCTCGATTTCAATCTCGTGGAAGAGCTGGTTGCCGGTGTCGACGAGGTGGGCCGTGGGCCGCTGTGTGGTCCTGTGGTGACGGCGGCCGTGATCCTCGATCCGGCACGGCCGATCGAAGGGCTGAACGACTCGAAGAAGCTGACCGAGGCTCGCCGAGAGGCCTTGTTCGATGAAATCCGGGAGAAGGCGGTCGCCTGGTGCATCGCCCGTGCCGAGGTAGAGGAGATCGACCAGCTCAATATCCTGCATGCCACCATGCTGGCCATGCAGCGCGCGGTCGAAGGACTGAGCGTCACACCGCGGCTGGCGCTGATCGACGGCAATCGCTGCCCTAAGCTGGCCGTGCCCAGCGCGCCGGTGATCCAGGGTGACGCACAGGTTCCGGCCATCGCGGCCGCGTCCATCATGGCCAAGGTTAGCCGCGACCGCGAAATGCAGGCGCTGGATCTGTGCTATCCGGGCTATGGTCTGGCCGGCCACAAGGGCTACCCGACGCCGAGCCACCTCGAGGCGCTGCGTCGTCTCGGGCCAACGCCAATTCACCGTCGCTCGTTTGCGCCCGTCCGCGCGATGCTTGAGCAGGTGAGCATAGAGGTAGAGGTTCCGACCAGCGTCCTGCTGGTCTAGCGCCAGTGTTTGCGGCGTTCGGCTGAGCCTTCGCTCGCCTGCCGCGCCCTCCTGCTACCACTTGCCATGTCTCTGGCTGTCGCCGCGTTCGCCAGCGGCCGAATGCTTTCCGGTACAATCCCGCGCTTGTCGTTCTGCCAGCTCAAGGTCTGTTCATGCCTGTTTCATTCGTCCATCTCCGTCTGCATACCGAGTACTCGCTGGTCGATGGCCTGGTACGGGTCAAGCCGCTGATCAAGGCGGTGGCGGCGGGCGGAATGCCGGCGGTGGCGGTGACCGACATGAGCAACATGTGCTCGCTGGTGAAGTTCTACAAGACGGCGCAGGGCGCCGGAATCAAACCGATCTGTGGCGCCGATATCTGGCTGGCCGGCTGTGACGAGGACGGCCCGCTCAGCCGCCTGACGCTGCTGGCGATGAACCCCAAGGGGTATCGCAATCTGACCGAGCTGATTTCCCGCGGCTGGAGCGACGGCCAGCGCAACGATCTGGTCATCATCGAGCGCGAGTGGGTGAAGGAAGCTGCCGAAGGCCTGATCGCGCTGTCCGGTGCCAAGGAGGGAGAAATCGGTCAGGCACTGCTCAATGGCGATGATGCGCTGGCGGCAGCGCGTCTCGCCGAATGGCGTGAGGTGTTCGCCGATCGCTTCTACCTGGAAGTGCAGCGCACCAATCGGGTCAATGACGAAGAACATTTGCATGCCGCCGTGGCGCTGGCCGAGCGCAGCGGCACGCCGCTGGTGGCGACCAACGATGTGCGCTTTCTCAAGCAGGATGACTTCGAGGCGCACGAGACCCGCGTCTGCATCGGTGAAGGCCGCACCCTGGATGATCCGCGTCGCCCGCGTACCTATTCCGATCAACAGTATCTGAAGACGCCTGAGGAGATGGCCGAGCTGTTCGCCGACCTGCCCGAGGCGCTGGAAAACACCGTCGAGATCGCCAAACGCTGCAACATCGAGGTGCAGCTGGGTACCTACTTCCTGCCGAACTTCCCGGTACCCGAAGGCATGACCATCGACGATTACCTGCGTCAGGTCTCGTTCGAGGGCCTGGAGGAGCGGCTGGAAGTCCTGCTGCCCAAGGACACGCCGGACTACGAGGCGAAGAAGCAGGTCTATATCGACCGCCTCGAGTTCGAGCTGGGCACCATCATTCAGATGGGCTTTCCCGGCTACTTCCTGATCGTTATGGACTTCATCAAGTGGGCCAAGAACAACGGCGTGCCGGTCGGCCCGGGCCGCGGTTCGGGTGCCGGCTCGCTGGTGGCCTACGTGCTGAAGATCACCGACCTCGATCCGTTGGCCTACGACTTGCTGTTCGAGCGCTTCCTCAACCCCGAACGTATTTCCATGCCCGACTTCGACGTCGACTTCTGCATGGACGGGCGCGACCGGGTCATCGATTACGTGGCCGAGGCGTACGGGCGCAATGCGGTGAGCCAGATCATCACCTTCGGCACCATGGCGGCCAAGGCGGTGGTGCGTGACGTGGCGCGGGTCCAGGGCAAGTCCTATGGCCTGGCCGACCGTCTGTCGAAGATGATTCCCTTCGAAGTCGGCATGACGCTGGAAAAGGCCTACGAGATGGAGGAGCCGCTGCGCGACTTCCTCGCCGTCGACGAGGACGCCCGCGAAATCTGGGATATGGCGCTCAAGCTCGAAGGCATCACCCGCGGTACCGGCAAGCACGCCGGTGGTGTGGTGATCGCGCCGACCAAGCTCACCGACTTCGCACCGATCGCCTGTGACGAGGAAGGCGGCGGCCTGGTGACCCAGTTCGACAAGGACGACGTCGAGCAGGCCGGCCTGGTGAAGTTCGACTTCCTCGGCCTGCGCACGCTGACCATCATCAAGTGGGCGCTGGAAACCATCAACCGCGAGCAGTCCAAGAACGGCCTGGAGCCGGTCAACATCGACTTCATTCCGCTGGACGACAAGCCGACCTACCAGCTGCTGCAGAAGGCCGAGACCACAGCGGTGTTCCAGCTCGAATCGCGCGGCATGAAGGAGCTGATCAAGAAGCTCAAGCCGGACTGCCTGGAAGATCTCATCGCACTGGTGGCCCTGTTCCGCCCCGGCCCGTTGCAGTCGGGCATGGTGGATGACTTCATCAACCGCAAGCATGGGCGTGCCGAAGTCTCATATCCGCACCCGGACTACCAGTACGCGGGGCTGGAGCCGGTGCTCAAGCCCACCTACGGCATCATCCTGTACCAGGAACAGGTGATGCAGATCGCCCAGGTGATGGCCGGCTACACCCTCGGTGGCGCCGACATGTTGCGCCGCGCCATGGGTAAGAAGAAGCCCGAGGAGATGGCCAAGCAGCGCGGCGGCTTCATCGAAGGTTGCGCCAACAATGGGATCGATGCGGACCTGGCGGGCAACATCTTCGACCTGGTGGAAAAGTTCGCCGGCTACGGCTTCAACAAATCGCACTCGGCCGCCTACGGCCTGGTGTCCTACCAGACGGCATGGCTCAAGGCACATCACCCGTCGCCGTTCATGGCAGCCGTGCTCTCGGCGGATATGCACAACACCGACAAGGTGGTGATCCTCATCGAGGAATGCCGCAGCATGAAGCTGCGCATCGATCCGCCCGACGTTAACGTCTCCGAGTTCAAGTTCACCGTCAATGACGACGGCCGCATCGTCTATGGCCTGGGCGCGGTCAAGGGTGTGGGCGAGGGGCCTGTCGAGGCCATCGCCGAATGCCGCGCCGCGGGCGGCCCGTTCAAGGATCTGTTCGATTTCTGCGCGCGCATCGACCTCAAACGCATCAACAAGCGCACCCTGGAAGCACTGATCCGCTCCGGTGCGCTGGATCGCCTCGGACCGTATTTCTTCGAGGAGGCCAAGGCCTACCAGGCCAACATCGACCGCAACCGCGCAGTGCTGCTGGCGGCGATGGAAGAGGCGGTACAGGCCGCCGAACAGACCGCACGCAGCGCCGAGAGCGGCCACATGGATCTGTTCGGCGGCCTGTTCGCCGAGCCGGAGGCCGACGTCTACGCCAATCACCGAAAGGCGCGCGAGCTTTCGCTGAAGGAGCGTCTGAAAGGCGAAAAGGACACCCTCGGTCTCTATCTCACCGGCCACCCGATCGATGAATACGAGGGGGAAGTGCGTCGTTTCGCTCGTCAGCGCATCGTCGACCTGCGCCCGGCGCGCGGAGAACAGACCATTGCCGGCCTCATCGTCAACCTGCGGGTCATGAAGAACAAGAAAGGCGACAAGATGGGCTTCATCACCCTGGATGACCGCTCGGGGCGTATCGAGGCTTCGCTGTTCGCCGAGGCGTTCAACACGGCGCAGGCCTTGCTGCAGACCGATGCCCTGGTGGTGGTCGAAGGCGAGGTGAGCAACGACGACTTTTCCGGCGGCCTGCGCCTGCGCGCCAAGCGTGTGATGAGTCTGGAGGAAGCGCGTACCGGGCTGGCCGAGAGTCTGCGGGTCAAGGTCGCCGGCGAGGCGCTCAAGGGCGAACGCATGCGCTGGCTGGCCGAGGTTTGCGGCCGCCATCGCGGTGCCTGCCCGATCACGCTGGAGTACACCGGTCGCGATGCGCGGGCGCTGCTGCAGTTCGGCGAGGACTGGCGAATCGATCCGGCGGACAACTTGATTCAGGCATTGCGTGACCAGTTCGGACGCGACAACGTCTTCCTGCAATACCGATAGAGGGCCAGGCCCGGAAAGTTCATCGACATGTGCTTTCCGAGTCGGGCCTGAACGGCCCGGTGCTGACCGGGTCATGGTTTCAGAACAATTTTTGTTCGACCTGAATGCGCCGCTCCCGTAAGGTAAGGCGCAAAAAACGGAACAGCCTCCCGGCCGCCTGGCCGTCGACGCATGACGGATGCCTATGAACCCGAACTTCCTGGATTTCGAACAGCCGATCGCCGACCTGCAAGCCAAGATCGAAGAATTGCGCCTGGTTGGTAACGACAACTCGCTGAACATCGGCGATGAGATTGCCCGCCTGCAGGACAAGAGCGAGTCGCTCACCGAAAGCATCTTCGGCAATCTGACCAGCTGGCAGATCGCCCGTCTGGCTCGCCACCCGCAGCGGCCCTATACCCTCGATTACATCAATCACCTGTTCACCGAGTTCGAAGAACTGCATGGTGACCGTCATTTCTCCGACGACGCGGCCATTGTTGGTGGTACGGCGCGTCTGGACGGCCAGCCGGTGATGATCATCGGTCATCAGAAAGGCCGTGAAGTACGCGAGAAGGTGCGTCGCAACTTCGGTATGCCGCGTCCGGAGGGCTATCGCAAGGCCTGCCGTCTGATGGAAATGGCCGAGCGCTTCAAGATGCCGATCCTGACCTTCATCGATACCCCGGGCGCCTATCCGGGGATCGATGCCGAAGAGCGCAACCAGAGCGAGGCCATTGCTTGGAACCTGCGCGTGATGGCGCGACTGAAGACGCCGATCATCGCCACCGTGATTGGCGAGGGCGGTTCTGGCGGTGCGCTGGCGATCGGCGTCTGCGACCAGCTGAACATGCTGCAGTATTCAACCTACGCGGTGATCTCGCCAGAAGGTTGCGCCTCGATTCTCTGGCGTACCGCCGAGAAGGCGCCGGAGGCCGCCGAGGCCATGGGTGTTACCGCCGAGCGCCTGAAAGATCTGGGTATCGTCGACAAGGTGATCCCCGAGCCGCTGGGCGGCGCGCATCGCAATCCGGCCGTCATGGCTGCGGCCATGCGCGAGCAGCTCAACAGCCAGTTGCACATGCTCAAGTCGCTGGATACCGATGCGCTGCTGGCGCGTCGTTATGAGCGCCTGATGAGCTACGGTATCGCCTGAGTCACTCCTGCGCGTGCCTCGACTCGCTCTCGCTGAGTCGAGGCACGCAAAGGCTCGCTGTCGGGCCTTCGCTCGCGGCTTTCGCTCCTGAGCCTTATGCTTGCCAGCATTCTCGATTTTCGAAGCGCCAAGCATGTCCCTCGACTCCCGCCTGCTTTCCGTTCTTGCCCCCTGGCGCGGCTCATCGGCTTGGTGGGTGGGGTTCTCCGGCGGTCTTGATTCTACTGTTCTGTTGCACGCGCTGGTGCGGCTGGCGGAACGTCGTGCGCTGCCTCCGATTCGCGCAATTCATGTGCACCATGGCCTACAGGTCGCCGCTGACGACTGGCCAGCGCACTGCCAGCAAGTCTGCGACCGGCTTGGCGTCGCGCTGGAGATTGTGCGCGTGCAAGTTGTTCCAGGCGCCAGTCTGGAGCGGGCTGCACGCGATGCGCGCTATCAGGCGTTCGCTGCGCGCCTGGGCGAAGATGAGCTGCTGCTGACCGGCCAGCACCGCGATGACCAGGCCGAGACGCTGCTGTTCCGTCTATTGCGCGGCGCCGGTGTGCGCGGGCTGGCGGCGATGCCGGATGTGCGATCGATGGGGCGCGGCAGCCTGGTTCGGCCGTTGCTGGAGGTCTCCCGGGCCGAGTTGGAGGATTATGCGCGTGCCAACGGTCTCGCCTGGGTCGAGGATCCCAGCAATCAGCAGCTGGAGTATTCACGCAACTTTCTGCGTCGGCAGGTCTTGCCTTTGCTACAGCAGCGCTGGCCTCGGGCGGCGTCCAGCCTGGCGCGTACCGCCGCGCTTATGGCCGAGGCGCAGCATTTGCTCGACGAGCTTGCGCAGCAGGATCTCGCCGCGGCGCAGGCTGGCAGCGATTGCCGATGGTTGAACCTGCCGAGCCTCGCGCTAGCGCCGCTGCGCGAGCTGACATCGGCGCGGCAGCGTAATGCGCTGCGCCATTGGCTGGCAGGGCTGACCTTGGCGCCGGATGAGAATCACTGGGCCGGCTGGGAGTGTCTGCGTGACGCCAAGCCAGATGCCACGCCACGCTGGCGGCTGGCAGGTGGCGAGCTCCAGCGCAGTGGCGAGCGCGTCTGGTGGCTGCCGGACGGCTGGCTTGCCTCTGTTGGTGGGCCGGTTGACTGGCCCGACCCGTCCGTCGAGCTGCAGCTTCCCGGCAATGGCTCGCTTCGGCTAGAGGGGGCGCCGCCCATTGGCAGACTGCAGATTCGCTATCGAAGCGGCGGTGAAGTCATGGCTGTGTCCGGTCGCGGCCGGCGCGATCTCAAACGCCTGCTGAATGAAGCCGCGGTGCCTGCGTTCGCCCGAAAGCGCCTGCCGCTGCTGTATTGCAATGGCGAGTTGGTCGCCGTGGCCAATCTGCCGCAACTGAGCGCTGGCCGGTGCGCCCTGAATTGGTGCGCGCCGGGCTGCTAAGTGGTTTGAGCTGATAGGGCCTTTCCGGTAGACTACGCTCCCGTCTCAATACAGCTTCTGCGGTTTCTTCGAATCCGTGGCAGTTGCGCTATTGCCGATCCGCGCAATGGCACCTTCGCTTTCCCCCGGCGGCGCCGGCCGCTTAACGCAGACTTCTAGGGTTTTTCATGACGCGCTACATCTTCGTCACGGGTGGTGTTGTTTCTTCATTGGGGAAAGGCATCGCCTCGGCTTCATTGGCGGCCATCCTGGAGGCGCGGGGCCTGAAGGTCACGATGCTCAAGCTGGATCCTTACATCAACGTCGATCCGGGCACCATGAGCCCGTTCCAGCACGGCGAGGTGTTCGTCACTCATGACGGCGCCGAGACCGACCTCGACCTGGGCCACTACGAGCGGTTCATCCGCACCCGCATGACCCAGAACAACAACTTCACCACCGGTCGCGTCTACGAGGACGTGCTGCGCCGCGAGCGCCGGGGTGATTATCTGGGCGCGACCATCCAGGTCATCCCGCATATCACCGACGAGATCAAGCGTCGCGTGATCAAGGGTGCCGGCGACGCCGACGTGGCGCTGGTGGAGGTCGGCGGTACCGTGGGCGACATCGAGTCGCAACCCTTCCTCGAGGCCATCCGCCAGTTGCGTGTCGAAGTCGGCGCCAAGCGCGCCATGCTGATGCACCTGACGCTGGTGCCTTACATCGCCACCGCCGGCGAGACCAAGACCAAGCCGACCCAGCATTCGGTGAAGGAGCTGCGCTCCATCGGCCTGCAGCCCGACGTGCTGGTCTGTCGTTCGGATCGCGCCATCGACGTGTCTTCGCGGCGCAAGATCGCACTGTTCACCAACGTCGAAGAGCGCGCGGTGATCAGCCTGCCGGACGCCGACACCATCTACAAGATTCCGGGCATCCTGCATGCTCAGGGTCTCGATGACTACGTCGTCGAACGTTTCGGTCTCGAATGCCGTGGCGCCGATCTCTCCGAATGGGATCGTGTCGTCGATGCCAAACTGCATCCGGAGAAGGAAGTCACCATCGCCATGGTCGGCAAGTACATGGAACTTCTGGACGCCTACAAATCTCTGATCGAGGCGATGAGCCACGCTGGCATCCAGAGTCGGACCAAGGTGAACCTGCGTTACATCGACTCCGAGGACATCGAGAACCAGGGCACCGGCCTGCTCGAAGGCGTCGATGCCATTTTGGTGCCGGGCGGTTTCGGCCTGCGCGGCGTGGAAGGCAAGATCGCCACCGTGCGCTATGCCCGCGAGAACAAGATCCCATACCTGGGTATCTGCCTGGGCATGCAGGTGGCGGTCATCGAGTTCGCTCGCGATGTGCTGGGCTGGACCGATGCCAACTCCACCGAGTTCGACAAGGACAGCGGTCACCCGGTCGTCGGTCTGATCACCGAGTGGGAAGATGCCAGCGGTGCGGTGGAGACCCGCAGCGATAGCTCCGACCTCGGCGGCACCATGCGCCTCGGTGCGCAGGAATGTGGTCTGGAGCCGGGCTCGAAGGTGTTCGAGTGCTATGGCCAGGAGCGCATCGTCGAGCGTCATCGTCATCGCTATGAAGTGAACAACAACCTGCTGCCGCAACTGCAGGCAGCCGGACTGAAAATCACCGGGCGCTCCGGAGACGGTGCGCTGGTGGAAGTGGTCGAGGCTCCGGATCATCCCTGGTTCGTCGCTTGCCAGTTCCACCCTGAGTTCACCTCCACGCCGCGCGACGGTCATCCGCTGTTCAGCGGTTTCGTCAACGCAGCGCTGGAATACAAGGCGAAGAAGGCATGAGCCAGAAGACCATTCGCGTAGGCAACATCGAGATCGCCAACGACAAGCCGTTCGTGCTGTTCGGCGGCATCAACGTCCTCGAGTCGCGGGACTTGGCCATGCAGGCCTGTGAAGAGTACGTACGGGTGACCGAGAAGCTCGGCATTCCCTACGTGTTCAAGGCGAGCTTCGACAAGGCCAACCGTTCCTCGATCACCTCGTTCCGCGGCCCGGGTCTGGAAGAGGGAATGAAGATCTTTGAGGAAGTGAAGAAGACCTTCGGCGTGCCGGTCATCACCGACGTACATGAGCCGTGGCAGGCGCAGCCGGTGGCCGATGTCTGCGACATCATCCAGCTGCCGGCCTTCCTCTCGCGGCAGACCGACCTGGTGGTGGCGATGGCCAAGACCGGTGCGGTGATCAACATCAAGAAAGCGCAATTTCTCGCACCGCAGGAGATGAAGCACATCCTGAAGAAGTGCGAAGAGGCTGGTAATGACCAGCTGATCCTCTGCGAGCGCGGCTCGTCCTTCGGCTACAACAATCTGGTCGTCGACATGCTCGGCTTCGGCATCATGAAGCAGTTCGAATACCCGGTGTTCTTCGACGTCACCCATGCCCTGCAGATGCCGGGCGGTCGCGCCGACTCGGCTGGTGGGCGTCGTGCCCAGGTCACCGACCTGGCCAAGGCCGGCCTGTCCCAGGGGCTGGCCGGGCTGTTCTTGGAGGCGCATCCGGAGCCGGAGAATGCCAAGTGCGACGGTCCGTGCGCGCTGCGTCTGAACAAGCTCGAAGCTTTCCTCACCCAGCTCAAGCAGCTGGATGATCTGGTCAAGAATTTCCCGCCAATCGAAACTGCTTGAAAGCCTTGCAGCTATCTATGGAGTGTTAACAACAATGGCAAAGATCGTCGACATCAAGGGGCGTGAAGTTCTCGACTCCCGTGGCAACCCCACCGTGGAAGCCGATGTGATCCTCGATAACGGCATCATCGGCAGCGCCTGCGCGCCGTCCGGTGCATCCACCGGTTCGCGCGAGGCTCTGGAACTGCGCGATGGCGACAAGAGCCGCTACCTGGGTAAGGGCGTGCTGAAGGCCGTGGGCAACGTCAACGGGCCGATTCGCGATCTGCTGCTGGGCAAGGATCCGGCCGATCAGAAGGCCCTGGACCACGCGATGATCGAGCTCGACGGTACCGAGAACAAGGCCAAGCTCGGCGCCAACGCGATCCTCGCCGTGTCCCTGGCGGCTGCCAAGGCCGCTGCCCAAGCCAAAGGCGTGCCGCTCTACGCGCACATCGCCGACCTCAATGGCACTCCTGGCCAGTATTCGATGCCGGTGCCGATGATGAACATCATCAATGGCGGCGAGCATGCAGACAACAACGTCGACATTCAGGAGTTCATGGTCCAGCCGGTCGGCGCCAAGACCTTCGCCGACGCGCTGCGCATGGGTGCCGAGATCTTCCATCACCTGAAAGCCGTGCTGAAGGCTCGTGGCCTGAACACCGCAGTGGGCGACGAGGGCGGCTTCGCGCCGAACCTGGCCTCCAACGAGGATGCGCTGGGTGCCATCGCCGAGGCGGTCGAGAAGGCTGGCTACAAGCTGGGCAGCGACGTCACCCTGGCCCTGGACTGCGCTTCCAGCGAGTTCTACAAGGACGGCAAATACGACCTGGCCGGTGAAGGCAAGGTGTTCGACGCCGAGGGCTTCGCGGATTACCTGGCGGGCCTGACCCAGCGCTACCCGATCATCTCCATCGAAGACGGCATGGACGAGTCCGACTGGGCTGGCTGGAAGGCGCTGACCGACAAGATCGGCGAGAAGGTTCAGCTGGTCGGTGACGACCTGTTCGTGACCAACACCAAGATCCTCAAGCGCGGCATCGACGAGAAGATCGGCAACTCGATCCTGATCAAGTTCAACCAGATCGGCTCGCTGACCGAAACCCTGGAAGCCATTCAGATGGCCAAGGCGGCCGGTTACACGGCGGTGATCTCGCACCGTTCCGGCGAGACCGAAGACAGCACCATCGCCGACCTGGCCGTAGGCACTGCCGCTGGTCAGATCAAGACCGGTTCGCTGTGCCGCTCCGACCGCGTGTCGAAGTACAACCAGCTGCTGCGTATCGAAGAGCAGCTGGCCGGCAAGGCACCGTACAACGGTCGTGCCGAATTCCGCGGCTGATCCTGCGGCATTAAAAAAGGGCGGCGCGAGTCGCCCTTTTTTGTTTCAATCGGCATCGTCTTGGTGAGCGATCACTCCCGCGCCAAGGCTGTGTTGTCTTCCTTATTCGAACTGCCGCCGAAGTCGTTTCATGCCTGCTATGCGTCGCCCCTACTGGTTGTTCGTCGTGCTGATCCTGCTTCTCGGCGGGCTGCAGTACCGTCTTTGGGTGGGCGAGGGCAGCCTGGCGCAGGTCAACAGTCTGAACAAGCAGATTGCCGACCAGCAGGGCGAGAACGAGCGGCTGCTGGAGCGCAATCGAATCCTCGAAGCGGAAGTCCTGGAGCTCAAGCAGGGCATGGAAACCGTCGAGGAGCGTGCGCGTCAGGAGTTGGGCATGGTCAAAGAGGGCGAAACCCTCTACCAGTTCGTCGAATGAGCCAAGTCCAGTTGTCGAGGTTCTGGGTCGTCATTCCGGCAGCAGGGGTCGGCAGTCGCATGTGTGCAGACCGTCCCAAGCAGTACCTGCGGTTGGCTGGGCGCTGCATTCTCGAGCATACCCTCGATCGTTTCATCGACCACCCGGCCCTGGCCGGACTGGTGGTCTGTCTGGCGTCCGACGATCCCTACTGGCCGAACCTGGACTACGCCAGGGATGCGCGCATCCTGCGGGCGGCGGGTGGGCGCGAGCGTTGTGATTCGGTACTCAACGGCCTGCAGCGCCTTTCCGAGGCGGGAGCGAGCGCGGACGACTGGGTGCTGGTGCATGACGCCGCCCGACCCAATCTGGCGCGCGACGATCTGAATCGCCTGCTCGTCGAGCTTGCCGATGATCCGGTTGGGGGACTGCTGGCTGTGCCTGCGCGGGACACGCTCAAGCGTGTAGGGCCGCAGGGGCGGGTCGTGGAAACGGTGGACCGCAGCGTCATCTGGCAAGCCTTTACGCCGCAGATGTTTCGCTTGGGCATGTTGCGCGCGGCGTTGGACTCGGCGCTCGCCGGTGGCCTGCAGGTGACTGACGAGGCGTCTGCAATGGAGTGGGCCGGCCATTCACCGCGCGTGATCGAAGGTCGCGCCGATAACCTCAAGGTCACCCGGCCTGAAGATCTCGCCTGGTTGGAGCGCTGCTGGCAAGGCGAGCGTCACGCCTGAAGCGCGGCGGGCAACCAGCGTTGCCCGCCAGCCTCGTTAGAAGCGGTAGATTGCCGCTGCTCCGGTAGCCGTCGGCATCCGTTCGGTCGGCACCACGACGACTTCACCGCCTTGCTCAAGCGTCCAGATGGTCAGCTCGTCCAGCACGTCGGGCGTGTTCGCAGCCTCGGCGCTTGCCGACACGGCGCTTCCCTCGTTCTTGTCGACCCGTCCGGGGATCTGCCGCTCTGCCTCGACCAGCAGCGTGGCAACCCGACCCTGGCGGGTCGCCTGACCGATGTCTTCGAGCTGATCCGAGGCGAGGCCCTGACCATGGGAGGCGCCGAACTGATTCAGCAGCCCTTCCAACCGCTTCAGATAGCGCGGCTGCATCACCATCCAGCTTTTGTCCCGCAGTTCGTCGACACCCAAGGCGCGCTGCCCGTTCTCGATGCCTTCCGGTAGCAGGTACTCGTTGTGACTGATGCGGCGGAAGTGTGGCTGTTGTTCCGGCAGGGCCGCGAGGATCAGCGGCAGGCCGGACGGCCGGGAGTGGTGTTCGGTGATCGCGCGATCGACCTCGCGGAAATAGCGGTCACGGTCGCGGTCGATCTCCGCCTGTTTGCCGCTGCCGCCAGCCTCGACCTGCATCGGATCGCCCCGTTCGCTGGCGCGACTGTAGCCCTGCGGGAAGCCGCTCTGACCTTTCTCGGTCAGATCGTTACCCAGGGCATCGGCCAGCGTTCTGGGCACCGCTTCATGCAGCGGCACCTCATCCAGAGCATCCCGGTTGCCCTCGAACAGGCGCACCGAGTCGCGCGACAGGCAGAGAATCTGGTAGCGATCGGCCGATTGTGCAATGCGCACCAGCGGCTTGAGATGCATGCGGTCGTTGGCGACAGCCATCTCTGGCACGCTGCGCTGCAGCCGATAGACCTGGAAATAGTCCTTTGCGCCGAACGCCGCTAGGCCATCGAGGCTGTGGTTCCAGAAATCGTTGTCATCGATCAGCGCGTAGAAGGGCTTGAGCAGGCTTTGCACCTGGTCGGCATGGCCCTGCTGTCTGAGCGAATCCTCCAGTTGCTTGACCAGCTGCTTGAAGCGGATCGGGTCCTGCTGGCGCTCCGGAAAACTGCGATGCGTTTGCTGGTACAGCGAAAGGCAGGGGCCGTCCCGGTGTTTCAGCAGTTGGGTCAGGGTTTCACGATCGAGCAGTCGATTCATGCGTGGCCTCCAGTGGTGTGGTTCGGTCCCTCGCAGAAGTGACGATGGCGCGTTCAATGGCCATCGGTGGCCAGGTCAGTGGCGGTTGAACTTGTCCAGGGCGTGGCTGAGGGCGTGATTGAGCTTTTCCGCTGCCCCGTTGATAGCCAATTCCAATGTCTCGGCCTTGTGGGTCGCGGAGAGGGGTTCATGGCCCTTGACCCGCGCCTCCATCTGGCAGCGCTTGTCGTGCGGCCCACTCTTGTTGCTGTTCTCGTCGTTCAGATGCACTTCGATTCGGGTCAGATGGTCATCGAAGCGTTCCAGTTCGGTCTCGACCGTCGCCTTGACCCGTTCTTCGAGGTCGGCGGTAACGCTGATGCTGTGGTTACTGTTCACCAGAACCTGCATGGTCTCCTCCTGATTTGCAGCGCTGCGCGCGTTAGGCGCTGGCGGCGCCAAGCGTCGCAGCTACACAACGTACGACGTGGCGGGCAGGGGCGGGTTCCACCTCGATGCCGACCTCGGACGCGCGGTCGACGGCGCTCAGCTCGCGCTGTCGGCGTATTCGGAACGCCGGGCGAGACCGTCCCTGAGTGCTTCGATCAACAGGCGCACCTTCGGCAACAGGTAACGTCGCTGCGGGTAGACTGCCCAGACCGCCGTGTCTGGCGGCTGGTTGTGTTCCAGCAGCGAGACCAGCTCACCGCGGCGCAGCGGCTCCTGCACGTAGTAGTCCGGCAGCTGGCAAAGACCGAAGCCGCGCAGGGCGGCGTCGAGCACCGCTTCGCCACTGTTGCAGCGCCAGTTGCCGCTGGGCTTGAAATGCTGCTCGCGCCCATCGACCTGAAATACCCAGGTGTCGCTCGTGCCGATCAAGCAGTTGTGCCGGGCCAACTCGGAGAGCGTGTGTGGGCGGCCATAGCGCTCCAGGTAGCCCGGCGCGGCGCACAGGTACATGGCGCGTGGTGCGATGCGCGTCGCGACCAGGCGTGACTCGCCGAGTCTGCCCAGGCGAATGGCCAGGTCGTAGCCTTCCTGGACCAAGTCCAGGGTGCGGTTGGATAGCTCGATATCGACACGCAGCTGTGGATGACGCGCCATGAACTCGTTCACCAGCGGCACGATGAAGCGCTCGCCGTAGGCCACTGCGGCGGTCATGCGCAGCAGGCCGGTCGGCGCGCTGTGCAGGTCGCTGATGGCGAGGAAGGCATCGTCACGCTCCTCGATCAATCGCTGGCAGCGTGCAAAAAATGTATGGCCGGCCTCGGTCAGCGACACGCGGCGAGTGGTGCGGTAGAGCAGGCGGGCCTGCAGGCGCTCTTCCAGACGAGCAATCTGGCGGCTGACGTGCGAGGTAGAAACACGCAGTCGCTCGGCGGCGCGCATGAAACTGCCGCACTCGACCACGGCGACGAACTCATCGAGGCCTTCCCAGCGATTCATGTTGGCTCCGCAAAATGGGTACAGCAGTGAAACAGATACGAATCCTAGCCTGATGTTTGCCGATTGTCCCTGTACCGCAACAATGTTTCCTTGTAGGCCGATCAATCCCCACGGAGTCGTGAATTACACTCTCTGTTTTCCTGCATCAGTCGAGAGTGATGTTCATGACCATCAAATCGCGCGCCGCCGTTGCCTTCGGCCCCAACCAGCCCCTGCAGATCGTCGAAGTGGATGTCGCCCCGCCCAAGGCTGGCGAGGTCCTGATCCGTATCGTCGCCACCGGTGTTTGCCATACCGACGCCTACACCCTCTCCGGAGAGGATTCGGAAGGCGTATTCCCCTGCATCCTCGGTCATGAGGGTGGCGGCATCGTTGAGGCGGTGGGCGAGGGCGTCACCTCGGTGGCGGTCGGCGATCACGTGATTCCGCTCTATACCGCCGAATGCCGCGAGTGCAAGTTCTGTAAGTCGGGCAAGACCAACCTGTGCAGCTCCGTGCGCGCCACCCAGGGCAAGGGCCTGATGCCCGATGGCACCACGCGCTTCAGCTACAACGGCGAGCCGATCTACCACTACATGGGCTGCTCGACCTTCTCCGAGTACACCGTGCTGCCGGAAGTCTCGGTGGCCAAGATTCCCAAGGAAGCCCCGCTGGAAAAGGTCTGCCTGCTCGGTTGCGGCGTGACCACCGGTATTGGTGCCGTGCTGAACACCGCCAAGGTGGAAGAGGGCGCCACCGTGGCGATCTTCGGCCTGGGCGGCATCGGTCTGGCGGCGATCATTGGTGCGAAGATGGCCAAGGCGAGTCGGATCATCGCCATCGACATCAATCCGGGCAAGTTCGCCATTGCCGAAGAGCTGGGCGCCACTGACTTCGTCAATCCGAAGGACCACGACAAGCCGATTCAGGAGGTGATCGTCGAGATGACCGATGGCGGCGTCGACTATTCCTTCGAGTGCGTCGGCAACGTGCAGCTGATGCGCGCGGCGCTGGAGTGCTGCCACAAGGGCTGGGGCGAGTCGACCATCATCGGTGTCGCCGGCGCCGGCCAGGAAATCAGCACGCGTCCGTTCCAACTCGTCACCGGACGCGTCTGGCGCGGTTCGGCGTTCGGCGGCGTGAAGGGGCGTACCGAGCTGCCGAGCTATGTGGAAAAGGCGCAGAGCGGCGAGATTCCGCTGGACACCTTCATCACCCACAACCTGCCGCTGGAGCAGATCAACGAAGCGTTCGACCTGATGCACGAAGGCAAGAGCATCCGAACCGTCATCCACTTCTGACCCCTGGGTGGGCAATGCCGTCGTCCGGCGGCTTGTCCACCTCGATCGGTGGATGCCTGCGCGGTTTCCACCTTGCGCGAGGCCGCTCATGACCCTTGAAATCGTTTCCAGCAACAAGAGCTTCGGTGGCTGGCACAAGCGCTACCGCCACCGCTCCAACACCCTGAACTGCGACATGGTATTTGCCGTGTTCCTGCCGCCACAGGCCGAGCAGGGCGAGAAACTGCCGGTGCTGTACTGGCTGTCCGGCCTGACCTGCACCGATGAGAATTTCATGCAGAAGGCCGGAGCGCTACGCATGGCAGCCGAGCTTGGTCTGATCATCGTCGCGCCGGACACCAGCCCGCGCGGCCCAGGCGTGCCGGATGATGCCGAGGGTGCGTGGGATTTCGGACTGGGCGCGGGCTTCTATCTCAATGCGACGCAAGAGCCCTGGGCCCAGCACTACCGGATGTACGACTACGTCATCGAGGAACTGCCGGCACTGGTCGAGGCCAACTTCCCGGTCTCCGACCGCCGTGGCATCAGCGGGCACTCCATGGGCGGGCACGGGGCGCTCATCTGCGCGCTGAAGAATCCGGGCCGCTATCGCTCGGTATCGGCCTTTGCGCCGATCAGCAACCCGATCAACTGCCCCTGGGGTGAAAAGGCCTTTGGCCGCTATCTCGGCGAGGATCGTTCGCGCTGGCGGGAGTGGGATGCCTGTGCGCTGATCGCCGAGGCCCGCGAGCGCTTGCCGCTTCTGGTCGACCAGGGTGATCGCGATGATTTCATGGACGGCCAGCTCAAGCCGCAGGCGCTGCGCGCCGCTGCGGATTCGGCCGGTCACCCGCTGACCCTGCGCATCCAGCCGGGCTACGACCACAGCTACTACTTCATCGCCAGCTTCATCGACGATCACCTGCGCCATCATGCTGAAGCACTGAGGGCGTAGGGTGGATGACGGCACAGCCTCATCTACGCGTCTGTTTCGGTCGGCACCGGGGTGTTTCGCATGACCCTGTTCGCGTGGAAAACGCTTCGCGGTTTTCCACCCTACGAGGCCGCACAGCGCGCGCTCAAGGCGTAGGACGTTGGCCGCGCAGCCTCTTGCGCACGTCTACTGCCAGGGACGGCAGGACATAAAAAAGGCCCGAGCGGACATGCCGCTCGGGCCTTTCCATCGCCAGGAGCTTAGAGCGACGGATAATCGGTATAGCCAGTCGGGCCCTGGGCGTAGAACAGCTCGGGTTTCGGCTCGTTCAGCGGTGCGTCCTGACGCAGACGCTCGACCAGATCCGGATTGGCGATGTACGGAATACCGAAGGCCACCGCATCGGCCTTGCCTTCCGCCAGCCAGGCGTTGGCCTGTTCCTTGGTGAAGCGTTCGTTGGCGATGTAGACGCCGCCGAAGAGCTGCTTGAGCTGCGGGCCGAGGCTGTCTTCACCGGCCTTCTCGCGGGTGCAGATGAAGGCGATGCCGCGCTTGCCCAGCTCGCGGGCTACGTAGCCGAAGGTCTCGGCACGGTTGGAATCGCCCATGTCGTGGGCGTCGGCGCGCGGTGCCAGGTGCACACCGACGCGCCCCGCGCCCCACACCGAGATCGCTGCGTCAGTCACTTCGAGCATCAACCGTGCACGATTCTCCAGCGAGCCACCGTAGGCGTCGGTGCGCTTGTTGGTGCTGTCCTGCAGGAACTGGTCGAGCAGATAGCCGTTGGCGCCATGGATTTCGACACCGTCGAAACCGGCTTCCTTGGCATTCTCGGCACCCTTGCGGTAGGCCTCGATGATGCCGGGGATCTCGTTGGTCTCAAGGGCGCGAGGCGTTTCGTAATCCTTCATCGGGCGGACCAGACTGACGTGCCCGGCGGGCTTGATGGCGCTGGGCGCGACCGGCAGCTGGCCGTCGAGGTAGATCGGGTCGGAGATGCGACCGACATGCCAGAGCTGCAGGACGATCTTGCCGCCCTTGGCATGCACGGCATCGGTGACCTTCTTCCAGCCCTGAACCTGCTCGGCCGACCAGATGCCCGGGGTGTCCGGATAACCCACACCCATCGGCGTGACCGAGGTGGCTTCGCTGATGATCAGGCCAGCGTCGGCGCGCTGGGCGTAGTACTCGGCGATCAGGTCGCCTGGCACGCGGCCGGGCTCGGCTCGGCAGCGGGTCAGCGGCGCCATGATGATGCGATTGTTCAGTTCCACGTCGCCGATCTTGATCGGGTCGAAGAGTGTGGGCATAGCGATACCGCTCCTGTTCAGGTGGTGGTTCGTAAGGTCAGAGTTCCTGGCCGATGCGCTCGATGAAGGTCTGGATCAGGGCATCGTTGCGCTTGAAAAAATGCCACTGGCCGACCTTCTGGCTGGTCACCAATCCGGCTTTCTGCAGGGTCGCCAGGTGGGCCGATACGGTTGACTGCGACAGGCCGGCGCGCTGATCGATCTGACCGGCACACACGCCGTTCTCCAACGAATGGTGCTGCTCGGCGAAATAGCGTTGCGGCTCCTTGAGCCAGCGCAGGATGTCGCGGCGCAGCGGATGGGCGAGGGCCTTGATGATGTCGTCGAAGTCGTCCGGCATGGTCTTCAGCTGCCTATATCGGGTTGAGGCGAACTATATATCGGTGTTTGACGATACAAGATCGATTCGGCTGATGGTGGTTATCGGTGGCGTCGATGTACGGGCGCGCCGCGGCGATCCGCTCAGGGACATCCGCCTCCTGTAGAATCGCCGCCTCGAGTTATTCCAGGGTGTTTGATCTATGCGTATCGGCCACGGTTACGACGTGCACCGCTTCGGCGAAGGCGACCACATCACGCTTGGCGGCGTGCGGATTCCACACCGGTTCGGGCTGCTCGCCCATTCCGACGGCGACGTTCTGTTGCACGCCCTGAGCGACGCGCTGCTCGGTGCCGCAGCGCTGGGTGATATCGGCAAGCATTTCCCGGATACCGATCCGCAGTTCAAGGGCGCCGACAGCCGCGTGCTGCTACGCCATGTGCTGGCGCAGGTGCAGGCCAAGGGCTACGTGGTCGGCAATGTCGACGCGACGATCGTCGCCCAGGCCCCGAAGATGGCGCCGCACATCGAAAGCATGCGTGCGCTGGTCGCCGCAGACCTGCAAGTGGAGCTGGATCAGGTCAACGTCAAGGCCACCACCACCGAGAAGCTCGGCTTCACCGGGCGCGAGGAGGGGATCGCCGTTCACGCGGTTGCCTTGCTGGTCCGCGCATGACCGAAGATCAGCTGCTCGGGCCACGTGCCCATGGCGAGCCCTGCGGCAGTGCGGTGCTGAAGGCGGTCGCCGAGGATTTTCAGGTCGATGAGGTGCTCGATATCCCGCTGTCCGGCGAGGGTGAGCACCTCTGGTTGTGGGTTGAAAAGCGCAATCTGAACACCGAGGAAGCTGCCAAACGCATCGCCCGCGCCGCTGGCGTGCCGCTGAAGATGATCAGCTATGCGGGCCTGAAGGACCGCCAGGCGCTGACCCGGCAGTGGTTCAGCCTGCATCTGCCGGGCAAGGCCGACCCCGATCTGAGCGCCGCCGAAGACGGCAGCCTGCGGCTGCTCCAGTGCGTTCGTCATCAGCGCAAGCTGCAGCGCGGCGCGCATTCGGCCAATGGGTTTCGTCTGCGTCTGACCGAGCTGCATGCCGATCATACGCAGCTCGACGCGCGGCTAGAGCGGATCAAGCTGCAGGGGGTGCCGAACTACTTCGGCCTGCAGCGTTTCGGCTATGAAGGTGGCAACCTCCACGGGGCGCGCCACTTCGCGGCGAAAGGAGAGCTGCCGGAGCAGCGCAACATGCGTTCGCGCCTGCTTTCGGCTGGCCGCAGTTACCTGTTCAACCGTGTGCTCGCCGAACGGGTTGCTGATGGCAGCTGGGATCAGGCACGAGTGGGCGATCTACTGGCATTCACTGACAGTCGCAGCTTTTTCCCCGCCGGACCGGACGAGTGCGCAGACCCGCGCCTAAGGATTCTGGATCTGCATCCGACCGGCCCTTTATGGGGCGTTGGGGGCTCGCCAGCAGGTGACGAAATACAGGCACTGGAAGACGCCGTCGCTACAAATGAATCGGCTGTCGCCAATTGGTTGGCGCAGGCAGGGATGAAGCACGAACGGCGCATTCTCCGCCTCCCCATCAGCGGTTTGTCGTGGCATTATCCCGGGCCTGACATTCTGCAACTGGAATTCGTCCTGCCGACCGGATGCTTCGCCACCGCCGTGGTGCGTGAGCTGGTCAGCCTGGCAGGGCAGACGGACATCTGATGCGTATTCTGATCGCCAACGACGACGGGGTGTATGCACCCGGGCTCGCCGCGCTTTATGACGCGCTGGGCGGCTATGCCGAGTGCAAGGTGGTTGCCCCGATCCAGGACATGAGCGGCGCCAGCAGCGCGCTTACCCTGGACCGCCCGCTTCATCCCGTGACCATGCCCAACGGCTTTATCGGCCTGAATGGCTCGCCCACCGATTGCGTTCACCTTGGCCTCAACGGATTGCTCGAGGAAACGCCGGACATGGTGGTCTCGGGTATCAATCTCGGTGCCAATCTGGGCGATGACGTGCTTTATTCAGGAACGGTTGCCGCGGCCATCGAAGGGCGCTTCACCGGTCGGCCGGCTTTTGCCTTCTCGCTGGTCTCCCGCTTGCCGGACAACCTGCCAACCGCTGCCTACATCGCTCGGGCTCTGGTGGAAAAGCACGACCAGCTGGAGCTTCCGCCGCGCACCGTCCTCAGTGTCAACGTGCCCAATCTGCCGCTGGATCATATCCGCGGCATCCAGCTGACGCGTCTGGGCCATCGCAGCAGGGCCAAACCGCCGGTCAAGCAGGCCAATCCGCGTGGCAAGGAAGGCTACTGGATTTCCGTGGCCGGTGATGTCGAAGACGGCGGTCCGGGCACCGATTTCCATGCAGTCATGCAGGGTTATGTCTCCATAACCCCGCTGCAGCTGGATCGAACCTTCCGTGAGGCCTTTCACGGTCTCGAGAGCTGGCTGGAGAACGTGCTGTGATACACCGCGGACAAGACAGCCTGCTGCACGGCTCGGGGATGACCTCGCAGCGCACACGTGACCGTCTGATTCAGCGGCTCTACGAAGAAGGGCTGTCCAACGCCCATGTACTCGAAGTGATCCGCCGTACCCCTCGTCATCTGTTCGTCGACGAGGCGCTGGCACACCGTGCCTACGAAGACACCGCGTTGCCGATAGGCCATAACCAGACGATTTCCCAGCCGTTCATGGTCGCCCGGATGAGCGAACTCCTGCTGGCCGACGGTCCGCTGGACAAGGTACTGGAGATCGGCACCGGCTCCGGCTACCAGACCGCGGTGTTGGCTCAGCTGGTCGAGCGGGTGTTTTCGGTGGAGCGCATCCAGGCGCTGCAGGACCGGGCCAAGGAACGCCTGGTCGAACTCAAGCTGCGCAATGTGGTCTTTCGCTGGGGCGATGGTTGGGAGGGCTGGCCTGCACTGGCGCCTTACAACGGCATCATCGTCACCGCGGCGGCAACCGATGTGCCGCAGGCCTTGCTCGATCAGCTGGCGCCCGGTGGGCGTCTGGTGATTCCAGTGGGTGCCGGCGAGGTCCAGCAACTCATGCTGATCATTCGAGAGGAAAACGGCTTTTCGCGCCATCTTCTGGATACCGTACGTTTCGTGCCGCTGCTCAATGGACCCGTGATTTGATCATTCAGCGGAAGGAAGCATGAAAAACGCTTTTTTGTTGTACGCCAAAGGCATGGCGATGGGGGCTGCGGACGTGGTGCCCGGTGTCTCGGGCGGTACCGTGGCGTTCATCACCGGTATCTATGATGAGTTGCTGCGCTCCATCAGCGCTGTGCCATATGCGGTCGGCCCGTTGTTGCGGGGGCGTTTCGCCGAGGCCTGGAAAACCGCCAATGCAAGCTTCCTGCTGGTGCTGTTCGCCGGCATCCTGACCAGCATTCTTAGCCTGGCCAGGCTGATTACCTATCTTCTGGAAGAGCATCCGATTCCCGTCTGGTCCTTCTTCTTTGGCCTCATCCTGGTTTCTGTCCATCTGGTGGGCAAGGAAATCCAGCGCCGCAACCTGTCGCGTCTGGTGAGCTTCTGCCTGGGTATCGGCTTTGCCTACTGGATTACCGTGGCTGCGCCGGTGCAGTGGGGCAGCAGCAGTCTGAGCCTTTTCTTTGCTGGCGCGATTGCCATCTGCGCGATGATCCTGCCGGGCATTTCCGGCAGTTTCATCCTGGTGCTGCTGGGGCTGTACCCGGTGGTTCTGGGCGCGGTGAAGGGGTTCGATCTCGGTGTGATGGCGGTCTTCGCCGCGGGGTGCCTGGTAGGCTTGTTGAGCTTCGCCAAGTTCCTCAGCTGGCTGCTCAAGCGTTGGCGCGACCTGACCCTGGCGTTTCTGACCGGGCTGATGCTCGGCTCGCTGAACAAGGTCTGGCCATGGAAGGAAACGCTGACCTGGCGCACCAATTCCAGTGGCGAGAACGTTCCGGTCCTGCAGCACAATCTGCTGCCTGGCGCCTATGGCGACCTGACCGGGCAGGACCCTCAGCTGCTGCTGGCCGTACTGTTGGCCGTGGGTGGTATCGTTCTGGTCCTGGGGCTCGAGTGGTTTGCCGGCCGGCGCCAGCCGATGACTGAAGGCGTCTGACGCACTTGTCTATGAAAGGGAGCGGGCATTGAGGCTCACAGCAGTACCGCGGTGGATGCGCGACCCCATGGTCCGTTCGATGCTCGGTGTTCTGGTGATTGCCGGAACGCTGGTCGGTTGTGCGTCGTCGCCCCAAGGGGGAGGCGTGCAGGTCGTCGACCGCAACCAGCGTGACAAGGTCACCAGCGGCCAGTACATCGTGCGGCGCGGCGATACGCTCTGGTCCATCGCGTTCCGCTTCGGCTGGGACTGGCGTGAGCTGGCACGTGTGAACGGCATCCAGCCACCGCATGTTATCTATCCTGGGCAAAAGATCCGCTTCAGTGGCAGCAGCGCTCGAGTAGCGGCCGCCGCGCCACGGCCCCAGCCAGCGCCCAAGCCGGCGCCATCTACCCCGGTCGTGGTCGCCAACCCGGTTTCCCGTCAGCCGGCGATCAGCACCCAGCCAAGCCCGCCGTCCAGTCCGCAGGCACGTACGCCAGTTACCCCTGTAGCCCGCTCGGCGAGCGGTTGGGCATGGCCGGCGAACGGCACGATCATCGGTCGTTTTTCCTCAAACGGTAGTTTGAATAAAGGAATTGATATCGCTGGGGAATTAGGACAGCCTGTTCTGGCTGCTTCTGATGGGACTGTTGTGTACGCCGGCAGTGGATTACGGGGTTACGGCGAACTTGTGATCATCAAGCACAGCGATACCTATGTAAGCGCCTACGGACACAACCGCAGGCTGCTGGTGCGGGAGGGCCAACAAGTCAAGGCTGGGCAAGGTATTGCCGAGATGGGATCGACGGGAACCGACCGGGTGAAGCTGCATTTCGAAATTCGTCGCCAGGGTAAACCCGTAGACCCGCTGCAATATCTGCCAAGACGTTGACCTGTCGCCTGCCTGTTCCAGCACTAGGTTAGGCTTGAGCGTAGCCAAGGACCCGCGTCGCTTGGGCCTGTTGTCGAACTCGGAACAGGACAAGAATAATGGCACTTAAAGACCAAGCGCTGGAGTTTGACGTCGACGATGCGGTTCTGCTCATGGAAACGCCCATCCACTTCGACCAGAAAGACAAAGTGACCAAGGCTGCCGGTGCAGGCAGACCCAAGGCCGCATCCAGCAAACAGCACAAGTTCATCGATTACAACCGGGCGCTAGATGCGACCCAGTTGTACCTCAACGAAATCGGTTTCTCCCCCCTCCTGACCCCCGAAGAAGAAGTGCATTTCGCGCGTCTTGCGCAGAAAGGCGATCCGGCGGGGCGCAAGCGCATGATCGAAAGCAACCTGCGACTGGTGGTGAAAATCGCCAGGCGCTATGTCAACCGCGGCCTGTCCCTGCTTGATCTGGTCGAGGAGGGCAATCTCGGGCTGATCCGTGCGGTGGAGAAATTCGATCCGGAGCGCGGCTTCCGTTTCTCGACCTACGCGACCTGGTGGATCCGGCAGACTATCGAGCGGGCCATCATGAACCAGACCCGGACGATTCGCCTGCCGATCCATGTGGTCAAGGAGCTGAACGTCTATCTGCGCGCGGCTCGCGAACTGACGCAGAAACTCGATCACGAACCCAGTCCCGAAGAGATCGCCAACCTGCTCGAGAAGCCGGTCGGCGAGGTCAAGCGCATGCTCGGCCTCAATGAGCGGGTCACCTCAGTGGACGTCTCGCTCGGACCGGATACCGACAAGACATTGCTCGATACGCTTACTGACGATCGACCAACCGACCCATGCGAACTGCTGCTGGATGACGATCTGTCGGCCAGTATCGATCAGTGGCTGTCGGATTTGTCCGAGAAGCAGCGCGAGGTCGTCATCCGTCGCTTCGGGTTGCGTGGGCACGAGGCTTCGACGCTGGAGGAAGTCGGCCAGGAGATCGGTCTTACGCGCGAGCGCGTGCGCCAGATCCAGGTCGAGGCGTTGCGCCGCCTGCGCGAGATTCTCGAGCGCAACGGGTTGTCCAGCGACGCGCTTTTCCAGTGAGCGCAACGCTGCGTCGGCCGGAGGCCCCGGTCGGCGCAGCGGCTTGTTCGTATGCCTGCCCAGACGGTAATGGCTTCGTGCGATCGACTTAAGCCAATCGTTCTGGGTTTCCACTTCATCGATATCGTTTGTAAGCATTCACTTACAGGCGATGTAAGCAAAGCCAACGTAGCAGCCCCCGCTGAACCGCTACTCACTTGTGAGTATCGTGGTAAGCCTTTGAATTTTAATGGTTTTTAATCGGTCATTCGGCGCGGGCTGCGGGCAATGTGGCGACCTGACGCAGTTGTCCTTGGCCCTGCGATCATTAATATCGCCCACGTGCTCAGGGATTAGCACGGCCTTCAGGATGAAGGTCAGGCATCATCGCAGGATGCGGTGCCATCAGGACGATGAGAAGGGATTAAGGGAACAGGGAAGGAGGCGGGCGGGATCGTATCCCGCCCCTTTTTTTGCCTTGAGAAAAGTGGACTGAACCGAGTTGCCCTCGCATGGCCTAAGGCTCAACAGCCATCACGGAGGTCAACATGAACGGTGATCAGCAGCATGACCAGTCGCCTGAGGACCGGGACGATGCAGCCCGGCGCCCTGATGAGGCGGACGAAGAGCAGCTCGACGAGGCCATCGAGGAAACCTTCCCGGCCAGCGATCCGATCTCTCCTTGAGCTGGCGCTCGGCAGATCATGCGCGCGCGGCTGCGCGCTCGAGCAAGGCCGGCAGAACCTGTGTCCGTAAGAGTGGCGCAACGTCATCACGGTGGCAGGGTTCCAGATCCAGCCAGCCCATCTCTTCGATTTCTGCCTGAACGCTGACGGGGTGCGGAAGGCGTCCAACGAACACTTGCGCCTGGACCTGATGGTTCGGTTCGTTGGCTGCCGGCGCCCGGAATTGTCCTAGCGACTCAAGATCTCGATCTTCCAGGGAGAGCGCCAGCTCTTCGGCCAGCTCTCGCCTGAGCGTCTGCAAGGCGGTTTCGCCTGGCTCGGCCTTGCCACCGGGCAACATGAAGAAGCGCGTACCGCGCTTGCGTACCACCAGCAACCGTCCGTGTTCGTCGAACAGGCAGGCAATTGCGATATTCAGGGTGGCGTCGGGCATGGCGTCTTCCTTCTGGCGACGAGTCAGAGCGATCAAGGTCTTGCTGCGGCGATAACGGGCAAGACGATCTTCCAGCATTTGCGGTAGCTGTACTGCCTCGCTGAAACCGAGCCGGGCATAAAACTCTTGCAGCTCCGGTTTACAGAACAGCCAGACCGGCCCTGAGACGCAACGCAGCGCCCGGCGCACCAGCCCCTGACCGATCCCGCGGCCGCGCTCGGCAGGGCTGACCAGTAGTCCGGTCAGGAAATGGCCATCGGCAACCGGCGTCAGGCAAAGGCCTGCGATGATCTCGCCACATCTGGCAACCCAGCAACTGGCTTCGGGGCGCACCCGGTTGCGGTTGTGGTGGGTTCGATAGAACCTGACCAGCAGAGGCTTCTGCGGCTGGGGTAAGCGCTGGTACTCGAGTACAGGCATGGCCGTCCGGGGCGTTTTCGATCACGCCAGTCTAGCGTCTGCCACTTGTTCGCCAAAGCCTGTCCCGCTGGCATGCCGTTCATCCGCTCCCTGCATCTTTTCCCAGGTCGTCGGGCTCTCACCCTTTAGGTACGCCAACGACAGGAATAACAAGATGTTGGACTTAGTGATCGTGCTCGCGTTTGTCTTCTATGGCCTGTCGGCGGGCATGCGCGCCCGCAGCAAGGCATCGCAGAGTCTGCATGAGTACTTTTTGGCCGGCCGAACCATCAAAGGCTGGCGCGCGGGTGTGTCGATGTCCGCGACGCAATTCGCAGCCGACACGCCGTTGCTGGTCAGCGGCCTGGTCGCCACCGCCGGTGTGTTTGCGCTTTGGCGGTTATGGATCTACGGTCTGGCCTTTCTGCTGCTGGCCTGGGTGTTTGCCTCTGGCTGGCGCCGTGCTGGCGTGTTGACCGATGCGGAGCTGACACGTGTGCGCTACAGCGGGCCAGCCGTGGTGCCGCTGCGGTTGTTCAAGGCGATCTACTACGGCACGGTAATCAACTGCGTGGTGCTGGCGATGGTACTGGTCGCCGCTATCCGTATCGCCGAGGTATTCCTGCCCTGGCACGAATGGCTGCCGGGCGGCACCTACGGGATGATTCAGAGCGCGGTTCAGGCAAGCGGCATCGAACTGGGCGAGAGCATCACGGACCTCGATCAGCTGACCACCAGTACCAACAACCTCATCTCGATTCTGCTCATTCTGGCATTCACCGCCATGTATTCGATCACCGGCGGCCTACGCGCGGTGGTGCAGACCGACGTCATGCAGTTCAGTGTGGCGATGCTGGGCACGCTGGCCTACGCCTGGTTCGTGGTCGACGCCGCTGGCGGGTTGGGCGGCCTTACCGACCGTGTCGTCGAGCTGTACGGTAGCGAGCAGGCCAGCAAGATGCTGTCGTTCGCACCGCCCAGCAACGCTGGCGAGGCGCTTTTGCCGTTCCTGATGATCGTCGGTTTGCAGTGGCTGTTTCAGATGAACTCCGATGGCACCGGCTATCTGGCACAGCGCAGCATGGCCTGTCCGACCGACCGCGAAGCGCGCATCGCCGGGCTGGTGTTCACCTGGTTGCAGATCTTCCTGCGCAGCCTGTTCTGGCTGGCGATCGCCATCGGCCTGCTGGTGCTCTATCCGTTCAGCCCCGAAGACATGAGCGGGGACGGCTTCACTGCCGCTCGCGAGGCGCTGTTCGTCACCGGCATCGATGAGTTGCTGCCGCCGGGCTTCCGTGGCCTGATGCTGGTGGGGCTGCTGGCGGCGCTCGCCTCGACGGTGGACACGCATCTGAACTGGGGCGCCTCCTATTGGAGCAACGACGTCTACGGCGGCGTGGTTGCGCCGAAACTGCTCAAGCGCAAGCCGAAGGACAAGGAGCTGGTGCTGGTGGCGCGGCTGTCCAACGTGCTCATCCTGCTGATCGCGATGATCATCATGGCTAACCTCGGTTCGATCCAGACCGCCTGGTTCATCTCGCTGCTGTTTGGAGCCGGCATGGGCTCGGTGCTGGTGCTGCGCTGGTTATGGGAGCGGATCAACCTGTATTCCGAGCTGACGGCCATGGTGTTTTCGCTGATCACCGCGCCCCTGCTGCTGTACTTCCTCGGCACGGATCCGGAGCGCGAGTGGGTCCGTCTGAGCATCATGTCGCTCGTGACCTGCAGTGCGGCGGTTCTGGTGAGCTTCGTCACGCCTGCAACCGATACGCAAACCCTTGACCGCTTCTATCGGCGTGTTCGGCCCTTCGGGTTCTGGGGCAAAACCGCGGCGCGCTGTGGCTTTGATCCTAGGGAATCACTCAAGGCGCTGGGCGTCAGGTTGTTCGCCGTCGCGGTCACGGCACTGTCCGTATATACCCTGTTGGTCGGCATCGGGCGCTTGCTGTTTCCGGATCCCGAAGGCAGTGCTGTGCTGGCCTGGACGTGCGTAGTCGTCGGGCTTGCGTTGATGCCGGTATGGATATATCTGGCTTTCAGCCATTACTTCGACCGACAGTCTGACGAGCACTCGTCCGAAGTACATACGGAAGAGGCGGATGTGGCGCGCTGAAGAGTCAAAGCCGTAATTGACCGTACTGCTATTGGAGTTGATGGCTTATTGATATTTGTTTAGGTCATAAATCGATAAGAATCATCCTGTTAAAACACTTTCCTGTGATTTCTGATGAAATGCAGGTCATTCGTCGATTCTTTCGGCAACCATCCGGTTTACATGCTTGTCTCACCCCTACGCAGAGTTAATGCGTAATTGAAAACAAGCATAAGAGGTGCCGTCATGAATCGACTTTTCAAAACTTCCTTAATGGTTGTCGCAATGCTTCCGGCTATTGCCGGAGCGGCACCCATGACCGGCGACAAGGAAATCACGTTGGGTGGTGCAGGAAGCAGCGACAAAGACTTTGACGATACTGTGTTTTCCGTACAGGGAAGTTGGGGTCAGTATTTGAGCGAAGCGTCCCTGTGGGGTGTAAGGCAAACCGTCAATGCGCGCGATACCGAGGGTGAGAGCGTGAAGTTCGACGGTTCGACCCGGGTCTTCTATGACTATCACTTCGGTACCGGCAAGGCGCGACCTTTCATTGGTGCCAGCATCGGCGGTGTCTACGGTGATCGGGTGGACGAGACGTTCATGGCGGGGCCGGAAGTTGGCTTCAAGTATTGGGTACAGGACAAGACCTTCATTACCGCCATGGCGGAATATCAGTTCCTGTTCAAGAGCGGCAGCGATGCGCAGGATCGATATGATGACGGCGTGTTCCTTTACAGCATCGGTATTGGCTTCAATTATTGATCGAAGCCTGCGCGGCGCCTCGACGGCGTCGCGCTAGTTGTTCCACCGTTGCCGTTTCGCTTGTCCTATTTCTTGAGTTAGCTTTCCACCAACTGTTGCAGAAAGTTCCTGAGTGCAATGCCAGGTTCGTCATCCTCTGATGCGATCATGCGAATCCCCCATTGTCGCAACACTTCTTCCTGAACCGGGTTCGGCTTGTGCGAGAAGACATATGAAATAGGGCGAACGCCCAACGTTTCATGTTCGTTCCATATCTTCGACAGCTTGTGGAAAAGCAGCCGGATATTCGTATCCGACAGGCTGTAACCGATAAACAGAACAGCCTTGCTCAGCGTGTCTGCGCGCAGTTTGATATCCAATGGCGTTTCGAATTGCAGCCGTTGGTAATAGCTGGTCTCGTCGAGCACAATCGAGGCATCGTCATCGAAATCGCCATGGAACTTGACGATCTGCCGGACGCCATCGCGAGCCTTGGTGAGGTCGCTGGCGTTGGCGATCTTGATGTAATCCACCGCATAAGCGTCGTGGGCGTATTCCAGCCAGCGGTCGTAGTTGGTGGTGTAGATCGCCGGGAACCGGCCGTGCACGATCAGCCGGTGAATTTCGGAGTCACGGATCTCGATGTTGCGGTGCCACTCACGGTCCATCCAGCTGCGTAGCGGGCCGATGCTGCCTTTCTTGATCCGGTAGTACTCGGCCAGGGCGAGGAAATTGCCGTAGGTGTTAAAGACCTCCGGGTCGTAGTCGAGCTGCACGGCGATCTCGTCGATCAGCTCTTTCCATGGCGGCAGACCGATGTTGGCCGAGACGCCGGAGCCGACGAAGAGAATCAGCCGGTTGTTGCGGTAGGCGTCACGCAGTTGGTCCATGTGCTTCAGGACTCCCGCAGAAAGGCAACGAAGGCATCCAGCGCGCGGCGGCGCATGGAAAGGCCGTTCTTCTGCGTGCCCAGCTGTGCGAACGTCTGGTTCTGACCTTCGGGGATGAATACGTCGTCCCACTCGAAGCCGCCATGACCGGCGGGCGACGGCGAGATGCGGCCTGGAACCACGCCTTCGAAGAAGTGCCGCTTGCGCCCATCGCAGTAGCCGATCAGGGTTCGCGCTTCGGCCGCCGGGTCCTCGAGCCTTCCGATCAGCTCGGAGAAGCGTTCGGCCTGCAGGCGATCCCAGAATATCTGGGTCAGGCCGCCGGGAAAGCCGTTGAGACTGTTGATGAACAGCCCGGTATGTTCGACGAACACCGGCTTGCCGATCATCTTGAACGCCACCAGAAGCTTGTCGCTGACCAGCTGGTAAAGGTCTTCGGTGCGCAACTCCTCGATGCGGATCGGAAAGGGCTTCACCTCGATTCCACTGGGCTCGAGGATCTCGCGAACCTCGCGGATCTTCTGCTGATTGATGGACGCGAAGCGGATTTTCATCGAACGAGCCAGCTCCGGTTGCGCGGCGAACGGGTGTCGCGTTGGTCTACCCATGCTTGTATGACGCAAGGGGGAGGGCTCGGTTCTCCTCTGCGGCGGATTTCAGCGTAGAGGGTGCGCTCGGTTTGCGGCTCTTTGGCTGCATTGCCGCTGCGCGGCAGGCGTCGCCGATGTAATCAACCGTGGCCCGTTTGGGCAGGGCAGGCGACCTGCACCTGGCGGATGCGCTCGGCCGGCACTCGCAGTTGACGTAGCAGGTACTCGGAAAACTCCGGACTGTAGGGCTGCCTGGCGATCGCCTGCTCCATGCAGAACAGCCAGGCGTCGCGTTCGGCTTCGCCGACCGGCCAGCGGGTATGAAACTGCGGAATGCTGATGGCGCCATATTTTTCGGCGTAGCGTTTCGGCCCACCCAGCCAGCCGCACAGGAAGCTGGCCAGCCGATCGGCAGCTTCGCTGACATCCGCCGGGTACATCGCGCGAACGCTCGAGGCCTCGGGCGCTTCGTCCATCACCCGATAGAAATCGGCCACCAGCCGCTGCAGGCCCGCTTCGCCGCCGGCAGCCTGGAACGAGGCGTCAGCGACGCCGAAAACGGGACGTTGATCGGGATTCATCAGCTGCGTCTCCGGCACAGAAAAAGGCGCGCGGGATAATGCGCGCTTGTGCCAGATCAAGACAAGTGCAAGCAGTGGCCACGACGCAGCGGCAGCTGGTCTAAGCTGAAAACCTACCCAACAGCGGAGACAGGAAATGCGCAGGCTTCTGGTTGCATACGATGGTTCGGACAACTCCAAGCGCGCCCTGCAGTATGTCGTCGATCTGGCCCGGGATACCGGAATGGCGCTGCAGGTGCACGTGGTCAACGTTCAGCACGAGCCGATCATCTATGGCGAGTACGTCACCTCGGCCATGATCGACGAGGTCAACAACAGCCTGATGGCCAAGTCCCGTAGCGTGCTCGACGAGGCAGCGGCAATGTTGCAGGCCGGTGGGCTGACCTGCGAGACCCACACCCAGCTCGGCAACGTCGCCGAGCAGATCAACGATGCGGTCAAGCGGCTGGGCTGTGACACGGTGGTGATGGGCACCCGCGGCCTGGGCAGCTTCACCGGCCTGGTGTTGGGCTCGGTGGCGAACCGGGTGATCCACGAGGTTTCGGTCCCGGTACTGCTGGTCAAGTAGAAGGGCGCGTCGCCCAGGCCGATCAGCTCTGCTTGCCCTTGAGCAGGTCGGCCAGGTTGGCGAAGGCCTTGAAGGTCTCTTTCGGCCCCAGGTCACTGCCCGGCCGGGCTTCGGCCTGGTACTGGTTGTCGGTATAGCGGGAATGCTCGTTGTCGTGACAGTAGAGGCACAGCAGCTCCCAGTTGGAGCCGTCCTCGGGGTTGTTGTCGTGGTTGTGGTCCTTGTGATGGACCGTCAGCTCGCTCAGGCGCTTGCCGGAAAACTCCCGCGCGCACCGCCCGCAGACCCAGGGATACATCTTCAGGGCCTTTTCCCGGTAGCCCTGCTCGCGCTGGCTGTAGGGCGTGGTGGGTTTGCTACTGCTCATGGTGAATACTCGCCGGCTGCTTGGATTGTCGATGACATCCGGTGACGGCGGGGCCGCTAACCGAATGTCAACAGAACCTAGTAAAGACGATGGGTATCAGCCCGCCAAGCCGACGTAGACGTTCTGCACGTCGTCATGGGCATCGATGGCCTCGAGGAAGGCCTCGACCTCTTCCAGCTCGGCACCGGACAGACTGACCGGATTCTTCGGTCGATAGCCCAGCTGCGCCGCTTGCACGGTAAAGCCGTGTTCCGGCAGGGCCTTGCACACGGCGTCGAGGTCGGTCGGCTCGGTAATGAACAGCGTGGCGCCTTCGTCGGCCGCCTCGAAATCCTGAGCACCAGCCTCGATGGCGGCCATTTCCGGGTCGGCGTCGCCTGCGGGCACGGCTTCGATCATGCCGACATGGTCGAAATCCCAGCTCACTGAACCGGAGGAGCCCAGTTGGCCCTTGCGGAACAGCACGCGGATTTCGGCGACGGTGCGGTTCACGTTGTCGGTCAGGCATTCGACGATCAGCGGCACCTGATGCGGGGCGAAGCCTTCGTACAGGGTGCGCTCGTAATGCACCACTTCGCCGGTCAGGCCGGCGCCTTTCTTGATGGCGCGCTCCAGGGTGTCCTTCGGCATGGAGGCCTTCTTGGCCTGCTCGACGACCAGACGCAGACGCGGGTTCATGTCGGGGTCGGCACCGCTGCGGGCTGCGATCATGATTTCCTTCGACAGCTTGCCGAAGACCTTGCCCTTGGCGTTCGCCGCCGCTTCCTTATGCTTCGCTTTCCACTGTGCGCCCATGCTCGTACTCGTCTCATGTGAGGGAAACAGGCGCGAATTCTATAGCGTCGCTGTGGGTTTCGTCGCCGGTACCGGGTGAGGACGAGGTCGGCCCGATCGGCGGCCAACCCGGACTGTGCCGGCCAATTCGGTGCTCACTGTATGGAGCGGCAGAGCGGATGCGCGGCTCTAATGAATCTTTTCATTACAGGGTGCGTCGTCATGTCGCCTCGAGACCTGCTGCTCGCACTGGTGGTCATCGTCGTCTGGGGAATGAACTTCGTGGTCATCATGGTCGGCCTGCACGACGTGCCGCCCATGTTGCTCGGTGCTCTGCGATTCATGCTGGCGGCGGTGCCGGCGGTGTTCTTCATCAGACGGCCGCAGGTGCCGCTGCGCTGGATGCTGGCCTACGGGCTGACCATCTCGCTGGGCCAGTTCGCCTTTCTCTTCACCGCCATGAAGCACGGCATGCCTGCGGGTCTGGCGTCGCTGGTGCTGCAATCCCAGGCGTTCTTCACGCTGTTCTTCGCTGCGCTGTTTCTCGGTGAACGCTTGCGCGCGGCCAACCTGCTGGGCCTGGTGATCGCGGCCTGCGGCCTTGCGCTGATCGGCGCGCAAAGCGGGCTGGGCATGACCCTTGGTGGGTTCCTGCTGACCATCTGCGCTGCTTCGATGTGGGCGCTGGGCAATATCGTCACGCGCAAGGTCGGCAAGGTGAATCTGGTCGGGCTGGTGGTGTGGGGCAGCCTGGTGCCGCCGTTGCCGTTTCTCGCGCTGTCTTTATGGTTGGAGGGACCGGGCGTGATCGAGGCGGCGCTGCGTGGCATCGGCTGGCAGACGATTCTGGTCCTGGTGTACCTGGCCTTCGGCGCGACCATTCTCGGTTATGGCCTGTGGAGCCGGTTGCTGTCGCGCTATCCGGCGAGCCAGGTGGCGCCGTTTTCGCTGTTGGTGCCGGTGGTGGGGCTGACCTCGGCCAGCATTCTGCTGGGCGAGCGGCTGGCCTCGTTGCAACTGGCCGGTGCCCTGCTGGTGATGATCGGGCTGGTGGTCAATGTGTGGGGAGGCTGGCTGTTCGGCCGGCTGCGCCTGGCCCGAGCCTGAAGCGCCCGGCATCCAGCCGGGCGTTCGAGACGGTCGTTTCAGTGGGTGGCGGCGTGGGTGCCGAGCAGCGTGGTGGAGCCGCTCTTCTTGTCGCGCTTGGCCATGCGCTTCTCTTGCGCAGTTTTCAGCGGTTTTTTCTTGCTGTTCTTCTTCGCGTCCATTCCCTTGCTCATGGTGATCACCTCTGATTGCGTGGCTGGACCTATGCTGTCGCGGCCGGGGCGGTCGTTGGCGCTTGCCAACGTCGTCCCGGGCCCGTCCGACCGCTGCAGTATGGCACTGCTGCACCGCTTTGCACGGCTGTCAGTCGAACAGCCGCTGCTGGTCCCGTTGGCCGCGTCGAGCGTCATGGCGCTGGCCGAATGCCTGCCGGTAGAACCTTGCAAGCGACGGCAGCTCGGCCAGTCGCAGCAGGGTTTCGTCCGCGAGTGCGGGATCTAGAAAGCAGCGCCACAAGAAGGCGACGCTGATTTCGGGGTGGGGCCGTTCCAGCAGTTGCAGGGTGTCGCCAGGACGCACGCTGCCGGGCTCCAGGGTCCGATAAAGCCAGCCGGTGCGGCCGCTCGCGGACAGCTCGCGCGCCAGGCTGCGCACGCCATGACGGCTGTCCAGGCGGATGCAAGGTGAGCGGGGCTGGCTCACCTCGATCAGCGCATCGCCCCAGCGCAGGCGATCACCGATGCACAGCTGCGCTTCGTCCAGGTCTTTGCCGCCCAGATTCTCGCCGAAGGCACCGAGGCCCAGCCGCGTGCGCAGCTGTGGAAAGCGCTGCGCCCAGTACACATAGTGTTGCGTCGGGTAATGGCACAGGGCGCGATCCGGCCCGCCATGAAAGCGCCGGTCGGCGATACGGTCGCCTTGGAGGCCATCTCGGTCCAGCCAGAGTGGGACGTCTGCCGGTCGCTTGTCCATCGCGGTGGCCTTGCGGCTGTCCGGTAGCGGCGAGAATGCTGGGCACAGCAGCGGGCCGCTGACCGTCCATGAATCGTTCAAGGCTGCGCTGCCTGCGCCAAGCGTTCGAGTTCGCGGCGCACCATCGAGGCATACTCCGGCGGGCTCAGGCGATACAGCTCTCCAGCGACCCAATCCAGCCAGCGCGAGCCAAGGGCAGCGCGCTGCTCGATCAGGCGTTGGGCTTCGGCACTGGCCCGCTCGGCGTTCTGGTGATGAAAGTCGGCACGACTCACGGCTGTCTCCGTCGTAGGGTTCTGGCTGGCAGGGTGGGTGGCGATGGTAAACCCGGACCGCCCGCGTTAGGCTCCATGGCTGTTTTTCGCGCCATGAGAACGATGCATGCCGGAGTCCGTGAACTTCAAGCACAAGATTTCCCGTCAACGCCCTTACGGCAAGGCCGAGCCCGGCCTGCGCGCCAGCGAAGGTAATCTGGGCGCAGTGATCGACCAGTTGGAAAGCGATCGCGGGCGCATCATCAATTCAGCGGCGGTGCGCCGTCTGCAGCAGAAGACGCAGGTTTTCCCGCTGGAGCGCAATGCCGCAGTGCGCAGCCGCCTGACCCACTCGCTGGAGGTGCAGCAGACCGGCCGCTTCATCGTCCGTACGCTCTACAAGCAGCTTGGCAGCCGTGCCGCAGCGTTCGGCCTGGATGGGCTGGAGGCGGCACTGGAGAGCCTGGTGGAGATGACCTGCCTGATGCATGACATCGGCAATCCGCCATTCGGCCATTTCGGTGAATACGCCATCGGCGAATGGTTCGAGCGCCACCTGGATGAACTGTTCGCCGCTGCCGTGCCGCCAGGGCAGGGCGACACCGGGCTACGCCAGCGCATGCTCGATGACCTCAACCACTTCGAGGGCAACGCTCAGGCGATTCGTCTGGTGGTCTCGCTGCAGCGCCTGAACCTGACCTACACCCAGACCGCCGGCCTGCTCAAATACGTCCGCCCGGCCTACATGCCGCGACCGGACAAAGGCACGCCGGGCGCCTATCTGCAGAAGAAGCCCGGCTTCTACCTCTCCGAAGAACCCTTCGTGCGGGCCTTGCAGGCGGCCCTCCAGATGCAGCCCTGCACGCGCCACCCGCTGGCCTACGTGATGGAGGCGGCGGACGACATTGCCTACTGCCTGGCTGACATCGAGGATTCGGTGGAGAAGGGCATCTTCAGCATCGAGCAGCTGGCACAGCTGCTGCTGGACAAGTTCGCCCTGCATGGCGACGTCGATGCGCCCGTGCCCGGTCCGGAGCGCAGTTTCCGCAGCATGGTCAGCTATGCCCTGGAGCGGGCGCAGAAGGAGCCGATCAACAAGGCCGGTGAGTTCTTCATCTGGCTGCGGGTGAACATGATCCACCCGCTGGTGCAGCACGCAGCCCGTCAGTTCATCGACAACATCGAAGCGGTGTACCACGGCACGCTGGACCGCGCCCTGCTTGAGGACGACAGCCTGCCCAACGCCATCGTGCAGACCTTCAAGGATGTGGCGATGGACAAGGTGTTCTGCCACCGCGAGGTGGAAACGCTGCAGCTGCAGGGCTATCGCATCCTCCAGGGACTGCTGGACTTCTATGCGCCGTTGCTGCGCGTGCCGGCGCCCGTGTTCGACGCGCTAACCCTCGGCGGCTGTCGCAGCGAGCCGCATCTGCAGATGCTGGCGCGGCGGCTGCCCAATCAGCTGGTCAAGGCCTATCACGAGGCGCTCAAGCCCCATACCGAGACGTCGGACGATCGCCCGCTGTGGGAGTTCTACTACCGCAACCGCATGCTGCAGGACTTCATCAGCGGCATGACCGACCAGCTTGCCCAGGACGAGTACCGCGCGCTGTCGGCGCTCTGAGCCCAGGTCGATCGATGAGGCTGAAGCCGGTCTCGGCAGCGCTCAGCGCTGCGCTTGGTACAGGCATTGCTATGGCTTGGTGCAGCAGTCGTCGTGCAAGCCCCGCAATGGCGCACGATGAAATCCCGGCAGTTCCCATAACCCGTTGAAAACAAAGGTTTCATGGTGCCTCGGCAATTTTACCGAGGCAGGCTCCGGCTGCAGGTGGCGGTAGTCGTCGCGGGCGCGGTGATGCATCTCGGTGCATTCGCACTCTGGCGATTACCGTTTTGGTGCGTATTCCCGCTGAGGCTGTAGTAACCCATGGAAAACCTCAACAGCGCCGTGGAAACCCTGGTCCATGGCTCCAATACCCTGTTCCTCCTGATGGGCGCGGTGATGGTGCTGGCCATGCATGCCGGCTTCGCCTTCCTCGAAGTCGGGACCGTGCGGCTGAAGAACCAGGTCAATGCCCTGTCGAAGATCATCACTGACTTCGCCGTATCGACCCTGGCGTACTTCTTCATCGGCTACTGGATCGCCTATGGCGTGACGTTCATGCAGCCGGCCGATCAGCTGGTGGCCGACCACGGCTATGCCCTGGTGAAGTTGTTCTTCCTGCTGACCTTTGCTGCGGCGATTCCGGCAATCATCTCCGGCGGCATCGCCGAGCGTGCGCGCTTCGGTCCGCAGCTGTGCGCGACGCTGTTGATCGTGGCGTTCGTCTACCCGTTCTTCGAAGGGCTGATCTGGAACGGCAATTTCGGTTTCCAGGCCTGGCTGGAGCACCAGTTCGGTGCACCCTTCCATGACTTCGCCGGCTCCGTGGTGGTGCACGCCATGGGCGGATGGCTGGCGTTTGGTGCGGTCATCCTGCTCGGACGTCGCAACGGCCGCTACCGCGACGGCCGGCTGGTGGCCTTCGCCCCGTCGAATATTCCGTTTCTGGCGCTGGGCTCGTGGATTCTCATCGTCGGCTGGTTCGGCTTCAACGTCATGAGTGCGCAGTCCATCGAAGGCATCAGTGGCCTGGTGGCAGTGAACTCGCTGATGGCGATGGTGGGCGGCACCGCCGCGGCCTGGCTGGCCGGCCGCAACGACCCGGGCTTCCTGCACAACGGCCCGCTGGCCGGGCTGGTGGCGGTTTGCGCCGGCTCCGATCTGATGCATCCGGTCGGTGCGCTGGCCACCGGCGCGATTGCCGGGGCGCTGTTCGTCTGGGCGTTCACCGCCACGCAGAACCGCTGGAAAATCGACGACGTGCTGGGTGTATGGCCGCTGCACGGTCTGTGCGGGATCTGGGGCGGCATCGCCTGCGGCATCTTCGGCCAGGCGGCGTTGGGCGGGCTCGGCGGCGTCAGCCTGATCAGCCAGGTGATCGGCAGCGGTCTGGGCATGCTGGTGGCACTGGTTGGTGGCTTCGGCGTCTACGGCCTGCTCAAGCACTCCATGGGCATTCGCCTCAGCCAGGAGGAAGAATTCAACGGGGCGGACCTCTCGATCCATCGCATCGGCGCGCTCAGCCACGACTGAGGCGCTGCGCTGGCGCAAGCCGCGGCTCAATAACCGCGCTTGCGCTGCACCAGATGGCTGATCGGCCGGCCGTCGCGCAGGGCCTGCAGGTTCTGCGCGACGATCGACGCGGCGCTGCGCATGTCCGTCGCCGCGGCGCTATGCGGCAGGACCGTCACGCGCGGATGGCACCAGAACGGATGGTCCGTCGCCAGCGGCTCCTGGCGAAACACATCCAGCACCGCACGATCGAGCTGGCCGCTGTCCAGCGCCTGCAGCAGGTCGGCTTCCACCAGGTGCCGGCCACGGGCGAGGTTGACCAGGGCAGCGCCGCGGCGCATGGCGGCGAAGAACCGTCGGTCCAGCAGATCGGCGGTCTGTGCGGTGAGAGGCAGCAGGTTGATCACGATGTCACTGCGTGCCAGCAGCGGCCACAGCGCTTCCAGGCCGTGCTCCAGCGCCATGCCGGCGATGGCGCCACCGTGCAGGTTCCAGCCGGTCACCCGGTAACCCGTTTCCAGCAGCCGCCGTGCACAGGTCCGGCCCATCTGGCCCATGCCCAGCACGGTCACCTCGATCTCGTCGGCACGCCGCTGCGGCAGGGGGTACCAGTCGCCATCGCGTTGCTGTTGCGCATAGTCGAAGAAGCGGCGATGCAGGGAAAGCGTCGCCCACAAGGCGGTTTCCGCCATGGCCGCGCTCATGGCCGGGTCGACCATGCGCGCCAGAGGCACGTCCGGCAGGCTGGGATCGTCCAGCAACCGATCGACACCGGCCCACAGCGATTGGATCAGGCGCAGTCTGGACAAGCCCTGCAACGCGCCCGGCGGCGGGTTGGCGACCACAGCGGCAACGATGCGCCCGGCGTTCTCTGGCGTGACCTGCAGGTGCCAGCAGGCATAGGGCAGGGCGCGTTGCAGTTCGGCGAGCCAGGCATCGCGTTCGTCGCTATCGAAGCTGCCGCAGAGCAATAGGTCCATTGAATGGCTCCAGGTGGGCGAAGCGGAACTGTAGTCAGCCGCGGAGTCTCTGAATAGGCGAGTCACGGAGCGCGCAAGTGGCATCCGTTCAATCGACCAAGCCCAAGGAGAATCCCATGGAACTGCCCAACAAAGACCTCGGCACCCTGTTCGAACAGCTCGGCCTGGAATCCGATCCTGCCAGCATCGATGCCTTCATCGCCAAGCACGGCCGGTTGCCGGAGGACGTCCGTCTGGCTGATGCGCCGTTCTGGAACGAGTCGCAGCGCGCGTTCCTGCGTGACGAATGGGTCGAGGACGCCGAATGGGCGCCCATCGTCGACGAGCTGAACGTGCGTCTGCACGAGCACTGATCGCCTCGCAGGCTGCGGCAGCGACCGCAGCTTGCGTTCCTCCCGCTCAGTCCAGCAGATCGGCCGGCACGTTGCCGCCGTTCTCGGCCAGCCGCTTGAGCACCGCCTTGTGCAGCCACATGTTCATCTGCGCCGAGTCGCCCATCTTGTCCGCCGGGCAGCCGAGTTCGGTGGCCAGCTCCTTGCGCGCTGCGAGGCTGCTGTCGAGGCCCAGCAGCTTGAGCAGATCGACGATGGAGGTGCGCCAGTTGAGCTTTTCCGGGTGGTTGTTGGCCATGCCATCGAGCTTGGCCGCCACGTCAACCTGATCCACGGCAGGCGTCGTGGGCGCCCCGGCGCCGCCTGTGGAGGCTTCCGGCGGGGTCGTGGGTGCGCTGCTGTCAGGCGTGGCGTGCGCCCGGCCGATGCCGATCTTTTCCAGAATCGAATTGAACAAGCCCATGGATATTCTCCTGTCTGCGTGGATACGTGAGCCGTGGCTCGCAATTAGGACCGCCGGCGCTTCGATTAGTCGCGCCTGAAGCGAGCGGTGCGTCCGCCAAGCTCGTGGTTGACTGGCTCGCCGCGCCCGCCGCCCTCGTGCTGTGCTCCACGCCTGTCTAGAATGCCGCTTTTGCCCGGGAAATCCGCCATGAGCAACCTCGACATCGACGCCCGTTATGCCTGCGCCAAGAGCCTTGCACTGGAAGCTGCGCAGCTCGGCATGACCTACTACCGTCAGCGCGAGACACTGGATGTGGAGCACAAGGGCAGCGATCGCCAGGACGTGGTCAGCATCGCCGACAAGCGCATCGAGGACTTCATTCGCGGGTGGCTCGCCGAACGTTTTCCCGAAGACGGCTTTCTCGGTGAGGAGAGCGGCTCGGCCGATCTCAAGGCACGTTGCGTCTGGGTCATCGACCCCATCGACGGCACCGCCTGCTTCGTCAACGGCCTGCACAACTGGTGCGTCTCCATCGGCCTGCTGGTCGACGGCGAACCGCACGTCGGCGCGATCGCCGATCCGAACCACGACGAACTCTTCCATGGCTGCCTCGGCCGCGGTGCCTACGTCAACGAGACGCCGCTCAGAGCCAGCACCGCGACCCACGTGTGCGAGGGGCTGACCGGCGCTGGCACCTTCCATCCGCGCGGCAAGGAACATTTCATTCCGTTTCTGGAAAAACTGCTGGCCGAAGGCGGCATGTTCATCCGCAACGGCTCCGGCGCGCTGATGACCGCCTACGTCGCTGCGGGTCGCCTGATCGGTTACTACGAGACCGAGCTCAAGAGCTGGGACTGCCTGGCCGGCCTGGTGCTGGTGGCCGAAGCGGGTGGCCTGCGCAACGACTTCTTCCGTAACGACGGTCTGCTGCGAGGCAATCCATATCTGGTGGCGGCGCCCGGGGTATACAGCCAGCTGGCCAAACTGATCGGCCCTTCGCTGGATGCATGAGCGGCACGTTCGTCGATCCGCGCAGGCGCGGTCGGCAGACTGTGCTATACCGATGTGACGCACCGAGGGCCAGCCTATCCGCCTGGCCCGCTCTGACAAGGGGGAATTCCGGCAGCCATCAGGCCCGAGTCAACCTGCATGATCGATGGCTGCCCGCACATAGCGAGGTAACGATCATGACCATGATGCAATGCACCTACCGCGATCACATCATCACCGCCGAAGTGATGGAATATCCTGGCACCTCGACGCCCTGGGCCGGCGGTTGCCGGATTACCGCCCCCGACGGACACGTCACCCGCCGCCTGCCGCTGCCACTCGAACATGCGTTCATGGACGAACTGGACAAGGCCCAGCGGCTGTCCATTGCCCACGGCAAGTGGCTGGTGGATCAGCACCTCGACCATGGGCGCGAGCTGTTTCAGAAGGCTGCCTGACGCTTGCGCTACCGCGCACCGGACGGTTTCGTCCGGTGCGTCTTTCGTTGCCCTGGATCACGCCAATAGCACTTCGCTCTACCTCCGCTGCACTCTCCGGGCGAGGCAGCCCTGTCGGCATTGTTCAAACTAATGCCGAGAACGGCAGCGATCCCCCGACCTTATGGAGTGCAACGCCGTGTCGCGCCATGGCCCAGGAAAGGTTCGGCGACATTTGGCGCATTGCTTAATGATCCAAACGGTGGCATAGCTATCAGCAAGCCACCGGCAACGGTGGTGCTCATAAGCGGAAGTAAGGACGACTTATGCAAATCCAGGTTCACAGCGATAACCACATCGAAGGCAGTGCCCGTCTCGCCGATTGGGTCAGCGCCAGTGTCGCCAGCCGGCTGGATCGCTTCGATGACGAGCTGACGCGAGTCGTTGTTCATCTCAATGACGAAAACGGAGACAAGGCAGGCGCGCACGACAAGCGCTGCCAGATCGAAGCACGACCGAAGGGGCTGCAGCCGATTTCTGTGACGCACAAGGCCGAGTCCCTGGAGCTGGCACTCGATGGTGCCGTCGACAAGCTGAACAACGCCCTCGGTCACCAGTTTGGCAAGCTGCGCAGCAAGCGCTCCGGTGCGCAACCGCAAATGATCGACGGCGCCGTAGCCGGTCGTGACGCACTGCTCGAGGAAGATTTCCTCGCGGACGAGCAGGTCCGCAACGCATAACCCTCCCGATCAGGGCCTTCCATGCGGAAGGCCCTTCGCTAATCAACCCAGTAGTTCAGGCGGTATGCTGCCGTCATGCTCGGCGAGACGCTTCATCACCTCGCGATGAAGCCACATGTTCATCTGGGCCGAATCGGCCATCTGCTCCGGTGGGCAGCCCAGCTCGGTCGCCAGCTGCCGACGGGCCTCCAGGCTACTGTCGAGGCCAAGCAGCTTGAGCAGGTCGACGATCGAGGTACGCCAGTTCAGAGCTTCCGGGTGCTGAGCTGCCTTGCCTTCCAGCTGTGCAACGACATTCACCCCCTTTTGTGTGGCCGACGGGCTGTTCAGGTCCATGTTCGGGGCGGTTGTGGCATTGCTTGTGGTAGAGGGCCTGTCGTTGTCCAGCGTGATGCCCTCCGCGTTCGACCGTCCGGCATCGGCCGGTGGAACGTCCGCCTTGCGCTGCGTCTCGTTGGAGACGTCGCCGAGGCCAAGCTTTGCTTTGATCGTGTCGAAAAGTCCCATGGGGCGGTTCCTCCGTGCTGTCGAGTGTGAGCGTTCGACAGCGAACCGGGGCAACCCATTCGTAGCCACAGGTCGGATGAACCCCTGCGGGCGTTCAGCCGTGTTCGAGCCAGGTCAGGGCGTCGCTTTCCTGATGCAAGTCGAACGCCTTGATGGTCAGCCCGGGAATCAGCAGCCCCTCGACTTCGCTGATCCGGCGCAACCAGTCCTTGCCGGCGATCACGGCACAGCGATCGAAGCGGCGGATGAAGCGAAACAGTTGCGGCAGCCGTGACAGTTCGACCGCCACCGCACCGAGGGTCGGTAGGTCGAATTCGTCGATGCGATACAGCATCCGCCCGTGATTGATGCCCTCGGACTTGAACAACAGGTCGTCCAGCGCTGCGCGCATGGCGTCACTGTCAAGCCTGCCGGACAGGATGACATCGATACGGTCGGGGGCGACGCGTGTCACTCGGAACATGAGCCTTTCCTCGCAGTTGGGTCTGCTCTAGAGGATAGGCCGGAAATGACGAACCGCGAGGGGAAGGGAGGGCGCAGCCTGGCGTCTCCCCACGCAGCAGGCGCGGGGAGACGCTTCAATCAGTCCTGGCGGCTGGTCACTTCCAGCAGGTGATAACCGAACTGGGTCTTCACCGGGCCTTGCACCTGATTCAGCGGGGCGCTGAACACGACGGTGTCGAATTCCTTGACCATCTGGCCGGGGCCGAACGAACCCAGGTCGCCGCCCTGACGGCTGGATGGGCAGGTGGAGTTTTCCTTGGCGACTTCGGCGAAGTCGGCACCGCCTTCGATGGCGGCTTTCAGTTCATTGCACTTGGCTTCGGTGGAAACCAGGATGTGGCGGGCGGTAGCGCGTGCCATGGGGACTCTCCTCTTCAGATAGGCTGCCGAGGCTACCGCAAACCTGTGGTATTGGCGATCGGGCCGCGTGGCATTGAAGGCTTAATGAAGGCCCCCGGCGACCTTCCTTTCGGGTACTCTCGCGCGCTTTTTCATCGGACCCGGAAAACGCTCCATGCTTGATAGCACCCTTGCGCAACTTGAAAACGTCATCAACGATCTGCTGCAGCGCAACCAGAGCCTCAGCGAGCACTGTGTCTTGCTCGAGCAGCAGCTGCAGCAGGCACGTGAGGAGAACGACAATCTGCAGCTGGCTGCGCTAGAGCAGGAAGACCGGCAGGGCGCTACCCTGGCGCGGCTGCAGGCGCTGGTGGAGCGTGCAGCTGGCAGTAGTAGCGCCGGATGACGGCGGATGGCGTTCAGGTGCTCAGGGTATTCGGCCGCGAATACTCGTTCCGCGCGCCGCCCAGCCAGGATGCTCTGCTGCAGGAGGCGGCGGCCTTGCTGCAGCAGCATCTGGCCGATAGCCAGCGGCAGTTTCCTAACGCCACGGGCGACAAGCTGCTAGTGCTGACTGCGCTCAATCTCTGCGTGCCGCTGCTGCAACAGAACGAGCAGATGCAGGATGTCGAGCAACGCATCGCTGCCAGCGTTGCCCGTATCAGTCAGCAGCTCGCGGCGCAGGGCTGAGCGGCTGCCTCAGGCTGCCTCAGGCTGCGTCGCTGCTGCGCGTGTTTTCGCTGACCGGCCGCTCTGTCAGGTAACGCTGCAGGCAAGCCATTTCCGGCTCGCTGAAGGCCAGCCCGAGCTTGGTGCGGCGCCAGAGGATGTCATCCACATGGGTTGCCCACTCCTCGCGCCGCAGGTAGTCGACTTCCTGCGTGTACAACTGCTGGCCGAGATCCTCGCCCAGTGCATCGAGCGAGCGCACTTCGCCCAGCATGCGCCACACCCGATTGCCGTAGAGGGTGGCCCAGCGCTTGGCCAGCGGTAGTTTCAGCCCCTGTACCTTGGCTACCAGCTCTTCGGCGAGCGCGTCGGCCGTGCTCATGCCTTCACCGCCAGGCAGTGCGGCCTGTGCCGTCCAGCTTTCACCCATGGCCGGGAAGAACGGCTTGAGCTGCACCATCGCCGACTCGGCGAGCTTGCGGTAGGTGGTGAGCTTGCCGCCGAACACCGAGAGCAGCGGTGCCTGCTTTTCTTCCGCCGCCAGCGACAGGGTGTAGTCGCGGGTAACCGCGGACGGGTTATCCGATTCGTCGTCGCACAGCGGCCGGACGCCGGCAAAGGTATGCACGATGTCCCTGGGCTCGAGCTGCTTGCGAAAGTGCGTGTTGGCCACGCCCAGTACGTAGGCGATCTCCTCCTCGCTGATGCTCACCTTGGCCGGGTCGCCACGGTATTCGCGGTCGGTGGTGCCGATCATGGTGTAACGATCCAGGTAGGGGATGGCGAAGACGATGCGCCGATCCTCGTTCTGCATGATGTAGGCCTGCTCACCTTCATACAGCTTGGGCACGATGATGTGACTGCCCTGAATCAGACGGATGCCGTACGGCGAGCGCTGTTGCAGGTTTTCGCCGATGAACTGTGCGACCCAGGGACCGGCCGCATTGACCAGTGCCTTGGCCTTTAGCGAGAAGCGGCTGCCGTCCTCGCGCTGCAGCTCGACATGCCAGATGCCGCCAGCACGCTTGGCGCTCAGGCACTGGGTGCGGGTATGGATGTGCGCGCCTTTCTCCCGTGCCGCCATGGCGTTGAGCACCACCAGCCGCGCGTCGTCAACCCAGCAGTCCGAGTATTCGAAACCACGGGTGATCGCCGGCTTGAGCGGGCTATCGCTTCCGAAACGCAAACCCCGCGATGCCGGCAGCTTCTTGCGCATGCCCAGGTTGTCGTAAAGAAAAAGACCGGCACGGATCATCCACGCCGGGCGCAGGTGCGGACGGTGGGGCAACACGAAGCGCATCGGCTTGACGATATGCGGTGCCTTGGCCAGCAGCACTTCACGCTCGGCCAGTGCCTCGCGGACGAGGCGGAACTCATAGTGCTCCAGATAGCGCAAACCACCGTGGATGAGCTTGCTGCTGGCCGATGACGTATGGCTGGCCAGGTCGTCGCGTTCGCAAAGGAACACAGACAGCCCGCGACCAGCTGCATCGGCAGCGATACCGACGCCATTGATACCGCCGCCGATCACGGCGACGTCATAGAGCTCGGAGACGGGCTGGGCGGAATGGGGCACGGGCTTCTCCTCGAAAACGAAAGGTCATGTTCGGTTTTGAACATGCTATTCGCAAAAGAATCCGTGTGAAAGCAAAAATGTTCGGAAATAGATAAAAAAGAAAATATTCGAACCTTGCGATTCTGGTTGGTTGTCGATGTTCGGCAGTCGTGAGGGATCGCGTAGCGTCGCCCGGCCAGATTCAGCCTGCCCGTAAGCGCTCGAATCCGTTGCCAGCGTTCGGTCATTACTGCGCGAGCGGGATTGCCCGCGGACGAGCTGCCGCCGAACCTACTCGGCGATCTCCACTTGCACCTTGTGGCGGGCCAGCAGCTCGGCGAATACCTCGGAAGGTGCCGAGTCGGTGAACAGGCAGTCGATCTGCTCCAGGGAGCCGAGCCGGGTCATGGCGCTGCGGCCGAACTTGCTGGAGTCCGCGGCGAGGAAGACCTTGCGTGCGTTATGGATGATCGCCTGGGAGACGCGGACTTCCTGGTAGTCGAAGTCGAGCAGGGTGCCGTCCTCGTCGATGCCGCTGATGCCGATCAAGGCGAAATCGACCTTGAACTGGCTGATGAAGTCTGCGGTCGCCTGGCCCACCACGCCGCCGTCGCTGCGCACGTTGCCGCCTGCGATCAACACATCGAAGTCTTCCTTGGTGCTGAGGATGCTCGCCACATGCAGGTCATTGGTGATGATCTTCAGATCGCGATGGTTGAGCAGGGCGCGGGCGATGGCTTCGGTGGTGGTGCCGATGTTGATGAACAGCGAAGCCTGGTCGGGGATGCGTGCGGCCATGGCGGTGGCGATGCGCTGTTTTTCGTCACGCATCTGATGCGCGCGCTGGCTGTATGCAGTGTTCTGCACGCTGGAGTCGTGGGCCGCGCCGCCGTGGTAGCGCCGCAGCAGGCCGGCATCGCCCAGCTGATTGATGTCGCGGCGGATGGTCTGCGGGGTGACGGCGAAATGCCGGGCCAGTTCGTCGATGCTCACATAGCCGCGTTCGCGCACGAGTTCGAGAATGTTCTGCTGTCGGGGCGCCAGGCTCATGGGGCTTCCTTGTTCGCGGTGGTGGCGGAAGCATGCCCCAGTCTGACGTTCGATTAAAGCGCGCTTTGTTCGAATTCGCGCAATACCGCGCCTGCCTGCGACCCGGTCGCGGGCAGGCGCGGGGTGGGCCTCTCAGTCCTCGGCCCAGTTGCGGGTGCGCTCGACCGCCTTCTGCCAGCCGCGATAGAGCGCTTCGCGCTGTTCGCTTCCGCACGCCGGTTCGAACACGCGCTCGATGCTGCTCTTGCTGCGCAATTCGTCGAGGTCACTCCAGAAACCGGTCGCCAGCCCGGCCAGGTAGGCCGCACCAAGAGCCGTGGTTTCCTTCATCTGTGGGCGTTCGACCTGGGTGCCGAGCAGGTCGGCCTGGAACTGCATGAGGAAGTTGTTGGCCACGGCGCCGCCGTCCACACGCAGAGCGCGCAGGCGCTCGCCGGCATCCTGCTGCATGGCGTCGAGCACGTCGCGGGTCTGGTAGGCGATGGATTCCAGCGCAGCACGGATCAGATGATCGACCTTGACCCCGCGGGTCAGGCCGAACAGTGCGCCGCGGGCACGCGGGTCCCAGTAGGGCGCGCCAAGGCCGGTGAACGCCGGCACGAGGTAGATGCCGTTGCTGTCCGGCACCTTGGTGGCGAAGTACTCCGAATCCAGCGATTCGTTGAGCACCTTCAGTTCGTCACGCAGCCACTGCACGGTGGACCCGCCATTGAAGATGGCGCCTTCCAGCGCGTAATTCACTTCGCCCCGCGGCCCGCAGGCGATGGTGGTCAGCAGACCATGTTCGGACTGCACTGCCTTGGTCCCGGTATTCATCAGCAGGAAGCAGCCGGTGCCGTAGGTGTTCTTGGCCTGCCCGGGTTCGACGCACATCTGGCCGAACAGCGCGGCTTGCTGATCGCCGGCAATGCCCGCGATGGGAATGCCGGTGCTCTGGCCGGAACCGATATAGGCGTGGCCGTAAACTTCCGAGGATGAGCGCACCTCCGGCAGCATCTCGCGGGGAATGTCCAGCGCTTCGAGCATCACCGGGTCCCAGTCCAGCTTGTGGATATCGAACAGCAGCGTGCGCGACGCGTTGGTGTAGTCGGTGACGTGGGCATTGCCCTGGGTCATCTTCCAGATCAGCCAGCAGTCGACGGTGCCGAACAGCAGCTCGCCACGGCGAGCGCGTTCGCGGCTGCCTTCGACGTGATCGAGAATCCACTTGATCTTGGTGCCGGAGAAGTAGGGGTCGATCACCAGGCCGGTGGTCTTGCGGATGTGCTCTTCCATGCCGTCGCGCTTGAGCTGGTCGCAGATCGGCGTGCTCTGGCGGCTCTGCCAGACGATGGCGTTGTAGATCGGACGGCCGGTTATCTTGTCCCAGACGATGGCGGTCTCGCGCTGGTTGGTGATGCCGATGGCCGCCACCTGCTCGTTGGTGATGCCGGCCTGGGCCAGGGCTTCGACGAACACGCCGCTCTGGGTCGCCCAGATTTCCATGGGGTCATGCTCGACCCAGCTCGGTTGCGGGTAGATCTGCGCGAACTCGCGCTGGGCGATGGTCACCACGTTGGCGTTGCGGTCCAGCACGATGGCGCGGGAACTGGTGGTGCCCTGGTCGAGGGCGACGATGAATTGCTTGTTCTGGTTGCTCATGGCGACGTTTCCTTAGCGAACTTTGCTGACATCGGGCTGCGCGGAGCCCATTTCGGCAGTGGCCTTTTCCTTGGGTTTCGGTGCATCGCAGGCGGCCGATCCGACGCCTGGCAAGTGTCGGCAGATGAGAGCCTTGTAACCTGCAGCGCCGAGGCAGGCACCGAGAATCGGGGCGAAGATCGGAACCAGGAAATACGGGATGTCTCGCCCGCCGGTGAAGGCCACGTCACCCCAGCCGGCAAAGAAGGTCATCAGTTTAGGCCCGAAATCCCGCGCGGGATTCATCGCGAAGCCGGTCAGCGGTCCCATTGCGCCGCCGATCACGGCGATCAGCAGGCCGATCAGTAAAGGTGCGAGCGGGCCGCTGGGCAGACCGTTGCCGTCGTCGGTGATGGCCATGATCATCGCCAGCAGAATGGCGGTGATGACGACCTCCACCAGAAATGCCTGGCCGAACGACAACGAGGCGTGGGGGTAGGTGGAGAAGATCGATGCGAGTTCGAGGCTCTCGACACTGCCGCGAACCATTTGCTGGGCCTGTTCGAAATCGAAAAACAGACTGCTGTACAGCCCGTAGACCAGCGCCGAAGAACAGAAGGCGCCGGCCACCTGCGCCAGGATGTAGGCCGGAACGCGGTGCCGCTCGAAGGTGCCGAACAGCCACAGTGCGATGGTGACAGCCGGGTTCAGGTGGGCACCGGAGACGCCGGCGGCGAGGTACACCGCCATCGAAACGCCGATGCCCCAGATAATGCTGATTTCCCACAGCCCCAGGTCGGCACCGCCGAGCTTGAGCGCTGCGACGCAGCCGGTACCGAAGAAGATAAGCAGGGCAGTGCCGAGAAATTCGGCGATGCATTGTCCCTTGAGCGTCGGGACGATGGGCGTACTCATGCGCGGAGCCTCGTTCGTTTGTTTTTGTTTTATTCCGAGCACTGCGTTGGTTCGGAATTGTTCGGAAACGAAAACTTAGAGGCAATAAAAGCCGCTGTCAAAGTAAAAATTCGAACATTTTACGGGCGCGCTGCGGGAACAAATGAGCGTGCCTGCTGTCGCTGCGCGTCTTAGCCGTGACCGATGCAGCCTTTCCAACCTGTAGGCATTGGAAACCGTCGGTGTCTTAGCGCCGACGCCGCCAGAGGCGCCAGCCGAGCAGCAGATCGTCAGCCATCGGCACCAGCGCCAGTGCCAACAGCAAGGCGGCCAGCGGGACCGTGGCGATGAAGCCGAAATGCTTGAAGCCGATGGCGCCGCTCAAGCCGCCGACGAAGAAGCTCATCACCATCAGCAGGTTGATACGCAGGCGCTGCCGGTTGGCCCGCACCGGTGGCATGTCGTCATGACGATTGCGGTTGAAGTAGATCAGCCGGCCCAGCTCGATGCCGATATCGGTCACCATCCCGGTGATATGGGTGGTGCGCACCTCGGCGTTGGAAAGCTTGGTGATGATCGCGTTCTGCAGGCCCATGATGAAGCACAGCAGGACCACGGTCAGCGGCACAAAAAACCCGGGAACCAACATCAGCCGCGCGCCGAGGATGCCGAACAGCAGCAACAGTGCGGCTTCCAGCGCCAGCGGTAGCGCGTACTGGCTGTGCAGCCGGCGCCGCCGCGAGAAGTTGATCATCAGCGTCGAGCACATCGCGCCGAGGATGAACGAGAGCAGTGCGCCGAAGCCGGCCAGGGCCAGGTCGGTGGCGCCGAGCGCGAGGTTATCGGCCATTGCCGAAACGATACCGGTCATGTGCGAGGTGTACTGCTGAACGGCGATGAATCCGCCGGCATTGGCGGCCCCCGCTACGAAGGCGAGGCACAGGCCAAGCTGGCGATTGCTATGGACGGTCCGTCGACGATCGGTCAGACGACGGGCGTACTTGATCGGCATGGCAGGCTCGCGTTCGGCAGCAAAGCGGCGATTATAGAGCGGCCGACCTGGCTGGATCGTGGTTGGCGAAAATTCTCAGCGTCGCCGTCCGGCCTTGCGGCCGCCGCGTCGTGCTGCCCGTGGCTTGCGCTGGCGTGACAGTTCACGGGTGATGGCATCGTTGAGCAGCTTGCGCGCGTCTTCACCGTCGTCGTGCTCGGGAAAATGCTCGGGCAGGCTACGGGACAGGTGCAGGTAGGTTTCCACCACATGCAGCGTGCTTTCCAGGCTGGCCAAATCGCTGCCGAGCAGCAGTTTGGGCATCGGGATGGCGTGGCCTTCGGCGACTCGCTTGATCCAACGCTGGGCATGCTGACTGGCCGGGCTGTCGAAGCCGCCGCGGATCGGCGTGCAGGCGAACGTCCAGCGCAGCCAGAGCGGAATCTTCGGGTCGTCGATCAGTTCGATCCATTCGGCCAGTTCGTCCGGCAGCACCGAGATGAACGCCTCGCCGTAATTGATGTTGCGGTTGAAGGTCAGCCAGGCGCGCAGCAGGCTCGGCTCGCCCATCAGTTCGGAAATGGCGGACAGGTGATCGATGGACGGGCGCACCTGAAACTGGCTCAGGTCCACCGGCGCATCCGGGCTGTTGAACAGGCGGCGGATGGACTTGAGCGTCTGCGGGTCCAGCGCGGTGATCTCGCCGCTGTCGTGGTGACCGAAACGCCCGGCGCGGCCGCCGATCTGCTTGACCTCCTGCACCTTGAGCTGGCGATTCTGGATGCCGTCGAATTTCTCATCGGTATAGAAACACAGCGTGTGCGCCGGCAGGTTGAGGCCCATGCCGACCGCATCGGTAGCGACCATGATGTCCGCCTCGCCCTCGCGGAAGCGCCTGGCCTGGTCGCGTCGGACCTCGGGCGAGAGCGCACCGTAGACTACCGAGACGCTCTTGCCGGCACTCTCGAGCATGCCCTTGAGCTCCAGCACCAGCTTGCGGCTGAACGCCACCAGCAGCGAGCCGGGTTCCAGCCTTTCCAGCGTCGTGGCGTGGCGGGCGACTTCAACCGGGGACAGGCGCTTGGTGCGCTGCACAACCAGCTTGTCCTTGCACAGATCGCAAAGCGTGCGCAACGAGGGTTCGATCAGCGCTGGCCCGGTCATCATCAGTTGCGGCGTATGGGCGCTGACCAGTGCATCGACCCAGGCCCAGCCACGTTGCGAGTCGGCCATCATCTGTACCTCGTCGACCACCACCACATCCCAATGCTGATGGCGGAAACGCGCGAACTCCTCCACGGTGCAGCAGAAGTGTGTGGCGCCTTCGCGGATGATTTCTTCCTCGCCGGTCACAAGTGAGCAGGGCACGCCCATCGCCTCAATGCGCTCCTGGTTTTCCAGCGCCATCAGGCGCAGCGGCGACAGGTAGATGCCGTGCTCGGCCGCAGCCATCGCCTCGATAGAGCGGTGCGTCTTGCCGCTATTGGTCGGGCCGAGCAGGGCGGTCCAGCGTCGCGTCAGGCGCCGGGCCGGGTAGAGCTTGTGGTAGTGGACGAAGCGCGGGTTGTTCTCCAGCAGCACGGCAAACGCCATCTTTTCCTCGTGCTCGCGGCGGGCGGCACGGATCGCCTTGCGCATGCGGCCGGGTTCCAGGGCGATGAGCTCGGTAAGACGCTTGTGCCCGAGCAGTTGCAGGTCGAAATCGCCGGCGAGCTCGAGCATGCGCTCGAAGGTGGCCTGCAGCTCGTCGCGATCCTGGCGCTTCCAGGCCTCGACTTCCGCCACGCTGAGCAGATGATCCTGGCCGGAAGGAACCCGCCGCGGCAGTTCGAGGGTGAGATTGTCGCGCTGCAAGGCCACCACGTAGCGCAGCTCATGGCGAATCTCGTTGAGGGTGGCGATGGCATGCGGCAGAAATTCATCAACCCGTGGCAGTTCCGGGCGGATGCGCGCCAGGCACCGCTGCCGCTCGTCCTCGTCCATTTCGGAGAAGGGCCGTTCGAGCACCTGCAGCCGATTGCGCACATAGCGCTGCACGGCCTGTTTCAGGTTGTCGGCGAAATCGTCGCGCCGCGGGCTATCGTCCAGACGCAGCGCCCAGTCCGGCTCCAGCAGATGGACCGGCGAGCCCAGGCTGAAGGTCTTCTCGCTGCCGAACACATCCACGCTGCAGTGGATCTCGCCGAGATCACGGCTGACGACCCGATCGAGCAACTCGTCTGCAGCAGGTGCCGCCAGCAGTTCATCCACCGCCTGCCCATGCAGCCCCAACCAGAACGCCTTGGCCGCGCGAGCCAAGCCGACGATGGGGTAGCCGATGTACGGGGTGAACCACTTTTCCTGGTGATGCTTCTTCGCGGTGAATTCCGGATATCGCGCCGTTGCCCAGTCGAGGAAGCGCGCCAGACGTTCGAGCCTGATGGATTTGAACTGCTTGCCCCCGGTCTTGGCCATGATCGACACCTTTGCTGATCAGTCTTCTTTGTACGACTCGCGTTGCGCTCGTTTGCTCGGCAGACTGTGCGCTTTGGTCGACGATACGTACAAATCAAACCCCTCGCTCTGCCGCATCGCCATCGTCACGGCGATCGTCCCCCAGCTGCAGCTTCAGGCTGCGCACTTCTTCAGTCAGGCATTCCACCTGTACCAGTAGTCGCTGCAGGGTTTCGCGGTCGGCCAGCTGGTCGCGGTTGTCTTCCTCGTTGCGGTCGGCGACGAACAGCGAACCGATGTAGGCCGCGAAGCTGCCGAACAGACCGACTCCGGACACCATCAGCAGCACCGCAACGATACGGCCCAGGGTGGTGACCGGATAGAAGTCGCCGTAGCCGACCGTGGTCACGGTGACGAACGCCCACCACAGCGCCTCTTCCGGCGTATTGATCGAACTCTGTGGATTGGGCGCCTCGACCAGCAGCATGGTCAGCGCGCCGAACGCCACCAGCAGCATGGTCGCGGTGGCAGCGGAGGCGACGATGCCCTCAGCGCGATTGCGAAACAGGATTCGCCAGATCAGTCGCACCGACTTGATCGCGCGCAGCACCCGCAAAAGCTGGAACACGCGGAACAGCTTCGCCGCCTGGAAGCCGCCGGCTGGAATGCTGGCCAACAGATCGATCCAGCCCCAGCGCATGAACTGCCGCTTGCTCTCGGCCTGCTGCAGACGCATCCAGAAATCGAGAAAGAAAAAGAAGCAGACGATGTTGTCCAGATAGCCAAGCAGTGTCGAGATGTCGTCGGGAAGATCGAGCAGCAGATCGGCCATCAGCGCACCGACCACATAGATCGACAGCACCAGAATCAGGATCTGGAAGGGCGTGACGAGGCGATGTTTCATGAGTGAACCATGTGGATATGGCGGAGAAGCGCCGAAGTTTAAAGCACAGCGCCGACTTCGCGCCGGACCGGAAGGCGTGAAGTGTCGATGAACCCGAGCGAAGCCATTCGTCTCGGCTGCGCCGGCTGGAGTCTGCCGCGTGCCGTCTGGCCGGAGTTCACTGGAGACGGCACGCATCTGGAGCGCTATGCCCGGCGGCTGCCAGCGGTGGAAATCAATTCATCCTTCTACCGCCCGCATCGCCCGGCGACCTACCGCAAATGGGCCGCCAGCGTGCCGGCCGGGTTCAGTTTCTGCGTCAAGCTGCCGCGACAGATCAGTCATGACAAACGCCTGCACGGGGGCATGGAAGAACTCGAGCGCTTTCTCGTTGAAGTCAGCGAGCTGGGTGCCAGCCTTGGCTGCCTGTTGCTGCAGCTGCCGCCGTCGCTGGTCTACGAGCGTCCGATGGCCGAGGGTTTCCTTGCAGGCTTGCGTAAGCGCTACGGCGGTGCCCTGGCGCTGGAGCCGCGGCATGCCAGCTGGCTCGACGCCGATGCGCAGCTGGCCCACTGGCGTATTGCGCGGGTCGCCGCGGACCCTTCGCCAATCCTGGGTGGCGACCAGCCGGGTGGTTGGCTGGGTATGCGCTACTACCGATTGCACGGCTCGCCACGCGTCTACCACTCGTCCTACGCCGACCAGTGGCTGCAAAGCCTGGCCGAACAGCTGGAAGACTGCGCGAGGTCGGGTGTGCCTTGCTGGTGCATCTTCGACAACACCGCCAGCGGCGCCGCGCTGGAAAATGCGCTGACGCTCCAGGTGATGTTGCGCCGGCTCAGCGCGGAATGATCCGCACGCGCCCGGCGGTGTTGTCGCGCCGCGCGGCCTTCTCGTTCTCGGTGCGACCGGGGATGCTGGCGAGCTCCTGGCCGCGCTCAGGCGTCGCCGTGCCGTCCAGCTCGCGTTCGTCGACGCTGATGGAGGTGGCGTCCGGGTAGCCGGTGGTCAGCGTCTCGGTGCTGGCGGTGACCGGCGTGGCGTCGTCGCCCCAGGTTGCGCTGCGCTCGTCGATATCGATGGCGCCGTTGTGCTCCATGATCCGCTCCACCGCCGGCACCCGCGCTTCATCCTCAAGCGATACCGTCACGATCGTCGATCCGCGGCGCGCCGCCTCGGGGTAACGACCAGCGTGGGCGGCGGCACCATCGCCGAAGACCTTGCGGAAGAAATTGCCGATATGTTCGGCCGCGGTGGCATCCGGGGCGGGCTCCTCGCCAACCACCTCCACGCGGCTGCTATTGACCTGCTCAGGGTTCATGGACGCCGACAGCTGGATGTCTTCGACGGCGATGCCCTGCTGCACGAGCGTCTGCTTGACCTGTTGGGCTTGCTCGTAGCGATCGAATGCTGCGATCAGAATCTGTTTCATGGATCACCTCGTGTCGGGCAGCGGAGCTGCGATTCATGGATGGTTCGGTAAAGGCCATGAATCTTTGGCGCGAGGTGGCCGGGGATGGTTCCGGCGCAAATGTGTGTGGACATGAGCCGGGGCAGCCGTGCTCGTGGCTGCCCGGCCGGCTGTCAGGCCTGCGGTGCCCGGCGAATGGTCTTGAGCAGGTCATCCGGGGTGATCTGGCCGACCACGCTGGCGGCGCTGCCCGGCTGCGGCAGGTCGAGGATGTGGCCCTTCATCTTGCCGATCACGTGCATCTCGCAGGGTTTGCAGTCGAACTTCAGCGTCAGCACCTCGTCACCGTGCACCAGCTGCATCGGCGCGACCTTCGTGCGCACGCCGGTGACGCCCTTGGCCTGCTTCGGGCACAGATTGAAGGAGAAGCGCAGGCAGTGCTTGGTGATCATCACCGGCACTTCGCCGGTTTCCTCATGGGCCTCGTACGCCGCGTCGATCAGCTGCACACCGTAACGGTGATAGAAGGTCCGGGCCTTCTCGTTGTAGACGTTGTAGAGAAACGACAGGTGCGATTCTGGATAGACCGGCGGCGGCACGCTGACCGGCTTGCGCCCGCCGCGCGGGCGGATGGCTTCGCGCGCTTCGGTCAGTGCCTCGATGGCTTCGCGGCGCAGCGCCTTGAGTTGCGAGTTGGGGATGAAGAACGCCTGCGGCGCATCCACCTCGACCTCTTCGGCGTGGTAGATGGTGGTGCCCAGTTGGCTCAGCAGGTCGGCGATCTGGCCGGGCACCTGCTCGGGCTTCTTCGCTTCGCCAAAGGGGCCGGGCAGGGTGGCCGTGGCATAGGCGCCTTCCTCGCTGGTGACATGCAGCTCCAGCTCATCGGCGCGCAATTTTGCCAGCCACCGCACACCGATGCGGCGCTCGGCGGACGTCTTGAGCAGTGCGTTCTGCCAGTTGTGGTCCAGGTTGCGGTTGAGCGGGTGGTTCGGGCGCACCTGGCGGATCGCGGCGGGCATTTCGTTGGGTTCGACGCGGTACTGCCAGAACGGCTGACCGTCCTCCTCGAACTGCTTCAGCGGCTCGACCACGCTGGCACGGAAACCCACCACCTCGCGCTTGATCAGCACGTTGAGGCCGTCGCCGTTTGAGAGCGGCTCGCGGGTCTGCACGGTCAGGTCATGCTTGCCGACCTTGAGCACTTCACCCACGGCGAGGCCGGTGAAGGTCGGCGAGTCGAAGGCGCCGATGTCGATCTTGCGGTCGGTGACGAAGTAGTCGGTGCTACCGCGGTGGAACGTTTTGTCCGGGTCCGGTACGAAAAAGTGATCGGTGCGGCCGCTGGAGGCGCGGGCCAGGTCAGGGCGTTCGGCAAGAATGCCGTCCAGGCGCTGGCGGTAGTAAGCGGTGATGTTCTTCACGTAGCTCACATCCTTGTAGCGCCCCTCGATCTTGAACGAACGCACGCCGGCATCCACCAGCGCGCTCAGGTTGGCGCTCTGGTTGTTGTCCTTCATCGACAGCAGGTGCTTCTCGAAGGCCACCACGCGGCCCTGATCGTCCTTCAGCGTGTAGGGCAGGCGGCAGGCCTGGGAGCAGTCGCCGCGGTTGGCGCTGCGCCCGGTCTGCGCGTGGCTGATATTGCACTGCCCGGAAAAGGCGACGCAGAGGGCGCCGTGAATGAAGAACTCCAGAGTCGAATCCACTTCATCGTAAATCGCGCGGATTTCCTGCAGGTTCAGCTCGCGGGCGAGGACCAGCTGCGAGAAACCGGCCTTGTCCAGGAACTTGGCCCGTTCCAGCGTGCGGATATCGGTCTGGGTACTGGCATGGATCTCGATGGGTGGGATATCCAGCTCCATGATGCCCATGTCCTGCACGATCAGCGCGTCAACGCCGATCTCGTACAGCTGTTGGATCAGCGCGCGCGCGGCTTCCAGTTCGTCGTCGTGCAGGATGGTGTTAAGCGTGACGAATACCCGCGCGTGAAACAGATGGGCAAATTTCACCAGCTCGGCAATGTCGGCCACACTGTTCTCGGCGTTGTGCCGGGCACCAAAGCTGGGGCCGCCGATGTACACCGCGTCGGCGCCATGCAGGATGGCCTCGCGGGCGATGCCGGCGTCACGGGCAGGGGCGAGCAGTTCGAGATGGTGCTTGGGAAGGGACATGGGCACGGACCGGCTGTGTTTCGAGGTCGTGCATTGTAAAGACTTGCTGCGCAGCGTCCATGCGCAACGCCTCCGTTGGCGACGATCTGTTGCCGGCGAGGCGGGAGCCTGCGTGGCCGGCACGCAGGCTCATCGCTGGCGGTCTGTCTAGTTGCGGCCGTGCTGCATCAGGGCCGTCATGGCCTGCCGCAGGTAGTCGATCAGCTCGGGCGCTACCCAGGTACCAGCCTGCAACTCCGGTTCCTGCTGCTCGGCCTGCTGGATTCGGCGCTGGGTGTCGGCGTTCGGGCCGGCGTAGGCGTTGAACAACTCACCCCAGCGGCGGGCCAGTGCGGTCACCCGCTCGTGCTCCGGCGGGAGACGCTCGCTACGGCAGCGCTGAAGCTGCGCGAGCAGTTCCGGCCATTGGCGCAGGCTTGCGGCGTAATGCGTGCGCATGTGGGCGAACTCGTCGTCCGTCAGGTGGCGACGGTAGATCGCCAGGCGGTGTTCGGCGAACGCCGCCAGCACATAGTCGCGCATGGCCTGGCTGACGCCGGTTCGCTGCTGCAGCCCGGGCTCGGCTGCGTGCATGGTGTCGAGCCGGGTCAGCAGGGTCGGGTCCTGCGCGGTGTCGCGCTCGAGCTGGATCATCCAGTCCCGCGCCAGCCGCTGTGCTTGCTCGGCCTGCGTCGGCACGCCGGCCTCCATCAGTGCCTTGACCTGCTCAGCCAGGGCGGGCCAGGCACTGATGCCTTGGTCGAGGCGTTCGGTGAAGGCCAGCCTGGCCAGTTCGTCGGCGGAAAAGTGCTTCTCGTACATGATCATCGATCCCAGGGTATCCAGTAGGTCGGTCAGCGCGGGTTCCTCGCCCAGGACGTAGCGCTCGCGCAGCCTGTGCAATCGGCTGCGTAGGCGCTGGAGGCTCTGCAACTGGCGATTAAGCTGCAGCAATTGCTGGTCGATCAGTCCGGGCAGGGAAACCGCGCGCTGGTTCAACAGGGCTCCGATGTCGGTCAGCGACAGGCCAAGGCCACGCAGTGCCTGGATGTGATGCAGGCGCTCGACGTCCTTGCGGTCGTAGAGCCGATAACCGGCATCGGAGCGTGCGGACGGTTTGAGCAGATCAAGGTTGTCGTAGTGATGCAGCGTTCGGACGGTCACGCCGGAGCGCCTGGCCAGTTCGCCTACCTTGAGCAACATTGATGTCTCCTTTTCGTTTCGCACGGCAGGGATCGTCGGGGCTGACGCTGCGTGAGGGTCAAGCGGCAGCAACGGATTTTTTTCGAAGGGGGCAGGCGGCGGCAGGCTTGGCTATGAAACCGTGCATGGCAGCGAGGGCAGGGTGATCGTGATGGGACGCACGCTCAGAGCCCACCCAGCAAGTCATGCGCATCGAGCAGGCGCCAGGCGACTTCCGGATGCGTTTCCAGACCCCGGCGAATGGCGGCCGCGATGGCCGGGCGAGTCTTGCGGCAGAGGCCTGGCTGCTCGGCGAACTCGATGGCGATGCCGCGCATGCTGCGCACTTCGTTGTGCCCAGGGCTCACGCTGACGCGAATGCCCAACTGGTCGAACATGCGCTGCTGCAGTCGCTCGAGGTCCTCCAGGCTCTGCAGGTTCTCCAGTCGCTCCAGCAGGCGGCGTTCCTCGTGACGGGTCAGACGCAGGATGCGCACGTCCGCTCCGGGCGTTTCCAGCAGTTCGTCGCGCCGGCAGGTGCAGGTGCCGGGCGGGCAGGATTGGCGAAGCGGTGGATGATCGTTCATGGCGTTCGATCATAGCCAAGGCCGGGCAAGGCGCCCAGCCGGTGGCGTTGTGCCGGCTGGTGATGACAAGCTCGGCCGCGTCGCGCACCATGGCGGCTGTTCCGCGCCGGGTGCGCGCCGTCCCGTCAGGGCCATCGCTGGAGAACTGTCATGCGTGTTCTGTCATCCGTCCTGCTGCTGGCAAGCTTGTGCGTTGCCGGCGTCGCGGCCGCCGAGGAGGCCCGGCTGATCGAGTCGGTCAATGCCTACCGTGGCGAGGTACAGCGCTGCGGCAGCAAGGCCAGCGAGGAACTGCCGCCACTCACGGCCGATTCCCGGCTGAACCTGCCGGTCGGTGCCGCCGGTGATCTGCAGGATGCCTTGTCCCGCGCCGGCTACCCGATGGTCACGGTGCAGGCGATCACGCTGTCCGGGCCGCGGGATGCTCAGGCGGCGATGCAGGCGCTGCGCGAAAGCTTCTGCCGGGTGATCCTCGATCCTCAGTTCACCGATATAGGCGTCAGCCGCGAAGGTCGCGACTGGCGCATCGTGGTGGCGCGGCCGCTGCTCGATGGTCGCCTCGGCGACTGGCAGGCCGAAGGGCAGAAACTGCTGGAACAGATCAATACGGCGCGGGCATCGGCCCGGCGCTGCGGTACGCAGGATTTCGCCGCAGCCGGGCCGCTGAGCTGGAACGAGACGCTCGGTAGCACGGCCGAAGCACACAGCCGCGCTATGGCCAATCGCAATTTCTTTAGCCATCTGGGCGAGGACGGGCGCACCCCTGGCGATCGCGCTGAACTGGCCGGCTACACGGGCAGGCTGGTGGGCGAGAATATCGCCGCCGCGCTGCCGACCGCCCGCAAGGTGCTGGAGGGTTGGCTGGCCAGCCCTGGGCATTGCGCGAACCTGATGAACCCGCAGTTCAGCGAGCTTGGTGCCGCCTATGCGGTCGATCCGCAGAGCGATGCGGCCATTTACTGGACGGCGATGTTCGGTGCGCCCTGATCGACGACGCTGGCGGCCGTTCCACCGCGGAGCGTTCGGCAGCGGCCCGCTGTCAGAGAGTCCTCGTTCCAGTAATCAGGTCTACCCTTGAGCGATATACCCCCAACCCATGACCTCCCGCCCGTGCTTGCCGGTCCGTTGCTGCGTCGGGTCGAGCCTGGCCGGATCGTGTTGTGGCTGGTCGCTTCGCGATCGCTGACGCTGTCGCTGCTGCTCGAAAGCCCGGCCGGGGGGCTGCAGTGCCACATACCGCCGCAACAGCTGGACTGCCAGCGCCTGGCAATCGGTGAACACGCGGTGTTGCACCTGATCCAGGCCGTGCCACCGGCGCCGTTGCCCAGCGATTGCCTGATCGCTTACGACCTGCTCATCCACACCGGCTCAACGCAGCAGGGCATCGCCGACTGGGCACCGCATCTGCTCTACGGCGACGCAAAAGCGCCGAGTTTCGTCATCAAGTCGCGGCTCGACCGCCTGTTGCACGGCTCCTGCCGCAAACCGCACCACGCCGCCGCGGATGGCCTGCTGTGCGTGGATGAGTTGCTGCACGATGCGTTGGGCGATCCGGGGGCGCGCCCGGCCGTGCTGTTGATGACCGGCGACCAGGTCTATGCCGACGACGTCGCAGGGCCGATGCTGGTAGCCATCCACGCGCTGGTGCGCCGTCTCGGCCTCTACTGCGAGCGTCTCGAAGGTGCTGTGGTGGATGACAGCGACGAGCTGATGGCGCATCCGGCGACCTACTACCACCGCGAGCAGCTGCTGCCGGCGTTCAAATCCAACGAGGCGCTGCGCGAGCGCTTCTTCGGTGGTGTCGACAAGCCGGTGTTCACCACCGCCAATGGGCAGAACCACCTCATCAGCCTGGCCGAAGTCATGGCGCTGTACCTGCTAGTCTGGTCGCCGACGCCCTGGTCGCTGATCGCGCCGGTCATGCCTGCGCTGGAGTCAGAGCACGCCGAGCGCTATCGCTGCGAAGAGCGCTGCCTGCTGACGTTCCGCGAGGGCCTGCCGCGGGTAGCGCGGGCGTTGGCGCACGTGCCGTCGCTGATGATCTTCGACGACCATGACATCACCGACGACTGGAACCTGTCGGCCCGCTGGGAGCAAACCGCCTACGAGCACCCGTTCTCGCGGCGCATCATCGGCAACGCGCTGATCGCCTACCTGCTGTGCCAGGCCTGGGGCAACCAGCCGGAGCGATTCGACGCGCTGCTGGAACAGATGCAGCGCTTGTTGGCCAGTGTGGATGACGGCTGGCTCGATTGCGTCGAGCAGAACCGCTTCATCGACACCCTGCTGCATCTCGACGGCTGGGGCTACGAGCTGCCTACCGATCCGCCGCTGGTGGTGCTCGACACCCGCACCCGGCGCTGGCGCAGCGAGCGCAACCTCAGTCGACCGTCCGGCCTGATGGATTGGGAGGCGCTGAGCGAATTCCAGCAGAACATCCTCGACAAGCCGGCGGTGCTGATCGTGTCGCCGGCGCCGATGTTCGGCGTCAAGCTGATCGAGGCGGTGCAGCGGGTATTCAGCTGGGCCGGCCAGCCGTTGCTGGTCGATGCGGAGAACTGGATGGCGCACCGCGGCGCGGCCCACGTGATGATGAACATCTTCCGCCATTCACGTACGCCCGGTAACTACGTGGTCCTCTCCGGCGACGTGCATTACTCGTTCGTCTACGAAGTGCACATTCGCGGTCGCGATACCGCACCTCAGCTGTGGCAGATCACCAGCAGCGGCGTGAAGAACGAGTTCCCGCGGCGCCTGCTGGACTGGTTCGACCGCCTCAACCGCTGGCTGTATGCACCCTGGTCGCCGTTGAACTGGCTGACCAAGCGCCGCCGGCTGGAAGTCGTGCCGCGCGTACCGGACCGCAGTCAGGCCGGCGAGCGGCTGTGGAACGGCTCGGGCATCGGCTTGTTGGTGCTGGACGAGCAGGGCAGGCCGCGGGAGATCCTCCAGCTGAACGCCGACGGCTCGGCGCCGGTGGCGTTCCTTCGCGAGCGCGCTCGCCCTCGTGGCGAGGCTTAGTCGCGCGTGCCCCGCGGGATCACGCGCGTCGCTCCACATCGCTGACCGCCATCCGCTCGGAGCGCAGCTCTTCCAGGGCGTGGCGGGTGATCTGCACGGCTGCACTGATCGAGAGCAGCGCCATGATGCTGGCCACGATCAGGTCCGGCCAGCCCGCGCCGGTGCCGAACACACCCAGCGCCGCGAGCATCACGGCGAGATTGCCCAGCGCATCGTTGCGGCTGCACAGCCAGACGCTGCGCATGTTGCTGTCGCCTTCACGGTAGGCATAGAGCATGAGCGCCACGGTGACGTTGGCCAGCAGCGCGATGGTGCCGACGATGCCCATGGTCGTGGCCTGCGGCACGCTGGCATCGATGAAGTTGTCGATCGCGACCACCAGGATGAACACGCCGAACAGACCCATGGTCAGCGCCTTGGCCAGCGACGCTCGCGCGCGCATCACCACGCCAAGGCCCAACACGAACAGGCTGACACCGTAGTTGGCCGCATCGCCGAAGAAATCCAGCGAATCGGCCAGCAGCGATACCGATCCCGAGCGCACGCCTGCGCCGATCTCGACAGCGAACATCGCCAGGTTGATCAGCAGCGCGATCCAGAGAACCCGCCGATAACGCCCGCGCACCGCTGCGCTGGCGCAACCACTGTTGCAGCAATTTCCTGCCATGAACGTCGCCTCGAAATGTCGATGGCGATACGCTAAACCCTGTAGCAGCTACAGGGTCAAGTCATGCCTCTAACCATCGGCAAGCTCAGTCAGGCCACCGCGGTGAACGTGGAAACCATCCGCTACTACGAGCGCATCGGGCTGCTCGCGGCGCCGGCGCGGACGTCGTCCGGCTACCGCACCTACAGTGAGCAGGACGCGGCCCGATTGCGCTTCATCAAGCGCGGGCGGGAGCTCGGGTTTTCCCTCGACGAAATCCGCACGCTGGTCGAGCTGGCCGACCAGCCGGGACATGCCTGCACCGACGTCGATCGCCTGGTACAGACGCATCTGGTGCAGGTACGTCAGCGCATCGCCGACCTGCAGCGGCTCGAAGCGGAGCTGCAGCGCCTGGCAGGCTGCAGCGAGTCGTCGGTCCGCGAGTGCCGCATCATCGAAGCGCTGTCGGCGGCCGATTGATGGATGAGTTTTGCCGGTTCTGGCGAACCTCCGGCGCGGTCGGCGGCTCCAAGGCTATCTACACGCCACCAGCAAAGGCCCGCTGCCATGATCGACCCAGACGACCCGCTCAAGGACGGCCTGACGCCGCCGGACTACGACGAATACGGCGATGTTCCGGATTCGGGCGAGAACGATACCGAGCCGGATGACGACTCCGACGACGAAGCGAGTCCGGGTCAGAGCCCGCTCGGATAATCCTGGCCTGGCCGCCCGACGCTTGGCACCCCGACTGGACAATTGGCGCTGCCCAGCCTAAAAAGGCGCGCTGCGCAGCAGCAGTGTTCAATGGAGGCAGCCCCATCGTGAGAAAGAAGAAGCCCGTCGACCCCGTCCGGCAAGCAGAAAAGAATCGCGCCCACCGGATCGGCTGGCTGATAGCCTTGGCCGGCATCCTGGTGGGCTTTGCCCTGGTGATGAGCAAGTAAGCGCTGTTCGCGTTTCGTGGAGGGCCGGCGCTCCCTGTCGAATCACCCGCAGCCCCGCTACGGCGGGGCTGTTTCCGTTGCCGCGTGCTGATGGGTAACCGCACCGAGACGAGCAAGTCGTCTGCAACTTTTGTCTGATAAGCGTTCGCATATACGAATGGTTCCGCACGCTTCTATAATCTGCCACCTTTTTTCCGAGGCGGCCGGGCGTGGGCGTTTCCGAATCATTCCAGCACTATGTTCTTGACCCGATCCTGCTGCAGTTCAGCAGCCTGTTCGACCTCAACGGTCGGCTGGGCCTGCTTTTCCTCGGGGTGTCCTATGCCGTTGCCTACTTGCTGTTCCGCTACCTGACGCTCTACAGCCTGATCGTGTTGCCATTTGTGGATGCTGTCCGCAAGTTTCTGCTGGCGAGGGCGCCAACCGGCGCGGCGCAGCGCGGCAGGAGCTGAGTGCGGGACGGATTTGCTCGTACAATCATGCGTGATCCGCGGCCGGGCAACGGAGCCCTGAGCCGATCTGCGCAACAAACGAGGGGAAAACCATGCCGACCTACGACTATCGCTGCGAAGCCAACGGTCAGGTTTATGAAGTCCGCCATCCCATGGCCCTGCGTCCGAAGACCTGGGGCGAGCTGCGCGCCGCCTGTGCGCTGGCCGAGGATGTGTCGATTCCAGACGATGCGCCGGTGACCCGGCTGATGACCGCCGCCGGGGTGGTGAACAGCCGGGTGCTGAAGAACCCGGAAGCCCCAGCCTGTGCCCGCGGCGGTTGTGCCGGTAATTGTCGTTGAGCGATCGCCGCGTTTGACCGCGAGCCGTTGGCGGCGAGTCGGGGCCGAGTCGACGGTCGCTAGTAGCGCATCTTCAGCTCAATCTGTGCGGGATCGTCGGCGGTCACCGCGAAGGCGCTGTCCTCGTAGGACGGTGGGCCCATCACCTTTGGGTTGTTCGATAGTCCGTAGCCTTCGGTGGGGAACATGCCGAAGCGCAGGTCCAGCCGACCGTTGTCGTTCTCGTCGTGATAGGCCAGTACGGCGTAGCGGCCGGGCGGCACATCGTCGAATGTAACGGTCACGGTACCGGCTTCGGCCTTGGCCTTCCGTGCGGTGAAGGCCTGGTTGTCCTTGCGGAAGCTCTTGGCATCGGAATACACCGCCACGGCCACCTGGCCCCGATCATGCTGCAGCCCGTTGAGCGTGACCTGCAATTGCTGCGCATGTGCCGCAGGTGCGGCAAGGGCGAGGGCAATGCCCAGAGTCGAAAGTGTCTTCATGCTGTGCTCGTTCAATTCACGTTGGCTGAAGTCGCCGCCCTTCATGCAAGGGCCTGGCTGGCGGCAGGCGGCTCGATCGGCGGACATCTTCCAGCAACAAGCGAAGCGTTGTCCACGCACGGGATCCTGCTCAAGGTGAAAGACCTTCTATCACCTCGATAGGGAAGTTTCATGGTCGTCGCTACAGGGACGTTGTCGGACTACGTAACGCGTCTAAATCGGGGCTTTGCCGCACGTGCGTCGGCATCCGGCCGTACCGGAACAGGGTAAGCCGGCGTTCCGCTCGCATCCGCCCTTCGATCCCGGTGCTACGTTTTCCTGAGCGGTGCCTGGGCGCACCTGGACCATAACCAGCCGTGAGGAACAGAAGATGAACGCCGAGTCTGGAGAAAACAGCGCGAGTGGTGGTTGCCCCTTCGGTCATGGTGCCGGCACGCCACGCAAGCGCATCACCAACCGGGACTGGTGGCCCGAGGCGCTCAGCCTGACGTCGCTCAACCAGCATTCCCCACGCTCCAATCCTTACGGTGGCGATTTCGACTACGCCGCCGCCTTCAATTCGCTCGATCTCGACGCGGTGATCGCCGACCTGCACAAGGTGATGACCGATTCGCAGGACTGGTGGCCAGCCGATTTCGGCCACTACGGCGGCCTGTTCATCCGCATGGCCTGGCACAGCGCCGGGACCTACCGGATCACCGACGGCCGCGGCGGCGCCGGCGGCGGCCAGCAGCGCTTCGCCCCGCTCAACAGCTGGCCGGACAACGCCTCGCTGGACAAGGCGCGGCGCCTGCTCTGGCCGATCAAGCAGAAATACGGCCGCAAGCTGTCCTGGGCCGACCTGTTCGTGCTCACCGGCAACGTCGCGCTGGAATCCATGGGCTTCAAGACCTTTGGCTTCGGCGGCGGGCGCGCCGATACTTGGGAGCCGGAAGAGCTCTACTGGGGGCCGGAAGGCACCTGGCTGGGCGACGAGCGCTACAGCGGTGAACGCCAGCTGCACCCCGGCCTGGGTGCGGTGCAGATGGGGCTGATCTACGTGAATCCGGAAGGCCCCAACGGCAACCCGGACCCGAAAGCGGCGGCCATCGACATCCGTGAAACCTTCGCGCGCATGGCCATGAACGACTACGAGACCGTGGCCTTGATCGCTGGCGGCCATACCTTCGGCAAGACTCATGGCGCCGGCGATCCCTCGCTGATGGGGCCGGAACCGGAAGGCGCGGTGATCGAGGACCAGGGCCTGGGCTGGCGCAGCCGCTTCAAGACCGGCATCGGCGCCGATGCGATCACCTCCGGCCTGGAAGTGATCTGGAGCCAGACCCCGACGCGCTGGTCCAACTACTTCTTCGAGAACCTGTTCAACTTCGAGTGGGAGCTGACCAAGAGCCCGGCCGGCGCGCATCAGTGGGAAGCCAAGGACGCGCCGGAAATCATTCCGGACCCCTTCGACCCGAACAAGAAGCGCAAGCCAACCATGCTGACCACGGACCTGTCGCTGCGCTTCGATCCTGAGTACGAGAAGATCTCCCGGCACTTCCTGGAAAACCCGGACGAGTTTGCCGACGCCTTCGCCAAGGCCTGGTTCAAGCTGACGCACCGCGACATGGGCCCCATCGGCCGCTACCTCGGCCCGTTGGTGCCGAAGGAGCCGCTGATCTGGCAAGACCCGATCCCCGAGTGCGACCATCCGCTGATCGACGAGGGCGACATCGCCGCACTGAAGCAAAAGCTGTTGGGCATGGGCTTTTCCGTCTCCGAACTGGTGTCGGTGGCCTGGGCGTCGGCCTCGACCTACCGGGGTTCCGACAAGCGCGGCGGCGCCAACGGTGCACGCATCCGCTTCGCCCCGCAGAAGGACTGGGAAATCAACAACCCGCCACTGCTGGCCAAGGTGTTGGAGAAGCTCGGCGAGATCCAGAGCGCGTTCAACGCTTCGGCCACCGGCGGCAAGAAAGTCTCCATGGCCGACCTGATCGTGCTAGCCGGTTGCGCGGCGGTCGAGAAGGCGGCGAAGGACGGCGGCGTGGACATCAGCGTGCCGTTCACGCCAGGTCGGATGGATGCCGAGGAGGAGTGGACCGACGCGCAGTCCTTCGAAGCGCTACGCCCGGCGGCCGATGGCTTCCGCAACTACTACCACGAGTCCAGCTTCATGGCGCCGGAGGAAGCGCTGGTGGACAAGGCGCACCTGCTGCGCCTGAGCGCACCGGAGATGACCGTGCTGGTTGGCGGCATGCGCGTGCTGGGCACCAACGCCGGTGGTAGCCAGGAAGGCGTGTTCACCCAGCGCGTCGGCGTGCTGTCCAACGACTTCTTCGTCAACCTGCTGGACATGAAGAACGAGTGGACCGCCACCGAGCACAAGAACCGCTTCCAGGGCCTGGACCGCAAGACTCGCCAGCCCACCTGGACGGCCACCCGCGTCGACCTCATCTTCGGCTCGCAGTCGGAACTGCGTGCCCAGGCCGAGGTGTACGGCATGGCCGATGGCAACGAGAAGTTCGTCCACGACTTCGTCAAGGCCTGGGACAAGGTGATGAACGCCGACCGGCTCGACATCGGCAAGCCGGCCGACAACTTCAGCCAGAAGCTCTCGGCGTAAGAAGGGCGGCGGCGCCTCAGGCGCCGCCGCAGCGCCACATCGGTTTTCACGCCGCTGCATCCCGGCCGGCAGTTACCTGGTAAGGCGGCTATACCGCATTAGCGATCTGCTCGCGCAGCCATTGATGGGCCGGGTCGCGGTGGGCGCGCTCATGCCAGAGCATGGCCATTTCGTAGCCGGGAATCTCCAGCGGCGCCTCGACGACCTGCAGGGCGGCGCCCTCAACCAGCCTTTCGGGCAGCATGGCCACCAGGTCAGTGCTTTCCAGCACCGAGCGCAGGAACAGGAAGTGCGGCACCGACAGCACCACGCGTCGTTGCTGACCATGCGCGGCCAGGGCATCGTCGGTGGCACCGTGAAAGCCGCCGCCATCCGGCGAGACGATCACCTGATCCAGTGCGCAGAACTGCTCTAGCGTCGGCCGTCGCCGCAGGTGCGGATGCCCGGCACGGCCGGCCAGCACGTAACGCTCGGTGAACAGAACGCGGCGGCGCAGGTTGGATGGCGATCCGTCGACGGTGTGTAAGGCGAGGTCGATATCACCCTGTTCAGCCTGGCGGGCGATGCGCGAAGGCTGCATCTCTACCACGGCGATGCGTGTGCCCGGTGCGGCGGTGCGCAGGCCGGCCAGAGCGGGCAGCACAATGGCGGACTCGCCATAGTCGCTGGCTGCGATGCGCCAGACGTTCTGCGCCGCGCCAGGGTCGAACGGGCTGGCTGGGGCGACGGCTTGCTCCAGCGCCTCCAGCGCCAGACGCAGGGGCTCGCGCAAGGCTTCAGCCCGTGCGGTCGGCCGCATGCCTCGTGGCCCAGGTATCAGCAGAGGATCGTCGAAGATGTCCCGCAGCTTGGCCAGGTGCACGCTCACCGAGGGCTGGGAAAAATTCAGACGCTCTGCGGCGCGGGTGACATTATGCTCGGCCAGCAACACGTCCAGGGTCACCAGCAGATTCAGATCGAGGCGTCTGAGATTATTCACGGCAATACCTGAGATATGGCTTATTCATTTCAAACATACCTCGGCAAGCCACATTCTGCAGCCGTCCCGCTACGGAGGTTTCCCATGAATGTTCTGCTTGTTTATGCCCATCCCGAACCGCGCTCGTTGAATGGCGCGCTGAAGGAATTCGCCGTACAACGCCTGCAGGCGGCTGGCCATCAGGTCCAGGTTTCCGACTTGTATTCCATGGGTTGGAAGGCCGCGATCGATGCCGGCGACAGCCTGGATCGCGACCCCGAAGCGCGTTTCGATGCTTCCGAGGATTCCCGACGCGCGTTCGCCAGTGGCCGGCAGAGTTCTGACATCGCGGCCGAGCAGGACAAGCTGCGCTGGGCGGATGCGCTGATCCTGCAGTTCCCGCTCTGGTGGTTCTCGATGCCGGCAATCCTCAAGGGCTGGGTCGACCGGGTATATGCCTACGGTTTCGCTTATGGCGTCGGTGAGCACTCGGATGCGCGCTGGGGCGATCGTTACGGCGAGGGTTCGATGGTGGGCAAGCGGGCCATGCTGATCGTGACGACCGGTGGCTGGGAATCACACTACAGCCCGCGGGGGATCAACGGGCCCATCGACGACCTACTGTTCCCCATTCATCACGGCATCCTGCATTACCCGGGCTTCGATGTGCTGCCAGCGTTTCTGGTGCACCGGACCAGCCGTATCGATCCGGCCCGATTCGAGACACTCCGCGACGAACTGGGCAAGCGCCTGGACCACCTCTGGCGCACTGAGCCCATCGCCTATCGCAAACAGAACGGCGGCGACTACGACATTCCGGCGCTAACGCTCAGGGCCGACGTGGCGCCAGCGCAGGTCGGCTTTGCCGCGCATGTCGAGCAGCCGTAACAGCTCCAGGGGCCGGGGGCGTGTCCTGGCGTTAGGTCGTCAGAGTTCCTTGGCGAACCGTTCGACCGCGCTGACCACCTGCTTGGCGGCGTCCTGAATCTCGACGATCACCGCACCGGCCTGGTTGGCCAGCCCCAGGCCCTGCACCGCCTGTTCGCGGCTGGCGAACATGTTGCGCACCGCCTCGTCGGCCAGCGCCTGGTTCTGTTGCACCACATTGACGATCTCGTCGGTAGCGGTGCTCGTGCGCGCAGCCAGCTGCCGAACCTCGTCGGCCACTACCGCGAAGCCGCGACCCTGGTCGCCAGCTCTGGCCGCCTCGATGGCCGCGTTCAACGCCAGCAGGTTGGTCTGTGCGGCGATGCCGCCAATGGTCTGGACGATGGAGCTGATCAGCAGCGACTGCTTGCCGAGCGCCTCGATGCCATCGGTGGCGGACTGCACCTGGTCGGTGATCTTCTGCATCGTCACCAGGGTGTCCTTCACCACACTGGCGCCGCGCTCGGCACTGACGTCGGTCTGCAGCGAGATGTCGTAGGCGACGCCCGCGGCTTGTCGCACCTCGGCTTCACGCATGACCTGATCGGTCACCACGTTGGCGAACTTGACCACCTTGTAGAGGTTGCCTTCGGTGTCGTGCACCGGGTTGTAAGTCGCCTCCAGCCAGACCTCACGGCCATTGCGGTCGACACGCCTGAAACGGTCGGCGATGTACTCGCCGCGATTGAGCTTCTGCCAGAAAGCCTTGTAATCGGCCGAAGCGGCATCTTCCGGCATGCAGAACAGGCTGTGGTGCTTGCCTTTGAGCTCCGCGAGCGAATAGCCCATGGTCTGGAGGAACTGCTCGTTGGCCGTGACCACCGTTCCGTCCAGATTGAACTGGATAACCGCGGTCGAGCGCAGCAGGGCGCTGATGAATGCCTCGTTCTCCTTCGCCCGGTATACGGCCTCGCTGATGTCGCTGCCGAAGCCCTGAATATGCGAAAGCTTTCCGTCGGCGGATGCGATGGGATACCAGTGGATCTTCAGCCAGGCGAGGCTGCCATCGGCTCGCAGGTAGCGATAGTCATCGCTGATCGGCTCGAGCTTGGCCACGGCGGCGCGAAAGTTGTGAAAGCAGGGCAGGTTCTTCACATAGGGCGGAACGATTTCGGCCAGAGGGCGGCCTTGGAGGTGCCCGTGCGAGTAACCCAAGGTTCGGGCGAATCGATCATTGAACGCGCAGATCCTGGAATCTGCATCCAGCGTGAGCGAGAGCATGTCACTGTTCATCTTGCCCATGAGCTGGCGCAGGATCGCCAGCTCGGCGTCCTTGGCTTCCAAATCCTTTTTCAAGCGGCTACTAAACATGCAGGGCATCCAATCGATCTAGTTGTGCTTCCGATATCGGCGAAGAGTGCGGGCGCTTGAGCGACTTCCGTGTCGCGTCAGCGAAAGCCGTGGAACCAACGAAGGGTCATGACGTGCGGTGCGTGCCGAAGCGGAAAAATGAACGGGCGCGATTACCACGCGTTTGTCTTCGCCCACATGGGATGCGAGCTGTCATCGTCCTCAGAGCTGATCGCCAACTGCCTCCTTGTCGATTACCGACCACACGTTGCGGATCTTTCCCTCGAGGAACTCGTAGAAGACGTCTTCGGTAAAGACGACTCGCCTGCCATTCACTGCAAAGCCAAACAGCTCGCCTGTGGGGGTGCAATCGAACCGCAGCTGTGCCGCCACATGGGGCGGTTCGACGATGAGCAGCCCGATATTGAACTGCAGGTCGGGGATCGCCCGAACGTCGGCCTCAAGCATCTGGCGATAGCCGTCCAGCCCGACGAACTGGCCGTTGTAGTGCACCTCGTCATCGACGAAGCGCTCCAGCTCCGCCCAGCGCCTGGCGTTCAGACAGGCGATGTAGCCCCGGTAGCAATCAGCGATCTCGTCGCCAGTCATGATCGTTCCCCGCAAAGAAAGCCCGATAGTCAGGCTAGCGATTGGCTCGATATACGCCAGCTGCATCGACCGGTCGCGCTCGCTGTGGTTATCCGATTACCTGGTCAGTCGAGCACCACGGCGTGACCCTCCAGCGGATTGATGTCGCCTTTGATCAGGGATTCGGCCAGCGCCTGTGCGGACTCCAGACCAGCGTGTTCGTGCACCTGCATCCAGGTCTGCTGCGCATCGCTAACCTGAGCGATAAAGGCCAGCTGCGCCTCGTTGAAGCGGCGGGTTACCTCGGCAGGGCCCCAGTCGGCGTTGCGTTTCTTGATCTGATAGGGCGCGAAGTAGGGCTGTGGCTGCGGACCGGCCAGCGTTGCGTCCGTCTTTCTGTATTCGTGGTTCTGAGCTGACCCGGCGAAGCAGTCGTACACCAGCGCATCCTTGAAATGGCTGTGGATCTGCCGGCGTAGATCGGCGCTGCCGGAGAAGTCGACGTAGAGCGTGGGCACGCTCGGGTCCAGCGAAGCGAGCTGGTCGTAGCCCAAGGCCTGATGGTAGCAACCCAGGCCTTGCACGAAGTGTTGCCGGCGGAAGTCAGCCCGATCAGCTGCACGGCCGGGTTGTCCTGCAGGCAGAACGCCGTGCCGTACGCGGTCTTGCTCGAGGCGCTCGACATCAGGATCTGGCGCGCGCCGAAGAAGGCGTTGTCGTCGAGGAAATCGGCCAGCATGAACGAGGTGATGAACAGTGGTCGCAGCAGCATCTGGTAGTTTTCGCTCTCGGCGCGATAGGCGGCGTCGCTGCTGATGCGTTGGTACTGGTTGTAGGCCGAGGTGAGTTCCAGTCGATGCTCGGCACCGTCATAGAAACCGCGCTCGGAGACGCGTACCGGCTGCATCACGACATGGCTGGCAATCGGCCAGAAGCCGTAGAAGCGTTCGCTCTTCGCCAGGCCATCGACGGTACTCTCCACGACTTCGGCGAAGCCCCACGCCGGCATGTGAAACCACTCGCCATCGCCGGTGGGGTAGAAGTCCCAATAGCGCAGGTGAGGCGTCTCGCCGAACGCGGCGTAGGTGACATTGTTCGTGGTCAGTGCCAGCCGGCTGATACGCAGCAGGGCTTCGCCGGGTTCCGGCATCGGTCGGGTCTGAATGCGGGTCTGCTGCATGTCTTTCTTGTTGTTCTGCAACTGGCGGATGACGCTCATCGATGGCACCTTGGGTTCGTAAATGGACGACTTCGACTCTATCCCTTTCGTTTCACCGCCGGGTTCGGATTTCATGAGCACACGATTGCCGAGCGCCAAGCCGCTCAAACGGCCGACTCAGCAGCGCGCCAAGGCCACCGTTCAGGCGATTTTCGACACCTATGTTCGGATATGGCAGCGCGACGGCTGGTCTCGACTGACGACCCGCGCGGTTGCCCTGGAAGCCGGCGTGGCCATCGGCACCCTGTATGACTACTTTCCTAACAAGCACGCGCTGCACTCGGGCTACGTGCGTTATTGCGTCGAGCAGCTGCTGGAGGCCATCGACGCGCAAGCCGTAGCGCCAACCGCGCTTGCCTGGCCCGAGCGCATCCGGCGACTGGTCCGCACCCTTGCCGGGGTCGAGTCACGGCTGCCCTGGTTCCACCCGGACATGCTCGAACTGGAAACGCTGGTGGCCGAGCCCAAGCATCAGCGTCGGGCCTACGAGGATCTGTTGGGCGCCTGGCACCGTGTCATCGATGCGGCGCCTGACCTTCCGGTGCGTCCCTCGCCGGCAACCCTGGAAGCGCTGCATCTTTCGGTATGGGGCGGGCGCCGCTACGCCATGCTGGTGCAACTCGAAGCGGATCGCATGCAGGCCTGGGCCGCCAGCATGGAACAGCTGTGCCTGGACAGGCTCGCGGGGCCGGTCGCCCCTGCCTGAGCGTGATCGGGCGAGTCCAGCCCGCTCAAAAAGGCGGTGAGCTTTAGACCCGTAAAGCTGAGCAACCCGTATGGACGCGTCGGCTCAAGCGCAAATGCCGGGCGAATCGCAGCCGACCGGGATAATATGCGCGCCCCATCGACCCCGCACTTTAGGTCATCATGCCCGGCGATGCTCTCTATACCGACTTGTCGGGTTACTACGACCTCATGTGCGCGGACATCGACTACCGGGCGCAAAGCCACTGTGTCCAGCGATTGCAGCAGCTGTTCGGCAACGGCGGGACGAGGCATCTGGACCTCGCCTGCGGCACTGGCCCGCACGTCCGGCATTTCATCGATGCCGGCTATACCAGCGGCGGGGTCGACATCAACCAGCCGATGCTGGACAGAGCCGCCGCACGCTGTCCGGAAGCGCAGTTTTCCCTGCAGGACATGTGTGGCTTTGCAGTCGAGCAGCCGGCCGATCTGATCACCTGCTTTCTTTACTCCATCCACTACAGCGCCGGGCTGACCAGACTCGAGTCGTGCATCGCCAGCGCGCATGCCGCGTTGGCCCCCGGCGGGCTGTTCTGCTTCAACGCCGTGGACAAGCGCCGGATCGACAACGCGTCATTCGTCTCGCACACGGCCCGGCATGCGGACGGCCTGTTCACCTTCAGCTCGGGTTGGCACTACCCGGGGGAAGGGGAGCAGCAACAGCTGAGGCTGCGCATCGGCAGAACCGCCGCCGATCAGAGCCAGGTATGGAACGACGAACACGCGATGGTGGCAGTGAGCTTTGCCGAGTTGCGCGCGCTGCTGGCGCCGTACTTCAAAGTGCATGTGCTCGAGCATGACTACGAAAAGATCGTGCCCTGGGACGAGGTTTCAGGGAACGCGCTATTCGTCTGCGTGAAGCGCTGATCAGCAGATCGCGCCCGCGGCGAGTTTGGCGGGGCAGTCAATGCAGGCGCTTGGCCGAGGTGTGGGCATCGATCAGATGACTGGCCTGCTGTGCCAACTGATCGAGCAGCCGGTCGCGCTGTCTCTCCGCCTCGCTCATCGCCTTGCGGCCGTTCTGCTGCACCAGGTAGCTGTAGATCTGCCGGACTTCCTTGGACTGGAATATCGGCTCCAGATCCTGCACCGCCACCGCACCGTTCGAAGCCTCGTTTCGCGTATTCATCACCACCTGTGGGCCGCGCGCCGCCAGTGGCTGAAAACCGAGCTTCTGGAAATAGGGCACCTTGCTCGCTACGCAGGCCACTTCGGCATGGGGATAGCGCGCCACCATCGCGTCGACCATGGCCCGACCGATGCCCCGCCGGCGATGCTCGGCCTGCACCGCCAGATAAACCAGCGCACAGGCGTCGGGATCATCCAGATAGGGCAGGTACAACGCGAAGCCGAGCAGGATAGCCGGGTCGTCCGCATCCAGCGCCATGATCAATTCGGGCTTGCCGGCTTGCGCACCGTCCATGCTGTCCAGGTAGCGGTGCACCTCGAAACCCACCACGTACTGGTACAGCTGATACAGCGGGTTGCTGGGCTGCAGCGAAACCGGGCTGATGTCACCGAGATAATCCACCACCATCTGCAGCACCTGGCTTTTCAGCGATTCCGGCGGCGGGGTGTCGAGGTGGGTGAGGGTGAACATGGCGGTGCTCCGGGGCGGTACGAAAAATGGCGCATTGTACCGGGCGGTATGCGACTGGCCAGGTGACGCCGCAGGGCGATCGATGCTACGAACGATGCAGTCTGCCGCTACGGGGCAGCCTTATCTGGCGTTTTCTTCCTCGGCTTGCGCGGTGCAGGGACCGGCAAGTGCTGCGCCGTCTCGATCACCAGGTGGCGCAGCACGTCGGCATCGTCCAGTAGCTCGTCGGCTACCGGATACACCTTTGCGCCAGGGTAAGGCGGCCGCTGCGGCAACTGCGGCGCAAGCGCTGCGGCCGCCGGGGTGGGCTTGATGAACAGGCTGTTGTCGCAGACCAGCGCGACGACCTTTTCATCCAGGTAGACGGCGTACTCGCCGAACATCTTCCGGTAACTCAGCCTGCCGCCAAGGTCGATCTGTTCGGCCACGTATTGCATGAAGCTGGTATCGGTCGCCATGCGTGCTCCGCTGTCTCCACCCGTGTCGGCCGTAGAGCGTAGCGTGGAAAACGGAATGCTTTCCACGCATGGCCCGCTACATCGCAGCGCACTCTGCCTGCCGGTGAGCGTCAGGCAAGGGTGCCTCGACGGTTGCCTGGAGTGTGCTGACCAGCGCATCGACCTGACGCAGCGCCTCGGCCACCGAACTGGCCAGCAGCTCGCCACCGATTTCCTGGCCTTCGATGGCGATCTGATGGATGCGGGTGATTCCGATGAAACCCAGCGCGGTCGCCAGGTTCGGCTCCAGATGGTTCATGTGCGCCATCGCGCCGCCGGGGCCGAAGCCTACGCCGCCCCGGGCGGTGAGGATGACCGCGTGCCGCTCCCGATCCCCCAGCATGGGCACGTAGGGATCGAGCGGGTTGCTCTCGTCCATGCCGACCGTGCGGTTCAGGCGCACCACCTGATCGATCCAGGCCTTGAGCGCCGCCGGCATGCCGAAGTTGTAGAGCGGCGTGCCGATGACAAGTACATCGGCCGCCAGCAGTTCGTCCACCAGCCTGTCGCTTTCGGCCAGGGCATCCTTCATCCAGGGTTGCTGACGCTCCTCTGGCGTGAAGGCCGACGCGATCCAGTCGTGGCTGACGAAAGAGGGCGGGTTCTGGCCGATGTCCCGGTAGGTCACGCCATCCTGCGGGCGACGCTCCAACCATTGACTGATGAAGCGCTGGCTGAGGTTGCGGCTGTGAGAACCGTGTTCGTCCTTGCCGGCAAGGCCGGGGCGGGCGCTGGCGTCGAGGTGCAGAAGGTGTGTCATGGCGATTCTCCTGTGATTGAATTCATCTGTCGTTCGCGGTAAATCCAGCCTAGGGCTAGGCTGTACGAGCGGCAAACGACCATTTCTTCCAACTACAGATGAGAGAAACTCAGCCATGGCGCACCGTTGGTTACCCTCGCTTTCCGCCTTGCGCGCCTTCGAAGCCGCCGCTCGCCACGAGAGCGCCAAACAGGCTGCGGAGGAGCTGTCCGTCACGGCTACGGCGATCAGCCACCAGATTCGCTCGCTGGAGGAGTCGCTCGGCGTGGCGCTGTTCCTGCGCAAACCGCGCAAGCTGGAGCTGACCGAGCCGGGACGGGAGCTGCAACAGACGCTGGAGACGGCGTTCGACAGCATCAGTGCCACGGTCGAACGCCTCAGCGCTAAGCCCTGCCGCCAGGCGATCACCCTCAGCACCACACCGGCCATCGCGGTGCGCTGGCTGGTGCCCTGGGTCTGCCTGCTACGCGATTCCCACCCGGATATCGACCTGCGCTTTCACACCTCCCATGAACCGGTCGCGCTGGATGGCGTCACGGCGGATATCGCCATCCGCTACGGCGACGGCCGCTGGCCCGGGCTGGTGGCGGAGAAGCTGTTCGACAACACCTTCGTCCCGGTCTGCAGTCCGCACCTCGGCTTGCGTGATGTAGCCGAGCTGCCCAAACACCCGTTGATCCACTTCCGTGCGCAAGCCGCCTTGTCCGCGCCGATTCATTGGGCGTCGTGGCAAAAGCTCGCCAACGTGCCGGGGCTGGACGTCAGCGCCGGGCTGGTCTTCTCCGACGAGACCCACGCCATCTCCGCCGCTCTCGGCGCGCAGGGTGTGGCGCTGATGAGTCGGCAGCTGATCGAGGACGAACTGAGGGACGGGCGGCTGGTGCAGCCATTCGGGCCGGAGATGGAGGGCAAGCCGTTTCACCTCGTATATCCGGAGAGCCGTCGGGATGATCCGACGGTTCGGGCGGTGAGGGAGTGGGTGATGAAGGTGCCGGGTGGGTTGTGTGAGTTGTAGCTTCGCTGGTTGTTTGCGTCCGTGCCGCTGCTGGTTCCGAGCTGCTTGATACATTGGTTCCGCCCTGCTGGGCGGGTCCCTTTTGGCAGTCGCCCGGATGGCCGGCCCCGCCAAAAGGAACCAAAAGGGCTTGCCCCTACATCCGGCCCTGCGCTTCGCTCCGGGTTCGTTTGCTCCATCGCCATTCCAGGGGCACGCCGCGAAGGGCCATCCCTGGCCCATCGCGGCTCTCGCGGCATCCATGCCGCTCAACCCCTTCCACGGCGATTCCGCTCACCCTCCTGAAGGGGCGGTTGGTGTTGCCTGCCGGTCCGTGCAGAAGAAATAAATAATCCAAAGGACTCTCGGGCGACTCGGACTCCGATCCCTGTCAGGAGGCCGAGTGGAGGTGTTGCGTAGGGGGACGAGCCGCATGGATGCGGCGAGAGGGCTAGGCGCCCCCGCATAAAGGGCCAAGGATGGCCCTTGTAAGCCGGCCCCCGGAGCAGCGCCGGAGCGAGGGAAGTCTGGCCGGAGGTCAGACCCGGATGTCGGGGTGGCCTTTCTCTTTTGTTACTTTCTCTTGGCCAGACAAGAGAAAGTGACTCGCCGTGCAGGCGAAATCTGCCGGTTGGGACGAGGAAAGCGTGGCGGGGGCATCAAGCAGCGCGCCATCACCTGAAAATAAACTGTTCACTTTTGTGTGGCTCATTTCTAGTTGCATAGAAAGGAGAAGCTCAAGAAAAGTCCCAGTGCATTTGTTTAAAAGAGGGTGCTACGCCTTGCATAAGTAAAAGCTTTGCAGCTTCGTCGATGCGGTCTCTTGTAGATAGTGCCTCAATTTCTTGGGCTTTTTTAAAAAGTTCATAAATGCTGGGCTCGATAAACGTATTGCTGTAACTATAAAGCTCGTATTCTTTTAGCTCACGCAGCGAAAACTGTTTTGTTGTATTAATTAAGTAAAGGGCTGTGCTTTGCGTTATGCTTCTCGCATCTTTAAGACATAAATGTCTAAAGACCCTGACGGCAGCTCCTTTGGGGTTTGGGTTGTGCAAAAGCACTATATCCATTTTTTTTCTTTCTAAGCTTTCTAGGTAGCTAGAATCGCAAATGACTTCACGGGAGCGCCAGTTCATTAGTATGGCATCCCAGTTTAGAATTGTTGTTTTGGTTAGGGAATGAATTGATTCGTATTTTACGAAGCCGCGAGCTACAGCCCATGTGTCCTTTGCGTGCCATATGTCAATTGGCCAGCCGGCGACAGTTAGTCTGTAGCCGCCGAATTTGTTCGGTGTGAGTCCAAGGTTTGAGATTATATTAAAACAGTCTTCCCAGTTCCCATCTATGACTATGTCAATATCTGAGCAGAAACCTTTTTTTCCGAACATGGCTATGTCGCGGAGTATTCCTCCAAAAAGATAGATGTCAGAGTAGGGGGAGTTCTTGGATATTAATTCAATAAAATCTTTTGGCTTTTTGAAGGCATAGGCGGCGCCTCCCGTCTTCGTGGAAGTATCATTTAAGTCTAGGGGGATTTGGTTTTTGGTCATTGGCCGTTTGGGTGCGGTATCAAAAAACCTTTCTACCCTAGACTTTAGGTTAGAGAATGAGGCGACTGCTCGCATGCTATTGGGAGAAGCCTGTCAATGATCTAAATTCGTTATGCTTCTTAATGAGGTATGACTCAGTCATTCCGGAGAGTGCGTCGCAAATTAATTGCGCTTTTGGGTAGTTCGGGTTTTCATGGCCTCCAGTCGTAACAGCGTCCTTGTAGACTCTCCTGTAGTTTTCTGAAATGGCTCCGAAAACGTAACGCTCGAATGGGTGATCTCTGCTTTCGCCTTTGGAAACAGCGTCCCAGAGCATGTCCATCATGCTTTTTATATGATTGCTCCCTTGCAACTCGAGCTTTAACACATCTTTATGTTGGAAACCAAAGTGAAAATCAAATTTTTTGGTCGTTGCGCAAAGGTGGCGGCAGCTGGAGTTTTTAATGATTTCGAAGCCGGGGGCAATTTCTCCGCTCATTATGTCGTCAACTTTTTCTACAAAAACACTGATTGCTGAATTAACCATTTCAGAAATCGCTGTCACGCGAAACATTTGCATCGATATGTCGTTCAGCTCGCGAGAGCTAAGGTTTTCCTTTCTGAACTCTTCATTTTTACGTTTGGATGAGGTAATGACTCTTTCGATGACCTCGTCTTGATGCGAATTACTGTCGAGGTAATCCATGAGATCATAGAAAGATGCGTAGCCTTTCTTGACTGTATCTTCCGCATCAATAACTGAATAGGCGATATCGTCACAAGCCTCCATGATATATGCGAGGGGGTGTCTTATGCCTTCAGATAGTCCAGTATGTTCCCATACTTCTTGAACTATGCTTCGTTCACTTTTGAATATCCCGGCCTTTTTGAATCCGCCTTTATTTTCTGAGCCGTAAATGCTCGGGTACTTTAATAATGCCGCCAATGTTGCGAGCGTGAGGTTTAAACCAAATTGATCGTTTAACACCTGTAGCCGAGTCAGTAGCCTGAACGTCTGAGCATTGCCGTCGAACTCTAGGAAATCGAGGTCAAAATTTTCATCATTCCGCTCCGCAAACCATTGTTGCATTGCTAATTCGCCTTGGTGCCCGAACGGAGGGTTGCCCAAGTCGTGTGCTAGTCCTACGGCAGCTAATAAAGGAGGAATGTTCCTTTTAACGTTTAGCTTTTCGTGGTCTGGCCCAAAAACCCGTTCTGCATGCTCAAACGCAAGCTGAATACCAATTCCCCTGGCTAGGTTGCTGACTTCGTGTGAGTGAGTCAGACGAGTCCTGACAGAGTCGTTTTCCTCCATTGGAAATACTTGCGTTTTATCAGCTAGGCGCCTAGTTGGTGTTGCGAACAGAATGCGATCGTAATCACGCTCGATCTCTGTTCTTTTCGAAGCAGTGCCTATGGTCTCGCTTGAGCCATGAAGATCTTTCCTGCGAACAGGGTTTAGCAACTTTTCCCAAGAGAGCATTTTCGGCGTCCTAGTGAAAAACTCTTAAGCAAAGCCCTGCATTAGCAGGGCTCATTTATGGTTCTGCGACAATCTTTACATTTAATCCCAGCTCAAAGCCCCACCCGTCTGATACTCAATAACCCGCGTCTCAAAGAAGTTTTTCTCCTTCTTCAGATCCATGATCTCGCTCATCCACGGGAACGGGTTGGTGGTGCCCGGATACTCTTCCTTCAGCCCGATCTGCGTCAGACGACGGTTGGCTATGAACTTGAGATAGTCCTCCATCATCGCGGCGTTCATGCCGAGCACGCCACGGGGCATGGTGTCGCGGGCGTATTCGATTTCCAGTTGGGTGCCCTGGAGGATCATCTGGGTCGCTTCGTCCTTCATTTCGGCGTCCCACAGGTGCGGGTTCTCGATCTTGATCTGGTTGATCATGTCGATGCCGAAGTTCAGGTGCATGGACTCGTCACGCAGGATGTACTGGAACTGCTCGGCGGTGCCGGTCATCTTGTTGCGGCGGCCCATGGAGAGGATCTGGGTGAAGCCGCAATAGAAAAAGATGCCTTCGAGTACGCAGTAGTAGGCGATGAGGTTCTTCAGGAACTGCTTGTCGGTCTCCGGGGTGCCGGTCTGGAAGGTCGGGTCGGAGATGGAGCGGGTGTACTTGAGGCCCCAGCTAGCCTTTTTCGCGACGCTCGGGATCTCGTGGTACATGTTGAAGATCTCGCCTTCATCCATGCCCAGCGACTCGATGCAGTACTGGTAGGCGTGAGTGTGGATCGCCTCTTCGAAGGCCTGGCGCAGGATGTACTGGCGGCACTCGGGGTTGGTGATCAGGCGGTAGGTGGCCAGCACGAGGTTGTTGGCGACCAGGCTGTCGGCGGTGGAGAAGAAGCCGAGGTTGCGCTTGACGATGCGGCGCTCGTCTTCGCTGAGGCCGTCCTTGCTCTTCCACAGGGCAATGTCGGCGTTCATGTTCACTTCCTGCGGCATCCAGTGGTTGGCGCAACCATCCAGATACTTCTGCCAGGCCCAGTCGTACTTGAAGGGGACGAGCTGGTTGAGGTCGGCGCGGGCGTTGATCATGCGCTTCTCGTCGACGCGCACGCGGGCGGCTTCGCCTTCCAGTTCGTTGAGGCCTTCGCGCACGTCCAGTTCGTCCAGCGCGCGCTTGGCGCGGGCGATGGCGTCGGAATCGTCAGCGGCAACGGCGCGGGCTTCTTCCACGGAACCGGCGGCTTCGTTGTCCAGCTTGGCGGTGGCCTGGCTTGCCGGCTGTGCGGTAGCGGGGGCCGGCGCGGCGGTGGTGGTTTCTTCTTCGTCGAATTCGTCCCAGCTCAGCATGTGCGATTGCTCCTGATTGGGGACCGGGGCTTGGCCGGTCGGGTGTATGGGTGGCTTTTGGTTGTGCACGCAAAAGCGCGGAATTTGTTGGTCGCTGTCGACCTTGGTTGGCCGTATCGGTGGATGCGAAAAGCGGCATCCACCCTACGAATCAGCACCACTCGGTGCGAGGGCGGAGCTGGGCGAGTGAGCGCAAGGCGCCTGTCGAGTCGGAACCCCTGAGCGTACAGCTGTACGTGATGGGGTCCGGCTCGGCAGGCAACGCGGCGATCGCCGTCCAGATGCGTCCGCCTCCCTTTGTTACTGGCAGGCTTCGCAGTCGGGGTTATCGATACTGCAAGCCAGCGGCACCGGAGCCGGCTTCGGCTCTGCAGCCGGCGCGGCGCTGGCGGAGTTCGCCGCCTCGCTGCCACCACTGGACACTGCGTTCAGCTTGCCGGTGTTGATGGTGGACTTCTCGGTGCTGGTCGCGGCCAGGGCACGGAGGTAGTAGGTGGTCTTCAGGCCACGGTACCAGGCCATGCGGTAGGTCACGTCGAGCTTCTTGCCCGAGGCGCCGGCGATGTACAGGTTCAGCGACTGGGCCTGGTCGATCCACTTCTGACGGCGGCTGGCGGCGTCGACGATCCATTTGGTTTCCACTTCGAAGGCGGTGGCGTACAGGTCCTTCAGGTCCTGCGGGATGCGTTCGATCTGCTGCACCGAGCCGTCGTAGTACTTGAGGTCGTTGACCATCACCGGGTCCCACAGGCCGCGGGCCTTGAGGTCGTGGACCAGGTACGGGTTGATCACGGTGAACTCGCCGGACAGGTTCGATTTGACGTACAGGTTCTGGTACGTCGGCTCGATGGACTGCGACACGCCAACGATGTTGGAGATGGTCGCGGTCGGCGCGATGGCCATGATGTTGGAATTGCGGATGCCTTTCTTCACGCGCTCGCGGATCGGCGCCCAGTCCAGGGATTCGGACAGGTCGACGTCGATGTACTTCTGGCCACGGGCCTCGATGAGGATCTGCTGCGAATCCAGCGGCAGGATGCCCTTGGACCACAGCGAGCCGTCGAAGCTGGAGTAGGCGCCACGCTCGTCGGCCAGGTCACAGGAGGCCTGGATGGCGTAGTAGCTGATGGCTTCCATGGACTTGTCGGCGAAGTCGATCGCGGCATCGGAGCCGTAGGCGATGTGCTGCAGGTACAGGGCGTCCTGGAAACCCATGATGCCGAGGCCGACCGGGCGGTGCTTGAAGTTGGCGTTCTGCGCCTGCGGCACGCTGTAGTAGTTGATGTCGATGACGTTATCGAGCATGCGCACGGCGGTGCGCACGGTGCGCTCCAGCTTGGCTGAATCCAGCTTGCCGTCGACGATGTGGTTGACCAGGTTGATCGAGCCCAGGTTGCAGACGGCGATCTCGTCCTTGTTGGTGTTCAGGGTGATCTCGGTGCACAGGTTGGAGCTGTGCACCACGCCGACGTGCTGCTGCGGGCTGCGCAGGTTGCACGGGTCCTTGAAGGTCAGCCACGGGTGGCCGGTCTCGAACAGCATCGAGAGCATCTTGCGCCACAGGTCCTTGGCCGGCAGGGTCTTGAACAGCTTGATCTTGCCGTACTTGGTCAGCTCCTCGTAGTACTCGTAACGCTCCTCGAAGGCGCGGCCGGTGAGGTCGTGCAGGTCGGGGACGTCGGACGGGGAGAACAGGGTCCACTGGCCGTCGTCGAAGACGCGCTTCATGAACAGGTCCGGAATCCAGTTCGCGGTGTTCATGTCGTGGGTACGACGACGGTCGTCACCGGTGTTCTTGCGCAGCTCGAGGAATTCCTCGATGTCCAGGTGCCAGGTTTCCAGATAGGCGCAGACCGCGCCCTTGCGCTTGCCGCCCTGGTTGACCGCCACGGCGGTGTCGTTGACCACTTTCAGGAAGGGCACGACACCCTGGGATTTGCCGTTGGTGCCCTTGATGTAGGCGCCCAGTGCGCGCACCGGGGTCCAGTCGTTGCCCAGGCCGCCGGCGAACTTGGAGAGCAGGGCGTTATCGCGGATGGCGTCGTAGATGCCGCCCAGGTCGTCCGGCACGGTGGTCAGGTAGCAGGAGGACAGCTGCGGACGCAGGGTGCCGGCGTTGAACAGGGTCGGCGTCGAAGCCATGTAGTCGAAGGACGACAGCAGGTTGTAGAACTCGATGGCGCGCGCTTCTTTCTGCTCTTCCTCGATGGCCAGGCCCATGGCCACGCGCATGAAGAAGATCTGCGGCAGTTCGAAGCGAATGTCGTTCTTGTGGATGAAGTAGCGGTCGTACAGGGTCTGCAGGCCGAGGTAGGTGAACTGCTGGTCACGCTCGTGGTTCAGCGCGGCGCCCAGCTTGGCCAGGTCGTAGCTCTTGAGCTTGGAATCGAGCAGCTCGAACTCGACGCCTTTCTCGATGTAGGCCGGCAGGGCCTTGGCGTAGAGGTCGGCCATCTCGTGATGGGTGGCGCTTTCGGCAATGCCGAGGAAGCCCAGGGCTTCGGCACGCAGGGTGTCCATCAGCAGGCGCGCGGTGACCTGGCTGTAGTTCGGCTCACGCTCGACCAGGGTGCGTGCAGTCATCACCAGGGCGGTGTTGACGTCCTTCTCGGCCACGCCGTCGTAGAGGTTTTTCAGGGTCTCGCGCTCGATCAGCGCGCCATCGACTTCGGCGAGGCCTTCGCAGGCCTCGGTGATGATGGTCTGCAGACGGCCCATGTCCAGCGGCTGCTGGCTGCCATCGGCGCGGGTCACGCGGATGCTCGGGTGCGGCTGGGCGATGTCGCTGCTGTCGTTGGCGCTCTTGCGCTTGGCAGCCTGGGCTTCGCGATAGATCACGTAGTCACGGGCGACCTTCTGCTCGCCGGCACGCATCAGGGCCAGTTCGACCTGGTCCTGGATTTCCTCGATATGGATGGTGCCGCCCGAGGGCATGCGACGACGGAAGGTGGCGGTGACCTGCTCGGTCAGGCGTGCAACGGTGTCATGGATGCGCGAGGAAGCGGCAGCGTTGCCGCCTTCCACTGCGAGAAAGGCCTTGGTGATGGCGACGGTGATCTTGTCGTCGGTGTAGGGGACGACGGTACCGTTGCGCTTGATCACGCGCAGCTGGCCCGGGGCGGTAGCCGCCAGATCCGGTGCATCGGCTGACAGCGGGTTCTCGCGAGTGGATTGGTTTTGCATGGGGGCTCCGGATTCTATTTTTTGATCGCGTTCTGAGTCTGTCTGCGCAGGCCTGTTCGGGCCCTCGCGTCGTTATTGCATGAACCTGCCCCGCATGGCGGCGCATGGTGGTATCGCAAGGAAAATAGTCCTGACTCGGCCGCTCACGAGCTAAGTCGTTGCCGGAAGGATAGTCAGGCTGGAAAAACTGTCAACACAATATGTTGTGTTTTGTTATGGGTCAGAGCACAGCTACTGGTTCTGCGCCTGAAGTCAGGGAGACGACTGTCGAAGGCTTGCATTAATGCTTGACCTGAGGCTGCCGACGGTGTTGCAGAGCAGTGAGACGCGTGGCGATAGCCTGGCGCTCGAAAATGTCTCGATTGTGTCACTTGGCCCGTTCAGGCCCAACATCTAGGGCCTGCGGCGCGCAAGGGCGACAAGATAATGCTGGCTCGAGGCCAATGCAAGGCAGTCTGCCGGGATAACCTGTGGATAAGGTGTGTGCGGTTTGTGGGTGAAAGCTGGGCGTCCGGCCGCAACCCGCATGGCTCCGGCGCTTGGCCGAATGCCGACGAAATACGCGCCGCCGGGCATATTTTGATGATGGTCAATGACACAACATGTTGTGTTTGCCGATGCCCGCTTTTTGTGCATCGTTCGCGTCCAGCCGTTGGGTACAATGCGCGCTGTTCGGTTTGTGGCCTGACGCGTAGACAGGGGGCGGGGATGGAACAAGAGACGTGGCGGATTCTCATCGTCGAGGACGATCGACGGCTGGCCGAGTTGACGCAGGAGTATCTGCACAGCAACGGCGGCTTCGAGGTGTCGATCGAGTCGGACGGCGCCTGCGCGGTCGAGCGCATCATCGAGGAGCGTCCGGACCTGGTGGTGCTCGATCTGATGCTACCCGGGGAGGATGGCCTGTCGATCTGCCGACGGGTGCGTGACCGCTACGATGGCCCGATCCTCATGCTCACCGCGCGGGCCGATGACCTCGACCAGGTGCTAGGGCTGGAAACCGGCGCTGACGACTATGTCTGCAAGCCGGTGCGTCCGCGTCTGTTGCTGGCGCGCATCCGCGCCTTGCTGCGCCGTCAGCCGCCGGAAACGCCGGCCAATGCCAAGCGCCTGCAGTTCGGCCCGCTGGTGATCGACAGCGCGCTGCGCGAGGCCTGGCTGCGCGAGCACCAGATCGAGCTGACCGGCGCCGAGTTCGACTTGCTCTGGCTGCTGACCTCCAACCCCGGGCGAATCCTTTCCCGCGAAGAGATCTTCGCCGAGTTGCGCGGCATCGAGTACGACGGCCAGGACCGCTCCATCGATGTGCGCATCTCGCGCATTCGGCCAAAGATCGGTGATGACCCGGATCACCCGCGGCTGATCAAGACGGTGCGTGGCAAGGGCTATCTGTTCGTGTCCGAAGCTGCCGTGGCGATGGTGTAGCGCCGCTCTCCATGAACTCGATCTTTCTGCGCATCTACGGCGGCATGCTCGGCGTGCTGGTGCTGGTGGCGCTGCTCGGCGCCGGCGGCCTGCACCTGCTCAACCAGTACCGCGCGGACGATCACCGCGAGCGCCTGGCCAGCGGCACCTTCCGTCTGATGGCGCACAACATGAGCAGCATGACGCCCATCGAGCGGCGTCAGGCGGCGAACCTCTGGGGGCGGCTGCTGGGTATCCCGCTGCGGGTGCGAACGCTGGATGATGTCAGCCTGGAGAGCAGCCTGGAGGCGCGCCTGCTGCGCGGGCAGGTGCTGGTCGAGCAGATCCGCCCGCAGAGCACCACGGTGTTCGGCCTGGTCAGCGCGCAGGATCGGTTGGTGCTCACCGGCGAGGTGGAGCAGCTCAGCGAGCAGCTGGCGCGCGCCACCATCTATCTGCTGATCGACGAGCTGATCCGTTATCCCGAAGCCGAACAGCCACAGCGCCTTGCCGAGCTGAAGCGGGCGCGCGGCTTCGGCTTCAATCTGGAGCTGCTGACCCGCGACAGCGCCAACCTCGATGACGACCAGCGTCGGCGACTGGACGAGGGCGATACGGTGATGGCGCTCGCCCGCGGCGGTGATGCGGTGCGCGTGTTCGCCGCCGTTGCCGGTACACGCTGGATCATGCAGCTCGGCCCGCTGCATCAGATGAACCCCTATCCGCCGCAGCTGCTGGTGCTGATCGGCGTGCTCGGGCTGTCGTTGATCGGCCTGACGGTCTACCTGCTGGTGCGCCAGCTGGAGCAACGCCTGAGCGTGCTGGAAAGCGCGGCCACGCGCATCGCCGCGGGCAATCTGGAAACCCGCGTGCCGGATGTCGGCACCGACTCGGTAGGGCGGCTGGCGGCGGCCTTCAATGGCATGGCCAAGCACCTGCAGCGCTTGCTGGCGGTGCAGCGGGAGATGGTCAGCGCCGTTGCCCATGAGCTGCGTACGCCGGTGGCACGGCTGCGTTTCGGCCTGGAGATGACCGCCGAGGCGCCGACCGACGAGGCCCGGGACAAGTACCTGAAAGGCATGGATGGCGATATCGACGACCTCGATGCGCTGGTAGACGAGATGCTGGTGTACTCGCGGCTGGAACGCGGCTCGCCGAACCTTAGTTTCCAGCGCGTGGAGCTGGGGGCGCTGGTCGATCAGGTGATCGGCGAGCTGGCGCCGTTGCGCCCGGATGTTGGCGTCGCGCGTGGCGAGTGTGTGCTGGCGGAGGACGGTAGTGGTTGGGCCGACGCCGAGCCGCAGTACCTGCGCCGTGCCCTGAGCAATCTCATCACCAATGCCATGCGCCATGCCGAAAGCCAGGTGCGGGTCAGCTTCGCCATCGACGGGGAAACGGCACGGCTGGAGGTGGACGACGACGGTCCTGGTGTGCCGGAAGCGGATTGGGAGAAGGTCTTCACGCCATTCCTGCGTCTGGACGACAGTCGCACCCGCGCTTCGGGCGGGCACGGGCTGGGCCTGTCCATCGTGCGGCGCATCGTCTACTGGCATGGCGGCCGTTCGCAGGTCGGCCACAGCGCATTGGGTGGGGCGCGTTTCAGCCTGGTCTGGCCAAGGCGGCACGCGGATTAGGGTGAGGGGCGGTTGCCTGTAGGGTGGGCTTCAGCCCACCTTCGGCCGTGGTGTGGGGGGGAGTGGCGGGCTAAAGCCCGCCCTACGACTACTTGAGACCGCCTTGATGTAACGCTTGCATGCGTCTGGATGGCCTCGGGTGGGCTTCAGCCCACCAGCAGCGGTGGCGAGGGCGAGGGCTGGTGGGCTAAAGCCCACCCTACGCAAGTGCCACGTAGCGCCCGGGTCCCATCTCCATCAACGAATCCGGCCCTCTTCCAGCGCCAGCTCTTCCTTGGCGAAGTCATCCACGTCGATCACCTTGCGCCGCGCCAGTTCGGCCATGCGCAGCTGTTCGGCTTCGTCGGGATCGAGCGCGCCAGCCGTCAGCGCTGCATCGATGGGGTGCTCGCCAGGCATCGGCTGGAGCGTGCCGCCTTTCACCGCCTTGGCCAGCTTCTTCGCCGCGTTCTGGCTGGCTGCCAGCGCCTCGAAGGCATGCTTCAGCGCGCCCAGCGGCTGCTCGGGGTCCTGCGGGCGGTGCATGCCGTCGAGGATGCATTCCAGCGCCGGATCGCCTTCGGGGCGGCCGAGCAGGGCGGCGACTTCGGCGTCCAGCGTGTCCGACGGCCCCTTGTGCCGCGCACCGAAGGGGAACACCAGCGCATGCAGCAGATGGCCGAGGATGCGGTTGGGGAAGTTGGCCAGCACGTCCTGCAGGGCTGACTCGGCCTTCTCCAGGCAATCCTCCAGCGCCCAGCGCAGCAGCGGCTCCTGTTCGGTTGGATGGCCGAGGTCGTGGAACTGCTTGAGCGCTGCCGAGGCGAGGTAGAGATGGCTGAGCACGTCGCCCAGGCGCGCCGACAGCCGTTCGCGGCGCTTGAGCTCGCCGCCCAGCAGCATCATCGACAGGTCGGCCAGCATGGCGAATGCCGCGGCGATGCGGTTGAGCGCGCGGAAGTAGGGCTGCGTCACGGCGGTGCCGGGCACTCGCCCCATCAGGCCGAAGCTCAGCCCCAGCAGCAGTGTGCTGGCGGTGTTGCTGACGGCGAAGCCGATATGCTGCATCAGCAGGTCATCGAATTTCACAACAGCGGCTTCGCGATCGGGCTCATGGACCAGCTCCATTTCCTTGAGCACGAAGGGATGGCAGCGGATCGCGCCCTGGCCGAAGATCATCAGGTTGCGCGAGAGGATGTTCGCGCCCTCCACGGTGATCGAGATCGGCGCTGACAGCCACATCCGGCCGAGGTAGTTGTTCGGGCCGAGGATGATGCCCTTGCCGCCGTGGATATCCATGGCGTCGGTGATGCAGGCGCGGCCGCGTTCGGTGAGGTGGTACTTGAGAATCGCCGACAGCACGGAGGGCTTCTCGCCCAGGTCGACGGCGTTGGCGGTGAGGATGCGCGCCGCGTCCATCAGCCAGGCGTTGCCTCCGATGCGCGCCAGCGGTTCCTGGATGCCTTCGAAGGCGGCCAGCGGCACATTGAACTGCTCGCGGACCTGCGCGTAGCGGCCGCTCACATAGCTGCAGACCTTGGCCGCGCTGGTGCCGGTCGCCGGCAGCGAGATCGAGCGGCCGACCGAGAGGCAGTTCATCAGCATCATCCAGCCTTTGCCGATCATGTCGCGGCCACCGATGATGGCTTCCAGCGGCACGAAGACGTCCTTGCCCCAGTTCGGCCCGTTCATGAAGGCAGCGCCCAGCGGCAGGTGGCGACGGCCGATCTCGACGCCGGGCGTGTCGGTGGGAATCAGCGCCAGACTGATGCCGAGTTCTTCCGCATCGCCCAGCAAGTGGTCCGGGTCGTAGGTCTTGAAGGCCACGCCGAGCAGGGTCGCCACCGGCCCGAGGGTGATGTAGCGCTTCTCCCAGTTCAGGCGCAGACCGAGCACTTCTTCGCCCTGCCATTGGCCGCGGCAGATCACGCCGCTGTCGTTCATCGCACCGGCATCGCTGCCCGCGTAGGGGCCGGTCAGGGCAAAGCAGGGAATGTCGGTACCGTTGGCCAGGCGTGGCAGGTAGTGGTTGCGCTGCTCATCGGTGCCGTAGTGCATCAGCAGCTCGGCCGGGCCGAGGGAGTTGGGCACCATCACGGTGCTGGCCAGGTCGCCGCTGCGGGTGGCGAGCTTCATCACGATCTGTGAGTGGGCGTAGGCGGAGAAGCCCTTGCCGCCGTACTCCTTGGGGATGATCAGGGCAAAGAAGCCTTCGGCCTTGATGTAGTCCCAGGCGGCGGGCGGCAGGTCCATGCGCTGGGCGATATCCCATTCGCTGACCAGTTCGCAGAGGGTTTCGGTAGGGCCGTCGAGGAAGGCCTGTTCTTCATCCGTCAGGCGCGCCTTCGGATAGCCAAGCAGGTTGTCCCAATCCGGCCGGCCGCTGAACAGCTCGCCGTCCCACCAGACGGTGCCGGCATTGATGGCGTCGCGCTCGGTGGCGGAAATCGGCGGTAGCACCTTCTTGAACCAGTCGAACATCGGCCCGCTGAAGTACTTGCGGCGCACGTCTGCGACCAGCAGTGGCACTGCGATGGCGATCAGGGCGATCCAGAGCAGGAGTACCACTACGCCGGAGGTGTCGGCAGCGGTCATGAAGACCAGGTAGGTGGCGACGATCGCCAGCGCCAGACGGGGCGCTACGCGCAGGTGGGCGAGAACGGCAATACCGAGCAGTAGAACCAGCAACCAGAGCAGCGTCATGAGTCTTATCCTTTTAGGTTCGAACAGCTTCCGTCTTCAGCATAGGCGCTTGCGCCGCTGCAGCGAAGGGACGAGGTGTCGCCGCCGGCCAACCGGCGGCGATGGGCATGGCTCAGGTCGGCCGAGCGCCAGGCATGTGCGTGTCGGTGTCGGCGGCGTTCTGGTTGGCCGCCGGCTTTTGCTGCGGCACGCCGGCAACATTGATTTCCGGCAGTTGCCCACCGATGAATTCGATGCTGCGGGTGGGGAAGGCGAACTGCACGTCCATGTCACGAATGCCCTGCAGCAGGGCGAGGTTGATCGCCTGCTGGGTGTCCATGTACCGGTTGTAGTCCGATACCTGCATGATGTAGACGACTTCGAAGGTCAACTGGCTGTCGTCGAACCCCAGGAAATGCGCGCGATCGAACTTGGCCACCTCGATGCCCTCGATAATGCGTTTCACCAGGGCGGCGACTTCCTTCACCTTCTCGGTCGGCGTGTTGTAGGTGATGCCGAACTTGAAGACGATCCGCCGCGTGTTCATGCGCTTGTAGTTGTGCACGATCTGGCGCAGCAGGTCAGCGTTGGCGATCACCACCTGCTCGCCGCTCAGGGCGCGGATGCGGGTGGTCTTCAGGCCGATATGCTCGATGTTGCCGGCCACCTCGCCGAACACCACGAAGTCGCCGATCTCGAAGGGCTTGTCCACGCCGATGGATAGCGAGGCGAAGATGTCGCTGAGCAGCGTCTGCACGGCCAGCGCGATGGCGATACCGCCGACGCCGAGGCTGGCGATCATGGCGGTGATGTCGACGCCCAGGTTGGCCAGGATCGACAGCAGCATCATGGTCCAGACCACGATGCGGATCATGATGCCGATGATGGTGGTGGTCACCGGATTACGCGCCTTGCCGTCGCGGGTCAGGCTCTCCATCCACAGGCGCACGCCGGTATCCATCCACAGGGCGATCTGGAACGCCAGGGCGATGAACCAGCCATGGGACATGGTCGATTCCCAGCGTGGCGACAATTCGACCGTCTTCAGCGCGATCAGCAGCGAGAAAGCGAGGATCAGCAGATTGCTGGTGCGTGAAAGCAATTCGGCGGCGATGCCGAGGAACTTGGTCTTGGACCCGGTGGCCAGCTTGTTGAGGCGCCGCGTGACGATCCCGAGGATGGCGCGCAGGACCAGAAAGCTGACGATGGTGATGCCCAGCACGATCGCCAGGTTGATCCAGAGAGTCTCGTTGAGCAGGGCGTCCCAGTTCATCCATATCCTCCGATAAGGGTGCGCATGATGCAGCGAAGGCCACGTTTTTCAGTGGCCCTCGCTGCTCATAAGTTCCCTGGTCGGTGGGCGGGCGGAGGCCTGCGACGCCTGCTCTGCGTCAGTCCCGCTGCAGCGCGCTGGCGAGCTGGTCGTAACCGCCGGCGTTGATGACCTGGCTGTAACCGAGCTTCTCGAGCACTTCCTGGGCGGCGGACGAGCGCCTGCCGCTGCGACAGTAGAGCACCACCGGCGTGTCCTTCCGGGGTGCCAGAGCCTCGATATTGTGGGCCAGGTCTGGGGTTTCGATGCGGGTGGCGCCGGGCAGGGCGCCCTCGGCAAACTCCTCTGCCGTACGCACGTCGATCAACACGACGTCCGGCTGCTGCAGCGCCTGAAGCGCGGAGTCGCGGTCGATCCCGCCGGCGGTAGCGGCCATGCTCAGGGTGAGCAGGGCGAAGAGGCTGGTCGTGCGCATCTGGCTACCTCGCGGCGCGCCGCAGCGCGCTCAGCTGAATATACGGGACAGGTTCGGCAGTATCAGGATCACTGCCGTGGCGATGACGATCAGAGTCGCCTGCCGAAATTTCTTCTGCTTGAGCATGACATGGCCTTTTCTTCTTGTGTGCAGCGGATTGTCGCCCGACCAGAAGGTTGTGACGGAATGGCTCGCTCGGTTTTCCTCTTTGCGGCTGCGGAAATGAGACGTGCCGGACATTCACCCCTGGGAAATAATCGCAGCAAGTTTCACACCAGAAACTCACCCCACTCGTTGAGCAGCGCGTGGCCTTCGGTTGTCACCTATTGAGTAAACTGCCCAGGAGACCACCCATGCACACCGTAAAACTGACCACGTTACTGTTGCTATCCGCAGCTGCGGCTGCCGCGAACGCACAAGAGCGAGACATGACCCTCGAGCAGGAGCGCGACCGAATGGGCGCCCAGATGGAGGAAAATCGCCAACAGATCGACCGCGATATCAACCGTATCCGCGAACCGGCAACCACGCAGGACCCTGCACCGACCCTCAACCGTGGTGGCGTGCAGAGCGATGCCTACAACCCGCGTCCCGCCGTACCCGGCAATGCCGGTTCGGGCCCAGGGACCGGATTGCCGAGCGCCCAGGACAACGAGCGACGGTCGACCGGCGGTACTGGCAACGCACCGGTTCAAGGAACCACCGGGGCGCCGGTGACGCCGAGTGGTGCCAATGGAAACGCCAATCCGGGAGCCGTCACACCGCCGGGTGGAATCGGAACAGGTAACGGTAACGGCACCGGCGGAGCGGCCACTGGCGGCGCGGCCAGCGGGAACCCGACCGGCGGTGCTGCCGGTCAGCGCTAGCAGGACCAAGGCAGGCGATAACGTTCAGGCCTTCAGCTGCTCGAGGCTGGCCGGGTCCGGCTGGCCTCGAAAGAACACCTCCAGCGCCTTGTCGAACAACGCCGGGTCCGGTGCGATGCAGGCGAACAATGTCATGCAGGAATGAAACTTCAGATCGTCCGGGCGGCCAAGAATCTGCAGTGCGCTGTCGCCTGCATGCGCGAGCATCGCTTCGGTACAGGCTTGCAAGCGAGGCCCCAGCAGCGCGTGTTGCAAATAGGCAAGGGCCTCGTCGCGCCCGGAAATGGCATAGTGCTGCGCCATGGCGCTACGGCCGAGCCCACTCAGCTGCGGGAAGATGAACCACATCCAGTGCGTACGTTTGCGGCCGGCTCGCAGCTCCTGCAGAGCCTGTTCGTACACATCCTGCTGCGCATCGACAAACCGCTGCAGATCGAAGGGGTCGTTCATGGGAACGTTTCGCTGCTCATGACTGGTGCAGCTACGTTGCTACAGGACAATGTCGCTGACAACGGCCATCGGACGTCCGACAGCAGGCTTCGAGGCGCTGGAAGTCCACGGCGAGCCAGATTGGGCAGTAAAAGTAAAGAAGGCGCAACGAAAAAGCCCCCGGCTTCGCACGAAGTCGGGGGCTTTTCTTGAATCTAATCTGGCGGTGAGGGAGGGATTCGAACCCTCGATACGATTTCTCGTATACACACTTTCCAGGCGTGCTCCTTCAACCGCTCGGACACCTCACCGGATCGACGGAGGTTCATGTCCGTCGAGGCGCGCTAATGTAATCGAACGAATGCCCTTTGGCAAAAACTTTTTTAACTTATTCATGTGCTTAACAAATCCGCATCTCTCGGGTGATGGGCTGCACGTTCCGCTAGACTCACCTGCAGCCTCGGCGCTCGCCTGGGTTATGTTGAAGGCAAAGCGAGTGGAGCGAAGCTGTCCCATGAGACTGACAGGTGAGTCAGGCAATCATCCCGATACCTTGTTGGTACCTACCCGACGCCGGGTGGCCGTGGCCAATCTTGAGTTGGGCATGTTCGTCTGCGAGCTGGATCGTCCATGGAGCGAAACGAATTTCGCCTTCCAGGGTTTTCCGTTGCTCACGCCCGACGAAGTGCGTGCCGTGCGCGAGCGCTGCCTGTACGTCTATGTCGACGACACGCGGCGGGTGCGGCTGCAGCATGGTGCAGCGGCCGCCGCCGTGGCGCCACGGCAGCGCAAGGCGCCGCAGCGATCGCGCCATGCGCTGGCCAGTGAGGTGGAAGAGGCGCGGGCGGCCTATCTGGATGGCGCCGGGCTGATCGAGCAGGTTCTCGCCGATGTGCAGCATGGTCGCGTGATCGACACCCGCGCCTGCCACGGCGTGGTCAAGCGCAACCTGGCGAGCATGCTGCGCAACGAAAGCGCGATGCTCTGGCTGATCCGCCTGAAGAGCAGGGACCTCTATACCAGCCTGCATTGCCTGTCCGTTTCGATCATGGCGATGGGCTTCGGCAACCATCTCGGCTTGCCGGATGACAAGCTGCAGCTGTTGGGTATGGCCGGGCTGCTGCATGACGTCGGCAAGATGCGTATCGATCCGGAGATTCTCAACAAGCCGGGCAAGCTCACCGCGGAAGAATTCGAGCTGATCAAGCGGCATCCGGCGTTCGGGCTGGAGGCGCTAAGTGCGCAACCGGGTGTGCCTGAGGTGGCGCTGCAGGCCGCCTATGGTCACCACGAACGGCTCGATGGTACGGGCTATCCGCTCGGCTCCGGGCCGGCGCAGATTTCGTACATGACGCGCATCATCACCATCGTCGATGCGTTCGACGCCATCACCAGTCATCGCGCCTACGACTACGCGCGGCCGGTGCAGTCGGCGTTCGAGATCCTGCGCAGTGCCAGTGGTGTGCAGTTCGACGAGGAGCTGGTGCGCGAATTCATTCGCTGGCTCGGTGCCTTCCCGGTCGGCACCCTGGTGGAGCTGCATACCGGCGAAGTGGCCGTGGTGGTCGAAAAGCACGAGCGGCTGCAGCTGCGTCCGCGGGTCGTGGTGCTGCGCAACGCGGCGAAGGAGCGCTGCACACCCCGCTATCTGGATCTGGCGCGAATCACCGTGGACGAGGAAGGCACGCCCTATCGCATTTCCGGCGGGCTGCCGGATGGCTCCTTCGGCCTGCATATCGCCGATCCGGAGCTGCAGTCGATCCTGCATCCGCAGGCGCTGGCCGAGTTCGATCCGGATGCCTGAGCGCTCCAGTCCGAGCGCATGTCGAGACGCAAAGCGTGACCGGTCGGTCGGTCATCGTGCTTTACCTGAACCCGGGTGCTGGGTAACGTCTGCGCACTTCAAGAACAAGGAATCTCGTCATGACTGAGCTGGTCTCCTACCAATTCGAAGACGGCATCGCCACGCTGACGCTGTGCAACGGCAAGGTCAACGCGCTCTCGCCTGCGGTATTCGAGGCGCTCAATGCCGCACTGGATCGCGCCGAGCAGGACCGCGCCATCGTCATCCTCACCGGCCAGCCCGGCATTCTTTCCGGTGGCTACGACCTCAAGGTCATGACTTCCAGCCCGCAGAATGCCATGGCGCTGGTCGCCACCGGCTCGACGTTCTCCCGCCGCATGCTGGCGCACCCATTCCCGATCATCGTCGCCTGCCCGGGGCACGCTATCGCCAAGGGCGCGTTCCTGCTGTTGTCGTCGGACTATCGCATCGGCGTCGAAGGGCCTTTCCATATCGGCCTCAACGAGGTGCAGATCGGCATGACCATGCACCACGCCGGCATCGAACTGGCGCGTGATCGCCTGGGCAAGGCAGCGTTCCAGCGCTCGGTGATCAATGGCGAGATGTTCGATCCAGCCGGCGCGGTAAGCGCTGGCTTCCTCGACAAGGTGGTGCCGACGGGCGAACTGCTGGCGGTGGCCAAGGCTGCCGCCGAGCAGCTGAAGAAGATCAACATGGTGGCGCACAAGAACACCAAGCTGAAAGTGCGCAAGGCCCTGCTGGAGACCCTCGACCAGGCGATCGCACTGGACCAGCAGCACTTCGGCTGATCGTCCGGTCGGCTGCACAAGAGAATTTCTGCTCGAGTGCGCACGAGGGCCGGCCCTGCGTTTACACTGCGCGAGTGACGCCCCGCCGATGGCGGGGCGTTTTCATTTCTCATTCAGTGTCGCCTCGCAGGAGAGCCCCGATGTCCGCCCCGCACACCCCGGTAGAACGCGCCGATTTCGACCAGGTCATTGTTCCCACCTTCGCCCCCGCGGCCTTCGTGCCGGTGCGTGGTCTGGGCTCGCGAGTCTGGGATCAGAGCGGTCGAGAACTGGTGGATTTCGCCGGTGGCATCGCGGTCAATGCGCTGGGCCATGCCCATCCGGCCATGGTCGCGGCACTGACCGAGCAGGCTGGCAAGCTCTGGCACATCTCCAACATCTATACCAACGAGCCGGCGCTGCGTCTGGCCAAGAAGCTGGTGGCGGCAACCTTCGCCGACCGCGCCTTCTTCTGCAATTCCGGGGCGGAGGCCAACGAGGCGGCGTTCAAGCTGGCCCGTCGTTACGCCCATGACGTCTACGGTCCGCAGAAATTCGAGATCATTTCGGCGCTCAACAGCTTCCACGGCCGCACCCTGTTCACCGTCACGGTGGGCGGGCAGTCGAAGTATTCCGATGGCTTCGGGCCAAAGATCGAAGGCATCAGCCATGTGCCCTACAACGACCTCGAGGCGTTGAAGGCGGCGATCTCCGACAAGACCTGTGCGGTGGTGCTCGAGCCGATCCAGGGCGAGAGCGGTGTCTTGCCAGGCGAACAGGCCTACCTGGAAGGCGCGCGCCAGCTGTGCAACGAGCACAACGCGCTGCTGATCTTCGACGAGGTGCAGTCCGGCATGGGTCGCACCGGCGACCTGTTCGCCTACATGCATTACGGCGTCGAGCCGGACATCCTGACCAACGCCAAGAGCCTGGGCGGCGGCTTCCCCATCGGCGCGATGCTGACCACCAATGAAATCGCCGCGCATCTGAGCGTCGGCACCCACGGCACCACCTACGGCGGCAACCCGCTCGCCTGTGCCGTGGCCGAGACGGTGGTGGACATCATCAATACGCCCGAGGTGCTGGAAGGGGTCAAGGCGCGCCACGAGCATTTCAGGACTCGTCTCATGCAGATCGGTGAGCGTTACGGCGTGTTCAGCCAGGTTCGCGGCCGTGGTCTGCTGATCGGCTGCGTGCTGACCGACGCCTGGAAGGGCAAGGCCGGCGCCTTCTGCGCTGCCGCCGAGAAAGAAGCGCTGATGGTGCTGCAGGCCGGCCCGGACGTGGTTCGCCTGGCGCCGAGCCTGGTCATCGACGAAGCTGACATCAATGAGGGGCTGGATCGTTTCGAGCGCGCCATCGCGACGCTGACCCAAGCCTGATCACTCTTCGCGCGGCGCCATGGGGCGTCGCGCTTCTACCAAACGAGAGAAATTCAATGAGCGATAGCCTGCAACTGGTTCTGGAAGACGTCGATGGAACCCAATTGGAAACTTCCTGCACCCGTTTCGCCGTGGTCTGGCAGGGGCGCGAGGTGTGGATTCAGCAAGTCGGCAACGGTCAGCTGATGATCGGCGTGGACGTCGAGGATGGCGATACCGAGTACGCCAATCTGGTGCTGCGCCCGCTGGCGACCAACCTGGTCAGCCTGCAGCTGGAAATGGAGCCGGTCGAGGCCGATGACGACGAGCACGTCCACGGCCCGGACTGCAACCACTGACCGCAGGCCGGCATGCTCGCCCTCGGCAAGCTGCTGGAGCTGACCCTCGCCGGGCGTGAACCCTGCGAGAAGATCCAGCTCACCCCGCATGGGGTGAAGCTGCACTGGCTGGCGGAGGGCGCGCTGCTCGTTTCTCCGCCCGCCAGCGCCGACCTCGGCCTGGATCTGCTGGTGTCCGCCGGTGTTCATGGCAACGAACTCGTTCCCATCCATGTGCTGGACCGTCTGATCCGGGCGCTTGCCCGTGGCGATGTCAGGCCGCGCGCGCGGCTGTTGTTGCTGTTCGCCAACCCGGCAGCGGTGCGGCGGACGCAGCGGCTGGTCGACCATGACCTCAATCGGCTGTTCCGGGGCGCGCATGCCGACGTCTGGGGCAGCGAAGCCATCCGTGCAGCAGAGCTGGAGGCGTTGGTCAGCGGTTTCTTCGGCGACACAGGGCGCGTGCGTCGACACTACGATCTGCATTCGGCGATGCGTCCGTCGCGCCTTGCCCAGTTCGCCATCCGCCCCTGGTACGAGGACGAGCAGGCAACTGCCGAGGCGCTGGCCAGGCTGCAAGGGCTGGCCATCGACGCCGTGCTTGTGCAACGCCAGGCGACGAACACCTTCAGCGCGCTGACCGCCATGCGTCATGGCGCTGAGGCGTTCACGGTGGAGCTGGCCGAAGGCGAGGGCGAAGCGCTACCGGCTGCCGTCTCGCAGTTCGAGAACGGGCTGATCGCGATGATCGAGGGGCGGACATTGCCGGTCAGTACCGGGGCCGAGCTACAGCTGCTGCAGATTTCCCGCGAGATCATCAAGCGCAGCCCTCGGTTCCGGCTGTGCCTGCCAGCGGATATCGAGAACTTCACGCCTCTGCCGCTCGGCAGCCTGCTGGCCGCGGATGATGGCGCGCGCTGGGTGGTCGACGAACCGGGGGCTCGCATCCTGTTTCCCATGGCCGATGTCGCCGAAGGCCAGCGTGCGGCGCTGATCGTGGTGCCGCTGGAGCAAGCCGAAGCGGGGCAGTGAGACATTCACTGCGGACATGCGCGGTTGCAATTGGCTGGCGGTGCCCATATCTAGCTCCATTCCCTTCGCGTTGTGTGCACTTCCTTATGAGTACTGCTCTGTCCATTCGGCAGTTGACCAAGACCTACGGCAACGGCTTCCAGGCCCTCAAGGGCATCGATCTCGATGTCGCCGAAGGCGACTTCTTCGCCTTGCTCGGGCCCAACGGCGCCGGCAAGTCCACCACCATCGGCATCCTCTCGACCCTGGTGAACAAGAGTGGCGGCACGGTCAACGTGTTCGGCCATGACCTGGATCGCGATCCGTCTGGCCTCAAGCGCTGCCTGGGCGTGGTGCCGCAGGAATTCAACTTCAACCAGTTCGAGAAGGCCTTCGACATCCTGGTCACCCAGGCCGGTTACTACGGTATTCCGGCGAAGGTCGCCAAGGAGCGCGCCGAGCGCTACCTCAACCAGCTGGGGCTGTGGGACAAGCGCGACGTGTCCTCGCGCATGCTCTCCGGCGGCATGAAGCGCCGGCTGATGATCGCCCGCGCGCTGATCCATCAGCCGCGCCTGTTGATTCTCGACGAACCCACCGCAGGCGTGGATATCGAGCTGCGGCGGTCGATGTGGTCGTTCCTGACCGAGCTCAACCGCGAGGGGATCACCATCATCCTCACCACCCACTACCTGGAAGAGGCCGAACAGCTGTGCCGCAACATCGGCATCATCGACCACGGCCAGATCGTCAAGAACACCAGCATGCGCGAGCTGCTCAAGCAGCTGCACGTGGAAACCTTCCTGCTCGACCTCAAGGAGTCGCAACTGGTGGCGCCCGAGCTGGGCAACTATCCGTCGCGGCTGATCGACCATCACACCCTCGAGGTGCAGGTAGAGAAGAGCCAGGGCGTCACCGAGCTGTTCCGCCTGCTCGGCGCTCAGGGCATCGAGGTGCTGAGCCTGCGCAACAAGACCAACCGGCTGGAGGAGCTGTTCGTGTCGCTGGTGGAGAACAACCTGAAGGTGAAGTCATGAGCGGCGAACTGCGTCCCAACCTGGTCGCGCTGCAGACCATCGTGCAGCGCGAGATCCGTCGTTACACGCGCATCTGGCCGCAGACCCTGCTGCCCCCGGCGATCACCATGGTGCTGTACTTCGTCATCTTCGGCAGCCTGATCGGCGCGCGGATTGGCGACATGGATGGCTTCAGCTACATGGACTACATCGTGCCGGGGCTGATCATGATGTCGGTGATCACCAACTCGTACAGCAACGTGGTATCGAGCTTCTTCAGCACCAAGTTCCAGCGCTCCATCGAGGAGCTGCTGGTCTCGCCGGTGTCGCCCCACGTCATCGTCATAGGCTTCGCCCTGGGCGGCATCACCCGCGGGCTGGCGGTGGCGGTGATCGTGACGCTGCTGTCGATGTTCTTCACCGATCTGCAGGTGCATCACCTGGGCGTGACGGTGCTGGTCATCACTCTGACCGCGAGCATTTTCGCCCTGGGCGGCTTCATCAACGCGGTTTTCGCGCGCAACTTCGACGATATCTCGATCATCCCGACCTTCGTGCTGACGCCGCTGACCTATCTGGGCGGGGTGTTCTATTCGATCAATCTGCTGTCGCCGTTCTGGCAGACGCTGTCGCTGGCCAACCCGGTGCTGCACATGGTCAATGCCTTCCGTTACGGCATCCTCGGCGTCTCGGATATTCGCATCGGTGTGGCGATTAGCTTCATGCTGGTGGCGGTGGCAGTGCTCTATCTGGTGTCCGTGCATTTGCTCAAGAGCGGGCGGGGTATGCGCCAGTAGCCGGCGCTTCGTCCGTCTGCTGCGCCGATGGCGCTGAAAAGAACGCCGCGAAGCGCTAAACTTCGCGGCGTTTTTCGTTCAGGTCCCTTCCGATGCAGCATCCCGCCGAACATTCCCCGCTGGGCAAGTCCAGTGACTACGTTGCCACCTACAGCCCGCACCTCCTGTTCCCGATTCCACGGGCACCGAAGTGGGCCGAACTCGGGCTGACCGCCGAGACGCTACCCTATCAGGGCGTGGACCTGTGGAACTGTTACGAGCTGTCCTGGCTGCTGCCGTCGGGCAAGCCGGTGGTGGCGATCGGCGAATTCGAGATTCCGGCCGACTCGCCGAACATCATCGAGTCCAAGTCGTTCAAGCTCTACCTAAATTCGCTGAACCAGTCGGTGTTCGAATCGCGGGAAGCGCTGCTGGAGCTGATGAGTGCCGATCTCTCGGCCGCTGCCGGCAAGCCGGTCAGGGTGCGCCTGCGCACGCTGGATGAAGTCGCCGCTGAAGGCGTCGCCACGTTGCCAGGGCGTTGCATCGACGAGCTGGACGTAGCCATCGAGCACTACGACCATCCGCGCCCCGAGCTGCTGGCATGCGATGCCGAGCGGGTGGTCGAGGAATCGCTGCACAGCCACCTGCTCAAATCCAACTGCCCGGTCACCGGTCAGCCGGACTGGGGCAGTGTGGTGGTGGAGTATCGTGGTGCCGCGCTGCAGCCGGAGAGCCTGCTGGCCTATCTGGTGAGCTTCCGCCAGCATGCCGACTTCCACGAGCAGTGTGTGGAGCGCATCTTCCTCGATCTGCAGCGCCTGCTTCAGCCGGAGAAGCTCACCGTCTATGCGCGCTACGTGCGCCGTGGTGGACTGGACATCAATCCGTACCGCAGCACCGAGACGCTAGAGGTGGACAATCGTCGCCTGGTGCGCCAGTGACGCGGCGGGTCGCGTTCATGCCGCGACCCGGGACTTGCTTCAGATGCCCATGTTGGCCAGGGTCTGCATGATGTTGCGCAGGGTCATGGCCATGCTCGGATGGCTGACTTCGAAGCGCTCGACGGCCAGGTTGACGCCATCGACCAGCGAGTCGTTGTATTCGGTGCTGTCTTTGGTCGCCAGACGCGCTTCGATGTCTTGGGCGATGGCCTGCAGCGAGGCGCGCTCCTCGTCGGTCAGCGGCGTGTCCTGGGCCAGTTGATTACGCAGTTCTTCGAGCTGCGACTGCAGATCATGTTCCGGCATCTTGCTTCCCTCTCATGGATTTACGGGCAACGAGCGTTGCTCTCGATACCCGAAGGTTAAACCAGCCGCTTGGCCTTGTCTGTGCCTTTGCGGGGCGAGCCCCGGCTGGATTGACGGCGGACAGGCGGCCTGTCCGGCTGACTGCCGCAAATCGAATGTTCGCTCTATACTGCGCGGTCTGCGTCGGTGCGCCGCGTGCACCAAAACTAGGGAGAAAACAGCAATGCCCAAGATCGCAACGGCCTGGATCGCCGTGCTCAAGGCCAGTTTCGTCACCGTCGCCATGCTTGGCGCGAGCCATGCACTGGCTGCCGAAGAGGATCCGTGGGAAGGCGTCAACCGCGCGGTGTTCCGCTTCAACGATACCGTTGACACCTACACGCTCAAGCCCTTGGCCAAGGGCTATCAGAAGGTTACGCCGCAGTTCCTCGAAGACGGCATTGGCAATGTCTTCAGCAACCTCGGCGACGTGGTCGTGCTGGCCAACGATCTGCTGCAGGGCAAGGTCCGCGACGCCGGCATCGACACCAGTCGGATCCTGTTCAACACCACCTTTGGCGTGCTCGGCTTCTTCGACGTCGCAACCCCCATGGGGCTGCACAAGAACGACGAGGATTTCGGTCAGACCCTGGGCGCCTGGGGATTGGGCAGCGGCCCCTACGTGGTGCTGCCGTTGCTGGGGCCGAGCACTGTGCGTGATGCAGCAGGTCGCGTGCCGGATGCGTTTCTCGAGCCCTATCCGCACATGGATCACGTGCCGACCCGGAACATCACACGGGGCGTCGATCTGATCGACACCCGCGCCGGCCTGCTTTCCGCCGAGAAGATGATTCGTGGCGATCGTTATATCTTCGTGCGCAATGCCTATCTGCAGAACCGTGAATTCCGGGTCAAGGATGGCGAGGTCGAAGACGACTTCTGAGTTCAACCGCTGGCCGCGCCAGCGCGGCCAGCAACGGGGCAGGGCGGCGTCAGCTCATCGAAAGGATGGCCAGCCCCAGGCTCTGGCGGCCATCATCGAGCTGAATCACGCGCACCACCTCTGTCTGTGCGTCCAGGCCCTTCAGCTCGCTGTGTTCGGATGGGATCAGCACGCGCACCTTGTCGCCCATCTGCAGCTGCGTTCCGGCCAGGACTTGCATGCCGGTACTCGAGAGGTCGATACAGGTGCCGGCGAGTTTTGTATCGCCATGTTCCAGCGTGACGGCGGTTTCCACCCGCATCCTGATGAAATCGCGTTTTTCGCTGTAGTCACGGTCTTTCTGGCTCATGGTTTCAACCTTTTATATATGGCTCGCTTGGTTCTTATAGCGCCCCTCAATTCGACCTGTAAAGCCGCCAGCCGGTCGGCTTGAAACCCCGATCGTATGGGAGTACCGTCTGCGCCTTGAAACGAACCCATGCCCAGCGTTCGCGCGGGGCCAATGCTTTCGCCAATCATCCTGGCGACACCGCCTGGTAGGAACATGCATAAACCAAGCGCGACGCTGCTGATCATTGATGACGACGATGTGGTTCGGGCCAGTCTGGCCGCCTATCTGGATGACAGCGGTTTTCGTGTCCTGCAGGCTGGCAATGGTCCGCAAGGCATGGAGCTTTTCGAGTCGGAGCAGCCCGATCTGGTCATCTGCGATCTGCGCATGCCGCAGATGGATGGGCTGGAGCTGATCCGTCAGATCAGCGAGCGTCAGCTCGACCTGCCAGTGATCGTGGTATCGGGCGCCGGGGTGATGAGCGATGCGGTGGAGGCGTTGCGCTTGGGCGCCGCCGACTACCTGATCAAGCCTCTCGAAGATCTGGCGATGCTCGAACACTCGGTTCGCCGCGCGCTGGATCGTTCTCGCCTGCGGCTGGAAAACCGCCGCTATCGCGAGCAGCTGGAGACCGCCAACCGCGACCTACAGGCCAGCCTGCATCTGTTGCAGGAGGATCAGGACGCCGGTCGCCAGGTGCAGATGAACATGCTGCCGGTGACCCCTTGGAGCGCCGACGATTTCGATTTTGCCCACCAGATCATTCCCTCGCTTTATCTGTCCGGTGACTTCGTCGACTACTTCCGCGTGGATGAGCGGCGCATCGGCTTCTACCTGGCGGACGTGTCCGGTCATGGGGCGTCCTCGGCGTTCGTCACCGTGCTGCTCAAGTTCATGACTACCCGCCTGCTGTACGAATCGCGCCGCGGCGGGACGCTGCGTGAGTTCAAGCCTTCGGAAGTGCTCGATCACATCAACCGCGGGCTGATCAACTGCAAGCTGGGCAAGCACGTCACCATGCTCGGTGGCGTAATCGATCAGGAACGCGATGTACTGCACTACAGCATCGGCGGGCATTTGCCGATGCCGGTGCTGTTCGATGGCCAGAGCTCCCGCTATCTGGAGGGGCGTGGGCTTCCGGTAGGGTTGTTCGCCGAAGCCACCTACCAGGATTTCGAACTGGAGCTGCCGCAGACCTTCAGCCTGACCTTGCTCTCCGATGGCATTCTGGACCTTTTGCCCGGGGAAACACTCAAAGACAAAGAGTCCGCGTTGCCCGGTCTGATTACCGAGGCCGGTGGCACGCTGGATGGATTACGCCGAGTCTTCGGGTTAGCCGAACTGGCTGACATGCCCGACGATATCGCCTTGCTGGTGTTGAGCAGGAACCTTGCATGAGTACTGGAAGAATCCAGTTCGCCGAGATGGATGGCACCTTTGTTCTGAAGTTCATTGGTGAGATCCGTCTGACGCTCTGTTCGGCGCTGGATGCAACGATCGAGAAGATCTTCTCGTCGCTCAATTTCTCATCCATCGTCATCGATCTGACCGAGAGCCGTAGCATCGACAGCACCACCCTCGGCCTGCTGGCCAAGCTGTCGATTCTGTCGCGGCAGAAGGTCGGCATGTTGCCGACGCTGGTCACGACCCACCCGGATATCACTCGACTGTTGCAGTCGATGGGCTTCGATCAGGTGTTCAACATCGTCGATACTCCGCTGCCTTGTCCGGAGTGTCTGGCTGATCTGCCTTCACAGGATCAGTCGGAGGAGGTGGTGAAGACCAAGGTGCTGGAGGCTCACCGCATCCTGATGAGCCTTAACGAATCCAACCGCGAGGCCTTCCATGACCTCGTCACCGCGCTGGAGCGCTCCTGATCGGAACTCAGGCCAGTTCTGCCAGTAGCGCTTCGAGTTTTTCCTGATCCCTGGCGAACTGACGGATGCCTTCGGCGAGTTTTTCGGTCGCCATCGCGTCTTCGTTCAGCCCCCAGCGGAAGCTGTTCTCATCCAGGTTGATGCGCGGCTCGGAGGCGCGGCCCGGCTCCAGCTTGCGCTCCAGCGTGCCGCTGGCTTCGGCGAGCTGGCCGAGCAGTTCCGGGCTGATGGTCAGGCGGTCGCAGCCGGCCAGCGCCTCGATCTGACCGACGTTGCGGAAGCTCGCGCCCATCACCACCGTCTCGTAGCCGTGCGCCTTGTAGTAGTCGTAGATGCGGCTGACCGATTGCACGCCCGGATCTTCCGCGCCCTGGTAGTCGCGGCCCTCGTGCTTCTTGTACCAGTCGTAGATACGGCCAACGAACGGGGAGATCAGGAACACGCCCGCCTCGGCGCAGGCCACCGCCTGGGTGAAGGAGAACAGCAGGGTGAGGTTGGTCTGGATGCCGGCCTTTTCCAGCTGCTCGGCGGCGCGGATGCCTTCCCAGGTGGAGGCGATCTTGATCAGCACGCGCTCGCGGCTGATGCCGGCCTGCTCGTAGAGCCCGATCAGCCGCTCGCCGCGCTGGACCATCGCCTGGGTGTCGAACGAAAGGCGTGCATCCACCTCGGTGGAGATGCGTCCGGGGATCAATTCGAGGATCTGCTTGCCCACCGCCACGGCGAACAGGTCACAGGCCAGGCCGATATCGCCCTGGCACTGCTTCATGGCGTTGCCCAGGTGCTCGGCATAGCGCGGCATCGCAGCCGCCTTGAGCAGCAGTGATGGGTTGGTGGTGGCGTCCACCGGCTTCAGGCGGGCAATGGCGTCGATATCACCGGTATCGGCAACGACGGTGGTGAACTGCTTGAGTTGTTCCAGCTTGGAAGTCATGTAAGAGGGGGCTCCGTCCTGTGAATGGCACGACCTTACCCGAGCCCGTTCACCCGCTCAACGAGTGGATGGGCGCGGGTGCGCCAGCCTTTGATCCGATTGCTCTGCCTGCGTTCCTTGGCCGCGAAGTCGTTAGTGGCCTTCGAGCAACGCCACCGCCTGATCGAGCAGCGCCAGCGGCTCGCCGGTCTTGTGAATGTCCACCGAAAGCAGCTGACGGAAGCGCCGCGCGCCGGGGAAACCCTGGCCCAGGCCGAGCACGTGGCGGGTGACATGGTGCATGGCGCCGCCCTCGGCAAGATGCCGTTCGATGTATGGGCGCATGTTGCGTAACGCCTGCGCACGGCTGATGGCTGGCGCGTCGCTGCCGAACAGGCTGCTGTCGACCTGCGCCAGCAGGTAGGGGTTGTGGTAGGCCTCGCGGCCGAGCATGACACCATCGAACGTCTGCAGATGCGCACGGCACTCTTCCAGCGTTTTGATGCCGCCGTTGAGGATGATCTCGAGGTCCGGGAAATCCTGCTTGAGCTGCGCGGCGATGTCGTAGCGTAGCGGCGGGACCTCGCGATTCTGCTTCGGTGACAGCCCTTCGAGGATGGCGATGCGCGCGTGCACGGTGAAGCTGCGGCAGCCGGCGTCGCGCACCTGGCCGACGAAATCGCACAGCTCGGCATAGCTGTCGCGGCCGTTGATGCCGATACGGTGCTTGACGGTGACCTCGATGCCCACCGCATCGCGCATGGCCCTCACGCAATCGGCGACCAGTTGCGGGTGGCCCATGAGGCAGGCGCCGATCATGTTGTTCTGCACCCGATCGCTGGGGCAGCCAACGTTGAGATTCACCTCGTCATAACCCGCGGCTTCGGCGAGCTTTGCGCAAGCAGCCAGATCGCCCGGCACGCTGCCGCCCAGCTGCAGCGCCAGCGGATGCTCGCTCACGTCGTGGCGCAGAAACCGTGCCGCATCGCCGTGCAGCAGCGCACCGGTGGTAACCATCTCGGTGTAGAGCAGGGCGTGCCTGGAAAGCTGGCGCAGGAAGTAGCGACAATGGCGATCCGTCCAGTCCATCATCGGCGCGACGGAGAAGCGGCGGAAAAGAGCGGCGTGAGCAGTGGTTTGGGAATCTGGAAGCATCAGGTTAGTTCAGTCGCGGTGGTCCGGCACGCCGTGGCGGGCCGCCTGAAATCAAGCGGCCATCGGGGGCGCGCCGGGCCGCGTAGTCTACAGCAAATACACCGTACCAATGGCGCGCCTGCCGAACTGCATCAATGCTGCACGGCTGGCCAGGTCAGTTTGAAGGCGTCGTTTGCGGCCTGTTCCAGGTAGCAGCCGAAGTGCTCCGAGTCACGGTTGGCGACGTTCAACAGCCAGTCGCGCTCGTCGCTCGAAGGGCGGTTCAGGCGGAGCCTGGAGCGTTTGATCGGGCAGAGCTCCAATGCGGCGAGGCTGCCGTCTGGTTTCAGGCTGGCGAAATACAGCAAACCCAGATCGCTTCGGTAGCTTTCGTAACCGTCGATGCCTTCATAGTCATTCAACAGGTCGCCGCAGCCATAGGCGATCAGCCGCCCCCGGTAGACCTCGAGCGCTTTGACGTGGTGCGAGGAGTGTCCGTGGATTAGATCAACGCCTGCTTCGTCGATCAGATCACGGGCGAAGCGAGTCTGCGCTTCGTATAGCGAGAAATCCCAGTTGCCGCCCCAATGCAGCGACACGACCACCAGGTCGCCAGGGCGCTTGCTGGCACGGATGCGCTGCGCAACGTGACGCAGGGACGTGGACGATAGGTCGGGCAGCCAGGCAACGCCCGGCTTGCCGGGGCCGGCAGAGCATTCCGCATCCACACCGCTGTCGGTGGTGGCATAGGCGAACACCAGCATGCGTTTGCCACTGGGCAACGGCAGGATCGCCGGTGCTTCGGCTTCAGCGGCATCCAAGCCTGCACCGCTGCGATGGATGCCATGCTTGTCCAGGACCTCCAGGGTGTCGCGAAGCCCTGCTTCGCCCCAGTCGAGGACGTGGTTGTTGGCCAGCGAGCAGCAATCGATTTCGGCCACGTTGAGGATGCCCATGTTGGCCGGATTCATTCGATAGTGCAGCCCATGCGGCCGTGGCTCGCCGCGACAGGTCAGTGAGGTTTCCAGGTTGACCAGGCGGACGTGTGGCCGTCGCTCCGCAAGCGCCGCCAGGGCAACGCCCCAGGGATAGGAGTAATCGACCGTAGTGGGGATCTTGCCGTTTTTCTGCTCGGCGAGGCGCACGTAATCGCCGGCGTGCTGCGCATAAGCCTCATGGATGGCTGGGTCGCCGCGCTGCGGTAACACCTGGTCGATGCCGCGGCCGCACATCAGGTCTCCAGCGAAAAATAGCTTCGTGAGCATGTTCGATCCCTCGCAGATGCCGGGGTGGGCAAGAGAGGCTGAGCGGCTGGTTGCGGTACAGCCTGCTAAACATAGTAGAGATACCCGGAGGCCTCATGATCGTTGATCCGTTGCGACTTGCCTCGCCTGGCGCGTTGTTCACAGACCTTATCAACTGACCATGTTGCAGGCGTATTTCGACCAGCACATGGATGCAATGGCCGTTTTCGAGTTCTTTTGTCGCGGCCTGCCGAGCGGAAGCAGCTAATACCTCGCCGCCGGGCAGGTGTTGCCGCGATATCCTGACCCTGGAGGATGATGCGCATGAAGGGCGGGCGCTGATCCAGCCGGTCCTGCGCCGGGGGCGTCGTGTCGCGGTGGCTCCGAGTCTCCAGCAGATCCGGCGTTATGCACACGAACAGCTGCAGCGGCTACCGGCATCCCTCACGGCGCTGGAGCCGAGCGGAGTTGGCTATCCGGTCGAGATCGCCGAATCAGTGCTTGAACTGGCCGCACAGGCAGATCGGCTGCATCGCTGATCAAGATTCCTTCAGCGAATCTCTACGCCCGCGGCGCTCATTCGAGCCAGCGCCTCGCTCAGCGAGCCCTGAACGTCCAGGCCGCGACAGGCGTCGGTCAGCACCGTTACCGCAAAACCCTCACGGCGGGCGTCCAGCGCGCTATAGAGCACGCAGAAATCCAGTGCCAGGCCGCACAGGAACAACCGTTCGAAGCCGCGTTCGCGCAGGTAGCCTCCCAGCCCGGTGGGCGTGGCCCGGTCATTCTCGTAGAACGCCGAGTAGGAATCGATCGCCGCACGATAACCCTTGTGCAGCACTAGTTCGGCCCGTTTCGCCATCAGGCGTGGGTGCAGTTCTGCGCCGACGGTGCCTTGCACGCAATGCTCCGGCCATAGCGTCTGCAGGCCGTAGGGCACGTTGATTTGCTCGAAAGGATGGCGTCCCGGATGGCTGCTGGCGAAGCTGAGATGATTAGCCGGATGCCAGTCCTGGGTTACCGCAATATGGCCAAAGTGTTCGCACAGCTGGTTGATGACCGGTACTACGGCGTCCGCGTTGGGTACCGCCAGGGCACCGCCGCCGCAGAAGTCGTTCTGCACGTCAATGATCAGCAACAGGTCTCGTTCGCTCACGTCAGGCAGGTACATGGGCATGTCCGCTTGGGTTGGCTATCGGTAGTGCGGTGCCGTTGTCACGTCAGTCTGTCGCGGCTGCTTAGGCACCGTCTGCAGTAGACAGTGGACACGCCAGATGTTGCGCGACGCCGCCGCTGTCGCCGTCATCAATCGAAATACAAAAACCGTTCGGTTACCGGCCGACAGAGGTGCCGCCCTTGGTCGAATCACATACAGTTCGATTAGTCGATATTCTCGCCCTGTCTCGATTTGCTGCGGCGGGCTCCGAGCCTCGTGCTGGCCAGCTCCACTATAAAAATTATGAGAGTGCCTTGTGATGGACAGACTGCTGAATGAAAAAAGCAGGATCTTCGAGCATGCCGATCCGCATGCCGTGTCGGACTACGTCAATCAGCACGTAGGCGCGCACTGCATTCGTCTGCCCCGCACCGGCACACCCCAGGCCAGCCTCAGCCATTGCAAGTTCGGCAAGCTCGATCTCTGCCAGATCAGCTACGGTGGCAGCGTCCATGTCACCTCACCAGCGCTGGAAACCATCTATCACCTGCAGCTGCTGCAGCGCGGGCACTGCCTGTGGCGCGGACGGGGACAGGAACACTACTTCACCCCCGGCGAGCTGCTGCTGATCAACCCGGACGATCCGGTTGATCTGACCTACTCGGACGATTGCGAGAAGTTGATCGTCAAGTTGCCGGCCTCCTTCCTCGAACAGGCCTGCCGCGAGAACCAGTGGCGCGCTCCGTCCGCCGGTATCCGCTTCAGCGCCAATCGCCATGCCCTTGGCGAGCTGGATGGCTTCGACAGCCTGCTCGGGCTGGTCTGCCGCGAGGCGGGCTCCGAGCAGAGCATCCCGCAGATTCAGGAGCAGTACAGTCGCATCATCGCCAGCAAATTGCTCTGCAGCCTGGCCAGCAATATCCAGCGCGACCCCTTCGGTGATAGCTGTCCCTCGTTCGGTCGGCTGACCGACTACATCGACGAGCATCTGAAGAAGGACATCTCCGTCGAGCAGCTGGCCGAACTGGCCAACATGAGCCTGCGCTCGCTGTACCTGCTGTTCGAGCGCAAGGTCGGCACCACGCCGAAGTCCTATATCCGTCGGCGCAAGCTGGAGCAGATCCACGGACGCTTGAGCGACCCTTCGGCCAGGGTGCGTAACATCACCGAGATCGCCATGGACTACGGCTTCATGCACCTAGGACGTTTCTCGGAAAGCTACAAGAGCACCTTCGGCGAGCTGCCCGCGGACACCCTGCGCCGCCATCACTGAGTCCCCTTGAGTCGCTGCCCGTCCGACGGCAGCGGCTCCTTTTCCTACCCATCCTTATCTGCACAGGTTCCGTGCTCGAACGGGCGGTCGCCGGCTGCGCGTCCGTGCGGCAAACGGTCGCCTTGCATTCTGCAGAAAATGGATAGAGGTCCTGCAGAAAACGGATATTGATGTCACTTCCCGCGCCTTAGCCTTCATCACTTGGAAACAATAACAATGGAGGCCCCGGCCATGTCCCTGGGAATCGACTACCTTGATTCGCTGCTCGAAGAAGACAAAGAGAAGGGCATCTTTCGCTGCAAGCGCGAGATGTTCACCGACCCTCGGTTGTTCGATCTGGAGATGAAGCACATCTTCGAGGGCAACTGGATTTACCTCGCCCACGAGAGCCAGATCCCCGAGAAGAACGACTACTACACCACCCAGATGGGGCGCCAGCCGATCTTCATCGCGCGCAACAAGGAGGGTGAACTCAACGCCTTCATCAATGCCTGCAGCCATCGCGGTGCCATGCTGTGCCGCTTCAAGAGCGGCAACAAGGCGACCTACACCTGTCCGTTCCATGGCTGGACCTTCAACAACTCGGGCAAGCTGCTCAAGGTCAAGGACCCCAAGGAAGCCGGCTATCCCGACAGCTTCAACTGCGACGGCTCGCATGACCTGAAGAAGGTCGCGCGCTTCGAGTCCTATCGCGGCTTCCTCTTCGGCAGCCTGCGCGAGGATGTCGCGCCGCTGGAGGAGTTTCTCGGCGAGTCGAAGAAGATCATCGACATGGTGGTCGACCAGTCTCCGGAAGGCATCGAAGTTCTGCGCGGCTCGTCCACCTATGTCTATGAAGGCAACTGGAAACTGCAGGCCGAGAATGGCGCCGATGGCTACCACGTCACCGCCGTGCACTGGAACTACGCCGCCACCCAGCAGCAGCGCAAGCTCAAGGAAGCCAGCGACGACATCCGCGCCATGAGCGCCGGCGGCTGGGGCAAGAAGGGCGGTGGCTTCTACTCCTTCGAGAATGGCCATCTGCTGCTCTGGACCCGCTGGGACAACCCGGAAGACCGTCCGTTGTACGCCCGCCGCGAGGAGATGATCGCCGAGTTCGGCCAGGCCCGCACCGACTGGATGATCGAGAACTCGCGCAACCTCTGCCTCTACCCGAACCTGTACCTGATGGATCAGTTCGGCTCGCAGCTGCGCATCGCCAAGCCGCTGTCGGTGGACAAGACCGAAGTCACCATCTACTGCATCGCGCCCAAGGGCGAGAGTGCCGAGGCGCGTGCGCGCCGCATTCGTCAGTACGAAGACTTCTTCAATGTCAGCGGCATGGCCACCCCGGACGACCTCGAAGAGTTTCGCGCCTGCCAGCAAGGCTTTGCCGGTCGCGCCATGGAGTGGAACGACATGTCCCGCGGCGCCAAGCACTGGATCGACGGCGCCGACGAAGGTGCCCGCGACATCGACCTGCAGCCGCTGATGAGCGGCGCGCGTACCGAGGACGAAGGCCTGTTCGTGCTGCAGCACCACTACTGGCAGCAGCAGATGATCAAGGCAGTGAAGGCCGAGCAGGACCAGCTGATCCACGTGGAGGGCGCGTAAATGAGCATCGCCTATGAAACCGCGCGTGACTTCCTCTACCGCGAAGCACGCTACCTCGACGACAAGGACTGGGACAGCTGGCTGGAATTGTATGCCGCCGACGCGACGTTCTGGATGCCGGCCTGGGACGACGAGGACAAGCTCACCGAAGACCCGCAAAAGGAAATCTCGCTGATCTGGTACGGCAACCGCAGCGGCCTGGAAGACCGGGTGTTCCGCATACGCACCGAGCGCTCCAGCGCCACCATTCCGGATACCCGCACTTCGCACAACATCAGCAACCTGGAGCTGATCGAGCAGGGCGAGGGCTTCTGCAAGCTGCGCTTCAACTGGCACACGATGAGCTTCCGCTACAAGACCGTCGACCACTTCTACGGCACCAGCTTCTACACGCTCGATACCCGCGGCGAGAGCCCGCTGATCAAGCACAAGAAGGTCGTGCTGAAGAACGACTACATCCGCCAGTTGATCGACGTTTACCACCTGTGAGGGCAAGGCCATGACTCACCAGATCGCATTGAATTTCGAAGACGGGGTGACTCGCTTCATCGAAGCCAACCTCGGCGAAACCGTCGCCGACGCGGCCTACCGCCAGGGCATCAACATTCCGCTGGACTGCCGCGACGGCGCCTGCGGGGCCTGCAAGTGCTTCGCCGAAGCCGGCAGCTACGACCTCGGCCAGGAATACATCGAGGATGCGCTGAGCGAGGACGAGGCCGCGCAAGGCTACGTGCTGACCTGCCAGATGCGCGCCGAGAGCGACTGCGTGATTCGCGTGCCGGCCTCCTCGCAGGTCTGCAAGACCGCGCAGGCCAGCTACCAGGCGACCATCAGCAACGTGCGCCAGCTGTCGCAGAGCACCATCGCGCTGTCGGTCAAGGGCGAGGCGCTGAGCCAGCTGGCATTCCTGCCGGGGCAGTACGTCAACCTGCAGGTGCCGGGCACCGACCAGACCCGTGCCTACTCCTTCAGCTCGTTGCAGAAGGACGGCGAGGTCAGCTTCCTGATCCGCAACGTGCCGGGCGGGCTGATGAGCAGCTTCCTGAGCGGCATGGCCAAGGCCGGCGACAGCCTCACCCTGGCCGGCCCGCTGGGCAGCTTTTACCTGCGCGAGATCAAGCGGCCGCTGCTCTTGCTGGCCGGCGGCACGGGCCTGGCGCCGTTCACCGCGATGCTGGAGAAGATCGCCGAGCAGGGCAGCGCGCATCCGCTGCACCTGATCTACGGCGTCTCGAATGATTTCGATCTGGTGGAGATGGACCGGCTCGAAGACTTCGCCGCGCGCATTCCGAACTTCACCTACAGCGCCTGCGTGTCCAGCTCCGACAGCCAGTACCCGCACAAGGGCTACGTGACCCAGCACATCGAACCCGAACACCTCAACGATGGCGAGGTGGACATCTACCTGTGCGGCCCGCCGCCCATGGTCGAGTCGGTCAACCAGTTCATACGTGAGCAGGGCCTGCAACCGGCCAACTTCTATTACGAGAAGTTCGCCGCCAGCGCCTGATCAGCCAGCCGTAGGGTGGGCAACAGCGCCGCATTGCCCACCGAATCCTCGCCATTCCAGAGGTTGGGTAGATGAACACACGATTTCACGACAAGGTCGCGGTGATCACCGGCGCGGCCCAGGGCATCGGTCGCCGTGTCGCCGAGCGATTCGTCGAGGAAGGCGTCCGGCTGGTGGCCGTGGACCGTTCCGAACTGGTCCATGAACTGGCCGATCAACTGGGGCAGGGCGCCGAAGTCTTGACCCTGACCGCCGACCTGGAGCAGTTCGCCGATTGCCATCGGGTGATGGATGCCGCGAAAGAGCGTTTCGGCCGTCTCGACATCCTCGTCAACAACGTCGGCGGGACAATCTGGGCCAAGCCCTTCGAGCATTACCAGGAGCACGAGATCGAGGCCGAGGTGCGTCGCTCGCTGTTCCCCACGCTATGGTGCTGCCACGCCGCGCTGCCGCACATGCTGGAGCAGGGTGGTGGCGCCATCGTCAATGTCTCCTCGATCGCTACGCGCAGCCTCAACCGCGTGCCCTACGGCGCGGCCAAGGGCGGCGTCAATGCGCTGACCGCGTGCCTGGCCTTCGAGAACGCCCAGCGAGGCATCCGCGTCAAGGCCACCGCACCCGGCGGCACCGAGGCGCCGCCGCGGCGCATTCCACGCAATGCTGCCGGGCAGAGCGAGCAGGAAAAGACCTGGTACCAGCAGATCGTCGATCAGACCGTCGATTCCTCATTGATGAAGCGCTACGGAACCATCGACGAGCAGGCCGGCGCGATTCTTTTCCTCGCGTCCGACGACGCCTCCTATATCACCGGCGTGACCCTGCCGGTGGGTGGTGGCGATCTCGGTTGAGCAGTACCCGGGCCGGCTCGACCGGTCAACGCCAAGGCACATCGGCGGCGCGGTGACCCACCGCCGCAGCCGATCCGCGACTAACAAAAACAATAGAGAGTCTTGCCATGCGACAAGTAGATGTTCACGAAATCATCGATAACGCGCGCTTCGGCCGCTTTCACTGGCTCGTCGTGTGCCTCTGCGCACTGCTGCTGATCTTCGACGGCTACGACCTGTTCATCTATGGCGTGGTGCTGCCGGTAATCATGAAGGAGTGGGGGCTCACCCCGCTGGAAGCGGGCGCGCTGGGCAGTTATGCGCTGTTCGGCATGATGTTCGGCGCGCTGGTGTTCGGCACCCTGGCCGACCGCATCGGCCGCAAGAAGGGCATCGCCATCTGCTTCGTGCTGTTCAGCGGCGCCACGGTGCTCAACGGTTTTGCCAGCACACCCACCGAGTTCGGCATTTTCCGCTTCCTCGCCGGGCTCGGCTGCGGCGGGTTGATGCCCAATGTGGTGGCGCTGATGAACGAGTACGCGCCCAAGCGGCTGCGCAGCACGCTGGTGGCCATCATGTTCAGTGGCTATTCGCTAGGCGGCATGCTGTCGGCCGGACTGGGGATCTACATGCTGCCGCGCTTCGGCTGGGAGGCGATGTTCTTCGCCGCCGCCGTGCCGCTGCTGCTGTTGCCGGTGATCCTTTGGTATTTGCCGGAATCGGTTGGCTTCCTGGTTCGCCAGGGCCGGGGCGAGCAGGCCCGGGCGCTGCTGAACAAGGTCGACCCGAGCCGCCAGCTGAGCGCGGCCGACGAGTTGGTGATGACCGATGTGAAGGGCAAGAGTGCCTCGGTGCTGGAGCTGTTCCGCGAAGGCCGTGGCGTGCGCACCTTCTCCCTGTGGCTGGCGTTCTTCTGTTGTCTGCTGATGGTCTACGCGCTGGGCTCCTGGTTGCCGAAGCTGATGGCCAACGCCGGCTACAGCCTGGGTTCGAGCCTGTCGTTCCTGCTCGCGCTGAACTTCGGCGGTATGGCCGGCGCCATCCTCGGCGGCTGGCTGGGCGATCGCTTCAACCTGTCGAAAGTGGTGGTGGTGTTCTTCGCCGTGTCGGTGGCCTCCATCAGCCTGCTGGGCTTCAAGACGCCGATGCCGGTCCTCTACACACTGATCTTCATCGCCGGTGCCACCGTGATCGGCACGCAGATCCTGCTGTACGCGACCGCCGCGCAGTTCTACGGCCTGTCGATCCGCTCCACCGGTCTCGGCTGGGCCTCAGGCATCGGCCGCAACGGCGCCATCGTCGGCCCGCTGCTGGGCGGTGCGTTGCTGGGCATCAACCTGCCGCTGCAACTGAACTTCATCGCCTTCGCCGTGCCGGGTGTCATCGCCGCCCTGGCCATGGCCGTCTTCGCCATCTCCAGCAAGCGCAGCGGCGCGCCCGCGCCGGTGGTGATGACGGCAGCGGCCAAGGCCTGATCACTGAACCTTCAACACGGATATCGCCATGAGCCCCATCCTGATCGAACGCATCCAGACGATCGTCGTCGACCTGCCGACCATCCGCCCGCACAAGCTGGCGATGCACACCATGCAGCAACAGACGCTGGTGATCATCCGTGTGCAGTGCAGCGACGGCATCGAAGGCATCGGCGAGGCCACCACCATCGGTGGCCTGGCCTACGGCAACGAGAGCCCGGAAAGCATCAAGCAGAACATCGACAGCCACCTCGGCCCGCTGCTGGTGGGGCAGGAGGCTGCCAACATCAACGCCGCCATGCTGCACCTGGACAAGGCGGCCAAGGGCAATACGTTCGCCAAGTCTGGCATCGAGAGCGCATTGCTCGATGCCCAGGGCAAACGCCTCGGTCTACCTGTCAGCGAGCTGCTCGGCGGCCGGGTGCGCGACAGTCTGGAGGTGGCCTGGACCCTGGCCAGCGGCAACACCGCGAAAGACATTGAGGAAGCTGAGCGCATGCTCGACATCCGCCGCCATCGCATCTTCAAGCTGAAGATCGGCGCCGGCGAGGTGAATGCCGACCTCAAGCACGTCATCGCTATCAAGCAGGCCCTCGGCGAGCGTGCCAGCGTGCGCGTCGACGTCAATCAGGCCAGGGATGAATCGGTGGCGCTGCGCGCCTGCCGCATCCTCGGCGACAACGGTATCGACCTGATCGAACAGCCGATCTCGCGGGTCAACCGCGGCGGGCAGGTGCGCCTGAATCAGCGCAGCCCGGCACCGATCATGGCCGATGAGTCCATCGAGGGCGTCGAGGATGCCTTCAGTCTTGCGGCCGACGGCGCGGCCAGCATCTTCGCCCTGAAGATCGCCAAGAACGGCGGCCCCCGCGCCGTACTGCGCACGGCGCAGATCGCCGAGGCGGCGGGTATCGCGCTGTACGGCGGCACCATGCTCGAAGGTTCCGTCGGCACCCTGGCCTCGGCGCATGCCTTCGTCACCCTCAACAAGCTGACCTGGGCCACCGAGCTGTTCGGCCCGCTGCTGCTCACCGAGGAAATCGTCACCCACGCGCCGGTCTATCGCGACTTCCAGCTGGAAGTGCCGCGCACACCTGGTCTTGGCCTGACCCTGGATGAAGAGCGCCTTGCGTTCTTCGCCCGCAAGTAAGAGGAGAACCCGAGATGCTCTTCCACGTGAAGATGATCGTGAAACTACCGGTCGACATGGACCCCGGCAAGGCTTTCAAGCTCAAGGCCGACGAGAAGGAACTGGCGCAAAGCCTGATGCGCGAAGGCAAGTGGCGCCACCTCTGGCGCATCGCCGGCCATTACGCCAACTACAGCGTGTTCGACGTCGCCAGCGTGCAGGAGCTGCACGACACCCTGATACAGCTACCGCTATTCCCCTACATGGAGATCGAGGTCAACGCGCTGTGCCGCCACCCATCCTCGGTTCATGACGACGACCGCTGATCCCGTTTCGAAGCCGGCCCCGCCCGGCTGGTTAACCCGCGTAACGACAATTACAAAACGAGGCCTGAGCCATGACTGTGAAAATATCCCACACCAACGACGTGCAGCAGTTCTTCAAGGAAGCCAGCGGCTTCAACAACGACGCGGGTAGCAGCCGCCTGAAGACGGTGATCAACCGCGTCCTGGCGGACACCGCAAGGATCATCGAAGACCTGGAAATCACCCAGGACGAGTTCTGGAAGGCGGTGGACTACATCAATCGTCTCGGCGGTCGCCACGAAGCCGGCTTGTTGGTCGCCGGGCTCGGGCTGGAGCATTATCTCGACCTGCTGCAGGACGCCAAGGACGAACAGGAAGGCCTGGTCGGCGGCACCCCGCGCACCATCGAAGGGCCGCTTTACGTCGCCGGCGCGCCGATTGCCGAAGGCGAAGTCCGCATGGACGACGACAGCGAGGAGGGTGTCGCCACGACGATGTTCCTGCAGGGACGTGTTACCGGGCCGGACGGAAAGCCTCTCGCTGGCGCCACTGTGGACCTGTGGCATGCCAACACCAAGGGTAACTATTCCTACTTCGACAAGAGCCAGTCCGAGTACAACTTGCGCCGGCGTATCGTCACCGACGAGAACGGCTATTACCGTGCGCGCAGCATCGTGCCGTCCGGCTATGGCTGCTCGCCCGACGGGCCGACCCAGGAGGTGCTCGACATGCTCGGTCGCCACGGCCAGCGGCCGGCGCACATTCATTTCTTCATCTCCGCGCCCGGTCATCGTCACCTGACCACGCAGATCAACCTGGCGGGCGACAAATACCTCTGGGACGACTTCGCCTACGCCACGCGCGATGGCCTGGTCGGTGACATCCGCTTCATCGACGATGCCGAAGCCGCACGTGCACGGGGCGTGCAGGGTCGTTTCGCCGAAGTGGATTTCGACTTCCAGCTGCAGAAGGCGCCGGCCCCGCAAGCCGAGCAGCGCAGCAAGCGCCCGCGCGCGCTGCAGCAAGCCTGACGGTCCCCGCGGTGTCCGGGCTCCCGGGCACCGCAGCGGCGCTGCACCGGTAATGCAGCCGCTTCATTCATAACAAGAGTGATCCGGGCATCGACCACGGATCGCCAGGCCTGTCTTGCGAGGCGACATGAAAGCTCTGATGAAAGACTTCTCGCTCTCCGCCGTGGTCGCCGGTTTCATCGCGACCGTGATTTCCTACGCCGGTCCGCTGGTGATCATCTTCCAGGCGGCCAAGGCCGGGAATTTGCCTCATGACGTGCTCTCGTCCTGGGTATGGACCATCTCCATCGGTAGCGGTGTGCTCGGCATTCTGCTCAGCGTGCGCTACCGGGTTCCCATCATCATCGCCTGGTCGGCACCGGGCTCGGCGCTGCTGGTAAGCATGTTGCCGGATATCACACTGAACGAGGCGGTCGGCGCCTATATCGTCAGCAGCGTGGTGGTGCTGCTGGTAGGGCTGTCCGGCGCGTTCGACCGGATCATCAATCGCCTGCCGGCCGCCATCGCCGCGGGCATGCTGGCTGGCATCCTGTTCCGTTTCGGCACCGGGCTGTTCGTCTCGGTCAAGGAACAGCCCTGGCTGGTGTTGGCGATGTTCGGCACCTATCTGCTGTTCAAGCGGGCCTTGCCCCGTTATGCGGTGCTCGCCGTGCTGGTCGTCGGTGTGACGATCACCATCGCCTCGGGTGAGTTGCGCAGTGACGCACTGGTCATCGGGCTGGCGACGCCGGTATGGATCACCCCGGAGTTCAGCTGGCAGGTCATCCTCAATATCACCGTTCCGCTGGTGATGGTGGCGCTGACCGGACAGTTCGTGCCTGGCATGGCGGTACTGCGCAACGATGGCTATGGCACCCCAGCCAGTCCGCTGATCAGCAGCAGCGCACTGGGTTCGCTGCTGCTGGCGCCGTTCGGCTGTCACGGGCTGAACCTCGCGGCGATCACGGCGGCGATCTGCACCGGCCGGGAATCCCATGAAGATCCGTCCAAGCGTTACGTCGCAGGAGTGTCGGGTGGAGTCTTCTATCTGCTGTTGGGCATCTTCGGGGCGACGCTGGTCTCGATTTTCACCGCGTTCCCGGCCGCCTTGATCGCCGCCCTGGCCGGGCTGGCGCTGTTAGCGGCCATAGGCGGGGCATTGAGCGCGGCAATGGCAGTGCCAGCCGAGCGCGAGGCGGCCTTGATCACTTTCCTGGTCACCGCCTCGGGAATGTCCTTTCTCGGCCTATCGGCGGCGTTCTGGGGGCTGATCTTTGGCATCGCCGCTCACCTGTTGCTCAGCCTGCGCAAGCCGGCACCAGCAGTGGCGGTCGGTCGCAAGGAACAGCCGGCGCGGTGACCGGCCGACAATCGTAACGATTCACCCATAACGAGCTAGTCGTTTTCTCCGGTAGTTGCCGGGGGAACGGCTGCGTGCAACTGAAAAACAACAACAAGAGCGAGTTAGATGATGCAGAAAATATCCATTTCCCGACTCACCCTGGCCGCCGGCATGACGTCGATGATTACTCAGTCGTTCGCCGCTGACGGCGGTTTCGTCGAGGACGCGACGGCAACAATGCAGGCGCGTAATTACTATTTCAGCCGGGACTTCTCCGACATCGTCGGCCCAAATCGGCAATCGAAGGCGGAGGAATGGGGGCAGGGGTTCATTCTCTATTTCAGATCGGGCTACACCCCTGGCGCTGTCGGCTTAGGCGTCGATGCTATCGGGCAGCTGGGAATCAAGCTCGACAGCAGCCGTGATCGCATAGGTACCGGCTTGCTCCCGGTTGGGAGCGATGGCCGCGCGCCGGATGAGTACAGCCGCATGGGGTTGGCACTCAAGGCAAAGGTGTCGAAGACCGAACTGAAGGTGGGTGAACTGCAGCCCAATCTGCCAGTGCTGACCTTCAGCGATATTCGGCTGCTCCCGCCCACCTATCAGGGCGCCAGCATCGTCTCCAGCGAAGTCGATGGGTTGACGCTGCAGGCCGGCCGTTTGCGCTCGACCAGCCTGCGCAACGAGGCTGGCGACGACCGAATGCGGGCCATGCTGGGTCGAACGCCTCAGGCAGCATTCAGCGATGCCTTCAACTACGTCGGCGGCGATTACGCATTCAATGACAAGCGCACGTCTTTTGGCCTCTGGTATGCGCAGCTCGAGGACATCTATAACCAGCGCTACACAGGCCTGAAGCATAGCGAGCCGCTCGGCGACTGGACCCTAGGCGCCAACCTCGGCTACTACGATTCACAGGCCGACGGCAGCAAACTGGCCGGCAACGTGGATAATCAGGCTTTCTACTCGCTGCTGTCGGCGAAGCGAGGCGGGCATACCTTCTATATCGGCTACCAGGCTATGTATGGCGACAGTGCTTTTCCCCGCGTCTTCGCCAACGTCACGCCGTTGGGCAACGAGGTGCCCACTTACGAGTTCGCTGAACGGGACGAGCGTTCCTGGCAGGCTCGCTACGACTACGATTTTGCCGCGATGGGCTGGCCCGGTCTGGTCGCGACGGTGCGCTATATCACCAGCGATAACGTAAGCACGGGAATGGGGTTCGAGGGCAAGGCACAGGAGCGCGACCTGGAAATTGGCTATACCGTGCAGAGCGGTTTGCTCAAGAATGTGGGTATCCGCCTACGCAACGTAGCGGCGCGCTCGAACTACCGCAGCGATATCGACGAGAACCGTCTGATTCTGAGCTATACGTTCACCTTGTTCTGAACTGGTTGCCCGCACCGAGCCGCTCACTCGGTGCGAAGCAATGTGGTCTGCACCAATTTCTGCAGAACCAAAATAAACGGTTGACGCCCGTTTTCAGGTGCCTATAATGCGCACCACTTCCGGTGAAGTCCTCAAGCAAACTTCTTGCAAATCAAAAGGTTAGCTAAATAAAAGGGTTGCATCGGTGGCGGATTCGAGTAGAATGCGCCGCGCTGACAGGGTGGTGGTTGAGCTTTGTTGGTGGCTTCGGTCGAGTCGATCGAAAGCGGTTGAAAGA
>NZ_JAMOHM010000007.1 GCF_024448335.1 Stutzerimonas frequens
GCGGCGATGGAACGAGGGAAGTCGAGCGCAGCGAGACCCGGATGGAGGGGCAAGCGTTTTTGCCTACTTTTTCCGCGACTGGAAAAAGTGGGTCGCCCAGCAGGGCGAAACTATGCTTCCAAGCAGCTCGGAAATGGTTATGCGATCTGAACCTGCATCCATCCAATCCAGCCATCGCTACAGTTATTTCCTCGAACCAATCGAAGAACCAAAAAGAAAAAGGGGTGCCGCCTGCGCGAACACCCCTCCTCAACGATCACCGGCCAGCCGGTCAATCGTTCCCGACACTCGCCGCTTGCACGGTACAGCCCCAGACTTCCAGCGCCGGCTGGTCCGCTTGTGGCGGGCCTAGCCATTCGCTCATCGCGTGGCAACGCTGGTCAAAACACAGTTGGTAATCCCCTGCCTCGGGGGTTCGCCCCAGGCGCAGGAGTGGCAACGCCGGCATCTGGCGCTGGTAGTGCCAGGCCCCGTCGCGCAGTTCGGCGTCATCCGGGATCTCCATCCCGGCACCAGAACCCTTGACCCGCGCTTCGCCGAGCAGCAGCCCGTCCGGCGTCACGCGGTAATCCTCTTCCCAGCGGATCTTCTCGATCGTGTGGTTCCACGCCAGGGTGAAGGCGGGGGCGGGCACTTCGGCCCACACCACGCCTGCCAGCCCCAGGCACAGACCGATCACGCCGCCGCCGGCTCGGCGCGACGGGCGCGCCAGATGTGTTGAGCGAGAAAGATCGCGCCGAGGGCGAAACCGATCTCGTCACTCATCGGTGTGGCGAGGATCATCGCCGCACCGGCGACGAAGCCCAGCACTTTTTCCCACAGCGCCATGGGCCGCTGCAGGTAGCCGGTGAACACCGCGCCCCACAGGCCGATGGCGAAGGCCGCCTTGAACAGCATGTACAGCGTGGCGCCCCAGTCCCCGCCCTGCATCATCAGCGCCGGGTTGTACACCGCCATGAACGGCACGATGAAACCGGCGATGGCGATGCGGATGGCCCACATGCTGATCTTCAGGCCCTTCTCCTTGGCGATCGGCGCGGCGGCGAAGCAGGCCAGCGCCACCGGCGGAGTCAGGTCGGCCATGATGCCGAAGTAGAAGACGAACATGTGCGAGACGATCAGCGGCACGCCGAGATCCAGCAGCGCGGGTGCGGCGATCGAGCTGGTGATGATGTAGTTGGGAATGGTCGGGATGCCCATGCCCAGCACCAGGCAGGTCAGCATGGTCAGGATCAGCGAAAGGAACAGGTTGTTCTCGCCGACCGCGAGGATGTAGCCAGCAAAGGTCGAGGCCACGCCAGTCAGCGAAACGATGCCGATGATCACGCCGACCAGGGCGCAGGCGATACCCACCGGCACCGCATGGCGCGCACCTTCGACCAGCGCGTGCAGGCAGATGGTCAGGGTGTCGCGGCCGCCCTTGATGAACCAGCACACGGCCACCAGCGCGGCGATGACGCCGAAGATCACCCCGATGCCGAGCTGGAAGAACCCGGCGCAGAGCAGGCCGAGGGCGATCCAGAAGGCGATGCGCAGGCCGAACGACGACACCTTGAGGATGATCGCCGAGCCGAGGATGACGATCGCCGTCAGCGCCAGGCCGATGGTGCCGGCGAACATCGGCGTGCGCCCGGAGAACAGCAGCCAGACCAGTACCAGGAGCGGGATCAGCAGGTACCAGCGCTCCTTCACCGCGGCCCAGGCACTCGGGCATTCGTCTTTCGGCAGGCCCTTGAGACCGGCGTGCTTGGCTTCCAGGTGGACCATCCAGAACACCGAGCCGAAGTACAGCAGCGCCGGAATCAGCGCGGCCTTGGCGATCTCGACGAAGGGCACGTTGATGGTCTCGGCCATGATGAAGGCCACCGCACCCATCACCGGCGGCATGATCTGGCTGCCCATCGAGGACGTGGCCTCGACGCCGCCGGCGAAGGCCGGTCGATAGCCGAAGCGCTTCATCAGCGGGATGGTGAACTGGCCGGTGGTGACCACGTTGGCCACGCCGGAACCGGTGATGGTGCCCATCAATGCCGAAGACACCACCGACACCTTGGCCGGGCCGCCGAGCTTGTGGCCGAACAGGCCCATGGCGAAGTCGGTGAACAGCTTGATCATCCCCGCCTGCTCGAGGAACGAGCCGAACAGGATGAACAGGAAGATGTAGGTCGCCGAAACGTAGGTCGGCGTGCCGTACAGGCCTTCGGTGCCGAACGACAGCTGGTTGACGATCTGGTCCAGGTAATAGCCGCGGTGCGCGAGATCACCGGGCAGGTATTCGCCGAGCAGGCCGTAGGCGAGGAACAGCCCGCAGATGACCGGCAGGGCGATGCCCATCACCCGGCGGGCGGCCTCGAACACCAGCACAATCAACGTCAGGCCGACCACCATGTCGGTGGTGGTCATGTCGCCGGAACGCTGGATCAGGTCCGCCTCGAAATACCACTGGTAGATGAAGGTGGCGAAACCGGCCAGGCCGAGCAGCCAAGCCACGGGCTGGAACGGCTTGCCGTTGCCGCGCGCCGGGTAGCAGAGGAACACCAGCAGCAACAGGAAGCCGACGTGACCGGCCCGCAGTACCTGGCTGGACACCGGGTGAAAGGCGGCGGTGACGATCTGGTAGATGGAGAACAGCAGGGCGACGTAGAACAGCGCCCTCGGCCATTCGCTGGGACTGGCGTGCAGCCCTTGGCTTTCGCTCATGGAATCACTCTCTCACTGCAAGGTGGGGGCCTGTAGAAGCAGGCTTGCCAACGAGGCAACGCGGGCAAGCCTGCTGCTACAAGGAGCGGGCTGGAGCAGGCCGCAGGGCCCGCTCCGCCCGTCTGTCAGCGCTGGGTTACTTGAGAACCCCGGCTTCCTTGTAGAAGCGCTCGGCGCCCGGGTGCAGCGGGATCGGCAGGTTCTTGGTGGCGTTTTCCAGCTTGATGTCCTTGGCGGCGGAGTGGGCGTTACCCAGGGCGGCCAGGTTGTCGAACATCAGCTTGGTCATCTGGTAGGCCACTTCGTCGGAAACCTTCTCATGGCTGACCAGGATGTTGGTGATGGCCACGGTCGGCACGTCGGCATCCTGACCGTCGTAGGTGCCGGCCGGAATCACGCCGGCCTGATAGGCGTCGCTCTCGATCTTCTCGACCACGGCGGCCGGAATCTCGACGAAGGTCACCGGCATGGTGCTGGCCAGGTCGCGGATGGCGGCCATGCCCAGGCCCGAGGACTGCAGGGTGGCGTCCAGCTGGCGGTTCTTGATCAGCTCGACCGACTCGGCGTAGGGCAGGAACTCGACGCGGCCCATGTCCTCGTAGCTCAGGCCGGCGGCCTTGAAGATCGCGCGGGCGTTCAGCTCGGTGCCGGACTTCGGCGCGCCGACGGAGATGCGCTTGCCCTTGAGGTCTTCCAGGGTCTTGATGCCGGACTCTTCGCTGGCAACGATCTGGATGTAGTTGTTGTAGGTACCGGCGATGGCGCGCAGGCGCTTGAGCGGAGCCTTGAAGCCGGCGTCCTCGACACCGTTCCAGGCGTCGGCAACCGAGTCACCCAGGGAGAAGGCCAGTTCGCCACGGCCGGCCTGCAGCAGGTTGAGGTTTTCCACCGAAGCCTTGGTGGCTTGCACGGAAGTCTTGGCGCCGTCGATCTTGTTGTACTGCTGCGACAGGGCCACGCCGATCGGGTAGTACACACCGCTGGTACCGCCGGTGAGGATGTTGATGAAGGTCGGCGCAGCGACGGCCGCGGTGCTGGCAGTGAAGGCCGCAGCGGCAGCGAGCAGGCCCAGGCGTTTGGTCAGTCTCATGGTGGATCTCCGTTTCGTTTTTATTGGTTGACGCAGCATGTTGACGATAGACGATGCCGCGTTCGGGAACGCGCCAGACGAGCAAGCAGAGGGGCGATGGCACCGGAAAGATCCGGAGGATGGATATCGCTGGCAGCTCTTCTTGTCGTTGGAATCGCATCGAGCAGATTGCTAGTAGCAGAAGCCGTGCCAGGCACGCATAGCCCCTGCTACAAGGGCTGCTGCCTGCATGGACAGGCGCGATAGGCAAAAATCCGCCTATGTGACGAGGGGTCTCGGCAAGAAACCGCTTATCGGGGTTGAGGTGAGTGCGAAACTTGCCTGGCGCGCGGGCTTCGAATGCAGACGAATCGTTCGATGGAGGGCTCGCCATGAGCGCGGAAATCAGCGCCAAGGATCTGGGCATCGACATGAATGACGGCGAGCACGCGCTGTTCAAGTGGTTTCTCGCCAGCTTTCTGTTCGGTAAGCGCATCCAGCAGGACATCGCCGCCGAGGCGTATCGCGTGATCGCCGACAAGCACAAGCGCGATACGCCACGAAAACTGGGCAACTGCAGCTGGCAGCAACTGGTGGACATGCTCGGTGAAGGACACTACGTACGCTACGACGAGTCCACCGCCGAGCGGCTGCTCAAGCTCTGCGAGAAGCTCAACCACGAATATGGTGGCAAGCTCGGGCGCATCCATGAACTCAGCGAGAACCGCAAGGAGCTGGAGCGGCGGCTGGCGGAATTCGAGGGGATCGGGCCGAAGACCGTTGAAATCTTCATGCGCGAGGCCGCCAGGGTCTGGTACTGAGTGCGCCGGACGGCGCTTGCGTAGCGCGGCCGAAGGGTTAGAGTGGCGCCATCGCAACGCCGAAGTCCGCCATGCGCATCGTTCTGCTCAGTCTGTTCCTGCCCATCGCCGCCAGCGCCGCGCCGGCGCCCTATTACCAATGGCAGAGCAAAGTCGACGGCACCATCATCTGCCGCCAGACCTCACCGGGCGAGGGTTGGCAGAAACTCGACGGTCGCCCGTTCCGTGATCTCAACTGCAGCATGCCGGCCGCGCGGGTCGAACGCCCGAGCAGCGTGCCGGGTTTCCGCCCGCAGCCGGGGCGCTAGCCGGCGTCAGCCCGGAATCCGCTCCATGCTTCATGGCCGTAGGGTGGAAAACCGCGCAGCGTTTTCCACGCGTCGCGAGCAGGCGGCTCGGTGTTCTCCCGCCTCTGGTCCATGGAAACGCCTATCTGCGAAGCGCTAGAGCGCCATCCCGTCGTATGCCAGGCACACGTTGCCCGGCAGTTCCCGTGACGCCTGCATGAACCAGGCATCCAGCTCGTGGCCGATGTGGGTCAGCACGGCTTGCGCCGGCTGCAGGTCGTCGATGCTCTGCAGCGCGCGGGTCAGGTCGTTGTGGTTGCGCGGTGGCGCGTCGCGCGGCGGTGTCGAACAGTCCAGCACCAGCACGTCCAGCACGGTGTCCTGCAGCAGTTCGCGCGTGCTGTCCGGCAGGCCGACGGTGTCGGTGAGGTAGGCGATACGGCGTCCGTTGCCTTCCAGCAGATAGCCGAAGGTGGGTTTCGAATGCACCAGTGGCAGCGCGGTGACCCGTAGCGTGCCGAGCATGCGTTGTTCGAAGGCGGCGAACGGCTCGCTGAAATCGAGGATGCCGGGATGCTTGTAGAGGTCGGCGAGGCCGTCGGGATCGTCCGGGCCGTGCACCGGGATGCGCAGTCCCACGCCCCAGCGCAGCTGCAGCAGGCCCTGGGCGTGGTCGGCGTGGTAATGGGTCTGCAGGATGCCGTTGAAGCTGCCCGGGGCGAAGCGCTCGCAGAGATCAGGCAGACCGCTGTCGAGCAGCCAGCGTTGATCGCCACATTCCACCAGCGCCGAGCAGGCACGGCGGCGGCGACGCGGGTCGAGCTGCGCGGCGCGGCACGCCGGACAGGCGCAGTTATACACCGGCACCTGTGCGGCGCCGCCGGTGCCGAGCAGGGTCAGCCGCATTGGCGGTGCTCGTCGAGCAGCTGCAGCAGGCGTTCGACGCTGCTCTGCAGCGAAGCGGAATTGTCCACGCGGACGTAGTCGTCCAGCTCACCGCTGAACAGTGCATTGCGCGCCAGGCGCGCCTCGATCTGCTCGGGCGTCTCCCGGCCGCGGGTCAGCAGGCGCTCGCGCAGCACGTCCTGCTCGACGGTCAGCAATACCGCCAGCAGGTCCGGGTAGCGCTGCCGCGCCTCGGGCAGATAGCCGCGCGAGCCGTTGACCAGCACATCCTCGCCAGCCGCCAGCCAGGCGTCGATTTCGGCGGGAATGCCGTAGGCCAGCCCGTTCGCGCGCCAGGCGAGGGCGAACGCCCGCTCGGCCTCCAGGCGCTCGAACTGTTCGATGCTCACCGAGTGTGCGGCTTCGCCGATGGCTTCGGCCGAGCGGGTGATGACCCGCCGGGCGATGCGCACGCCACGCTCGGCTAGCGGCGCGCGGGCAGCGTCGAGCAGGCTGTCCTTGCCAGCGCCGGACGGGCCGATCAGGTAGATCAGGCGGCCTTGCATCAGATCACCTCCAGAGACGGGAGAACGCGGGGTGTGGACCGGCATGGTAGCGGCAAGCCGCCCCGCAGGGGACATCATGGTGCGAGCGCGAATGCATCAGAACACGCGCCGGCCCTGGCGCCAGACCTGGCCGATCACCGGCTGGCCCTTGTGCACCTGCGCCTGGACCAGGTCGGCGCGCAGCCCGACGGCGATCTCGCCGCGATCATCCAGTCCGGCCGCGCGTGCCGGCGCCAGGCTGATGGTGGCAATGGCGCGCGGCAGGTCGTAGCCGTTGTCCTGTTCGGCCAGGCCCAGCGCGGCCTGCAGCAGACTGGCCGGGTAGTAGTCGCTGGAGAGGATGTCCAGCACGCCGCGCCGGGCCAGGTCGGCAGCGGCGATATTGCCCGAGTGCGAGCCGCCACGGACGATGTTCGGCGCACCCATCAGCACCTTCAGCCCGCGCGCGTGGCTGGCCTCGGCGGCCTCGAAGGTGGTCGGGAATTCGGCGATGGCCATGCCGTAGTCCGCTGACTCGCTGACGTGCTCCAGGGTCGCATCGTCGTGGCTGGCCAGCGCCAGGTCGCGGCTGCGGCAGATGTCGACGATGGCGTCGCGCTGCTGGTCGCTGTGCCGCGCCGAGTTGGCCAGCTGCTCGGTGACGAAGGCATCCATCTCCGCCGGACTCAGGTGGTACTTGCCCATGTAGTACTCGCGGTACTTCTCCATGCGCGCGAACTGGCGCTGGCCCGGCGCATGGTCCATCACCGAGACCAGCTGCACCAGCGGCTGCTCGACCAGCTCGCGGAACAGCTCCAGGCACTGCGGGTGGCTGACTTCGCAGCGCAGGTGCAGGCGGTGTTCGGCGCGGGTCTGTCCGGCGGCTTCGGCCTCGGCGATGGCCTCGAGCATCACGCCGAGCTGCTGCATGCGCTTGCCCTTGGGATTGATGTCGCCGATCGACAGCGCATCGAACACCGTGGTGATGCCGGCGGCGACGATCTGCGCGTCATGGGTCAGCACCGCCGAGGCGGACGGCCAGTCCACCCCGGGGCGCGGGCTCATGTGCTTTTCCAGATTGTCGGTGTGCAGTTCCACCAGCCCCGGCAGCAGCAGGTCGCCACCCAGATCTTGGGCCTGCGGCAGGCTGCTGGCGCCTGCGCTGATGTCGGCGATCAGGCCGTCGCGGATCAGCAGGCTGCCGTGGATCACCTGATCGGCCAGCACCAGGCGGGCGTTGCTGAGTATCTGTTCAGCTGGCATGGGCCAGGTCCTCCTGCGTCATGTCCAGGTAACGATCGGCGACTGCCTCGCGGATCGCGCGGTCGTGGAAGATGCCGATCAGCGCGCTGCCGGCCGCCTTGGCTTCGTCGATCAGTTCCAGCACCACGCCGGCGTTGGCTTCGTCCAGCGAGGCGGTGGGCTCGTCGAGCAGCATCACCGGCCAGCTGACCATGAAGCCGCGCGCCAGGTTGACGCGCTGCTGCTCGCCGCCGGAAAAGGTGCCGGGGGCGAGCTGCCAGAGCCGCTCGGGAATGTTCAGCCGGGTCAGCAGCGCCTCCGCCCGCACCTCGGCATCGACACGGCTCCAGCCGCGCGCCAGCGCCGGTTCCATCACCACGTCGAGCGCCGGCACTCGCGGGATCACCCGCAGGAACTGGCTGACATAGCCCAGCATCTGCCGGCGCACGGCGAGGACCTGGCGCGGCTCGGCACCGACCAGCTCCAGCCAGTCACCGGCATGGCGGATACGGATGCTGCCGCTGGCCGGCAGGTAGTTGCCGTACAGCGTGCGCAGCAGGGTCGACTTGCCGGCACCGGACTGGCCGTGCAGCACCAGGCATTCGCCGGCGGCGACGGTGAAGTTCAGCCCGCGCAGCACCTGCAGGCTGACGCCGTGCTGCTGGTGCAGGGTGAAGGTCTTGGCGAGGTCACGGACCTCGATCAGCGTGTTCATGGCGGATTCCTTCATGGCTGCAGCACCGAGGACACCAAGAGCTGCGTGTAGGGGTGCTGCGGGTCGTCGAGGATCTGGTCGGTCAGACCCGACTCCACCACCCGCGAGCGGCGCATCACCATCAGCCGGTCGGCCAGCAGGCGTGCCACGGCGAGGTCGTGGGTGACGATCACCACCGCCAGGTCCAGCTCGCGCACCAGCCCGCGCAGGAGGTCGAGCAGGCGTGCCTGCACCGACACGTCGAGGCCGCCGGTGGGTTCGTCCATGAACACCAGCTTCGGGCTGGAAACCAGGTTGCGGGCGATCTGCAGGCGCTGCTGCATGCCGCCGGAGAAGGTCCGCGGCAGGTCGTCGATGCGCGCCGGGTCGATCTCCACCTGTTGCAGCCAGTCCAGCCCGGCGGCGCGCAGCTGGCCGTAATGGCGTACGCCCTGGGCCATCAGCCGCTCGCCGATGTTGGCGCCGGCGGAAACGCCCATGCGCAGGCCGTCGCGCGGGTTCTGTTCGACGAAGCCCCATTCGGTGCGCAGCAGCGTGCGCCGCTCGGCCTCGCTGGCGGCGTAGAGGTCGAGCCAGTCGCCGGCAGCATCGCGGTACTGCACGCTGCCGCGATCCGGCGGACAGCGGCCGCAGAGCAGCGAGAGCAGGGTGGACTTGCCGGAGCCGGACTCGCCGACGATGCCCAGCACTTCGCCGGGGTAGAGCTCGAAGGACACGCCCTGGCAGCCCTTGTCCGGGCCGTACAGGCGGGTCAGCTCGCGCACCGTCAGCAGCGGTTCGGCGCAGGCGGTCGCGGCGGGCAGCAATTGTTCGGCGGCGCTCATGGGCGGCTCTCCTGGGGCTGGGCGCGCTGCGCGCAATAGTCGGTATCCGAGCAGACGAACTGCTTGCTGCCGGCGTCGTCGACGATCAGCTCGTCGAGGTAGGAATCGCCGCTGCCACAGATGGCGCAGCACTGCTCCCATTGCTGGATCTGGAAGGGGTGATCCTCGAAATCCAGGCTGACCACGCGGGTGTACGGCGGCACGGCGTAGAGGCGCTTCTCGCGGCCGGCGCCGAACAGCATCAGCGCCGGGCTCAGGTCCAGCTTGGGGTTGTCGAATTTGGGAATCGGCGAGGGGTCCATCACGTAGCGCCCGTCCACCGTCACCGGGTAGGCGTAGCTGGTGGCGATGTGGCCGAAGGTGGCGATGTCCTCGTAGAGCTTCACGTGCATCACGCCGTAGTCGCCCAGCGCGTGCATGGTGCGTGTCTCGGTTTCCGACGGCTCGATGAAGCGCAGCGGCTCGGGGATCGGCACCTGATAGACCATGATCTGCCCGGCGGCGAGCGGGGTTTCCGGGATGCGGTGGCGCGTCTGGATCACCGTCGCTTCCGGGGTGCGTTCGGTGGTGGCGACCCCGGCAGTGCGGGCGAAGAAGCGGCGGATCGACACCGCGTTGGTGGTATCGTCGGCGCCCTGGTCGATCACCTTGAGCACGTCGTCGGCGCCGAGAATGGCCGCGGTCAGCTGCATGCCGCCGGTGCCCCAGCCGTAGGGCAGCGGCATCTCGCGGCCGCCGAAGGGCACCTGATAGCCGGGAATGGCGACCGCCTTGAGCAGCGCGCGGCGAATCATGCGCTTGGTCTGCTCGTCGAGGTAGGCGAAGTTGTAGCCCGCCTCGCGGGCGGGAATGGCGTGGGCATTCATGCGCGTTTCTCCTTCGCAGGCGTCTCGGCGTCTGCTTCGGTCTGCTCGGCCTGCGGCTGGCGCAGCTTGCGGATCAGCTCCAGCTCGGACTGGAAGTCGACGTAGTGCGGCAACTTCAGGTGCGAGACGAAACCGGCGGCCTCGACGTTGTCGCAGTGCATCAGGACGAATTCTTCCTGCTGCGCCGGGCCCTGCACCTCCTCGCCGTACTCGCCGGCACGCAGCGCGCGGTCGACCAGCGCCATGCCCATCGCCTTGCGCTCGGCATAGCCGAAGGCCAGGCCGTAGCCGCGGGTGAACTGCGCCTGCGCGGCACTCTCGCCGACGAACTGGTTGACCATCTCGCACTCGGTCAGCTCGATCTCGCCGAGGCAGACCGGAAAGCCCAGCTCCTGCGGCTCGATCCAGACCTCGGCGGTGCCGATGCGAATCTCGCCGGCGAACGGGTGGTTGCGGCCGTAGCCACGCTGGGTCGAGTAGCCCAGCGCCAGCAGGAAGCCCTCGTCGCCGCGAGCCAGCGCCTGCAGGCGTTCGGCGCGGCTCGCCGGCAGCTCCAGCGGCTCGCGGGTGAGGTCCGGCACCGGCTCGCCGCGGTCGATTTCCGGCGTCATCAGGCCTTCCTCGCCGAGCAGGCCGAGTACCCGCGGGCAGTTGCCCAGCGTGGCGCTGTCATTCACCGGCGGGCCGGGGCGTTCGCCTTCGGCGAGCAGGGCGAAATCGAGCAGGCGGTGGGTGTAGTCGAAGGTTGGGCCGAGCAGCTGGCCGCCGGGCACGTCCTTGAAGGTCGCCGAGATGCGCCGGCTGAGCTGCATGGCACCGGTGTCCAGCGGCAGGCTTTCGGCGAAGCGCGGCAGCGTGGTGCGGTAGGCGCGCAAGAGGAAGATCGCCTCGACCAGATCGCCGGCGGCCTGCTTGATCGCCAGCGCGGCGAGTTCCTCGTCGTACAGCGAGCCTTCGCTCATCACCCGCGCCACGGCGAGTGGCAGTTGCTGGCGAATCTGCTCGACGCCGAGCTCGGCGATGCCGGTATCGCCGCGGCGCTTCTTCGCCAGCAGCGCGTGCGCGTTGTCGATGGCCTGTTCGCCACCCTTGACCGCGACGTACATCAGGCCACCTCCTGCAGCGAATCGCCGATGCGCGTGCTACGCGGCAGGCCGAGCACTTCGCCTTCAGTGCAGAACAGTGCGTCGAGCCCACGCGGGAAGTCGTTGCGTGCGGCGCGCTGCTGCCAGAACGCCGGTTTCAGCGGCAGGCCGACCAGGCGGCTGCCGTCGATGCCCGGGCCCTGCCAGCTCAGCGCCGGGCCGCGGTCGAGTCGGTCGAGCTGGATCAGCAGCGTGCAGGACTGGTCCGGGTAGCGCTCGCTGCCGTTGTAGAAGCCGGAGAGGTCGTCCAGCGCGGCGGCGTCGAGCAGGGCGAACATGGCCTCCTCACGCGCCTCGACGATCGGGCAGCCGCAGTGAAAGGCCAGGTTGGCGCGAATCGCCGGGGTATCGAAGGCCGGCGCCAGCCACAGTGGTGTGTCGTTATCCAGCAGGCTCAGGCACAGCGCGTAGCTGGCGGCCTGCAGATGGTCGATGGCGGCGACGCTGACCAGAGGCTGGCGCGTGCCCGGCTCGGACAAAGCCTTGAGCGCGGCGCGGAAGCACTTCTGCGCGTCCAGCACCGGGTCGGCGAATGCGGCCTGCAACAGGTCGGATGGGGCGCGATTCATCAGTCTTCTCCTCGCAGCAGCGTGAAGAACTCCACGCGGGTAGTGGCGGTTTCGGCAGCCTTTTGCGCGGCGCGTCGGGCCTGCGCGGCGGCCAGCGGTTCGATCAGTTCATTGACCCAGCGGCTCTGCTGTGGGCCCTGTAGGTGGGCGTCGGCGAGCGCGGCGAGCTCGGCCTGGCGCTTGTCGCGGCCGGCGCGGTAGCTGTAGCCCGTGCTGCCGTCGGCCAGGCGCACCACGCAGCGGGTGGCGCTCATCTCGCCGAGGTTGAACGGCGCACCGGTGCCGCCCATGCGGCCGCGCACCAGGGTCATGCCGATTTCCGCGGGGCGGATCAGCTGGTAGGCGCAGTCGCGCAGGTCACTTTCGAAAGGCGCCAGGTCGGCGGCGCTGGCGCGGGCCAGCACGGCCATCCAGCGCTGGCGGGGGGATCGTTCGCGGGTGTGCATGGGGTTCTCCATCAGGTGGCGACCTGGTACTGAAAGCGGTCGGAACGGCTGGCCGAGAGGGCGATCTCCACCGGTCGCCCGGCGGCATCGCAGGACAGGGTGAATACCGACAGCAGCGGCATGCGCAGGGGCATCAGCAGCTGTGCGGCCTCGTCGCGATCGGCCAGGCGTGCGCCGATCAGGCTGAAACGGCGCGTCAGCGGCAGGCCGCGTTCGCCGAGGTAGCGGCGCAGCGATCCGCCCTGGTAATCGGCGAGCCGTTCGGCGTGGCTGGCGCAGTAGCGGTGGCGGATCAGGCTGACCGGCTCGCCGTCGAGCAGGCGCAGGGTGCTCAGCTCGATAAGCGCGGCGCCTTCGGCCAGTTGCAGGTGGCGTGCCTCCTCGGCGCTGGCGCTGAGCTGGCGACGCGCGAGCAGGCGCGCCTCGGTGCGCACGCCGAGGGCGGCAAGCGCATCGCTGTAGGCGCTGTCGGCCTGCAGCGGATAGACCAGCGGGCGTTGCAGCACCTGGGTTCCCTTGCCCTGGCGGCGCAGCAGGCGGCCTTCCTGTACCAGCTCGTCGACGGCGCGGCGCAGGGTGTGGCGGTTGACCGCGAAGCGGCGCGCCAGCTGCATTTCGCCAGGCAGGAAGTCGCCGATGCGATAGTGGCGCAACTCGCCGCGCAGCACCTGGGCCAGTTCGAGGTAGAGCGGTTCGCTGGGTTGTCTAGACAACTGCATGGTTTTTTCGAGAGGCGCACGGCGCCTCGCTCCGTCAGATGAAGCGCTTGCGCAGGCGCTGGGAGAGCAGGTCGATCAGGCTCACCACGGCGATGATGATCAGCAGCAGGGCGGCGGTCTGGCCGAACTGGAAGCCGCGAATGGCTTCCCAGAGGATCACGCCGATACCGCCGGCGCCGACCATGCCGACCACCGTGGCCGAGCGCACGTTGGATTCGAAGCGGTACAACGAGTAGGAAATCCACAGCGGCAGCACCTGCGGAATCACCCCGAAGATGACTTCCTGCAGCGCACTGGCGCCGGTGGCACGCACGCCTTCCACCGGGCCCGGCTCGATGGCTTCCACCGCTTCGGCGAACAGCTTGGCGAGGACGCCGGTGGTGCTGATCCACAGCGCCAGCACGCCGGCGAAGGGGCCGAGGCCGACGGCGACGACGAAGAGCATGGCGAAGACCATCTCGTTGATCGACCGGCAGGCATCCATCAGTCGGCGCACCGGCTGGTAGACCCACCAGGGCACGATGTTCTCGGAGCTGAGAATGCCCAGCGGAATGGCGCAGACGATCGCCAGCAGGGTGCCCCAGAGGGCGATGTGCACCGTGGTGACCATCTCCTTGAGGTACAGCTGCCAGTTGCTGAAGTCCGGCGGGAAGAAGTCGGCGGCAAAGGTCGCCATGTTGGCGCTGTCGCGAATCAGCAGCAGCGGATTCATCTCCGCGCCTTGCCAGGACCAGGCCAGCACGGCTAGGCACAGGCCCCAGCCGAGCAGGCGCAACCAGCTGCGCTTGTCGTTGCCCGCGAGTGGCGGTGTGGTGCTCAGAGTGGTCATGTTCGGTTCTCACAAACGACACGGACGGGGGCGTGGCGCCAGCGCGCCACGCCCGGCGTTGCTCAGCTGGCCTTGGCGGCGGCGTTCTTCTGCTCGCGCTCGGCCATGCGCTGCTCCAGCTTGGCCAGCTCGTCGTCGATGCCCTGCAGCTTGGCCTGGCGATCGCTGTCGGAGAGCTTGCTGTCGGCGGCGACTTCGCTGCGCTTCTTGAACAGTTCCAGCTGGCGGATCGGCAGCAGCTGGTCGTTATCCGAGGCACGGAACGGAGCCCACTGCAGCGCGGCGAGAATTTCCTTCTCGGCCGGCTTGGCGCCATAGCTCATGAAGAACTCGCGCAGCCTGTTCTTCTGCTCGTCGCTCAGACTCTTGCGCCACACCAGCGGGTCGGCCGGGATCAACGGCGAGGTCCAGATCACCTTGAGTTGGGCCGCCTTGTCCGGCGCGGTGATCTCAAGGCGCTCCATGCCTTCGCTGTTGAAGGTGCCGACATCGACCTGCTTGTTTGCCACCGACAGCGCGTTCACTTCGTGGCTGCCGTTGAGGCTGCGCTTGAAGGCCTGGCTAGCGTCGACCTTGTTCTTGGCGAACACGTAGTAGCCGGGCACCAGATAGCCGGAGGTGGAGTTCGGGTCGCCGTTGGCGAAGGTCAGGCTCTTGGCGTTCTTCAGCACGTCCTCGACCGAGTTCAGGGCGCTGTCCTTGTGCACGATCAGATGGCTGTAGTAGCCCGGGCTGCCGTTCGCGGCGACGGTCTGGGCGAAGATTTCGCCGCCGGCGCGATCCACCGCCTCCATCGCCGACTTGTTGCCGTACCAGGCCAGATCGACCTTGTCGAAGCGCATGCCCTGGATGACCCCGGCGTAGTCGGGGGCGAAGAAGGCCTTCACCTCGTAGCCGGTCTGCTTGCTCATGTCGGCGAGGAAGGGGTCCCAGACGCTGCGCAGGTTCTGCGAGGACTCGGTGGAAATGATGCCGAAGGTGATGGTCTCGGCGGCCTGCGCGGTGCCGAACATCGCACCGGCGAGCAGCGTGGAGGCGGCGAGGGCGCGGCTGAAGCGTTTCAACATGGAGGTCACTCCTGAGGTGTGGCGTTGGTTGTCGGGTTGACCTGCGGCTCAGCCGTTGACCAGCTGCAGCTGACGCGGCTCGGCGCTGCGGGCGCGATCGGAGAACAGCAGGCTGGCGTCCAGATCGGCGCCGTAGAGATCGTTGAGCAGGTGGTCGCTGAGTGCCGCCGAGGGGCCGTCGTAATGAATGCGCCCGCCCTTGAGCGCCACGGCGCGGGAGCAGTAGCGCAGGGCGTAGTCGACCTGATGCAGGGTTACCACCACGGTCTTGCCGTCCTGGCGGTTGATGTCGGCGAGGATTTCCATGACCTTGCGCGCCGACTCCGGGTCGAGCGAGGCGATGGGTTCGTCGGCGAGGATCACCTCGGCCTGCTGGGTCAGCGCGCGGGCGATCGCCACCCGCTGCTGCTGGCCGCCGGAGAGGGTCGAGGCGCGCTGCGCGGCGCGCTCGGCCAGGCCGACGCGCTCCAGTGCGGCCATGGCCTGGCGCTTCTGCTCGTCGCTGAACATGCCCAGCGAGCCGCGCCAGCGCGGCATGCGGCCGAGAAAGCCGAGCAGCACGTTGTCCAGCACGCTGAGGCGGTTGACCAGGTTGAACTGCTGGAAGATGTAGCCGATGTCGGCGCGCAGGCGGCGCACCTCGCCGTGCAGACGGCCGGTGGCCTGAACCTCGCGGCCGAGCACCTCGATGCGCCCGCCGGCGGAGCGGTCGCAGCAGGCCAGGCCGGCCAGGTGGCGCAACAGCGTGGACTTGCCGGAACCGGACGCGCCGATCAGCGCCACCATCTCGCCCGGCTGTATCGCCAGGCCCAGGTCGAACAGCGCCTGCTTGCCGGCGAAGGTCTTGTTCAGTCGCTCGACTCGAATAGCCGCATTCATGTCTTGCCCTCTCGTCTGCGCGGCCGGGGAGGTCGGCCAACTTGTCTAGACGAGAAGGTAGTCAGGCTCTGTTGCAGTCCCGCTAAGCGTCCGTGAACCTGCGATGACCATTCGGTGAAGCTTCGACGGTCAGCGCAGCGGCCAGTCGGCGCACGCAAGGCTTTGCCTTCGCGGCGCGCGCCCCTAAGCTGGTCAGCGAGCTGCCGCGTCGCCTACACGTCGGTCGGGCCTGTCAGAAAAGAGGAAGAGCATGAAACAGAAGATCGTATTCATCACCGGCGCCACCTCCGGCTTCGGCCGCGCCACTGCCCGCCGCTTCGCCGAGGCCGGCTGGGCGCTGGTCCTCACCGGGCGGCGCAGCGAGCGCCTGGAAGCGCTGCAGAGCGAGCTGTCGGCGAAGGTGCCGGTGCACATCGCCACCCTCGACGTGCGTCATGCCGGCGCGGTAAAGGAGGTGGTCGAGCAGCTGCCCAGCGAGTTCAGCCAGATCGATTGCCTGGTCAACAACGCCGGCCTGGCGCTGGCGCCGCAGCCGGCGCAGCAGGTCGACCTCGCCGACTGGCACACCATGATCGATACCAACATCACCGGTCTGGTCAACGTCACCCACGCGCTGCTGCCGACGCTGATCGCCACCGGCAAGGGCGCCAGCATCGTCAACATCGGCTCGGTGGCCGGCCACTGGCCGTATCCGGGCGGCCACGTCTACGGCGCGACCAAGGCCTTCGTCGAGCAGTTCGGCTACAACCTGCGCTGCGACCTGCTTGGCACCGGCGTGCGCGTTACCGACATCGCCCCGGGCATGGCCGAAACCGAGTTCACCCTGGTGCGTACCAAGGGCGATCAGGACGCCAGCGACCGGCTCTACCGCGGCACCACGCCGCTGACCGCCGAGGACATCGCCGAGCAGATCTTCTACGTCGCCACCCTGCCGGATCACATCAACATCAACCGCCTGGAAGTGATGCCGACGCGTCAGGCCTGGTCGCCGTTCAATATCGATCGCGACAAGTAATCGGCTCCAGGAGGGCGTGGCGTGCAATGCGCCGCGCCTGCTGCATGCCTCGCAAACCGGCCGTTCAGACATATCGTTAACCCAAGCGTAACGGTCGCGCCTGCTGCTTGATTGATGACCCTTCGGTCACCTCCCTACTGTGCGCTCCACAAGCGGAAAAACTGTGGAGTCGCCATGACAACAACAATCTCCCCACCGCCGCAGTGGTCGCGTCGTCGAGCCGAAAAGGCCCGTCGTCTCGATCAGGTGCGCAGCCTCGCCGATGGCGTGGTGCTGCCCAGCGAGCGGATCGTCGAGGCCCTGGAACTCTTGATCGCCCCTGGCGACCGGGTGGTGCTCGAGGGCAACAACCAGAAGCAGGCGGACTTCCTCTCCCGCTCGCTGGCCAAGGCCGACCCCGGCAAGCTGCATGACCTGCACATGATCATGCCGAGCGTCAGCCGCGCCGAGCACCTGGATCTGTTCGAACGGCAGATCGCCCGCAAGCTCGACTTCTCCTTTGCCGGCCCGCAGAGCCTGCGCATCAGCCAGCTGCTCGAAGACGGCCTGCTGGAAGTCGGCGCCATCCACACCTACATCGAACTCTATTCGCGCCTGTTGGTGGACCTGATCCCCAACGTCGCGCTGGTGGCCGGCTTTCAGGCCGACCGCCACGGCAACATCTACACCGGCCCCAGCACCGAAGACACCCCGGCGCTGGTCGAGCCGACCGCCTTCAGCGATGGCATCGTCATCGTCCAGGTCAACGAGATCGTCGACGAGCTGCCGCGCGTGGACATCCCGGCGAGCTGGGTCGATTTCGTCGTGGTGGCGGACAAGCCGTTCTACATCGAGCCGCTGTTCACCCGCGACCCGCGCCACATCAAGCCGGTGCACGTGCTGATGGCGATGATGGCGATCCGCGGCATCTACGAAAAACACAACGTGCAGTCGCTCAACCACGGCATCGGTTTCAACACCGCGGCCATCGAGCTGATCCTGCCGACCTACGGCGAATCCCTCGGCCTGAAAGGCAAGATCTGCCGCAACTGGACGCTCAACCCGCACCCGACGCTGATCCCGGCGATCGAGACTGGCTGGGTGGAAAGCGTGCATTGCTTCGGCACCGAACTGGGCATGGAGAACTACATCGCCCAGCGCCCGGACGTGTTCTTCACCGGCCGCGATGGCTCGATGCGCTCCAACCGCATGATGTGCCAGCTGGCCGGGCAGTACGCCGTGGACCTGTTCATCGGCGCCACGCTGCAGGTCGATGGCGACGGGCATTCCTCCACCGTCACCCGCGGCCGCCTGGCGGGCTTCGGCGGCGCACCGAACATGGGCCACGACCCGCGCGGTCGCCGTCATCCCACGCCGGCCTGGCTGGACATGGCCATGCCCGGCGGCGAGGCCCCGGTGACCATGCTCGAGCGCGGCAAGAAGCTCGTGGTGCAGATGGTCGAGACCTTCCAGGAGGGTGGCAAACCCACCTTCGTCGAGCAGCTCGACGCGGTGGAGGTGGCGAAGAAGAGCGGCATGCCGCTGGCGCCGATCATGATCTACGGCGACGACGTCACCCACCTGCTCACCGAGGAAGGCATCGCCTACCTGTACAAGGCCCGTTCGCTGGAGGAACGCCAGGCGATGATCGCCGCGGTGGCCGGCGTCACCAGCATCGGTTTGCGGCACAACCCGAAGGACACCGAGCGCATGCGCCGCGAAGGGCTGATCGCCCTGCCGGAAGACCTCGGCATCCGCCGCAACGACGCCACCCGCGAACTGCTCGCCGCCAAGAGCATCGCCGAGTTGGTGGAGTGGTCCGGCGGCCTCTACAACCCGCCTGCCAAGTTCAGGAGCTGGTGATGAGCGCACTCATTGCACGACAGGCGCCGACCGCGGCCGAGCGCCTGGCCGATCTGGCGGTGCAGGCGCTGGTCGACGAGGCCGATCTGTCGCCCAAGCCGGGGCTGGTCGACCGGCGCGGCAGTGGCGCGCACAGCGATCTGCACCTGGGGCTGATGCACGCCTCGGCGCAGTCGCTGTGGCCGGCGTTCGCCGCCATGGCCGATGCCGCGCGGTGCGAAGGTCGGGTCAGCCAGGCGCTGCGTGAAACCCTCGGCCAGCTGGGCCGCGACGGCGAAGCGGAGATGTTGCGCGTCACCGCCGGGGTCAACACCCATCGCGGCGCGATCTGGGCGCTGGGGCTGCTCAGCGCGGCGGCCATGCTGGAAAGCGGCGCTTCGGCCGGCGGGATCGCCGCCAGCGCGGCCGCCCTGGCGCGGCTGGATGACCCGGCCGCGCCGCACAACCCGGACAGCCATGGCGCGCGGGTTTGCCGCCGCTACGGCGTGCTCGGCGCCCGCGAACAGGCGCAGCACGGCTTTCCCGCGGTCATCGAGCACGGCTTGCCGCAGCTGCTGGCCAGTCGCCGCGCCGGCGCCGGCGAGCAGAACGCCAGGCTCGATGCATTGCTGGCGATCATGAGCAGCCTGACCGACACCTGCGTGCTGCATCGCGCCGGTCTTGAAGGGCTGACCCGCATGCAGGCCGGCGCCCGCGCCGTGCTCAGAGCCGGTGGTGCCGCCAGCCTCGCCGGTCGTCGCCAGCTGCGCTTGCTCGATCGCGACATGCTCGCCCTCAACGCCTCGCCGGGGGGCGCCGCCGACCTCCTGGCCGCCACCCTTTTCCTCGACCGTCTGGCGCCGCATGCGCCGGCGCCGACTGGGAGCAACTGAACATGGAAACCCTGTCTTTCGAATTCACCGCCGGGCAACCCGCCCGCGGCAAGGCCCTGGTCGGCGTGGTCGGCTCGGGCGATCTGGAAGTGCTGCTGGAACCCGGCCAGGCCGGCAAGCTGGCGATCCAGGTGGTCACCTCGGTCAATGGCGCCGAGCAACGCTGGAAGAGCCTGTTCGAGCGGATGTTCCGCGAGCAGACGCCACCGGCATTGAACATCGATATTCACGATTTTGGGGCCACACCCGGCGTAGTGCGTCTGCGCCTGGAGCAGGGACTGGAGGAGGTCGGCCATGACTGATGTGTCCGCTAACACCGTGGCCCGTTTACTCGAGTCGCGCAGCTTCGTCGAACTCGGTGCCCGCCAGCGTGCCCGCGCACTGCTGGACGAGGGCAGCTTCCGCGAACTGCTCGATCCGTTCGATCGCGTCACCTCGCCCTGGCTGCCGAAGCAGGGCATCGTCACCCAGGCCGACGACGGCGTGGTGGTCGCCAAGGGCAGCATTGACGGCCAGCCAGCGGTGATTGCCGCCATCGAAGGCGCCTTCCAGGGCGGCAGCATGGGCGAGGTCGGCGGCGCGAAGATCGCCGGCGCACTGGAACTGGCTGCCGAAGACAACCGCAACGGCATCCCGACCCGCGCCGTGCTCCTGCTGGAAACCGGCGGCGTGCGTCTGCAGGAAGCCAACCTGGGCCTGGCTGCCATCGCCGAAATCCAGGCGGCCATCGTCGAGCTGCGCGACTACCAGCCAGTGATCGGCGTGGTCGCCGGTTCCGTCGGCTGTTTCGGCGGCATGTCCATCGCCGCCGGGCTGTGCAGCTACCTGGTCGTCACCCGCGAAGCCCGCGTCGGCCTCAATGGTCCGCAGGTGATCGAGCAGGAAGCCGGGCTCGACGAGTACGACTCGCGTGACCGCCCCTTCATCTGGAGCCTGACCGGCGGCGAGCAACGCTACGCCTCGGGGCTGGTGGACGCCTACGTGGCCGACGACACCGACGCCATTCGCGCGCAACTGCACGAACTGTTCGCCCTCGGCAAGCCGCTGCAGCCGCGCAGCCGCCGCCACGCCTGGTACCTCCAGCGCCTGGCCGACGTCGACACTCGCACGCAGCTCGATGCCGCCGCCGTGCGTGCCATCTACAGAGGAGATGCCCAATGAGCCGTGGACTGAACTGGTTGCAAGCCCTGGCCGGCGGCCAGGCACTGGCGGGCTATCCGGCCTCGGTGAAGGTGGTCGACGGCACGCTCGGAGCGCGCACCGCCCGCTATATCGCCGTGGTGCCGGACGCCGAGAATCCCTTCCCGCGCGCGCGCAACGGCGAGGTCGGTCTGCTCGAAGGCTGGGCCCTGGGCCAGGCGCTGGATGAGGTGATCGCGGCCGATCGCGACAAGGCGGACAAGCGTGTGCTGGTCGCCGTGGTCGACGTGCCGAGCCAGGCCTATGGCCGCCGCGAAGAAGCCCTCGGCATTCATCAGGCGCTCGCCGGTGCGGTGGACGGCTATGCCCGCGCACGGCTGGCCGGGCACCCGGTGATCGCGCTGCTGGTGGGCAAGGCCATGTCCGGCGCCTTTCTCGCCCACGGCTATCAGGCCCAGCGGATCATCGCCCTGCGCGATCCGGGCGTGATGGTGCACGCCATGGGCAAGGCCGCCGCGGCGCGCATCACCCTGCGCAGCGTCGAGGAGCTGGAAGCCCTGGCCGAATCGGTGCCGCCGATGGCTTACGACATCGACAACTACGCGACCCTCGGCCTGCTCTGGGAAACCCTCTCGGTGGACAGCATCGAGCAGCCCTCGGCGGATGATCTGGCGCGTGTACGCGACTGCCTGAGCAAGGCTGTGGCGGACATTGGCGACAGCAGCGACCTGCGCGGTCGTCTCGGCGCGCCGAACCGCGAGGCGTCGTCGCGGGTACGCGAGCTGCTGCGCGCGCAGTGGTAGCGAACACCTGACGCGGCCCTATTCGCCACAGCGATCAGCGACTCGACAACAACAATCACGAGGAGGCTGTAGATGCACGACACACCTCGCCCCCACGACCTGCTCTGGGGCATGACCCCGGCCCAGCTGCCGGCCGATGCGCCCGCCTGGGCGATCGCTGTGCTCGCCGCTGGCCAGCCGGTGGTGGTGCGGCGTGCGCGTGTGGCCGCCGGCCTGGTTGCGGTCGGGTTGCGCGGGGCGACGCGTGATCAACGCCTGGCCGCGCTGATGCCGATCGAGGCGATCGCTCATCGGTTGGCACCGGAAGATCTGCTCGGTCGTCAGGCCAGTGAGGATCTGCCGGTGTTCCGCGTGCTGGCCGAGCTACGCCCCTTGCTCGATGCGCTGGGCCACGCCTGGGGCGTCACCGGCTCGGCGGGTTTTCAACTTGCCACCGGGCTGCCGACGGCGCACCCGGACAGCGATCTGGATCTGCTGCTCAGGGCCGAGCGCCCGCTGCCACGCAGCGAGGCGCGCCCGCTGCTACAGCTGCTCGAAGGCCGCGCCTGCCGCGTCGACCTGCAACTGGAAACCCCGCTGGGTGGTGTGGCGCTCGGCGAATGGGCCGGTGGCGGCGCGCGGGTGCTGGTCAAGGCTGCCGAAGGACCGCGTCTGGTGAGCGATCCCTGGGCCACGGAGCGTGCGGCATGAGTAGCCTGTTCGCCTTTCCCGGCCAGGGCGCGCAGAAGCCCGGCATGCTCCAGCGTCTGCCACAGGAGCCTGAAGTCCTCGAATGCCTGGCGCAGGCCAGTGCGGTGCTCGGCGAGGATGCGCGGCTGCTCGATTCGGCCGAGGCGTTGCAATCGACCCGAGCGGTGCAGCTCTGCCTGCTGATCGCCGGGGTCGCCGGAGCGCGGCTGCTGATGCGCGATGGCCAGCGCCCGGATTATGTCGCCGGGCTGTCCATCGGCGCCTATGCCGCGGCGGTGGTCGCCGGGACGCTGGACTATCGCGACGCGGTGCGGCTGGTCTCGCTGCGTGGCGAGCTGATGCAGCAGGCCTACCCGCACGGCTATGGCATGACCGCCATCCTCGGTCTGTCGCTGAGCACGGTCGAAGGCCTGTTGGCGGAGGCCAAGGCGCCCGCCTACCTGGCCAATATCAACGCCGACAACCAGCTCGTCATCGCCGGCAGCGATGCCGCCATGGCCGCGGTCGCCGCCCGCGCCAAGGCCCTCGGTGCCTCCTGTGCGCGGCGTCTGGCGATGAGCGTGCCGTCGCACTGCGCGTTGCTCGAGCAGCCGGCGCGTGAGCTGGCCGAAGCCTTCGCCGGCGTCAGCCTGCGCGCTCCGCAAGTTCGCTATCTGAGCAGCTCGTCCGCACGCCCGATATTCGATAGCGAGCGCCTGCGCGACGACCTCGCCTTCAACATGTGCCGCGTCGTCGACTGGCACGGCACTCTGCGCACCGCCTACGAACGTGGCGTGCGTCTGCAGATCGAACTGCCCCCGGGCCAGGTGCTCACCGGCCTGGCGCGGCGGGTTTTCGAACAGGGTACGCTGGCCGCCTTCGACGGCGCCCGGCTCGACACACTGGACGCCTTGCTGCGTCAGGAGGGCAGCCAGAGCCGATAGACCGCGTGCACATTCAGCGCGAGCAAGCCTTACTCGCGGCTGATCGATGGATAACAACAACGACCTCGACAACACGCGCCACGCCCTCTGCAGGCCGGCGCAACCAAAAGGACAAGAACAATGATCATCTTTGGTGTGGCCTTCCTGGCCTTGTGTACCCTCACCGGCATCTTCGTCGGCGAGCTGCTCGGCAAGCTGCTGGGCGTACCGGCAAACGTCGGCGGCGTGGGTATCGCCATGGTCCTGCTGATCCTGCTCGGCAGCTACCTGAAGCAGCGCGGCCTGTTCAACATGGAGACCGAACAGGGGGTGAAATTCTGGAGTGCCGTGTACATCCCGATCGTGGTCGCGATGGCGGCGCAACAGAACGTCTACGGCGCCCTCAGCGGCGGCCCGATGGCCATTCTCGCCGGTGTGGCGGCTGTCGCCGTGGCCTTCGCGCTGGTGCCGGTGCTCGACCGGATCGGCCGAAAAAAGCATGAAGCCGATGAAGCCAAGCCACTGACCACGGAGGGTTGAACCATGTACGAATCTCTGATGAAAGTGATCTCCGGCTACGGCCTGATCAGCGGCTTCGCCATCATCGGCGCGACCATGTGGATCTCCTACTGGCTGTCCGACAAGCTCACCAAGGGCCGCCTGCACGGCTCGGCGGTCGCCATCCTCATCGGCCTGTTGCTGTCGTACATCGGCGGCGTGGTGACCGGCGGGCAGAAGGGCCTGGTGGATATCGCGCTGTTCTCCGGCATCGGCCTGCTCGGCGGCGCCATGCTGCGTGACTTCGCCATCGTCGCCACCGGTTTCGGCGTCAGTGTGGAAGAGCTCAAGCGCGCCGGCATGGTCGGCGTGCTGGCGCTGTTCGTCGGTGTGTTCTCCTCCTTCATCGCCGGCGTCGCGGTGGCCATGGCGTTCGGCTACACCGACGCGGTCAGCCTGACCACCATCGGCACGGGCGCTGTGACCTACATCGTCGGCCCGGTCACTGGCGCGGCGATCGGCGCCAGCTCCGAAGTCATGGCGCTGTCGATCGCCGCAGGCCTGGTCAAGGCGATTCTGGTGATGATCGCGACGCCGTTCGTGGCGCCGATGATCGGCCTGAACAACCCCCGTGCCGCGGTGATCTTCGGCGGCCTGATCGGCACCTCCAGCGGTGTGGCCGGCGGCCTGGCGGCCACCGATGCTCGCCTGGTGCCCTATGGCTGCCTGACTGCGGCGTTCTACACCGCGCTGGGCTGCCTGCTCGGGCCGTCGCTGCTGTTCTTCGTCATGCGCGGGCTGTTGGGCTGAGGTCGTAAAGGTGGAAAAGGCTGCGCCGTTTTCCACCCTACGAATGCGTAGGGTGGAAAACTCGCGCAGCGATTTTCCACGCGTAACCCTCACCGCGTGGATAGCTGCGGCCATCCACCCTACGACGGCTACACGCCCTGGCACAGGCCCGCCAGACCGCCGCGTAGCCCCGGGCCAAAGCCGGGGGGTTACAGCGGCGGTTTTTTCTGGCAGGGTAACCCTCGATTCGCGACCGATTGCCGCAGGCAGCGGGCGCGGGTCGATGTGCTAGCGGGAGAGACTGCCGCATGGCAGCGCCGAAGGAGCAACCGCCCCGGAAACTCTCAGGCAAAAGGACCGCTACCACTGCTGACACTCTGAAGAGCCGCCCGGTTTTCGTCGCCGGGCGCACCGAAGGAGCAAGCGAGCCGCGTCACGCGCTCGTGAATCTCTCAGGTCCAGAACAGAGGGGGCGCCCGCCGCGCGTTGGGCGCACGGGCTATGACCCCTCGACGTTCTGGAGCGCAACAATGAAAACAATCGCAGTCATCGGTGGCGGCATCACCGGCGTCACCACCGCCTATGCCCTGGCCAAGCGCGGCTTCTCGGTCACCCTGCTGGAAAAGCACCGCTACGCGGCGATGGAAACCTCCTTCGCCAACGGCGGCCAGCTGTCGGCCTCCAATGCCGAGGTCTGGAACCACTGGTCGACGATCGTCAAGGGCCTCAAGTGGATGCTCAAGAGCGACGCGCCGCTGCTGGTCAATCCCAAGCCCAGCTGGCACAAGCTCTCCTGGTTCGCCGAGTTCATCGGCTCGATCCCCAATTACCGCAAGAACACCATCGAAACCGCGCGGCTGGCGATCGCCGCGCGCGAGCATCTGTTCGCCTGGGCCGAAGCCGAAGGCATCGACTTCGACCTGAAGAAGAAGGGCATCCTGCATATCTACCGCGACAAGGCCGGCTTCGAGCATGCCGCTGAGGTTTCGCGCCTGCTCGCCGAAGGCGGCCTGCCGCGGCGCAGCGTGACGCCGGAAGAAATGCGTGCCATCGAGCCGACCCTGGCCGGCACCTATTACGGCGGCTACTACACCGAATGCGACTCCACCGGCGACATCCACAAGTTCACCCATGGTCTGGCCACGGCGATCGAGCGCCTCGGCGTGCGTTGCCGCTACGGTGCCGACGTGAAGTCGGTGGCCAGCGACGGCAAGCGTGCCAGCGTGATCCTCGCTGGCGTTGGCGGTGACGAGCGGCTGGAGTTCGACGGCTTGGTGGTTTGCGCCGGCACCGCCAGCCGCGGACTGGCAGCCCAGCTCGGCGACCGGGTGAACATCTACCCGGTCAAGGGCTACTCGATCACCGTCAACCTGACCGACGAGATCAGCCGTGCCTCGGCGCCGACGGTCAGCCTGCTCGATGACGAAACCAAGCTGGTCAGCAGCCGCCTTGGCGACGACCGCTTCCGCGTCGCCGGCACCGCCGAGTTCAACGGTTACAACCGCGACATCCGCGCCGATCGCATCCGCCCGCTGGTGGATTGGGTCAACCAGTGCTTCCCCGGCGTCAACACCCGCAGCGTGGTGCCGTGGGCCGGTCTGCGGCCGATGATGCCGAACATGATGCCCAAGGTTGGCCGCGGCAGCTCGCCCTGCGTGTTCTACAACACCGGCCACGGGCACCTGGGCTGGACGCTGAGCGCGATCACCGCGGATATGGTCGGTGACGTGGTGGCGCAAAGCCTGGGCCGGCCCGCTCCGGTCGCGTCTGGGCAGACAGCCGTCGCCTAGTCATGCAGTCGTAGGGTGGAAGACGGCGAAGCCTCTTCCACCCCTGCGGCGCCGATCATGCCGATCCGGCTGGCCATATGCCAACGCGTGGAAAACCGCTGCGCGGGTTTTCCACCCTACGTCGTTTCAGGCTTGGCATCCTCGTTCTGCTCCAGCGCGCGCCGGGCATACATCCGGCATTCGGCGAGCAGCGCCAGCAGGTTCGGGTCGCGCTCCTTGGCCTTGAGGAACACCACGCCGATATGCTGCTGCAGGTGATAACGCGCCTGCAGCGGGATCAGCCGCACCCGCGATTCGTAGACCATGCCCACGCGCCCCGGCAGCAGCGCGTAGCCCACGCCCGAATTGACCATGCTCAGCAGGGTGAAGATATCGTTCACCTGCATCGCCACCTTCGGCTCGAAACCCGCTAGCTGGAACACCCGGTTGCCGTCCTGATGGGTGGCGAAACCCTGGGACAGCGTGATGAAAGTGGCGTCACGCAGATCGCTGAGATCCACTTCGCTCTGGTTGGCGAAGGGCGAGTCGGCCGGCGCGGCGAGGAAGATGTCGTCGGAAAACAGCTGCACCTGCGCGCAGTCCGGATCGGCCACGCTTTCGTTGAGCGACACCAGAATGGCGTCGAGCTCCATGTTCTTCAGCTTGTAGAGCAGGTCGACGTTGGAGCCGAGGATCAGGTCGATGTTGAGTTCGCTGCGGCGCAGTTTCAAACCCATGATCAGCTGCGGCACGGTCTTCACCGTCAGCGAATACAGCGCGCCGAGCTTGAAACGCTCGGCCGAGAAGCCGGCGGCTTCGCGGGTCTGGCGCACCGTCTCGAGCACGTCCTTGACCAGCTGCTGGGCGCGCTCTTCCAGCACGTAGGCGCTTTCCAGCGGGATCAGGTTGCGTCCCTCGTGCTTGAACAGCGGGCAGCGCAGTGCGCTTTCCAGGGAGTGGATGGCGCGGTGCACGCTGACGTTGCTGGTGTTCAGCTCCACCGCGGCCTTGCCCAGATTGCCGCTGCGCATGAAGGCCAGAAACACCTCCAGCTTCTTCAGGGTCAGCTCTTCGTCGATCTGCATGGCCGTTGCTCCGCGGTCGGGCAGACGATTATGCCGAACTCGTACTCAGGCGGGGCGCGAAAGCGGAGCAGTGCAGGCGATCAGGGCAGGGCGAGTTCTTCGTCTTCCGGAATCTCGTCCGTGACGTACACGCGTGCGTGTTCGCTCTGGGCGTCCTCGATACGCAAGCCGAAATAGGTTTCGTCATTGGCATCCCAGAACGCCTCGACCTGCTCAAGCGAGGCCTGCTCCAGCAGGACCTGCCCGGAGTGTTCGAGAATGATGGAATAGCGGCGATTGGCGGGCATGTGAGTGACTCTGATCATCGAAAGGCTGCAGGCGCAGCTGTGATGTCATTTTGTCACTTCAGCGGGCTTAATCCTCGCCCGTTCATCGGCCGCCAGCGTTTGGCTGCCGAACGGTTACCCACGCTACGAATGGCTTCCTTGAAACGCTGAGCTATGAGAACGGGCCGATGTCGAAGTATTTTCCCGCTGCTGCAAGGCCTAAGCTGACCCATATGCAGGAAAGGCTGAAGCTGGAAAAATACAACCAAAGCGAGATAGCCTTATTAACTTTTGGGCGGTTTATGCCAAACGAATATAGAAAGCTGTATTTGTGAAGCCGGTAAAAACTTTCGAATGGGCTATTGGATTCCCAGTTAGGATCATGTTTTTTTGAAAAATAACGATCTAGCCTATGTATCGCAAAAAAAGATACGTACAAGTTATTAATGGTGCCGAGTGCCAATATGGAAAATAATGCATATAGCATTATTGCTTTAAGGGAGATTGCAGTGGGCATCTATTGCACCCCTTCGTAGATTACTTCGCCTAGCATTTCGCCGAGTTCGCCTCCTTCACTCCCACCATAATAGGCACCAAGACCGGCACCAGCTAACCCCACTACGAGTAAAACTGGTGCTCCTACAGTTACGCCGAGAGCTAATGCAATGCCACCAACAATGGCTGTGGCTGCTTGTGCAGTTAGAAAGCCTCCTATCCCGCCGACACTTGCGCTACCAACGAACCCGCCGATTTGTTTAAAGCTGACTTGCTTGCAGCTACCGCTATCCTCTAACGAACAGGCGTCATGGATTCTGTTCAATCGAACGCCACCATCGATGGCGATACCCAAGTAACCTAAGCGGCCGGCGCCCTTCGCCCAATTCGAAACCGTATTGATGCGTTGCCCAAGCTGCGGAACTTCGCCTCTTTCAGTAATCGCAGAAGCGTTATGCAGGATCGATTTGGTCGATAGGCCGAGCGTGGTCTTGATGCTGTCGTAATTACGGATATTGACAGTTGAAAGGGTCAGGCGGCCAAGGGAATGATTCAGCTGGCCGAATAGCTGCTGACGCTTCGCATAGAACTCCGGCGAAAATCGGTTGGGGTTTCCGGTGCGGCTGAGCTCGTCGACATACGCGACGTTGATCTTTTCCAGCGTGCTCCTGACGTCCCCTAGCTGGCGTCCGGCTGCGGCACTCAGTACACCCAGCGCGGTGCTCTGGTGGGATGCGACGGTTTCCAACGAGACGTAGTCCAGAACTTTCAGATGCCGCTTGACCGTCATGGCTTCGGCGGGTGACAGCTGTTGAATGCCTTCACTTGCGAGTCGCGCCTGTTCCCTGAGGGCTTCCAGGCGTTGTCGGTCGGCGTCGGTGCGCGGCATGTTGGAGATGATGACAATCTCGCCAGGCAGTACCGTCTCGTTGAGATGCTCGTTGTTACGCTGGAACAACGAGCGGTGGAGGAAGTGCATTTCACGTCCGTAGATCGCCTCATAGATCGCCTGGCGGCTCTGCACTTCTTCGTTCCAGTAGAAGGCGACGTCGAATGCAGCCCCGCTGCACTGGCTGTCCTGCATGATCTGTCCCGCGGTGCAGCCGGGGCGTGCCGGGCTGCTCGACGCGGGCATGCGCAAGATCTGGCCTGCCTGGATCTGGTTTGGGTTTTCAATCTGCGGGTTCAGGCGTAACAGGCTGCTGACAGTGATGCCGTGATCGCTGGCGATCCGGGTCAGGGTGTCGCCCCTCTGTATCGTGTATTCCATTCGCTTTATCCATGCAGTCCAAGCAGGCAGGCTTCGATACGAGCCAGCCGGTGCTCGGCAGGTTCTTCCTTGTTGGTCAGCCCCGTTCGAACCTCGGGGCTGTCGATGGCATCGGGAAACTGCAGCGCTAATTCAACGTAAGCGAACAGGTGCCGTTCTGCCTCGATACCGAATGCCTCGGCTTCGTGCACGCGCTGCTTGACGACCGCTTCCAGCTCCGGGGCGGCCTTTTCATGAAAGTTGTCTGCAGAAAAATGGCTGATCAGGCGCTGGATGAAACGCTGTCGCTCCTGTTGTTGCCAATGGGCAAGGTGCTCGGGACGGAGCGCAAACCAGCCCTCGTCGTCAGCAGTTCTGCCGAGAGAAATCTGGTTTGTGGTGAAACCTCGCCATTCGCTCTGCTCGTTGGTCAGCCAGATGCCGCTGATCGGGCCGAGCCAAGCGCCCAGCTCTTCTTGCGTGAGGCTGTCGAAGAAGCGTTCGCTCAAGGCCGGGTCGTAGAACCTGCAGAATGCCAGTTCACCGGAGGGCAATCTGACGCTGAGAAGGCTGCGCAAATGGTTCGCCAGATCATCGATGCTCGCCGCGCTTTCCAACAGCAGCCCTGCCGATTGCCAGCGCTCCCGGTTCTGCCACATCAGATGCTGCCCCGCGAGGCTGTACAGCACGGGGCTGCATTCCAGCATGGACTCATGGCGCGTGCCTCGGTACAGCAGCTCCAGGTGGGGTTCGTCGTCGTGCTGGTAGATGATCTGCAGAGCCGGTAATGCAGCACTATCGAGCAGCAGGTAGAGGTCGTCTCGCTCGATGTCCGGTTCTTCTACAGCCTGCATCAGGCCGTGCTCGCGTTCTTGCCGCATGGGCAAACCTCCAAGTGGCATGAGCCATCGGCTTGCATTGCGCATTGCTTGACCAACAGCAGCTTGGCGGCCGCGGCCTGTTTGAGTTGCCGCGACATGTTGATCAGGGCAGGCGAGGTGAGGCTGCCGGCAATGGCGCTGGTTGCCAGCCATGGCATTACCGGCGCCAGGATCTTCAGCCCCGAGCCCTTTCCGGCAGCGCCACCCGAATTCATCCGGATCGTCGCACCGCTCAGCGTCACTCCGCTGGGGTCGAGCTTGAGGAAACTGCCGCCGGCTGAGGCGGTGAGTTCCATGCCGGCGTCGATCACGACCTTGCTGCCGGCGTAGTAGTGGATTTCGTTGCCCGCCTCGACGAACTGCCCGGTGCCCAGCTTGATGTGCTGGCTGTTGCCGACTGTGAGGTGGTCGTTGGCGCGGACTTCGGTCTTGCGATCGGCGTGGGTGGTGCGGTGTTCCTCGGCCTTGAATTCGCCGTAGCTGTTGGCCTCGACGGTGTCGTGGCGCTCGTGGCCGACGCGGATCTTCTGGTCGTGCTCGATGTTCTCATCCCAGTCGCGCTGGGCGTGGATGTAGATCTGTTCCTGGCCCTTGCGGTCTTCGATACGCAGTTCGTTGTAGCCACCACCACCCGGGCTGCTCAGAGTCTTGAACACCGTGCGGGTCTTGTTGGACGGCAGGTCGTAGGGGACCTGATGTTCCTTGTGGTACAGGCAGCCGGTCACCAAGGGTTGATCGGGATCGCCTTCGAGGAAGGTCACCAGCACTTCCATGCCGACCCGCGGGATGGCGATGCCGCCGTAGCGGTCGCCGGCCCAGCTGGAGGAGACGCGCAGCCAGCAGCTGGTCTTGTCGTCGGCCTGGCCTTCGCGATCCCAGTGGAACTGGACTTTTACGCGGCCGTACTCGTCGCAGTGGATCTCTTCGCCGGCGGGGCCGGTGACCACGGCGGTCTGGCTTCCGAGCACCTTCGGTTTAGGATGGTGAAGGGCTGGGCGGAAGGGGATGTCCCAGGGCGTGGCGCTGAAGCGGTTGCGGTAGCCCTGATGGAACTGAGCGTTGCCTGGAGCGCCCTCACCCCCAGCCCCTCTCCCGGAGGGAGAGGGGAGCTCCAGTATCGACTCCTCCAATACCTGCGGCTGCTTGCCTTCGTGCAGCACGTCGGTAAGCAGCCAGAGCTGGTTCCAGTCGCTGCGCGGGTGTTCGCCAAGCGGCAGGAAGTGCCCGCTGACCAGCCGCGGCTGGTCGCTGTCGCCTTCGGCCAGCTCGTAGTCGTGGCGGTGGCGTTCCAGAGCACGCTGCGATAGGTGCTTGCCGCGGGTGCGCTCGGTGAAGCGGCCGGGGTAGTCGTAGTCTTCGAGATCCGGCTGGAACTCGCTGTGGAACGCGGCCTCCATGATCAGGCGTGGCTTCTCGAAATCGTAGTCGCGGCGCGTGACCCGGCTAGTACGGGTTTCCAGGCGCAGGCCGAAACGCTTGATCATCGGCTGGTCGGCGACCAGGCCGCTGTCCTGCTGATAGGCGGTGGCGGTGAGCTTGGCGAAGATCGTCTGGTCATCGCCGAAGACCAGTACATGACCGGACGAGCTGTGCTGGAAGTGATAGTGGATGCCCTCTTCCTCGCATAGGCGCTGGATGAAGTGCAGGTCGGTCTCGTCGTACTGCACGCAGTACTCACGCTCTGGGTAGATCACCGGGCCGAGTTGGAAGCGGTAGGCATCGGCCTGGATGCCGTGTTCCTCGAGCACTTGGGCAACGATCTGCGGCACGCTCAGGTGCTGGAAGATGCGCTGGTTGGTGCGATGGGCGAGGTAGGCCAGCTGCGGCACCAGCGTAAGGCGATAGCGGGTCAGGCGTTGGCCGGATTCACCCTGGGCCGCCTGATGCACCAGGCCGTGGATGCCGCTGCCGCCCGGCGCAAAGGCGAGAAACGCCGGGCGATGCAGCAGGCTTTCCAGATCCAGGTCGGGGCGCTCGCTGATCAGTTCCAGGTCGAAGCGATAGGGCTGGCTGATGGCCTCTCGGCCCTGGAATTCGAGCATCTTGAAGTCGTGCTCGACGCCTTCGAGGCAAAGCGTGAAGTGGGCCTGGTTGGCTGGGTTGAACATGGCGTCTTTCCTTCCTTAGAGATCGGCCGGGCTGATATTCAGCCGTTCCATGCGATACAGCAGCGTACGCCGCGGCAGACCGAGTTCGCGGGCGGCCTGGCTCTGGTTGCCGCCGTTCTTGCGCAGGCAATCCATGAGCAGGCTGCGTTCGACCCGCTCCATGCGTTCGCGCAGGTTCAGGCTGCTGTCCAGGCTTGCTTCCACATGCAGATTGAAGTGTTCCGGCAGCAGCTCACCGCCCTCGCAGAGCAGCACGGCGCGCTCCACCAGACCCTTCAACTCCCGCACGTTGCCGGGGAAGGCATAGCCTGCCAGACGTTCGAGCGCGGCGTCGGACCAGCGACACAGATCGCGCTGGAGGAAGGCGCAGGCCTTGTCGGCGAAATGCCGGGCCAGGCGCAGGATGTCCTCGTCACGCTCGCGCAGCGGCGGCAGTTCGATGGGGAAGTGCGAGAGGCGGTAGAACAGGTCCTCGCGAAACAGGCCGTTTTCCACCTGGCTGCGCAGGTCGCGATGGGTAGCGGCGACGATGCGCACGTCGACCTTGTGGGTTTCGGTGGAGCCCAGCGGGCGTACTTCGCCTTCCTGCAGCACGCGCAACAGCTTGGCCTGCAGCAGCAGCGGCATGTCGCCGATCTCGTCGAGAAACAGCGTGCCGCCGTTCGCCGCGTCGAGCAGGCCACTGCGGTCGCGGTCGGCGCCGGTGAAGGCGCCTTTGCGGTAGCCGAACAGTTCGCTTTCCAGCAGCTGCTCAGGCAGCGAGGCGCAGTTCTGCACGACGAAGGGCTTGCTGCGGCGAAACCCGCAGTCGTGAATGGCGCGCGCCACCAGTTCCTTGCCAGTGCCGGTTTCTCCCGTGAGCAGCACGTTGACCGGGCTGTGCAGTACCTTGCCGATCAGTTGGTAGACCGCGCGCATGCGCGGACTGTCGCCGATCAGGCCGTAACCGCTGGCGCAGGGACTGACTGGCGCGGCAGGAGGCGTGGTGCTGCCGGGCGCGCGCAGGCGTTGGAGCAGATGCAGCTGGGCGAGGCCGAAGGCGCCGAGCTGGGCCAGCGAGCCGCTGAAGCCGTGCAGCTCGCGCGACTCGGTACTGGCTGTGAGCAGCAGGCCGGCGACGCGCTGCTGCTCGTCCTGTAGTGGCAGGCAGAGCAGGCTGCGCCAGGGAATCGGGCTGTCCGGCAGAAAGCCCGATGCGTGCAGGCTGCTGTCCAGTTCGCTGAGACAGAGGGTCTGGTTCTGGCACAGGCAGTATTGCAGCAGCTGCTCGCCGTCGTAATCGCTCGGCAGGCTGGTGGCTTCGCGTGGCTGCAACAGGCCGTTGTGCCACTCGGCCGAGAGCGTCAGGCGGGTGTGGGTGGCGTCCAGCAGATAGAGCTGGCTGAGCTGGCAATCGCTCAGCTGCGCCGCGGTTTCCACCAGCCCACCGAGCAGGCTGTCGGCATTCGCCGCGCGCGCCAGCCCGGCGAAGCGGCCCAGCAGGGCCTCGGCATAGCGCAGTGGCTGTGGCACCTGATTGAACATCGCGGACATCTCAGGCGAACTCACAGATCAGCGCGCCGTCGCCATCCAGCGTGGCATGCACCCGCTGCAGCGGCTCGCCACTGGCCATGGCATCGAGCAGGCGGTCCACCACCAGCGGTTGCAGGTGCTGCTCGATCAGATGGTCGATCAGCCGTGCACCGCTGTCGCTGTCGCCGCAGCGCTCGGAGAGGTGCGTGACCAGCGCCGGGCAGTGGCTGAACTGCAGCTGGCGACGCTGCAGCCGCTCACCGAAGCGTGCCAGCTTGAGTATGACCAGCTCGTCGAGCACTTCGCCGGCGATCGGGTAATAGGGCACCACGCGCATGCGCCCGAGCAGGGCCGGCTTGAAGTGCTGCGACAGTTGCGGACGGATGGCCAGTTCCAGATCCTCGGCCGCCGGTCGCTGCCCGGCGGTGCAGAAACTGGCGATGCGCTCGCTGGCGAGGTTGCTGGTCATCAGGATCAGGGTGTTGCGGAAGTTGATCTCGCGGCCTTCGCCGTCATTCGCCACGCCCTTGTCGAAGATCTGATAGAAGACATTCATCACATCCGGATCGGCCTTCTCCACCTCGTCGAGCAGGATCACCGAGTAGGGTTTCTGCCGCACCGCTTCGGTGAGCATGCCGCCTTCGCCGTAGCCGACATAGCCTGGAGGCGCGCCGATCAGGCGGGAAACGCTGTGCCTCTCCTGGAACTCGGACATGTTGATCACGGTGAGGAAGCGCTCACCGCCGTACAGCAGGTCGGCCAGCGCCAGGGCGGTTTCGGTCTTGCCGACGCCGCTGGGGCCGACCAGCAGGAACACGCCCACCGGAGCGTCGGGTTTGTTCAGCCCGGCCGCTGCTGCGCGCATGGCACGATCCAGCGCTTCCACGGCCTGCTCCTGACCGCGCACCCGGGCGCGCAGATCTGTGGCGAAGTTGGCGACCTGGGCGTTGTGCTCCCGGGCCAGCTGCGTCAGGGGCACGCCGGTCCAGTGGCTGATCACCTCGGCCACCAGGCGCGGGCAGACCTCATGGCTGACCAGTCGTTGCTCGGTCTGGGCGGCGGCGAGTTCGGCCTGCACGGTGCGCAGCTCGGCCTCCAGCTCAGCGAACGATGGAGCCTCGCCGTCCTCGTTTGCATCGCTGCGCGCTTCGGCCGTGCGCTTGCGCAGCTCGAGCAGACGCTCGGCGAGCTGGCGCTGCTTGGCCCAGCGGAATTCGAGCTGCTCGATCTCGTCCCCCGCCGCGATCAGACGTTGCTCCAGCCGCTCGAGGACAGCCGCGTCGACCGGCAGGCCAGCGGCCAGATCGCGGCGCACGGCTTCACGTTGACGCTCGCCTTCGGCGACCTCGCCACGCAGGCGTTCCAGCGCCTCGGGTGCGGTGGCGAGGCTGATGCGCACCCGCGCGCAGGCGGTATCCAGCACGTCGACGGCCTTGTCCGGCAGCTGCCGGCCGGCCAGGTAGCGCGCCGACAGTTCGGCGGCGGCCGTGACCGCATCGTCGCGCAGGTAGATGCCGTGGCTCTTTTCGTAGACCGGCGCCAGCCCGCGCAGGATGGTGACGGCTTCCGGAACGCTCGGCTCGTGCAGTTGCACCGGCTGGAAACGGCGGGCCAGGGCCGGGTCCTTCTCGAAGTACTTCTTGTACTCGCTCCAGGTCGTCGCCGCGATGGTGCGCAGCTCGCCGCGCGCCAGGGCCGGCTTGAGCAGATTGGCCGCATCGCCGCTGCCGGCCTGGCCGCCGGCGCCAATCAGGGTGTGCGCCTCGTCGATGAACAGGATGATCGGCTTGGCTGAGGCCTTCACCTCGTCGATCACCCCCTGCAGACGGCGTTCGAATTCGCCCTTCACACTGGCGCCGGCCTGCAGCAGACCGAGGTCCAGGCAGAGCAGCTCGACGCCCTTGAGTGCCGCAGGCACTTCCCCGCTGGCGATGCGCAGGGCCAGGCCTTCGACGATGGCGGTCTTGCCGACCCCGGCCTCGCCGACCACGATCGGATTGTTCTTCCGCCGCCGGGCGAGGATGTCGATCATCTGGCGGATCGCCGAGTCGCGGCAGAGCACCGGATCGAGCTTGCCATCGCGGGCCTGCTGGGTGAAGTTGTGGGTAAAGCGCGCCAGATTCGACTCGCCACTGGCTGTCGGCTTGCCGTTCGCGGCCTGCGGCTGCTGGCTGAGGGTGAAGTCGCGCAGGCGCTCGGCGTCCAGCCGGGCCAGCAATGGCTGGTAATGACTGCCGGCATAGCGCAGCGGATTGCGCAGCAGCGCGAGAATCAGCGCGGCCTGGTCGATCTGGCTCTGGCCGAGTTCCAGGCTGGCCACCAGCAAGGCATCCTGCAGCCATTGCACCAGTTCGGTGGAAAACACCGGGTTACGCGACTCGCTGTGCTCGCCTCGCGGTTGCAGCGCCTGCGCCAGTGCGCCGGCATCCACTTCGGCATCCAGCAAGGCTCGCTTGAGCAGTCCATCGGGACGCTCGAGCAGGCCGAGCAGCAGATCCTCGACGAGAATCTTGCTGCCGCCACGTACCACGCAGCGTTCGGCTGCGCCTTCCAGATCCTGTTTACTGGTGGCATCCAGGGCTAGCACCAGTTGCTGTAAGTCGACGTTGATCATGTCCATCTTCCTTAATGAGTCTTGCTGCCCAGGGTGACCAGGCCGTCGGCGCGTTCGCGTCCGAGCCAGCTGGTCCAGCCGAGGCGGCAGTTGTTGTCGGCGCCGATGCGCAGTTCACGGATCTCGTCCGGGCGAAGCTCCAGGCGCAGGTCGTAATCCAGCGGATCGCGCAGGGTGAAGCGCACCAGCGCACAGAGCGGCTGGTAGCCGCTGCCGATGGGCAGGAATTCGTGAAAACGATTCCAGTCCAGCTGGCGGATATGGATGCGGAACTTGCCGCCGCGGTCGCGGACCCGCTCGCCGAGCACCAGGCTCTCGCCCAGCTGGCTGTTGGCCATACCGAGACGGTTGCGTTGCTCGTCAAGGATTTCCACCTGGCGCTCCAGGCATTGCTCGATGTTCAACTCGGCGTGCTTGAAGTAGTAGCGCAGCACCGACTCGATCAGTGCTGCCGAGTGCGCGCGCAGGCTGAGCAGGCCGAGATAGGGCAGCAGGCGCTTCCAGTTCAGCTCCGGCGCGCTGCGGATGGCCTCACCGCTGAGCCCGACCAGGGCGAATAGCTGCTCCGAGAAGGGGTCATGGGCGCCGCTGGTGAAGCGGGCGCGGTAGCGGTACTTCTGCCAGATCGGCAGCAGCAGGCGCTGCAGGCGGTTGTTGAACAGGTCGAGAAAGTCGCGGGTCGGGTTGCCGTCCTCGCTGTCGCCAAGCGCCTGTTCGCCGTAGAAGGCCGGCAGTGGCGAGCCGGCGCCGAACAGGCTGACCAGGTTGATGCGCAGGCGCGCGCGCCACTCGGCGTGCTCCTGGAAGAACTGCACCTGCTCGATATCGCTGCCGGGAAAGCCCAGGCTCGGGTTGGCCTGGAATTCCAGGCGTTCATAGAGCGCCTCGTCATCCAGACCGGGATTGAGCTGGCGCAGGCGATCAAGCACCAGCAGCACACCCTGGAACAGGCTGTACTCGCGGATGCCGCGGTTGAGCGGTTTCAGAGCAGCGGTTGCTGACCCATGCGCGGCGTCCATTGGTACACCTCTCCCTGTGTGCTCTGCACGCGCAGCTCGTGATACGAGTTGAGGCTGGCGTAGAGGGCGAAGAATTCGTTGAGCACCGAGGCGAAGAGGAACAGATCGCCCTCACCAATGAAGCCGTCCTGATTCATGGTCAGTTCGGTACGTACGCCGCGCACCGGCAGCCCGCGATGCAGGCGATCGACGTGCTGGTGGGCGATGTGAGTCAGGCCGCCGAGGCGCCGCCGGCTGACGTTCTCGGCGTGCTTGTCGTAATAGCGTGGTAGGTCGTAGGTCTCGAGGATCACCTTGAGCGCCTCGACGTTGGCCAATGACAGGTAGTTCAGCGACATGTTGCTGATCAGCTTCCACAGATAGTCGCGCTGCAGCGGCGGTGCGTAGCTCGGGGTGACCGCCGAGATATTGCGGAAGCTGAGAAATTCGGGAGTGTCTTCGCAGGGCTTGCAGATGTCGCCGAGCTTAAGCTGGCGCGGCAGGTTCTGGTTGGTGCAGGTCAGCTCGATGGACAGCGTCTCGTGCTGGTCGAGGTTGCGCAGGCCGAAGCTGAGCCAGGTTTCCTGGCCTTCGCCCAGCAGTGAAGGCTGCTGGCGCACACTGTAGTGCGGGCGCGCCACCGGCACATCGAAGCTGGGGTCATGCTCGAAGGATTCGAACGGCACGTACTCTTCGTAGCCCATGCCGCCGGGTTTCCAACCGGTGACCCGATCCACCGAAAACACACCGCATTGCTGCGCATCGTACTCGGCCGGCAGCAGCAGGTACTGGTCCTGCTTGCCGTCCAGGCGGATCGGGATGGCATCGTGCGGGAACAGGTTGACCACCGGCGTACAGTACAGGCGCACGTTGTCCAGCGTCGGGCGGATGCGCTGCACGCCGGCCTTGTGAATATCGAAGCGCAGCTCCAGGCCGCGGGCCTGCTTGAGCAGGTCGTCCGGAATGCGCTGAATGATCTCCAGGCCCTTGAGGTCGACGAAGAGAAACTTGTCCGGGAAGGCGAAATATTCCTGCAGGTAGCGATAGCCGCGGAAGGTATTGAGCGGGTAAGGGATCAGCGCCTCATCCTCGGCGAATCCCACCGGTTCGACCTGCTTGGCGGTGAGCTGCAAGGGCGTCAGCGGGCTGCCATCGGAGCTGGTCAGTGGGTGGCCCTGCTCGTCCAGCGGCACCAGCTCGATGCCGCCCAGGTGGCGCAACAGGCTGAGGTAGAGCAGCTGGCTGATATAGGGCTCGCCCGCCAGGTGCAGGCGCAGATGACTGAGGCCGATCTCGCCGAGATGGCCATCGGCGCTCATCTGCAGGCGCAGGCTGAGCAGCGCACCGGTGCCCTTGACCGAATACTCCAGCGTCTGCAACGCCAGAGGCAGCACCTCGGTGGCGTAGGCGGTACGAAAGCAGCAGCTGACGCCCTGCACCGGATTGGATTCGACTGGCGTGTTGCGCGGCACTGTCAGCGCCGGGCCAGGGCGCTTCAGCGGATCGAACTGCAGCATGCTGAAAGCCGGCAGCGGACGCATGTAGTTCGGCCACAGCAGATGCATCAGCGAGTGGGTCAGTTCCGGCAGCTCGTCATCGAGCTTCTGCCGCAGCCGCCCGGTGAGAAAGGCGAAGCCTTCGAGCAGACGCTCGACATCCGGGTCGCGTCCGGCCTGCCCGAGGAACGGCGCCAGTGCCGGACTCCGCTCGGCGAAGCGCTTGCCGAGCTGGCGCAGGGCGGTGAGCTCGCTCTGGTAGTAATGGTTGAAAGACATGTCTAACGATTCATCCTTGTCGTTTCGTGTCCGGCGCGCTTGCGCGGCAGGGCTCCTAGCGTCGGCGGTAGCATCCCGTGGAGGTGTCCATGTTCACGAGCAGGCAGTTGCCGTGTGGCTTCAGCCTCATCTTGTCGAAGAAGGCCCTCGGCCCGCGTTCGCGCAACTCGATCTGCCCGTCCACCATTGCCCAGCGCCCTCGACCCTGGATGTCGAGGCTGCCGTAGTAGAGCGCCGCCTCGAACGTGCCCTGTTCATGGAGCAGCAGCTGTGAGCCCATTTCCACCACGCCGACCAGTTCGTAGCGCCCGGCCAGTTCGCGCGGCGGCGGGGAAGTGTTGGTGCAGGCGGCCAATGTCAGAGCGAGGGCGGCGAGCGCCAGGCGGGCGCAGCGTGAGGAGGGTTTACCACGAGCCATAGGGCACCCCGTGTTGCTCGACATAGGCCTTGGCCTCGTCCGAGATGAAGTAGTAGTGCCCATCGGATTTCCCGCCATAAGGTCCGACTTTGCTGATCGCGGCGTGGAACCGACCGATTTCGATGGACCGGACGCAGGGACCGCCGACCCAGGCCTTGGCGACACCGCCGGGGGCCAGCCCAATGGTGATGTCTTTGCGAAATTGTCTATCCAGCCACTTGCCCTGAAAGTGGCAATAGCCGCGTTGAGGCTTGAGCATTTCCTCGCGCACCCACTCGGGAATATTGATGCGTACGTTGTAGGTCTGCGGTTCGACCAGCGATTGCCAACGCACGAAAATGATCTCCGGCAGATCAATACCTGGCAGGTCCTTGCCTGCGCCTCCTGCTGGATGTTCAGGCCAGCCGCTGACCTTGCCGGAGTAGGAAGGGATCCCGCCACTGACGCGCTCGTAGGCCAGCCCCCTGCGGTCGATCACATCCACGCTTTCCACCCAGATTTCCATATGCTCAGGCGCAAAGACACCCACAAACCAGGCGTTATAGGGGAGTTTCGGCTGGGCGTGGCTGTTGGTGCAGCCGCTGAGCAGAGCGAGTATGCAGGCGAGAAGGAGTTTCTTCATTCGGGATAGCCTTGCTGTGGCTTATTGTTGTAGACCAGCCGTACATTGGGTGCCGGCTTGCTAATAAGCAGTCCGCTGGTGGGTTTCCAGTGCGCGGATAAGTGGATATAGCGCGACCGAAGCAGATGCTCCTCATGTACATCAAGCTCGTACCGGCCGCCCTCGGCATAAGTCATTAACTTGGAGTGGATCTGCTGGAGTTCGGAAGGGAGAGCCAATACGGGATCTCTGTCCTGTATAGGCCGTAACGGTACTCCATGATGCGAAGCGAGGTTTCGCATCACACGCAAATACACCAGCGCAAGTTCACTGCGTATTGGGCGCTCAATGGCTACCAGGCCTAACACCCAATCCTCCGGCGGATGGTTGACGCCGCGGGGGTGGAGTTTGCGGATGCGGCGAACGTCTTTTTTAAGCTGATCCTCCGGCAGCCCAAAAGCCTTCCACTTTTCGTATTGGCGCTCGGTTTCGCGCCAGGCGTGAGTACGTTCAGTTGGTGTGTCCGCGGGCACCGTGGAGCTGACCGGACGACTGAGGATCAGCTTTTCCTGCACAACCGGAAGATAGCCGCCACCGATATCTGAGTGCGCGCCGGGGAGGGTTATCTCTTGATGATGTGGGGCCACGCTATTGAGCGCGAAGTTCCAGCGCATCTCGTCGCGAGCCTTCAGCTGAAGCACTTTGCGCGCGCAATTTGGTGGGAGGTACAGGTTGACACCTGGATTGTGGTGGTCCGCAGGGCTGAAGTCCCAGCTCAACGGGTCGGCCACGGCCGCCACCGTATCGAACAGACCGATGAAGTTAATCTGAACGTTGGTGGCCCAGTCGAATTTCGCGTTAAACCCCGGCGCCTGCGCATTGAATAAACTCGCCAGGATGCCGCTTTCCGATTTGAGTATTTCGTTGGCGAAGTGACGGGCCGCAGCAGCCCCGCGACTGAATCCAAAGATGTCGAGTTCCAACCCTTCGATTTCCAGATTGGGGTTATTACCCAGCAGGCGACCCAGCGACTCTTGGATCTTCTGCGGACTTTGCATCACCCGGGCCACTACGCCGGTATCGCCCATACCAGTCCCCTGCCCGTACACCGAGTCTTCTTCCCCGCTGCTGGTGCCGATGCCTTCGAGATACGCCTTGATGCTGGCGCTACGCTCGTCCTTAGCCAGGCTCCGGGTCGCATCGTCCTTGTACAGGTCGAACAGCCGCGCTACGTTGCTCGGCGCGTTGCCGTAGCTGTTGTCCGGTGTCTGGGTAAAGAAGCCGTTGCCTTCGCTACCGCCGAAACCATGCGCCCTACAATACTCGACGACCTCCCCGAGGGTGCGCTCGTCCAGCAGGGTCAGGTCGTCCTGACGACACTTTTCGGTCACGGCAGCATTAGCCAGGTTGTTGCCGGTGCCATCGAAGAACACGCCGATTCGCAGGGTGATGCCCTGGCGCGCCTGTTGCTGCGGCTGATCGGCCAGCTCCTCTTCTTCGTCTTCCTCTTCCAGGCCCAACGGCGCGAGGTCACCCGGCTCTTCCTGCCAGGCCCGGGCTATCGGTTCAGATGAGCGAAAGGCCTCGGCGGCGGCCGCCGCAGTAACTGCCTTGGCAATTCCAAGGGCTGTAGGCGCGAGGAAGGGGGCCGCGTTGTGGGTGCTGCCGATGACCACCGTCCCCGAACCCGCGGTCACGACATTGCCATGACTCCCCACACTGCCCACCACCGCCGCCGGCTTGCCATCGATCAGCACGTTGGGGATCACTGCGCTGGCCATTGCGCCGCCGCAGGCGGAAGCGTCGCCCATGCGCGCGGCCGGCAGGCCGTCGAACAGCACGTCGGGTGAGCCGGCGGCGATGGGGTTGGTGCCGTGGCCGGTCTTCGGGCAGGCGGTAGGATCGCCGAGGCGGGCTGCAGGTTTGCCGGACATCCGTTGTCTCCTTACTGGACCTTGACCTGTCCGCTGCCATCCAGGCTGGCGGAAAAGCTGACCTGGCGCTTGAGGCCATCCACTTCCAGCAGGCCTTCGATGGTGAAGGCGAGGGTCAGCGGGTCGTGGGTTCGCGGCAGCGACAGCACGCGCACCTGGGTCAACCTGGGTTCGTACGCTTCGATGAAGCGCTCGATGGCGATACGCGCCTGCTGCAGCGAGTCGTGCAGCGACAGGCGCATATCGTTGAGATCGGGCAACCCGTAGTCGGGCAGCGTCTGCACGCTGCCCGCTCGGGTGCTGAGCATCTTGGCCAGATGGGCAGCCACCGAGGCCATCGCCGCGACTTCGCGGCTCCAGCCGGAACGTCGCGCGGCGTCACCGCCGAGGCGCTCGAAGAGGCTGCCGTATCCGTTCAAGTGCTTATTCCTTGTCCAGCTTGCCGACCAGCGACAGGGTGAAATCCGCGCCCATGTACTTGAAGTGCGGACGCACGCTGAGGCTGACGCGGTACCAGCCCGGCTCGCCCTCGACGTCGCTGACATTGACCTGGGCGGCGCGCAGCGGGCGACGGCTGCGGACTTCGGCGCTGGGGTTCTCCTGGTCGGCGACGAACTGGCGGATCCACTTGTTCAGTTCCAGCTCGAGGTCGGTGCGCTCCTTCCATGCACCGATCTGCTCGCGCTGCAGCACCTTCAGGTAGTGCGCCAGGCGGTTGACGATGAACAGGTAGGGCAGCTGGGTGCCGAGCTTGTAGTTCAGCTCGGCGGTCTTGCCTTCCTCGCTGTTGCCGAAGAACTTGGGCTTCTGCGCCGAGTTGGCGGAGAAGAACGCGGCGTTGTCGCTGCCCTTGCGCATGGTCAGGGCGATAAAGCCTTCCTCGGCCAGCTCGTACTCGCGACGGTCGGAAACCAGCACCTCGGTCGGGATCTTGGTTTCGATCTCGCCCATGCTCTCGAAGTGGTGCAGCGGCAGATCCTCGACCGCGCCACCGCTCTGCGGGCCGATGATGTTCGGACACCAGCGGAACTTGGCGAAGCTGTCGGTCAGGCGGCTGGCGAAGGCGTAGGCGGTGTTGCCCCACAGGTAGTGCTCGTGGCTGCCGGCGACGTTTTCCTTGTAGACGAAGCTCTTCACCGGGTTGTCTTCCGGATCGTAGGGGTTGCGCAGCAGGAAGCGCGGAACGGTCAGGCCGACGTAGCGGGCATCTTCCTGCTCGCGGAAGCTCTGCCACTTGGTGAACTGCGGGCCCTCGAAGTGATCCTTGAGATCCTTCAGGTCCGGCAGGCCGGTGAAGCTCTCCAGGCCGAAGAATTTCGGGCCGGCAGCGGCGATGAAGGGCGCGTGAGACATGCTCGCGACGCTGGCGACGTACTGCATGGTCTTCACGTCGGGCGCGCTGGGGTCGAAGAAGTAGTTGGCGATCAGTGCGCCGACCGGCTGGCCGCCGAACTGGCCGTATTCGGCGGTGTAGATGTGCTTGTACAGGCCGGACTGGACGATCTCCGGGCTGTCCTCGAAGTCATCCAGCAGATCCTGCTTGGAGGCGTTGAGCAGTTCGAGCTTGATGTTCTCGCGGAAGTTGGTGCGATCCACCAGCAGCTTCAGGCCGCGCCAGGAGGACTCCAGGGCCTGGAACTGCGGGTGGTGAAGGATTTCGTCCATCTGCTGGCTGAGCTTGGCGTCGATCTCCGCGATCATGCGGTCGACCATGGCCTTCTTCACCGGCTCGTTTTCGTTATGCGGCTTGAGCAGTTCTTCGATGAAGGCCGAGACGCCGCGCTTGGCGATGTCGTAGGCCTCGTCATCCGGGGTCAGGCGGGTTTCGGCGATGATGCGGTCGAGGATGCCGCCTTCGGCGAGGTGGTTGCCGTGCTCGACGGCGGCTGCGCTAGTGGTCATGTAGATGTGCTTCCTTGTCGGTGATATCAGGCGTCCAGCTTCTCTTTGGCCGCCAGGCCCAGTTCGCCGAGTACGCGGTCACGCGAATCGTCGTCGGCGAGTACGCTTTCGATGGCCTTGCGGAAGGCCGGCGCGTTGCCCAGCGGGCCCTTCAGGGCGACCAGGGCGTCGCGCAGTTCCATCAGTTTCTTCAGCTCCGGGACCTGCTCGACCAGATTGGCCGGGTTGAAGTCCTTCATCGAATTGATGCGCAGCTGCACGGCCAGTTCGTCATCGGTCTGCTCGTCCTGCAGACGGTTCGGCACGCCGAAGGTCAGGCTCAGCTCCTGCTTGGCCAGGACCTCGTCGAAGCTGTTCTTGTCGATGGCGATGGGCTTGCGGTCTTCGATCTTGCGGTCGTCGGCGCGCTGGGTGAAATCGCCCAGCACCATCAGCTTGAGGGGCAGCTCGACCTCTTCCTGAGCATTGCCGGTGGCCGGCTTGAACGTGACGTTGATGCGTTCCTTGGGTGCAACCGAGCCTTCTTTGGCCATGGTGTTCTCCTTTGCGGTTAGTCCAGCACCACTTCGAGATCGAGGTGGCACAGCCTGCGGTAAATCTCATCCTTGCTTTCACGCACGGCGTGGTTCTGCGGCAGCAGCTCGCAACAGCTGTGCAGCAGGCGCAGTACCTCGAGGGCGAGATCGGGCTCCCAGCTGCCCAGGCCACTGGCCTCGAGCTGCTGGTCGAGTGCTTCGAGCTGGGTTTTGGCCAGCTCGTATTTCTTGGCCTGGTAGCACAGGCGGGCGAGGCTCAGCTGCCAGAAGAAGCGCTCGCGGCCGCCGCGGGCGCGAGCCAGGCCCTGCTTGAGCTGTTGCACGGCAGGCTTGAGGCCTTCTTTGCGCAACAGCGGAACGGCCTCTTGCAGCGCGAGCTCCCAGCTCGGTTGTGCGGTGCCGGTGACAGGCGGTTCTTCCTGTCTGGCGGCCGTGGCCGGCTGTACATGGGGCATGACCTGGCCGCTGATCCAGGCGCGGGTTTCGGCGTCGGCGAACGGGGTGCCGTCGTGAAAGCACAGCTCTTCCAGACGCGGTACGCGTTGCAGGAAAAGCGCGAGCTGGATCTCCACTTCGCGCATGGCCTGCGCGGCGTCCAGCTCCTGCAGGCACTCCCAGGCCAGGCGCTGACCGTCCAGCCAGAACGGGGCACGCGCGGTGCTGTTCTCCAGGTCCACCAGCAGGTCGGCGTACAGGCCCTGGGCGAAACGCTCGCGGTAGTTGGCCAGCTTGTCGGCAGGTATCCCACGCAGGGCGGTGACCTGCTCGCCGTTGTGCTCCGGCAGGCTGTCGATGCTCAGCCACAGGAGCGTGCGTGACAGGCGCAGCGGCCGCAGATCGCTGGTTCGTTGCTTCAGCCACCAGGCGGTCAATGGGCGCGCCTGCTCCTGCAGGTTGCGCAGGGCCTTGAGCGCTTCCTTGTCGTTCTCGATCGGTGAGCCGGGGGCGAAGACCTGGCTGGCGACCTGCTTCACCTGGGCGATGGCTGCGCCGACTGTCCCGGGCTGCGGTTGCCCCGAGCTGGCGCGTTTGACCATGCCGTCGAGTTGGCGGCAAAGCGGCAACAGCAGCGGTGCGTCTTCGCCGAGATGACCGGATAGGCACTGCTCCAGCGCATGCAGTTGCTCGGCCAGGCTGCGGAACAGCGGCAGCTGTTCGCCGACCGGGACGTCTTCGGAAAAGGTCTGTTCCAGGCGCGGCAGCAGCCAGTTGATCGCGGCGGCGCGGGTGCGTGGTTTGCGTGGGTGCAGTTCGGCCCAGTGATTGCTGCACAGGTACTGCAGCAGATTCAGCCCGGCCTGTAGTCCAGCGAAAGACTCGCGCTGGAACAGGCTCCAGGTCAGCCAGGCGGCGGCGCGCAGGTCCTTGGACAGCGAGGCGAGCAGCATCTCGCTGCCCTCGCGGACCTTCTGCCAGTCGATACCGGTGGTTTGGTGCAGTGCTCCGGCCTTGGCCAGTTCAGCCTCGAGCAATTCGAATTCGCTGCTGTAGCGAATATCGTCGCCAGCGAAATTGCTGTCATTGACCGGCTTTCTGGCAAGTTCCAGATAATGCTTGCTGAGTGCGCTGGCGTGCATTGGGTCTTCCGTGACGCTCAAGTTCGATCCGTGAACTTTGAAACTGCCGAATATTTAAGAGCGGCATGTTTCCGAGAAAGGAGGTGTGCAACTTTTTGCGCACTTTCCCTGCGCAACAAATTGCACAGGGCCTTATGGGGTGGGCATCCTAGACGGGGGGTATGCCTCATTCAAGGCGAGAAGTGTGATCTCTGTTGCAGTGGGAAATATTAGCCGGCGGCCGACGGAACTAATTCAAAACTGTCGGGAAATTTGCTTCTGCGATCTATTTGAACTTGTGCGAAATAGTCCAGTTGCATGTAAGTCATCACTTACATGCAACTATCTACTCGATCACAGAAAGATGATTGGCGCTGTTATAGCCGATCGTATTCGGCAATTCAGAGCGCGGGGATTGCGGTGACTGACACGCCCAACAGGTGCTGCTGGCCGGGCTGCAATACCACCACGTCGTCCAGCACGTTGGCCGTCTCGATGCAGGCCATGCGCTGCCAGGCGTCGTCGGCGAAGCTGGACAGGCGCTTGGCCTTGTCGATCCAGGGGTTCCACAGCACCGCTGATCGCGAGCCACGGGTGGTCAGCTGGATGCTGCGTTTCCATGCCGGGTCGACGAGTCTCAGCGTTGTCGGGAGCTGCAAGTAGATGCGGTCGGTTTCGCCGTTGAACGCCAGGTCGCCGTTCTGCTGCTGGCGCTGCTGCCAATCCAGCAGCGTATCGATGTAGGGGCAGCCGGCCAGGCCTTCCACACGCACCTGACGGATGTCGCTGACGGCGAAATAGCTGTGCAGGGCCTGGCTGATGGTGACTGCCTCCGTGCCGACGTTGCGGCTGCTGAGCCTGAGCTCCAGCTCGTCGGCCAGGCGGATCTGCAGCGCCAGTTCGACCCGGTGCGGCCAGCCCGGCAATTGGCCGAGCGCCTGCGGGCAATGGAATTCGAGAACTGCCGTATCGCCTTCGCTGCGCTGTTCGCGCAGTTGCCAGGGCAGGGCGCGCACCAGGCCGTGGAACGGGGCGGGTTGCTCGCCGTGGTAGCTTGCCTGGACCCCTTGCGGGTTGCGCGCCAGGTCGCCGAACCATGGCCAGCACACGGGTACGCCACCGCGAACCGACTGCCCTTGCTGATAGGCGGCCTCCTCGCTGAGCCAGATGATCGGCGGCGCATCGCCCTGGCGATAGCTGAGGATCTGCGCGCCCTGTTCGGCGATCAGCAGTTCGTCCTCACCGCGGCGGACTCGCCAGCAGGCGAGCTGGTCCATTTCGATGCGTTGAATATCGACAGGCATGGGCAATCTCGTGATGGGCTCGGGTTTGCGTCTGACCGCGGAGCGGAGGCGGGATTCAGCCAAAGTGGCCAGGCAGAGCATGCCTCCTCGCTGAGCCGAGGAGGCAGCCAGGGCTTAGCGGCCCTGGCAGGCGTCGACCCGTAGCCAGCGTTCCAGCAGCTTGAAGCCCTGCATCAGGATGAAGGCGATCAGCAGGTAGATAAGGCCGGCGGTGAGGAACATTTCCTCGTGCAGGTAGGTGCGTGCGGCGATCTTGCGTGCCATTCCGGTCAGTTCCAGCAGGGTGATGGTGCTGGCCAGGGCGCTGGCCTTGAGCATCAGGATCACTTCGTTGCTGTAGGCCGGCAGGCCGATGCGTGTCGCACGCGGCAGGATGATGTGCAGCAGCGCCTGCGCGCGTGACATGCCCAGCGCGCGGGCGGCTTCGACTTCACCGTGAGGCACGTTCTGGATCGCGCCGCGGATGATCTCGGCGATATAGGCGGCGGTGTGCAGGGTCATGGTGATGATGGCGCACCAGTACGGGTCACGCAGATACGGCCAGAGCGCACTCTGGCGCACCACCTCGAACTGCGCCATGCCGTAGTAGACCAGGAACAGTTGCACCAGCAGTGGTGTGCCACGGAAGAAGAAGATGTAGCCATAAGGCAGCGCGCGCACCGCTAGATGTCGGGAGGAGCGGGCGATGCCCAGCGGTACGGCGAAGATCAGCCCGGCGACGACCGAAACGCCGACCAGCTGAAGGGTCAGCCAGGCGCCCTCGATGAAGCTCGGCAGCCACTTGATGAAGATTTCCCAGGTCATGCTGCGCTCCGCACGAAGCCGCGGCCGGCACGTTTTTCGAGGAAGTGCATACCGATCATGGCGACGATGGTCAGGCACAGGTAGATGAAGGCGGCCACGAGGAAGAAGGTGAAAGGCTCCTTGCTGGCGGTCACCGCGATCTGCGAGCGGCGCATGATTTCCTCCAGGCCGATCACCGAAACCAGCGCGGTGTCCTTCATCAGGATCATGAACAGGTTGCCCAGACCCGGCAGGGCCAGGCGCCACATCTGCGGCAGGATCAGCCGCAGGAAGATGCGCCGCTTGCCCAGGCCCAGGGCCAGGCCAGCCTCGCGGTGACCCTTGGGAATGGCCAGCAGCGCGCCGCGGAAGACCTCGGTCGCATAGGCGCCAAAGCACAGGCCGAGGGCGATGGTGCCGGCGGCGAACGGACTGAGCGCCAGGTTCTCGATGCCGAACAACTCGCCGATACCGCGAATCAGGCTGATGGTGCCGAAGTAGATCAGCAGCACCCAGAGCAGTTCAGGGACACCGCGCACGATGGTCGAGTAGGTGCCGCCGAGCCAGCGCAGCGCGCTGTAGGGCGAGGTCTTGGCGAGCGCGCCGAGCAGACCGAGCACCAGCCCCAGCGCCAGGGAGGCGAGGGCCAGTTGGATGGTCATCCAGGTGCCGGCAATGAGCGCCGGACCGAATCCGTGAAGGTCAGGAATCATAGAAGCTCAAACACCAAAGCCCGGTCGGCCAGTTTCAGGCGACCGGGCTTCGGCTCGGTTGGATCAGTAAATGCTGAACGGGAAATACTTGTCGTTGATCTGCTTGTAGGTGCCGTCAGCGATGATCTCGGCCAGCGCCTTGTTCAGCTTCTCACGCAGCTCGTCGTTGCCCTTGCGCACGGCGATGGCGATCTTGTCGTCATCGAACACCGGCTCGCCCTTGAACTCGAAGTCCTTGCCGGCATCGCTCTTGAGCCATTCCCACTGCACGAAGGTGTCGGCCAGGATGCCGTCGACGCGGCCGGAGGCCAGGTCCAGGTAGGCGTTCTCCTGAGTGTCATAGAGCTTGATATCGACTACGCCGTCCAGGTTGTCTTCCAGCCAGGTGCCAGCGATGGTTGCGCGCTGCGCGCCGATGACCTTGCCGTCCAGATAGTCCTTGTCGGTCTTGAACTCGACGCTCTTCGGCGCCACGAACTGCAGCTTGTTGGTGTAGTAGTGATCGGTGAAATCGACGGCGTTCTTGCGCTCTTCGGTCACCGACATCGAGGCGGCGAGGAAATCGAACTTGCCGGCATTCAGGGCCGGGATGATGCCGTCCCAGTCGGAGGTGACCACTTCGCATTCGGTTTTCATCTTGGCGCAGAGGGCGTGGGCGATGTCGAGGTCGAAGCCGACCACCTTGCCGCTGGCATCGATCAGGTTGAAGGGCGGGTAGGCGCCTTCGGTACCAATCCGTAGTTTTTCCGCGGCGAATGCCTGGGTGCCGATGATCAGCGAGGCAGCAGCGGTCAGCAGGATCTTTTTATAGCTCTTCATGCGGTGTTGCTCCATTAGCGATGGCTGGACATGAATTGTTTACAGCGCGCCGATTGAGGGTTGTCAAATACCTGCTCGGGCGTCCCCTGCTCCTCGACCAGGCCCTGGTGGAGGAACACCACTTCGCTGGAAACCTGCTTGGCGAAATTCATTTCGTGGGTGACGAGCAGCATAGTCCGGCCTTCCTCGGCGAGCGACCGGATCACTGCAAGCACTTCTTGTACCATTTCCGGATCGAGCGCCGAGGTGGGTTCGTCGAACAGGATTACCTTGGGCTGCATCGCCAGCGTGCGAGCGATCGCCGCGCGCTGCTGCTGACCGCCGGAAAGCTGGTTGGGGTAGACGTGGCGTTTGTCGGCGATGCCGACCTTGGCCAGCAGCGCCTCGGCCACCTCGGTGGCTTCGGCCTTGCTCTGGCCGAGCACGCGGCGCGGTGCCTCGATGATGTTGTCGAGGATGGTCATGTGCGGCCAGAGGTTGAAGTTCTGGAACACGAAGCCCAGCTCGCTGCGAACCCGGTTGAGCTGCTTGCCGTCAGCGGCAATCAGATCACCCTGCTTGTCGCGCTTGAGCTTGAGCTGCTCGCCGGCCACCAGGATTTCACCCTCATTGGGGTTTTCCAAGAGGTTGATGCAGCGCAGGAAGGTTGACTTGCCGGAGCCTGAAGAGCCGAGGATGGAAATCACATCGCCATCGCGGGCGGTCAGCGAAATGCCTTTGAGAACTTCCAGATCGCCGTAGCGCTTGTGCAGGTTGCGGATTTCCAGTGCAGGGATGGCCTCGGCCATGAGGGGTCCTCTTACAGACCGGCGAAGGCCGCCATGGTCTAGATATCTGATGGTGCGCTCCGCGCGAGCTGCTCGCCGTCCTGGCGAGGCGCAAACCTAGCATGCGATGCGGCATGCGCCAAGCGCGATGCGGCGTTGAGCGTTGTGACCGATCGGTCATGTTTCGCTGGCCACCGATGCGCCCCTATCTATATAGATGAAATCGGCGCTGCACGCGCAGGCGCACTCCGACGCCTTGCGCGAACGGCAGGCTCGGCCCGCTTCCGTGCGGCCCGAGGCGGCCTCGCTCTCAACTCGCTTCCGGCTTGGGTGCGTCCTGATCGTCGGAGAGCATTTCGTCGTGTTCGGCCATCTTCCACGGCAAGCTCCCCGGCGAGATGTGCAGGAAATGCAGGTACTTCTCGAACTGATCGAGTATGTCGCTGATGATGTCCGCCTGGTCGTATCCGTAGACGTCGTAGTGCTGGCCGCCGCGGCGCAGGAACACTTCGGCGCGGTAATACTGCTCGTCCGCCTCCGGCCCCTCGGTCAGGGCGAACGCCGGCATGGCGTAACCGACCGCACGGATCTCGTAGATGAAGTCCACCTGGTCATCCTTGATGACCTCCAGGTAGAGCCGCGAATGGGCTTCATCGGTGTGCACTTCGGCTGCCCAGTCCTGGCCACTGAGTTCCCGCTGCACCCGGCGCATGGCCTTGAGCACCGTGGTGTTCATGAAGCCGTCGACCTCCTCCCGGTTGGGAAAGCTGACCAAACCGGCCAGGCGCTTCTTCCACAGCCCAGGGCCGGCGTTGCTCGCCAGTCGACTGCTCTGCATATGGCTTTGCAGACTGGTTTCGTGGTGGCCTTCGATCACCAGTGCGCGCCACATGCCCAGCGCGGCGATCATCATGATGATCGCGAAGGGCAGCGCGCTGGCGATGGTCATGGTCTGCAGCGCACTGAGGCCGCCGGCCAGCAGCAGGGTGGATGCGACTACGCCCTCGATGCTGGCCCAGAACACCCGTTGCCATACCGGCGTGTGTAGCGCGCCGCCTGCGGCCAGCGAGTCGATGACAAGGGAGCCGGAATCCGACGAGGTGACGAAGAAGGTGATGATAAGCACAACCGCCAGGAACGAGGCGATGGACGTCATCGGCAGCAGTTCGAACAGTTTGAACAGCGCGATGGCGTTGTCCGCCTGCACATCGCCGATCAGCGAGGTGTAGCCCTCGACCATGATCATGTGCAGTGCGGTATCACCGAACACCGAGAACCAGAGAAAGGTGAAGATGGTCGGCACGAACATCACGCCGAAGACGAACTGGCGGATGGTCCGACCACGGCTGATCTTGGCGATGAACAGCCCGACGAACGGCGACCAGGCGATGGTCCAACCGAAGATGAACAGGGTCCAGTTGCCGATCCAGTCGCTGCGGCTGTAGGCCTGCAGGTTGAAGGTGCGCTCGATGATGTTGTTCAGGTAGCTGCCGGTGTTCTGCAGGAAGGTTTCGAGAATGAAGATGCTCGGGCCGGCCAGAAACACGAAGAGCATCAGACCGATCGCCAGGATCATGTTCAGCAGCGACAGGTTCTTCACACCCTTGTCCAGCCCGGCAACCACCGAACAGATCGCCATTGCGGTAATGATCGCGATGGCGATGATCTGCACGTTGATGCTGATCGGTATCGACGGCCAGAGGTAGTTGATGCCCGCGTTGATCTGGGTAACGGACAGGCCCAGGGTGGTGGCGATACCGAACAGCGTGCCGAGAATCGCGAAGACATCCACCACATGGCCGATCGGCCCGTGGATGCGCTCGCCGATGATCGGGTACAGCGCCGAGCGCATCGACAGCGGCAGGCCGTGGCGGAACGAGAAGTACGCCAGTACCAGACCGGTCAGGCCGTAGATGGCCCAGATATGAAAGCCCCAGTGGAAGAAGGCGATCTGCATGGCCTGCTTGGCCGCGTCGACCGTCTCCGCGGCTCCGGCGGGCGGCGAGGCGTAGTGCAGTACGGGTTCGGCCACGCCGAAGAACAACAGGGCGATGCCGTAGCCGGCGGAGAAGAGCATCGCGAACCAGGCCGGGAAGCTGTACTGCGGCTCGGCGTGATCCGGACCCAGCTTGATGTTGCCCCAGGGTGTCATGGCGATGCCGACGATGAACACCAGGAAAAAGGCCACCGAGAGCATGTAGAACCAGCCGAAATTGGCAGTGATGAAGGCCAGCGTCGAGCTGAACACCTCACCGGCCAGGTCCGGATTGCTGATCGTACCGATCACCAGCAGGAGCGTGACGACCACGGCTGGGATGAACACGGGGAAGAGAATGATGGCCTTGGGCAATTTCCTGGCGGCATCCATGGGCGGTCAGCCTCCGTTATGAGCGGGTGATGAGCGGGATGTATGCGGCGAGACTTCGGATTTGCCCGAACGCTGCCTTCTGGTAGACGGCTCGAAGCGCCGAATGATTCAGCAAAATGTGAGGAAGGATTCTGCTCCGGTGTAGCGAAGCGTCTAGAAAGCCGGCTCCAGCCCGTGATGGCGCAGAATCGTGGCGATGCTCCCCTCGTCGATCAGCACCTCCAGCGCATCGTTGAAGCGGGCAAACTCGGCTTCGCTGACCGCCGCTCGAGACAGCCCGATAGCGTAGGAGACGGCCTGCAGCTCGCCGGCTTCGTGGATGTCGAGCAGCCTTTCCTGGTCGATCAGGTGCCAGGCGACGTCCTGATTGACCACTGCGACGCCCTGTTCGCCGAACCTGCCGGCTTCCAGCATGCGCAGCAGCCGCCGATTGTCGGCCTTCAGGATCAGTGTCACGTCGCTGACCTCGGCCAGGTGCTGGCCGAGCACGAACGAGGTACCTGACGGCCCGTAGACGGCGACGCTGCGCCCGGCCAGGTCCTGCGGGCGGTGGAAAACGAAGCGGCTGCTCGAGCGGGCATAGACGCCATAGCGTGAGGTGACCAGCATGCGGGTGAGGTGAAAGGCGCGCTCGCGCTCCGGCGAGCGAATCACGGTGAATATACCGTCCACCTCGCCCATTTCGGCCAGCGCCAGTGCACGGCGCCACGGCAGCAGCTGCACCGGGCAGTCGACTCCCATCCGCGCACAGACGGCTTCGACGATCTCGACGAAAGGCCCGGCCGCACGGTCTGCGGTCGCTGTGGCTGATGCATAGGTGAACGGCGGAAAATCCTCGGTAACGAAGCGCAGCTCATCGGCCTGGCAATTGCCCATGAGTGTCAGGCCGGCGACTATCGCAATCCATCGAGTGGGCATGCTGCAAGCTCCAGGCGATCGGCAGAGCGGCAATACGCTCCACGCCCTTGCAGGCTAGCTTGTCGCCGTCCTCGGCGCGACCCCGAATCAGGGCAGTCAGCTCAGGTCTGGCGCCCGGCTAGTGACGTCGACCGATGAGCGTGCCCCAGCTAGCGGCTCTTGCGCATCTGCTCGCGCCATTCCCATGGTGGTTGCTGTTCGGTCTTGTGCAACGACCACAGGCCACGCCGGAACTCTCGGGCGACAGCCTCCAGGTCGAGCAGCCTGCGGTCGTCCAGGCGAGCGCGATACGCCCAGGCGGCGCCCGCCCTGACCATTTCCGAATTGACGTCGATATTGCCAACGCCGACTCGCGCCAGGGTCCGCCCAAGGCCATCGCGGCCCTTGACCTCGAGCGTCACGTTCTTGCCGAAGATATGGTCGGAGAGCGCTTGCCGGGCCTGGCTGCCGTAGGGTTGCTTGAGTTCCGGGGCATCGATCTCCGCCAGCCGAACCCGGAGCCGTTCGCCCACGTTGGTCCGGCAGCTGAACGTGTTGCCGTCGGCGATGCCGATCACCCGGCAATCGAACGACTCGGCAGAGGCAGGCATGGCAGTGGCGAGCAGGGCGGCAAGCAGGTAGCGCAGCATGAGGGCGTCCATGCGGTTCGGGCGGGCGAGGGTAACAGGCTGGTCGCTGCGCTAATCGGCGCCAGGTCTCAGATGATCCGTCTGCGTTGTCGAAATGGCGGCCGGTCACGCATGGCGAGAAATGCGCCGAGCCGCCGCTTGCCGGGCGTGCGCAACGCTCAGAAGGCGGCTTCGAGTTGGTGCCGGTGCAGGATCCTCGGCACCGTGCCATCGGCTATCGCCGCGTCCAGCGCTTGCTCGAACGCCTCGAACTGTGCCTCGCTCACCGTCTTGCGCGAGAGGCCGATGCCATAGCGGATCGGACCCATCTCGCCGGCCTCACGCACTCCGGCGAGGCGCTCTTGTTCGATCAGGTGCCAGGCGACATCCTGATTGAGCACTGCCAGGCCGTCCACGCCGAAGCGTCCGGACTGCAGCATGCGTAAGAGTCGTCGGTTGTCGGTAGTCAGGTGTAGGCGTACGTCTGGCACCGACTTGAGGCGCTCGGACAGCACATAGGAGGTGCCGGACGGACCATAGACGCCAACCAGTCGTCCTGCCATATCGCTTGGCTGGTTGAAGACGAAGCTGCTCTCGGTCTGGGCGAAAACACTGTAGCGAGAAGTGACCAGCATCCGGCTGATGTGGAACATCTGCTCGCGTTGCGGTGAAGGTGTGAGCGTGAATATTCCGTCCACCTGCCCGTGCTCGGCCAGGCGGAATGCGCGCTGCCAGGGGTACAGGGTGATCGTGCAGTGGTGCTGCAGGCGTGCGCAGATCGTATGTACCACCTCCACGAACGGGCCGGCTGCGCCAACACCTGTGGTTTCGCTGGCCGGGGCGTCAGCCGGGTAGGTGAACGGCGGGAAGTCCTCGGTCACGAAACGCCACTGCGCCGCGCCGGCCGGGCCGGCGTTCGACAATAGCAATATCAGCAGAATCGAGAGAATCCTGTGCACCGTCCGGCTCCTTGCGCTGTGCAGCATCCCTTGGCAGTTCGACGCGGCCAGGCAACATCCCGCTCAGGCCCGCCCGGTTAACACCAGCCTAGCGCAGCATGAAGTCGGAGCAATGAAGGGAATGAAGGACTGCTGGCCCTGCGCAGCTTGCCTGCGGCTATGTCCTCGTGCTGCGGCGTAGGTGCCGTTCGGTATCGGAGCTTCAGTCAGCGGGTGGCTTGGGGGAGATCACAGGATGCAGCCGATGCTGGGCGGGTGCTTCCGTGTGATCCCGTCAAGGCCGTTCCGGCGAGCGTCGCGCGCCGCCGGCAAAAATCACAGGCAATAAAAAACCCCAAGGAAATTAATTTCGCTTGGGGTTTCTCAGTATTAGTGGTGCCCAGGGACGGAATCGAACCGCCGACACGGGGATTTTCAATCCCCTGCTCTACCGACTGAGCTACCTGGGCAACGGGGCGCTATTAGACGGATTTGGCATTTGCCTGTCAAGCACGGTCCGGAAAAATATTAAATCCGGACGGGCGCTTAGCGCAGCCGACCGATCATTCACTGGGCGGCACGTAGCCTTCGGCCTTGGCGTAGTCCTCGCCGGAGAAGAACTTGTCCATCTCGCCCTGAAGGAACTTGCGGTCCTCGGCGTTCATCATGTTCAGCCGGCGCTCGTTGATCAGCATGGTCTGGTGCTTCTGCCAGTCGTCCCAGGCCTGCTTGGAGATGTTGTTGTAGATGTCCTCGCCTTTCTGGCCTGGAAACGGCGGACGGTCGAGGCCGGGGAGTTCTTCGTTGTACTTGCGGCAGTTCACGGTGCGGGTCATGAGGTCTCTCCTGCATTCAATTCAGCGGCGGCGCGCTTGAGCAGTGTCTTTACCGGCGCGGCAAGGCCGAGGCGCGGCGGGGTGGCGAGGTTATACCAGAGCCAGTCCGCCTCGGCCACGGCGTCGGGCGCGGACTTGACCCTGATCAGCCAGGGCTCGATGGCCAGCTGAAAATGGCTGAAGGTGTGGGTCAGGCCTGGCAGCTCGCGGCGCTCCTCGAGCTGCAACGCATGCCGCTCGGCCAAAGGGTCAAGAGCGGCGAGGTCGTCCAGCTCCGGCAGACTCCAGAGCCCGCCCCACAGGCCCGTCGACGGGCGGCGGTAGAGCAGGATGGCGCCGTCGCGATTGGCCAGCAGCGGCATCAGCGTGCGTTTCTGCGGCAGCGCCTTGCGTGGCTTGGGCACCGGGAAGTCGGTTTCGCGCCCGAGCAGATGGGCGCGGCATCCGGCCCTGAGCGGGCAGAGCAGGCAGCTCGGGCGGCTGCGGGTGCACAGCGTGGCGCCGAGATCCATCATCGCCTGGGTGTAATGGTTGACGCGCTGCTGCGGGGTGAAGCGCTCGGCCACCTCCCACAGCTGGCGGGCCACCTTCGGCTCTCCGGGATAGCCATCCTGCGCAACGTAGCGGGCCAGCACGCGCTTGACGTTGCCGTCGAGAATCGGCGCGCGCAGGCCCATGCTGATACTGGCGATGGCGCCGGCGGTGGATCGGCCTATCCCGGGAAGCTCGGCGAGTTTGTCGACATCCGCCGGAAACATGCCGCCGTATTCGGTCACGACGTACTTGGCGGTCTTGTGCAGGTTGCGCGCGCGACTGTAGTAGCCGAGGCCGGTCCACAGGTGCAGCACTTCATCTTCCTCGGCCGCGGCGAGCGCCTCGACTGTGGGCAGTGCGTCCATGAAACGGTCGAAGTAGCCGAGCACGGTGCTGACCTGGGTCTGCTGCAGCATGATCTCCGACACCCACACCCGGTACGGCGTGATGTTCTGCTGCCAGGGCAGATCCTTGCGGCCGTGGCGGTCGAACCAGTCGAGGACCGCCGCGCCGAACTGCTCCGGACTCATCGGTTGAACAGGCCTTTGAGGGCGTCCTTGAGTTCCGGGCTGACCTTGTCGCCGAGCTTCTCTTCGATCTTTTCGTTGAGCTTCTCGCCGGCCAGTCGCGCAGCCACCTTGCCCAGCGCGTCCTTGTCGAAGCGGCAGGCCTTGGCGCCCAGCTCCAGAGGGCCGCGGCAGCGCAGCGGCCATTCGATACCGACGTAGCGCTCGTTGACCTGGCAGGCCGGGTCCGGCATTGCGCCCTTGTCGCCCTCGATGACGATGCCGACGCGATAGTCCATGCCCAGCACGCGCAGGTCGACATCGCCGTTGCCATTGACGGTGAGCCCGGGGATGCTGGCCTTGAGGTCGGGATTGCTGGCTACGCCATTGCGCAGCGTCAGGTTGCCCTTGAGTTCACGGAACGGCGTGTCCTTGCTGCGTGGCTCGCTGGTCAGCGGCTTGCGGTTGAGCGTGGCGATGGCGCGGCAGAGCTGCTGCTCGAGGTTGGCATCGACCAGCATGCCGTTGTCGATGATGAAGCCGACCTTGCCGTTGAGGTTGTCGATCCAGGCCTTCTCGCTGTTGCCCTGGGTACGCAGGTCGGCGTCCAGGTTGAGCAGCCCCTTGACCACCACGTCCTCACCTTGGCTTTCCAGCAAGCGCTCGACCGGCACGCCATTGAAGCGGTTCTGCACGGTCAGTAATGGCAATGCCGGGCGCACGTCGAGGCTGGCCGAGCCGTCCAGGCGGCCGCCATACAGTCCGCCGCGCACTTCCTGCAGGGTCAGCAGGCCGTTGCGGGTACGTGCCTTGAGGTTGAAGCCGTCCAGCGGGATCTTCATTGCGGTCAGGCTGCCAATGGCCAGGTTGATCTCGGTGTCGAGCTTGCGCAGCTGATCCACCGGCAACACTGAGGCCTCGCTCCAGGCCTGTTGGGTCGGCGCGTTGGGCAATGGTGTGGTGCCGCTGCCGATCGCGCTGGCCTGGGTGCTCTTGACCTCGCTCTTGCGCGCTGCCTCGGCCGCCTGTTCCTTGCTCGGCGGCGGTAGGTAGCGGTCCAGATCGAAGCGGTCGCCCTTGAGGTCGACGCGTAGCGCCTGGCGGGCGAAGTCGCTGACGGCGAGGCGGCCGGTGAAGGTGCTGTCGTCGAGTTTCAGGGTCAGCTCTTCCAGCGCCAGGCTGTTCGGCGTACCGCTCAGACGACTGACCAGTTCGGCCTTGCTCAGTGCGGCAGCGTCAGCCATGGCCGGCAGCTGCTGGCCGGTGCCCTGGAGGAACTCGCGCAGGTTGAACTGCGCGACGGTCAGGGCGCCGCTGATCTTCGGTTCCTTGTCCAGGTCGCGCGCCTTCAGTTCGCCCAGTCCGCGCAGCTGGTTGGCGGTGAACTTGAGACCGTTCAACTCAGCGATTTGCGCGGCGAGATCGACCAGCAGCTGGCCCTGGGCGCTGAAGGTCAGGGTCTGGCCCTGCAGCGGTTCGCCGGAGGCCTCGCCGGACAGGCGCATGTCTTCGAACTGGTAGCGCCTGAGCTGGTTGTCGAAGCGCAGCGAGCCCTGCAGTTCGGTGCGTGCGCGCATCACAGGCTTGTTGCTGCCGAAAAAGGCGTTGAGCTTCACCGGGACCGGGCTGCCTTCACGGATTGCGCCGGTCGTGAGCTCGATGCTTTCGGCGCTGTACTGCTGGCCGGTCTTGGCGTCGTGGTAGGTCACGCGGGCATCGCTGACGGTCAGGCTGTCGATATCCAGGGTGAGCGGCTTGCGCGCAGGCGGTGCGTCTTCGCGCTGTTCGGCTTGCGGCTCGGCCGCTTTCGGGGTTTCGCCAGCCGGTTCGCTGCGAGCGGCCGGCTGGCCGACGCCCTCCCAGTTGCCGCGGCCCTGTTCGTCACGGCTCAGGGTCAGGTTGAGGCCGTTGACGGTGATATCGCTCATCTGCACTTCGCGGCTCAGCAGCGGCATTACCCGCACCGACAGGCCGAGCATGCGCAGGTCAGCGAACGGCTGTTCGGGGGTCTGCGCGCTGGCCAGGGTGGTGTCGTGCAGTTCCAGGCCGAGCCAGGGAAACAGGCTCCAGCCGATATCGCCTTTGATGTCCAGTTCGAGGCCGGCCTTGCTGCGCGCCAGGTCGCGAATCTCGTCCTTGTAGTCGTTGGGATCGAATAGGTGGGTCAGGGCGAAGCCCGCCGCCACGACGATCAGCAACAGCCCGAGAAAGACCAAACCCAGGATTTTGCCGAGCGATTTCATGGACGAGTCCTTGTAGATGAACGATCTGAAAAGTGCCGAGTATAGCCCCGTGCCTGCACTTGTCGGGAACGCGGTCGGCGTTGGAGTGCCGACGGGGGTGCGGGTTCCACAGCTGGTCGCGGCGGGCGGCAGGCGCGCCCTGCTAACGGATCAGAGGGCGCAGCGGCGTTCCCGTGGGCGACTTAGAGCGAGTCCAGCGGCAGATGCGTTCGCGCGGCCAGGGCGCTGGCCTCCAGATGCCCCTCGGGCGCGGCCAGGCGCAACGGCTTGCCGGCTTCGCTGGCCTGGCGCTGGGTCTCTTCCAGCAGGCGGCGGCCGACGCCGCGTTTGCGGGTGACTTTGCGTACGCATAGATGCGACAGACGCCAGGCCTGGTCGCCGCGCTGTAGCAGGGCGGCGCCGAGCAGACGGTCATTGAAGCGCCCGGCGATCAGACTGCCATCGGCCAGCGCGGCCGCGATCAGCGCGTCGGCACTGGCATAGGGCGTCAGCAGCCATTCGGGTGCATCGGCGTAGATTTTCGCCAGATCGGTTAAATCCTGCGGGCTGGGCTGGGTGACGGATTCGACGTAGACGGGCATGGCGACCTTGCGACGGCTGAGCAGAAGTGCCGGCAAGGATACGCCGAACCGCCGCCGGCGCACGAGACGCCGGCGGTGGGCGCACCCGGTCAATGCAGGCGATGGCGCTCGTGCAGGAAGCTCAGCACCGCGCGGCGGTAGTGGTTGTACTCGGGGTCGTCGGCCAGGGCGATGCGGTCGCGCGGGCGCGGCAGTTTCACTTCGAGAATCTCGCCGATGGTCGCCGAGGGGCCGTTGGTCATCATCACGATGCGGTCGGAGAGCAGCACGGCTTCGTCGACGTCGTGGGTGATCATCATCATGGTGTTGCCCAGGTCCTTCTGGATCTTCATCACCTCGTCCTGCAGATGCGCGCGGGTCAGCGCATCCAGCGCGCCGAACGGTTCGTCGAGCAGCAGCACCTTGGGCTTCATCGCCAGCGCGCGGGCGATGCCGACGCGCTGTTTCATGCCGCCGGAGATTTCCTGCGGATACTTGTTCAGCGCATGGCCCATGTTCACCAGCGCCAGGTTGTGCTCGATCCAGTCGCGCCGTTCGCGCTTGCCCATGCTGCGCTTGAACAGCTTGTTCACTGCCACCTCGACGTTCTCGTAGACGGTCAGCCAGGGCAGCAGCGAGTGGTTCTGGAACACCATGCTGCGGTCCGGGCCGGGACCGCGGACTTCCTTGCCGTCGAGGATCACGCCGCCGAGGCTGGGGTCGAGCAGCCCGGCGACGATGTTCAGCACTGTCGACTTGCCGCAGCCGGAGTGGCCGATGATGGAAATGAACTCGCCCTTGGCGATGTTCAGGTTGATGTCCTTGAGCACCTGCGAGGCGAGGTTGCCGCGCACGAAACTCTTGTCCAGGTGTTCGATGGAGAGATAGCTCATGGCGTTGTTCCTCAGTTGGCTGGAATGCCGCGGGTGATGCGCTGGCCGACAAAGGCCACCAGGCGATCGAGCACGAAGCCGACCACGCCGATGTAGACGAGCGCGAGGATGATGTCGCTGATGCGCGAGGCGTTCCACGCATCCCAGATGAAGAAGCCGATGCCGACGCCGCCGATGAGCATCTCCGCGGCGATGATCGCCAGCCACGACAGGCCGACGCCGATGCGCAGGCCGGTGAAGATGTACGGCGCGGCGGCCGGCAGCATGATGGTCTTGAAGTACTCGAAGCCGTTGAGCTGCAGCACCTGGGCGACGTTGCGGTAGTCCTGCGGGATGTTGCGGATGCCTACCGCGGTATTGATGATGATCGGCCAGATCGCGGTGATGAAGATGACGAACAGCGCCGAAGGATGACTGTCCTGGAAGCCCGCCAGAGACAGCGGCAGCCAGGCCAGCGGCGGCACGGTGCGCAGCACCTGGAAGATCGGATCGAGGCCGCGCATGGCCCAGTCCGACTGGCCGATCAGCACGCCGAGGCCGACCCCGGCGACCACCGCCAGCAGATAGCCGACCGCCACCCGTTCGAGGCTGGCCAGCAGTTGCCAGGCCAGGCCCACGTCATTGCCGCCGTTGTCGTAGAACGGATCGACGATCAGCTCCCAGGTCTCGGCGATCACCTGCGAAGGCGGCGGCAGCGCGGCATCGGCACCGGAGCAGAGCATCTCCCAGATCAAGCCGAGCAGCAGCAGGATGACCAGGGGTGGCACCAGCTGCTGCACCGCGTAGCGGCCGCTACGCTGCATCAGTGCAGCGGCTCTGGATGGGCGGACAATGGACACCGGCTCGGTGCTGGCGGGCTGCAGTTTGACGTTGGCATTCATGGGCTTTTCCTCGCGGGTTGCGGTTATCAGGCCATGGCCTTGATGGTCAGGCTGTCCAGGTAGGCTTGCGGGTTCTCTGGGTCGAACAGCTTGCCGTCGAAGAACTTCTCCACGCCGCGGGAGGTGGAGGTCGGGATCAGTTCGGCGGGCAGGTTCAGCTCGCCGGCGGCGGCGCGCCAGATGTCTTCGCGGTTGACCTTGGCGATCAGCGCCTGGCTGTCGAAGTCGGCCGGCAGGTAACCCCAGCGCTTGTTCTCGGTGAGGAACCAGAGGTCGTGGCTCTGGAACGGATAGGAGGCGTGGTCGTCCCAGTAGCGCATCTGCTCGGGATGGTTCTCGATGACCTTGCCGGTGCCGTAGGCGAAGTTGCCCTTCATGCGGTCGACGATGTCCTTGTAGGGTGCGCCGATCCACTTGCGCTGCGAGCAGATCTTCGCCACTTCTTCCTTGTTCTCGGCCTTCTCGCAGAACTGCTGGGCTTCCATGATCGCCATGGTCAGTGCCTTGGCCGCGTTGGGGTTGGCGGAGACATAGTCGCTGCGCAGGGCGAAGGCCTTCTCCGGATGGTTGTGCCACAGCTCGCCGGTGGTGTTGGCGGTGTAGCCGATCTTCTGGTTGATCAGCTGCGCGTTCCACGGCTCGCAGACGCAGAAGGTGTCCATGCTGCCGACCTTCATGTTGGCGACCATCTGTGCCGGCGGCACGACGATGGTGTTGATGTCGGCGTTCGGGTCGATGCCGCCGGCCGCCAGCCAGTAGCGCATCCACAGGTCATGGGTGCCGCCGGGGAAGGTCATCGCCGCACTGACCTTCTTGCCGCTGGCCTTCTTCGCCTCCAGCGCGGCCTTGAATGGCGTGCTGTCGAGGCCGATCTTCAGGTCGCGATACTCCTCGCCGACCGAGATGCACTGGCCGGACAGGTTCAGTCGCGCCAGGATCGACATGGGCACCGGCTGGTTGTTCGGCGTGACGATGCCGGCGCTGATCAGGTAGGGCATCGGTGTGAGGATGTGCGCGCCGTCGATGCCGTTCTTCGCCGAGCCGAGCACCAGGTTGTCGCGGGTGGTGCCCCATGACGACTGCTTGAGCACCTCGACCTCGGTCATCCCGTACTTGGCGAAGAAGCCCTTCTCGGCGGCGACGAACAACGGCGCGGCGTCGGTCAGGGCGATGAAGCCGAGCTTGGCCTTGGTGGTTTCCACGTCACCGCCCGCGGCCCAGGCGGCCGAACGCATGCCTAGGGACATGCCGCCGAACAGGGCGACGCCGCTGGCGGCGATGATCGAATGCTTGAGAAAGCTGCGGCGCGAGGCCAGCGTTACGCTGCTGGGCTGGTCGTTGTTCGGCTTGTCGGTCATGGTCCGTTTTCCTTTGGGCGAAAAAAAACGGCGCCACACCGCCCGGCTGAAGCCGGAGAGCGTGGACACCGTTGTCCTGATGAGGAGTTGTGAAAGCCGAAGGATCCGGCCTTGCCTGGACTTTGCGAAAGCTGTGCCAGAACTGCTCGGGCGGCACCGGGCGGGTCCGGGCGCGGCATCGGATCGCCTGGTGGCTTCCGCCAAATCAAGCACTTGCGACGGCGCCACAGACAGGCCGCGACCAGCTCGGTGATTGGTGCGCTCGAGATGAGTTGTGCGTGGCGATTCTGCGGGGCTGGCTGCGCATGCACATTCGCGGGGCAGGCATGCTGGTCCGATGGTGCGGCGTGCCTGTTTTCAGTGCCTGGAACGCTGGCCCAGGGTGCGCGCCGGAGCGCGCTCGGCCGCCGGCTGTGCCAGTGACAGCAGGCGCTGGGCGACCTCCTCCAGGCGCAGGCCCTGATTCATTGCCGCCTGACGCAGCCAGCTGTAGGCCTCGCCTTCGGAGAAGCCCTGCTGGCGCATCAACTGCTGCTTGGCCCGCTCTACCTGCTTGCGCTCGTCCAGCGCCTGGCGTGCCTCGCGCAATTCTTCATTGAGGCCCTGCAGGCGCACGCTCTGGGTCAGCAGCAGCTCCAGCGTCGAGCGCGCCACCATCGCGGTCATGCCGTCCGGCGGCGGCGCGCCGAGGTCGCTGGCCTGCACGCTGAACAGCTTGGCCTGCTCGGCGGCGGCGTGCATGTCGGCGATGCCGTCGAGCAGCTTTCGGTGGCTCTGCAGGCCCTTGCGGATGCGCTCGATGCTGTACCGGCACTGTTGCAACAGATCCTGCTCCAGGCGCGTCTCGACCCGCTTCATCGCGTCGATGCGCTGCGTGTGCAGCTCGAACCAGAGCTCGCATAGCTGCGGTTCGACCGCCGCACCGGGGCTGGTGCGGCGGGCGATGTCGCGCAGGCGGCAGGCGTTGATATTCGTCTCGCTGGCGCACAGCGCTTGCCATAGCGTCTGCGCCGCCGGGCTGGCGAAGCGGCTGAAGGTGGCGAAGCAGCGCTCCTGGCCTTCGAGCAGGTGCTCCAGGCGCTCCAGCATGTCCGCGCGGAAATAGCCGCTGGCGAAGCCGACCACACCTAGCGCGCGCTCCTGGCCGGCCAGTTCCTTGCCCTGCATGAAATTGAACAGTGCCACCAGGCAGCGCGTGATGTCCGGGTCGGCGGCGGTGTCGGCCGCTTCGAACACCACCGCCAGCAGCCCGCCGATCAGCCGCACCAGTGTCGCCGTCGCGTCCTGCATGCCGATGGCGTGCTCGCGGATGCGCCGGCGTAATGCGGGCAACTCGTCGAGGCTGTGCAGGGCATAGGCGATGCGGGTGAACAGGCGGGTCTTGTCGGCACTGCTGACGGCGTCCAGATCGATGCGATCCAGATCCAGGCGCACGTCGCGTTCCAGCGCCTCGGCTTCCAGGCTGAGCACGTCCAGCTGCTGGCGCTGATGGGCGGCGTTGCCGCTGAGGTAGATGTTCGAGTAGCCGCGCTCCTTCTGCAGCGCGTGCACCAGCTGGCTGATGCGGGTGACCAGTTCGCAGGTGCGCGCCAGATCCTCCAGGCCGAGCAGTTCGCTGCGCCGGGACGCCAGCATGAAGCGCAGGGTCGCAGGCATTTTCCGTCCGTGCATGGGCGGTACCTCCGCGGGTTGACGCGCAGGTTCCTGCAAGATGCAGTCCAGTAAGCCCAGCGCGTATCCGTGCTGCGGCGTTTGCGCCTATAATGTGCCCCTTTTCGCCCACGATCAGCGGAGCTGTTGATGTCCGAACGTACGGCTTACGTAGAGCGCAACACCCTGGAAACCCAGGTCAAGGTCACCATCAATCTCGATGGCACCGGCAAGGCGCGCTTCGCCATCGGCGTGCCCTTCCTGGAGCACATGCTCGACCAGATCGCCCGTCACGGGCTGATCGACCTGGATATCGAGTGCAACGGCGACCTGCACATCGACGACCACCATACCGTCGAGGACGTAGGCATCACCCTCGGCCAGGCCTTCGCCAAGGCCATCGGCGACAAGAAAGGCATGACCCGCTACGGGCACGCCTACGTGCCGCTGGACGAGGCGCTGTCGCGCGTGGTGATCGACTTCTCCGGACGTCCCGGTCTGACCATGCACGTACCTTACACCCGTGCGGTGGTCGGCAAGTTCGACGTCGACCTGTTCCAGGAATTCTTCCAGGGCTTCGTCAACCACGCCCTGGTGACCCTGCACATCGACAACCTGCGCGGAACCAACACCCACCACCAGATCGAGACGGTGTTCAAGGCCTTCGGCCGTGCGCTGCGCATGGCCATCGAGCTCGATCCGCGCATGGCCGGGCAGATGCCGTCGACCAAGGGGTGCCTGTAATGCAGACCGTTGCCGTCATCGACTACGGCATGGGCAACCTGCATTCGGTGGCCAAGGCGCTGGAGCATGTCGGCGCTGGCCGCGTGCTGATCACCAGCGATGCGCAGGTCATCCGCGAAGCCGACCGCGTGGTGTTTCCCGGCGTCGGCGCGATTCGCGACTGCATGGCCGAAATTCGCCGGCTGGGCTTCGACGAACTGGTCCGCGAAGTCAGCCAGGACCGCCCGTTTCTCGGTATCTGCGTCGGTATGCAGGCCCTCATGGAGCGCAGCGAGGAGAACGACGGCGTCGACTGCATCGGCCTGTTTCCCGGCCAGGTGCGCTTCTTCGGCAAGGATCTGGTTGAGGACGGCGAGCACCTGAAGGTGCCGCACATGGGCTGGAACGAGGTCAAGCAGGCGGTGGATCACCCGCTCTGGCATGCGATCCCGGACAATGGCCGCTTCTACTTCGTGCACAGCTATTACATCGAGGCCGGCAACCCGCGCCAGGTGGTCGGCCGTGGCCACTACGGCAAGGACTTCGCCGCCGCGCTGGCAGAAGGCTCGCGCTTTGCCGTGCAGTTCCACCCGGAAAAGAGCCATACCCACGGCCTGCAGCTGCTGCAGAACTTCGCCGCCTGGGATGGCCGCTGGTAAATGAGCCGGGCCAAGCTCAAGCCGCCGGTCCTGACGCTGGATGCCGCTCAGGAGCAGGCGGCGCAACAGGTCATCAAGCGCTTTCTGCAAGAGCGGTTCGAACTCGAGCTGGGCTCGTTCGAGGCGCAGGAAGTGCTCGATCTGTTCGCCCGGGAAATCGCGCCGCTGTATTACAACAAGGCGATCTTCGACGTGCAGAGCCACCTGAAGGAGCGGTTCGAGAGCATCGAAAGCGACTTGTGGGCACTCGAGAAGAGCTGACCCTTAACCGACACTTGATTTGAACAGGTTCAAGCCATGCTGATTATCCCCGCTATCGATCTCAAGGACGGCGCCTGCGTACGTCTGCGCCAGGGCCTGATGGACGACGCCACGGTGTTCTCCGATGACCCGGTGGCCATGGCTGCCAAGTGGGTCGAGGCCGGCTGCCGTCGCCTGCATCTGGTCGACCTCAACGGGGCCTTCGAAGGCCAGCCGGTCAACGGCGAAGTGGTCACCGCCATTGCCAAGCGTTACCCGGACCTGCCGATCCAGATCGGCGGCGGCATCCGTACCCTGGAAACCATCGAGCACTACGTGCGCGCCGGTGTCAGCTACGTGATCATCGGCACCAAGGCGGTGAAAGAGCCGGAGTTCGTTGCCGAGGCCTGCCGCGCCTTCCCGGGCAAGGTGATCGTCGGTCTGGACGCCAAGGACGGCTTCGTCGCCACCGATGGCTGGGCGGAAGTCTCCAGCGTGCAGGCCGTCGATCTGGCCCGCCGTTTCGAGGCCGATGGCGTCTCGGCGATCGTCTACACCGACATCGCCAAGGACGGCATGATGCAGGGCTGCAACGTCGAGGCCACCGTGGCGCTGGCCAACGCCAGCCGTATCCCGGTGATCGCGTCCGGTGGCATCCACAATATCGGCGATATTCAGAAGCTGCTCGATACGAACACTCCAGGCATCATCGGTGCCATCACCGGGCGCGCCATCTATGAAGGCACGCTGGATGTGGCCGAGGCGCAGGCGCTCTGCGACCTGAAGTACAAGGACGAGTGATTCGCTGAACTGCGGTGGATCGGTGAAGCGCGATCCACCCCACACACAGAAGGACGAGTAAGCCGTAGGGTGGACAACGCTTCGCTTGTCCACCGTGCATTCGGTGACCCGGTGGACAACGCTGCGCGGTTGTCCACCCTACGAGAGAGATCGACCATGGCCCTGGCCAAACGCATCATTCCCTGCCTCGACGTGGACAACGGCCGCGTGGTCAAGGGCGTCCAGTTCGAGAACATCCGCGACGCCGGTGACCCGGTGGAGATCGCCCGCCGCTACGACGAGCAGGGCGCCGACGAGATTACCTTCCTCGACATCACCGCCAGCGTCGACAACCGCGATACCACGCTGCACACCGTCGAGCGCATGGCCAGCCAGGTATTCATCCCGCTGACCGTAGGCGGCGGCGTGCGGACCGTGCAGGACATCCGCAACCTGCTCAACGCGGGCGCCGACAAGGTCTCGATCAACACCGCCGCGGTGTTCAACCCGGACTTCGTCGGCGAGGCCGCGGACCGTTTTGGCTCACAGTGCATCGTCGTCGCCATCGACGCCAAGAAGGTCTCCGCGCCAGGCGAGCCGGGTCGCTGGGAAATCTTCACTCATGGCGGCCGCAAGCCCACCGGGCTGGATGCGGTTGAATGGGCGAAGAAGATGGAAGCCCTCGGCGCCGGCGAGATCCTGCTCACCAGCATGGATCAGGACGGTGTGAAGAGCGGCTACGACCTGGGCGTCACCCGCGCCATCAGCGAAGCGCTGTGCATCCCGGTGATCGCGTCGGGGGGCGTCGGTAACCTGCAGCACCTGGCCGATGGCATCCTCGAAGGCAAGGCCGATGCGGTGCTGGCCGCAAGCATCTTTCATTTCGGCGAATACACCGTTCCGGAAGCCAAGGCCTACCTGGCCGCCCGCGGCATCGTGATGCGTTGATCCCGACGTGCAGCTGAATAAGGCTTAATGCCCGAGACAAGGACACGCCCGCCGCAGTCGCGGGCGAACAATCAGGAGATTTCTCATGCTCAAGACCACCGCCTCCATTGCCAGTGCGCTGCTGCTCGGCGCCTCGCTGGCCCATGCCCAGGAACCAGCGAAGATCGACCTGCTGACGGAGAACTTTCCGCCCTACAACATGGCGGCCGACGGCAAGAACTTCGCCCGCGATGAAAACATCAGCGGCATCGCTGCGGACATCGTGCGCGAGATGTTCAAGCGCGCCGGTGTCGACTACACCCTGACGCTGCGTTTTCCCTGGGAGCGCATCTACGGCATGGCGCTGGAGCAGCCTAACTATGGCGTTTTCGTCACCGCGCGGCTGCCCGAGCGTGAGGAGCTGTTCAAGTGGGTCGGACCCATCGGTCCGGACGACTGGGTGCTGCTGGCCCGTGGCGACAGCCCGATCAATCTGACCAGCCTGGATCAGGCGCGCCAGTACAACATCGGCGCCTACAAGGGTGACGCCATCGCCGAACACCTGGACGGTCAGGGGCTGCAACCGCAGCTCGCCCTGCGCGACCAGGAAAACGTGAAGAAGCTGATCGACGGCAAGATCGACCTGTGGGCCACAGGCGATCCCGCCGGCCGCTACCTGGCGCGCCAGGAAGGCGTGACCGGGCTCAAGCGCGTGCTGCGCTTCGACAGTGCCGAACTCTACCTGGCGTTGAACAAGCAGGTCGCCGACGAGACGGTGCAGAAGCTGCAGAAGGCGCTCGACCAGATGCGCAGCGAAGGTGTGATCGACGAGATCAACGCGCGTTACCTCTAAGTCTCCTTGGTCGGCGCATCTCCTGCGCCGACTTTCTTGATGGCGGCGGTGCGCCAGCAGGGTGCGCTGATCCACTTCCTCGCGCCGTCCTGGCGCATGCACGCTTCCCCGTTCCAGCAGGCGCTTAGCCCTGGCGCCGTGCCGCTTCGCTGGTTCGCATCTTGCTTTGGATCGACCCCGGCTCTGGCTCGCGGAGGGGTGGGCCAGAGAATCGAGAAAAAAGGGAGCGATCGATGTTCAAGCGAACTATTGCCGTCGTCTTGCTGCTGCTTTGTGCTCACGCGCACGCCGCGCTGCCTGACGATTACCGAGTCGTGCTGCTGACCGAGAATTTTCCACCGTTCAACATGGCCGAGGACGGCAAGAACTACGCGTCCGACGTGCGCATTCACGGCATCAACGCCGACATCGTGCGCGAGATGTTCCATCGCGCGGACATCCGCTACGAGCTGACCCTGCGCTTTCCCTGGGATCGCATCTACAAGCAGGTGCTGCAACAGCCGGATCAGGGGTTGTTCTCCACCACCTTCACTGCCGAGCGCGAGCCGCAGTTCAAATGGGTCGGGCCGCTGGCGAGCATCAGTTGGGTGCTGCTGGCGCCCGCCGGCAGTCCTCTGCGCCTGACCGGGCTGGAGCAGGCACGCGACCTGCGCATTGGTGCCTACAAGAACGACGCGGTCAGCCAGCACTTGGAGGGCAAGGGCCTGGCACCTATCAATTCGCTGCGCGACCAGGAGAACATCGGCAAGCTGCTCAAGGGGCAGATCGACGTCTGGGCCACCGCCGATCCGGTCGGCCCCTATCTGGCCAAGCAGGAAGGTGTCACCGGTCTGAAGCCGGTGCTGCGTTTCAATGAGGCGCGATTGTTCCTGGCGCTCAACCGGGCGACGCCGGACGAGGTGGTCGAGCGTCTGCAGCGGGCTCTGGACGCGATGCGCGCCGATGGCACGGTGGACAGGATGCTGCAGCGCTATCTCTGACGCTCAGCGATAGACGCCGCCACGGCCGTGGGCGGCCATCGCTCGGTTGCTGCGCGTGGCAATCATCTGGCCGACGTCTACCCAGTCGATGCCCTGTGCGGCCAGGCGTGGCAGTTCGCGTTCGAGCACGGCCAGCGTGCTCTCGTGGGGATGACCGATGATGACGACCGAGCCCTGCTTGCGGGCCAGTGCCACAGCCGCGTGAAAACGTTCGGCTATCGCGGACGGTGAGGGATCGTCATCGAGAAAGATGTCCCGCGACAGGCTGGCCAGTGCCGTGCGTTGGGCGCTCGCTGCGGCCACGGTGCGCGGGCTGGTGCGGCTGTCGAGGAAGAACAGATGGCGGCGCTGCAGTTCGCCCATCAGCCAGGTCATGGCCTGTGTCTGATCGGTCATGGCGCTGCCCATGTGGTTGTTCAGCCCGCTGGCATGCGGCACCGCTTCAAGGGCTGCGTCGAGGCGGCGCGCCAGCTCGTCGTGGGGCAGACGAGGGTGCCAGGCGAAACGGCCCTGGGCAGGCGCCATCGGCATATGCAGCATGACCGTCTTGCCGGCGCTATGGGCCTGTTCGGCCAATGCCGCAGCGTGGCGGGTGTCCGGCAGGATCGCCAGTGCGACCGGCCCCGGCAGCTCCAGCACACGGCGATCGCGCGCGGGGTTCTGGCCGAGGTCGTCGATGACCAGGGTCAGCCTGGGTCGGGGCTCATGTTCGTGTACGATGTCTCGGCCGAGCACGGCCTGGCTGAATACTGCCAGTACCAGTGCCAGGCCCGCTGCCCAGGCGGGCATGCTCATTGCCCGCGGGTGAGATTCAATCCCTTGAGCAGATTCAGCGCCTGGCCGAGTTGGTAGTCGTCATCCTGCGGGCGCGGCGAATCACTGGCGATCTGCGTGCTGGTGGGGCGGTCCGGCCCGCCATTGCCATTGCCCAGATGCCCGGCGAGATCGGCCTCGCGAAGGCCTTCGGCAGCCTGTTCACGGGTCAGCTTGGCGCGTTCGACCTTGATGTCGGGCTCGATGCCCTGCGCCTGGATCGAGCGGCCGTTGGGGGTGTAGTACAGCGCTGTGGTCAGTTTCAGCGCGCGGTCGTTGTTCAGCGGCAGCACGGTCTGCACCGAACCCTTGCCAAAGCTGTCGGTGCCCATCACCACGCCACGCTTGTGATCCTGCAGGGCGCCGGCAACGATTTCCGAGGCCGAAGCACTGCCGCCATTGATCAGCACCACCAGCGGTACCCCTTCGCTGGCATCGCCTGCATCGGCGTTGAAGCGCAGCTCGGAATTGGCGATGCGGCCCTTGGTGTAGACGATCAGGCCCTCGGTGAGGAAGTGGTCGGAAATCTCCACCGCTGCCTGCAGCACGCCACCCGGGTTGTTGCGCAGATCGAGCACCAGGCCGTTGAGCTTCTTGCCGCCGTTGTCCTTCTTCAGCCGGGCCAGGGCCTTGCCGACTTCCTCGCCGGAGTTGACCTGGAACTGGGTGATGCGCAGGTAACCGTAGCCGGGCTCCAGTATCAGGCTCTTGACGCTGCGCACCTTGATCACCGCGCGGGTCAACTTGACGTCGAACGGCTGACCGCCCTCACGTACCAGCGTCAGGCTGATGGTGCTGCCGGGCTTGCCGCGCATCTTGGCGATGGCGTCCATCATCGACAGCCCCTTGGTCGGCTGGCCATCGATCTTGACGATCAAATCACCTGCTTCGATGCCGGCCTTGGAGGCCGGGGTATCGTCGATCGGCGAGACCACTTTGATGAAGCCGTCTTCCATGCCGACCTCGATGCCCAGGCCGCCGAATTCGCCGCTGGTACTTTCCTGCAGTTCGGCGAAGGCGTCGGGCTCGAGATAGGCCGAGTGCGGATCGAGGTTGCTGAGCATGCCCTTGATGGCATTTTCCAGCAACGTCTTGTCATCTACCGGCTCGACATAGGCGGCCTTGATGCGGTCCAGCACTTCGGCGAAGGTGCGCAGCTCGTCCAGCGGCAGCGGCGCCTTGGAACCTGGTACTGCAGCCGCTTCCGCCGGAGGCTGCTGGGCCCAGGCACCGCCTTGCATGCCCAGCAGGATGGCCAGGGCGAGCGTGGAAGGGCGGGCGAAACGGCGCAGGTGCAACATGTCGAACTCCAGTAATGAGAGGGCACGCTAGGCAAATGGGGCGGCTCGGTAGGGCCGAATCACCCTCGACTAGCCTTGCGTGCGGCACCATTGGGCAGGATCGCTGGGGCGGCCCTGCTGACGAATGGCGAAATACAGTGCGGCGGTTTCCTGGCCGCCGCTGGTGCCAACGGTGGCGATCGGGTCGCCGGCCTTGACGATCTCGCCGGCGTCGCGCAGAAGGCTCTGGTTGTGCCCGTACAAGCTCAGGTAGCCGTTGCCATGGTCGAGAATCACCAGCAGGCCGGCGCCGCGCAACCAGTCAGCGAAGACCACCCGACCGCCATGCACGGCACGGACCTGTGTGCCTGCGCTGGCGCCGATCAGTACGCCGTCCCATTTGGTTCGAGCGTCGCCGCCGCGCGGAGTGCCGTAGCGGGCGACGAGACGTCCATCCACCGGCCATGGCAGCTTGCCCTTGGCCTTGGCGAACGGGCCGCCGAAGTTGCCGCCGGCACTGGAAACCAATGGACCGCTCGGCGCAGTGCTGGTGCCGGACCGGGATTGTTGTTGCTCCTGACGCTGGCGCTCGGCAAGCAGTTCGCGTTGCCGGGCTTCCTCGGCTTCGCGAGCCTGGCGGGCCAGCGTTTCCTCGATAGTCTTGAGTACCCGTTCGAACTGGGCCTGCTCCTGACGGCGGGCCTGCAGCTTCTGTTCGCGGCTGGACAGGTCGCTGTTGAGCTTGGCCAGGGTCTGCTGACGCTCCTTGCGCACCTCGGCGAGCTGATTGCGCCGCTCCAGCAGGCCGTCCTTCTTCTCGGCGAGCAGGTTCTGCTGGGCTTCGATGTCGGCCTCGACGTTGGCCAGCTGGCGCAGCGTCTCGTTGAAGCTGTCGAGCTGCTCGAGACGGGCCTTGTTCAGATAGTCGTAATAAGTGAGGGTGCGGCTGAATTTTTCCGGGTTCTGCTGGTTGAGCAACAGCTTGAGATATTCCTGGCGGCCGTTCTGGTAGGCGGCGCGGGCCTGCAGGCCGATCAGTCGCTGCTGCTCCAGGCGAGCGCCTTCGAGGGTGGTCTTCTCCTCGTTCAGGCGCTCCAGCTCGGCCTCGCTGCGGTCGATCTCCTGCTGCAGGCTATCGACCTGCTTCTCCAGCTGGCCCATCTCGCTTTCGGTGGTCTGCAGCTGTTTCTGGACGCCGGACTTCTCCTGCTCGATCTGCTTGAGCAGCTTCTGCAGTTCGGCAATGTCCTGGCGGGCGGCTTCGATCTGCTGCCTTGCGGCGGCGCGCTCGTCCGCCACGGCCGGGCCGAGCAGGCAGAGAAAGGCGAGGGCGAGGAATGTACGAGGCATGGAAGGCTGTCAACCGAGGGTCATGACCGGCGTAGTATGCCTAAAAAGCGGACGGGAAGCTTGAGGCCCGTCGCGGGAAGCGAAGGCTGGCGCCCCCGCATCCCGCTAACGCCCGTCAGTTGAGTTCGACGATCGAGCGGCCGGTCATTTCCTGCGGTACCGGCATGCCCAGCAGAGTCAGCATGGTCGGCGCGACGTCGGCCAGCACGCCGCCTTCGCGGATCGAGACGTTGCGCTTGCCGATATAGATGAAGGGCACCGGCTCACAGGTGTGCGCGGTGTGCGCCTGGCCGGTCATGGCGTCTTCCATCTGTTCGACATTGCCGTGGTCGGCGGTCAGCAGCGCTTCGCCGCCGACCTTGTCCAGCGCCTCGACGATGCGCCCGACGCAGCTGTCCAGGCATTCCACCGCCTTGACCGCCGCTTCGAACACGCCGGTGTGGCCGACCATGTCGCCGTTGGCGTAGTTGACGATGATGACGTCGTAGCGCTGGTTCTCGATGGCATCGACGATGCGGTCGGTGACTTCGGGCGCGCTCATCTCGGGCTTCAGATCGTAAGTGGCGACCTGAGGCGATGGGATCAGAATTCGTTCCTCGCCCGGGAAGGGCTCTTCGCGGCCGCCGGAGAAGAAGAAGGTGACGTGGGCGTACTTCTCGGTTTCGGCGATGCGCAGCTGGGTCTTGCCATTGTTGGCCAGGTATTCGCCGAGCACGTTGGTCAGCGCTTCCGGAGCGAAGGCGGCGGGTGCGGGGATGCTCGCGGCGTACTGGGTGAGCATGACGAAGCCGGCCAGCTGCGGCACGCGGGCCCGCGGGAACTCGCTGAAACCGGGCTCGACGAAGCAGCGGGTCAGCTCGCGGGCGCGGTCGGCGCGGAAATTCATGAACACCACGGCGTCACCATCCTCGACGCGCACCGGCTCGCCAATGCTGGTGGCCTTGACGAACTCGTCGCTCTCGCCGCGCTCGTAGGCGGCGATCAGGCCGTCCACCGCGTAGTCGGAGCGGTACTCGGCCTTGCCCTCGACGATCAGCTCGTAGGCCTGCTGCACGCGGTCCCAGCGGTTGTCGCGATCCATGGCGAAGTAACGGCCGATCAGGCTGGCGATACGGCCCTTGCCCAGGCGGGTGAAGGTGGCCTGGAGCAGCTCGATGGAGCTTTGCGCGCTCTTCGGCGGGGTGTCGCGGCCGTCGAGGAAGGCATGCAGGTAGATCTTCTCGGCGCCGCGTTGTGCTGCCAGTTCCGCCATGGCTACCAGATGGTCCTGATGGCTGTGCACGCCACCGTCGGAAAGCAGGCCGAGGATGTGCACCGCCTTGCCGGCCCCTGCGGCCTTGTCGACGGCGGCGCAGATGGTCGGGTTGGCGAAGAACTCACCGTCGCGGATCGCCTTGGTCACCCGGGTGAAGTCCTGATACACCACCCGGCCTGCGCCCAGGTTCATGTGGCCGACCTCGGAATTGCCCATCTGCCCGTCCGGCAGGCCCACATCCATGCCGCTGCCGGAGATCAGTCCATGCGGTTGGCTGGCCAGCAGACGGTCATAGACCGGCTTGCGCGCGGCATGGATGGCGTTGAACTCGGGGCTGTCGCTGTGCCCGAAGCCATCAAGAATGATCAGTACCAGGGGTTTGGGCGCGGCGGTAGGGGCGACAGGCATGCTTTCGGGCTCCTTGCACGGGGGCGGAAAAGGGCGGCCAGTCTACTGGCTGGCCGTGGCGAGGTCACGAGTCGTCAGGGTTCAGCCGGTAGGAGGGGCTGTGTATACTGGCCCGCATTTTATCGCCCGGGTACCCGTTGATGCTCGCTAACCTGATTGAATTTGTCTCTAACCACTATGTACTCAGCAGCCTTTTCGTGGCGCTGTTGATCCTTCTGTTCATCACCGAGACACGCAAGGGTGGCAAGAGCCTGAGCAATCGTGAACTGACGGCGCTGGTCAACAGTGGCGAGGGCGTCGTGTTGGACGTGCGCGTCAAGAAGGAGTTCGATGCCGGCCATATCGTCGATGCATTGAACATTCCCTACGACAAGCTGGTCAGCCGCACAGGCGAGCTGGAAAAGCACAAGGCCAAGACCATCATCGTGGTCGATGCCATGGGTCAGCACGCCGGAACGGCCTGCCGTGAGCTGCAGAAGGCAGGCTTCACTGCCGCCAAGCTGTCGGGAGGGATTTCCAGCTGGCGCGGCGACAATCTGCCAGTGGTCAAGTAATCATGCCCAAGGTCGTCATCTATACCACCGCCTGGTGCCCGTTCTGCATCCGCGCCAAGGCGCTGCTCGATCGCAAGGGTGTCACCTACGAGGAAATTCCCGTGGATGGCAATCCCTCTCTGCGCGCCGAGATGGCCAGCAAGGCCGGGCGTACCTCGGTACCGCAGATATGGATCGGCGATAAACACGTCGGCGGCTGCGACGAGCTGCATGCGCTGGAGCGCGGCGGACGTCTCGACCCGTTGCTGCAGGCCTGAGGCCGACACGCGGGTGCGCGAACAATTCAAACGACACGCACAACTGGATAGAAGGTTGCAGAAATGACCGAACAAGCTAACAACGGCGGCGCAGCGTCGCAGAACGAACAGGGCGCGCAGTTCTCCCTGCAGCGCATCTACGTCCGCGACCTGTCCTTCGAGGCGCCGAAGAGCCCGGAGATTTTCCGTCAGGAATGGAATCCGAGTGTCGCGCTGGATCTGAACACCAAGCAGAAGGCGCTCGAGGGTGACTTCCATGAAGTCGTGCTGACCCTTTCGGTGACGGTGAAGACCGGCGAAGAAGTGGCCTTCATCGCCGAAGTGCAGCAGGCCGGAATCTTCCTGATCAAGGGCCTGGAAGCGGCAGCCATGAGCCACACGCTCGGTGCGTTCTGCCCGAACATCCTCTTCCCGTATGCCCGTGAGGCGCTGGACAGCCTGGTGACCCGCGGTTCGTTCCCGGCGCTGATGCTGGCTCCGGTGAACTTCGACGCGCTCTACGCCCAGGAAATGGCGCGCATGCAGGGTGCCGGTGAGGCCCCCAGCACTGCCCACTGATCCATGTGGATCATGCAGGAAGCGTCTGACGCTTCCTGCATTCCCCTCTGCGCCTCAGCGCACCTGCACCACCAGCTTGCCGACCGCTTTGCGCTGACCCAGCGTGGCGATCGCTTGGCCAGTCTGCTCCAGTGGAAAACGTTGCGACACCAGCGGCTTGAGCTTGCCTTCGGCGTGCCAGGCGAACAGCTGGCGGAAATTAGCGGCGTTGTCCTGCGGCTGGCGTTGGGCGAAGGCGCCCCAGAACACGCCGATCAGTGCCGCACCCTTGAGCAACGGCAGGTTGGCCGGTAGTGCTGGGATATCGCCGCCGGCGGCAAAGCCGATCACCAGCATGCGACCGTTCCAAGCGATGCTGCGGAAGGCTTCCTCGAACAGCTTGCCGCCCACCGGGTCGTAGATCACATCCACGCCCTGACCGCCGGTCAGTTCCTTCAGGCGCTCCTTCAGGCTCACTTCGCTGTAGTTGATCAGCTCGTCGGCGCCGGCATTCTTCGCCACCTCCAGCTTCTCGGCGCTCGAGGCTGCGGCGATCACCCGGGCGCCCATGGCCTTGCCGATCTCGACGGCAGCCAGCCCGACGCCACCGGAGGCGCCGAGCACCAGCAGGGTTTCACCCGGTTGCAGATTGGCGCGCTGCTTGAGCGCGTGCATCGAGGTGCCGTAGGTCATGCTGAAGGCGGCAGCGGTCTCGAAGTCCATGCTTGGCGGAATCGGCAGTGCGTTGCTGCTGGCGACCGCAACCTGCTCGGCGAAGCTGCCCCAGCCGGTCAACGCCATGACCCGGTCGCCGACCTTGAGGTGGCTGACCTTCTCGCCGACAGCGGCAATCACGCCGGCCGCCTCGCCGCCTGGCGAGAACGGGAACGGCGGCTTGAACTGGTACTTGCCCTCGATCATCAGCGTGTCAGGGAAATTCACCCCGGCGGCATGCACGTCGAGCAGGATCTCGCTCGGCTTGATCTGAGGGGTGGGGGCATCTTCGACAACCAGGCTTTCGGGCGGGCCGAAGCTTTTGCACAGGACGGCTTTCATCGCTTTTCCTTGTTCGACTGGTCGGACGCTTGCCGCCCGACGATGGATGGCTCGACTGCTCAGGACCATCCAGTCTAGGAGCGCTGCGTGGCGAGGCAATCAGCATCGTTCGCTGTAATGGCGACGTATAAGTGCCAGGCGATAGTGCAACGACTTGGGCGTTGTGCTGCGACTGGTTATGCTGGCGCAGTTTCTTCCTGGAGTCGCAGCGTGAGATACCTACTATCGATGTTTTTCTGCCTGGCATTCGCCGGGGCTGTTCAAGCCAATGAGTCCGGCGAAGAGTCCGCTGCTCCCCAGACCCTCTATTACGCGCTGACGCCTGCGATGGTGGGTAACTATGGCTCCGGCGAGCGACTCAAGTACTACAAGGCCGATGTCGCGTTGCGCATCTCCAGCAAGGAGGTCGAAGATCGGGTCAAACATCATGAACCGCTGATCCGCCACCAGCTGGTAATGCTCTTCTCGCAGCAGACCGATGAGACTCTGAGTGGTCCTGAAGCGAAGGAGCAGCTGCGTCAGGAAGCGTTGAAGCAGGTGCGTGAGGTGCTCGAACAGGAAGAAGGCAAACCGCTTGTCGATGATCTGCTGTTCAACAACCTGATCATCCAGTAGTCAGCGCATCGCCAGAATCGCCATCCACTCGCTGTCGCTCACCGGCATCACCGACAGTCGGCTGCCTTTCTTCACCAGTGCCAGTTCCTCCAGTGCTGGCTCGGCCTTCAGGCGCGCCAGTTTCAGCGGTGTCGCGAAGGCCTCGACGAACTCGACATCGACCGCGCTCCACGGATTTGCGTCATCACGCGCCTTGGTATCGTGGTAGGGGCTTTCAGGGTCGAGCGCGGTGGGGTCGGGGTAGGCACTACGGGATATCCGGCCGATTCCGGCGATACCCGGCTCGGCGCAGCTGGAGTGATAGAAGAAGAACTGATCGCCTTCCTGCATCTGCCGCAGGAAATTGCGTGCCTGATAGTTGCGCACGCCGTCCCAGCGTCCGCGGCCCAGTTTTTCCAGGTCCCGAATTGAAAACTCGTCCGGTTCGGACTTCATTAGCCAGTACGGCATGAACCTTGCTCTCCTGTCAGACGGTTCGATCAGACCATGATGGCAAAATCTCCGACAATCGGCTGCAATAGGGATTTGCGCGGTGCCGAGGCTTAACGGAAAATGCCGCGGCTGTAAGGTGGCCTATCGAGTCCTAGAACGATAAATCACACTGACTCGACGCAAGCATTTCGCCTGGTAGGGGGAGGCGAACACACATGAAACGTAAGCCCGATATTCTGTGGATTTTGGTCTTTATCTTTGGTCTTGGCGTAGTCACCACGGGCTATACGCAGAGTCTGTGGGATCAGCACGATGGCGCGGCCGGCATGGCCCCGGTCATCCAGGTGCAGCAGGCTCAACAGCGATGACCTCGTGCCGCACGGACGCGGCGCTCCGTCACCCGGCGTACCAGCCCTGGTCTGTCACCGTAGCCTGAAGCGCTACATCCCAGCTCTCCAGCGGCAGTCGATCGACTCGCTGGCATTCGTGAGCCAGTCCCAATAACGTCGGTTTGTGACTTTTTTTGCGCATCGCGCGATACGCAAGACTGCGATCATAGAAACCGCCGCCCATTCCCAGTCGCCCGCCGTTCCCGTCGAAGCCCACCAGCGGCATCAGCAGCAGGTCGAGTGCCCAGACGCGACGCTGTCGAGCGGTTCGAATCACCGGTTCGAAAATGCCGAAGCGGTTGCGCCGCAGCCGCTCGCCGGGCTTGATGCGCTGGAACACCATGCGCGTGCGCGGCCAGGGGTTGAGGACCGGGAGATAGGTCGCCTTGCCGCGACGCTGAGCCGCTTGCAGCAGTAGGCGTGGATCGATTTCGCCATCGTTGGGCAGGTACAGCGCGATATGCCGAGCGCGCCGAAACTGCGGGTGGTGGGCTAGCTGCCGGTAGAGCCGGCGAGCGGCGAGGCGCTGCTGGGCGGGTGTCAGTTGGCGCCGGGCGTGGCGCAACTTGCGGCGCAGCGCCGGGCGCGAAAGGCCTTCGGCTGCAATCATAGGAAGTGGCTCCCCAGCATGCCGCTGCCCGCGTAGGCCCTTGAACCCGAGAGTTCAAGGTGGCGACTACAGAGTACCTTAAGGCTTTCCGTCAGGCGGACATGCACACCGGCACCACGTGTAGCCTCCATGGTATTGCTTATCGGGAGAGGGTCATCGCCGACTGGCGAACATGCCAGGGAGTTGGGCGGAGTATAACGCAAACCGGCTACCGTTGATCAGTTGCCGGACGGGTTCGGGTCGGTGGCCAGCGCGCTGTCGACGCGCTCTAGGAGCATGCGTACGTGCTCGCGCGCGCTGTTGGCTTCGGCATCCAGGCGGTCATGTTTGTGCAGCAGCTCGTGGGTAATGTTCAGTGCCGCCATCACCGCGACGCGGTCGGCGCCGATGACTTTGCCGCTGCTGCGGATCTCGCGCATCTTGCGATCCAGATAGCGGGCCGCGCCTTCCAGGTTGCTGCGTTCTTCCGGCGGACAGGCAATGCAATATTCCTTGTCCATGATGTGCACGGTGACGGTGTTCGGCTGGGTCATGTGTCCTGCTCCAGGGCTTTCAGGCGCGAAATCATTGATTCGACCTTCAAGCGTGCCATTTCGTTCTTTTCGATCAGATGAGCGCGCTCTTCACGCCAGGCCCGCTCGTTGGCCAGTAGCAGATGGTTCTGCGCCTTGAGCTGTTCGATGCGCTGAATCAGCTGCTCCAGCTTGATGGTCAGCGCTTTCAGATCGGCGTCTTCCATGGGATTCCTGTTGAGGCACTGGTGAAGACGAGGCGATGCCCAGGGGCTTCGATGGTCTTGCCGCGGCCGCCGGTGCTAGGATACGAAGCCTTCATTCTAGTCATTGCGCCACTGTGCGCCTAGCCGCCATGTCCATTCAGAACTCCCCCTACGCCGCTTTCGCCACACTTCTGGCGAGCAGTCCGCAAACCGTATCGCCAGCCGAGCTGCACGGCCTGTTGCTGGGGCGCAGCTGCGCTGGTGCCGGCTTCGATGTCGAGCCCTGGCTGACCGATGCCTCCGACCTGCTCGGCGAGGCGCCTCAGGACAATGTGCGCCAGGCCCTGATCGGCCTGCAGGAGATGGTCAAGGGCGAGCTCGCCGGCGACGACATCGCCATTGTCCTGTTGCTGCCCAGCGACGAAGCACCACTGTCCGAACGCGCCGTGGCGCTCGGCCAGTGGTGCCAGGGTTTCCTGGCCGGTTTCGGCCTGACCGCTGGTGATCGTGCGCTGAGCAGCGAAGCCATGGAAGTGCTGCAGGACCTCTCTGCCATCGCACAGATCCAGGATTCGCTGGAAGAATCCGAGGATGGCGAAACCGATTACATGGAAGTGATGGAGTACCTGCGCGTGGCGCCGTTGCTGCTGTTCACCGAGTGCGCCAAACCGCTGCCCGCCGCAGCGAAACCGTCTCTGCATTGAGGAAACCGCTCTGTCCATGACTCGCATCCCGAAACCGGAATACGCCCGTCGGCGCAAGGCGCTGATGGAGCTGATGGAACCCAACAGCATCGCCATTCTGCCGGCGGCGCCGATGTACATCCGCAACCGTGATGTCGAGCATGTCTACCGCCAGGACAGCGACTTCCAGTACCTGTCCGGCTTCCCCGAGCCGGAGGCGGTGATCGCCCTGATCCCTGGTCGCGAGCATGGTGAATACGTGCTGTTCTGTCGCGAGCGCGATCCCGAGCGCGAGCTCTGGGACGGTCTGCGTGCCGGGCAGGACGGGGCCATTGCCGAATATGGCGCCGACGATGCCTTTCCCATCGGTGATATCGACGACATTCTTCCCGGCCTGATCGAGGGCCGCGACCGGGTGTACTACGCCATCGGCACCAACGAGGCCTTCGATCACCGGCTGATGGAGTGGATCAAGACCATCCGCGGCAAGGCCCGCCAGGGCGCGCAACCGCCCAGTGAGTTCGTCGCGCTCGATCACCTGCTGCACGACATGCGTCTGTACAAGTCGAGCAACGAGGTGAAGGTGATGAAGCATGCGGCAGAGATTTCCGCCCGTGCGCACATCCGCGCCATGCAGGCCAGCCGCGGCGGCCTGTTCGAGTACCACCTGGAAGCCGAACTGGACTACGAGTTCCGCAAGGGTGGCGCAAAGATGCCGGCCTACGGCAGCATCGTCGCCGCGGGTCGCAATGCCTGCATCCTGCATTACCGCGAGAACGATGCGCCGCTCAAGGATGGCGACCTGGTGTTGATCGACGCCGGTTGCGAAATCGACTGCTACGCCAGCGACATTACCCGCACCTTCCCGGTCAACGGCCGCTTCTCGCCCGAGCAGAAGGCCATTTACGAACTGGTGCTCAAGGCCAATGAAGAAGCCTTCAAGCACATCGCACCCGGCAAGCACTGGAACGAGGCGCACGAGGCCACGGTGCGGGTGATCACCGCCGGGCTGGTCGAGCTGGGCCTGCTGCAGGGCGAGGTCGACGAGCTGATCGCGAGCGAGGCCTACAAACCTTTCTATATGCATCGCGCCGGCCACTGGCTGGGCATGGACGTGCATGACGTCGGCGACTACAAGATCGGTGGCGAGTGGCGCGTGCTCGAGCCGGGCATGGCAATGACCGTCGAGCCGGGCATCTATATCGCCGTGGACAACCAGAACGTCGCCAAGAAGTGGCGCGGCATCGGCGTGCGTATCGAGGATGACGTAGTGGTGACGAAGACCGGCTGCGAGATCCTTACCGATGGCGTGCCAAAAAGTGTTGCCGAGATCGAGGCGCTGATGGCCGCCGCTCGCGAGCAGGTCGCCTGACATGCAGAGCCTGGCGATCATCGGCGGTGGGCTGGTCGGTGCCAGCCTCGCGTTGGCCTTGCAGGACGGCGCCCGTGAGCGCGGCTGGCGGATCCATCTGATCGAGCCGTTCGAGCCGGGCCACGAGTACCAGCCAAGCTATGACGCGCGCTCCACCGCACTGTCCTACGGCACCCGGATGATCTATCAGCGCCTGGGCCTGTGGGAGCGGATCGCCGAGCGTGCCGAACCGATCCTGCATATTCACGTGTCCGAGCGCGGCCGTCTCGGCGCAGCGCGTTTGCATGCGCGCGACGAGGGCGTCGAGGCGCTGGGCTACGTGGTGGAAAATGCCTGGATCGGCCACTGCCTGTGGCAGGCGCTGGATGATCGGGTGGTGGTCCGCCATTGCCCGGCAGAGGTCGAGCGGCTGGAACCCAGCGCCACCGGCTATCGCCTGAGCTTCACCGATGGTCAGACGCTGGCGTGCGAGCTGACCGTGCTGGCCGATGGTGGTCGCTCCGGCTTGCGCGAGCAGCTCGGCATCCAGGTCTCTCGGCGCCCCTATGGCCAGACCGCTCTGATCGGCAACATCACCCCGGGCAAGCCGCACGGCGGGCTGGCCTTCGAACGCTTCACCGAAGACGGCCCGATGGCGCTGCTGCCACTGCAGGACAACCGCTGCGCGCTGGTGTGGACGCGTTCTCCGGCCGACGCCGCGCGCTTGGCGCAGGCCCACGAAGCGGCCTTCCTGGAGGAACTGCAGGAGGCCTTCGGCTATCGCCTGGGCGCCTTGCAGCAGGTCGGTGCCCGGCATCTGTATCCGCTGACGCTGATCGAGGCCGAGGAGCAGGTGCGCTCGGGGCTGGTGGTGCTGGGCAATGCTGCGCACAGCCTGCACCCGATCGCCGGGCAGGGTTACAACCTGTCGCTGCGGGATGTCGATGCGCTGAGTGCCGCGTTGCTGCGCAGCGAGGCGCCGTTGGGCGATCTGCCGGTGCTGCAGGAGTACGCCCGCCGGCAGCGCCTCGATCAGCGGCTCACCGTTGGCTTTTCCGATCAGGTGACCCGACTGTTCGGCGACTCCGGACGCCTGGTCGCGGCCGGACGCACGCTCGGCCTGCTCGGGTTGGACTTGACTCCCGCTGCCAAGCGCTGGTTCGCGCGCCAGGCGATGGGCCTGGGTACGCGCGCGGGTTGAGCGCGACAACGAAGGATTCGGCATGAGCGCTTCCAGGCTGGCGTGCAAGGCGCGGTTTCTGCGCTGGGCCATGAATTTCTATCCGCCCTACATCGGAGCCGGTGTTCGGGTGCGGCACATCAGTGCGGATATGCGCCTGGTTCAGGTCAAGATGGTGCTGCGCTGGTACAACCGCAATTATGTCGGTACGCAGTTCGGCGGCTCGCTGTATTCAATGGTCGACCCGTTCTTCGTGCTGATGCTGATGGAGAATCTCGGGCGCGACTACATCGTCTGGGACAAGGCGGCCAACATAGAATTCGTCAGCCCCGGGCGGGGTGCGGTCTTCGCCGAGTTCGCCATCAGCGACAAGTTGCTGGATGAGATCCGCGCGAACACCGCCGACGGCAGCAAGTACTTGCCCAGGATGCATGTCGAAGTGCGGGACGGCGAGGGCACGCTGGTGGCACGGGTGCAGAAGACCCTCTACATACGACTCAAGCCGCGGGCGCGGCAGTCAGGAGAGAAGTGATGCAAGCGGATCTGATCATCGTTGGCGCCGGAATGGTCGGCAGCACGCTGGCACTGGCGCTCGAAGGCTCCGGACTGAATATCGTCGTGCTCGACGCCAGTCCGCTCGAGGTCGCCGACTTCGATCCGCTGGGCGGCTTCGAGCCCCGGGTCAGCGCGTTGTCAGCAGCCAGTCAGCGCATCCTGCAGCGGGTCGGTGCGTGGCCGGGTATCGCCGCGCGGCGCGCGAGTCCCTACACCGACATGCATGTGTGGGATGGCTCGGGTACCGGCCAGATTCATTTCTCTGCCGAGACCGTGCACGCCGAGGTGCTCGGGCACATCGTCGAGAACCGCGTGGTGCAGGACGCCCTGTTGGAAACGATGCAGCGTGGTGGCAGGTTGCAATTGATCGGCGACGCGCGTGTAGAGCAGCTGACGCAAACCGCCGAAGGCTGGCGGCTGACGCTGGGCGATGGTCGTGAGTTGCACACGCCCCTACTGATCGCCGCGGACGGCGCCAACTCGGCGATTCGCCGCCTGGCTGGCTGTGAAACCCGCGAGTGGGACTATCTGCATCAAGCCATCGTTACCAGCGTGCGTTGCAGCGAGGCGCACCAGCGTACGGCCTGGCAACGCTTCACCGATGACGGCCCGTTGGCCTTTCTGCCGCTCGAGCGCGATGGCGATCGGCACTGGTGCTCGATTGTCTGGTCGGTTACCGAGGCAGAGGCCAAGCGCCTCATGGCACTGGATGACCTGGCCTTTTGTACCGCACTTGAGCGTGCCTTCGAGCAACGCCTGGGTGAGGTGCTGGAAGTCGATCCGCGGCTGTGCATCCCGCTGCGCCAACGCCATGCCAAGCGGTACGTGCAGCCCGGCCTGGCGTTGATCGGCGATGCCGCACACACCATTCATCCGTTGGCGGGGCAGGGCGTGAATCTTGGTCTGCTGGATGCCGCGGTGCTGGCTGAAGTGCTCAAGGCGGCGATTGCCCGCGGTGAGCGGGTAGCGGATGTGCGGGTGCTGAGCCGCTTCGAGCGTCGGCGCATGCCACACAATTTGGCGATGATGGCAGCCATGGAGGGCTTCGAGCGGCTGTTCCAGGCTGATCCGCTGCCGCTGCGCTGGTTGCGCAATACCGGTCTCAAGGCCGTCGAGGCGCTGCCGGAGGCGAAGGCGCTGTTTGTGCGTCAGGCGCTCGGACTGAGCGGTGATCTGCCCGAACTGGCCAAGCCCTGATATCAGATTGATATTTACAAAAGATTACCTGCACGATTTGTCGCATTGAGAAGGTAAATAACATTCACTATTATTTGGCCTCTGTTCCAACTCACCAAGAGGCTGTTTCATGCAGGCAAGCAAAGGTTTACTCGCCGCCCTGGCGCTTACGGCGCTGTCGGGCGCTGTCCAGGCTGCCGACGAAGTGGTGGTTTACTCCTCGCGCATCGACGAGCTGATCAAGCCGGTGTTCGACGCATACACCGAGAAGACCGGTGTCGCTATCAAGTTCATCACCGACAAGGAAGCTCCGCTGATGGCCCGCATCAAGGCCGAAGGCGAGAACACTCCTGCTGACCTGCTGCTGACCGTCGATGGTGGCAACCTCTGGCAAGCCGAAGAAATGGGCCTGCTGCAGCCGCTCGACTCCAAAGTGGTGAAGGACAACATCCCCGCTCAGTACCGCTCCTCCAGCGACGCCTGGACTGGCCTGTCGCTGCGCGCGCGGACCATCGTCTACTCCCCGGAACGGGTCAAGGATGGCGAGCTGACCACCTATGAAGCGCTGGCCGACAAGAAGTGGGACGGCCGTCTGTGCCTGCGTACCAGCAAGAAGGTCTACAACCAGTCGCTGACCGCCACCATGATCGAGACCCATGGTGCCGAGAAGACCGAAGAGATCATCAAGGGCTGGGTCAGCAACCTCGCCACCGATGTCTTCGCCGACGATACCGCGCTGGTCCAGGCGGTTGATGCCGGGCAGTGTGACGTCGGCATCGTCAATACCTACTACTTCGGCCGTCTGCATGCGCAGAATCCGCAGCTCAAGGCCAAACTGTTCTGGCCGAACCAGGAAGATCGCGGCGTGCACGTCAATCTGTCGGGCATCGGCCTGACCAAGCACGCACCGAATCCGGACGCCGCGCGCAAGCTGGTGGAGTGGATGACTGGCGCCGAGGCACAGAGCATCTTCGCCGACATCAATATGGAGTATCCGGCCAACCCGAACGTCAAGCCGTCTGCCGAAGTGGCCGCATGGGGCGAGTTCAAGGCCGACACCATCCCGGTGGAAGTGGCTGGCAAGCGCCAGGCCGAAGCCATCAAGCTGATGGATCGCGCCGGCTGGAACTGATCAGCCTTTCGCGCTTGCAGCGCTGACGTGCGGCTCCGGCCGCTATGTCAGCCGCTGCGGTTATACTCGGCGCCCCGGCCTGGTCCGGGGCGTCGTCTTTTTTGCTGTCGAGGCTTGAGTGTCCCATCCCGTCGAGCGCCGCTGGTATCCCATCACTTTCGCCATCGCCGCACTGGTGTTGCTGCCGTTGAGCATTCTGCTGTTCAGCTGGAGCAGCATCGATACCGAGATCTGGGCGCACCTGTGGGACACACAGATGCCGCGGTTGCTGGGCAACACCCTGACCCTGGTGCTTGGCGTCAGCGTTGGTGTGGTCGTGCTCGGCGTCAGCCTCGCCTGGCTCACGGCGCTCTGCGAGTTCCCCGGCCGCCGCTGGCTGGACTGGGCGCTTATGCTGCCGTTCGCGATTCCGGCCTACGTACTGGCGTTCGTCTTCATCGGCCTGCTGGATTTCGCCGGTCCGGTGCAAACCCTGGCACGCGAGTGGTTCGGCAGTGGTATCCGCTTTCCGCGAGTGCGCTCGACCGGTGGCGTCATCACGGTACTGGTGTTGGTGTTCTACCCCTATGTCTACCTGCTGGCGCGTTCGGCCTTTCTCGCCCAGGGCAAGGGGCTGATGGAAGCGGCACGGGTGCTCGGCCAGTCGCCCTGGCAGGCTTTCTGGCGCGTGGCGCTGCCGATGGCGCGGCCGGCCATCGGCGCCGGGCTGGCGCTGGCGATGATGGAGACGCTGGCCGATTTCGGTGCGGTATCGGTGTTCAACTTCGATACCTTCACCACCGCCATCTACAAGACCTGGTACGGTTTCTTCAGCCTGACCAGCGCCACGCAGCTGGCCAGCCTGCTGTTGCTGGCGGTGATGCTGGTGCTCTACGGCGAGCGTCGTGCCCGCGGTGCGGCGCGCCCGGCCAACGAGCGTGCGCGCTCGGCGGCACTTTATCGGCTGACCGGAATGAAGGCCTTTGCCGCCAGCGCCTGGTGCGGCCTGGTGTTTCTCTGCGCGTTCGTCATACCCGTGCTGCAACTGCTCGTATGGCTCTGGCAGCGCGGCCGCTTCGACCTCGACGAGCGCTATGCCGGGCTGATCCTGCATACGCTGTACCTGGGCGGCATCGCTGCGCTGATCACCGTTACCGCGGCGTTACTGCTGGCCTTCGCCCGGAGGCAGGCTCCGGTGCGCTCGGTCCGCAGTGCGGTGAGCCTGGCCAACCTGGGTTATGCGCTGCCCGGCTCGGTGCTGGCGGTGTCGATCATGCTGGCGTTCAGTTATCTCGACCGGCACATGGTGATTCCGCTGTCTAGCTGGCTGGGCGGGGCGGGCAAACCGATCCTGCTCGGCAGCCTCGGCGCCTTGCTGCTGGCCTATCTGATCCGCTTCATGGCAGTCGCCTTCGGCCCGCTGGAGAATGCCCTGGCACGGATTCGCCCTTCGTTGCCGCAGGCGTCGCGTAGCCTAGGCGTCGGCGGCCCGGCGCTGTTCATGCGCGTCTATCTGCCACTACTGCTGCCGGGTACCCTGAGCGCAGCGCTGCTGGTGTTCGTCGACGTGCTCAAGGAGATGCCGGCAACCCTGCTGATGCGTCCGTTCGGCTGGGACACCCTGGCGGTACGCATTTTCGAGATGACCAGCGAGGGTGAATGGGCACGTGCTTCGCTGCCGGCGCTGACCCTGGTGTTGGTGGGCTTGCTGCCGGTGGTGCTGCTGATTCGGCGCTCGGCGAGACGTCCAGGCTGATCGTGCGACCTAGGCGCACGGTGCTGAACGGCGCGGCCGCGCTGCTGCGGGCCGCGGGTCGACCTCCAGTCTCCTGGCGCCTGAAGCGCAGTGACCTACCGTCACCTTGGGGCTACAATGCGCGCCATTCGAAAGTCGCCGAGCCTCGCGGGGCCCGGTTTTACTGACTTTTCCAATGCCGATTCGGCGACCTGCCCGGAAGGAGAAACCCATGGGTCAGCGCACTCCCCTCTACGATCAGCACCTTGCGCTCGGCGCCAAGATGGTCGATTTCGGTGGCTGGGACATGCCACTGCATTACGGCTCACAGGTGGAAGAACACCATCAGGTGCGACGCGATTGCGGGGTCTTCGATGTCTCGCACATGACCGTGGTGGATGTCGCCGGCGAGCAGGCCACCGCCTATCTGCAGCGCTTGCTGGCCAACGACGTGGCACGCCTGAAGAGTGCCGGTCGCGCCCTTTATAGCGCCATGCTCAATGAGCGTGGCGGGGTGATCGATGACCTGATCGGCTACCTGACGGACTGGGGCTACCGCCTGGTGGTCAACGCCAGCACCCGCGACAAGGACCTGGCGTGGATGCAGACCCAGATGGCGGGCTTCGCCGTCGAGGTCAACGAACGCCCGCAGCTGGCCATGCTGGCCATCCAGGGCCCGCACGCCCGCGCACGCACGGCCGAGCTGGTCAGCCAGGCGCGCGCCACCTTGATTCACGAACTCAAGCCATTCCAGGGCCTGGCCGAAGGCGACTGGTTCATCGGTCGTACCGGCTACACCGGCGAAGATGGTCTGGAGATCATCCTGCCGGCCGAGCAGGCACCGGATTTTCTCAGCGAGCTGGTCGGCGCTGGCATCCCGCCCATCGGCCTCGGCGCACGTGACACCCTGCGTCTGGAGGCCGGGCTGAACCTGTACGGGCAGGACATGACCGAGGAGGTTTCGCCGCTGGCCGCCAACATGGGCTGGACCGTGGCCTGGGAGCCGGCCGAGCGCGACTTCGTCGGCCGTGCCGCGCTGGAGCAGCAGCGCGCCCAAGGCGATCTGCCCAAGCTGGTCGGCCTGGTGCTGGAAGAGCGCGGCGTGCTGCGTGCCCATCAGGTGGTGCGGGTGACCGGTGTCGGCGACGGCGAGATCACCAGCGGCAGTTTTTCTCCTACGCTTGGCAAATCCATCGCCCTGGCTCGCGTGCCGGCCGGCACCGCCGAGCGTGCGGAAGTGGAGATTCGTGGCAAGTGGTATCCGGTGCGGGTCGTACAGCCGACATTCGTGCGGCACGGCAAGGTACTGGTGTAAATTCGACCGACTGTTTTGCGCGACTGCTGTCATCAGCCTTGAGGACCCAACAATGAGCAATATCCCCAGCGATCTGCGTTACGCCGCCAGCCACGAGTGGGCTCGTCTCGAAGCGGACGGCAGCGTCACCGTCGGCATCTCCGATCATGCCCAGGAAGCGCTGGGGGATGTGGTCTACGTCGAGCTGCCCGAGGTCGGGCGCCAGCTCAATGCCGGTCAGGAAGCCGGCGTGGTCGAGTCGGTGAAGGCCGCCTCCGACATCTATGCCCCCGTTTCCGGTGAGGTGATCGCCATCAACGAGGCGCTGGCCGATTCGCCCGAGCAGGTCAACAGCGACCCCTACGGCAGCTGGTTCTTCCGTCTGCAGCCGAGCGACAAGGCGGAGCTGGACAAGCTGCTCGACGCAGCCGGCTACCAGGCCGCCTGCGACGCCGACGCCTAAGCATCATCCGCAAAAGCCCCGCTCTGTCGGGGCTTTTGTTTTTTTCGAGAGTAGCGACCATGCCGTATATGCCGAGCCTTTCCCAACTCCAGCAAACCGATGCCTTTCTGCGCCGTCACCTCGGCCCGGATCAGGGCGAACAGCAGGCCATGCTCGACGCGCTGGGGCTGGCCAACCACGAGCAGCTGATCGAGCAGACCGTGCCGCCGGCAATCCGCCTGCAGGACGAGCTGAATCTGCCGCCCGCGCTGGATGAACAGGCGGCGCTGGCCAAGCTCAAGGGCTATGCCGAGCAGAACCAGCTCTGGACCAGCCTGATCGGCATGGGCTACCACGGCACCATCACCCCGCCGGTGATCCTGCGCAACGTGCTGGAGAATCCGGGCTGGTACACCGCTTACACGCCCTATCAGCCGGAGATCGCCCAGGGGCGGCTGGAAGCGCTGCTGAACTACCAGCAGATGATCATCGACCTCACCGGCCTCGATCTGGCCAACGCCTCGCTGCTCGATGAGGCGACCGCAGCAGCCGAGGCCATGACCCTGGCCCGGCGCATGGCCAAGAGCAAGAGCAACCGCTTCTTCATCGACGAGAATTGCCATCCGCAGACGCTTTCGGTGGTGCAGACCCGCGCCGAAGCGTTCGGCTTCGAACTGGTGGTCGGCACGCTGGATGAGCTGGCCGGACACGAGGTGTTCGGCGCGCTGCTGCAGTACCCGGATACCCACGGCGAGATTCGTGACCTGCGTCCGGCCATCGAGCAGCTGCACGCGCAGCAGGCGCTGGCCTGCGTGGCGGCCGACCTGCTCAGCCTGCTGTTGCTGACCCCGCCGGGCGAACTGGGTGCCGACGTGGTGCTCGGCTCGACTCAGCGCTTCGGTGTGCCGATGGGCTACGGCGGCCCCCATGCGGCCTATTTCGCCAGCCGCGACGAGTTCAAGCGCGGCATGCCGGGCCGCATCATCGGCGTGTCCAAGGACGCCCGCGGCAACACCGCGCTGCGCATGGCGCTGCAGACCCGCGAGCAGCATATTCGTCGCGAGAAGGCCAACTCCAACATCTGCACCGCACAGGTGCTGCTGGCCAACATCGCTGGCTTCTATGCCGTCTATCACGGCCCGCAGGGCCTCAAGCGCATCGCCCAACGCGTGCATCGACTGACTGCAATCCTTGCCGCCGGCCTCGAGCAGAAAGGCATCGTTCGCCTCAACCAGCATTTCTTCGACACCCTGACCCTCGAGGTCGGTGGTGCGCAGACCGCCATCATCGAAAGCGCCGAGGCGGCGCAGATCAACCTGCGCATCCTTGGCCGCGGCCGGCTGGGCGTGAGCCTCGACGAGACCTGCGACGAGCGCACCGTCGAGCAGCTGCTGGCGATCTTCCTCGGTGCCGATCACGGTCTCGATGTCGCCGCGCTGGATGCCGGTGAGCTGGCCGCGGGCATTCCCGCAGGGCTGCAGCGCGAGAGCGGCTACCTCGAGCATCCGGTGTTCAACTCGCACCACAGCGAGACCGAGATGCTGCGCTACCTCAAGCAGCTGGAAAACAAGGATCTGGCGCTGAACCAGGCGATGATCCCGCTCGGTTCCTGCACCATGAAACTCAACGCCACCAGCGAAATGATCCCGATCACCTGGGCCGAGTTCGCCAACCTGCATCCGTTCGTCCCGCGCGGTCAGGCTCAGGGCTACAGGCTGATGATCGACGAGCTGGAAGCCTGGCTCTGCGCGATCACCGGTTTCGATGCGATCAGCATGCAGCCCAACTCCGGTGCCCAGGGCGAATATGCCGGCCTCGTTGCGATCCGCAAGTACCACGAGAGCCGCGGCGAAGGGCAGCGCGACATCTGCCTGATCCCGTCCTCGGCACATGGCACCAACCCGGCGTCGGCGCAGATGGTCAGCATGCGTGTGGTCATCGTCGAGTGCGACAAGGGCGGCAACGTCGATCTCGAGGACCTCAAGCGCAAGGCCGCCGAAGCCGGCGACCGGCTGTCCTGCCTGATGATCACCTATCCGTCGACCCACGGCGTCTACGAGGAGAACGTGCGCGAGATCTGCGCCGCGATCCACGCCCACGGCGGCCAGGTCTACATGGATGGCGCCAACCTCAACGCCCAGGTCGGTCTGGCGCGGCCGGCGGACATCGGTGCCGACGTCTCGCACATGAACCTGCACAAGACCTTCTGCATCCCCCATGGTGGCGGCGGCCCGGGCATGGGCCCGATCGGCGTCAAGGCCCACCTGGCACCATTCGTGGCCAATCACCCGGTGGTCGAGCTGGAAGGACCGCAACCGGGCAACGGTGCGGTGAGCGCGGCGCCCTGGGGTAGCGCGAGCATCCTGCCGATCAGCTGGATGTACATCGCGATGATGGGCCCGCAGCTGCGCGACGCGACCGAAGTGGCAATCCTCGGTGCGAACTATCTGGCCAACCGCCTCGGCGGCGCCTTCCCGGTGCTCTACAGCGGCCGCAACGGCCGTGTCGCCCACGAGTGCATTCTCGATCTGCGCCCGCTCAAGGCCGCCAGCGGCATCAGCGAGGAGGACGTCGCCAAGCGCCTGATGGACTACGGCTTCCACGCGCCGACCATGTCCTTTCCGGTGCCCGGCACGCTGATGATCGAGCCCACCGAGAGCGAGTCGAAGGCCGAACTGGATCGCTTCGTCGAGGCGATGCTGAGCATCCGCGCGGAGATCGCCAAAGTGCAGGACGGTGAGTGGCCGGCGGACAACAACCCGCTGGTACGCGCGCCGCATACCCTGGCTGACGTGATCGGCGAGTGGGATCGGCCGTACAGCATCGCCGAGGCGGTGACGCCGAGCGCCCATGCGCGCGCGCACAAGTACTGGCCGGCGGTGAACCGCGTGGACAACGTCTACGGCGATCGCAACCTGTTCTGTGCCTGCGTGCCGGTGGATGCCTACCGCGACTGAGTTGCGCTGAGGGCCGGGTGGGCGTCGATTCTCGGCGCCTTTCCGGCTTCTGCGAGGTGATTGGTAGGGTGAAATTCGGGCGATTTTAGCGATTGGTGCCGACTTCGTAGGGTGGATGTCGCTTCTTACATCCACCGGAGCTCCGGCCGAGGGTTGCAGGAATCGGCAACGCCTGACCCAATCTATGCCTCTGGCTCGTGCTCGTCTTCGGCTGCCTCGTCCAGCATTCCCAGCCAGTTCGCCAGCACCAGCTGCGCTTCCTCGACCCCCTGCCGCTTCGGTGCCGAGAACAACTGGACGCTGACGTCGGCGCCCCAGCCCTTGTGAATGTCGCGCTGGATGGCCAGCAACGCGTTCTTCGCCGCGCCGAAGGCCAGCTTGTCGGACTTGGTCAGCAGGATGTGCAAGGGCATCTGGCTGGCGCTCGCCCAGTCCAGCATCATGCGGTCGAACTCGGTCAGGGGATGGCGGATGTCCATCATCAGGAACACCCCGGCCAGGCTTTCGCGGCTACCCAGGTAGGCTTCGAGGTGGCGCTGCCAGTGCTGCTTGAGCGGGATTGGTACCTTGGCGTAGCCATAACCGGGCAGGTCGACCAGGCGGCGCTCGTCATCGAGGCGGAAGAAGTTGAGCAGTTGAGTGCGCCCGGGCGTCTTCGAGGTCCGGGCCAGGTTGGCGTGGGTGAGGGTGTTCAGCGCACTGGACTTGCCCGCATTGGATCGACCGGCGAAGGCCACTTCCAGACCCTCGTCGGCCGGGCACTGATCGACCTTGGCGGCGCTGATCATGAAGGAGGCCTGTTGGCAAAGGCCGAGAATCGGGTTTTTCGGTAGCATGGTCGTTCCGGTGAGTGCGCGCGGGGTGCGGCAATGGTTCGTTTCCGTTTCAGGAACGGAAGTATATAATGCCGCAGTTTTTATGTGCGCTTTGGCCTGATGTCAGGCTCCGGATGGCGTTCGGCCGGTATCAGGCACAACGTGCGTCTGCGGGCCGCCGCCGGAGACGAAAGTCCTGCGTGCCACTATAACGAGCGTCGTCCCGGTTTTGATGCCGTGCGCGACCCGATGAATTCCCTTTCAAACCCTTAGCCGTAGTTGGATTAGCTGATGAACAAAATACTCGTGAGTCTGCTGTTGACCCTTGGCATCACCGGTATGGCCCACGCGGCTGGAAACGCCGAGGCTGGTCAGGGCAAAGTTGCAGTGTGTGGCGCCTGCCACGGTGTCGACGGCAACAGCCCGGCGCCGAACTTCCCGAAACTCGCCGGCCAGGGCGAGCGCTACCTGCTCAAGCAGCTGCATGACATCAAGGCTGGCAGCACCCCGGGCGCCGAGGAAGGCGTCGGTCGCAAGGTGCCCGAAATGACCGGCATGCTCGACCCGTTGAGCGATCAGGATCTTGAAGACATCGCCGCCTACTTCGCCAGCCAGAAGGGCAGCGTCGGTTATGCCGATCCGGCTCTGGCCAAGCAGGGCGAGAAGCTGTTCCGTGGGGGCAAGCTGGATCAGGGCATGCCGGCCTGTACCGGTTGCCATGCGCCGAATGGCGTCGGTAACGACCTTGCCGGTTTCCCCAAGCTGGGTGGCCAGCACGCTGCCTACACTGCCAAGCAGTTGACCGACTTCCGCGAAGGCAACCGTACCAACGACGGCGACACCATGATCATGCGTGGCATCGCCGCCAAACTGAGCAACAAGGACATCGAAGCGCTGTCCAGCTACATCCAGGGCCTGCACTGATAGCCGTTGCAGCCTGAGCAGAAGGGCGTCCGGGCCACCAGCCCCGACGCCCTTCTGCGTTTTCGGGGCCTGCTTCATTGTCTGTATCACGTGCTTGCACAGTCGGATGAAAAACGCTGGCGAGTCCCGGCGTTTTGCTGCAGCCTGTTGCGCCATTGGTCCATCGTTAACAGGAGTATTCCATGCGTAATTTCCTACTCACTGCCGTTCTCGCCGCCGCCAGCCTGTTCGGTCTGGCAGCCCAGGCAGCGGAGTTCCAGGCCGGCAAGGAGTATGTCGAGCTGAGCAGCCCGGTGCCGGTTGCAGAGCCGAGCAAGATCGAGGTGGTCGAGCTGTTCTGGTATGGCTGCCCGCACTGCTATCAGTTCGAGCCGACCGTCAAACCATGGGCCGAGCAGCTGCCGGATGACGTCGATTTCAAACGCATCCCGGCGATGTTCGGCGGTATCTGGAACGCCCACGGACAGCTGTTCATCACGTTGGAATCCATGGGCGTCGAGCCCGAGATTCATGATGCGGTGTTCGCCGCCTATCATCAGGACCGCAAGAAGCTCGCGACCCCCGAAGAGATGGCCGAATTCCTCGCCGGCCACGGCATCGACAAGCAGGCCTTCCTCAAGGCTTACAACTCTTTTGGCGTGCGCAGCCGCGTGGAGCAGGCCAAAAAGCTTGGTATGGCTTACCAGATCACCGGCGTACCGGTGATGATCGTGAACGGCAAGTATCGTTTCGATCTCGGTTCTGCCGGCGGCCCGGAACGCACGCTGCAGGTGGCCGACTTCCTCATCGAAAAAGAACGCGCAGCGCGTTAGCCGAACGTGCTGCGCCGCTGGAGCGCTCCGCGCCACGCCGGCCCCGGCAAGGCTCGGGTCAATCCCCACTGTCTGGCCAGCAGCGGCCTGCCGGCGGACGGGCGGCTGCGGCTGCTCAGTTTCAACATCCAGGTCGGCATCAGCACCGAGCGCTACCACCACTACCTGACGCGCAGCTGGCAGCATCTGCTGCCGCATCCCGGACGCGCCGGAAACCTGCAGCGCATCGGCGAACTGCTCGGCAACTACGATCTGGTGGCCTTGCAGGAAGCCGATGGCGGCAGTTTGCGCTCCGGTTATGTCAATCAGGTCGAGCATCTCGCCCAGCTGGGCGCGTTTCCCTACTGGTACCAGCAGCTCAACCGGAACCTCGGGCGCTTCGCCCAGCACAGCAACGGTGTCTTGAGCCGGCTCGAGCCGCAGAGGCTGGAAGACCATCCACTGCCGGGACCATCCGGACGGGGCGCCATCCTGCTGCGCTTCGGCGAAGGGGCGGACGCGCTGGTGGTGGTCATGATGCACCTGGCGCTCGGTGGCGGGGCACGGGCGCGCCAGCTGGCCTACATCCGCGAGCTGATCGGCGGCTACCGCCATCAGGTACTGATGGGTGACATGAATACCCACGCCAACGACCTGCTGGAGAACTCCCCACTGCGCGACCTCGGCCTGCTCGCACCGCAGGTCGAGGCGACCTTTCCTAGCTGGCGGCCGCAACGCTGCCTCGATCACATCCTGTTGAGTCCGAGCCTGGCGCTTGAGCGCGTCGACGTGCTGCCGTTGCCGATCTCCGATCATCTGCCGGTCGCCGTGGAAATCAGGTTGCCCGACGCGTTCAAGGACGATTCCATGCCGGTTCAGGTACAAGAAAGCAAATGAGCGACGAAGCCGAACGCTGGAAAGAAAAGTATCTGCAGCTGGTCGAGCGCCAGGACCGGCTGGAGGCCCGCTGGGAGCAGCGGGTGGACTTGCTGCGCCGCAGTCTGGTGCGCAGCAGCCTGGCGGTGGAGGGGGCCGATCCAGCCGTCGAGCGCTGCCTGCAGCAGATGCGCGAGATTCTGCGCGACGGCGATCTGGACGATGGCCTCGGGCAGCTGGTTCCGCGCTTGGAAAAAGCCGTGCTGGACTCCGAGCGGCATCGTCAGGAGCGCGCCGTGCAGCTGACCGAAGCGCTGCATCGGCTGGTTGCTCAATTGCTGGGGATGACCTTGCCGGCCGAATTGCGCAAGCCGCTCAAGCGTTTTGCCAAGGAGTTGGATCAGCGCGCGACCCGGCTACGCGAACTGCCGGTACTGCTCAGTGAACTCAGTGTGCTGCAGGGCCAGGTTCTGGACCTGCAAGGACTGGGCACGCCGCAGCAAAGCGGGTTTTTGAAGCGCCTGTTCGGCAATCGGGACAGTCAATCGGTGGCGGTCCCGCTCGAGGCGGCGATTCCAGCGGCGGAGGAGGTCGAGACCGAGGCGGTTGCCGGCAGCGCGATGGCCGGTGCGTCCGCTACGGCCGAGGCGGCCGTGACGCCAGCCTTGCCTGAGCCGGCGAGCGACGAGCAGCAAGCGCTAGAGCCCGCCGCAACAGCGGCTGAGCCCAAAGTAGCCGCACCGGTGGCGGATGCCGAGCAGGCGCCAGTGGCCGAGCCGCAGGCGGCCGCCTACGCCCTGCCTGACTCACCGGAGCCCGCCTACAGCGTGGTTGCCGAACGCGTCGAGGCGACGCTCGCCAGCCTGCTCGACAGCCTCCATCTGCCCGAGCAGCACCAGCCGCGGCTGCAGCTGTTGCGCGCCCGCATTCAGCATGGCTTGAACTTGTACGAGCTGGTGCCGGTGCTGGACGACCTGGCGATGCTGATGATTGCCTTCAGCGATCAGGGGCAGCGGGATTTCGAGACCTACCTGCAGACGCTCAACGAGCGGCTCACCGCAATGCAGGAAAACCTGCTCGCCGCGCACCAGGGCCATACCGAGGGCCGCGACGCCGCACAGACGCTCGATGCCGAATTACGCGAGCAGGTCGGCGGACTGCAGGACAGCATGCGCCAGGCCACCGATCTGTCGAGCCTGAAAAAGGTGGTCGAGGCGCGCCTGGATGGTCTGCTGACCACGGTGGATACCTACCGGCAGAAGCGTAGCGAGCAGGAGCAGAAGCTTGGCGAGCGGCTGCAGCAGTTAGTCAGCCGGGTCGGCAGCCTCGAACAGGCCGCGCGGGGGTTGCGCGGCCATCTCGAGGAGCAACGGCAGAAGGCTCTGCAGGATCCACTGACCGGGCTGCCCAACCGTGCCGCCTGGACCGAGCGCCTGGATCTGGAATTCGCCCGCTGGCAGCGCTATGGCGGCGACCTGTTACTGGCCGTGCTGGATGTCGATCACTTCAAGCGGGTCAATGATGGATACGGTCATCTGGCCGGCGACCGGGTGCTCAAGATCATTGGCTCGGAGCTGCAGAAGCGGCTGCGCAAGACCGACTTCATCGCCCGCTTCGGCGGCGAGGAGTTCGTCGTGCTGCTGCCCAACACGCCCCAGGAAGCGGGGCGGCAGTTGCTGGAAACGCTGCGCGAATCCATTGGCAGCTGTCCGTTTCACTTCAAGGGTGAGCGCATCGTGATCACGCTGTCGGCAGGCCTGACCGTCTTTAGCGATGGCGACACCACAGAGCGTGCCTTCGAGCGCGCCGACAGCGCGCTGTACCGCGCCAAGGAGGCCGGCCGCAATCGGGTCGAACCGGCCTGACCGGCTGACGCCGCGAGCCTGCGATCGCCCGGGTATAATCCGACCGCGCTGCCAAGCGCTGCCATGCCGGCGCGCCTGCCGGTCATGCCGATCTGCGTCATTTCGCCGTCGACACAGAGGTCATCCCGATGAAAGCCTTCACCGCCACCCTGTTGCTCCTGCTGCTTGCCGGCTGCGCCAGCGGCCCGCGCATCGATACCCGCTACAGCTCGATCGGTCACGACAGCCGCGCGCAGTTCATCGTGCTGCACTACACCTCTGCCGACCTGCCGCGTTCGCTCACGCTGCTCAGTGGTCGTGACGTCAGCAGCCACTACCTGATCGGCGAGGCACCGGCGACTATCTATCGTCTGGTGGATGAAAACCGGCGCGCCTGGCATGCCGGCGAAAGCGAGTGGAACGGGCGCACCTGGCTCAATTCCAGCTCGATCGGCATCGAGCTGGTCAATCGTGGCTATGTCGAAAGCGCGGACGGACGGCGACTCTGGTACCCGTACTCGGACGAACAGATCGACGCACTGGTGGCGCTGCTCAAGGACATCATGGCGCGCCATGATCTCAAACCGGGCTCCATCATCGGCCACAGCGATATTGCGCCGCAGCGCAAAGTCGATCCGGGGCCGCTGTTTCCGTGGAAACGCCTCGCCGACGAGGGGCTGCTGCCCTGGCCTGAGGCGGACGCGGTGGCGGCGGAGCGGGCGAACTATGCGCTCAGCGGCGTGCCGTCGGTCGCCTGGTTTCAGGAGGCATTGGCGGTTCAGGGCTACCGCGTGCCGCGGCATGGGCAGCTGGATGACGAGACGCGTAACGTGATCGCCGCATTCCAGATGAAGTATCGACCGGCCCGTTTCGACGGCGAGCCGGATGCCGAAACCGCAGCGATGCTGAAGGTACTCACTGCCCAGGCGGGCCGCTGACATAGCGGTCGGTGCGGTGCGTTGGTTGAAGCAAGTCCGGATGCACAGGGCTACGAGACAAGGCGCTGCGACGAGTCATGCGGGCCATGGCAAGAAGCAGCGACGCAGTATCGGGGCCATGAGCGCCGAAATTGGCCAACTGAACTTACCCAACAGGCCACTAGTAGCGGGTCGTACCGATCAGCCGCGAGTCGGCCAGCGCCGCGCTGCGATGCTCGGTGGCAGCCTGGTACTCGTGATCGCTGATCATCGCCAGAAAGGCTTCCTTGGACGGGTAGCTGACCAGCAGCAGGTCATCCCACTGTTCCTCCGCTGGCGCGATCAGTGCGGCATGCGCCCTGGCGCGGACCTCCACCGCACCGCCGCAGGCCTGCACCTTGGCCAGCGCCACACGGCTGTAGCGGGCATAGGCTTCGCGGCCGCTGCAGGGGCTGTGCTGGCTGCCCGCTGGGTATGTCGCCTGAGCGTTGTAGCGCAGCAGGTTGAGCATCAGGATCGGCACGCCCGCTGGCATCGCCGCCACGTAGGCGGCGAGCTGTTCGGGGCTGGGATTCACGCTTGGCATGGCAGGTCCTCGTGGTGGCGCCGTCAGATCGGCAGCGCGACGTAGAAGATGGTGCCGTGCCCGATCCGCGAATGCACGCCGATGCGCCCACCATGCAGCTGGGCGATTTCCTTGCATAAGGCAAGCCCCAGTCCGGCGCCGCCGCGACGACGACCGATCTGCACGAAGGGTTCGAAGATGCGCGCCTGCTGGCTGTAGGGGATGCCTTCGCCGTTGTCCTCGACGCTGAGAATCATCCGCTCGCCATGATGGCGGGCCAGCAGCCGTACCTCGCCGCCTTTCGGCGTATGCCGCAATGCGTTACTCAGCAGGTTGTCCATCACCCGCTCGATCTGCTGACGGTCTAGCATCAGGGTCGGCAGCGGCTGCTGTAGCTCCAGCTGGAGCTGCACCTCCTGCTCGGCTGCGGCGACCTCGAAGCGCTGGCGTGCGGTTTCCAGCAGCTCCGGGATTTCACACGGCTCCAGCTCCAGCTTCTGCTGGCCGCTCTGGTAGCGGGAGAAGTTGAGCAGGTCGTTGATCAGCCGGACCAGCCGTTGCATTTCCTCGTGCACGGTGTCGAACAGGTCCGATTCGCGACTGCCAGCCGGGTAGCGCAGGCGTTCACGCAGCAGGCTGAAGGCCATCTGCATGCCGGTTACCGGCGTGCGCAGCTCATGTGAGGCGCGCAGCACGAACTCGTTGCGCACCCGCTCGAAGGTGCGCTGGTCGGTGACGTCGTGCAGCACCATGACCGCGCCGCTGATGCTGCCGTCGTGGTGGCTTACCGGGCTGATGCGCCAGGCCAGCAGGCGTCGCTCGCCGTCGGCCTCGATTACCAGGTCCTCGGGTGGGTCGGACAGCGGTTTGTCGTCCAGTACCTGGCGCGCCGCAATGTCCAGCGCCGGGCAGCCGAGCGCCTCGCCCAAGGACAAACCGAGGTGCTCGTTCTCCCAGGCCAGTTGCCGTTGCGCTACCGGGTTGGCGTGCTCCAGACGTCCCTCGCGGTCGATGATCAGCAGACCATCGTCGATGCTGTCGAGCAGCGCCTGCAGACGCTGCTGCCCGTTGACCAGTGCCTCCACGTTGGTCTGCTTGAACTGGTGCAGTGCCTGCGCCATCAGGCCGAAGCGGCGACTCAGCGAGGACAGTTCGGCGATCGGCGGGGTGGGCAGGGCGATATTGAAATCGCCGCGTCCGATCTGGTCGGCCGCCGCGGAAAGGCGTTCGATCGGCTCACCGAAGCGACGGGCGAAACTGTGCGCGGTGATGAAACCGATCAGCAGCACCGCAATGGCGGTCAAGCCGAGCAGGCCGGCGAGCAGCGCAGCACGGTCGCGGCTACGCAGCTCGGTGTCGCGAATCCGGTCGTACGCGATGCGCTGCATGTCGGTCATCAGGCCGCGCAACTGGTTGAAGGACTGGCTCAGCGGGTTGTCTTCGAGCAGGGTCAGATCCTGCCGGCCGGGCAGATCGACCTGTTGCAGAAAACTGGCGTAGGCGCTGGCGATTGCCTGGAACGCCTGCCGGTCGGCATCGTCGCGAGCTTCGGCGATACCGCGCTCTAGCGTTTGCTGGAAGGTCTGGCGTAACGGCTCCAGCGCCTGGCTGTTGTTCTCGTCGGTGAGCAGGACGACCAGATGGTTGCCCAGAACCTGGCGCAGCTGCTGGTTGATTTCGATGATGCCGAAATTGTTGCGGATGAGATGTTCCTGACTTTTCGCCATCTGCATCACGCTGACCAGCGCCAGCAACAGCCCGAGCAGGGCCACCGTCATCAGGGCCGAGAACCCGAGGAAGAGTCGGGTCCGCAGCTTCATCTGCAGTTTCATAGGCCGTACTGCTTGCGTTTTCTGTACAGCGTCGACGCGTCGATGCCGAGGATGCGCGCGGCCTGCTCGAGGGTATCACTGGTGCTCAGCACGCCGGCGATATGGGCCTTTTCCAGGGCTTCCAGGCTCAGTGGCTCACCGATGCGCGGGGCGTTGCTGGCAACCTGCTCGCCGAGGCCCAGGTGGCTGACCTCGATCATCTGCTGCGGACAGATGATGCTGGCGCGTTCCACCACGTTGCGCAGTTCCCGCACGTTGCCCGGCCAGCGGTAGGTCTTCAGCGCGGCAATCGCGGCATCGCTGAAGCCGCGGGCCGGGCGCCCGTAGTTCTTGACGAAGGAAGCAAGGAAGCGTTCGGCCAGGGCCAGCACGTCTTCCGGACGCTCACGCATGGGGGGCAGGTTGAGGGTGATGACGTTGAGGCGGTAGAGCAGGTCCTCGCGGAACTTGCCCTCGCGCACCATCTCCTCGAGGTTCAGATTGGTGGCGGCGAGGATGCGCACATCGGCGCGGCGGGTCACCGGGTCGCCGACGCGCTCGTACTCCTTGTCCTGAATGAAGCGCAGCAGCTTGGGCTGCAGCGCCAGCGGGAAGTCGCCGATCTCGTCGAGGAACAGCGTGCCGCCATCGGCCTGGTTGACCCGGCCCAGGGTGCTTTCGGTGGCCCCGGTGAACGCGCCGCGGTTGTGGCCGAACAGCTCGCTTTCCATCAGGTCCGCCGACAGCGAGGGGCAGTTGATGGTGACGAAGGCCTTCTTCGAGCGCCGGCTCCAGGTGTGGATGGCACGCGCCAGCTCGCCCTTGCCGGTGCCGGACTCGCCGAGGATGAGGATATTGGCGTCGGTGTCGGCGACCTGGCGTGCGGTTTCCAGCACCGCCATCATCGCCGGGCTGTGCGAGCCGAGCGCATCGCTGCGCTGTTTCATCTCGCCTTCCAGGGCCTCCAGGCGCGCCGCCATCTGCCGGACTTCCAACTGCTTGGCTGCGGACAGGCGCAGCTGCTCGGGGCTGCACGGCTTGAGCAGGTAGTCCGCGGCGCCGGCCTGCATGGCGTCGACCGCGGTGTCCACGGCCGAATGAGCGGTAACGATCACGACCCGCATCCAGGGCGCGAGCATACGCATCTGCTGCAGCACATCGAGGCCGTTGTCCTCGCCCAGGCGCAGGTCCAGAAAACAGAGATCGAATACCTGGCGCTGCAGGATGGCTTCTGCCTGCGCGGCGCTGGCGGCGGTCATTACGGTATAACCGCGATCCTCCAGACAGTAACGGAAGGTACGCAGGATCGCCGCTTCGTCATCCACCAGAAGGATGCGCCCGCCGTTGTCCGTCGTTTGGTCCATGGATGCTCCCAGTCAGATGGTGAATCAGTCGCTTGAAAAGAAAATAAATTATGGCGTGCGGCGCCTGGCAGGGGCGCCGTTGCGTTGTTGGCGAGTGCTTAGTCTATGAAATGTCTTGCAAGTTGCACGGTGACGATGAGCTGTTCCTGCATGCTGCATTCCGGACCCGGCGCGGCGGCCATGCAAGTCGCTGATTTTGCTCGGTCGGAACTCGCAGACCGGCTGGCACGGGGCTTGCGACCAGGGTAAGAGAACGCGCCGCGGCCCGCCGAGTGGGCGTGGCGCCGTCTTCACTCATCCAGGAGGCGTCATGAACCATTCCATGAATCAGCTCAACGAACTCATCGAGATCACCCGCGACGGCCAGCGTTTCTACCAGCATGCCGCCGAAGAAGCAAAGGACGTGGAACTGCAGCATCTGTTCCGCGACCTGGCGCAGGCCAAGACACAGGTGATCCAGGCGCTGTCGGTGAAGGTCGCTGCCAATCATGAACAGCCATCTCAGGGCGGGACGCTCACCGGGCGCATGCGCGAGCTGTACACCGACGCACGCTCGCGAGTCGGCGACCATGATCGCGCCTACATCGACCAGCTCGAGCAGAGCGAAGCACACCTGCTGCGTGCCTTCGAGGATGCCGTCGCGGATGCGGAACCGGACGTGAAGGCCTTGCTGGCCATCGAGCTGCCGAAGTTGCGCGCCTGCCACGAGCGCATTCGCCAGCTTAAAGCCACTCGCCACTGATGGTCGTGCAAAACGCCCGGCATACCTGGGCGGCTCGTGCAAATTAAGTTGCGTTCTTCTTTCTTTGCTTGTGTAACTTGTTGATTTTAAAGGAATTAAAAGAGTTTTCTCGGGATGGCACGCAGCCTGCAATGACTTGATCAACGCAACATCATGTTCGCCACGCTTTGCTTAGAAGGAGTTGAGGATGAATCGCCAAGCTAGCCTTTCTTTAGCCTGCAAGGGTTTCCTCTCTGCTGCAGTCGTCATGCTCATCATGGGTGCCGAGCGGCCGATGTCGCAACCGCTCGGTCAGACGCAGCAGGCCTCCGTGGAACGAATCCGGATGTATGACGCTCAACCTATTGAGCTCACGCGGACCAGCCAGGAACGGCAGACCATCGTTTACCGCCAGGCGCCTGCCGAACAGCGCTGGGTGTTCTGAGCAAGGAAGAAGGACGTGCGAGCGAACCGGCAGGGATGCGTAACCACATCGACGCCGATCGGCTGATCCGATCCGCTGAGTATCGTTCCTGAAACAGAGGAGTTACACCATGCTGAGTTGGGCCATTACCTTCCTGATCATCGCCATCATCGCTGCGGTACTGGGCTTCGGTGGCATCGCCGGCACCGCTACCGGTATCGCCAAGATCCTGTTTGTGGTGTTCCTGGTGCTCTTCGTGGCATCGCTGATCTTCGGCCGCGGGCGTGGACCGCGCGTTTGATGCAATCGATGGCCGCCCGCAAGGGCGGCTGGTTCAGGAGTGTCAGCGGCATGGGATGCCAAATTTGCCGGGTCATGTTCGGCTTTCGAAGGTGATCCAGAGCGCGCGTCGGGTGTAACGACTCTGCGCGCTCGACCCCTCAGCGGGGGGAACCAGGGGGTCGGGTTGTTCTGCCTTGGCGGAGCGACCTAGGGGTACAGGGAGTACCTCCGTTATCGGACCGGGTTCTGTCAGGCTGCAGCCAGGGTGGACCATTACTGCCCTGGCCTGCAGCTCACAACGCTCCGCTTCGCAGCCGCGCGGCTGCACCTCCTTTCCAAGCGTCTCTTTCTTCCCTTTGCCTGCCGACTGCGGATGACCCCTGCGCGCCTGCACCGCTATCATCGCCGCCAGCTTCGATGGGAGAACGACATGCTCAACGGCCTCTGGCTGGGCTTTTTTCTGATTGCCACCGTGGCGGCCATGGGGCGCTGGCTGCTTGGCGGCGATCCGACCGTATTCGCCGCTCTGGTGGAAAGCCTGTTCGCCATGGCCAAGCTGGCCGTGGAAGTGATGATCGTCCTGTTCGGCACCCTGACGCTCTGGCTCGGCTTCCTGCGCATTGCGGAGAAGGCCGGGCTGATCGAGCTGCTGGCGCGTCTGCTCGGCCCGCTGTTTCGCCGGCTGATGCCGGAGGTGCCGGCCGGCCACCCGGCGCTGGGTCTGATCACTCTGAATTTCGCCGCCAACGGGCTGGGCCTGGACAATGCCGCCACGCCGATTGGCCTCAAGGCCATGCGCGCGCTGCAGGAACTCAATCCGCTGCCGAATGTGGCGAGCAATGCGCAGATTCTCTTTCTGGTGCTCAACACCTCTTCGCTGACGCTGCTGCCGGTGTCCATCTTCATGTACCGCGTGCAGCAGGGCGCGGACGACCCGACGCTGGTGTTCCTGCCGATCCTGCTGGCCACCAGCGCTTCGTCGCTGGCCGGCTTGCTGGCAGTGGCGCTGGTGCAGCGGCTGCGCCTGTGGGACCCGGTGGTGCTGGCCTATTTCATTCCCGGTGCGCTGCTGCTCGGCGGCTTCATGGCGCTGCTGGCCGGATTGTCGGCCACCGCCCTGGCCTCGCTGTCCTCGCTGCTGGGCAATCTCACGCTGTTTGGGCTGATCATCGCCTTCCTGCTGGTGGGTGCACTGCGCAAGGTGCCGGTCTACGAAGCCTTCGTCGAAGGTGCGAAGGAGGGCTTCGACGTGGCGAAGAGCCTCTTGCCCTACCTGGTGGCAATGCTGTGTGCCATCGGTGCGCTGCGCGCGTCCGGGGCGCTGGACCTCGGCCTGGAGGGCATACGCTGGCTGGTCGAGGCGCTGGGCTGGGACACGCGCTTCGTCGACGCCCTGCCGACGGCACTGGTCAAGCCGTTCTCCGGCAGTGCGGCACGGGCGATGCTGATCGAGACCATGCAGAGTCATGGTGTCGACAGCTTCCCGGCGCTGGTGGCGGCGACGGTGCAGGGCAGCACCGAGACGACCTTCTATGTGCTGGCGGTGTATTTCGGTGCCGTCGGCATCCAGCGGGCGCGGCATGCGGTGGGTTGTGCGCTGGTGGCGGATTTCGCCGGAATCGTGGCGGCGATCGGGGTGTGTTACTGGTTCTTCGGCTGAACCGGGGCGGCCTTGTGCGTCGCGCCGGTCGCCATGCAGACGGCCGTACCAGCCAGCGCCGCAAAAAAAGAACCCGCCTGACGGCGGGCTAAAGCGTGGCTCGTTGCCAGAGCCGAAACACCGGCTCGGCGAGAAACATCACCAGAAACAACCTGAGCACCTGCACGGCCGTCACCAGCGCCACCGACAGCTGCAGCGCCTCGGCGGTCAGGCACAGCTCGGTGATGCCGCCGGGCATCATCCCCAGCATCAGCGAGGTTTCGTCCAGTGCCGTCAGCCAACCCAGCCCGGCTGCCAGCGCGGCGGCGACCAGCATCGCCGAGAGGGTGAACAGCAGTACCCGCAGCAGAAAGGCCGGTGCGCTGCGAAAGAAGGCCCGGTCGAAGTGACAGGCCAGCGACGAGCCGATCAGCCACTGGCCGACCTGGCCGAGCCCGTCCGGCAAGCCGATGTGCAGATCGAACCCGGCGCTGGCCAGCGCGCAGACGGTCAGCGGGCCGAGCATCCAGGGATTGGGCTGGCCGAGCCGGCGCCAGAGCAGGGCCAGCAGACCGCCGGCCGGTAGCAGCACGGCCAGCCAGAAGCCGTCGACCGGTAGCGGTGCCGGTGCCTGGATCGGCGGCAGGCTCCAGGTGAAGAACGCGGGGATCAGCAGCACCACCAGCAGCATGCGCAGGCTGTGCGCGGCGGCGACGCGGCCGGGGTGGGCGGCGTGGCGGCTGGCCAGGTTGACCATCTCGCTGGCGCCGCCCGGCATGCTGGCGAAGTAGGCGGTGGCCCGATCGCAGCCGCCGCGCGAGAGGATGGCCATGCCGATCAGGCTCAACGCCAGAGTGCCGAGCGCGCCGGCGAGGATCACGCCAAAGTGCACCAGCACCTCGCGCATCACCTCGCCGGTGAAGTGCAGGCCGATGGCGCTGGCGACGATCCACTGCCCGGCCTGCCGGCCGCGCGGCATCTCACTCACCAGCCAGCCGCTGCAGCGCACCGCGATCACCGCCAGCAGTGAGCCGACCATCCACGGCAGTGGCCAGTTGGCCAGACTCGCCAGCCAGCCGCCGACCGCGCCGATCAGTGGTGTCGCCCACCAGGCCGGCAGCCGCTGGCGCATGTCAGGCCTGTGCCTCGACCACGTTGCCGCGACGGCGCTTGAGGTACCAGCGCAGCCCCGGCATGGCCAGCATCGCCACGGTCAGCGCCCACAGCGCCAGGGTGATCGGGCTGCCCCAGAGGATGCCCAGCTCACCGTTGGAGATCGACAGTGCGCGGCGCAGGTTGTCTTCCATCATCTCGCCGAGCACGAAGCCGAGGATCAGCGCCGACAGCGGGAAGTCCAGCTTGCGCAGCAGATAACCGAACACGCCGAGGCCGACCATCAGCACCAGGTCGAAGGTGGTGCTGTGCACCGAATACACACCGACCATGCTGATCACGGTGATCGCCGGCACCAGCACCCAGTTCGGCACCGCGAGCATGCGCGAGAACAGGCCGACCAGCGGGATGTTCATCACCAGCAGGATCACGTTGCCGATGAACAGCGAGGCGATCAGACCCCAGACCACGTCCGGCTGCTGTTCGAACAGCAGCGGGCCGGGGGTGATGTTGTACAGCGTCAGCGCGCCGATCATCACCGCCGTGGTGCCCGAACCCGGTACGCCGAGGGTCAGCATGGGAATCAGCGAGCCACAGGCCGAAGCGTTGTTGGCCGCTTCCGGCGCCGCCAGACCGCGCAGGTCGCCATCGCCGAAGCGGCCCTTGTCGCCGGCCATGCGCTTCTCGCTCATATAGGTCATGGCACTGGCGATGGTCGCCCCGGCGCCCGGCAGGGTGCCGATGACGAAGCCAGCCACGGCGCTGCGCATCATGGTGAAAAAGGTCAGGCAGAACTCCTTGAAGTTGAACAGCAGCCGGCCGCTGGCCTTCACCGCCTGCTGCCCACTGTGGGTTTTCTCCAGCATCAGGAGGATCTCGCTGACGCTGAAGAAGCCGATCACCACGATGACGAACTGGATGCCATCGGACAGGCTGACGCTGCCGAAGGTGAAGCGGTAGACGCCGGTGGTCGAGTCGACACCGACGGTGGCCAGGCCCAGCCCCATCAGCGCGGCCATCAGCGTCTTCACCGGCTTGTCGCCGACCATGCCGCCGAGGCAGGCGATGGCGAAGATCATCAGCACGAAGTATTCCGCCGGGCCGAATGCCACTGCCCACTTGGCCAGCAGCGGGGCGAACAGCACCACCCCGCAGGTGGCGATGGTGCTGCCGATAAAGGAGCTGACCGCGGACAGCGACAGCGCGATTCCAGCCTTGCCCTGGCGCGCCAGCGGGTAGCCGTCGAGGGTGGTCATCACCGCGGCGGCATCACCCGGCACGTTGAGCAGGATCGCCGAGATGCGGCCACCGTATTCGCAGCCCAGGTACACCGCGGCGAGCAGGATCAGCGCGGTCTCCGGCGGCAGGCCGAGGGCGAAGGCCAGCGGCAGCAGCAGCGCCACGCCGTTGATCGGGCCGAGGCCCGGCAAGAGGCCGACCACGGTGCCGACGAAGGCGCCGAACAGCGCCACCAGCAGGTTGGTCGGTCGCGTGGCGACATCGAAGCCCTGCATCAAGAAATTCAGTGTTTCCATTTCAGCTCTCCAGCAGACGCAGCAGGCCAAGCGGCAGCGGCACGTCCAGCAGGTAATCGAACAGCCCGTAGAGCAGCACGCCAAGCAGCGCACCGCTGATCACGCTGGGCCACATGCGACCGTTGAACAGCAGACCGAGGGCGAAACCGGCCAGGGCGGTGCTGATGACGAAACCCAGGGTTTCGAACAGCAGCGCGTAGGCCAGCAGGGCCAGCACGCACAGCACGGCGCGCTGCGCCTTGGGCCGATCGAACGCTGGCGTCGGCTCACCGTGCGGTTTGAACAGCAGCCACGCCGCACCACAGGCCATCAGCAACAGCAACAGCAGCGGGTAGGCGCGCGGCCCGACCGGGTCGTAGGCAAAGGGCGCCTCGAAGCCCCAGGCGAGCAGGGCGAGGCCGGCGCAGGCGAGCAGCCACGCCGCGGCGAAGACACGTACGTACATGACGGGATACCTCAGGGATTCGGCGACCCGGCAGCTGCCGGGTCGACCGTGCGGCCCGCGAACGCGGGCCGGTTCGCGTTACTTGACCAGGCCGAACTCGCCGGCCAGCGCCTTGTAGTCCTGCACCTGCTTCTTGACGAAGGCTTCCAGCTCATCGCCGGTCATCGACAGCGGGAACAGGTCGCGCTGTTCGCGCAGCTTGGCGAAGTCTTCGTCGGCGAGCAGGGTGTCGAACTGGGTCTTCCACCAGTTGAAGTCCTCGTCAGGCACTTCCGGCCCCATGTAGAAGCCGCGGATCACCGGCCAGCTGATGTCGTAGCCCTGCTCCTTGGCGGTGGGGATGTCGGCCAGCTTGCCCGGCAGGCGCTCGTCGGAGAGCACGGCGAGGATGCGGATCTTGCCGGCGTTGAGCTGCGGGGTGACTTCGCCGAGGCCGCTGGAAGTGACCTGCACATGGCCGCCGAGCATGGCGGTGAGCGTTTCGCCGCCGCCCTCGAAGGCGACGTAGCGCAGCTTCTTCGGATCGACACCGGCAGCGCGGGCGATCAGCGCGGTCTGCATCCAGTCCTGGCCGCCGATGGTGGCGCCGGCGCCGAACACCACACTGCCCGGGTCCTTCTTCACCGCGGCAATCAGCTCGTCGAGGTTCTTGTAGGGCGCGTCGGCACGCACCGAGATGGCGCCGTAGTCGGTGCCGACCGCAGCCAGCCAGCGCACGGCGTTCTCGTCGTAACGACCGAACTTGCCCTGGGCGAGGTTGAGCAATGAACCGCTGGAGAAGGCGGTGATGGTGCCGGCTTCCGCCGCACGCTGGGCGACCACCGCGTTGTAGGCCACCGCGCCGACGCCGCCGGGCATGTAGGTGACGCGCATCGGTGCTTCGAGCAGGCCGCTGTCCTTCAGGCCGCTCTGGGCCAGCTTGCAGGTCAGGTCGAAACCACCGCCGGGCTTGGCCGGGGCGATGCACTCGGGGCGCTTGGGTTCGGCCAGCAGCTGGCTCGAGAGCAGCAGGCAGGACGACAGCAGGGCGAAACGGCTGAGTCTGGTTTTCATCGGGTAGTCCTCGCGTTCTTGTTCTGTTTACCAGATCGGCAGGCTGTAGCTGACGATCAGACGGTTCTCGTCGGCGTCGCGGGCGAAATCGGAGCGGTACATCGCGTTACGCCAGCGCAGCGCGACGTTCTTCAGCGGGCCGCTCTGCACCACGTACTTGAACTCGAAGTCGCGTTCCCACTCGCTGCCGTTGTTGCCGCCTGAGTACTCGGCGTTGTCGCCGGAGATGTAGCGGGTCAGGAAGGTCAGCCCGGGGATGCCGACAGCGGCGAAGTTGTAGTCGTAACGGGCCTGCCAGGAGCGCTCGTCGGCGTTGGCGAAGTCGTTGATCTGCACGAAGTTGACCAGGAACGGATCACCGCCGTCGATGTAGGCGTAGCCGGTATCGCCGCGCATCTGCTGGTAGCCGACACTGACCTTGTGCCCGCCGAGGCTGTAGCCGAGCATGCCGTTCCAGGCCTGGTTATCGATCTTGCCGGCATTCGCCGCGCCGGTGTCGTCGCTGAGCATCACGCGCAGGTCCGCACTCAGCGCGGAGTTGTCGCTCAGCGGCTTGTTCGCCAGCAGGCCGAAGAAGTGCTGGCGGTAGACGTCGTCCAGCTCGCCGTAGTAGTAGCGCCCGGTGAGGTTCTCGTTGAAGGCGTATTCGGCACCGGCGAAGGTCAGGTGATCGGCCTCGGCGGCGCTGGCGAAACGGCCGTTCTTGTTGTTCAGCTGCAGGTCCTGGGAGTTGGTCGAAGAACGATCGATCACCTTGTCCAGGCGGCCGCCGGTCAGGGTCAGGCCGTCGATATCGGTGGAGGTGACGGTGGCACCTTCGAACACCTGCGGCAGCGTACGGCTGTCGCTGGCCTTGACCACTGGCGTCTCGGGAATGTGCGAGCCGTAGCGCAGTTCGGTCTCGCCGATCTTCGCCTTGGCGGTAAGGCCCAGGCGGCTGAACTCGTCCGGCGTGCCGCCATCGTCCTGCACCGGCAAGAGGTCGGTGCCAGCGCGGCCGCCACCGGAATCCAGCTTGACGCCGAGCATGCCCAGCGCATCCAGGCCGACGCCGACGGTGCCTTCGGTGAAGCCGGACTGTACGTCGAGGATGAAACCCTGGGTCCACTCTTCGCGCTTGGACTGGGCGGTGCCTTCGCGGAAATCGCGGTTCAGGTAGATGTTGTGGGTCTGCAGGGTCGCGCTGCTGTCTTCGATGAATGCGGCCTGAGCCATGGGCGCCAGCGAGGCGGCGGCAACGGCCAGGGCGAGACGGGCAGGAGCGGGTGAGCGTCTGACGGCAGTCAGCATCGGGGGTATCTCCACTATTGTTTTTGTTGTGACGGCGCATGCGCCGCGCGTGGTGGTTCGAGCCACCTGCGAGCGATCCTAGGCGGTCAAGCTTTCGCCAGCCTTTCAGCGCGCAAAGCCGGCAGCGGCGTGAAAGTTCTGCCGCTACACTGGCGCTCCGTCGCCATCGCAGAGGACAGGCAATGCGAATTCTTCTGGTCGAGGACCATCCCCAGCTGGCCGAAAGCGTGGCCCAGGCATTGCGCGCCGCCGGCTGGACCCTGGACCTGCTGCACGACGGCGTCGCCGCCGACCTGGCGCTGGCCAGCGAGGACTATGCGCTGGCGATTCTCGATGTCGGCCTGCCACGGCTCGACGGCTTTCAGGTGCTGGCGCGCCTGCGCGAGCGCGGCAAGACGCTGCCGGTACTGATGCTCACCGCCCGCGGCGAGGTCAGCGACCGCGTGCACGGGCTCAACCTCGGTGCCGACGATTACCTGGCCAAGCCGTTCGAACTGTCCGAGCTGGAAGCGCGGGTCAAGGCGCTGCTGCGACGCAGCGTCGGCGGCGGCGAACGCCAGCAGCGCTGCGGCGCACTGTTTTACGATCTGGATGCGCGGCGCTTCAGCCTGGCCGACGAGCCACTGACGCTGACCTCGCGCGAACAGGGCGTGCTGGAGGCGCTGATCGCCCGCCCCGGTCGGGTGATGAGCAAGGATCAGCTGGCCGCCCAGGTATTCGGTCTGGACGAGGAGGCCAGCGCCGACGCCATCGAGATCTACATCCACCGCCTGCGCAAGAAGCTCGAGGGCCAGCCGGTACGCATCGTCACCTTCCGCGGGCTGGGCTATATGCTCGAGGCGCTCGATGGCTGAGCGCGGGGCGGCCGGCAGTCTGCGTGCGCGGCTGCTGCTGCGGCTGGCGATCCTGCTCACGCCGCTGCTGCTGTACGGGGCCTGGAGTGCCTACTGGAACGGCCGCGCCGCCGCGGATACCGCCTACGACCGGACCCTGCTGGCCTCGGCCCGGGCGATCGCCGAGGGGCTGGTGACCAGCGACGGCAGGCTGCGCGCCAACGTGCCCTACGTGGCGCTGGACACCTTCGCCTACGACAGTGCCGGACGCATCTATTACCAGGTGCTGGACACCGAGGGGCGCCTGGTCAGCGGCTACGAACAGTTGCCCGCACCGGGTGCCGAGGTCCGTCGCACCGACGACTACCCGGCGCTGGCGCGCTTCTACGACGGCGAGTTCCAGGGCCAGGGCGTACGCCTGGTGAGCTTGCTGCAGCCGGTCAGCGAGCCCGAGCTCAACGGCATCGCCGAGATTCGCGTGGCCGAGACGCTCGGCGCGCGCGAGCGCATGGCGCGTAGCCTGTTGAGCGACACGCTGTGGCGCCTGGGCTTGCTGGCGCTTGCCGCGCTGGTGCTGGTCTGGCTGGCCGTCAGCGCGGCGTTGCGCCCGTTGGCCCGGCTCAGCGAGGCCGTGCAGGAACGCGCCCCGGATGACCTCAGGCCGCTGCCGTTGGTCGATGTGCAGCGCGAGCTGAAGCCGCTGGTCGGCGCGCTCAATGGCTTCACCGAGCGCCTGCGTGGGCAGTTCGAGCGCCAGGCGCGCTTCATCGCCGATGCCTCACACGAGCTGCGCACGCCGCTGGCGGCGCTCAAGGCGCGCATCGAACTGGGTCTGCGCGAAGCCGAGCCCGCGGCGTGGCGCAGCACCCTGGAAGACGCCGGACAGAGCACCAACAAGGTCATTCATCTGGCCAACCAGCTGCTTTCGTTGGCGCGTATCGAAAGCGGCGCGCAATCGATCGCCGAAGGCGGCGCTCAGCGTCTGGACCTGTCGCAGCTGGCCCGCGAACTGGGGCTGGCGATGGCCGCGCTGGCGCACCAGCGCGGTGTCGCCCTGGCGCTGGAGGCCGAGGCGCCGGTGTGGATCGACGGCGAACCGACGTTGATCAGCGAGCTGCTGAGCAACCTGCTGGACAATGCGCTGGCGCATACCGCGGCTGGCGGCAACGTGGTGCTGCGGGTCCTCGACGGTGGCGTGCTGGAGGTGGAGGACGACGGCCCGGGCATCCCCGCCGCCGAGCGCGATCGCGTCTTCGCCCGCTTCTACCGCCGTGACACCGGCGGCCATGGCGCCGGCCTCGGGCTGGCCATCGTCGGCGAGATCGTCCGTGCCCATCGCGCCAGTATCAGCCTGGATCAGGGCAAGCTCGGCGGGCTGTTGGTGCGGGTGTGCTTCACGCCGGCTGAGGATTGATGCCGTCCGGGCAGGCAGCCGAGGGGGCGGCGGCGAGCACCACCTGATCGCGGCCTTGGTGCTTGGCCTGATAGAGCGCAGCATCCGCCGCCGCCAGCAGCTCCGCTGACGTGGCGTGCGCCGGAGCCAGCGTCGCCACGCCGAGGCTGATGGTCAGCGGCACGGGTTGCTCGTCGTGCTGCAGCGATAGTTGTGCGATCGTGCGGCGGATAGATTCGGCCAGCGCCGCGGCCTGCGGCCCGTCGAGCCCCGGTAGCAGCACGACGAATTCCTCGCCGCCATAGCGCGCCGCGACGTCCCCGGCGCGCTGGCAATGGGCGGCGAGCACTGCCGCGACCTGGCGCAGGCATTCGTCGCCGAACGGATGGCCATAGCTGTCGTTGACCCGCTTGAAGTGATCGATATCGGCGAGCAGCACCGACAGTGGACTGCCGGCGCGCCGCGCGCGGCGGATTTCCTCGTCCAGCAAGAGATCGAAGCGTCGACGATTGGCCAGCTGAGTCAGCGAATCGGTGGTGCTCAGGCGCAGCAGCTCGGCGTTGGCGGCTTCAAGGCCCAGGCGGACGTCCTCCAGCGCGCGGGTTCGCTCGTAGACCCGTGCCTCCAGCACCTCGTTGGCACGCAGCTGCACGTCCAGTGCCTCCTGCTTGGCCTGCAGGTGCAGGGCGCGCTCGGCGGCGAGCGATTCGGACGTCTGCAGCGCCAGCTGCTGCGCGGCGATACGCCGGTTGCGCTCGATGTTGATGCGCTCGGCCAGGGCCATGGAAAGCAGCACGAACTCGGTGAACATGCCGATCAGCTGGCCATTCAGGGTCCAGGCGTTGAGCGGCAGCACGCCGTTGAGTGCCAGCAGGTTGACCACGGTGAACACCAGCAGCGTGCTCCAGGCGATGCTGAACAGCCGCGCGGACGGGTTGCCGCGCGCCCAAAGATTGAGCGTGATCGCCATGGTCAGCACACAGTGCAGCAGCGCGACGCTTTCCATGAATGTATAGCGGGCCAGGGCCGGCGCCAGCAGCAGGATCACCACCACGGCTCCCCAGTACAGCGTGAGGGTGATCGAAACTGCCCAGACCCAACCGCCGTAACGCCGCACACCGAGAAAGCGCAGGGCGAACAGCATCGGTGTGAAGAAACACAGGGCGGCCGAGAGCCCGTAGAAGCGTGCCGAGAGTTCGGGAATCTCCGGCCAGAGATAGAGCTGGCCGAAGCCGGTGATGCTCAGCACGTAGAACACCGCGCTGAGCAGATAGAGCACGTAGAGGAAATAGCTTGGGTCGCGGGTGAAGATCAGCAGGCTGCAGTTGTACAGCACGATCACCAGAATGCCGCCGAAGAACAGGCTGACCAGAGTGACATCGTGGAGTCGGCTCTCGATCAGTTGCTTCTCGTCGATCAGTTCCAGCGGCAGGGCCAGCGTCTCGCGGGCCTGCACCTGCAGGTAGACCACCGCGCGCTCGCCCGCCGGCAACTCCAGCGGATAGACGAAGTGATGGTCCGCCAATGGCCGAGCGCTCATGGCCACGGCGTCCCCGGCGAGCATCGCCGTGCCCCAACGGTCGCTGTCCGGATAATGCAGGCGCACCGCGACGCGATCGAGCACCGGCCATTTCAGCAGCAGGTACCAGAGCCTGGCGTGCGCCGCGCTGTTGTGCAGGGAGATGCGCAGCCAGGCGCCGTCAGGCTGCTTGCCCAGGGTTGGCTTGGTCAGCGGCTGCCAGGGCCATTGCGCGCCAGCGGCGTCATCGAAGGACGCCATGGGCTTGCCCAGCACATATTCCACCGCGTCGACCTGCAGTGCCGATGCATCGCGCACCTGCAGCACCGGCGACGGCCCGGCAGCCACCGCGCTCGCGAGCGAGGACAGCAGCATCAGACCGGCGATAAACAGCAGGGTGCGCATCATGGTGGCTTGCCTCGTGGACGTCGCAGCGACTGACACGCATTCTGTCAGTCATCCGGCGCCAGAAACGCGCCGGCTGCGATGCCATCATGCCATCATGCAGCCCATCTGTCCCACACAGCTGACGGGCTGTCGTCTCAGGCGCGCCGGCGTGCCCAGAACTGCTGCACCAGCTCGAGCATGCCATCGGCCAGCTGGGCGACGCCGCTGGCGCTGCGCTGGCTGTGCATGCCGCTGCTGACATGTTGATCCGAGCTGCCGCGAATGCTGACGATGCTCTGGCTGATCTCCTCGCTCGCCGAACTTTGCTGGTCCACGGCAGCGGCGATCTGGTTGCTCATGGCGCTGATCTCGTTGACCCGGTTGTTGATATCGCTCAGCGAGTGTTCGGCCCGGTCGGCATGGCTGACGCTGTGCTCGGCCTGTTCGCGGCTGCGTTGCATGACGTCGACTGCCTGCCGCGTGCCGGCCTGCAGCGCGGCGATCATCGTCTGTATATCCGCCGTCGCCATTGAGGTGCGCGAGGCCAGCTGGCGCACCTCGTCGGCCACCACGGCGAACCCGCGGCCCTGATCACCAGCGCGCGCCGCTTCGATGGCGGCATTGAGCGCGAGCAGGTTGGTCTGCTCGGCAATGCTGTGAATCACCTCGAGCACGCGGCTGATTTCCTGGCCGTGGCTTTCGAGCTGGTGGATGACTTCGGCGGCCTGCTGAATATCGCTGGCCAGGCGGGTGATGCTGCTGCCGGTCAGGCCGACGATCTCCCGGCCGCTGGCGGCTTCGCTATCGGCCTGCGCGGCGGCTTCGGCAGTGCGCTGTGCGTTGAGCGCAACTTCCTGCACGCTGGCAGTCATCTGCTGAATGGCCGTGGCAATGAGGTCGGTTTCCTGCTGCTGTCGCGAAGCGCTTGCGGAGTTGCCATGCACCGCGCCAAGCAGGTTGCGGGCGTGATCGCTTAGCTGCCGGCTGCAGTCGGCGATACGCCCGACCATGGCTCCGGCTTCGGTTTCCAGCATCTTCATGGCAAAGGCGATTTCGCCGATCTCGTCCCTGCGTCCGGTATAGATCAGTTGGCTGACGGGATTGCGGCCGATGCGCCGTGCCTGTCGGACCAGCTGTACCAGCGGTGCCAGTGCCAGTGCCGTCAGCCCGGCGGCGGCCGCGCCCGCCAGCACGACGGCCGTTGCACCTGCGATCAGCGGCGCGCCGCCCAGCAATGCGCCGATCGCCGCACCGGCTGCGCCGCCGAGGCCTGCCAGCAGCGCCACCCGAGCGCGCAGGCCGAGCGCTGGCGGGCGCAACGAGGCCGCAGCCCGACCGTCGCGCATCCGCGCGTAGAGTGCCTCGGCGGCCTGGATCTGTTCGGGCTGCGGGCGGGTCCGTACCGATTGGTACTCCACCACCTTGCCGTTGCGGCTGACCGGCGTGGCGAAGGCGCTGACCCAGTAATGGTCGCCGTTCTTGCAGCGGTTCTTGACGATGCCCATCCACGAGCGGTTCGCCTGCAGCGTCTGCCAGAGATCGGCGAACGCGGCCTCGGGCATGTCCGGATGCCGCACGGTGTTGTGCGGCTGACCCAGCAGCTCGTCTTCGTCAAACCCGGAAATCGCCACGAAATCAGGATTGGCGTAGCTGATGGTGCCTTTGAGGTCGGTGGTCGAGAGGATGTTCGCCGTGTCGTCCACGATGACTTCGCGGCCGCTGACGGGCAGGTTGAGGCGCATAAACAGATCTTCCTTGGTAATGGGTCTGAGTACGCGAGGCAGGTTCGGCGGCGCGGCTTCTGTCGGCGCGCTCGCGGGATGCGGCGGGGCATCTTGTACGGCAGTCAGGTTACGAATCGGTGATCAGTCATCCTCCTTGCCGCCCGCATCGGTCTCCAGCTGCTCCAGCAGGTCGATCAGGCGTCGGCGCAGTTGGCCGAGTTCGCGCGACTTGAAGGAGCGGCGGGTGCGCTCCAAGACCTGAATGGTCTCTTCCAGGGCCTCGCGCAGGGTCTCTTCGGTCAGCATTGCTTGTTCTTCGTAGCGTCACATGCAGGTTGGGTGCCGTTTGTTCGCCCGGCGGTTCTGCCCTGACGGGGTTCGTCGAGGGCAAAAAAAAGGCGCCGGCCGTATGCACCCCTGATGGGATGTCACGGCTGGCGCCTTAGCTATCAGGTCCGGGTGTCCTGAGCGGTAAAGCAACTTTCGCAAAATGCGAAACTGGTGGCATTTTGCCTGTAGCCAAGTGTGGTAACAAGCCCGGCAAGCGCATTATGGCGCCGTTCCGGCAGCGCCCTGCGTCGCACCATTACGGGGCGTTCTTGCCCTGCTTCAGGCACGTCGGCGGGTCCAGAACTGGTCCACCAGCATTTCCATCCGGCCGGCCGGCCAGCTCGGCGACGCCCGAGGCGCTTTGCCGGCTGCGCAGGCCGCTCTCCACGTGATGGTCCGAACCGCTGCGGATGCTCACGATGTTCTGGTTGATGTCCTCGCTCACCGCGCTCTGCTGCTCGACGGCCGCGGCAATCTGGATACTCATTTCGCTGATATCGTTGACCCGACTATTGATGCCCTGCAGCGAGCGCGCCGCCTGTTCCGCCTGCTCGACGCTGTGCATGGCCTGCTCACGGCTGCGCTGCATGACCTCCACCGCCTGGCGTGCGCCGCCCTGCAGGGCGGCGATCATGCTGTTGATCTCCTGAGTCGACTGCTGCGTCCGCGATGCCAGGTTGCGCACCTCGTCGGCGACCACGGCGAAGCCTCGGCCCTGTTCACCTGCGCGTGCCGCCTCGATGGCGGCATTGAGGGCCAGCAGGTTGGTCTGCTCGGCAATGCCGCGGATGACGTCCAGCACCTTGGTGATGTCGTTGCTGTGCATCTCCAGTTCGTGGATCACCTCACCGGCTTGCTGGATGTCCAGCGCCAGCTGGCCGATGGCGGCACCGGTGCGATTGACCACCTCGGTGCCGGTCGCGGCTTCGCTATCGGCACGGCTGGCGGCTTCGGCGGTGCGCTGTGCGTTGCTGGCCACCTCCTGCACGCTGATTGCCATCTGGTTGATCGCGGTGGCGACCTGGTCCGTCTCGACCTGCTGACGGGCAGCGCTCTGTGTGCTGCTCTCCATCGCGCCGAGCAGCTCCTTGGCGTGCTGGCTGAGCTGGCGGGACGCATCGCCGATGCGCCCGACCATGGCGCCAGCCTCGGTTTCCAGCATCTTCATGGCGAAGGCGATCTGGCCGAAATCGTCACGGCGGCCGGTGTAGATCAGCTGGCCCACCGGGTTGTCGCCGATCCGCCGCGCCTGTTCGACGAGCCGTTGCAGGGGGGCCAGCGCAAGATAGGCCAGGGTGCCGGCCGTCGTTGCGGCGACGGCCGTGGTGACCGCCGCGAATGCGAGACCCACACCACCCAGCAGCGCGCCGGCGAGCACGACGGGCGCGCTGCCCAGCGCCGCCAGTAGCGCGACGCGGCTGCGTACGCCCAGCGGGGCGCGCCGCAGTGCGGCCGGTGGGCGTTTTTCACGCAGCTGCGCATATAGCCGTTCGGCCGCAGCAATTTGTGCCGGTTGTGGTTTGGTCCTTACGGACTGGTACTCGACGACCCGCCCGTTGCGGCTGATCGGCGTGACGAAGGCGCTGACCCAGTAGTGATCGCCGTTCTTGCAGCGATTCTTCACCATGCCCATCCACGATCGGCCGCCGCGCACGGATGACCAGAGATCGCCGAAGGCTTCGGTGGGCATGTCCGGGTGGCGGACGATGTTGTGATGCTGTCCGAGCAGTTCGTGCTCTTCGAATCCGCTGACTCGGATGAAATCGGGATTCACGTAGGTGATGTCACCGTCGAGATCCGTGGTGGAGAGGATATTGGCGGTGTCGCTGATTGAAACGTCGCGGCCAGTGACCGGCAGGTTCATGCGCATGATGGGTCTCGTCAACAAGGCAAGGTGTTGTTCGGTTCCCTGGGCGCCTCTGCCGGCGCATCGGTATGCACCGTACCTTCCGTGTCGGTCTCGCCTTCTCGGCGATTCGCTTCCTGCTTCAGATGGCCCAGCGGGTCGTTCGGAACTTGTGTAGCGGTGCAGCGGACACGGAAAACGCGCCAGCACGGGTTCGCTATGTCGACGGCCCTGTTGGCTTACCATCGCCCTGACAAATCAGGGTGATGGCATAGTTATATCAGTCCCTAAGTGCGTTCAATACGACTGAAGTCCTACTACCTTGGTCAGGCATATCAATATGGCTGAGTGCCACTAATATTGTACATATTCTTTTCTTTGTACAATGGCTGTACATAAAAACTTCATCCCTGAGCCGCAACCCTGGTTCAAGCGGCCGGTCCTAGCTAGGGATTGCAGGGTAGGAACGGCACGCAGGTCGCGAAGGCTGTTGCCGACGCTGACGCCTGCTAGACTCAAGTTCCGCGCAGACTCACAAGGGATGCCCGGGAATCCGAAAACAACCAAAAAGGAGTGCATCCATGAAAGGCAAATCCTTGGCATGGATCTTTACCGCCGCTCTGGCGGGTACCGGCCTGAGCGGAGTAGCACAGGCGCAAGAGAAGTTCGTCACCATCGGCACCGGCGGCCAGACCGGCGTTTACTATGTCGCCGGGCAATCGATCTGCCGCTTCGTCAACCGCAATGCGGAAAACATCAAGTGCAACGCGCCGGCCAGCGGCGGCGGCGTGGCCAACGTCAACGGTCTGCGCAGTGGCGAATTCAACTTCGGCATCATGCAGTCCGACCACCAGTACAAGGCGATGGAAGGCGTCGCGCCCTTCGAGAAAGAAGGGAAGATGGACGACATCCGCGCGGTGTTCTCGCTGCAGAGCGAAGTCTTCACCGTGCTCGCCCGTCGTGATGCCAACATCAAGGGTCTCGATGACCTGAAGGGCAAGCGCGTCAATATCGGCAACCCCGGTTCGGGCCAGCGCGATACCCTCGAAGAGATCATGAACGTCAAGGGTTGGGACAAGTCGGTGTTCTCCCTGGCCGCCGAGCTGAAGCCGGCCGAGCAGGCCAGCGCCCTGGGCGACAACAACATCGACGCCATGACCTACTTCGTCGGTCATCCGAATGGCGCGATCCAGGAAGCCACCACCACCGTCGATGCGGTCCTGGTGCCGATCACCGGCCCGGAGATCGACAAGCTGCTGGCTGCCAAGAGCTACTACACCAAGGCCGAGATCCCCGGCGGCCTGTACAAGGGCAACGACCAGCCGACCCAGTCCATTGGCGGCAAGGCGGTGCTGTCCACTACCGCCAAGGTCGATGCCGAAGTGGTCTACCAGCTGGTGAAGTCGGTGTTCGAGAACATCGAGCGCTTCCAGCGTCTGCACCCGGCATTCAAGGATCTCAAGCCGGAAGAGATGATCGAAGTCGGCCTGAGCGCGCCGCTGCATGAAGGCGCCGAGCGTTACTACAAGGAACGCGGCTGGCTGTAAGGCTCAGCAGGGCCGCGTCGCGGACGCGACCTTGATCGTCGATGCCTTAGCCGAAAACCCGTGCGCCCCATGGCCACGGGTTTTCGCGGTTCCGTTACCTGAAAAAACAGGCCTCAATTCATGCAAGACAAACAACTGTCCACCGAGGAACTGATCGCCCAGGATGTCGGTGCGCGCCTGCCCGAAGGCCCGATGGCCGCGGTCATCGCCGGGCTGGCGCTGCTCTGGTCGTTGTTCCAGCTGTGGATCGCCTCGCCGCTGCCCTTCGTACTCGGGTTCGGCGTGCTGAACGACACCGAGACCCGCTCGATCCATCTGGCATTCGCGCTGCTGCTGGCGTTTCTGGCCTATCCGGCCTTCAAGAAATCGCCGAGAGACCGCGTCCCGCTGTTCGACATCGCCCTGGGGCTGATCGCTGCCGCGACTGCCGCCTACCTGTTCATCGCTTACGAGCAACTGGCGCAGCGACCCGGCAACCTGACCACCATGGACCTGATCACGGCCTGCCTCGGCATTCCGCTGCTGCTGGAAGCCACGCGCCGTGCCCTCGGCCCGCCGTTGGCAATCATCGCCCTGATATTTCTGGTCTACAGCGTCGCCGGCCCCTGGATGCCCGGCCTGCTCGCCCACCGTGGGGTCAGCTTCACCGCGCTGGCCAACCACCAGTGGATCACCACCGAAGGCGTGTTCGGCATCGCGCTCGGTGTCTCCACCAGCTTCGTCTTTCTCTTCGTATTGTTCGGCGCGCTGCTCGAACGCGCTGGTGCGGGTCATTATTTCATTCAGCTGGCCTTCAGCATGCTCGGGCATTTTCGTGGCGGCCCGGCCAAGGCCGCGGTCGTGGCGTCGGGCATGACCGGACTGATTTCCGGCTCGTCGATCGCCAACGTGGTGACCACCGGCACCTTCACCATCCCGATGATGAAACGCACCGGCTTCTCCGCGGAAAAGTCCGGCGCGGTGGAAGTCGCCTCGTCGGTCAACGGCCAGATCATGCCGCCGGTGATGGGCGCCGCGGCGTTCCTGATGGTCGAGTACGTCGGCATTCCCTACGTCGAGGTCATCAAGCACGCGTTCCTGCCAGCGCTGATTTCCTATATCGCGCTGGTCTACATCGTGCACCTGGAGTCGCTCAAGCTGGGCCTGACTGCGCTGCCGCGGGCCAACGTGGCCAAGCCCTGGATGCAGCGGCTGATCGGCTTCGCCTTCGGTGCCGCGCTGATTTCGGGGCTGTCGCTGGGTGTCTATTACGGCCTCGGCTGGCTCAAGCCAGCCCTGGGCGACTCGGCGCTGTGGGTGATCGGGGCGCTGTTGGCGCTGGTCTACCTGGCACTGCTGAAGGTGGCGGCAAGCAACCCGCCGCTGCCCGCCGAAGACCCCGACGCGCCGCTCGAGCAACTGCCCGAGACGCGTCCGGTGCTGCTCTCCGGCCTGCACTTCCTGCTGCCGGTGGTGGTGCTGGTCTGGTGCCTGATGATCGAGCGGCTGTCACCCGGCCTCTCGGCATTCTGGGGCTCGGTGATGCTGGTGATCATCCTGCTCACCCAGCGCCCGCTGCTGTCGATGCTGCGCAAGGACGGTGCCCACGAGCACGGCACCTTCATGGACGGCGTGGTCGATCTGCGCGAGGGGCTGATCGCCGGTGCGCGCAACATGATCGGCATCGGTATCGCTACCGCCGCCGCCGGCATCATCGTCGGTGCGGTATCGCAGACCGGCGTCGGCCTGGTGCTGGCCGATCTGGTCGAGCTGCTGTCGATGGGCAACTTGCTGCTGATGCTGCTGCTCACCGCCTTCCTTAGCCTGATCCTCGGCATGGGCCTGCCGACCACCGCCAACTACATCGTGGTATCCAGCCTGCTGGCGCCAGTGATCGTGGCGCTGGGGCAGCAGAACGGCCTGATCGTGCCACTGATCGCGGTACACCTGTTCGTCTTCTATTTCGGCATCATGGCCGACGTGACGCCGCCGGTGGGTCTGGCCTCGTTCGCCGCCGCCGCAGTGTCCAAGGGCGATCCGATCAAGACCGGTATCACCGCCTTCTACTACAGCCTGCGCACCGCGGCGCTGCCGTTCCTGTTCATCTTCAACACCGACCTGCTGCTGATCGATGTGGACTTCTGGCACGGCGTTCTGATCTTCGTCGTGGCGACCATCGCCATGCTGATCTTCGCCGCCGGCACCCAGGGTTACTTTCTGGTGCGCAGCCGCTGGTACGAAAGCCTGCTGTTGCTGCTGGTGGCGTTCACGCTGTTCCGTCCGGGCTTCTGGATGGACATCATCCACGACCCCTACCGCGACATCGAGCCGACCGAACTGGTGCAGGCACTGGAGCGGGTCGGGGAGGACAGCCAGCTACGTCTGCGCGTGCTGGGTGAGGATGATGTCGGCGATCCGCGCGAGTTCGTCGTGCTGCTGGCGATTCCTGACGGCGAGAGTGGCGAGGAGAAGCTCGAGAAGATCGGCCTGATGACCTATGTCGAGGAGGGCAAGGTGCTGGTCGACAGCGTGACCTTCGGCAGCCCGGCCGCCGAGGCGGGGCTGGAATTCGACCAGCAGATCCTCAGGGTGCGCGCGCCGACCGATCGCTGGCCCAAGGAATTCATATGGATTCCGGGCTTCCTGCTGTTCGCGCTGATCGTCTGGCTGCAACGGCGGCGCTTGGCGCAGCAGGGCCGTTGAACGGGTGCGCCGGCGGGCACAGCGATGTGCCCGCCGGCCTAACCGATGTGCTCGACCATCCAGCCGCGCACCTGACGGCGCTCGCGTCGGGTGCACAGCTGGCGGGTGAGCGGACTGTCGGGTAGCAGCTCGGCGCCGTCCAGGGTAAAGCGGCGGGACACGCCCAGCGGATGGCGGTCCGAGCCATAGAAGGCCACCACGCGGATCTCCATGCCCAGAAACTGCCATTCGCCTTCCGGCTGGTGCCCGCGCAAGTCGATGCCATGCTGCTCGGCTGCCCGTCGCAGCAATGCCTGGAAGCTGCCGATGTGGGTGAAATCACCGCTGCGCAGCGGGCCCTGGTGGGTGGTCTGGTACAGCGCCAGATCGGGCGTCGCCTCATCTTCCTGACTTTCGCGGATATCGGTTACGTCGCCGAGCAGGCTGCCGCGGTTGGTATCCAGGCAGATCAGCACCTGATTGATGAACATCGGTTCGGCGCTCATGTTGGAGATCAGACACAGCGAGGTTAGCCCCTTGCCGGCGCCGCGATTGATGATCAGGTTGGGTCGCCGCTGGCGCTTGAAGTTGGCCAGCAGCAGGTGCGCATAGAAGAGCCAGACCAGCAGTGTGCAGGTGGAAACCATCAGCGTGAGCAGCGGCTGATATTCGCGAACCCAGTCGAGCATAGGGGCCTCGTTGCGGATTGAAGCGGCTGCGGTCAGCCGGTGGGGTGCGCGCGGCCTGGCAGCGGATGGTCCAAGGCGCGGTCGTCCGCTCGCGCCTCGGCAGACCGCCGCGTGTCGAGCGCGGCTGCCTCCAGCGCGGCATGCGCGGTGCTGCAGAACAGCGAGTTGAGCCGTTTCATGTCGGCGATGAGCTCCAGGTGCGCCGAGCTGGTCTGCAGGCTCTCGCTGACGCCGTGATGCAGACGTTCCACATGCGCGTGCGCCATGCGGCGCTCGCTGCGGCGGAATTCGCGCTTGTGCTGGAGCAATTGACGGGCGCCGTTGGCATCGCCGGAAAGGAACACCGAGAGCCCCAGGCGCAGGTTGGCTAGCAACTGCTCGAGCAGCGTCTGCAACTCTTCCAGGCCCTGTTCGGAAAATGGCCGGCGGGTCGAGGTTTTCAGGTCGCGAAGCTTGCCCAGCATGTGTTCGGCGCTGTCGCCGGCCTGTTCCAGGTTGATCGCCAGCTCGATGATCTCTGCCCAGCGGCGCTGCTCGTCCTCGGCGAGGTCGTCGCGAGGCATGCGTGCCAGATATAGCTTCACGGCGTTGTAGAGCGCATCGACATCGTCGTCCAGGCGCCGGATTTCTTCGCCGGGCTCGGGGCGGTCCTCGCGCAGCGCCTCCAGCAGGCGCACCAGCATCAGCTCGACCAGATCGCCGATACGCAACGTCTCCCGCGTGGCGTTGGCCAGGGCCAGACTCGGCGTTTCCAGTGCCGCCGGGTCCAGGTGCCGTGGCCGGGCCACGCCGCCGTCCGTTTGCCGCTCCGGCAGCAGGTTTTCGCACAGGTGGGCCATCGCCGGCACGGTGGGCAACAGCAGCAGGCAGCGCAGGCTGTTGTAGGCGAGGTGGAAGCCGATCACCTGTGTCTGGGTGCTGAAGCCGAACCCGCCCATCCAGGTCACCAGCGGTTCGAGAAACGGCAGCACGGCCAGTCCGGCCAGTTTGTACAGCAGGTTGCCAAGGGCCACGCGGCGCGCCGGCACCGGTTGCAGGCTGGCGTTCAGCCAGGCGAGCAGGCCGCTGCCGACATTGGCCCCGATGACCACCCCCAGTGCTACCGGTAGACCGATAAGGCCGGCACCGGCCAGGGTGGCGATCAGCAGGACCGCGGCAAGGCTGGAATAGGACAGCAGTGCGAACACTGCGCCGACGACGACCGCCAGCAGCGTATCGCCGGCCAGCGAGGAGAACAGCACACGCATGCCGCGCGCTTCGGTGATCGGCGCCGCAGCCTGAACGATCAGCTGCAGGGCAAGAATGATCAGCCCCATGCCGATCAGCACGCGCCCTAGCTGGCCGCTGCGGCTCTGCTTGCGTGACAGGAACAAACACACACCCAGCAGTGTCAGCAACGGCGACAGCCAGGACAGGTCCATCGTCAGAACCCGTGCCATGAGTGCGGTGCCGACATCCGCGCCGAGCATGATCGCCAGGGCGGTGGGTAGCGCCATCAGGCCCTGGGCGACGAAAGAGATGACCAGCAGTGCGGTGGCGTTACTGCTCTGTACCAGGGCCGTGACGCCGATGCCGGCGCCGAATGCCAGCGGCGTGTGGCCCATGCTCCGCCCCAGCAATCGCCGCAGATGCGAGCCGTACACGCGCATGATGCCGGTGCGCACGATGTGCGTACCCCACACCAACAGGGCGATGGACGACAACAGGTGCAGCAGGGTCAGCATCGTTCGGGGCTCCTTCCCCGGCGAGCGGCAACGACAACGTTCTGCGTCACAAGGACGCAGAACTGCACCGGGGATATCCGATTGACCCTGACCTGCCGGGCACGTTCACCGAAACGTCACGTGCCGGGGCGCATCTCACTCAGGGGCGGGTGTAGTAGCCAACCCCAAGCAGCACGTCATCGACCCGCTGGATCAGCGAATGCTTCTGCTCGACAGCGTTGGTCGCCGGGTTGCGCCAGACGTAGTCGACCGTGCCGGAACCCTGCTTGCGCGCCAGCTCGATCATGTCCTTGAACAGCGGCTTGCCGGCGGCATCGGTAACGTTGCGCACGTCGACGCCCACCAGGTTCGGCGAGCTGCCGCTGGCGCGATAGCGACCATCGTCCAGGCCGATCGCGAAGACATACTCGTCGTTGTAGACGAAGCCGCCGCGCGGATCGTTGAAGCTGCGGAAGGCTGCCTCGGCGCCCTTGTCCTTGACCTGTTGCACAGCACGCTCGAGCAGCGCCTGGGCCTGCTCGGCGGTGGCGCGGGAGATGTAGTAGCCGACGCAGAGCACATGGTCGCCGACCTTGCGGAACTGGCTGACCTTGTTCTCCAGCTTGTTATCGGCCGGGTTGAGCCACTGATACTCGACCTCTCCGCTGTCCTGGCGCGTCGAATTGTCGAGAATCTCGCGCATGAACGGCTTGCCGGCGGCGTCCTTGAGATCGCTGACGTTAAGTCCCACCAGGCTGGCCGATGGGCCGCTGCTGGCCTGCATGGTGCCGTCCTCGCCGAGCACGAAGATGTAGTACTGGCCGCGGGCGAATTCGCCGTTGCGGTCGTTGAAGGTGGCCAGGGCCTGTTCCGGGCCCTTGGCCTGGTAGGTCAGCACGGCCTGGTCGAGCAGGGCGCGGGCGTTGCTGGCGTGGCTGCGCTCCACCGAGCCGAGGGTCCGCTCGCGGGCCGCTTCCTCGGCCTGCAGCGTGAACGGTACGGCGCCCAGCGTGGCGCAGATGGATAGGACGAGCAGCTTCTTGCGGTTCCGGTACATGAACGACTCCTGCGCTTGTGACGGGCGACGAAGCGGCCGCCCCTCGATCCCATGCTAGGCAGCAATCGCGGAATTGATATTGGTCGTGAGAAGCAGAAAGGCAGCGCGAAAGGATGAGAAAAGGCCCTGGGTCGATGCGACAGGAGCTGTCGCACGGCAAGTGCAAACTGGCCTCGCCGGCTCGCTCCCTCATCTGGCGGCCTGTAACCTAGCGACTTCTGTTCACGCGGTGCGCCCATGCTCAGCCTCTACCACGCCCCTGATCTCGAAACCCTCGGCGAACTGGCCACCACGCTGCTCGCCCAGCCGCTGGCCGACCCCTTTGCGTCGGCGCGGGTGGTGGTGCCGAGCCAGGGCATGGGCCGCTGGCTGACCCTGGAGCTGGCGCGCCGGCAGGGCATCGCCATGCAGCTCGAGCTGCAGCTGCCGGCGGCGTTCGTCTGGGACCTGAGCCGCACGGTGCTGGGCAGCCTGCCCGAGCAGTCGGCGTTCTCCCCGACCACCCTGACCTGGCGTCTGTATGGCTGGCTGTGCGAGCCGGCCAATCTCGAGCTGGCGCCGCGTCTGGCGCAGTACCTCGATGGCGGCGATGAGCGCCGGCGGCTGTCATTGGCGGCCAAGATCGCCGACGTCTTCGACCAGTACCTGCTCTATCGCGACGACTGGCTGGCGGCCTGGGAGCGTGGCGAAACCCTCGACCTCGGTCCCGACGAAGCCTGGCAGGCGCTGCTCTGGCGCGAGCTGACCAAGGACGGCCACCCGCACCGCGCGCGCCTGCTCGGCGACCTGCTGCAGCGCCTCTATCGCGACGAGCCGTTGCCGGACCTCCCCGAGCGCCTGCTGGTGTTCGGCATCAGCAGCCTGCCGCCGCACCATCTTCGTGTGCTCGACGGCCTGGCGCGGCATATCGACGTGGTGGTCTGCGCGCTCAACCCGAGCCGCGAGGCCTGGGGCGAGATTCGCGATATCCGCGAGTTGGCCAGACAACCGGAGAGCGGTGTCGATGACTGGTATCTGGACGTGGGCCATCCGCTGCTGGCGAGTCTCGGCAAGCAGGGCCGCGACTTTTTCGACTCGCTGTTCAGCCTGACCGCCAGCGAAGGCAGTCAGGAATTCGGCCTGTATTCCGAAGACGAGGACCTGCACGACGACAGCCTGCTGCATGCCTTGCAGAACGACATCCTGCGCCTGCGCACCCGCCTGCCCGATGAGCGGATCTCCCTGGCCGAGAACGACCGTTCACTGGAGGTGCATATCGCCCACTCGCCGCTGCGCGAGGTGGACATCCTCCATGACCAGCTGCTGGCGCGCTTCGCCGCCGACCCGGCGCTGACGCCGGACCAGGTGGTGGTGCTGACCCCCGACATCGAACGTTATGCGCCCTTCATCGAGGCGGTTTTCGCCCCGCGCGAGGGCAGCCCGCGGATTCCCTACAGCCTCGCCGACCGCAGCCTGCGCGCCGAGGTGCCGTTGATCGAGGCCTTCCTTGAACTGCTGTTGCTGGCGCAGAGCCGTTTCGCCGCCGAGGAAATCCTCGCCTGGCTGGAACAGCCGGCCATCGCCCGCCGCGCCGGCATCGAGAGCGAAGACCTGCCGCTGCTGCGTGATTGGCTGCGCGAGGCCGGCGTGCGCTGGGGCCGCGATGGCGAGCAGCGCGCACGGCTGGGGCTGCCGGCCGAATCAGCCTTTACCTGGCGCCAGGGGCTGGACCGCCTGCTGCTGGGCTTCGCTGCACCGCCGCAGCTGGCCGGCGACCGCGCGCCCTTGCTTGGCGAGCACTGGCCGCTGGATGCGCTGGAAGGCGCGCGCGGGCAGTTGCTCGGGCGATTGGTGGACTTCGTCGAGCGGCTCGGCAGCCTGGCCGATCAACTGGCTCGGCCGCGCCCGCTGGCCGAGTGGGCGGATGACCTGCAAGTGCTGATCGATACGCTGTTCGACGAGCGCGAGGCCGGCGAGACGCTGCTGCTGCTCTCCCAGGCCTGCGCCGCCCTGCGCGATCAGGCCCAGGCCGCCGGCCTCACCCGGCCCATCGAGCTGGAACTGGTGCACCAGCAGCTCTGCGCCGCGTTGCAGCAGGGCGGCGGCGCCTCCGGCTTTCTCACCGGTGCGGTGACATTCTGCACCATGGTGCCGATGCGCAGCCTGCCGTTCCGCGTGGTCTGTCTGCTCGGCCTGGACGATGGCGCCTTCCCGCGGCGCACGCCGCCGTCGGGCTTCGACCTGATCGGCCGGCATCCGCGCCGTGGCGACCGGGCGCGGCGCCTCGACGACCGCTACCTGCTGCTGGAGACGCTGCTCTCGGCGCGCCAGGCGCTGTACCTGTCCTATGTCGGCCGCGACCCGCGCGACAACGCCGTGCTGCCGCCCTCGGTGTTGCTCAGCGAGGTGCTCGAGGCGGTGGACATGACCGCCGTGCTGGCCGACGGGGCGCGGCCGGTCAGCCAGAAGATCCTCATCGCGCATCCGCTGCAGCCGTTCTCGCCGCGTAATTTCGGCGAAGCGCCCTGTGCCGGCTATTCGCTGCCCTGGTTCCGCGCCGCCCAGCGCCTGGCCGAGCCACCACAGGCGCAGGCGCAACCCTTCGCCAGCCTGCTCGCCGAACCCGATGAGGCCTGGCTGACCATCGAGCCGTCGCAGCTGCTGCAGTGCTTCCGCCACCCGGCGCGCTTCCTGCTCGAACAGCGCCTCGGCCTGCGCCTGGCCGATGATCAGGAATCGCTTGCCAGCGACGAACCGTTCGACCTGGAAATGCCGGCCTGGAACGGCCTGCGCCGCCTGTCGCTGCAAGCGATGGAGCAGGGCTGGAGCGACGAGGAGGAGCGGCGCATGGCCTGCGCGGCGGGCTGGCTGCCCACCGGCGAGCTGGGCCAGGCGCTGTGGGGCAAACTGCGCGGCCCGGTGCGTGCCTTTGCACCGCGGCTGTTCGAACTGCGCCCGGACGCCGTGCCCGAGCCGCTGCCGGTGGACATCACCCTGGCCGGCGTGCGCATCCATGGCTGGCTCGACGGCGTGACGCCGGGCGGGCTGTTCGGCTGGAAGCTCGGCCGCTTGGGCGAATGGGACCTGCCGCCGTTCTGGCTACGCCACCTGCTGCTCAACCTGTGCGCCACGCCCGGCATCGAACGCCATAGCCTGATGCTTTCGCCGGCCGGTGACTGGCAGCTGGGGCCGCTGGCCAATGCGGCCGAGCTGCTGGAGCCCTGGCTGGTGGCCTACCACAGCGCGATCCGCGAGCCGCTGCCGCTGTTGCCGCGCAGCAGCCAGGCCTTTGCCCGCGGCTACCGCAAGCCGAGCCGCGGCAGCGAGCCGCTGGACTGCGCCCGCAAGCGCGCCCGCGAAGCCTGGCTCGGCGCCGAGTTCAGCCCCATTGCCGCCGAAGCCGAAGACCCCTGGAATGCCTTGGCCTTCCGCGATCGCGATCCGCTGGACGAGCGTTTCGAAACCCTGGCCGAACAGCTGATCGGCCCGGCGTTGGATGCGTTGGCGGATGGAGAGGAGCAGAGTGATGACGTCTGAAGCATTGTGTCTCCACTTGCTGCCGTGCCTGTTCGACGGTCGGGGTTTCGCCCCTGACGGGCGAGTCACTTTCTCTTTGCTTGCGGATCGCCGCCCGGTGCAAAGAGAAAGTAACCAAAGAGAAAGCACACCCCGCATCCGGGTCTGGCCGCGCAGCGGCCAGACCCGGATGTTGGGGTGCCCTTCTTCTTGCTTACTTCTTCTTGGGCAAGCAAGAAGAAGTAAGGCGCCCGGCGGGGCGCAACCCGAGGGTGCGGCCAGCACTGCAAAGTCGGCTTTGGCTCGGAGGATCAAGCCATGAAACTCGACCTCCTCGACTCGCCCTTCGACGGCCGCTCGCTGATCGAAGCCAGCGCCGGCACCGGCAAGACCTGGACGCTCACCGCGCTCTATGCGCGTCTGCTGCTGGAGCGCCAGCTCTCGGTGGGGCAGATTCTGGTGGTCACCTACACCACCGCCGCCACCGCCGAGCTGCGCGAGCGCATCCGCGCGCGGCTGGCCGATCTGCTGGCGGTTTATGAGGGCACGCCGAGCAGCGATGACTTCCTCAATCGCCTGCACGCCCGCTATCCTGACGACGCCTCGCGGCGGCGCCTGTTGCTGGCGGTGCACGGCTTCGACGAGGCGGCGATCTTCACCATCCACGGCTTCTGTCAGCGTGCCCTGCAGGACGCGGCCTTCGAGGCCGGCGGCGACTTCGACAGCGAGCTGACCGCCGATGACCGCGAGATCATCGACGCGCTGCTCGCCGACGCCTGGCGCAGCGAGCTGGCCGATGCCGACCCGGCCTGGGCACGCTTTCTGGCCAAGAGCCGGATCACTCCGCAGTGGTTGCGCCAGCGTCTGCGCAGTCATCTGGGCAAGCCCTATCTGCGGGTCGAGCCGCAGGGCGTGCCGGTCGCGGCCGATCTGCGCCCGGTCGAGGCGGCCTGGCAGCGGGCTGCCGAGTTGTGGAAGCAGGCGGGCAGCGCCTGGATCGCCGAGCTGCTGGCGCATGGCGGGCTCAGCCAGAGTACGCACAAGAACGTCAAGTTTGCGCCATGGCAGGCGGAACTGGATGCCTATTTCGCCGATCCGGCGGTGATGTTCGACCTGCCCGAGGGCGCGGCGAAGTTCGGCGTGCGCGCCCTGAGCAAGGCCTGCAAGAAGGGCTTCGACGCGCCGGTGTGCGAGCTGGCCCAGGCCCTGGACGAGCTGGCCGATCAGGTGGCCGAGGCACTGCCGGCCGGCAAGCAGCGGCTGATCGCCCTTCAGGTGGCGCTGCTCGAGTGGCTCAACCGAGAGTTGCCTGAACGCAAGGCGGCGCAGCGGCTGCTGGCCTTCGACGACCTGCTGAATCGTCTGGATCAGGCACTGCAGGGCCCGGTCGGCGAGGACCTGGCGGCATCGTTGCGCGCGACCTATCCGCTGGCGCTGATCGACGAGTTCCAGGACACCGACCCGATCCAGTACGCCATCTTCGACCGCATCTATGCCAAGGGCCGTGATGCCTCGCTGTGCTTCGTCGGCGACCCCAAGCAGGCGATCTACGCCTTCCGCGGCGCGGACCTGGCCACTTACATGACGGCCAAGCAACAGGCCGATCGCGAGCCCTTCAATCTACCGACCAACTACCGCTCGACGCCCGAGCTGATCGCCGCGCTCAACCAGCTGTTCGACCATCCGCAGCCGTTCGCCCAACCCGACCTGCGTTATCCAGCGGTAGGCGCGGCCGACAAGCCGCGTGCGAGCCTGCGTCTGGCAGAGGAGGGCGAGGCGGCGCCGCTGTTGCTGGTCTGGCTCGGCGACGATCCGCTGGGCAAGGCCGAGGCCGCGCAACTGGCCGCGGCCGACACGGCGCGACGCATCGCCGTGCAGCTGGCCGCCGCCGCCGAGGGCCGCGCCGGCTTCGCGCAGGGCGACCGGTTCACCCCACTCAAGGGCGGCGATATCGCCGTGCTGGTGGCCAATCACCGCCAGGCCGGGATGATCGCCGACGAGCTGGCCGCGCGTGGCGTGCCCAGCGTGCGCCGCGGGCGCGACAGCGTCTGGCGCAGCGAGGAGGCCGCCGAACTGGCCGCGGTGCTTGCCGCCTATGCCGAGCCGGGACGCGAGGGTCTGCTGCGGCATGCCCTGGCGACGCGCCTGCTGGGCCGCAGCGCCGCCGATCTCGCCCGCTGCCAGGATGACCAGCATGAATGGGACGCCGAGCGCGAAGCTGCCGAGCGCTACCACCAGCTCTGGCAGCAGCAGGGCTTCATGCGCGTGTTCCGCGCCTGGCTCGACGAGCAGGCGGTGGCCGAACGCCTGTTGACTCGGGTCGACGGCGAGCGTCGGCTGACCAACCTCTTGCACCTCGGTGAATTGCTGCAGGCCGAGAGCCTGCTGCGGCCCGGGCTCGAGCCGCTGCTCGCCTGGTTCAACGCCCAGCGCGGCAGCGAAGGCGCCGGTGAAGAAGCGCTGCTGCGCCTGGAAAGCGATGCCGAACGGGTGCAGATCGTCACCATCCACACCAGCAAGGGGCTGGAATACCCCTTGGTGTTCTGCCCGTTTCTCTGGGACGGCAAGCTGCTCGGCAAGAAGCAGGACAGTGCCCGTTGTCACGATGCCGCTGGCCGGCCGCTGCTGGACCTGGGCAGCGACGAACTGGAGGACAACCTCGAACGCGCCCGCCAGGAGGTGTTCGCCGAACAGCTGCGGCTGGCCTACGTCGCCCTGACCCGCGCGCGTGACCGGCTCTGGCTGCACTGGGGGCCGGTGAGCCTGCCCAAGGCGAAGAAGGATGGCAGTCTGCCCGACGAAGGCTTGCACAGCAGCGCCCTGGCCTGGCTGCTGCACGGCCGCGAACTGCCGGGCGAGCAGCCACTGACGGAGCTGGGCAACCACCTGGCTGGCCTCAACGGCGGTAGCCTGCGTCTGGCCATCGAGCGGCTGGTCGCCGCGAGCGACGGGCACATGGCCTGCCTGCCGCTCGAGTCGCGTGAGGCCAGCACCCAGGGCAGCAGCCGCGCAGCGCCGCCCGAGCAGCTGGCGCAGCTCAACCGCAACCTCTACAGCGCCTGGCGCATCGGCAGCTTCTCCGGGCTGGCCGCCGGCATGCACATGGAAGCGCCGGACCGCGACGCCCTTGCGATGCCCGATGCCGGCGAGCCGGGCAGCGGCTTCTTCGCCTTCCCACGCGGCGCTCGGGCCGGTACCTGTCTGCATGCCATCCTCGAGGACTGGGCGCGGGGCAAGGGTGAGCTGACCCAGCTGGTCGAGCCGGCGCTCAAGGCCTACGGCTTGCCCCTGGACTGGCGGGACATCGCTACGGCTCAGCTGGAGCGGGTGCTGCAGACCGATCTGGACGGCGCCGGGTTGACCCTCGCCAGCCTGCAGGCAGCGCGCCGGCTGCCGGAGCTGGGCTTCACCTTCCCGGTGCGCGAGCTGGACGTGGTGCGCCTGCGCGCCTTGCTGACCAACCCGGCCAGCGGGCTGGCCGCACCGCTGCGCGAGGCCGCAGCGCGGCTTGCATTCGACAGCCTCAAGGGCTTTCTCAAAGGCTTTATCGACCTGACCTTCGAGCACGGCGGCCGCTGGTACATCGCCGACTACAAGTCCAACTGGCTCGGCCCGGACGCCAGCTACTACGGCGGCGAGCGGCTGCTGCGGGCGCTGGCCGGCGAGCATTACTACCTGCAGTACCTGATCTATCTGGTGGCGCTGCGCCGCTTCCTGCGTCAGCGCCTGGCAGATTTTCGCGACGAGCAGCTGGGCGGCGCCTTCTACCTGTTCCTGCGCGGCATGCCCGAGGCCGGCGTCTACTTCGCGCGGCCGGACGATGCGCTGCTCGATGCGCTGGATCGACTGTTCGAGGAGGGACGGTGATGCAGGCCCGTTCCGGTGCCATCGCTGGCGGGCTGAAGCCCACCCTACGGCCTTCGTCGATGCCTGTAGGGTGGGCTTCAGCCCACCGTTGCGACCGCCACCCTACACGTCCTGTATCGAGGCTTACCCGATGACCCTGCCTGCAGAGCTACCCCTCGGCCCATTGGAGCGCGCCTTCGTTGCCAGCCTGCAACGCCTTGAGCCAGAGGCGTCCGAGCCGGTGCTCCTCGCCGCCGCGCTGTGCTGCGAGGCGCTGTCGGCCGGCGATGTCTGTCTGCCGCTGGAACGCCTGGCTGGCAGGCGGCCCTGGGCCGATGTCGATCTCAGCATGCCGTCGCTACCCGTCTGGCGCGCTCAGCTCGAAGCCTCTTCGCTGGTCGGTGCACCAGACGACTACGCGCCGCTGACCCTGCTCGGCAACCGTCTCTACCTGGCCCGCTACCAGGCCTACGAACAGCAGCTGGCCGAACAGCTGCTGGCTCGCGCGGCGGACGCACCGGATGTCGATGAAGCTCGGCTGAGTGAAAGTCTGGCGCGGCTGTTCGCCTTCAATCAGCAGCGCCCCGACTGGCAGCGCCTGGCCGCCGCGCAGGCGGTACGCCGGCGCCTGGCGGTGATCTCCGGCGGCCCCGGCACCGGCAAGACCACCACCGTGGTGCGCCTGCTGGCGGCGCTGCTCGAGCAGCCTGGTGGCGAGCGCCTGGCCATCGGCCTCGCCGCACCCACCGGCAAGGCCGCGGCGCGCATGGCCGAGGCGATCCGCAACGCCAAGGCAGAGCTGCCGGTCAGCGATGCGGTGAAGGAGGCCCTGCCGGACGAGGCGCGGACCCTGCACCGCCTGCTCGGCAGCCGCGGCGACAGCCCCCGTGTGCGCCACGATGCGGCCAATCCGCTGGCGCTGGACGTGCTGGTGGTGGACGAGGCGTCGATGGTCGACCTGGCGCTGATGGCCAAGCTGGTCGTCGCACTGCCACCGAAGGCGCGGCTGATCCTGCTCGGCGACAAGGATCAGCTGGCCGCCGTCGAGGCCGGCGCGGTGTTCGCCGAACTCTGCGAAGGCCGCGGTTTCGATGCCCGGGCGGCAAGCGAGCTGGAGCGCATCACCGGCCAGCCCGTGCCGGTCGAGACGCCGCGCTCGCGCCTCGGCGATGCGGTGGTGCTGCTCACCCACAGCCACCGCTTCGCCGGCGACAGCGGCATCGGCGAGCTGGCGCGGCGGATCAACGCTGGCGATGCGAAAGGCACCGTCGCGCTGCTGCAGGAAGGTCGTGCGGATCTCGCCTGGAACGCGGCGCCCAGCCCGACCGCCTTGATCGAGCGGCTGGAGCAGGGTTACGGCGGCTACCTGCAGGCCGCGCGGCAGGGCGATCCAGGCGCGGCGTTCGAGGCCTTCAACGGTTTCCGGGCGCTGACTGCGCAACGCGAGGGCCCGTTCGGCGTGACCGGTATCAACGAGGCGCTGGAAACACGCTTCAGGCGTCGCCTCGGCGTGCCGGCCCGCGAGCGCTGGTATCCCGGCCGTGCGGTGATGGTCCGGCAGAACGACTACGCGCTGGGGCTGTTCAACGGCGATATCGGCCTGTGCCTGAAAACCGAGCAGGGCCTGCGGGTGTTCTTCGAGGGTGACGACGGTTACCGCGGCTTCGCGCCGGCACGGCTGCCGAGCCACGACAGCGCCTTCGCCATGACCGTGCACAAGAGCCAGGGCTCGGAATTCACCGAGGTGCTGCTGGCCTTGCCGGATCAGCCGAGCCCGCTGCTGACCCGCGCGCTGTTCTACACCGGCATCACCCGCGCCAAGCGCCGGGTGGAGATCTGGGCGCTGCCGGCACGTCTGGCCGAAGCGGTCAGCACCCGCGCCGAGCGCGCCGCCGGACTGGCCGAGCGGCTGGTTCTGGCGGGTGCCGCGGCCAATGCCGATGCGGTGCCAGACGCCCCGATCGGTGCGGCGCCAACCGAGGGCGATCAGCTCAGCCTGTTCTAAAAGCGTGCGGGGCTGCTCGAAGCCGGCACGATCGCGGCTCATCGCCTCCGTTTCGTGAAGCGGTTGTGGGTTTGGCTGGCGCAATTCTGTTCCGATGCGCGTTCGCCGAAAGCCGATACCAGGACTCGCGATGAAAACCTTCTTTCTTCTGCTCTGGGGCGCGCTCAGCCTGACAATCAGTACCGCGGCGCTGCGTGCGCTCTGGCTCGAGCCGTCGCTGGCCAGCGGTTTCGCGCTGCTGCTGGTCGCCTACTACATCGTCTGCTTCTTCCAGCTCATCCGTGCCGCCTATCTGCCGTGGGGGCTGCTGGGTGCCTACCGGCGTGCCGGCTATTGGCTGTGCCTGATCCTGCTGCCGCTGACGCTGATTCCCCTGCATGCCGCCTACGAGATATGGCAGCAGGGCGGCTACGTCGCGGTCGAAGCCTCGCTGCATACCGAGTGGCTGCACCTGCTGCTCGGCTGGTTGCAGGACGCCCTCGGTTACCTCGGGCCGCTGCTGGTGCTGTGCGCCGTGGGCATTGGCCTGGCGCTGATGCTGCTGCGTCTGTTGCGTGGACAGGTGGCGCGCTGATCAGCCGTTCAGCAGGGTGAGCACCAGCGGCAGGCTGGCCGCGGCCAGCAGTGTCTGCAGGGTGATGATGCCGGCCATCAGGTGGCTGTCGCCGCCGAGCTGGCGGGTCAGCACATAGGCCGTGGGCGCGGTGGGCAGGGCGAAGAACAGCACCAGGATGGTCGTTTCCATCGCTGGCAGGCCGAGCACGACCGCGACGCCGTAGGCCAGCAGGGGCACGGCGAGCAGACGTACCGCGCAGTTCCAGCCCAGCGCCGGGATTTCCCCGCCCAGTTCCTGCGGCTTGAGCGCCGCGCCGACGCAGAGCAGGCCCAGTGGCAGGCTCGCTGCGGCCAGCAGGCCGAGCAGCCGGTCGGTGCCGCCCGGCAATCCCAGCCCTGACAGATTCACCAGCGCGCCGGTCAGGCAGGCCAGGATCAGCGGGTTCTTCGCGATCGGCAGCAGCAGCCCGCGTACGCTGACGCCGCGCTCGGCGGTCAGCGCCCAGACCGACATCACGTTCACCGTCGGTACCATGAGCGCCAGCATCAGTGCTGCCAGGGCCAGGCCTTCCTTGCCGAACAGGCTGCCGACCGCCGCCAGCCCGAGGTAGGTGTTGAAACGCAGCACGCCCTGGGTGATGGCACCGAAGCGGCCAGCGGACCAGCCGCGCAGCCGCTTGGCGATCAGCAGCCCGACCCAGGCCAGACCGAGGCCGAGCAGCACGGCGCCGGCCAGCCGTGGCAACGCGGGGTTGTCCAGGGGGGCGGTGGCCAGGCTGCTGAACAGCAGGGCAGGAAAGAGCAGGAAATAGTTGATGCGCTCGGCGCCGGGCCAGAACTCGGCACTCGGAAAGGCGCGCAGGCGCAGGAAATAACCGGCGACGATCAAGGCGAACAGCGGCCAGAGGGCAAGCAGAAGGGTGGTCACGCGGATACATCCAGCAATGCATGTAGCGCGATCTTCGATGCTTGAAACGTCCAGTGCAAGCGCTCTGTCCAAAGACCAGGCTGTCTGCCACGACGCCCGTCGGACGGTTCCGATCGGATGCTGGCGTAGTGATATCATTGCCGTCACCGAATTTGCGGGTTCTTCCATGCGACATACCACCGATCAAGCTGCGACCGAGGGCTTTCGCGAGACGCCTTACGGCCGCCAGCTGCACGGCGGCTTTCGATTGCTTCGCTTCAGGCCGCAACTCGAGCACGAATTCCGCGCCTATCTCGACGGCCAGGCCCGGGCATCGCAGCGGCTTGCGGCGCTGCTGCTGATCGTCGCGGTATCCGGCTACCTATACTTCGAGCACCGCTACTTCCAGCTGGATGATACCGACTGGCTGGGTACGCTGACCCTGCTGCGGCTGCTACAGATCGTGCCGGGCATCGTCGTGCTGGTGCTGTCGTTCTACAGCCGTACCTTTCGCGCCCAGGCCAATCGGATATTTCCCGCGTTGCTGGTGCTGATCGGTGTGATCGCAGCATTCATCGACATTCGCTTCGAGGCGCTGGATGCCCCGCTCAACTTCCAGTACGGCGCCGGGCTGCTGATCGTCAGCTCGTTCTTCTTCCTCGGGGTGACCTTCTGGGTGGCACTCCTGGGTGCGTTACTGATCGTGCTGCTGGACGTGCTCATGGCGTACCTGATCCTGACGCCGGCACAGTTGCCGCAGCACTGGATCGCGGTCAGCTATTACACGCTGCTGCTGATCATCGGTGCCGTCAGTCGCTACCTGCACGAGTACTCCCAGCGCGAGCAGTTCCTGATGCGCCAGCTACTGAGCTGGGTGGCCGAGCACGATGCCCTGAGCGGTCTGGCCAATCGACGCAGCCATGATCGGGCGCTCGACCAGCGAATCGCCCAGGCGCGCCGGGATCGCCGCCCCCTGAGTCTGCTGCTGCTCGATCTGGATGACTTCAAGGCCTACAACGACGCGTTTGGCCACCCGGCCGGCGACGCACTGATTCGCACGTTCGGTGAACTGCTGGCAGGTTTCGCACGACGTCCGCTGGATCTGGCAGCACGGGTGGGCGGAGAGGAGTTCGCGCTGCTGTTGTACAACTGCGACAGCGCAGCGGCACAACGCATTGCGCGGCAGGTGATCGCGGCGCTGGCCGCGCTTGAACTCCGACACCCGCGTGATGCGGCATTGCGGGTTGGGGTCAGTATCGGTGTGGCGACCCTGCAGGAGGGGCAGCGGGCCGAACAGCTCTATCAGTGTGCCGACCGTGCACTGTACCGGGCCAAGACGAGCGGCAAGAATTGCTTCGTCCTGGCCAGTGGGCGGCCGGGCGCCGACGTGCCGACGGCCTAACTGTGGAAAACCAGTGTGCTGGTCTCAGCGGCGCGGGGTAACGGGGCGGGTACGGCCGCTGCCGTCGATGGCGACGAAGACGAACACCGCTTCGGTGACCTTGCGCCACTCGCTGGACAGCGGATCGTCGCTCCACACTTCCACCAGCATGCGAATCGAGCTGCGCCCGACTTCCAGCGTCTGGGTATAGAAGGACAGCTGCGCGCCGACCGCTACCGGCACCATGAACGCCATGCGATCGATGGACACCGTGGCGACACGCCCGCCGGCCACGCGGCTGGCCATCGCGGTACCGGCCAGGTCCATCTGCGACACCAGCCAGCCACCATATATATCGCCGAAACCATTGGTTTCCCTGGGCAGCGCGGTGAGCTGCAGCGCCAGGTCGCCCTGCGGGATCGGATCTTCCTGTTCGTATTCGTTCATCGGTCGGACTCGCGGCGCGTTTGTTGTTCTGGCGCGAAATGCCCGCGCTAGCGCGGGCGATGGCGCCGAGTATAACGGCTGTGAACCGCCACAGCGACCGCACCAGGTCAATGGTGCACGTGGTCATGAGATTGTCACACTTGATTCATAGAGTGTTCACACGGCCTGCAGATACTGGCCCCCGTTCCAACACACTCGAGCACACACCTGCTAGGAGCAAGGTATGAAACTGAATCGTTTGATGGCGGCCCTGACCTTCGTTGCCGCTGGCGTTGGCGCCGCGAGCGCAGTCGCTGCTGTAGACCCGGCGCTGCCGAGCTACCAGAAGACCTCCGGTGTTTCCGGCAACCTGTCCAGCGTTGGTTCCGACTCCCTGGCCAACCTGATGACCCTGTGGGCCGAAGAGTTCAAGCGCAGCTATCCGAACGTCAATATTCAGATCCAGGCTGCCGGCTCCTCTACTGCGCCGCCCGCGCTAACCGAGGGCACTGCGAACCTGGGCCCGATGAGCCGCCCCATGAAGGACAACGAGATTCAGGCCTTCGAAGAGAAGTACGGCTACAAGCCCACTGCCGTTCCGGTGGCGATCGACGCCCTGGCCGTGTTCGTGCACAAGGACAACCCGATCAAGTCGCTGGACATCGAGCAGGTCGATGCCATCTTCTCCAGCACCCGCCTGTGCGGTGGCGAGAAGGACATCAAGACCTGGGGCGACCTGGGCATGACCGGTGAGTGGGCGGCCAAGCCGATCCAGCTGTTCGGTCGTAACTCGGTATCCGGCACCTACGGCTACTTCAAGGAAGAAGCCCTGTGCAAGGGTGACTTCAAGTCGAACGTCAACGAGCAGCCGGGTTCGGCCTCGGTGGTGCAGTCGATCTCCAGCACCCTGAACGCTATCGGTTACTCGGGCATCGGCTACAAGACCTCCAGCGTTCGTGCGGTACCGCTGTCCAAGGGTGGCGAGGCCTTCGAGGCCAACGAAGAGAACGCTCTGGCCGGCAAGTTCCCGCTGGCTCGCTTCTTCTACGTCTACGTCAACAAGGCGCCGAACAAGCCGCTGAGCCCGATCGACGCCGAGTTCCTCAAGCTGGTGCTCTCCAAGCAGGGTCAGGAAGTCGTGGTCAAGGACGGCTACATCCCGCTGCCGAAGAAGGTGGTCGACAAGACCATGCAGGAACTGGGTCTGTAAGACCCGCGTGACGGCCGGCGCCTTAGCGCGCCGGCCATGCGCAGATGCCCGCCACGCTGAACGCGCTGGCGGGCATCGTCGCGTCACCTGGCTGTAACTTTTCTGTCACACGGCTTTATTAGATTAGGCGCCCCGAAGGGCCGCTCGGCCCAGGAGCCTGGCATGAACGACATGGACAACATGACCGCGAATTCCGATGTGCAACGGCTGGACTTCAACACGCCGGCACTGCAGCGCAAGCGGCGCATACGCGCGCTGAAAGACCACCTGGCGCGCTGGTACGTGTCCATCGGCGGCCTGGCCGTGCTGGGCGCCATCACCCTGATCTTCTTCTATCTGGCGCAGGTCGTGCTGCCGATGTTCCAGGGCGCCGAGCTGGAGGCCCGCAAGGCTCAGCAGGCGGCCTGGCTGGCCGATGCCGGCAAGCCGCTGCTGCTGGCCATCGAGGAGCAGAACCAGGTCGCCCTGCGTCTGGGCGAGGACGGGCAGGCGCGTTTCTTCAGCCTGCGCGACGGTGCGCTGCTGACGAGCAAGCCCCTGCCGCTGCCGGAAGGCAGCCGCATCGTCTCGGTGGGCCAGGACACCCCCGGCACCCGCCGGCTGGTGCTCGGTCTGGACAATGGCCAGGCCCTGGTGCTGGAGCACAACTACAAGGTCACCTACCCGAACAACCAGAAGACCATCACCCCCGAGCTCGCCTATCCCTTCGGCGAGGCGCCGCTTGAGCTCGATCCGGAAGGCCGCCCCATCGAGCGCGCCGCCATCAGCCTGAACGGCAAGACCCTGCTGGTCGCCGGGGCAACCGGCACCGCTCTGCACTCCCAGCGCATCGCCAGCAGCGAAAACCTGATGACCGGCGAAGTGACGCTGGAGCAGGAGCGCCTCGACCTGCCGCAACTGGCCGAGCCGATTCGCCAGCTGCTGATCGATCCGCGCCACATGTGGCTCTACGCGGTTAGCGGCAAGGCCAGTGCGGATGTCTTCGATCTGCGCCGCAAGCAACTCAATGGCCGTTACAAGCTGGTCGGCGATGGTAGCGAGATCACCACGATCAGCCCGCTGCTGGGCGGCATCTCGCTGATGGTGGGCGATTCCAAGGGTACCGTCGGGCAATGGTTCATGGTCCGCGCCGCCGACGGCCAGGCCGAGCTGAAGAACGTGCGCAACTTCCAGCTGGGCAGCAGTCCGATTCGGCAGATCCTGCCGGAAGAGCGGCGCAAGGGTTTCCTCGTCCTGGACGACAGCGGCAACGTCGGTGTATTCCACAGCACCGCGTACCGCACCCTGCTCAAGGAGCAGGTTGCCGACGGCGCTGCGCTGGCCGCACTGTCGCCCCGCGCAACCCGCCTGCTGGTGGAGTCCGACAAGGGCCTGCAGCGTTTCGTGATCGACAATCCGCACCCGGAAATTTCCTGGAGCGCGCTGTGGGGCAAGGTCTGGTACGAGAGTTACCCGGAGCCGGATTACGTCTGGCAGTCCACCTCGGCCAATACCGACTTCGAACCCAAGCTGAGCCTCGCGCCGCTGGCCTTCGGTACGCTCAAGGCGGCCTTCTACGCCATGCTGCTGGCCGCGCCGCTGGCCATCTGCGCGGCTTTCTACACCGCCTACTTCATGGCGCCGTCGCTGCGCCGCAAGGTCAAGCCGGTGATCGAGCTGATGGAGGCACTGCCGACGGTGATCCTCGGCTTCTTTGCCGGCCTGTTCCTCGCGCCCTTCCTGGAGAACCATCTGCCGGGCATCTTCAGCCTGCTGTTGCTCATGCCGGTGGGCATTCTCTTCGCCGCCTGGACCTGGAGTCGCCTGCCACAGCGGGTGCGTCTGGCGGTTCCGGAGGGCTGGGAAGCAGTGCTGCTGATTCCGGTGATCCTGCTGATCGGTTTCGGCTCGCTGGAAATCAGTGGCCATCTGGAAAACTGGTTCTTCGGCGGGGACATGCGCCTGTGGCTGTCCAACGACATGGGCATCCCGTTCGATCAGCGCAACGCCCTGGTAATCGGCCTGGCGATGGGCTTCGCGGTGATCCCGACGATCTATTCGATTGCCGAAGACGCCGTCTTCAGCGTGCCGAAGAGCCTCACCCTGGGCTCGCTGGCACTCGGTGCCACGCCCTGGCAGACCCTGATCCGCGTGGTGCTGTTGACCGCCAGCCCAGGCATCTTCTCGGCGCTGATGATCGGCATGGGCCGCGCGGTGGGCGAGACCATGATCGTGCTGATGGCCACCGGCAACACGCCGATCATGGAAGCCAACATCTTCGAAGGCATGCGCACCCTGGCCGCCAACGTCGCGGTGGAAATGCCCGAATCCGAAGTCGGTGGCACCCATTACCGCGTGCTGTTCCTCGCCGCGCTGGTCCTGCTGATGTTCACCTTCGTCATGAACACCCTGGCCGAGCTGATCCGCCAGCGGCTGCGCGGCAAGTACGCCAGCCTGTAAACCAGACTTCGCAAAAGGTATCGATCCGTGAAAAAGGATTCGTTGAACACCTGGGTCAAGAGCGGCACACCCTGGATCTGGATGAACGCCGGCGCGGTGTCCATCGCCGTGATCATGACCCTGGGGTTGCTGGCGATCATTGCCGTGCGCGGCCTGGCGCACTTCTGGCCGGCCGACGTGATCGTCGCCGACTACAGCGTGCCCGGCGCCGAGACGCGTGTGCTGGCCGGCGAGGTCGTGCAGGCCGAAGAAGTGCCGCGGGCGCGCCTGGCGGCCAGCGGCCTGCCGGTGAACGTCGAGGGCGGCGAGTTCATGACCCGCGAGCTGCTCAAGGTCGGCAACCGCGAGGTCTACGGCGCGGACTTCTCCTGGGTCGTGGGTGAGTGGCTGAGCAACCAGCGCACACCCGCCGAGCTGATGGTGCTGGAGCGCCGTGAGTGGGGCAATTTCTATGGTTTCCTGCTCAACGTGAAGGAAGCCGGCCAGCTGGTCGCCGAGGGCGAAGGTGCCTGGAACGAACTGCAGGCACGCATCGACCGCGTCGATGAGCTGCACACGCAGATCTCGCGCATCGAGAAGGTGGAGATCGGCCGCATCAACCACGGCCTCGAGCGTCTGCGCCTGAAGACCCGCAAGCTGGAGCTGGACGATCGCCTGGACGCGGCCGCCCAGGCCGATCTGGACGCCGAGCGCGCCGAGTGGGATGCCGAGTACCGTGTGCTGGAAGACAAGCTGGTGGCGCTGCAGCAGCAGTTCAACCGCGACAGCATCACCGTGCGCACCGCCGATGGCCGCGAACAGGAGATCAGCCTGGGCAAGGTGGTGCGAGCGTTCCAGCCCAATGCCATGTCGACGGCGCAGAAGCTGATGTTCTACTTCGCCAAGCTGTGGGAGTTCGTCAGCGACGAACCGCGCGAGGCCAATACCGAGGGCGGCGTGTTCCCGGCGATCTTCGGCACCGTGCTGATGACCCTGATCATGGCGGTGATCGTCACCCCGTTCGGCGTGATCGCCGCGGTCTACCTGCGCGAATACGCCAAGCAGGGCCTGCTCACCCGCATCATCCGCATCGCCGTGAACAACCTGGCCGGCGTGCCGTCGATCGTCTACGGCGTGTTCGGCCTGGGCTTCTTCGTCTACGTGCTGGGCGGCTCGCTGGACCGCCTGTTCTATCCGGAAGCCGCGCCGGCGCCGGTGTTCGGCACGCCGGGTCTGATGTGGGCCTCGCTGACCCTGGCCATCCTCACCCTGCCGGTGGTGATCGTCGCCACCGAGGAAGGCCTGGCGCGCATTCCGCGGATGATCCGCGAAGGCTCGCTGGCTCTCGGCGCGACCAAGTCCGAGACGCTGTGGAAGGTGGTGCTGCCGATGGCCAGCCCGGCGATGATGACCGGCCTGATCCTCGCCGTGGCGCGTGCCGCCGGCGAAGTGGCGCCGCTGATGCTGGTCGGCGTGGTCAAGCTGGCACCGAACCTGCCGCTCAACGGCAACTACCCCTACCTGCATCTGGATCAGAAGATCATGCACCTGGGCTTCCACATCTACGACGTCGGCTTCCAGAGCCCCAACGTCGAGGCAGCGCGCCCGCTGGTCTACGCCACGGCGTTCTTGCTGGTGCTGGTCATCGCGATTCTCAACTTCAGTGCGGTCGTCATCCGCAACCACCTGCGCGAGAAATACAAGGCGCTGGATCATTGATTGGTGCTGCAAGCCCGGCGGTCTGCTTCGAGACGAGGCAACCGGCCTGGCTTGCAGCCAATAGCTTGCAGCCCGGGGCTGCAAACGGAGCGAGCACATGCAAACCAACACCCACTCCATCGACATTTCCGCGCTGGGACGCGACAAGCGCAGCCTGAACCTGGCCAACGAGCAGGTCGCCATCGAGGTGCCTGACCTCAGCCTGTACTACGGCCAGAAGCAGGCGCTGTTCAACGTCAGCATGAACATCCCGCGCCAGCGCGTGACGGCCTTCATCGGGCCGTCCGGCTGCGGCAAGTCGACCCTGCTGCGCTGCTTCAACCGTATGAACGACCTGGTCGACGGCTGCCGCATCGAGGGCGCGATCAACCTCGACGGCACCAACATCTACCGCAAGGGCGAAGACGTGGCCGACCTGCGCCGTCGCGTCGGCATGGTGTTCCAGAAGCCCAACCCGTTCCCCAAGAGCATCTACGAGAACGTGGTCTACGGCCTGCGCATCCAGGGTATCAAGCAGAAGCGCGTGCTCGACGAGACCGTCGAGTGGGCGCTCAAGGGCGCGGCGCTGTGGGACGAGGTCAAGGATCGCCTGCACGAATCGGCACTCGGCCTCTCCGGTGGTCAGCAGCAGCGCCTGGTGATCGCCCGCACCATCGCCGTGCAGCCGGAAGTGCTGTTGCTCGACGAGCCGAGTTCGGCCCTCGACCCGATCTCCTCGCTGAAGGTCGAAGAGCTGATCTACGAGCTGAAATCCAAATACACCATCGTCATCGTTACCCACAACATGCAGCAGGCCGCGCGGGTGTCCGACTACACCGCGTTCATGTACATGGGCAAGCTGATCGAGTACGGCGATACGGATACGCTGTTCACCAACCCGGCCAAGAAGCAGACGGAAGACTACATCACCGGCCGCTACGGCTAGCCGGCCATGGCAAACCGCGCTGCGCGTTTTCGGCGGCGCTTGCCGTACTCGTTTGTACTGTCTGCGCGCCGCCTCCTAGCGCAGCACGCTTTGCCAAGGGCCGGCTCGTCCGGCGAGAGAACCACAGTTTCGCAAGGGCTCGATGATGATCAGCAAAGACAGCCATACCCAACACATCTCCCAACAGTTCAACGCCGAGCTCGAGGAGGTGCGCAGCCACCTGCTGGCCATGGGCGGGCTGGTGGAGAAGCAGGTCAACGACGCGGTCACCGCGCTGATCGAGGCCGATTCGGGGCTCGCCCAGCAGGTTCGTGAGGTGGATGACCAGATCAACCAGATGGAGCGCAATATCGATGAGGAATGCGTGCGCATCCTCGCCCGCCGCCAGCCGGCGGCCTCCGATCTGCGCCTGATCATCAGCATCTCCAAGTCGGTGATCGACCTCGAGCGCATCGGTGACGAGGCGACCAAGATCGCCCGCCGCGCCATCCAGCTGTGCGAGGAAGGCGAGTCGCCCAAGGGTTACGTCGAGGTGCGTCACATCGGCGACCAGGTGCGCAAGATGGTGCAGGAAGCGCTCGACGCCTTCGCCCGCTTCGATGCCGACCTCGCGCTGTCGGTGGCGCAATACGACAAAACCGTCGACCGCGAGTACAAGACCGCCCTGCGCGAGCTGGTCACCTACATGATGGAAGATCCGCGCTCGATCTCCCGCGTGCTCAGCGTGATCTGGGCGCTGCGCTCGCTGGAACGCATCGGCGACCACGCGCGCAACATCGCAGAACTGGTGATCTACCTGGTGCGCGGCACCGACGTGCGCCACCTCGGCCTGGCACGCATGGCCGAGGAAGTGGAAGGCACCAAGGAGCGCTGATAGGCGCGCCGGTAGCGGTGCGCGTGCGGGTGCGCGCTGCGCTCAGCTGGCTATCAGCGCCTCGCTCAGGTAGTCGATCAGCGCCCGTGTCTTCGGCGGCAGGTGGTGATTCTGTCGCCACAGCAGCCAGGCCGCGCCCTGGTAGGAGCCGGTGTAGCGCCACTGCGGCAGCACTTCGCGCAGCTGCCCCTCGGCCAGCGCCTGGGCAGCGGTGAAATGCGGCAGGCAGGTGATGCCCAGGCCCGCCAGCGCCACCAGTAACCGGGCCTCGCTGTGGTTGCTGATGTAGCGACCGCGCACCGTCACCGTTTCCTGCAGCTCGCCGCGGCGCAGGTGCCAGCGATTGTCTCCCGCCGTTTCCCCCAGATACAGACAGCTGTGGCGCAGCAGGTCCTGCGGATGTTGCGGCTCGCCGTGGCGCTGCAGGTAGTCGGGGCTGGCGCAGAGCAGCTGGCGCACCGGCCCGAGCGGCTTGCCGGCCAGGCCTTCGGGTGGATTGTCGGTGACCTGCACCAGCAGGTCGAAACCGTCCTCGATCAGGTCCGGGCTCTGGTCGCTGATCCGCAGCTGCACATCGACCTCGGGGTAGCGCTGGAGAAAGGCCGGCATCAACGGCCCGACGACGAACTTGCCATAGGCCTTCGGTACGCTCAGGCGCACCAGCCCGCGCGGGCTGCGCATCAGCCGCTCGCCGATGGCGACGGCGGCATCGGCCGCATCGAGCATGTCCCGGCAATGCTGGTAAAACTCCGCCCCGGCCTCGTTCAGCCGCAGCTGGCGTGTCGTGCGTTCCAGCAGGCGCAGCGCCAGGGCCTGCTCCAGCCGTGCCACCTGGCGGCTCACCGCCGACGGTGTGCTGCCCAGCAGACGCGCGGCGCCCGAGAAGCTGCCGGCCTCGACCACCCGCACGAATACGGCCATGTAGGGCAGCAGGGCTGCGCTGTCATTCGTTCCCATGCGGAACAGGTCCTGTGCTGTTTCGCTGGATTATCGACTGCCGCGACAGGGCCGACAATCAGCGCCTGATTGGTGCGGGGATTCGAACATGAAAGGCACGTTGAGACAGGGGCTGTGGCTGGCCGATGGCATGCTGCTGACGGTGGCGCTGATCTGGGGCAGCAGCTACGCGGTGGCCAAGCAGGCGCTGCTGTTCTACCCGGTGCTGGGTTTTCTGGCTATCCGCTTCGGCCTGACCTTTGTCCTGCTGCTGCCGCAACTGCGCGGCGCCGGTCGCCGGGCGCTGCGCCCCGGCCTGCCGCTGGGGCTGGTGATGCTGGCGATCTTTCTCTGTGAGACCTGGGGCGTGATGCTGACCAGCGCCAGCAATGCGGCGTTTCTGATCAGCCTGTGCGTGGTGATCACGCCATTCATGGAATGGCTGCTGCTGCGCCAGCGGCCGCACAGCACGCTGTTGCTCGCCTGCGCGCTGTCGCTGGCGGGCGTCTGGCTGCTGACCGGCGGGCCGCAGCTGTCGCTCAATCTCGGCGATGCGCTGATGCTGGCCGCCGCTTTGCTGCGCGCGGTGCTGGTCTGCCTGACCCGGCGATTGACGGCCGGCCGGGAAATCCCGGCACTGGCGCTGACTGCGGTGCAGAGTGGAGTCGTTGCGGCGGGCTGCATGCTGCTCGGCGTGTCGCTGGCGGGCGGACTGCCGGCGCTGCCGGTGGAGCCGGGCTTCTGGTTCGGCACGCTGTATCTGGTGCTGTTCGCCACGCTGTTTGCCATGTTTGCGCAGAACCGCGCGCTGGGGCGCAGCAGTGCAACGCGGGTGTCGCTGCTGATGGGCTCCGAACCGCTGTTCGGCGCGATCATCGCCGGTCTCTGGCTGGGTGAGCGGCTGGGACCGATGGGCTGGGCGGGTGGGTTGCTGATCATGCTGGCAACGCTGTGCACCTTGCGGGTCGCACGTGCGCCGGTGCCGGCCGCCAAAGCGCGATGCGCGCGGATTCATGGGGAAATGCTCGGTTAGTCCCTGCCTTTGCCGAAATCGCCACGGATCATGCGGCAGACACCACAGGGGTAGGGTGGGCTTCAGCCCACCGACAACCCCGCGCACGCCACCCGCTGGTGGGCTGAAGCCCACCCTACGCTCCACCTGATCGGCTCAGTTTTCCTGCAGTTGAGTTTCCAGCTCGTCCAGCGCCGCCTGACGCTCGCCGTCCTGCAGGCGGGCGCCGGGGTTGAGCGACGACCACTCGGGATGGGCGCGACAGCGTTGCAGGGCTTCGGGCAGCTTGCCCTCGCGCCAGCCCTGATCCTGCGGCGTGGCCAGGCGGATCGCCTCGGTGGCGGCGTGCCCCCGAGTCGCGAGCACGGCCAGCAGTTGACGCTGGCGCAGGGCGAGCAGGCGCAGTACGGCGTCGTCGACGCTCAGCTCGCGCTGCCCCTTGAGCTTGCCGAGCAGGCGATTGCCATAGTGCCGCGCGGTCTGCGCGCCGCCGCCGGCAATGGCGCCGAGCAGCGCCGCGGCTCCGAGGGTGATGCCACCGACCATCAGGTCGACCCCGGCACCGGCGGCTGCGCCTGCGGCCATGCCGCTGCCGATCTTCACGCCCAGCTGCTTGAGGGTCTCCGGGTTGAACAGGTCGTCGCCCCAGCGCCCGTCGAGCAGCGGCAGCTCGCTGGCCGCCGCCTGCTCCTTGCGGAAGGCGTACAGCCGCAGCAGGGCCTCGACGCAGCGCTGCTCGCGGCTGCGCACGGCGTCGTGCAATTCACGTATGGCGCCGCGCTCCAGTTCCGGCTGTGCGGCCACGCTGCGTCGGCAGGCGGCGACATCCACCAGCAGTTCGGCGATCAGTCGCTGGCCGCTGGCCAGGCGTGCGGCAGCCTGGGCCTCGTGGTCCTCGATCAGTCGCTGCAGCTTGGGGCGCGCCTGCTCCAGCAGCAGCGCCAGGCTTTCGTACAGCCGGCGCTCACCGTCCACGGGTGGCGCCACGCTGTCGAAGCGCACCAGTGCATGCAGGCCGAGGCGGGCCAGGGCCTGACGCCATTCCTCGTCGCGGTGCCCCGGCTGGGCGACGAAGTTGAGCACCGGCAACAGCGGCTTGCCGCAGCCGGCGAGCACCGCCAGCTCGTCCTTGTACTTGGCCAGCACCGGCTCACGGGCGTCGATCACGTAGAGCCCGGCGTCGCTGGCCAGCAACTGACGCAGCACCTTGGCTTCCTGCTCGAAGCGCTGGCGTGCCTCGCTGCCGTCGAGAAAGCGCGCAGTGCGTGCCGGGCCGTCGAGGCGCTCACCGGGGCGCTCCAGCCGTTCGAGGTAGTCGAGCAGGGCGATGGCATCTTCCAGGCCGGGGGTGTCGTAGAGCTCCAGCAGCGGCTCGCCGTCCACCGACAGCCGCGCACCCTCGACGTGGCGGGTGGTGCTCGGCCGGTGCGAGACCTCACCGAAGCCGATGTCGCGGGTCAGGGTGCGCAGCAGCGAGGTCTTGCCGACATTGGTATGGCCGACCACGGCCAGTTTCAGCGCTTCAGTCATGGCCTGTCTCCAGCCAGCGCAGCGGGGCGCAGCTCGAATGCGTCAGCCCCAGGGTATCCAGCGCCTGATGCCAGTCTTCCAGGCGCGCGCTGTCCAGCGCCTCGCCCGGGGGTGCCTGCAACAGCCAGACGCGAGTCGCCGCCGCGCAGCGCGACAGCTCGCCGATCAGCGCCAGGGTGCCGCGGTCGGGTGAGCGTCGCGGATCACAGGCGACGGCCAGGCGTGCCGGCGGAAAGCGGGTGAGTTGATCGAGCAGCCGTCGGCGTCCCTCGCGGTCGTCGAGGATGCCGGCATCGGCGATACCCTTGGACAGAGCCGGCGGCCACGGGCGGCTGCCGTCCAGCTCGATGGCCACCAGTACGGCGCCAGCGCTGCCATCGAGCTGAGCGCCGGCAGTCGGTGCGTGCAGTTGGGCGGGCGCCGCATCACGGATGCCGAGGCGCTCGCTGGGTGGCTGCAGGCGTTCGCGCAGCAGGCGGTAGGCCGGCAGGTTCAGATCGAGGGTCAGCGCAGCCCGTCCACGCCGCCAGCGCCACAGGCAGAGGCTCGCCAGCAGCAGTCGCGGCAGCAGGCCGTAGACCAGCAGCACGCCGACCAGCCAGCCGGCCCAGCGTTGCCGGGCGCCGTCCAGATCGCCGGCGAGTGCGCCACTGGCGCGGATCTGCTCGACATCCGGCACGCTGAAGCCGAGCAGGGCCGGCAGCGCGCCGAAGGCCTGGGTCAGGCCGACGAAGGCGTTCTCGCCAAGGATGGTGGTTTCCCAGACGAAGCCGTAGCGGCGGGTCGCCAGCAGGGCGAGGAGGGTGAGCAAGGCGCTGGCCATCGCCAGCAGCCATAGGGCGTGCACGCCTGTTCCCAGCAACCAGCGGCCGAGTCGGCGCTGATGCAGCACGCTCAGCAGGGCTGGGGCCAGCTGCGCGGCGCGGGCATCGCGGGCGAGCTTTTCGCTCAGCCAGAGCCACAGCCGCCCCAGCGCGCCGCTGCTGTCACCGGTCAGCAGCAGGCCGAGCAGCCAGCCGAGCAGGGTCAGCAGGTTCAACCCGAGCAGGCTGCCCAGCGCCCAGAACACGTTGACCGGTCGCTGCCCGTCGCCCAGTGCGGCGAAGGCCAGCCCGGCACCGGTGAAGAGCGCCAGCAGGATCAGCGCGAGCGCGCCCAGGCGGGCGCCCTGACGCCAGTGCCGGAGCGCCTCGATGAGCCCGTCACGGTGCGCCAGCCAGAGCGCGCGGCGCTCGATCAGCGCCGACAGATCGCCGCCCTGGGTACGGGCCTGGCGGTTGGCCTCGTCGTCGTCCAGCGGCCCGGCATGCTCTTCGCGCAGGCGCACGGCTTCGGTCAGCCAGATTCGGTCGAGCGGAGTGAGATCGGGAGAGGGGCGGACGGTCACGCGGCTTCTCGCTGGCGGGTCGAGCCCTGAGGATAACCGCTGCCGCGCGGAACGGGGAAACGGGGAGCCGTTGCGGCTCCCCGCTGTGGTCATCAGTCGGCGTTGCGCAGGCGCACGGCGATATCCGGCTGGTCGATGAACAGGCCATCGATGCCGGCATCGAGGAAGGCGCGGATCTCCGCTTCGCTGTCGCCGCGCTCGTGGCGCTTGTCGCTGCTGCGCAGGTTGGCCGGGAGGAAGGCGTTTTCTGCGCGGAAGGTGTACGGGTGGACCTTGAGCCCGACCGCATGGGCCGCGGCGACGAAGCCGGTCGGCGTGCCCAGATTGCCGTTGCCGTCACGCGGGATGATGTAGCTCTTCTCCGGGCCGACGCCAGCGGCATAGCGGGAGATGGCCTTGAGCCCGGCGGGAGTGGCCATCTGCGCGTAGGTCAGCTTGGTCCCGCGCACCTGCTGGTCATACGGCTGGCCGGAGCTGAACAGCTGCACCAGGCGCAGCTGGGTCAGGCGGCTGAGGGTCTTGAGGTTGTCCACCTCGAACGACTGGATATACACCGGCGCGTGGCGCCCGACGTAGCCGTTGCGGGTGAGGATGCGCACCAGCGGCTTCTCCATGGCCAGGCCGAGCTGCTGGAAATGGGTCGGATGCTTGGTTTCCGGGTACAGGCCGATGCGCCGGCCCTGGCTGAGCTGCAGTGTTTTCACCAGGTCGATGATCTCCTGCAGGGTCGGGATTTCCAGGCTGCCGTCCATGCGGGCATTGCCCGGGCGGATATCCGGGATGCGCTCGATGGCGCGCAGGGTCTTCAGCTCGGCGAGGGTGAAGTCTTCGCTGAACCAGCCGGTGAGGGTGACGCCGTCGACCTGCTGGGTGCGCTTGCGATCGGCAAACTCGGGTCGCTGGGCGACATCGGTGGTCAGGCCCAGCTCGTTGTCGTGGCGGGCGACGATATGGCCGTCACGGGTCATCACCAGGTCCGGCTCGATGTAGTCGGCGCCCTGGAAAACGGCCAGGGCATAGGCGGCCAGGGTGTGCTCCGGTACATAGCCGCTGGCGCCGCGATGGGCGATCACCAGCGGGGTCGGCTCGCCCCGCGCAGCCTGGTGTTTCGCGGCGTGTTCATCCGGCGCAGCGAAGCCGGAGAGCGGTAGCAACAGGGTGCAGGCGGTGAGCCAGCGGCGAAGGGAAGCGGTGGTCTTGCGGGCCATTTCGGCATCTCCTCGGTTTGGATGTCACAGCCTGCGCCACTTGCATGACCGGACGTTGACGCTGCGTTGCCCCTTGCGTTGCAAAACGGTTAAACCGACGAACGGCTGGCGCTGCGGGAATCGGGGCCGCTCTGGTATTCTCGCCGCCATGAATCAGACCCGCCTTCCCCTCGCCATGATCGCCGCCCTCGCGCAGAACCGCGTGATCGGCCTCGACAACCGCATGCCCTGGCATCTGCCCGCCGATCTCAAGCATTTCAAGGCCATGACCCTTGGCAAGCCGATCATCATGGGTCGCAAGACCTGGGACTCGCTCGGCCGCCCGCTGCCGGGGCGGCTCAACCTGGTGGTCAGTCGCCAGGCCGATCTGCAGCTCGACGGCGCGGAAACCTTCACCGATCTGGATGCCGCGCTGGTGCGTGCCGAGCAGTGGGCGCGCGAGCAGGGTGTCGCCGAGCTGATGCTGATCGGCGGTGCGCAGCTGTACGCCCAGGCGCTGGGGCAGGCGCAGCGGCTTTACCTGACACGGATCGACGCGCAGCCCGAGGGCGATGCCTTCTTCCCGGTATTCGACGAGCACGAATGGCAGTGCATCGACAGCCAGCCGCATCCGGCCGAGGGCGAGGCGCCTGCGTATCGGTTCGAGACCTGGCAACGGCGCTGATCGGCGCCGTCTTTGCTTGATCGACGCCAAGTCCTTCCGTCTGCCCAGCTTCTATCCTTCGCAACAACCGTTTTCGAGACCCAGCCGATGCAAACCCGCGAATCCGACGTGCCGCAAGCCGAGCGCGTATCGGCGATCTTCGTTCGTCACCCGCTGTGGGAGGACGCTCTGGCGCTGCTCACCGGCACCGCGCTGGTCGCCCTTGGCGTCGCCTTCTACAGCCACGCCGGGCTGCTGACCGGCGGCACCGTTGGGCTGGCCTTTTTGCTCAAGTACCTGGCCGGCTGGTCGTTCGGCCCGGTGTTCTTCCTGCTCAACCTGCCGTTCTATGCACTGGCGATCTGGCGCATGGGCTGGAAGTTCACCCTGCGCACCGTCTGCGCAGTAGGGCTGGTCTCGCTGTTCGCCGAGCTGACCCCGCAGTGGGTACGCTTCGCCGAGCTGAACGTGGTCTACGCCGCAGTGTTCGGTGGTTTCGCCATCGGCATCGGCCTGCTGATCCTGTTCCGCCATCGCGCCAGTCTTGGCGGGGTGAACATCCTCGCGTTGTTTCTGCAGGAGCGTTTCGGCCTGCGCGCCGGTACCTTCCAGATGGGCATCGACGCGCTGATCGTCATGGCCGCGGTGTTCGTCGTACCGGTGGACAAGGTCCTGCTGTCGGTGCTCGGCGCCGTGGCGCTGAATCTGGTGCTGGCGATCAATCACCGCGCCGATCGCTACATGGGCGTCAGCTGAGGCTGATCAGCTCCACCTGCGCCTGGCCGTCGTTCAGCTCCAGCAGCGCCAGGCTGATCGGCAGGCTGAAGCGTCGCGGACCGGCGCTGCCCGGGTTCACGTAGAGCACGCCATCGCGCCGCTCGACCTTCGGTTTGTGCGAGTGGCCGGCGATCACCACGTCGACGCCGGCGGCAAGCGGGTCGATATCCAGCTGCTTGAGGTCGTGCAGCACGTGCAGGGTGAGACCCCCGATGCGCAGGTCGAGCCGTTCGGGCAGCACCTGCGCCCAGTCGGCCGTATCGATATTGCCGCGGATCGCCTCCAGCGGCGCGATGGCGCGCAGCCCGTCGAGCACCTGCGGTTTGCCGATATCGCCGGCGTGAATGATCTGTGCGCAGCCCTGCAGTGCCGCCACCGCCTCGGGGCGGAGCAGGCCGTGGGTGTCGGAGATCAGGCCGATGCGCATGCCGGTGTTTCCTTTAACTGCTTCGTCAGGTCATCCGACCCTTGGCCGACCGCTGTGGTTGCGGCAGGCTTGGGCTGTTCGGGTCGAGGAGTCTGGCATGGATCGGGTGGATTGCGTGGTGGTGGGTGCGGGAGTGGTCGGGCTGGCGGTGGCGCGTGCACTGGCGCTGGCCGGTCGCGAGGTGCTGATACTGGAAGCCGAGGCGGCCTTTGGCACCGCCACCAGCGCGCGCAACAGCGAAGTCATCCACGCCGGCATCTACTACCCGCAGGGCTCGCTCAAGGGCCGGTTGTGCGTGGCCGGGCGTCGCCACCTCTACGATTTCTGCAACAGCCACGGCGTGGCCCATCGACGTTGCGGCAAGCTGATCGTCGCCACCGACGAGGCCCAGATCGCTGCGCTGGAACAACTGCGGCGGCACGCGCTGGCCAATGGGGTCGATGACCTGCAGTACCTCGATGGGCGGGAGGTGCTGGCGCTGGAGCCGGAAGTACAGGCGGTGGCTGGGCTGCTCTCACCGAGTACCGGCATCATCGACAGCCACGCGCTGATGCTGGCACTGCTGGGCGATGCCGAGCGCCACGGCGCGGTGCTGGCACTGAACGCGCCGGTAACGGCGATCACGGCTGGCAGCGCAGGCTTGCAGGTCGAGGTGGGCGGCGCCGATCCGCTGCAGCTGCTGGCCCGCACCGTGGTGAATTGCGCCGGGCATGGTGCGCCCATCCTCGCCGCGCACACCGCCGGGTTGGACCCGGCCGCGCGGCCGCGGCAGTTCTTCGCCAAGGGCAGCTACTTCAGCCTGAGCGGGCGCACGCCGTTTCGCCATCTGGTCTATCCGCTGCCCGAGCCCGGCGGGCTTGGCGTGCACCTGACCCTGGATCTGGCCGGCCAGGCGCGTTTCGGCCCGGACGTGCAGTGGGTCGAGGCGCTCGACTATCGCATCGAGCCGGAACGGGCCGAAAGCTTCTACGCGGCGATTCGCCGTTATTGGCCGGCGCTGCCGGACGCTTCGTTGCAACCGGCCTACATCGGCATCCGCCCGAAGATCAGCGGGCCCGGCGAGGCGGCCGCGGACTTTCGCATCGATGGCCCGGCGCAGCACGGCGTCGGCGGGCTGGTGAACCTGTTCGGCATCGAGTCGCCGGGCCTGACTGCCTGTCTGGCGATCGCGGATTACGTGACGGCCCGGCTGCACGAGCCGCGCGCATAAAAAAACCCGGCACAGGGCCGGGTTTTTTCTTGTCGCAGCGATCAGCCTTCCAGCATCGCCTTGTTGCGCACCGCACCCTTGTCGGCGCTGGTAGCGAGCAGGGCGTAGGCCTTGAGCGCGGTCGAGACCTTGCGCGCGCGCGGCTGCGCCGGCTTCCAGCCCTTCTTGTCCTGCACGTGGCGGCGATGAGCGATTTCCTCGTCGCTGACCAGCAGGTTGATGGTGCGGTTGGGAATGTCGATCAGCACCTTGTCGCCGTCCTGTACCAGGCCGATGGCGCCGCCCGCGGCCGCTTCCGGCGAGGCGTGGCCGATGGACAGGCCGGAGGTGCCGCCAGAGAAGCGACCGTCGGTGAGCAGCGCGCATTCCTTGCCGAGGCCCTTGGACTTCAGATACGAGGTCGGGTAGAGCATTTCCTGCATGCCCGGGCCGCCCTTCGGACCTTCGTAGCGAATGATGACGATGTCGCCTGGCTTCACCTCGTCGGCGAGGATGCTTTTCACGGCGCTGTCCTGGCTTTCGTAGATCTTCGCCGTGCCTTCGAACACGTGGATGGACTCGTCCACGCCGGCGGTCTTCACCACGCAGCCGTCCAGGGCGATGTTGCCGTAGAGCACGGCGAGGCCGCCTTCCTGGGAATAGGCGTGCTCGACGCTGCGGATGCAGCCTTCGGCACGGTCCAGGTCCAGGCTCGGCCAGCGGGTGGCCTGGCTGAAGGCGACCTGGGTCGGGATGCCCGCCGGGCCGGCCTTGAAGAAGGTATGTACCGCTTCGTCCTGGGTCTGGGTGATGTCCCATTCGGCGATGGCATCGGCCATGCTCGGGCTGTGCACGGTGGAAACATCGGTGTGCAGCAGGCCGCCGCGGGCCAGCTCGCCGAGGATGGAGAAGATGCCGCCGGCGCGGTGCACGTCTTCCATGTGGTACTTCTGGATGTTCGGTGCCACCTTGCACAGCTGCGGCACCTTGCGCGACAGCGCGTCGATGTCGCGCAGGTCGAAGTCGACCTCGGCTTCCTGGGCGGCGGCCAGCAGGTGCAGGATGGTGTTGGTCGAGCCGCCCATGGCGATGTCCAGGGTCATGGCGTTTTCGAAGGCCTTGCGGCTGGCCACGTTGCGCGGCAGTACGGACTCGTCGCCGTCCTGGTAGTAACGCTTGCACAGCTCGACGGCGATACGCCCGGCGCGCAGGAACAGCTGCTCGCGGTCGGCGTGGGTGGCCAGCGTGGTGCCGTTGCCCGGCAGGGACAGGCCGAGGGCTTCGGTCAGGCAGTTCATCGAGTTGGCGGTGAACATGCCCGAGCAGCTGCCGCAGGTGGGGCAGGCGCTGCGCTCGTATTCGGCGACCTTCTCGTCGGAGCAGGAGTCGTCGGCGGCCACCACCATGGCGTCGACCAGGTCCAGGCCGTGGTTGGCCAGCTTGGTCTTGCCGGCTTCCATCGGCCCGCCGGAAACGAACACCACCGGGATGTTCAGACGCAGCGCGGCCATCAGCATGCCGGGGGTGATCTTGTCGCAGTTGCTGATGCAGACGATGGCGTCGGCACAATGCGCATTGACCATGTATTCCACCGAGTCGGCGATGATCTCGCGCGACGGCAGCGAATAGAGCATGCCGTCGTGGCCCATGGCGATGCCGTCGTCGACCGCGATGGTGTTGAATTCCTTGGCCACGCCGCCGTGCTTCTCGATCTCGCGGGCGACCAGCTGGCCCATGTCTTTCAGATGCACGTGGCCGGGGACGAACTGGGTGAAGGAGTTGGCGATGGCGATGATCGGCTTCTTGAAGTCTTCGTCCTTCATGCCGGTGGCGCGCCACAGCGCCCGGGCACCGGCCATGTTGCGGCCGTGCGTGGAGGTTTTCGAACGGTAATCAGGCATGACGGTTCCTGCGGCTAATCAGGTAAACGGAGGTATGCGTATGGTGAGCAACGCCTGTGCCGGATGCAACGGAGGATGACCGTGCGTTCGGAAGGGGCCGGGTCGAGGCGGGGTAATCGCTCGTGGGGCCTGGGCTCAGGGTCCGCCGTGTGGTGAATGGCGAGATATCACCGATTCTACGCACGTTCCGGCAGCCGGGCCAGGCGGGACGATTGCCGGTACGCCGGCATGCCGCGCGCTAGCCGCATGGCGACGCCGGAGGAGGCGTTCGAGACGCACATCCGCTGAAAAATGCCGCATTGACCGCTGGTCCGCTTCTGCCTGCGTGCGACTGGCGGGTCGATTATCGCTCGCTAGAGTCCATTCCCGACCGTTTCGCTGGCTGCCGCGCCACTGGAGTTGCGTGCTGCCCGCTGGCGGTCGGCCGGTATGTGTCCGTTTCGCGACGGTAGGGCAGCGTTCGACCGGCGATGAATCCTTATACCAATGACAAGAACGAGGAATGCAGATGCGCAAGTTTACACTTGGATGCCTGAGTGCCACGGCGCTGGTCGCCCTGTCCGTTTCCGCCACCGCCGCTCCGCTGCCCGATACGCCCGGCGCGCCCTTTCCGTCGGTTTCGAGCTTCGACAACGACGGGCCGTACGCGGTAACCAGCCAGAGCGAGGGGCCCAATTGCCGAGTCTACCGGCCACGCACGCTCGGCCAGGGCGGAGTCCGCCACCCGATCATCCTCTGGGGCAACGGCACCGGTACCGGGCCGACCACCTATTCCGGACTGCTGAGCCATTGGGCCAGCCATGGCTTCGTGGTCGCCGCGGCGGAAACCTCCAACGCCGGCACGGGGCGGGACATGCTGGCCTGCCTGGATTACCTGGTGCAGGAGAGCAACCGCACCTATGGCACTTACGTCGGCGTGCTGAACACCGGGCGGGTCGGGACCTCGGGGCATTCCCAGGGCGGTGGCGGCTCGATCATGGCCGGGCAGGACGATCGCGTGAAGGCCACCGCGCCGATCCAGCCGTACACCATTGGTCTCGGCCATGACTCGTCGTCGCAGCGCAACCAGCGCGGGCCGATGTTCCTGATGTCCGGCGGTGCCGACACCATTGCCATTCCTTACCTGAACGCGCAGCCGGTCTTCACTCGCGCCAACGTGCCGATCTTCTGGGGCGAGCGGCGCTATGTCAGCCACTTCGAGCCGGTGGGTGATGGCGGGGCCTATCGCGGCCCGACGACGGCCTGGTTCCGTTATCACCTGATGGACGACGAAAGTGCGCGCAGCACTTTCTACGGACGCTTCTGCGGGTTGTGCACCAGCCTGTTGTGGAGCGATCAGCGCAAGGGCATCGAATAAGGGATGGGCGCAGGGCGGCGGTTCGCCACCGCCTTGCGCGCCTGGTGCAGGGGTCAGCTGTTGGGCAGGATGCGGCAGGTCAGGCTCTTGATGTAGCGGGTCTCCGGGATCGCCGGATGCACCGGGTGATCCGGACCCTGGGCACCGCGCTCGAGCAGCTGGATGTTGCGATCCAGATGGCGCGCGCTGCCGAGCAGGATGTTCTGCAGGTCGTCCTCGGGCAGGTGCATCGAACAGCTGGCGCTGACCAGGATGCCGTCCTTGTTCAGCAGCCGCATGGCGGTTTCGTTGAGGCGGCGGTAGGCGGCCTCGCCGTTCTTCAGATCCTTCTTGCGCTTGATGAACGCCGGCGGATCGGTGATCACCACGTCGAAGCGCTCTTCGGCGCTCTTCAGTTCCTTCATCGCCTCGAAGGCATCGCCTTCGACGCAGGTCATCTTCTCGGCCACACCATTGAGCGCAGCGTTGCGCTCCACGCCATCCAGGGCAAAGGCCGAGGCGTCGACACAGAACACTTCGCTGGCACCGAAGGCGGCGGCCTGCACGCCCCAGCCACCGATATAGCTGAACAGGTCGAGCACGCGCTTGCCCTTGACGTAGGGCGCCAGGCGCGCACGGTTCATGTGGTGATCGTAGAACCAGCCGGTCTTCTGGCCCTGCAACACCGGCGCCTCGAACCTCACGCCGTTCTCTTCCAGCGCGACCCACTCCGGTACCACGCCGAAGGCGGTATCGACGTAGCGTTCAAGGCCTTCGGCATCGCGGGCGCTGGAGTCGTTCTTCCACAGCACGCCGCGGGGCTTGAGCACCTGCACCAGCGCTTCCAGCACGGCATCCTTGTTGCGCTCCATGGTGGCCGAAGCCAGCTGCACCACCAGGTGGTCGTGGAAGCGGTCCACCACCAGGCCCGGCAGCAGGTCGGAATCACCGTAGATCAGGCGGTAGCACGGCTGATCGAACAGGCGCTCGCGCAGCGACAGCGCGACCTGGATGCGATGCACCAGCAGCGACTTGTCCAGGCTGTGCTTGAGATCGCGCGACAGCAGCCGTGCGCAGATCAGGTTGTTCGGCGACACCCCGACGATGCCCAGCGGCTTGCCTCCGGCGGCCTCGAGGATGGCCTGGTCGCCAGCGGCGAAGCCGGCCAGGGGCGTGGCCGCGGTGTCGACCTCGTTGCTGTAGACCCACAGATGGCCCGCGCGCAGGCGGCGGTCGGCATTGGCTTTGAGGCGCAGGCTGGGCAGGGTCATCGGCAGGGCTCCGGAAAAAAGACGGGCATTCTAAACGAGCGGCAGGCGGCGCGCGCCGGGTCGGCGGAAAAACGCTCGCCGCGTGCTGCCGCTGTCTCGCTCAGGCGGACAGGGCGTCGATCAGCGCCTGGCTGAATGCCGGGATGTCATCGGGTTTGCGGCTGCTGATGAGCTGGCCGTCCACCACCACCTGCTCGTCGACCCACTCGGCACCGGCGTTCTTCAGGTCGTCGGTGAGCGAGGGCCAGCTGGTCATGCGCTTGCCCTTGACCAGGTCGGCGGAGATCAGCAGCCAGCCGCCATGGCAGATCACCGCGATGGGCTTGTTCGCATCGGCCGCCGCCCGGACCAGCTTCTGCGCGGTTTTGTCGGTGCGGATGGTGTCGGAATTGACCACGCCGCCGGGCAGCAGCACGGCGTCGTAATCCTCCATGCGGACGCTGTCGAAGGTGTTGTCGACATGGAACTTGGAGGCCGGGGTGGTGTGGTTCCAGCCGGTCACCTCGCCGTTCTTGGCGGAGATGATCTCGGCGGTTGCGCCGGCCTTTTCCAGCGCCTCCTTGGGCCCGGTCAGCTCGACCTGCTCGAAACCGTCGGTCACCAGAATGGCCACGCGTTTGCCGTTGAGAGATTGGGACATGGACTTACCTCCGTCTGTCTGTCGATAACACTCGCCGAATGCGAGTCACTTGAAATGGGACCCACATCTCAGCCAAAGTTCGCCCTTTCCTGCCGATAGCACTTTGCCTTACCTGTCCGAGCGTCCCGCCATGGCCGTTGAACTGTCCGCCGATCAAATCCGCCGGGTGCTGCAAGGCATCAGCGTGCCGCCGCAGCCGCAGATCATGGTCGATCTGCAGATGGAGCAGGTCATGCCGGTGCCCGACCTCAAGGCCATCGCCCGGTTGATCAGCCAAGACCCGGGGCTCTCCGGCGCGCTGCTGAAGATCGTCAATTCGCCGTACTTCGGCCTGACCAACCGCATCGCCTCCATCCAGCAGGCGGTCAACCTGCTCGGCTGCGACTCGGTGATCAACCTGATCAACGCCCAGTCGATCAAGGGCGAGATGAGCGACGAGACCATCGTCACCCTCAATCGCTTCTGGGACAGCGCGCAGGACGTGGCCATGGCCTGCCTGACCCTGGCCAAGCGCATCGGCTACCAGGCGCCGGACGAGGCTTACGCGCTGGGGCTGTTCCACAACTGCGGCATTCCGCTGATGCTCAAGCGCTTCCCCGGTTACATAGCGGTGCTGGAGGAAGCCTACGCCAGTACCGGCGAGGGCCAGCGCATCGTCGACATCGAGAACCGCGTGCTCAGCACCAACCACGCGGTGGTCGGTTACTTCACCGCCAAGTCGTGGAACCTGCCGCTGTACCTGTGCGATGCCATCGCCAATCACCACAACGCGTTGTCCTTGTTCTCCGACGACTCCGGGCGTGACGCGCCGATCAAGACGCTGCTGGCGATCCTCAAGATGGCCGAACACATCTGTGCCTGTCATCGCGTGCTGGGCGGTCAGCCCGAGGACCACGAGTGGGACAGCGTCGCGCGCCTGGTGCTCGACTATGTCGGCCTGTCGGATTACGACTTCGTCTGCCTGAAGGAAAGCATTCGCGAACTGGGCGTGGGCTGACGCTCCGGCGCCGGCCTGCTAAGGTCGGCATCCTTCGCTGTAACCGTATCTCGCCATGCCCGAACTTCCCGAAGTCGAAACCACCCGCCGTGGCATCGAGCCGTATCTGGTCGGCCAGCGCGTCAGCCGCGTGCTGGTGCGTGATCGTCGCCTGCGCTGGCCGATTCCGGAGGATCTCGACGTGCGTCTGTCCGGCCAGCGCATCGAGGCCGTCGAGCGGCGCGCCAAGTACCTGCTGATCCGCGCCGAAAGCGGCACGCTGATCGTCCATCTCGGCATGTCCGGCAGCCTGCGTCTGGTGGATGCGGCATCGCCCGCGGCCAAGCATGAGCACGTCGACATCCTGCTGGAGTCCGGTCAGGCCCTGCGCTACACCGATCCGCGGCGCTTCGGCGCGATGCTCTGGAGCGACGAGCCGCTGGCGCATGTACTGCTGGCCAGCCTCGGGCCCGAGCCGCTGGGCGAGGACTTCGATGGCTACCGGCTGTATCGGCTGTCGCGCGGGCGCAGCATGGCGGTCAAGCCGTTCATCATGGACAACGCGGTTGTGGTGGGCGTCGGCAACATCTATGCGAGCGAGGCGCTGTTCGCCGCCGGGATCGACCCGCGACGGCCGGCCGGCAGTATCTCGCGGGCGCGCTATCTGAAGCTCGGCGAGGAGATCCGGCGCATCCTGGCCATGGCCATCGAGCGCGGCGGCACCACCTTGCGCGACTTTGTCGGCGGCGATGGCAAGCCCGGCTATTTCCAGCAGGAGCTGTTCGTCTATGGTCGCGGTGGTGAGTTCTGCAAGAGCTGCGGCTCGACCCTGCGCGAGATCCGCCTGGGCCAGCGGGCCAGCGTCTACTGCAGTCGCTGCCAACGCTGAGGTGGCGTAACTGCGCGCGCGTTGACGGCGTTCACGCCCCGCGGGGCGCGGCCACTGCTATAGTGGCCGTCACAACTAAAATTGCCGCGTTTCGCACAGCTGAAGGACCACACCATGAATCTGTTCCGCTCCACCGCTGCTGTCTTGGCTCTGACCACTGGCCTGCTGGCAATGCCGGCGCACGCGGAATCGGTCCCGCAGAACGCCAGCGGCGATCCGATGTACACCGTCGAGGCGCCCAAGGCCTACTCCATGGTGGGCGACCTGATCATCGCCCGTCCGCTGCTCATCGCCGCGACGGCCATCGGCGCCGGCGTTTTCGTTGTCAGCCTGCCGTTCACCGCGCTGGGCGGCAACGTCGGCGAGGCCGGCAAGGCATTGGTGGTCGAGCCTGGCAAAGCGGCTTTCGTACGCTGCCTGGGCTGCACCACCAGCGGCTACAACGCCCAGCGTTGATCGACGTCATCCGCACCGCGACTGGCGAGGCCTGAGCCTTCCGGTTGCGGTGTTGCTGCAGTAGGCTTCGCCTCCCATCCCGCGCCGCGAAGCTCCCTCCTTGAACAGCCGCTTCTTCAAGACTTTCTTGCCCATTGTGGGCCTGCTGATGTTGTCTTGGTCGTTCTGGGCCAGCGACGGTTGGCTCGAGCTGTGCGCGGGACTCGCGCTGTTCCTGTTCGGCATGCAATGCCTCGAAGAGGGCCTGCGCCAGCTGGCCGGCAGCAAGCTCGAACAGCTTCTGGCGCGCAGTACCGCGACGCCGCTCAAGGGCCTGATGTTCGGCATCAGCGGCACCATGCTGCTGCAGTCCAGCACGCTGGTATCGCTGCTCACCATCGCCTTCATCAGTACCGGGCTGATCAAGCTCGCCGGCGGTATCGCCATCCTGTTCGGCGCCAACCTGGGGTCCACCACCGGCATCTGGCTGCTGGCGCTGGCCGGCCAGAACGTCAGCCTGAGTCCGCTGGCCTTGCCGCTGCTGGTCTTCGGGGTGCTGGCCAGCTTCAGCGGAGACAAGGGCAAGGCGGCCGGGCGCATCGTGCTCGGTATCGCCTTCATCTTTCTCGGTATCGATCAGATCAAGACCGGCTTTTCCAGCTTCGGTGGCATGGACCTGTCGCAGTATCACGCCGGCGGCCTGACCGGCCAGTTGCTGTTCGTCGGCATCGGCCTGCTCGCCACCGTGGTACTGCAATCGAGCCATGCCACGCTGATGCTGACCCTGACCGCGCTGGCTGCCGGTCAGCTGGATCTGATCCAGGCCCTGGCCACCGCCATCGGCGCGAACGTCGGCACCAGCGTCACCACCGCCTTTGTCGGCTCGCTGGGCGGCAATCGCAATGGCCAGCGCCTGGCCCTGGCGCATGTGCTGTTCAACGTCACGACCGCCGTCCTGGCGATCGCGCTGCTGGTGCCCCTGGCCTGGCTGGTGCCGTGGCTGGTCGCGCCGCTGGGGCTGGGTGAGAATCGACTGATTCAGTTGGCGCTGTTTCATACGTTGTTCAACGGCATTGGCGTACTGCTGTTCTGGCCCTGGCAGACGCAGCTGGCGAATTTCCTGCTGCGCGTACTGCCGGAGCGGGCCGAGCCGACGGTGCTGATCACCGAGCTGGCGCCGGCACAGCCGGACGGAACCACCCACGCCCGCTATCTCAATGATCGCGCGCTGGATTCGGCCGATGCGGCGGCCAGCGCGGTGGCTCAGGAACTGCAGCATCTGGCGCGCCTGAGCCTGGAAGTGATCTGTCACGCGACCTACCTGCCGGTGGAGCAGCTACGCCAGCAGGGGCCGATCGACGAGACGCTGATCAAGGCGAAGCCCGAAGCCCAGGCGCTGGATGCCGAGGGCCTCTACAAGCGCCATATCAAGGGCGTGTATTCCGACCTGCTGACCTTCATGGGCCGCCTGGAGTTGCCGCTGGACGAGAGCCACCAGGCGTTCTGGCTGAACTGCCAGGTCGCCGCGCTGCAGCTGGTGGATGCGGTCAAGGATGCCAAGCACTTGCAGAAGAACCTTGGCCACTACCTGCGTACCGATGAGTCTGGTGCTCGGCAGGCCTATGTCGAACTGCGCCGACATCTGCTGGAGTCGCTACGGGAGATCCGCACGTTGAGCCACTCGGAGCTGCCTGATGAGCTCTGGCGCGAGCGGCTGAACTGGCTGGACGAGCGCGCCGCGCAATTCGACGCCGAATTCCGCCGGCGGCTGTTCGAGTCGATCCGCAATCACAAGCTGGACGGCCTGCAGACCAGTTCGCTGATGAACGACCTGGGCTATGCCAGTCGCATCATCCAGAGCCTGCGCAACGCCTTGCTGCTGGGCGAGGGCCACGAGCTGACGCGCCAACTGCGACAGCTGGCAGCCGACGACGGCCCGGTCATTGTGCAGCCGTGATCGGCTGGCGCCGTGCCGGCACCTTCAGCGCGCGGCCGATCCCGCGCGGGTCGCTGGCCGCCTCGACCTGGCCGCTCGGCTTGTGCCAGTAGAGCACCTGCTGATTGCCGTAGTCGCGCTCGATCAGCCTGGGCTGGTGGCCGCGGGCACGTAGTGCGTCCAGCTGCACCGGGCTGAAGGCATCGGCTTCGTACTGCAGCACATCCGGCAGGTACTGATGGTGATAGCGCGGCACTGCCGGCCAGGCCTGCACCGGCTCTCCATCCAGGTAAGACAGTGCCGAAAGCAGCACCATGCTGGGGATACGGCTGCCGCCGGGCGTGCCGAAGGCGGCGAACTCCTCGGCGCTTTCGATGAAGGTCGGGCTCATGCTCGACAGCGGCCGCTTGCCGCCGGCGATGGCGTTGGCGCTGCTGCCTTGCAGGCCATAGGCATTGCTGCCGTCGATGTCGGCGGCGAAATCGTCCATCTCGTCGTTGAGCAGCACACCGGTGCCGGGCACGGTGAAGGCGGCACCGAACATCATGTTCAGCGACAGCGTCGCCGCCACCGCATTGCCTTCGGCATCGATCACCGCGAAGTGTGTGGTGTGCTCGCCCTCGCGCCAGCGCGGTGCCGCTGGCAGGTCGCTGCTCGGGGTGGCGCGTTCGCGGTCGATGGATGCCGCTAGTTGGTCGAGGTAGGGGGCGGACAACAGTCGTGCGAGCGGTGCGCTGACGAAATCGGGGTCGCCCAGCAGACCACGGTCACGGTAAGCGCGGCGCAGCGCCTCGATCACCAGGTGGCTGCGCTGCAGCGGTTCGGCCTCGCGCCAGGCGAGGCGTTCGAGGATGCCCAGGCTCTGCGCGAGGATCATCCCGCCGGCCGATGGCGGCGGCGCGCCAATCAGCTCGCGGCCATCGGCCAGGGCGAAACGCAGGGGTTCGCGCTCCACCGTGCGGTAGTCGGCCAGATCCTCCAGCGACCAGATGCCGCCGGCCGCACGCACACCCTGGACCAGCTTCTGTGCCAGCTCGCCGCGATAGAAGCCGTTACGGCCGTTGCTGGCGAGTCGCTCCAGGGTTTGCGCCAGTTCCGGCTGGCGCAGCAGATGACCTTCGGGCGGAAGCTCGCCGCCAGTTAGAAACAGCCGCGCACTCTCGGGATCGTCACGCAGTGCGGCCAGGCGCCAGCTGGCGCGCTGGCGGTACACCGCATCCACCGCGAAGCCGTCGCGGGCCAGGGCGATGGCGGGTGCCAGGGTCGTCTTGAGTGGCAGGCGACCGCGTTTTTCGGCGAGTTCGACCAGTGCCGCTGGCGTGCCGGGAATCGCCGCGGCCAGCGGGCCGTTCAGCGAGAGTTCGCGCTGGATCTTGCCTCCGCGCAGATACATGTCCGGCGTGGCGGCGCCGGGCGCTCGCTCGCGGGCGTCGAGAAATACATGACGGGCCGGCTCGGCGGCCTCGCGCAGCAGAAAGAAGCCACCGCCGCCGAGCCCGGAGCCGTAGGGTTCAACCACGGCCAACGCGGCGCTCACCGCGACGGTGGCGTCGAAGGCGTTGCCGCCTGCTTCGAGGATCTGTCGGCCGACTTCGCTGGCCAGGGGGTGGGCGGTGGCAACGGCACCGTTGTCGAGCGGGCTGGCCTGGACGCTGCAGGCCAGCAACAGCAGGGCGGCGAACCAGCCGTGGAGCACCTTGAACAGGAGCGTCCGCCGGGTCGGTTGCCGCCAGCGCATCACGCCTTGCCGGTGATGATCAGGTACTTCTGCATCAGTTCGTCCTTGCTCTCGACGTTGTTCTCGTCGAGCGGAATGCAGTCTACCGGGCAAACCTGCTGGCACTGCGGTTCGTCGTAGTGGCCGACGCACTCGGTGCAGAGGTTGGGGTCGATGACGTAGATCTCCTCGCCCTGGGAGATGGCGCTGTTCGGGCACTCCGGCTCGCAGACATCGCAGTTGATGCAGTCATCGGTGATTTTCAGGGACATCCAGCGAACTCCTGCCGTGGCTCGAGCCTCGGCACAGCTAAATTACGACGGCCAATTGTGCCGCATCGGCGCGCGGCGTGCATCCGACGCAGCGCCGACGGTGGCCCTCAGTTCTGGCCGAAGCGCGTCTTGAGCGCCTGCATCACGGCCGGATGGACGAACTTCGAGACGTCGCCCTGGAGCGAGGCGATCTCGCGCACCAGGGTCGAGGAAATGTAGGAGTACTTTTCCGACGGCGTGAGGAACAGGCTTTCGACGTCCGGCGCCAGCTGCCGGTTCATGTTGGCCAGCTGGAATTCGTATTCGAAGTCGGACACCGCGCGCAGACCGCGCAGCAGGATGTTGGCCTGCTGCTCCTTGACGAAATGGGCGAGCAGGGTGGAGAAGCCGATGACCTTGACGTTCGGCAGGTGCTTGGTCACCTCACGGGCCAGCTCCACACGTTGCTCCAGCGGGAACAGCGGGTTCTTCTTCGGGTTGGCCGCCACGGCGATGATGACCTCGTCGAACAGCCGCGAGGCACGTTCCACCAGATCGGCGTGGCCCATGGTGATGGGATCGAAGGTTCCCGGATACAACACTCGATTCATCGCGGCGTCCTGACGCATGCGTGGGGGTGTGGATGGTAGCGGCTCGGTATCGGCAGCGTAAAGCCTGAATGGCCGTGCGGCGATCTGCCGCGATTGCGGGGCAATCTCAGGCGTTCTGCAAACGATCGATCAGCTCTGCCGTCAATTTCGCGCACAGTGCGTAGATCGACAGCTGCGGGTTGGCGCCGACGCTGGTGGGAAACAGCGACCCGTCGTGAATGGACAGATTGCCCAGCTGATGGTGCCGGCCGAGGCTGTCGGTCACCGCCTGGCGCGGGTCCTCGCCCATGGCGCAACCGCCCATGACGTGGGCGCTGCCGAGGCGGGTGCGGTACAGCGCGAGGTCGAGACGCTCGATCAGTTCGCGGGCCGCGCGGGGCGTCTTCACGTAGCGGGCGTCGGCATGCAGCGGCAGTACGGCGCGCGCACCCGCGGCGAACTGGATCTCGGCCATGCTCAGAAAAGCGCGGCGGATACCGTTCCAGGCATAGTCGGTCATGCGGTAATCGAGCACTGGGCTGCCGTCGCTGCGCAGCTCGACCGTGCCCTCGGCGCTGTCCGGATGAAAGCCGTCGCGCTGCAGGGCGATCATCGCGTGGGTGTGCGGCAGCGCGGCCATGCGCTGCGCGTTCTCCGAGCCGAAATCGCCGAGCAGTGTGGCGGCAAGGGCCGGGTGAACGGGCGGCACTTCGAGTTTGTAGCCCGCCGGCCCGGCAGTCCCGTCGCGCCACTGGAAGTGATCCGAATAGATCGATTGCGGTGCGCCGCTGAAGGCGTCGATGCGCTCGTCGAAGCGTGCCGCGGAGAAGTTCGTCAGGTGCAGGAAGGTGCGCTTGCCGATGCGCTTATGCGGGTCCGGCGCATCGGAGCGCAGCAGCAGCGCCGGGGTATTGATACCGCCGCCGGCGAGGATGTAATGCTTGGCGATCACGCGGATGCGTCGACCGTTCGGCGCCACGCAACGTTCGTCCATGCCCAGGCAGTCCAGTCCGACGACCCGCTCGCCCTGCATCAGCAGGCGTTCGGCGCGGACGAGATAGAGCAGCTCGCCGCCCTTGTCCAGTAGCGCTGGAATGCTGGTGACCAGCATCGACTGCTTGGCATTGGTCGGGCAGCCCATGCCGCAGTAGCCCAGGTTCCAGCAGCCGCGCACGTTGCGCGGGATCACCGCCCAGTGATAGTCGAGCCGTTCGCAGCCGCGCTTAAGCACCTGGTTGTTGGCATTCGGCGGCACTGCCCAGGGCGTGACGCCCAGGCGCTGCTCCATGCGTTCGAACCAGGGCTGTAAGGCCTCGGCGGAGAGGCCGCGCACACCGTGTTCGCGCGCCCAGTGCGCCAGCGTCTGCGGCGGGGTGCGGAAGCTCGAGGTCCAGTTCACCAAGGTGGTGCCGCCTACCGCACGGCCCTGCAGGATGGTGATGGCGCCGTCCTTGCTGGTGCGGCCGATGGCCTCCTGATAGAGCGAGCGGTAGGCACGGGCTTCCTGCATGTCGAAGTCGCGGCTGGTGCGCAGAGGGCCTTCCTCGATCAGCAGCACTTTGAAGCCGGCGGCACTGAGGATTTCCGCGCTGGTGGCGCCGCCTGCGCCGCTGCCGACGATGGCGATGTCGGCTTCCAGCGTCAGGTCGTGCGGCAGGCGCGAGCCGTCATGGGTGGTCCAGCCACGGGTGAGGCCTTCGGCGAAGAGATCGGGAACGGGCACAGCGGCCTCCTTGGTCAGACGGCCGGTGGCCCGGGATAGCCGCAGTTCGCCCAGGAAGCCGGGCAGGCGTACCAGGCCATGAGGACCATCTGCAGCAGCGCGGCATGCCCCTGGCGCAGCAGGGCCAGCGAGCTGTTCTGCCAACGGTTCAGGAACGCCCGCAGTTCGTCATCCGAGGCCTGGCGCCAGTCGCCCCAGATGCCAGTGAGCGGACCGCGGGTCAGGGGTTGGGTGAGCACATCGAACAACTGGCGTACCTGTGCCGCCAGCGCCGGCGAAAGATGGTGCAGGCCCTGATCCAGGCTGATCAGAGTGGCGGCCGCCGCTTGCGGCATTTCGGCCGGTGGCACCGACCCCTGCAGCAACAACGGAATCAGGCGATGTAGCATCGGCAGGTCGCTCTCGCGCAGCACGGCGAAGCCGCTGGCGGGAACGGCGGCTGTCGCCCCGGCGCAGCGGCCTAGCAGTCCGCCAGCGGCCAGGATGGTGCTGCCGAGCAGCCCGACCTTGAGCAGGGTGCGGCGGTTCATGGCGAGATCGTGCATCGTGGCGTCGCGTTTCAGCGGATGAACAGAGCGTAGATCAGCTTCTGCCACCATTTGCCGTAGGGTGGATAGACCAGCCGGGCGGCGTTGAAGCGCTGCTTGGCGAAAACGCTCTTGGCCTTGCTGAAGGTCAGGAATCCCTCGCGGCCGTGGTAGTGGCCCATGCCAGAGGGGCCGATGCCGCCAAAGGGCAGATCGTCCTGGGCGACGTGCAGCAGGGTGTCGTTCAGGCAGACCCCGCCCGAATGCGTCGAGTCCAGAACCCGCTGCTGTTCGGGCCGGTCGTAGCCGAAGTAGTAAAGCGCCAGCGGCCGCGGCCGGGCATTGACGTAGGCCAGCGCCTCGTCCAGCTCGTCGTAGGGAATGATCGGTAGCAGCGGGCCGAAGATCTCCTCGTGCATCACCCGCATGTGCTCGTTGACCTCGAGCAGCAGGCAGTGCGGCATGCGCCGCTGCTGCGCCTCGGTGAACAGCGGCACGACCTGGGCGCCCTTGGCGCGGGCATCGTCGAGGTAGTCCTGCAATCGTGTCAGCTGACGCGCATTGATGATTGCGGTGTAGTCGGGGTTGTCCGCAAGGCTCGGATACAGACGCTGTACCGCTTCACGATAGGCGTCGACGAAGCCCTCGAGGCGGGCTCGCGGTACCAGCACATAGTCCGGCGCGACGCAGGTCTGCCCGGCATTCATGCATTTGCCGAAGGCGATGCGCTCGGCGGCATCGGCCAGCGGCACCGTGGCCGAGACGATGGCCGGCGACTTGCCGCCCAGCTCGAGGGTCACCGGGGTGAGGTTCTCGGCGGCGGCACGCATCACGTCACGGCCTATATGCGTTGCGCCGGTGAACAGCAGATGGTCGAACGGCAGGCGGGCAAAGGCGCGCCCGACCTCGACATCGCCGAGTACCACCGCCACCTGATTCTCCGGAAAAACCTGCGCCAGCAGCGCCTTCAGCAGCTGGCCGGTGGCCGGCGTCGACTCGCTCATCTTCAGCATCACCCGATTGCCTGCCGCCAGCGCGCCGACCAGCGGGCCGATGGCCAGGTAGAGGGGGTAGTTCCACGGCACGATGATGCCCACTACCCCCAGCGGCTGATAGACGACCCGCGCACTGGCCGGCTGGAAAGCCAGACCGACCCGGCGTCGCGATGGCTTCATCCAGCGCCGCAGATGGCGGCAGGCGTAGCGGATGCCATGCAGGCTGGGCATCAGTTCGGCGAGCAGGGTCTCGTCGGCCGAGCGATGACCGAAATCCGTGCTGATCGCCTCGATCAGAGCCGGCTGGTGAGCCGCCAGCACATCGCGCAGCGCGTCCAGCCAGCGCAGACGGTCTTCCTCGGATGGCATCGGTGCGGCGGCGAATGCTGCACGCTGGCAAGCGAACACCGCTTCAAGGGCGGCGAGTGCTTGTGGAGTGTCGGCTGACATTGGGGCTCCGGGTGGCGAGGAGGGTTGATAGATTTCTAGAGTAATTGCTCTAAACTGTCAACGAGACGTGCTTGCCCGACCGCTGGCGTGTACCGTTGCCCCTTCGCTCCATCGCCGAGATCCCGCCGCCCATGGCACCCCGAGCAAAGACCCGCGATCGCATCATCGAAGCCAGCCTGGCGCTGTTCAACGCCCAGGGCGAACGCAACGTCACCACCAACCACATCGCCGCGCACCTGGGCATCTCGCCGGGAAACCTCTACTACCACTTCCCCAACAAGCAGGCGATCGTCGCCGAGCTGTTCGGCCAGTACGAGGCGCGGGTCGATGCCTTTCTGCGCCTGCCGCTGGCGCGCGCGATGCAGGTAGAGGACAAGGCGATCTACCTGGAAGCACTGCTCGGCGCGATGTGGGATTACCGTTTTCTGCACCGGGATCTGGAGGGGTTGCTCGACGCCGATGGCGAGCTGGCGCGGCGCTACGAAGGCTTTGCCACGCGTTGCCTGCAGCATGCTCGGGCGATCTACCAGGGTTTCGTCGAAGTCGGCATTCTGGAGATGGACGATGAACAAACCGAGGCGCTGGCGCTCAACGCCTGGATCATCGTTACGTCCTGGATTCGCTTCCTCGGCACTGTTGGCGCCGGGGCGGGCCAGCTCGATCCTGTGCAGATGCGGCGTGGCATCTATCAGGTGCTGGCGCTGGAGAGCGGCTTCGTCGCGACCGAAGCGCGCGAGGCGGTGGCTGCATTGCGGGGTCAGTACTTCGTTGCGCTGGAGTCGCTGCTGCCGACGGCGGATGCCTGACGCCTCTCAGGGCTCGCTCAACCACTGCGGAATCCGTCGCTCCAGGTAGTAGCGAGGGCGGCTTGGCGTGCCTTCGACAAAGCCGACATGACCGCCGCGGCGGTGCAGCTCCAGGGTTGTGGTCGCCGACAGTTCGGTCGGTTCCGGTACGCTGTGGCGGAACACGAAGGGGTCGTCCGCGGCCTGGATCAGCAGGGTCGGTGTCGTGATCGCTGGCAGGTAGTAGCGGCTGGAGGCGCGGCGGTAATAGTCCTGGGCGTCGCTGTAGCCGTGCAGCGGTGCGGTGAAGCGACCGTCGAAATCCCAGAAGGTGCGCATGCCGTGCAGCGGGCCGAGGCTCTGCAAGGCACCGAGGTGGTTCAGCAGCCCCTCGCGCTGGAAGCGCTGCTGTTTGTCCCTCACGTAGGCCACCATCGCCTTCATGAAATGCGCCTGGTAGACGCGGGAGAAGCCGAGGCCGATGCGATCGGCGCACTGGTCCAGGCGAAACGGCACCGACACCGCCACCGCCTTGCGCAGCGGGCTACTGGCACCCGTTTCGCCGAGGTACTTGAGCAGCACGTTGCCGCCCAGCGAGTAGCCCACCGCATGCAGCGGCGCCATGGGGCGGCTGGCCTGCAGGTGCCCAATCACTTCGGCGAGATCGTCGCTGGCGCCGGAATGATAGGCGCGCGGCAGTAGATTCGGTTCGCCCGAGCAGCCGCGCCAGTTGATCGCGACGCTGGCCCAGCCCTGTGCAGCCAGTTGTTGCTGCAGGCCGAGCACGTAAAGCGAATTCGACGAGCCGGTCAGCCCGTGCAGCACCAGGACCAGCGGCGCCGTGGCCTCATGCGGGCCGTGCCAGTCCAGGTCGATGAAATCGCCATCGGCCAGCCACAGTCGCTCACGCCGGCGCTCGAGGCGCGGCGCCTTGCGAAAGAATGGGTTCCACAGGGTCTGCAGATGCGGCCCGGGAAGCCACCAGGCGGGTTGGAAGGTTTCGGACACGGTCGCTCGGTTTCCTCGTTTGCTTCGACGTTAGAGCCTTGGCGGCGGGAAGAAAAGCATGATGCAGGCATTGAATGATGCTGGCCGCCCGGCGACTTACGCCTTTGGGGATATGGTCAGCGCCGCCCAAGGGGTGGAGAGTGACGCGATAGTCTTATCCGGAACCCTGCCCATGACGCCTACCCCCTTCGACCAACTGCTCGGCGCCGCACGCCAGGAGCGCGAGCCCCAGCGCCTGCTGTTCGTCTTTGTCAGCGCTGAACTGCCCGAGGACGCCACCGAGGCCGAGCGCCAGCGTTTCGAGGAAAACGCCGGCGGTTCGCTGAAACCGGTGCTCTGCGTCGACAAGCTACCCGAGGAACTGAGCGACTTCGCCGCGCTGCGTGAAGAATCCGAGCGCACCGGCGTGGCCTGGGACCTGCTGTTCGCCGCGGCGCTGCCCGGCCAGGCCGGCATCACGCCGAACGCAGACGAGGCCGAGCAGCCACTGAAGATGATGGTCAGCGCCATCGAGACCGGCAACGTCGGCCGCTTCCTGGCCTTCGATCGCAACGGGCAGACCGTCGACTTCTACTGACGTCGCCGACTTCAAGCGGTGGGTGCGTGGCGCTCCCAGAGTGCGTAGTGCACCTTGCCGGCCTGCTTCTCCCGATGCAGTCGCCAGTTCCCCGGCAGGCCGAGGCTGGACGGCAGCGCCTCGCTTTCGGTGTAGACCCAGGCGTGTTCGGCCAGCCAACCCTTGTTCTCCAGCAGCTCGCAGGCCGGTTGCAACAGATTCTTGTTGAACGGCGGGTCGAGGAATACTAGGTCGAAGGCGGTCGGCGTCTGAGTTTCCAGATAGCGCAGGGCATCGCTCTGCAGCAGTTGGCCGTGGCCGCAGTTGAGCGTGTCCAGGTGCTTGCGCAGGCTGGCGATGGCATTGGCGTTCACGTCCAGCGCCAGGGCCATGCTGGCGCCGCGCGACAGGGCTTCCAGATAGATCGCGCCGCTGCCGGTGAACGGATCGAGCACCCGTGCGCCAAACAGGTAGGGTGCCAGCCAGTTGAACAGGGTTTCGCGCACCCGGTCCGGCGTAGGGCGCAGGCCTTCGGCATCGGGGAAGCTGAAGCGGCGCGAGCGCCACTCGCCGCCGATGATGCGCAGCTGGCCCTGGCCGCCGTGGGCGTTGGGGCGAATGGGTGGATTGGCCATCAGTGCTCCGGAACGCCGCTGGGCTGTTCGGCTGGTTTATCGGTGGGCGGCGGCAGCGGCTGCTGCTCGACGTTGGGGCCGGCGGTGACGATGACGAAGGCATCGGCCTGCAGATGCTTGTTCATCGCGGCTTTGACCTGTTCGACCGTCAGCGCCTGCACCTCTCCCATGAAATCCTCCAGGTAGGTCAGCGGCAGGTCGTAGAAGCCGATGCTGCCGAGCTGACCGACGATGTCGGCATTGCTTGCGGTAGACAGCGGGAAGCTGCCGGCGATCTCGCGCTTGCTGCGCTCCAGCTCGGCCTCGGTCGGCCCTTCGGCGAGGTAGTCGCGGACCAGCTGCTGCACCAGCTCCAGCGCGCCATCGGTGAGTTCGGCGCGGGTCTGCATGCTGATCATGAACGGCCCTTCGGCGCGCATCGGGCTGAAGCCGGAGTAGATGCCATAGGTCAGGCCGCGCTTTTCGCGCACCTCTTCCATCAGTCGCGTGCCGAAGCCGCCGCCGCCGAGGATCTGGTTGCCCAGATACAGCGCCGCATAGTCCGGATGGCCGCGAGGGATACCGAGCTGGGCCAGCATCAGGTGGCTCTGGTTGGAGGGGAAGTCGATGTGGTGCTTGCCGGCTGCGGGCGGTTGGGGCGACGGCGTGGTTGGCAGCGCCGGGCCTTCCGGCAGCGCGGCGGAGACCTCGGCGGCGAGCGCTTCGGCTTCCTCGCGGGAAAGGTCACCGACCAGTGCGATCACCGCATTGCCTGCAGCATAGGCGCGGGCGTGGAAGTCGCGCAGCTGCTCGACGCTGATCGCCGGAATCGACTCGGGCGTGCCTTCGCTGGGATGGGCGTAGGGGTGATCGCCATAGAGTTGCTCGAACAGCTCCAGGCTGGCCAGCTTGCCGGGGTTCTGCTTCTGGAATTCGAAGCCGGCCAGCAGCTGGTTCTTGATCCGTTGCAGCGAGTCCTCGGGGAACGTCGGCTGACCGATGACCTGGTTGAACAGCGCCAGAGCCGGCTCACGCTTGTCCGGTGCGCTCAGGCTGCGCAGGCTGACCACCGCCATGTCGCGGTAGGAACCGTTGCCGAAATCCGCACCGAGGCCTTCGAAACCACGGGCGATGGCGCTGACGTCCTTGCCCGCGACGCCCTCGTTGAGCATGGCATTGGTCAGCAGCGCCAGGCCGGGTATGTCGCCGTCCTGGCTGCTGCCGGCGGAGAAGGTCAGGCGCAGGTCGAACATCGGCAGCTCACGGGCTTCGACGAACAGTACCTTGGCGCCTTCGGCGGTCTGCCAGCTCTGGATGTCCAGCTTGCGACGGGCCAGCGGCTGGTCGCTCAGCTCGCTGAGCGATTCCAGGCGCGGCTTTTCCGGCGCCGCGGTCGTCACGGCAGGCTGGGTCGCTTCGCGGGCGACATCCTGCTCCGCCGGCTGGCCGGGCTGCGGCAGGGCGGTGGAGCCTTCGTCGCAGCCCGCCAGGCCGAAGCTGGCCGCCAGCAGCAGGCCAAGCAGGCCGTTGCGCAGGGCTTTGCAATCACTCATCACGGGCTTCCTCGGGCAGAACATGGGCGACGCTCAGGCGGGAGCGGGTGAAGTAGGTGCGGGCGGCCTGCTGGATGTCCTCGGGCGTGACCGCTTCCAGCGCGCTCAGCTCCTCGTCCATCAGGCGCCAGGAAAGCCCGACGGTTTCCAGCTTGCCGATGGTGGTGGCCTGCTGGGTGATGGAATCGCGCTCGTAGACCAGGCCGGCGATGACCTGGGCACGCACGCGCTCGAGTTCGTCCGCCGAGGGAGGCGTCTCCTTGAGCGCGTCCAGCTGCCGCCAGAGCCCGGCTTCGACTTCTTCCAGGGTGCGGCCCTTCTGCAAGTTCGGCGCGGCGCTCAAGACGAACAGGCTGTCGCCACGGGCATAGGCGTCGTACCAGGCCGAGGCGCTGGTCACCAGTTCCTCTCCGCGCTCCAGCCGTTCCGGCAGGCGCGCGCTGTAGCCGCCGTCGAGCAGGGCGGAGATCAACCGCAGGGCATGCACCTGGCGAGCGTTCTCCTCGGTCGCCAGGCTCGGTGCATTGAAGGCCATGAGCAGCGTCGGCAGCTGGGTCTTCACGTGCAGCTGGAGGCGGCGCTCGCCCGGTTCGTCCAGCTCAAGCGGCCGCTTGGCCGCCGGCACCTCGCGTTTCTCGATGCCGCCGAAGAAGCGTTCGGCCAGCCCGCGGACCTCGTCGACGGTCACGTCGCCGACCACCACCACGGTGGCGTTGTTCGGTGCGTACCACTGCTCGTACCAGGCACGCAGCTCGTCGGCCTGCATGCGGTTGAGATCGGCCATCCAGCCGATGGTCGGGTTGCGGTAGCCGCTGGCGGGATAGGTGATGGTCTTGAAGCGCTCGTAGGCCAGCGAGCTGGGCTTGTCGTCGGTGCGCAGGCGGCGTTCTTCCTTGATCACTTCGATCTCGCGGGCGAACTCCTCGGGCGGCAGCCTGAGGCTGGCCAGGCGGTCGGCTTCGAGTTCGAACGCAACGGCCAGGCGGTCGCGTGCCAGAACCTGGTAATAGGCCGTGTAGTCGTCGCTGGTGAAGGCATTTTCCTCGGCGCCCAGCTCACGCAGGATGCGCGAGGCTTCGCCGGCATCGAGCTTGCGGCTGCCCTTGAACATCATGTGTTCGAGCGCGTGGGAGAGGCCGGTCTGGCCGGCTGTCTCGTAGCTGGAGCCAACCTTGTACCAGAGCTGGGAAACCACCACCGGCGCACGATGATCCTCGCGCACGATCACCTTCAGGCCGTTGTCGAGGAAGAACTCGTGGGTGGGCTGGCTGTCTGCTGCTGCCAGCAGGGGCAGATAGAAGGCTCCGAGCAGCAGGGCGGCGGCGCGGCGTAACATCAGAGGCATAGTCGGGACTCGTCCAGGTTGGTGCCCGCCACGGCAGATGGCAGGACGGCGACACGGCAGCCATGGTAATGGCCCGCGCGGGTCAGGCAAAGCGGGGTATCCGCACAGTCTGCTCGGCCGCAGTGCCCACGCTTAGCGCACCTGCCTGGCGAGGTGCTAGGATAGGGCCCATTTTTAGGCCGGAAGCCAGGCTGCCGGCGTTTCGCATCCTTGAGAATACCTTCTCCATGTTTGGTTCCAACGACGACAAGAAGACGCCGGCCGAGCCCGGTGAAAAGAAAGGCCTGTTCGGCTGGCTGCGCAAGAAGCCGCAGCCCGCGCCGGCAGAGCAGCCCGCCGCCGAACAGCCGGACAGCGAATCGGTCGAGCAGACCGGGGCGCCTGTCGAATCGCCTGTCGCTACACCTCAGGAAGAGCAGCCGGCGCGCGTGGTCGAGGCCGATATGCAGCCGGCTGAGGTCATAGAGCCGGTGCTGCTGCACCCTGAACCTGAACCCGAACCCGAACCCGAACCCGAACCGGAGCCGGTACCTGCCCCGGTCGTGGCGACCGCGCCGGAGGCCCCAACCAAGCTCGGCTTCTTCGCTCGCCTGCGCCAGGGGCTGTCGAAAACCAGCGCCAGCATTGGCGAAGGTATGGCCAGCCTGTTCCTCGGCAAGAAGGCCATCGACGACGATCTGCTCGACGAATTGGAAACCCGCCTGCTCACCGCCGACGTCGGCGTCGAGGCGACCACCGCGATCATGCAGAATCTCACCCGGCGCGTCTCGCGCAAGGAGTTGGCCGACAGCGGCGCGCTCTACACCGCGCTGCAGGAAGAGCTTGTTGGCCTGCTCAAGCCGGTCGAGCAGCCGCTGGCGATCGATGCTGGCAAGCGCCCGTATGTGATCCTGGTGGTCGGCGTGAACGGCGTCGGCAAGACCACCACCATCGGCAAGCTGGCCAAGAAGCTGCAGCTCGACGGCAAGAAGGTCATGCTCGCCGCCGGCGACACCTTCCGCGCCGCGGCGGTGGAGCAGCTGCAGGTGTGGGGCGAGCGCAACGGCATTCCGGTGGTCGCCCAGCACACCGGTGCCGATTCCGCCTCGGTGATCTTCGATGCCGTGCAGGCGGCCAAGGCGCGTGGCATCGACGTGCTGATCGCCGACACCGCGGGCCGACTGCATACCAAGGACAACCTGATGGAAGAGCTGAAGAAAGTCCGTCGGGTGATGGGCAAACTCGACGAGTCGGCTCCCCACGAGGTCCTGCTGGTACTCGACGCCGGCACTGGCCAGAACGCCATCAACCAGACCAAGCAGTTCAATCAGGCGGTCGAGCTGACCGGGCTGGCACTGACCAAGCTCGACGGCACCGCCAAGGGCGGCGTGATCTTCGCGCTGGCCAAGCAGTTCGGCACGCCGATCCGCTACATCGGCGTGGGTGAAGGCATCGACGATCTGCGCACCTTCGAGGCTGATGCCTTCGTCAAGGCGCTGTTCTCCCAGCGGGAAGACGCATGATCCGTTTCGAACAGGTCGGCAAACGCTACCCCAACGGCCACGTCGGGTTGCACGAGCTGTCCTTCCAGGTCAGGCGTGGCGAGTTCCTCTTCGTCACCGGCCATTCCGGTGCCGGCAAGAGCACGCTGCTGCGCCTGCTCTTAGCGATGGAGCGGCCCACCAGTGGCAAGCTGCTGCTGGCCGGGCAGGACCTGTCGCGCATCACCAATGCGCAGATTCCTTTCCTGCGCCGGCAGATCGGCGTGGTGTTCCAGAACCATCAGCTGCTGTTCGATCGCACCGTATTCGACAACGTCGCCCTGCCGCTGCAGATTCTCGGGCTGAACAAGCGCGAGATCGGTCAGCGGGTGATGACTGCGCTGGAGCGCGTCAGCCTCAAGGACAAGGCGCTGCAGTATCCGGCGGACCTGTCCACCGGCCAGCAGCAGCGTGTCGGCATCGCCCGCGCCGTCGTGCATCGGCCGGCTCTGCTTCTGGCCGATGAACCGACCGGCAACCTCGACCCGCGACTCGCTGCGGAGATCATGGGCGTGTTCGAAGACATCAATCGCCTGGGGACCACCGTGCTGATCGCCAGCCACGATCTGGCGCTGATCGCGCGGATGCGCCATCGCATGCTGACCCTGCAACGTGGTCGCCTGATCGGCGACGGGGAGGCCAGCCGATGAGCAGCGAACGCAATCCCAAGACCAACCCGAGCACGGCTGAGCGCGTCGGCGGTTCGGTGAAGAAGCCGGAGCAGCCACGCGGTGACGAGCCGGACTTCAAGACGCTGTTCCACGCCTGGCTGGAAAGTCACCGCGCCAGCCTGGTGGACAGCGTCGGACGCCTGATCAAGCAGCCGATCGGCAGCTTCTTCACCTGCCTGGTGATGGCCGTGGCGTTGAGCCTGCCCATGGGCCTGGCGCTGCTGCTGGACAACGTCGAGCGACTCGGTGGCTCCTGGCAGCGCGCCGCGCAGATCTCGCTGTTCATGGACCTCGAGGTGGATAGCGCCGCCGGTGAGCGCCTGCGTGACGAGGTTGCGGCCATGCCCGATGTGGCAGCGGCGGACTGGGTCAGTCGCGAGCAGGCGCTGGACGAGTTCCAGCAGCTCTCCGGGCTTGGCGAAGCGCTCAAGGAATTGCCGGAGAATCCGCTGCCCGGCGTGATCATCGTGACACCCGAAGAGGTGGACAAGGACAAGCTCGAAGCGCTGCGCCAGCAGCTGGCCGAGTTGCCGGGCGTGCAGCTGGCGCAGCTGGATCTGCTCTGGGTCGAGCGGCTGACCGCCATCCTCAAGCTCGGAGACCGTTTCGTCTTTGGCCTGACATTGCTGCTGGTGGCGACGTTGCTGCTGGTGATTGGCAACACCATTCGCCTGCACATCGAGAACCGCCGCACCGAGATCGAGGTGGTCAAGCTGGTGGGCGGCACCGATGGTTACGTCCGCCGTCCGTTCCTCTACATGGGTGCCATCTATGGCCTGGGTGCCGGCCTGATCGCCTGGCTGCTGCTGGTCTACGGTCTGGGCTGGCTAAATGAAGCCGTGGTCAACCTGGCGGGCCTCTACGGCAGCGATTTCGGCCTGGGGGGCGTTCCGGCCGGCGATGCGTTATCGCTGGTGATCGGTGCGGTGCTGCTCGGCTACATTGGTGCCTGGCTGGCTGTCGCAAGGCATCTGAGCGAACTCGCTCCGCGTTAAAGTTTCGTTTAAAAACAATGACTTGATTGTTGTATCAGGGAACTTTTCCACAGGCTTGCAGTCTCATGCGGCAATGCTAAACTGCTGCAGCTTCGTCATTGGAGGTACTGCATGACAACTACTCTGCAACCTGTTCAAGCGCTAGTCCCGGGAGCGAATCTCGAGGCCTACGTGCAGACCGTGAACAGCCTCCCGCTGCTCACCGTCGAGCAGGAGCGCGAGCTGGCCGGGCGCCTCTTCTATCATCAGGATCTCGAAGCGGCTCGGCAGATGGTGCTGGCGCACCTGCGTTTCGTCGTTCACATCGCCCGCAGCTATTCCGGCTACGGGCTGGCCCAGGCCGACCTGATCCAGGAAGGCAATGTCGGCCTGATGAAGGCGGTCAAGCGTTTCAATCCGGAAATGGGTGTGCGGTTGGTGTCCTTCGCCGTGCACTGGATTCGCGCCGAAATCCACGAGTTCATCCTGCGCAACTGGCGCATCGTCAAGGTCGCTACCACCAAGGCGCAGCGCAAGCTGTTCTTCAACCTGCGCAGCCAGAAGAAGCGTCTGGCCTGGCTGAACAATGATGAAGTCACCGCCGTGGCCGACAGCCTGGGCGTCGAGCCGCACGAAGTGCGCGAGATGGAAAGCCGCCTGACCGGTCATGACATGGCCTTCGACCCGGCCGCCGATGCCGACGACGACAGCGCCTACCAGTCGCCTGCACATTACCTGGAAGATCATCGCTACGATCCGGCGCGTCAGCTGGAAGATGCCGACTGGAGTGACAGCTCCACCTCCAGCCTGCACGCCGCGCTTGAGGGGCTGGACGAGCGCAGTCGGGACATTCTCCAGCAGCGCTGGCTGAACGAGGACAAGGCGACCCTGCACGACCTGGCGGCCAAGTACAACGTGTCGGCCGAGCGCATTCGTCAGCTGGAAAAGAATGCGATGAACAAGCTGAAGGGCTCGATCCAGGCCTGACGCCCCTTAGCAGGAACGAATCGCGGGATGCCGATGGCACCCGCGATTTTTTTTGCCGAACGTCCGGCTCGCAGGCGTTAGTTATCGCTGTTCGTCGCCCTGATGAAGCGTGTTTCGTCGCGCCTGGTCTATCGCCGCCAGCAGCTGCGCATTGGTGATCGGCTTGTGCAGCCAGACGATCCGGTCAGGGAATTTCGCCTCGTCGAACTGGTGCGCTGCGGAGATCACGACGATTGGCAATTCGTGTATGGCCGGCCGTGCGCGCAGTTCGTCAATCAACTGTGCCCCGCTGCCATCGGGTAGGTGCAGGTCCAGCGTCATGGCCTCGTAGCACCCGGTGGCGAGTTTCTCCCGTGCCTGGTGCAGGCTCTGCACGCGATCCACTGCGTATCCTCCTTCGCGCAGCATCATGTGCAGCAGGCGCCCGGTATCCGGCTCGTCTTCGACGACCAGTATCCGCGGCAGGCCTTCCCGGTTGTCTGCCTCGCTTGTCGGCGTCTGGATCGGCAGCTCGCACCAGAAGGTGGTGCCAGCGCCGGGCTGGCAATCGAAGCCGACTGTGCCGCCCATGCGCTCGATGAGCTCCTTGGTGATCGCCAGGCCCAGGCCGGTGCCCGACTTCTGCCGGCTGTCAGAGGCATCGGCTTGGGCGAACTTCTCGAATACCCGTGAGCGGAAGGCGTCCGGTATGCCCGGCCCCTGATCGGTCACGCTGATGCGTACCCGCGCGCCGCGAAGGCTGGTGTGCAGGCGGATCTCTCCGCCTTCGGGAGTGAACTTCACGGCATTGGAAAGAAAATTGCCGAGCACCTGTTGCAGGCGCAGGCTGTCGACCCAAACCAGGACGTCCTGTGGATGGTGCAGCGTGCAGCGCACGCCATGCTGGCCGCACAGCAGCTGATTGCTTGAAAGCGATTCCTCCAGCAGCTTGCCAAGTGAATGCTCGCGCAGTTCAAAGGCCATCTTGCCAGCAGCGATCTTCTCCATGTCCAGCAGGTCGTTGATCAGATGACCCAGGCGCAGGCTGTTGCGGTAGGCGATCTCTAGCATCTGCTGCATGGCTGGCGGCGCCGCACCGAGCGCGCCGCCGACGATCAGGCCGAGCGCACCGCTGATGGAGGTCAAGGGCGTGCGCAGTTCATGGCTCACGGTCGAGACGAAGTCATTCTTCATCTGCTCGATGCGCTTGCGCTCGGTCAGGTCCATCAGGGTACCGCTGATGCGCTGGGCCATTCCTTGCGGGTCGCGCTGGATATAGCCACGCAGCAGAACGGGTACGACATGGCCGTGCTTGTGTTGCAGGCGCAGTTCGCTCGTAAAGTGATCGAGATTGGACAGCATGGTTTGCGCCAGCTTGGCTTTCTGCTGCGCCAGATCCTCGGGTACGGTCAGGCGTTCCCATAGCTTGAGGTCGCAAGACAACTCGTCCGGGCGGTAGCCGAGCATTTCCCAGGCGCGTGGCGAGGCATACATGCTGCCTGCTTCCAGATCGAGATCCCAGAGGCCATCGTTGCTGCCCTTGAGCGCCAGCGAGAGCCGCTCCTCGCTCACCTTCAGGTCATTCTTGCTTTGGCGGATGCGCTGGGTCATCTCTTCCGCCAAGGCCTGGATGCGGCTATGGCGCAGGGCAAGCGAGGAGGTGAGGAAGAACACCAGCAGGCTCAGGCCGAGGCCCAGGGCGAGCATCAGGCTTTCGTTGCCATGGAAGCGCCCGTCGAACTCCGGCCGGCTGTCCATGCGCAGGGTCCAGGTCTGGCCGTACAGGTGCAGCTGCTGCAATCGGCTATAGCGAGCGTCGCCGGGCTGTGGCGCATCGGACGAGGCATAGAGCAGTTGCTCTGGGTCTTCGTCGTCGCTGGCGTAGATATGCAGCGCCAGCGGCAGGTCGGCGGCGCGCAGGATGCCCTGCATCAGATCATCGAGGCGATAGGGGCTGTAGACGAAGCCGATAAGCGCCTGCATGCGCTGCGCGGGTGTGTCGGTCGGCTCGCCTTGCCGGTATACCGGCACGTAAAGCAGTACGCCGGCCTGGACCTTGCCGTGAGTCTCCTGCATCAGCGTCACCTTCGCCGTGATGCTGGTCTCGCCCAGGCGCGCAGCCCGCAGCATGGCCCGGCGGCGGGTCGGCTCGGAGTACATGTCGAAGCCGAAAGCGGCCAGGTTGCGCCCGACGAAGGGCTCGAGAAAAACGATCGAGGTATAGAGGTCGCGCTCACCAGGCGGATGGATGTCGTACTCCGGGAAGCCTTCGGCTCGAATCCGTGCGATATGCGCGTCCCGCTCGTCCGGCGTGATGGCCTGGCTGAAGCCCACGCCCTGGATGCCCGGATAGCGGTCTGGCAGCAGCAGGCGCTGAACATACAGACGCCATTGCGCACGGCTGACGTGGTCGACGGCGTCGAACAGGCCGGCGCCCCCGAGGAGAATCTGCTCGTGGTCGCGTAGCCGCTTGCGGATGGCTTCGGTGACTTTCTCGCTGAGTAGCTGGAACTGCTGTTCGGCCGCCCGGTCCTCGTTGGCGCGCAGGTTCTGCCAGGCCGCCAGCTGCACCAGCAGGGTGAACAACAGCATCGCCCAGGCGATACCGTTCTGCCGGGTGAACAACTGTCGCAGGGCCTGGAACTGGCTGGCGGGTTGGGCTGGGTCGCTCATCATCTTCGCTGCGGTGCGCATGCCTGAATCGATTTGGATGCCCCGCGGGCCAGAAGTTGCGTCAGCCCGCCGGTAGCCGGTCGGTTCAGTATGCCGCAAGTGCTGCGGCGGAAACTGGAATGGATCGGCGACTCGGGGAACTCGGCCAGCTTACCTTCCGTAGTGGCCTTTTGATATATGCATCCGCTCAGGCGCGCGACGAGTGGCAGCACTGCCCGTAGTCGAGTGCTGTCGGACTCCACTCGATCGCTTCGGGCGGTAGTGGTCGGGCGAAGCCGTAGCCTTGCCCGTAATCGCAATTTTGTTCGAGCAGGAAGGCTGCCTGTTCGGTGGTTTCGATGCCCTCGGCCACCACTTTCAGGCCGAGGTTGTGCGCCAGGCCGATGACGGAGCGGGTAATGGCGGCGTCATCATGGTCGTTCGGCAGCCCGCGAACGAACCCTTGATCGATCTTGAGCTTGTGTACGTTCATCCGCTTGAGCCGCTGCAATGACGAGTAGCCGGTGCCGAAATCATCGATCGCCAGCTGCACCCCGAGTGCACGCAGGCGCTGCAGTAGCTGGACGGCGGCATCCGGGTCCTGCATCACTGCGCTTTCGGTGATCTCCAGTTCGAGATGGCGCGCGTCGAGTCCGGATCTGGCGAGGATCGTGGCGACCTGCAGATCGAGTTCGCCGTTACCGAACAGCCTGCTGGAAATATTCACGGCGATGAAGCCGAGCGGCCGATTCTGGGCCAGCCACTCCTGCGCCTGGTGGCAAGCCTGCTCCAGTACCCAGCGGTCGATGGCGCTGATCAAGCCGGTTTCTTCGGCGATGGGAATGAAAATGCCCGGTGCGATCAGCCCTTTCTCCGGATGCAGCCAGCGTACCAGCGCCTCGAAGCCGGTGATGGTGCCGTGGCGCAGATCGTAGGTCGGTTGGTAATGCAAACGCAGCTGGCCCTGCTCCAACGCCTGGCGCAGCGCGGTGACCAGTTCGACGCGCTGACGGGCCTGACTGGTCAATTCCTGGGAATAGAAGGCGTAGGTGGAGCGGCCGCTGCTCTTGGCCTTGAACAGCGCCGAGTCGGCATTGCGCATCAGTTGCTCGACGTTCTGTACGTCGGTAGGGTACGGGTAGAGCACGATGCCAATGCTGGCACTGCTGAACAGCTCGCGGTCGCCCAGGTGATAAGGCTCGTTCAGCCGATCCAGCAGGCGCAACGCCAGAGCGGTCGCCTTTTCCGCGCCGTGGTCCTCGCAGAGCAGGGCAAACTCATCGCCGCCCAGCCGGCCGAGGGTCATGCCGTTCTCCAGTTGTTCGCTCAGGCGGGCGCTGACGGCCTGGAGCAGGGCGTCACCCAGGCTGTGCCCGAGGCTTTCGTTGATGTCCTTGAAGTGGTCCAGGTCGATCAGCAGCAACGCGCCGCTGCGTTTGTTCGCCCGGGCGCGCTCCAGGTCCTGCTTGGCACGCTCGGTGAACAGCAGGCGATTCGGCAGATTGACCAGCGGGTCATAGTGAGCGAGCTGGTCGAGTTCTTCGCGTGAACGCTTCAGCGCCGAGAGATCGGAAAATACCGCGACATAATGGCTGAGCTGGTCCTGATCGTCGTAGATGCAGCGCAGATTCTGCCACTGTGGATAGACGTCGCCGTTCTTGCGCCGATTCCAGATCTCGCCGCTCCAGGACCCGTGCTCGCGCAGTGCATGCCACATCTCCTGATAGAAGGCCGCATCATGCTTGCCGGAAGCGAACAGTTTCGGCGTCTGGCCGAGCACTTCGTCCGTGCTGTAGCCGGTGATGCGGCTGAATGCCGGGTTGACGTGCACGATGTGCTGATGCGGATCGGTGACCAGCACGCCTTCCTGGGTGCTGTCGAAGACCGCAGCGGCCTGCTTCAGACTGGTCTTCTGCAGATGCTGGGCGCGCTGCTGCTCATCGAAGCGACGGACGTGCCGGCGACCGAGCACGAACAGCAGGGCGCTGGTGAGCGTCACGAACAGGGCGCCCTTGCCCATCTGCCAGGCCTGGCCGTCACCGCTCACCAGTTGGCCGAGCAGGGTGTCGCCGAGAAGGATCCACAGCATCGCCAGGCAGAAGTAGCCCAGGCTCAGCCGGACGAGAGAGGTGTTCATCGTTGCTCTTGGGTCCGATCGAATACTGCACAGTCAAACCCCATCGCACCATGGCGAGCGGGCGCTAGGTCATCAGGCACCGGTAGTGCTGCGTCCTGCTGCGCCGGTCGTGCTGCATGCCGGCTCACAGCCAGCTCGGCCACCATTCCGGGTGGTTCGGTTTGATTCGCTGCAAGTAATGGCTGCCACCGAGCTGGCGCATCTGCTGTCGAATCCAGGCCGCGCGATTGTTCACATAGCGGCTCGGTTTACCAGCGCTCCATTGTCGCGGGTTGGGCAGCACCGCGGCCAGCAGGCTGGCCTGGTGGGCCGACAGATAGGGCGCACCGGTACCGAAGTGATGCTGCGCCGCCGCCTCGGCACCGAAGATTCCGTCGGCCCATTCCACGCTGTTGAGGTACACCTCGAGAATGCGCTGCTTGGGCCACAGCAGCTCGATCAGCGCAGTGAACCAGGCCTCCAGTCCCTTGCGTGGCCAGCTGCGGCCGGACCAGAGGAAAAGGTTCTTCGCCACCTGCTGACTCAATGTGCTGGCACCGCGCAGTGAACCACCGCGTTCATTGTGGCTGAGGGCGGCGCGAATTGCAGCGATGTCGAAGCCCCAGTGGTCGGCGAACTTCTGGTCCTCGGCGGCGATCACTGCCATCTTCAGGTCGTCTGGCAGCTCTTTCCAGGGCCGCCACTTGCGGGTCAGGTCGATAGCTTCGCCTGTGTTCCAGGACTCGATCTTGCGCTCGATCATCAAAGCGGTGAACGGCGGTGGCACCCAGCGAAACAGCAGTACCAGCAGCACCGAAAGGGCGATCAGCCAGAGCAGCAGTTTGGACAGGCGCAGCAGCAGGTTTCGCAACATGGCACGTGGTCGTGGGCGAAAAGAGCGGGCATTATAGCGGCCGCTCAGGCCATCGACCGGAAAAGCAATGATTCGTAGCTATCTCGTGCTTGCCGCCCTGTTCGGTTTGACCGGCGTCGCCCTCGGCGCCTTCGCCTCCCACGGCTTGCGCAGCCAACTGAGCGCCGCCCATCTCGCGGTATTCCAGACCGGCGTGCAGTATCAGCTGATCCATGCCCTGGCGCTGCTCGGCGTCGCGCTGCTCGCGCTACAACGCCCCGGCCGCCTGCTGACTGTGGCAGGCGGCTTGTTCGTCGTCGGTATCCTGCTGTTCTCCGGCAGCCTCTATCTGCTCACGCTGACCGGGGTCGGCAAGCTCGGCATGATCACGCCCATAGGCGGCACCGCCTTTCTCGCCGGCTGGCTGTGTCTGGCCCTGGCGGGCTGGCGCATCCGCGGCTGAGCGGGACGAACGGCCGCGGGGTGCGCCTTGGTGCACCGGGTGGTTCGGGCTAGAATGCCGTCCCCTTTCGCAATGGCAGCGAACAGCATGCAGATTCAACTCAACGGCGAACCCTACGAGCTGCCAGCCGGCCAGACGGTGGCCGACCTGCTGGCGCGCCTGGAACTGACCGGTCGCCGCCTGGCCGTCGAGCTCAATCGCGATATCGTGCCGCGCAGCGCGCACGCCAACACCGCGCTCAGCGAAGGTGACCAGGTCGAAGTGGTGCACGCCATCGGCGGCGGTTAACCGCACCCGCTCATCCGAATGACGCCGCCTCTGCGGCGCCCACAGCCCGCAGCAACACGTCCGAACGAGGATTTCCCATGCGCCCAGTTCCGAACGACAAGCCTTTCATCCTGGCCGGTCGCACCTATCAATCGCGCCTGCTGGTCGGCACCGGCAAGTACAAGGACCTCGAAGAGACGCGTGCGGCCATCGAGGCCTCGGGTGCCGAGATCGTCACCGTCGCGGTGCGCCGCACCAACATCGGCCAGAATCCGGGCGAGCCGAACCTGCTCGACGTGATCAGCCCCGAGCGCTACACCATCCTGCCGAACACCGCCGGCTGTTTTACCGCCGAGGACGCGGTACGTACCTGCCGCCTGGCACGTGAACTGCTCGATGGCCACAAGCTGGTCAAGCTGGAAGTACTGGCCGATCAGAAGACCCTGTTCCCCAACGTGATCGAGACCCTAAAGGCCGCCGAAGTGCTGATCAAGGACGGCTTCGACGTCATGGTCTACACCAGTGACGACCCGATCATTGCTCGCCAGCTGGCCGAAATGGGCTGCATCGCGGTGATGCCGCTGGCCGGCCTGATCGGCACCGGCCTGGGCATCTGCAACCCGTACAACCTGCGCATCATCCTCGAGGAAGCGACCGTGCCCGTGCTGGTCGACGCCGGTGTCGGCACCGCTTCGGATGCCACCATCGCCATGGAGTTGGGCTGCGAAGCGGTGCTGATGAACAGCGCCATCGCCCATGCGCAGAATCCGGTGCTGATGGCCGAGGCGATGAAATACGCCATCGAGGCCGGGCGCCTGGCGTACCTGGCCGGGCGCATGCCGAAGAAGCTCTACGCCAGCGCCTCGTCGCCGCTGGATGGGCTGATTCGCTGAAACGATTCGTGGCCGGCCTCGACCGTGGTCGGGGCCGGCCTTTTTTATGTCTTGCAGGTAGACCATGACTGAGCAGAACCCCGCGGCCGAAGAGCAACAGAGCGCGCCTCGCCGCACCATCAAGAGTTTCGTCATGCGCGCCGGGCGCATGACCGAAGGCCAGCAGCGCGGCCTGGAGCAGGGCTGGCCACTGTTCGGTCTTGAGCTGGCGGATGGTCTGCGCGACTTCGACGCCGTCTTTGGCCGCAGTGCGCCGCGCACCTTCGAGATCGGCTTCGGCATGGGTCATTCGACCCTGGAGATGGCCGCTGCGGCGCCGGAGCAGGACTTCATCGGCGTCGAAGTGCATAAACCGGGCGTCGGCGCGTTGCTGAGCGGACTTGTGTCACAGAAATTGAGCAACGTCCGGGTCTACAGTTGCGACGCTCTGGAGGTGCTACGCGATTGCGTACCCGACGCCAGCCTCGACCGCGTGCTGCTGTTCTTTCCAGACCCCTGGCACAAGAGCCGTCATCACAAGCGTCGCATCGTTCAGCCGGCCTTCGCCGAGCTGGTACGCAGCAAGCTGAAGATCGGCGGCGTGCTGCACATGGCCACCGACTGGGAGCCCTACGCCGAACACATGCTCGAGGTGATGAGCGTCGCCCCGGGCTACCGCAATCTGGCCGAGGATGGCCGCTATGTGCCGCGACCCGCTGAGCGGCCGGTGACCAAGTTCGAACGCCGTGGTGAGCGGCTCGGGCATGGCGTCTGGGACTTGAAATTCCAGCGCGTCGACTGAGTGACAGCGTAATAACGGCAGCCTGTGCTGCTGCCGCCGTACCGCCCGCGGGCGGTGCCAGGCCAGCCACGCTGGCCGCATCCAATCGAAGAGCCGCAACAGCGGCCAGGGACGAATGCCGGCCAGGAAGGCATGCCTGCCCACACCGATAACAATGCAACGCCGATGATCGGGCATGCCTGGCAGCGCCCTGACATTGTGCGCAATTGGGGGAGTAGACGATGTACGCGAAGATTGGAGCCTTGATGCTGGCCACCTGTGCCGCACTGCCGGTACAGGCCAAGGTCGACAGTACGCAGGCCGCCCGGCTCGGGCAGGACCTGACGCCGCTGGGTGCCGAGCGTTCGGCGAATGCGGCCGGCACCATTCCCGCCTGGACTGGAGGTGTCGCACCGCCAGCCGGCTATGAACGTGGCATGCACCACCCGGATCCCTTTGCCGCCGACGCGATGCTCTATCGGGTCGATGGCACTAACCTGGCCGAGCACAGCGAACAGCTATCCGCGGGCATGAAGGCGCTGCTCGAGCGCAATCCTGACTATTACCTGCGCGTGTTCCCGACCCGCCGCAGCGCAGCGGTACCGCAGCGCATTTACGACGCCACTCGCTTCAACGCCGTCAGCGCCGAACTGATCGCCAACGGCAACGGCATCCAGGGCGCGGCGGCCGGGATTCCCTTCCCGATTCCGCAAAGCGGTATCGAGGTCATCTGGAACCACATCCTGCATTACAAGGGTGACCAGAGCCACATGATCAACAACCAGGCAGTGGTGATCGGCGGCCGGGCCAACTACATCAAGCGCGATCGCCACGTGTACTACGTCTATAACCGCGAAGGCATGACCTACGCGGATCTGGACAATACCGTGCTGTACTACAAGTACCGCGTCACCGCGCCGGCCAAGCTCTCCGGCACGGCGCTGGTGGTGCAGGACCCGATTGATCAGGTGCTCACCACCCGCAAGGCCTGGCGCTACAGTGCGGACGACCGCCGTGTGCGTCGTCTGCCCTCGCTGGCCTACGATTCGTTGCAACCGGACACCAGCGGCCTGGCCACGGCTGATGTGGTCGATTCGTTCAATGGCGCACCGGATCGCTACGAGTGGGAGCTGCTCGGCAAGCGCGAAATGCTGGTGCCCTACAACAGCTACGCCCTGCACCAGAAGGGCATTGCCTACGACACCATCGTCCAGCCGCGCACGCTCAATCCCGACCTGCTGCGCTACGAGCTGCACCGCGTGTGGGTGGTGGATGCCACGCTGCGCAAGGGCTTCAGCCATCTCTACGACAAACGCCGCTTCTACATCGACGAGGACAGCTGGGCGATTCTGGCGGTCGATCTGTATGACGAGAACGGGCAACTGATCGGCCTGCAGGAAAGCCATCCGATCAGCTACTACGAGGTGCCGATGTTCAACAGCACGCTGGAGACGCTCTACCACCTCAAGGACGGCAACTACTTCGTCGATGGCCTGGATAACAACGAGCCGATGTACGACTTCGACGTGAAACTCGGCCCGCGTGACTTCTCGCCACAGGCGCTGCGTCGCGGCCATTGAGGTTCACCTGCTAAACGAAGGGCGCCGCTGGCGCCCTTTTTTATGCGTGGCGCAGGCCGGTTGCCGCCAGGCTGACGTGTGTGCCAGCTTCGCCGCGGACGATGGCCTCGATCTGTTCGAGCGAGCCGATCACCGCGACCTTGCCGGTATGACGGGCGAACTGACAGGCTGCCTCGACCTTTGGGCCCATGGACCCCGCGGCGAAGCCAAGGCGTTCCAGTTGCTCGGGATGGGCTTCGACGATCCGCCGCTGCTGCGCGGTGCCCCAATCCAGGTAGGCGCCGTCGACATCGGTCGCGATCACCAGCAGATCGGCGCCGAGCTGCTCGGCCAGCAGCGCCGAACACAGGTCCTTGTCGATCACCGCCTCAACCCCTTGTAGCCGCCCCTGCTGGTCGTAGACGGTCGGAATGCCACCGCCGCCGGCGCAGATCACCACGCAGCCCTTCTCCAGGAGCCAGCTGATCGGCCTGATCTCGAAGATCCGCTTCGGCCGCGGGCTGGGCACCACGCGGCGGAAATGGTCGCCGTCGGGCGCAATGCTCCAGCCCCGTTGTTCGGCCAGACGCTGTGCCTCTTCGCGGCTGTAGACCGGGCCAATCGGCTTGCTAGGCGCCTGGAAGGCCGGATCCTGCGGATCCACTTCGACCTGGGTCAGCAGCGTCGCGAAGGGCACCTCGAATGGCAGCACATTGCCCAGCTCCTGCTCGATGATGTAGCCGATCATGCCCTCGGTTTCGGCCCCCAAGACGTCCAACGGATAGCTGGGTACCTCCTTGTAGGCGGCCCCTTGCAGGGCCAGCAGCCCGACCTGCGGGCCGTTGCCGTGCGCCACCACCAGTTCGTTGCCCGGTGCGACCCGCGCGATCTGTGCGCAGGCGCGGCGGATGTTCTCTCGCTGATTCTCGGCGCTCAGCGGCTCCCCTCGGCGAAGCAGGGCATTGCCGCCCAGCGCGATGACGATGCGCATGTCGGTTCCTCCAGCGCGCCCGTCACGGACGCCGGTCACGTCAGATGTCGGCGAGGGTGGAGACCAGGATCGCCTTGATGGTGTGCATGCGGTTCTCCGCCTGCTCGAAGGCAATGCAGGCCGGGGATTCGAACACCTCCTCGGTGACCTCGATACCGTTGGCCAGGTGCGGATAGCGCGTGGCGATCTCCCTGCCGACCTTGGTCTCGCTGTTGTGGAACGCCGGCAGGCAGTGCATGAACTTCACCCGCGGATTGTTGCTCGCCTGCATCAGCGCCGCGTTCACCTGGTAGGGCAGCAGCTGCTGGATGCGCTCGGCCCAGGCGTCCATCGGCTCGCCCATCGAGACCCAGACGTCGGTGTGGATGAAGTCGACGCCCTGCACCGCCGCCTGCGTATCCTCGGTGAGCAGCAGGCGCGCACCGCTCTGCGCGGCGAATTCCTCGCAGGCCTTGACGTGCTGCTCGCTGGGCCAAAGGGCGCGCGGTGCGGCGATGCGGACGTCCATGCCCAGCTTGGCGCCGATCAGCAGCAGCGAGTTGCCCATGTTGTTGCGCGCATCGCCCACGTAGGCGTAGCTGATCTGGTGCAGTGGCTTGTCGCTGTGCTCGCGCATGGTCATGACGTCAGCGATCATCTGGGTCGGGTGGTACTCGTCGGTCAGGCCGTTGTAGACCGGCACGCCGGCGTACTGCGCCAGCTCCTCGACGATCTCCTGCCTGAACCCGCGGTACTCGATGGCGTCGTACAGCCGCCCGAGCACCCGAGCGGTGTCCTTCATGCTTTCCTTGTGGCCGATCTGCGAAGAGTTGGGGTCGATGTAGGTGACGTTGGCGCCCTGATCGTAGGCGGCCACCTCGAAGGCGCAGCGGGTTCGCGTGGAGGTCTTCTCGAAGATCAGCGCGATGTTCTTGCCCTTGAGGTGCTGGCGTTCGGTGCCGCTGTACTTGGCGCGCTTGAGGTCGCGAGAGAGGTCGAGCAGATACTGCAGCTCGCGCTCGCTGTGGTGCATCAGGCTGAGCAGGCTGCGGTTGTGGATGTTGAAGGCCATGGCGCGTCCTCCGCAATGTGGGGTTGCCGGGCAAACCCCGGCGCGGTGATCAGTAGTCGAGCGCGTCGCGCACGATCGGGCAGGTCATGCAGTGACCGCCGCCGCGGCCACGACCCAGTTCGCTGGAGCTGATGGTGATGACTTCGACGCCAGCCTTGCGTAGCAGCGTGTTGGTGAAGGTGTTGCGGTCGTAGCCGATGACCACGCCGGGTTCGAGGGCGACCACGTTGTTACCATCGTCCCACTGCTCGCGCTCCACCTCGTAGCTGTCGCCACCGGTTTCCACTACACGCAGAGCCGGCAGGCCGAGAGCTTCGGCTACCACCTGGAGGAAGCTGGCCTTTTCCCGGCGCAGATCGATGCCGCCGGGCTTGCTCTCGTCAGGGCGCAGACTGAAGGCGACGATGCTTTGCACCACTTCTGGGAAAACGGTCACCGGATCGCGATCGCAGAAGCTGAATACCGTATCCAGATGCATCGCCGAGCGCGCACGCGGCAGGCCGGCGACGATCACCCGCTCGGCCGCACCGTGGCGGAACAGCGACAGCGCCAGCTGGCCAATGGCCTGCCGTGAGCTGCGTTCGCCCATGCCGACCAGCACCACGCCTTTGCCGATCGGCATGACGTCGCCACCTTCGAGCGTGGCCAGGCCGTGGTCGAGCTCGGGATCGCCATACCAGACCTTGAAGTCCTGACCGGCGAACTGCGGATGGAAGCGGTAGATCGCGGCGGTGAGCTGGGTTTCCTGGCGGCGCGCGGTCCAGTGCATCGGGTTGAGCGACACGCCGCCGTAGATCCAGCAACTGGTGTCGCGGGTGAACAGGGTGTTGGGCAGCGGCGGCAGGATGAAGCTCGAGTGGCCCAGGTAGTCGCGGAACAGGCTGACGATCTCGCCGCTCTGGGTGCCGGGGATGTCACTGCCCGAAACACCGCCGATCAGGTACTCGGCAAGCTGCCGGGGTTGCTGTTCTTCGAGCCAGCTGCGCACCTCGTCCTGCAGGCCGATGCCGACCTGGTTGGCGGTGATCTTGCGGTCGAGAATCCACTTCAAGGCCTCTGGATTGCTCACCGTCTCGGTCAGCAGGTTGTGCATTTCCAGCACCTCGACGCCGCGCTCGCGCATCTTGGTGACGAAATCGAAATGGTCGCGCTTGGCCTGGTTGACCCAGAGCACGTCGTCGAACAGCAGCTCGTCGCAGTTGCTCGGCGTCAGGCGCTGGTGGGCCAGCCCGGGCGCGCAGACCATCACCTTGCGCAGCTTGCCAGCTTCGGAGTGAACACCCAGTTTCGCCGGTTGCTGAGTCATGGCATTGCCTCCGTCAATCGTTGCACCTGTGGGTGCAGAGTGGCTCGCCGCCGCTTGTGGCCTTGGCGAGAGGGCGCGTTGCTGCGCCGGTCAGAGGGACAGGAAACCGTCGTACAGACCATAGGCCGCGATCACCGCACCGACGAGCACGGCAGCGAAGATCAGCTTCTCGATGCCGCTGAATACCGGCTGTCCCAGTTCGCGCTTGGCCTTGGCGAAGAACAGTGCCCCCGGCGCATAGAGCAGCGCCGACAGCAGCAGGTACTGCATGCCACCGGCGTAGACCAGCCACACGGCATACAGCGTAGCGACGGCGGCGATCAGCGTGTCCTTGCGCCGTTCACCCGCGGCGTTCGCGTATCCCTCGCCGCGAACCCCGAGCAGCAATGCATAGGCCGCCGACCAGAAGTACGGCACCAAGATCATTGAGGTGGCGAGATAGAGCAGGCTGAGGTAGGTGGAGGCATTGAACAGGGTGATGATCAGGAACAGCTGGATCAGCCCGTTGGACAGCCACAGCGCGTTGACCGGAACGTGGCGGGCGTTTTCCTTGCGCAGGAAGCTCGGCATGGTGTGGTCACGGGCGGCGGCGAAGAGAATCTCGGCACACAGAAGGGTTCAGGACAACAGGGCACCGGCCAGCGAAACCACCAGGCCGACGCTGATCAGCACCGCGCCCCGGCGACCGACCACCTGCTCCAGCACGCCTGCCATGGAAGGGTTCTTCAGGCCCGCCAGCTCGGCCTGGCTCATGATGCCCATGGAGGGCACGTTAACCAGGACCAGCAGCGCGAGCACGCTGTAGAAACCGATGACCGTGGCGCGCCCGACATCGCTGCGGCGTTCGGCGCGGGCCGAGAACACGTTGGCGCCCTCGATGCCGATGAACACCCACACCGTCACCAGCATCATGTTGCGCACCTGCTGCATGACGCTGCCCAGCTCGAGGTTGCCGCGGCCCCAGAAGTCGGCGGTGAACACGTCCAGGCGGAAGGCCAGCGCGGTGATCACGATGAACAGGATCAACGGCACGATCTTGGCGATGGTGGTGACCAGATTGACGAACGCCGCCTCGCGGATACCGCGCAGGACGAGGAAATGCACGCCCCACAGCACCAGCGAGGCGCCGATCACCGCCGGCAGGGTGTTGCCCTCGCCGAACATCGGTACGAAGTAGCCGAGGGTGCTGAACAGCAACACGAAGTAGCTGACGTTGCCGATCCAGGCGCTGATCCAATAGCCCAGGCGGACGAGAAGCCCATGTAGTCGCCGAAACCGGCCTTGGCATAGGCGTACACGCCGGCGTCGAGTTCCGGCTTGCGGTTGGCCAGGCTCTGGAAGACGAACGCCAGGGTCAGCATGCCCACCGCGGCGATCGCCCAGCCGATCAGGATGGCGCCGGCGCTGGCACTGGCCGCCATGTTCTGCGGCAGGGAGAAGATTCCGCCGCCAATCATCGAACCCATCACCAGCGCCACCAGTGCGCTGAGCTTCAGTTGCTTTGAGGTCGTGGCCATAACCCTGTCTCCTGCGAAGACCGTGCGTAGCGGGACCATTGAATGCCTGCCCGTGCGATGCGGTGATGACAGGCGTCAAGAAAGTATGGATGTAGCGGTGCAAGGATGCTCTGGGCCGGTTGCGCTGCGACGAATGCGGCCAGCCTCGGTGTCAGTTATCGAGCGCTCAGGCGCGACGAGGGGGAAACGGTGTTCAGACCCGGACATGTGGAAATCAGCCGGCTGCCGACCGATGTGCGGCCCGGCTATCGCCTGACTCTTGACTATCACGTCGAAGGCGCCGAGCCGAGACCGGAGTGGGCCTGCTTTCATCTCTGCGTCGAAGCCGGTCAGCTGCATATCGACGAGCGCTTCCGGATGCATCGGGATGTCGCCTGCAACTTCCTGCAACGGGTAAGGCAGTGCCTGCGCGCGCATGGCGTACAGGTCAGGCAGGATATCCTGTTCGGCTTTCATGGCCTGTATGACCCGCTGTATGCGGATCTGCGCGAGCAGCTGCATCTGCAGCCCGGCGAGGCGGTCGATCTCGACCGCTTCCTGCGCGAGGGCTGAGCGGCGTTAATTGCGGTCGGCGATCACACCGATGAGGAAGAAGATCAGCAGCAGTACCGGCGCCAGGCTGTAGTTGTTCAGGTGCGCCAGGCCCTGGGTCATCCACGGCGTGAGAAAGACGATGGCCAGGCCATAGCCGACCGCGCAGACAAGCACGAAGATCAGCGTGCGGAAAAAGAAATTCAGGCTGCTGACCGCGCCCTTTACCCAGGTATTGATTGCCGGCCCGAACAGCACGAAGAGGGTCGCCATCAGTGCCAGGGAAATATCGGACAGGTGGCTGCGGCTCCAGCGCGACAGCGTGACGATCAGGTCGAGTAGCAAATCCATGCAGGGTCCTTAAGGCAGGAAGCTTTGTAGCAGGTCGTTGAGAAACAGCTGGCCCTTCGGCGTTGCCACCAGGCGTGCCGGATCAGCCGAGAGCAGGCCGCGCGCTTCGGCGTCGCGCCGTGGCTTGGCGAGCACATCCAGCGCCAGTCCGGTGCGCTGAGTGAACAGCATGGCCGGTACGCCGTCGGTGAGGCGCAGCACATTCATCAGGAATTCGAAGGGCAGCTCGTCCGCTGTCAACTGTTTTTCGCCTGCGCGGAAGGCCTTGCCCGGATCCAGATAGTCCTTCGGCAGGCGGGTCTTCCAGCTGCGCAGGATGCGGCCGTCGGCATGGCTGAGCTTGGCGTGGGCGCCGGCGCCGATGCCGAGGAAGTCGCCGAAGGTCCAGTAGTTCAGGTTGTGCCGCGCCTGTCCCCCGGGCTGGGCGTAGGCCGAGGTCTCGTACTGGCGATAGCCATGCTCGCCGAGCAGCGCCTGGCCGGCTTCCTGGATGTCCCAGAGGATGTCGTCTTCGGGCAGCTGCGGTGGCTGGCTCCAGAACACCGTGTTCGGCTCCAGCGTCAGCTGGTACCAGGACAGGTGCGTCGGTTGCTGGGCGATGGCGATGCGCAGGTCGCTCAACGCATCTTCCAGGCTCTGGTCCGGCAGACCGTGCATGAGGTCCAGGTTGAAATTGTCGAAGCCTGCGGCGCGGGCCATGTCGGCGGCGCGAATCGCTTCGTCGCCATCGTGGATGCGCCCCAGCGCCTTGAGCTTGTCGGCCTGGAAACTCTGCACGCCGATGGACAGCCGGTTGATGCCGAGCTGGCGGTAGTCGCGGAATTTGGCCTGCTCGAACGTCCCCGGATTGGCCTCCAGGGTGATCTCGATGTCCTCGGCAAAGCCGACCAGCCGCTCCAGCCCGTCGACGATCGCCGCCAGTGCCTTGGCGGAAAACAGGCTTGGCGTACCGCCGCCGAAGAAAATCGAACTTAGCCGGCGTTCCTGGACGTGCTCGAGATCCGCGCGAAGATCGGCCAGCAGCGCGGCGACATAGGCCTCTTCTGGCAGCTCAGGGCCGGCTGCGTGGGAGTTGAAGTCACAGTACGGGCACTTGCGCACGCACCAGGGAATATGGACGTACGCCGCCAGGGGCGGCAGTTCGAAGCGGCCCTGGCCGGATGCAGGCATGGGGCTTGCGGCGATCATATCCCCAGCCGCTGCTTGAGCAGGGCCATGGCGCGTGCGCGGTGGCTGAGCTGGTTCTTCTGCTCGGCGGGTAACTCGGCGCTGGAGCAGTCGCACTCCGGTACCCAGAACAGCGGGTCGTAGCCGAAGCCGTGCTCGCCGCGCGGCGCATGCAGGATGCGGCCATGCCAGAGGCCTTCGCAGATGATCGGCAGCGGATCGTCGGCGTGTCGCACCAGGGCCAGGGCGCAGACGAACTGCGCGCCGCGCTCGGCATCCGGCACGTCGCGCAGCACCTGCAGCAGCTTGGCATTGTTGGCTGCGTCGCCCTGGCCATCGGCGTAGCGCGCCGAGTAGATGCCCGGTGCGCCGCCCAGAGCGTCGACCGCCAAGCCGGAGTCATCGGCGAGCGCCGGCAGGCCGGAGATCCGTGCCGCATTGCGCGCCTTGAGAATGGCGTTCTCAATGAACGACAGGCCGGTCTCTTCCGGCTCCACGCGGCTGAACTCGGCCACCGAGCGTACGCGCACGGTGTCGCCGAGCATGGCCTGGAGTTCCTTGAGTTTGCCGGCATTGTGGCTGGCCAGCACCAGTTCGGAAAAAGGCATCATCGGTCGGGGAAGAATTCCTGGGTGAACTCGAAGCTGAACGGCTCGGCGCCGGTCGGCTGTACGGTGAGAGCGAAACGCAGGGTTTCCTGCGAGTCGAAGGGGAACTGCGCGAGGTAATAGATCGCCTCGTCGCCTTCCTTGAGTTGCTTGAAGCCCAGCGCGCGATCCTGTCCGAGCAGGTTCTTCACTACACCGCTGACCTGCGCCGCGACCGGCTTGCCGCCCTTGATCACCGAGACGTTGACCACGCCCTGGGTCTTGCTGCGCGTGAGTCCTGCGGCGGCGGCAATGTCCGGCTGCAGAAAGCCAGAATTGAAGGCGCTGTAGTGGATGTCGTATTCGCCGACGCTGTGCTTGCGCTCGGCCAGCGCCGGCAATGTGAGGAGTGCGGCCAACAGGCCGATCAGGACGCGTTTCATATGCTTACCTCCAGCGTTGAACCGCTCAGCGGGACGGCCCGGTGACGCGGTAGATGCCGATTTCACCCAGCAGATTCGGCCATAGTCGACTGGCCCAGCCATGCCTGTGATCGCGGTCGACGGCCAGGCGTTCGAGTACTCTGGCACCGCTTTCCAGACACAGCCTCTCGAAATCTTCGAACGTGCAGAAGTGAATGTTCGGCGTGTTGTACCAAGTGTAGGGGAGGAACTCCGACACCGGCATGCGGCCTTTGCTCGCAAGGTACCAGCGACAACGCCAATGGCCGAAGTTGGGGAAGGTGATGATGCACTGGCGGCCGACGCGCAGCATTTCCTTCAACAGCTGGTCGGGGTAATGCACGGCCTGCAGCGCCTGGGTCATCACCACCATGTCGAAGCTGTCGCTGGCGAAGTTGCCCAGACCCAGGTCGAGGTTCTGCTCGATGACGTTGACGCCCTTGTCGATGCAGGCGGCGATGTTGTCCGGGTCGATTTCCAGGCCATAGCCGCTGACCTGCTTGTGGTCACGCAGCCAGGCCAGCAGCTCGCCATTGCCGCAGCCGAGGTCGAGAACTCGGCTGCCGGCCGGAATCCAGTCTTGGATGATGTCCAGATCGGCGCGCATCTTCGTTCCTTATACGGCTATGCGGTTCATGTAACCGCGGAAGGCTTGCAGGTAGCGGGGGTTGGGAATCAGGAAGGCGTCGTGGCCCTGCGGCGCATCGATCTCCAGGTAGCAGACGTCCTTGCGCGCGGCGAGCAGCGCGTCGACGATTTCCCGCGAGCGTTCCGGCGAGAAGCGCCAGTCGGTGGTGAAGGACATCACACAGAAGCGTGCTTGGGCGACCTCGAAGGTCTTGGCCAGGTCGTCATCATTGGCTGCCGCCGGGTCGAAGTAGTCCAGCGCCTTGGTCATCAGCAGGTAGGTGTTGGCGTCGAAACGCCCGGAAAACTCCTCGCCCTGGTAGCGCAGGTAGCTTTCGACCTGGAACTCGACGCTGTTGAAGTCGTAGTTCAGCTTCTCGCTCTTCAGCCCGCGGCCGAACTTGGTGCCCATGGCGTCATCGGACAGGTAGGTGATGTGGCCGACCATGCGCGCCAGCATCAGCCCGCGCTTGGGGATCACGCCCATCTCCTGGAAGTGCCCGCCGTGGAACTCGGGGTCGGAGAGGATCGCCTGGCGCGCGACCTCGTTGAAGGCGATGTTCTGTGCCGACAGCCTGGGCGCCGAGGCGATGGCCAGGCAGTGACGCACCCGCTCGGGGTAGCTGATGGTCCACTGCAGCGCCTGCATGCCACCCAGGCTGCCGCCGACCACCGCAGCCCACTGGGTGATGCCGAGCCGGTCGGCAAGCAGTGCCTGGCTATGCACCCAGTCCTCCACCGTGACCACCGGGAAGTCGGCGCCGTAGGGCTTGCCACTGGCCGGATTGGTGCTGCTGGGACCGGTGGAGCCGTTGCAGCCGCCCAGATTGTTCAGGCTGACGACGAAGAAGCGCTCGGTATCGATGGCCTTGCCCGGACCGATGCACGAGTCCCACCAGCCAGGCTTGCGGTCGTCCACGCTGTGGTAGCCGGCCGCATGATGGTGGCCGGACAGCGCATGGCAGATCAGCACGGCATTGCTGCGCGCGGCGTTCAGCTCGCCGTAGGTTTCGTAGATCAGCTGGTAGTCGGCCAGCGTGCGGCCGCAGGCGAGTGTCAGTGGTTCGGCAAAATGCGCGACCTGCGGACTCACCAGGCCAACGGAATCGGCGGGAATTGCAGTGGGCATCGACCCTGGCTCTTGCTTGAGGAAGGCGGCAAAGTCTAAAGGTAAGCGCGGCGCAATTCATCCTGAAATGCAACAGCGAGCGGGGCTCTCGCCATTTCCTCGCTGGCTGCGATGAAATGGCGGGAGCTTTAGCTGATCTGCGCGTTGGTCAGGCTGACGACCTTGCCCTGCCGCCGTAGCGGCGCCGGTCGGCGCAACGCACGGAGCATTTCCGTGGCCTGCGCCAGTTGTTGCTCCAGTTCGCCGCTGTAGCGGGTCAGCAGCTGGCCGCGCTGGCTGTTCTGCTGGCTTTCGCTGGCCAGCGACTTGAGCTTCAGGATGTGGGTTTCCAGCTGTTGCTTGTGTTCGAGCGAGTACTGCAACAGTGGCATCAGGGCCTCGCCAGCCCACTGTTCGGCCTCCTGGCGCAAACGCTGGTGCAGACCGATGACTTCCTGGACCAGGGTGGCGAAAAAGCGCCGGGTCAGGGTGCGCTGCTCGGTGAGCAGGGTCTTGAGTTGCAGGCGGAACTGATCGGCCTTGGTTTGCAGGGTATGCAGCTCGCGCTGGTAAGGCTGCAACTGGAACAGAGGCGGGTCGATGCCGTGCAACGGATTTTCTTCGTTGTGCCGACGATAGATGGCCGAGACCATCTTGTTGGCACGTTCGGCCTCCTGCTCGAGGATTCCCAGGTCCTGCTCCACGGAGCGGAAGAAGTGCAGGATCGCCAGGTTGATGCCCAGCGTGGTCAGGCTGCCGGTCAGGCTGCGGCGCAGGCGGGTCAGATGCTCTTCGAGGCGCTCGGCACGTATCGCCGTACGCAACAGGTCCCCCTGACGTTGCAGCAGGCGCTGGTTGGTCTTCAGATCGAGCAGGCGCTTGTGGTGACGATTATGGTCGTGGCGGGTGCGCGCGGTGAGCTCGAGCAGCATCTGCCCGCTGCCCATCTGATGGCTGGCGAGCAGGTCGCGCTGCTCGATGACCTTTTCCAGGCGCAGGCGGAGCGTGTGCTGGCTGTTCTGCAGCAAGGCCAGCACCTGATGCACGACCTGTTCCTCGAGCAGCTGTTCCTTGTGCGTCAGGATTCGCTGGCTGAGCAGGCGTTCCAGCTGCTCCAGCTGGCTGCGCTCGAGCAGTGCCTGGTCGCCGCGGATCTTGGCCATCAGCGCCTGCTTGGCCGACAGCGGCATCACGTCAGCCGGGTCGATGCCCAGCTGCTGCGCGGTGCTCTGGCGGATCTGCTCGATGGCGTTCTGCACGAAGTCTTCGCCGGCGACGTCGTCCCAGAGCACGTCGATCTTGTTCAGCACGGCGAAAAGACTGTTCTGCGTGTCTTCGTCGAGCTGACGGATGTGCTGCTGCCAGATCTGCATGTCGCTGGCGGTGACACCGGCGTCAGCCGACAGCAGGAATATGATCGCCTGGGCATTGGGCAGCATTGACAGGGTGAGTTCCGGCTCGCTGCCCAGCGCATTGAGTCCGGGGGTATCGAGAATGCGCAGGCCCTGACGCAGCAGCGGGTGATCGAAGTTGACCATTGCATGTCGCCAGGCCGGCACCCGTACATGATCGCTGCCGTCCGCGCTTTCCAGGGTGGCGGGGTCGAAGCCGAGCTGGATCGCCTGCTCCGCCGGCATGGCCTTGGTCAGTGCGACCTGGGCAAAGGCTTCGGCCATGTTGTCCGGGTCCTGCGGGTCGAGGGGCAGGTGCAGCCACAATCGCGGGGTCCGCTTGAGTTGGGCGATGCTGGTGTCTTCCAGGCGCGACTCGATGGGCAGGAGGCGGATATAGGAGCGCTCCGAGCGCGGGTCGAAGAACAGCTCGGTGGGGCACATGGTGGTGCGCCCGGCGCGCGAAGGCAGGATGCGTTGGCCGTAGTTGGAAAAGAACAGGCTGTTGATCAGCTCGGTCTTGCCGCGCGAGTACTCGCCGACGAAAGCCAGTGTGATGTGGTCGGTACGCAGGACCCGCAAGGCGCGTTCCAGGCGGGCATCGACCGCTTCGCTGTTGAGGCGGTTGTGTGCCAGCCAGCTGCGGTAGCGGGTGATCTCGCGGATCAGGTCGCGCTTCCAGGTGACGTAGGCATCCACTTGTCGATCGAGTCGTTCCATGCTCATCCAGCTCCTGGACGTATGTCCGGCGATTATCGGGCCCGCCGGCATGACGTCAATTCAGTCGGAGCCTGCTACGCCGGACGGGCGAGCAGGGCGCACGAACGGTCATCGCAGGGCTCGAAGGCGTGTCGATGTACTCGTTCACATCTCCGCATTCAGCAGGCGAGGCAGGATGGAAACAACCGAGCGAATGGAGTCTACGTGCAGCCAGGCGGCAAGCCGAGGCGCATTTCCGCCCCCGCTGCCGCTTTGACAGCAAATCTTGAACGGTGTCTCAGATGAGCATGCGCAGGATGTTCGGCATGTGGGTCATCGTCGCCAAGTTGTTCACCACCAGCATGTCCAGCAGCTTGATCGCCAGGAAGGCGAAGATCGGCGAAATATCCAGACCGCCGAGGTTCGGCAGCAGGCGGCGGAACGGCATCAGCACCGGTTCGCAGATCTGGCTGACCAGCTGAGCGCCGGGGTTGTGGCTGCCCGGTGCGACCCAGGAGAGGATCACGCTGATGATCAGCGCCCAGAAGAAAATATTGAGGAACAGCCCGGTGATGCCCACCAGCGCCCAGACAAGGAGTAGCAGCGGATTGCCGGTGGTGCCGTAGGCGATCAGCAGGATCAGCGCCATCAGCACCATTTGCACGGTGATCGCGAGGACCAGCGAGGACAGGTCCAGCGAGCCCATGCTAGGAATGATTCGGCGCATCGGGCGCAGTAGCGGATGGGTGGCCTTGACGATGAACTGGCTGAGCGGGTTGTAGAAGTCGGCGCGTACCAGCTGAAGGATGAAGCGCAGCAGCACGATCAGCAGATAGAGGCTGCCCAGGGTCTGGATGACGAGAATCAGGGCTTGCGAGAGTTGGGACATGAATGCTCCTTATTGACCCAGTTGTTCGGCCAGCTCGGCCGAGCGCTGTGCGGCCGCGTTCAACGCCTGCTGCACTAATTGCTCGAAGCCGCCCGCCTGGAAGGCTTTGATCGCCGCTTCGGTGGTTCCGTTCGGCGAGGTGACGCGACGCCGCAGTTCGGCGGCATCGACATCGCTCTCGCAAGCCATGCGCGCAGCGCCCAGCGCGGTCTGCAGGGTCAATTGCGCGGCGGTTTCGCGAGGCAGGCCGAGCTGCTGGCCGGCCGCCGTCATCGCCTCGATCAGCAGGAAGAAATAGGCCGGACCACTGCCGGAAACGGCGGTCACCGCATCGATCAGGTGCTCCTCGTCGAGCCACAGCGACATGCCGACGGCTGACAGCAGCTGTTCGGCCTGCCGCTTCTGCTCGGCGCTGACCTGGGCGTTGGCGAACAGCCCGCTGACGCCCTGGCGCAGCAGCGCGGGGGTGTTGGGCATGCAGCGCACGATCGCCTGCGGTCGCGGGCCGAGCCAGCGCTGCAAGCTGTCACAGCTGATGCCGGCGGCGATGGACACGATCAGCGGCCCATGTTCGAGGTGGGCGGCCAGGTCGCGGCAGACGGCCTGCATCATCTGCGGCTTGACCGACAGCACCACCACATCGGCGCCAGCCAGTGCTTCGGCATTCTGCGCGAAGGTCTGGATACCGTGTTCGGCGCTGATCTTCGCGCGCTGTTCGGCGCCGGGGTCGCTGGCGCGGATGGCGTCGGCGGGGAAGCCCTGGGCGCGCAGGCCGCCGATCAGGCTGGCGGCCATGTTGCCGGCGCCGATGAAGGCGATGCGGGGAGTGGTCATAGCAATTCCTTTATTGAGGGCGGCCGTAGTCACGAGCGCCGAAGAGAGCGGTGCCGATGCGAACCCAGGTCGCACCTTCGGCAATGGCCGCTTCGAGATCCTGGCTCATGCCCATGGACAGCGTATCCAGGTCCAGTGCCAGCTCGTCGCGCAACAGCCGCAGGCGGGCGAAGGCAGCGCGCTGCTCGGCAGGGTCCTCAGTGGGGGCCGGGATGCACATCAGGCCGCGCAGACGCAGCTGAGGCATCGCAGCGACGGCCTCGGCCAGCGGCCCTAACTCCTGCGGAGTACAACCCGATTTGCTGGCCTCGCCACTGAGATTGACCTGCAGGCAGACGTTCAGTGGCGGCAGCGTGGCGGGGCGCTGGTCGGACAAGCGTTGGGCGATCTTCAAGCGGTCCACCGAATGCACCCAGTCGAAGTGCTCGGCGATGGCTTTGGTCTTGTTCGACTGGATGGGACCGATGAAATGCCAGATCAATGGCAGGTCGTCCAGTTCGACCTGTTTATCCAGCGCTTCCTGTAGATAGTTCTCGCCGAAATCGCGCAGACCGGCAGCGAACGCCTCGCGAATGGCGGCGGCTGGCTGGGTCTTGCTCACGGCCAGCAGGCCGACCGTGGCAGCGTCGCGATGCACAGCTTGCGCCGCCTCACGGATGCGCGCTGCGACCTTTGCAATATTCTTCTCTATCGTGGACATTACTTGCGCCCGCTGCCTTGGGGTCTGCGCGGCATTCTACCTGCTTGCTTGTAATTGGGGAGTCCCATGGATATCACAGAACTGCTGGCCTTCAGCGCCAAGCAGGGTGCGTCGGATTTGCACCTTTCCGCCGGCCTGCCGCCGATGATCCGCGTCGATGGCGACGTGCGGCGCATCAACCTGCCGGCCATGGACCACAAGCAGGTGCATGCGCTGATCTACGACATCATGAACGACAAGCAGCGCAAGGATTACGAGGAATTCCTCGAAACCGACTTCTCGTTCGAGGTGCCGGGCGTGGCGCGGTTCCGCGTCAACGCGTTCAATCAGAACCGCGGATCGGGCGCGGTGTTCCGGACCATTCCTTCCAAGGTGCTGACCATGGAAGACCTCAACATGGGCGAGGTCTTCCGCAAGATCACCGACGTGCCGCGCGGGTTGGTGCTGGTCACCGGGCCGACCGGTTCGGGTAAGTCGACTACCCTGGCGGCGATGCTCGACTATCTAAACAACACCAAATACCACCATATCCTTACCATCGAAGACCCCATCGAATTCGTTCACGAATCGAAGAAATGCCTGGTCAACCAGCGCGAGGTACACCGCGATACCCTCGGCTTCTCCGAAGCCCTGCGCTCGGCCCTGCGTGAGGACCCGGACATCATCCTGGTCGGCGAGATGCGCGACCTGGAAACCATCCGCCTGGCGCTGACGGCCGCGGAAACCGGTCACCTGGTGTTCGGCACCCTGCACACCACCTCGGCCGCCAAGACCATTGACCGTGTGGTCGACGTGTTCCCGGCCGAAGAGAAGTCCATGGTCCGCTCGATGCTCTCCGAATCCCTGCAGGCTGTGATCTCGCAGACGCTGCTGAAGAAAGTTGGTGGCGGTCGCGTGGCGGCCCACGAGATCATGATCGGTACGCCGGCGATCCGTAACCTGATCCGCGAGGACAAGGTGGCGCAGATGTACTCGGCGATCCAGACCGGCGGTTCGCTGGGCATGCAGACCCTGGACATGTGTCTCAAGGGGCTACTGGCCAAGGGCCTGATCAGCCGCGACAGCGCGCGCGAGAAGGCCAAGCAGCCAGAGAATTTCTAGAACGCCTGACAACCCCGGACGCCGCTCGGTGCGGCGCTTGCCACGATTGCGAGTATGACGATGGAATTCGAGAAACTTCTGCGCCTGATGGTGGAAAAGGGCGGCTCCGATCTGTTCATCACGGCGGGCGTGCCGCCCTCGATGAAGGTCAACGGCAAGATCATGCCGGTGAGCAAGACCGCCATGTCACCGGAGATGACCCGGGAAACCGTGCACGGCGTGATGAACGAGCAGCAGCGTCGCGAGTTCACCGAAAATCACGAATGCAACTTCGCCATCAGTGCCCGTGGGATCGGTCGCTTCCGTGTCAGTGCGTTCTATCAGCGCAACCTGGCCGGCATGGTGCTGCGTCGCATCGAGACCAACATTCCGACAATCGAAGAGCTGAAGCTGCCTGACGTTCTCAAGAAGCTGTCGATGACCAAGCGTGGTCTGGTGCTGTTCGTCGGCGCCACCGGCACTGGCAAGTCGACCTCGCTGGCCTCGATGATCGGCTACCGCAACAAGAACTCCAGCGGCCACATCATCTCCATCGAAGACCCGATCGAATTCATCCACCAGCATCAGAACTGCATCGTTACCCAGCGCGAAGTCGGCATCGATACCAGCTCTTTCGAGGTGGCACTGAAGAACACGCTGCGCCAGGCGCCGGACGTGATTCTCATCGGCGAGATTCGTACCCGCGAGACAATGGACTATGCCGTAGCGTTCGCCGAAACCGGACACCTGTGCCTGGCCACGCTGCACGCCAACAACGCCAACCAGGCGCTGGACCGCATCATCAACTTCTTCCCACCGGATCGGCACAACCAGGTCTGGATGGATCTGTCGCTCAACCTCAAGGCCATCGTCGCCCAGCAGCTGGTGCCGACCCCGGACGGCAAGGGTCGTCGTGCGGTGATCGAGGTGCTGATCAATACGCCGCTGGCGGCCGACCTGATCCGCAAGGGCGAGGTGCACGAGCTGAAATCGCTGATGAAGCGCTCCACCGAGCTGGGCATGCAGACCTTCGACCAAGCGCTGTACAACCTCTATGTGCAGGGCGAGATCACCTACGAAGATGCGCTGTTGCACGCCGACTCGGCCAACGACCTGCGGCTGTTAATCAAGCTGGGTTCGGAAACCGACGGCGAGCACCTGACCACCGTTTCGCAGGGGTTGAGTCTGGAGGTCAGCGACGACGATCCGGGTCGGCGCTTCCGTTAATCGACCTTAGCCCGGTCGCCGGCCGATGCGCTTGCCATGCCGGCCAGCCACGCGCTCGGCCTGGCCGTCACGCTGCGCACCGGCGCGTGCGCGGCTCATCAACTCGGGAATCAGCATGCCTTCGGGCAGGTTCTTCCAGAACCGCACCGGCAGGTTGCTTTCCATCACGCTGCGGTTCAGTCGGGCCGGGTTGAAGGTGCTTTCGTAATACGTCTTCCAGAGTTCGCCGCCGGGATCGGCAGCGTTCTGCGCCAGCTGCTGCCACTGTGGTGGACAGGGTCGGGTGTAGTACAGCTCCTGGCCATCCCAGCAAACACCTTCTTCCGGTGTCGCGATCATCCAGCTGTTCTCACCCATGCGCTCGGCGAAATGCCCTGCCGCCCATGGCAGCACGTCGTGCGCCGGCTCGAACCAAGCCACATGCCGAGGCCCATCGCCGCTCTCCAGCGGGCTGAAGCGCAGGAAGGCATGCAGATGGTGCGCCTCCCGCCGAACCGCCTTGATCCGGCTATGCAGCTCGCTGCCATCGGCATCGCCTGCCATTCTGGCGCTGGCGTCACCTTGGGCAACCCGCCAGAGCACGCGATACAGCAGGCTCCAGCGCTGATCGGTGCGAAAGCGGGCGGCCATCTCCAGCTCTTCGAGCAGCTGGCGGGGGATCCGAATGCGCGGCCCATCCGTGGCCGCTGACGCGGACATTGGCTCATCGAACAAGCCGGCGTCACCGCCGCTTGCCCAGTTCAATTCATGCGGCGCGATCCGCTCCTGCAGCAGCGCCCGCGCTGCGTCTCGCCAGCCCTGGAAGCTGCCGTCGAAGTGCACCGTGCGCATCACCAGAGCGCCATCTGCGTCGGCGTGCCATCGCGCAGGTGCTGCCGCAATGCCGCCGATTCCTGCCCGGCGAGGCTGGGTCGATAGTCCTGGGTGACGATGAACGGCTTGGCCTTCTCCAGCGAGCAGCGCAGGCGGGTCAGGTCCTCGAAACGGATGCGCTTGTGTCGCCGCAGGTCCACCAGGCGCTTGGCACTGAGCACGCCGATGCCGGGAACGCGGGCGATCATGGTCGGTTCGGCACGGTTGAGATCGATCGGGAAATGTTCCCGGTTAGCCAACGCCCAGGCCAGCTTCGGGTCCACATCGAGGGCCAGGTTGCCGGGCCCGCTGAGCAATTCGCCGGCCGAGAAGCCGTAGCCGCGCATGAGAAAGTCCGCCTGGTACAGCCGATGCTCGCGCAACAGGGGCGGCGCGGCGAACGGTACGGTCTTCGGACTGTGCGGGATGGGGCTGAACGCCGAGTAGTAGACACGCCGCAAGCGGTAGTCGCCATAGAGGGACTGTGCGGTATGCAGAATGGTGCGGTCGTCGGTGTCATCGGCGCCGACGATCATCTGCGTGCTCTGCCCGGCAGGCGCGAAGCGCGGCGCGCGCTTCTCCGTGCTCGCCTCGGCCTCGCCCTGGTGAATGGTGTGCATGGCCTGCTTGATGGTCAGCACCTGCTTCTCCGGCGCCAGGCGGATCAGGCTGGTCTCGGTCGGCAGTTCGATATTAACGCTGAGCCGATCGGCGTAGCGGCCGGCCTCGGCGATCAGCAATGGGTCGGCATCGGGAATCGTCTTCAGGTGGATGTAGCCGCGAAACTCGTGCTCGTCGCGCAGCAGTCTGGCGACGCGCACCAGCTGCTCCATGGTGTAGTCGGCCGAGCGGATGATGCCTGAGCTGAGGAACAGGCCGCTGATGCAGTTGCGCCGGTAGAAATCCAGCGTCAGCTCGACCACCTCCTCCGGCGTGAAGCGCGCGCGTGGCACGTCGCTGGAGCGTCGATTGACGCAATACTGGCAGTCGTACAGGCAGAAGTTGGTCAACAGAATCTTCAACAGCGACACGCACCGACCGTCCGGGGTGAAGCTGTGGCAGATGCCCATGCCGTTGGTGGCGCCAAGCCCGCGCTTACCTTTGGAGGAGCGCTTCGGCGTGCCGCTGCTGGCGCACGACACGTCGTACTTGGCGGCGTCGGCGAGTACGCTGAGTTTGTCGATCAGCTGCATGATCCGGCTCGTGATACTGTTTGCATATACAGTATCACGACGAATCGAACCGGCAAGAGCCATCTGGCGGGGCTCTTCGATGGGCTTTCGGATAAGCTGGAGACCACTCATCAATCGCACATCGAGGTTCGGATGCAGCAGAACACTCACAGCACGCTGATCGGCTATCTCCTATGGATCTTCGGCTTTCTCGGCTCCCATCGCTTCTACTATGGCAAGCCGATCACCGGCACCATCTGGTTCTTCACCCTTGGGCTGTTCTTCATCGGCTGGATCATCGACCTGTTCCTGATCCCGTCGATGGATCGTGAAGCGGATCTGCGCTTTCAGCCGGGGCCTATCGATTACACGGTGGGCTGGATCCTGCTGACCTTCCTGGGCGTCTTCGGCGTGCACCGCATGTACCAAGGCAAGTGGATCACCGGCATCCTCTACCTGTTCACCGGCGGGCTGTTCTTCATCGGCGTGCTCTATGACTTCTGGACGCTGAACACACAGATATCGGAGCGTAATCGCGCGCGGGTCTGACGCCGGCCGAGAAGCTACGGGCCGGGGCGAGCGAGCCGCCGCCCCGGCCACCGGCGTTCAGGCCTGGTAGCTGATGTGGCCGTCGACGAGCGTGTAGCGCACCGAGCCCGGCAGGCAGTGGCCCATGAATGGGCAGTTGCGACCTTTCGAGTACCAGCTTTCGCCGACTAGGGTCGAGCGGTGCGGATCGAACAACACCAGGTCGGCGGCCTGACCGGCCTGCAGCGTGCCGGTTGACAGCTGCAGCGCGGCGGCGGGGCCGCTGCTGAGGCGCGCCAGCAGGGTCGGCAGGTCGAGCAGGCCATCGTCCACCAGCGTCATCGCCAGCGGCAGGAGTATCTCCGCGCTGCTGATGCCTGCTTCGGTCTCGCCGAACGGTGCCAGTTTGGCATCGGCTTCGTGCGGTTGATGGTGGCTCGAAATCGCCGAGATCACGCCCGCCCTGACCGCCTCGCGCAGGCCATCGCGATCCGCCGCGCTGCGCAGCGGCGGCTGCACGTGGTACAGGCTGGAGAAGCCGTGCAACGCTTCGTCGGTGAGTATCAGCTGATACATTGCCACGTCGGCCGTGACCGGCAACCCGCGGGCCTGGGCCTGGGCGATCATCTCCGCGCCACGCGCGCTGGTCAGCTGGGCGAAGTGCGCGCGCACACCGGAACGCTCCACCAATAGCAGGTTGCGCGCCAGCGCCACGGTTTCCGCGGTCTCGGGAATGCCGGAGAGGCCGAGGAAACTCGCGGCCGCGCCTTCATGAGCGAGGCCGCCTTCGGCGAGGTCGCTGTCCTGGGAATGGAGGATCACCGTCAGATCGAAGGTGGCGGCGTACTCCAGGGCGCGGCGCAGGTTGCGGTTGCTGGCGAATTCGGTGAGGCCGTTGCCGAAGGCGACGCAGCCGGCTTCACGCAATGCGACCAGTTCGGACAGCTGTTCCCCGGCCAGGCCGCGGGTCAGCGCGCCGATGGGAAAAACTTTGGCGTGCCCCGATTCGCGGGCGCGGTCGAGGATCAGTTCGGCCACCGCCGCGGTATCCAGTATCGGCCGTGTCTGCGGCGGGCAACACAGGCTGGTGATTCCGCCGGCTGCGGCGGCCAGGGTCTCGCTGGCGATGCTGCCCTTGCGGCTGTAGCCGGGTTCGCGCAGTGCCACGGACAGATCGACCAGTCCCGGGGCGGCAATCAGCCCCTGCGCATCGATGCTGCGCTGGGCCTCGAAGCCGGCTGGCGCCTGGCCGATGGCCGTGATCCTGCCGTCCTGCAGGAAGATATCGGCGACTTCGTCGCGCCCGCTGCTGGGGTCGATAACGCGCGCGCCGAGGATTCTTGTTGCCACCATCACTGCTGCTCCTCGGAAACGGACTCGGAATCGATCTGACGCTGCGCGGTCTGGCCGCTCATCGCCATGGACAGCACGGCCATGCGGATGGCGATGCCGTAGGTAACCTGATTGAGAATGACCGACTGCGCCCCGTCGGCCACCGCGGACTCGATCTCCACGCCGCGGTTGATCGGCCCTGGGTGCATGACGATGGCATCCGGCTTGGCCAGTTCAAGACGTTGAGTGTTCAGGCCGTAGAGTTTGTAGAACTCGCCTTCGCTGGGCAGTAGGCCGCCCTGCATGCGCTCGCGCTGCAGGCGCAGCATGATCACCACGTCGACATCGCGCATCCCTTCGTTCATATCGGTGAATACGCGTACGCCGTATTGCTCGATGCCCTCGGGCAGCAGGGTTTTCGGCGCGATCACGCGGATATCGGGGCAGCCCAGGGTGCGCAGGGCCAGCATGTTCGAGCGGGCCACCCGCGAATGCAGGATGTCGCCGACGATGGCCACCGAGAGGTTCTCGAAACCGCCCTTGTGTCGGCGAATGGTGAGCATGTCGAGCATGCCCTGGGTCGGGTGGGCATGGCGCCCATCGCCGCCATTGATCACCGCCACCTCGGGGCAGACATGTTCGGCGATGAAATGCGCGGCCCCGGAATCGGCATGGCGCACCACGAACATGTCCGCGGCCATGGCCTCGAGATTGCGCAGGGTATCGGTCAGGGTCTCGCCCTTGCTGGTCGAGGAGGTGGAGACGTTGAGCGTAATGACGTCCGCCGAGAGTCGCTGTGCCGCCAGTTCGAACGTGGTGCGGGTACGCGTGGAATTCTCGAAGAACACGTTGCAGACGGTCTTGCCGCGCAGCAGCGGGACCTTTTTCACCGCCCGCGCGCCGACCTCGAGGAAGGAGTCGGCAGTGTCCAGGATCTCGGTGAGCAGCTCGCGGGGCAGGCCGTCGAGGGAGAGAAAGTGGCGCAGCTGGCCTTGGTCGTTCAGCTGTAGCGGGCGCTTGGCGTCAGTGGGCGTCATCGCAGGTCTCGGTGGGCGGCGGGTGATGGACGATGGGTTCGGGGTTCGGCAGGCTCGCTCAGGACGGGTGGGCTTCCAGCAGCTGAGGTTCCAGTGCCAGCGGCGCTGGCCCGAGCAGCTTGATGCGCTGTTCCGGTGCCAGCGACAGGGTGGCACCGACCACGTCGGGGCGGATCGGCAGTTCGCGGGCGTTGAGGTCGAGCAGGCAGACGAGCGTCACGCTGGCCGGCCGTCCGTAGTCGAACAGCTCGTTCAGTGCGGCGCGGATGGTGCGGCCGGTCATCAGTACGTCATCGACCACCACCAGATGCTGGCCTTCGATCTCGAACGGCAGCTCGGAGGGCTGTACCTGCGGGTGTAGGCCTTTCTGGATGAAGTCGTCGCGATAGAAGGACACGTCGAGGATGCCGAGCGGTTCGTGCTGCCCGCGGGCTTCGAGCAGCGCCTGGGCGACCCAGACGCCGCCGGTACGAATGCCGATGAAGCGCGGCTGCTGGATATCGCGTTCGCTCAGATGCTGCGCCAATGCGGCGGCCATCTCGGGTAGAAGCTGTTCGGGGTTGGGCAGGATCATGGGGTCTCCTTCAGGGCTGGCTCAGACGGCGGCGTGATCGTTCAGCCAGCCTTCCAGCAGTAGTGCGGCGGCCAGGGCATCGACCGGGCGCTCACGATAGCCGCCGTGCTGGCCCTGACGCAGGCGCTCGCCCTTGGCTTCGAATGTGGTCAGGCGTTCGTCGTGGGTGTGCACCGGCAGGCTGAAGCGACCGCTGAGGCGTCGGGCGAACTTCTCCGCCCGAGCACTCATGTCGCTGGGACTGCCGTCCATGTTCAGTGGCAAGCCGACCACCAGTGCGTCGGGCTGCCATTCGCGTAGCAGTGCTTCGATCTGCTGCCAGTCCGGCACACCGTTCTGAGCCTTGAGTACGCAGAGCTCGCGCGCCTGCCCGGTGATGGCCTGGCCAACAGCCACGCCGATCTGCTTGGTGCCGTAATCGAACCCGAGCAGCAGTCGCGGGGCGCTCATGCGTGGCCGACCTGGGTGCTGAGCAGGCGCAGATCGACCCCGAGGGACGCTGCGGCTGCGTTCAGGCGCTGATCGTAAGGCAGGTCGAACAGAATGTCCGGATCGGCGGCACAGCTCAGCCAGGTATTGTCTGCCAGCTCCGCTTCCAGCTGACCGGCCTCCCACCCTGCATAGCCCAGGGCGACGAAGTGGCGCTGAGGTCCCTGGCCGTCGGCGATCGCGAAGAGCACGTCCTGTGATGTCGACATGCCAAGCGGGCCGAGCGAAAGGGTGGCCTGGAATTGCTGCTCCGGCGAATGCAGGACGAAGCCGCGATCGGTCTGTACCGGGCCGCCAGAAAAGATCGGCAGGTTTTCACACAGGGGGGGAACCGGCTCGTCGGGGCGTAGCTGTTCGAGTATGTCGGCCAGGCTCAGTCCGCTTGGGCGGTTGATGATCAGGCCCATGGCGCCTTCTGCGCCGTGCTCGATCAGGTAGATCAGCGTCTGGGCGAAGTTCGGATCGGCCATCTGTGGCATGGCGATCAGGAAGTGGTGCTTGAGGTAGCTGGGCGCGGTGCTTTTCATGCGCGTTAGCTTAAGCGTTGCACCGCATTCCGGCTACAGCTTCGAGGGTTACCAAGCGTGGCGATTCGCCCCTGTTGCAGGGCTGCGGCAAGCTCCGAACGGGACGCATCAGTGCTTGACGAGGCCTCCGGCGGGACGGGCGGCTCAGCGGCTAGAAAGCCTATCGCCCCGTTCGAAGCGCCAGGTGCGGATGATCTCGACCTGGTCGAATTTCTGCGCCAGTTCGCCGGTGAACGGCGCAAAGGGTGCCGCCAAGCGAACAATGCGCAGTGCTGCGTCGTCGAGTACCGGTTGACCGGACGATTCGATTACCCGCAATTCCTGAACGGTGCCGTCCCGGTTGATGGTCACCAGCATGCGCAGGCTGCCATATATCTGCTGGCGACGCGCCTCGTCCGGATAGTTGAGATTGCCGATGCGTTCGACCTTCTTGCGCCATTCGTCGCGGTACCAGGCGCTGATGTCGCGCATGGTGGCCGCACTGTTCTGCCGGCTGACGCGGGGTCGCTTGGCGTAGCGCTCCACATCCTGCGCCAGCTCTGCTTCGAGGCTGGCGATCTCGGCGCTCAGTTGCGAGCTGTCGAATGCCGGCGCCGGCTGGGCCTTGGGTTGTGGCTGGGTTTGCTGTTTGACCTCGGCTTTTTCCGGCTGGCGACTGCGAGTGGTTACCACGGTCTTGGCCGGCGCCGGGCTAGTGCTCTGTGGTGGCGCCGCTGGCGGCGTTACCTTGCGCACTTCGGTGTCTTGGAAAGGGGCCTGTTCGGTGGTCTTCGGCGAAGCCTTGTGCTCCAGCGTGCCGCTGCCCAGCTGATTATCCTGGGCGAGGAAGTCGGCATCCTTCGGCTTCTCTTCGCTCTTGAATGTCGACAGCGTGATCTCGAGCGTCTTGCTGATCTGCTTCGGCTCCGACAGCGTGAATCCAAGGCCGAGGATCAATGCCAGGTGCAAGGCTGCAGCGAGAAACAGCGTGAAGCCGAGCCTGTCCGCCGGACGGGCACGGGTGGTTTCAGGCGCAGGTTGGCGAATAGCAGCGTTCATCGCAGGTCAGGTCGGCTCGAAGTGCCGCGCAGTCTGCCGGCTTTGAGCTTGGAGTCGCAAGCGCCAAGCTCAAAGCTGTTAGCTGGTTCAAGCTTGCAGCTTGCTCGCGATGGCATCCATCAGGCGCTCGCCGATGCGGGTGTCGAAGGCGTTGTCGATTTCCCGGATACAGGTCGGGCTGGTGATGTTGATTTCGGTGAGGTAATCGCCGATGACATCCAGGCCGACAAACAACAGGCCGCGCGCGCGCAGCTGTGGCCCGACGATCGCTGTGATTTCGCGATCGCGATCCGACAGAGGCTGCGCCACGCCGCGTCCGCCGGCGGCCAGATTGCCGCGGGTCTCGCCGGCGGCCGGGATCCGAGCGAGGCAGTACGGCACCGGCTCGCCGTCGATCATCAGGATGCGCTTGTCGCCGTCTTTGATCGCGGGGATATAGCGCTGAGCCATGATCTGCCGGCCGCCATGCTCGGTCAGCACTTCGAGGATCACCGACAGGTTCGGATCGCCTTCACGATGGCGGAAGATCGAGGCGCCGCCCATCTCGTCAAGGGGTTTGAGAATGATGTCACGGTGCTCCCGAGCGAACTCGCGGAGAATGTCGGCGCGCCGGCTGACCAGGGTCGGTGGCGTGCACTGTGGAAACTGCGTGGCGAAGAACTTCTCGTTGCAGTCGCGCAGGCTCTGCGGGCGGTTGACCACCAGCGTTCCGGCTTTCTCTGCCAGCTCCAGCAGGTAGGTGGCGTAGACGTACTCGCTATTGAACGGCGGGTCCTTGCGCATGAGGATGACGTCGAGCTCGCCTAGCGCCGAGTCGAACTCGTCGCCTGTTTCGAACCATTTCTGTGGGTCGTTGAACACTCGAAGCGGACACATGCGCGCGCGCGCCTGGTCGCCGAGCTGGTAAAGGTCTCGTTGTTCCATGTAGAACAGCGTCCAGCCTCGCGCCTGGGCAGCAAGCAGCATGGCGAGCGAGCTGTCCTTTTTGAAGGCGATCTGCGCGATAGGGTCCATGATGATCCCGACGCGAACGGTCATGAGGTTTCTCCGGCATGGGGCAGCATCGCGCTGCTGGTGGCTCGATTGGTCGCTGCAGATTGGCCGTGGTTGTGCACTCGGTCAAGGAAAATTGGCATGCTTTTGCGGCTGATAGCATGGCCAGAAGGAGTGTGCTAAAAAGGTCCGGCGATTGGGTGCAGCCCATCGATGACAGGGCCTCCAGCGCACTGACATAACGATAAACTACGACTCACCGAGGCGATGGTAGGGCGAAATGGAACAGCACTCCGAGGGCTTGAAGGTCATGGTGATCGACGATTCGAAGACGATTCGTCGCACCGCTGAAACCCTGCTGAAGAAAGTAGGTTGCGATGTCATCACCGCTGTTGACGGTTTCGATGCGCTCGCCAAGATTGCAGATACTCATCCTCGTATCATCTTCGTCGATATTATGATGCCCAGGCTGGACGGCTATCAGACCTGTGCACTGATCAAGAACAACAGTTCCTTCAAGTCGACGCCGGTGATCATGCTGTCTTCCAAAGATGGCCTCTTCGACAAGGCGAAAGGGCGTATCGTCGGGTCCGATCAATACCTCACCAAGCCGTTCAGCAAAGAAGAGCTGCTAGGCGCAATCAAGGCGCACGTCCCTGATTTCGCGCCGGTGGAACAAGCATCCTGAAGTTCGGCATTGTTTGCCGCTGAAGCCTTCCTATGGAGAAATCATGGCTCGCGTTCTGATTGTTGATGATTCACCGACAGAAATGTACAAGCTCACCGCCATGCTGGAGAAGCACGGGCATGTGGTGCTCAAGGCCGAGAACGGGGCTGATGGTGTTGCTCTGGCTCGCCAGGAAAAACCGGATGCCGTGCTGATGGATATCGTCATGCCCGGGCTGAACGGATTCCAGGCCACGCGCCAGCTGACCAAAGATTCTGAAACCAGTCACATTCCGGTGATCATCGTTACCACCAAGGATCAGGAAACCGATAAGGTCTGGGGCAAGCGCCAGGGCGCCAAGGATTACCTGACCAAGCCAGTGGACGAGGCGACATTGCTGAAAACCCTGAATGCCGTTCTGGCGGGCTGACGCCGGGGTAGCCAACACTCGGACAAAGGGACGTGGCCAGCATGGCTGACATGCCAACGCCGTTTCAGCACCTGCTGGAGCTAGATAGACAATGCCGCATTCATGCGGCAGGCCTGCCTTCACAGCAGGAAGCCGTACAGACCTGGGGAGGGATCGGCTTCCGCATGGGTGGACGCCTGTTCGTCGCGCCGATGGGCGAGGTCAGCGAGATCCTGCACGAGCCGCGATATACCTTGTTGCCAGGCGTCAAGAGCTGGGTGAAGGGTGTGGCAAACGTTCGCGGCAGGCTGCTGCCGGTGATGGACCTGTGTGGCTATTTCGGGCTGGAGCTATCGGCCTTGCGCAAGCAGCGCAGGGTGTTGGTGGTAGACCATCAGGAAGTATTCGCCGGACTGACCGTCGACGAAGTGTTCGGCATGCAGCATTTTCCGGTAGAGGCCTTCTCGGAGGAGCTGCCACCGATCGAGGCGTCGATTCAACCGTTCATTCACGGTGTCTTCCAGCGCGAGCAACCCTGGCTGGTCTTCAGTCCGCACGCACTGGCTACGCATCAGGCGTTTCTAGACGTCGCTTATTAGTTGTAGGTGGGTCGACCTAGGTCGGCCTTTTGGTTCTTGGATGGAAGCGCACGGGGGTCCAGGCGGGGGCCGGATAATGAACAAGATGAATGCTAGTGCTTTGTTGAGCGGGGTGCGCAGCAATACGCTGATCACCGGCCTGTTTGTCGTATTGATCGTATCGATCGTGCTGTTGTTCGCGAACTTCGCGTACGTCAATACGCAGGCTGATCATGACAACGAGTACATCGCTCACGCGGGAGAGCTACGCGTACTGTCCCAGCAGATCGCCAAGGATGCCGTGGAAGCGGCGACGGGTACCCAGGAGGCGTTCGCGTCCCTGAAGCAGGCTCGTAACGAGTTCGAGCGACGTTGGGGGTATCTCGCCCAGGGTAACGAAAGCATCGGGCTGCCTGCGGTGCCCGAATCGCTGCGCGCCGAGGTCAATGCGGTGGAGCAGGACTGGAACACTCTGCGCCGTGACACGGACGCGATTCTTTCCAGCGAGCAGACGGTACTGTCTCTGCATCAGGTGGCCAGCACTCTCGCCGAAACCATCCCGCAGCTGCAGGTAGAGTACGAGGAGGTCGTCGATATTCTGCTTGAAAGCGGCGCGCCGGCTGCCCAGGTCTCGGTGGCCCAGCGTCAATCGCTGCTGGCCGAACGTATTCTCGGTTCGGTGAACAAGGTACTTTCCGGTGATCAGGACTCGGTTCAGGCAGCTGATATGTTCGGCCGGGACGCCAGCCTGTTCGGTCGCGTACTGAACGCGATGATCGAAGGCAACGTCGCCATGGGCATCAGTGCGGTGGCTGACGAAGAGGCACTGGACCGTCTTGCGGAGATCTCCGAGCTGTTCCAGTTCGTATCGGGTTCCGTGGACGAAATTCTGGAAACCTCGCCAGAGCTGTTCCAAGTCCGCGAGTCGGCAAACAGCATCTTCGAGGTTTCGCAGACGCTGCTGGACAAGACCTCTGCCCTTTCCCAAGGTTTGCAGAACCGTGCTGATGCACGTTATCTGAACACCATTATCGGTTACGTACTGGGTGCGCTTGCACTGGCATCGATCATCCTGATCGGCTTGGTAATGGTTCAGGAAACGCGTCGCCGCTTGAGCGAAACCGCCGAGAAGAACGAGCGCAACCAGGCGGCGATTCTGCGACTGCTCGATGAGATCGGTGACCTTGCTGACGGTGACTTGACGGTAGCCGCAACCGTAACCGAAGACTTCACTGGTGCGATCGCGGACTCGATCAACTACTCCATCGACCAGCTGCGCGATCTGGTAGCAACCATCAACCAGACGGCGGTACAGGTATCGGGCGCAGCCCAGGAGACCCAGGCGACGGCAATGCATCTTGCCGAAGCGTCCGAACACCAGGCACAGGAGATTGCCGGTGCGTCGGCGGCAATCAACGAGATGGCCGTTTCCATTGACCAGGTATCGGCAAACGCTGCGGAATCTTCCGCGGTAGCAGAACGCTCGGTAGCCATCGCCAACAAGGGCAACGAGGTCGTACACAACACCATTACCGGCATGGACAACATCCGTGAGCAGATTCAGGACACGTCCAAGCGGATCAAACGTCTCGGTGAGTCTTCCCAAGAGATCGGCGACATCGTAAGCCTGATCAACGACATTGCCGACCAGACCAACATCCTTGCACTCAACGCGGCGATCCAGGCCTCCATGGCGGGCGACGCGGGACGTGGCTTCGCGGTGGTTGCGGACGAAGTACAACGTCTGGCGGAACGTTCCTCCGCGGCAACCAAGCAGATCGAAGCGCTGGTCAAGACCATTCAGACCGACACCAACGAAGCGGTCATCTCGATGGAGCAGACCACTTCCGAGGTGGTCCGAGGTGCGCGCCTGGCACAGGACGCCGGGGTGGCACTGGAGGAGATCGAAAAGGTATCCAAGACCCTCGCGGCGCTTATCCAGAACATCTCCAACGCAGCTCGTCAGCAGGCTTCGTCTGCCGGTCACATTTCCAACACCATGAACGTGATCCAGGAGATCACCTCGCAGACCTCGTCGGGTACCACCGCTACGGCCAAGAGCATTGGTAATCTGGCCAAGATGGCCAACGAAATGCGCCATTCCGTTTCGGGCTTCACCCTGCCGGATACGCCGGATCAGGCCTGACTTGACGAGTGCGGCAGTCAAGTGATGGCTGCCGCCGAGGATCACGAGCGAGGGGCAGGGCATGCAGCCAAGGTTTGACTGGGCACTGGAGCCCTTGGCCGATATGTCGCCGGCGGAGTTCCATGACTGGCAGACGCTCCTCGAGGAGCGTTCCGGAATGGTCGTCAGCGAGCACAGACGCAGCTTCCTGCAGACCAATCTGAGCGCACGTATGCGTGAAGTCGGGGCGGCCGACTATGCCAGCTATTACCGGCAGGTCACTTCCGGCCCTCGCGGTGCAGTCGAGTGGTCGACCCTCATGGATCGCCTGACAGTGCAGGAGACGCGCTTCTTCCGCCATCCGGCTTCGTTCGCGCTGCTTGAGAGTCACCTGCGACACCGGCTGGATGAAGGCTCGCTCGCTCGCCCCCTGGCGCTTTGGAGCGTCGGCTGTGCAAGTGGAGAGGAAACCTATTCACTGGCGATGATCGCTGATCAGTTGCTGGCTGACAGCGACTCCGAACATGGCTTCGGTGTAACGGGAACCGATATCAGCCTGAATGCGCTAGCCAAGTGCCGTGCCGCAGTCTACGGCGCCCGCAGACTGGAACAGGTGACGCCAGCGTTGCGCGAGCGCTACTTCCAGCCTTCGGTCGACGATCGCTTTCAAGTCATCCCCGCCCTGGCCGCGCGAGTGTGCTTTGCGCGGCTCAATGTGCTGGAACTGGCGAATTCGCCGCTTTCCGGCATGGACGTCATTTTCTGTCAGAACCTGTTGATCTATTTCCGCCGCTGGCGCCGCAGAGAGATCCTCAATCGCTTGGCCGAGTGCCTGGCGCCGGGGGGATTGCTGGTGATTGGGGTCGGGGAAATAGTCGGTTGGCAGCATCCGGATCTGGTTCCGGTTGCCAACGGTCAGGTCCTGGCCTTTACCCGGAAAAGTTTATGAGCGGAGTCGCTATGGGTGATCGGCACGATTATGTCGCCCTGGAGTGGGTGAAAGGCGAGATTGCCGAAACGCTTAAGCAGGCGCGTCAGGCGCTGGAGGCGTTCGTCGAGAATCCGCAGGACTCGACTCGGATGCGCTTCTGCCTGACCTACGTACACCAGGTCCATGGCACTCTGCAGATGGTCGAGTTCTTCGGCGCGGCGCTGCTTGCAGAAGAAATGGAGCAGCTGGCAAGGGCCCTGCTGGAAGAGCGTGTGGCCAACCAGGGTGAAGCGCTCGAGGTCATGATGCAGGCCATCCTGCAGCTGCCGGCCTATCTGGACCGTATCCAGAGCGCGCGCCGTGATCTGCCGATGGTGGTCCTGCCGCTGCTCAACGACCTTCGCGCCGCGCGTGGCGAGAAACTGCTGTCGGAGACCAGCCTGTTTTCTCCAGATCTGTCGGGGCGGACGCCCGCGCTTTCGCAGGAGTCGGTGGAGCGTTTGCGCACCCAGGAGCTGCCAGCGTTGCTACGCAAACTGCGGCAGATGCTGCAGGTCGCTCTGGTCGGCGTCATTCGTAATCAGGACCTGCCGACCAACCTCGGTTACATGGCTCGGGTGTTTGCCCGTCTGGAAACCTTGTGCCAGAACGCACCGCTGGCTGCCCTGTGGCAGATTGCTTCGGGGATGGTCGAGGGGCTGGCCAGCGGCGGCGTGACCAACGGTACCTCGGTCCGCACCTTGCTGCGCCAGGTGGACAAGCAGCTAAAGCGGTTGGTTGAGGAGGGTGCCGATGGTTTAAATCAGGCTGCTCCGGACGAGCTGATCAAGAACCTGCTTTTCTACGTTGCCAAGGCGCCGGGGCAGACGCCTCGCATTCAGGCACTCAAGCAGCATTACCGTCTGGATGAAGCGCTGCCTGACAGCGCTGTCGTCGATCAGGAGCGGGCCCAGCTTGCCGGTCCCGACCGCGGTGCAATGCGCTCGGTGGTCGCGGCCCTCTGCGAAGAGTTGGTAAGGGTCAAGGACAGCCTCGACCTGTTCGTGCGCAGCGATCGCAAGGTCATCGCCGATCTCGCCAGCCTCGAGGTGCCGCTCAAGCAGATCGCCGATACCCTGGCCGTTCTCGGTTTCGCACAGCCGCGCAAGATCGTTCTCGATCAGATCGCCTTGGTCCAATCCATCGGCCAGGGGCTGCGTGCGCCGGATGACGCTGTGCTGATGGATATTGCCGGCGCGCTGTTGTACGTCGAGGCGACGCTGGCTGGCATGGTCGGGGGGCCGGCCGAAGAGCGTGGCGAAGAAAGCCACTTGCCCACGACCGATGTGGCACAGATTCATCAGTTGGTCATTCGTGAAGCGCGCAACGGCCTGGAGCAGGCGAAGGACGCGATCATCGAATTCATTGCTTCGCAGTGGAATCATGAGCATCTGGCGCGGGTGCCAGAGCTGCTGACCCAGGTCCGCGGCGGCCTGGCAATGATTCCGCTCGAGCGTGCCGCGGCACTGTTGCAGGCCTGTAACAGCTATATCCAGGATCAGCTGCTGGCGCGCCAGGCCGTGCCTGATTGGCAGAGTCTGGACACCTTGGCCGATGCGATCACCAGCGTCGAATACTACCTGGAGCGTCTGACCGAGGATTGCGGTACTCAGGGAGACCTGATCCTTGACGTCGCTGAGGAAAGCCTGCAGAACCTCGGTTATTCACTGGGCCGCACACAGCAGCCGATGGCCGCTCTGTCGCAGGTCGAAGCCACGCCTGACGAGACCCTCGACGAGATCGAGGTACTGTTGGAGGAGCCTGAGTCGCTCGACGAGGCCTTTGAGCCGATGTTGGACGACGGCGGCGTTGGGCACGAGTCGCAGGCTGATCGGTCGATGTCATCCGGCCAGGATTCGGTCCTGTCAGAAGACTTCGACTTGCTCGGCGGCGACACGCCTGCCGACGAGCAGATCGTTTTCAGCCTGCCCGAAGACGCCGGCGAGGCAATCTCCGACGATGTACCTGACGCCGTCGACGACGAAACCGCTTTGCAGCAGTGGAGCGAGGCGCAGATGGCCGACCTCGATCTGCCCGAGGTTGCGCTCCCCGATTATGCCGAGCCCGAGCCTGTCGAGAGCGCCCAAGCTGAGCCGCCGCTGAGCATCGAACAGGTCATGGCGGCGCCTGTCGCGGCGATCAATCCACCTGCGCAGGATGTTCCCCCGACCTTGCTACCGCCGCCGGCCGATGAGGAGCCGGTCGATGAAGACCTGCTCGAGGTCTTCATCGAGGAAGCCGCCGAAGTCCTGGAGACCATCGGCGAGTACCTGCCACGCTGGCTCGGTGATAATCAGGACAAGGATGCGCTGACCGAAGTTCGCCGTGCATTCCATACCCTGAAAGGCAGTGGTCGGATGGTCCGGGCGCTGGTTATCGGGGAGCTCGCCTGGTCCGTGGAAAACCTGCTCAATCGGGTCCTGGATCGCAGCATCGAAGTCTCCGACTCGGTTGGCCATGTGGTGAACGAGGTCGTCGCCCTGATGCCGGCTCTGGTTGAGGAGTTCGCAGCCAAGAATCAGCGCCAGCGGGATGATGTCGACCGCCTGGCTGCCGCCGCGCACGCGCTGGCCAAAGGCCAACCCGTCGCGCTGTCGCTTCCGTCGAACGAGCAGGCGGCTTCGACTGATGAGGTGCCACAGCAGGCTGCCCTGACGCAGCACGAAGATGCGCTGGACCCGCAGCTGCTGGAGATATTTCGTAACGAAGCAGAGTCGCACCTGACCACGCTGGTCAGTTTTCTGGCCGATTGCGCACAGCGTCTTCCGCAGCCGGTGACCGACGCCCTGCAGCGCGCGTTGCATACCCTCAAGGGCAGCGCTCATATGGCTGGCATCCTGCCTGTTGCGGAAATCGCGATGCCACTGGAAAAAATGGTCAAGGAGTTCAAGACCAACCTGATCCCCATGGATCTGGCAGAAGCTGAGCTGCTGCACGAGGCCGAGCTGCTATTGCGCCAGGGCCTGGCCAATCTCGATCACCAGCCGCTTGCTCCGATCGACGGTGCGGCCGAGTTCCTGGAAAAGGTGCATGCGCTGCACAAGGCGCGTCTGGCCGAAGCCGGCGCCCGTCAGCAGAACGATGCAGGCGAAGTGCGTGATCCCAACATGATTGCGCTGTTCCTGTCCGAGGGGATGGATATCCTGCTCGATGCCGAGGATTTGCTGCGCAGTTGGCGTAATCACCCCGCCGAGCGACAGGAGCTGACGGCACTGCTGGAAGAGCTGACGACGTTGGGTCAGGGCGCCAAGATGGCCGAGTTGCCGCAGATGGAAGCGCTGTGCCAGGTATTGCTACGGTTGTATGCCGTTGTCGAGGAAGGCCGGCTGGCGGTAAGTGAGCGCTTCTTCGACGATGTCGAGCAGGGCCACGAGGCACTGGTCGGCATGATGGATCAGGTCGCGGCTGCTTTGCAGGTAACGGAGCAGTCCGAGCTGGTGGCGCGACTCGAGGCGCTGCTCGCCGAGGCCGTCGATCCGCTGGCCATTGCGCGGCTGCCGGATCCTGAAACAGATGATGCAGAAAAGGCGGTGGCCCCGATAGGCTCGCCAGCCGAAGCCGAAGCCGAAGCCGAAGCCGAAGCCGAAGCCGAAGCCGAAGCCGAAGCCGAAGCCGAA
>NZ_JAMOHM010000008.1 GCF_024448335.1 Stutzerimonas frequens
AAAGGCACCCTGGAGCTGTCGCGCTTCGGCGAAATCATCGTCGATGCCAAGGGCCAGACCAGCATCCCCGGCGTGTTCGCTGCCGGTGACGTGACCACGGTGCCGTACAAGCAGATCGTGATCGCCGTCGGCGAAGGCGCCAAGGCCTCGCTGAGCGCCTTCGATCACCTGATCCGTGCCTCCGCTCCGGCCTGATCGAAGCGCAAAAAGAAGGGGAGCAACCGCGAGGTTGTTCCCCTTTTGTTTTTACGGGGGTCTGCTTTCAGCCGGCGTGCAGCACGCAGCGATCGCGCCCGCCGTGCTTGGCCTGATAAAGCGCCTGATCGGCCTGTTGCAGCAGGCGCTCATAGTCCGGATGACCATCATGGACGGCCATGCCGATGCTGACCGTCACCTGCAGCACGTCGCCGCCGGACAGACGGAAGTGCTCGCGGGCGATGCGCTCGCGCAGCTTCTCCGCCGCCGCCAGTGCCTTGTTGGCATCGATGTCCACCAGCACCAGCAGGAATTCCTCGCCGCCCAGGCGGAAGGCATAGTCGCCGCCGCGGGTGTTGCTCGCCAGCAGCGCGCCAACCTGCTGCAGGATCTGGTCGCCGGCGTCGTGGCCATGCGTGTCGTTGATGCGCTTGAAGTGATCGACGTCGATCGCCAGCACACCGAAGGTGTTGTTCGACTGACGCGCGTAGAGCACTTCCTTGGCCATCACCACCGGCAGGAACTTGCGGTTGAGTAGACGCGTCAGCACGTCACGGCCGGCCTCCAGGTCGTTGGCCTGCTCGAACAGGCTGTCGAGCAGGAACTTGATCGATCGCGTCTGCTCGCGGATCTGGTGCAGCTTGGTCAGGCGTCCGGCGGCATCTTCCAGCGTGGCGATGGACTTGAGCTCTTCGTCGATCTGCGCGATGTAATCGAGGATGCTCGCGCTTTCCGGCGAACCCTGGAAGGCATGGGAAGCCTTGTGGCGAAACCACAGGCCGAATTCGGAACCGGCCAGCTGCGGCAGTGCACCGGTGAGGTTGCCGATGGCCAGATCGAACATCAGCTGGTTTTCCCAATCCAGCAGTGCTGCGCGCTGGCGCTCCTTCTCGACGCCGATGTTCTGCGAAACCGAAAACAGCCGATAGGCCTCTTCCGCGCGCGAATTGCGGTCGTGGGACTGTGAATAGGCGAAGCAGATGATCTCCACCGCCAGATCGATCAGATCGGCGCCCATGCGCGCGGCCTTGCGCCTGACTGGCTCGTCGAGTTCACGCTGTTCCAGCAGCTGGCGCAGGCGCCCCTTGAGCAGCCTGGAACCGCGCAGCACCAGGCTGACCGGTATCTCGATGCGCGCGTGGATATCGCCGACCTTGCGCTGCAGGTCGACTACCGCGTCGAGGTCGTTGTGGGCTGTCGAAGAACAGACCGTGACGATCCATTTCTGCATGGACTGGCCGAGACGGGTCTTGACCTGTTCATGGCTGAGAAAACTGGCCGAATGGGGATCGGCGAGCATCTGCGAATAGAAGTGCTCGGCCAGTTCCTGGCTCTTCTCGGCCGACACCGCCTGCAATGCGGCGGCAGCTTCGGCGGGATAGCCGTCCAGCAGGCGCAGCCATTCGGCGACCAGCTGATGGTTGGGTATTTGCTGCATAGGGACTCGCTAGGATGGGCGGGCGTCCCTGCCGGCCCCGGTGTTGATCAGGGGGTCGGGCGACCCTGTGCTTCGAGCTGACTGACCTGCGCGTTGACCCAGTCTTCGGCGCGCTGGTTGAGTTCGGCCACCGCGCGCGGGCCTTCGCTTTCGGCCAGCATCGGTGGGCCGATGACCACCTGGATGGTGCCGGGGCGCTTACCCCAACCAGCCTTGGGCCAGAACATGCCGGCATTGTGGGCGATCGGCAGCACCGGCAGCCCGGCGTTGACTGCCAGTGCCGCACCGCTACGGGAAAACTTCGCTGGTTGGCCGACCGGCGTGCGGGTGCCCTCCGGGAAGATCAGCACCCAGGCGCCCTGCTCCAGCCGCTCGTGACCCTGCTTGGCGACCTGGCGCAGCGCCGCCTTGGGGTTGTCACGGTCGATGGCGATGGGCTTGAGCAGCATGATCGCCCAGCCGAAGAACGGCACGCGCAGCAGCTCGCGCTTGAGTACCTGGGTCAGCGGCTCGAAGTACGCCGAAAGAAAGAAGGTTTCCCAGGTGCTCTGATGCTTGGCCAGGATCACGCAGGGACGCGCCGGTACGTTCTCCGCGCCATGCACCTCGTAGCGCAGGCCGGCCAGGGTCTTGCCGAGCCAGACGGCGCAGCGACACCAGTTCTGCACCACGAAGCGATAGCGGGCACGAAACGCCATGAAGGGCGCGAACACCAGGCTGACCAGGCACCAGGCGAACGCGGTGAAGGCCAGCAGGAAATAGAACAGCACAATGCGAAGGGGGAACAGGAGGCTCATCGAGAACTCTCGAGTAGATGATCGACTACGGCGGCGAGGTCATCGAAGACCTGTGTACCGGGCGGCAAGCTGCCTTCCAGAGTACGCAGGCCCTTGCCGGTCCTGACCAGGTACGGCACGCCGCCCAGCAGCATGCCAGCGTGCAGGTCGCGATGGCTGTCGCCCACTACTGGCACGCCCCTGAGGTCCGCCAGGCCGAAGTGCTCGGCGATGGTGCGGAACATTCCGGGCTTGGGCTTGCGGCAGTCGCAAGCGTCATCCGGACCGTGCGGGCAATGCACGATCAGGTCGATGCGCCCGCCCTGCTCCATCACCAGCTGCTGCATCTTGAAATGCATGTCGCCGAGGGTGTTCAGGTCGAACTTGCCGCGCGCGACGCCGGACTGGTTGGTGGCCACCGCCACCGTCCAGCCGGCCTTGCACAGCCGTGCGATCGCCTGCAGCGAGCCTGGGATGGGAATCCACTCGTCCACCGACTTGACGTACTCGTCGGAGTCCTCGTTGATCACTCCGTCGCGGTCCAGCACGATCAGCTTCACGGGCTTAGCCAAGTGCGGAAATATCGGCAACGCCAAGGAACAATCCTCTCAGCCGGGCCAGCAAGGCGTAACGGTTGGCGCGTACCGAAGCGTCTTCGGCGTTCACCAGCACCGCCTCGAAGAAGGCATCCACCGGACCACGCAGGTGCGCCAGACGCTCCAGAGCCTCACGGTACTGGCGTGCGGCGGCCAGCGGCTGCACGGCCTGTTCGGCCTGCTGGATCGCCGAATACAGCGAGAACTCGGTGGCGTTGTCGAACCAGCGCGGCTCGACCGCTTCCGGCAGCTTGGCCTCGAACTTGGCCAGCAGGTTGGAGACGCGCTTGTTCGCCGCGGCCAGCGCCTCGGCTTCCGGCAATGTGCGGAAGGCCTGCACCGCCTGCACGCGCTGATCGAAGTCCAGCGCCGAACCGGGCTGCACGGCACGCACCGAGAGGTAGGCAGCAACGTCGACACCCTCGTCCTCGTAGCGCGCACGCAGGCGGTCGAAGATGAACTCCAGCACCTGATCGGCGAGCCCGGCTGACTTGACCTGCGTACCGAACTGGCCAATGGCGAAGTTCACCGCTTCGACCAAGTCCAGATCCAGTTGCTTCTCGATGAGGATGCGCAGCACGCCGAGGGCGGCACGGCGCAGGGCGTAGGGGTCCTTGGAGCCGGTCGGTAGCATGCCGATACCGAAGATCCCGACCAGGGTGTCGAGCTTGTCGGCCACGGCCACGGCCGCGCCAGTGAGTGTGCTCGGCAGTTCGCCGCCCGCGCCGCGCGGCATGTACTGCTCGTTCAATGCCAGCGCCACGTCTTCCGGCTCGCCGTCGTTGAGCGCGTAGTAGTAGCCGGCGATGCCTTGCATTTCCGGGAACTCGCCAACCATTTCGGTGGCCAGGTCGCACTTGCAGAGCAGGCCGGCGCGCGCGGCGCGCTGCTTGTCGCCACCGGTACGTTCGGCGATCAGCCCGGCCAGGCGCGAGACGCGCTCGGCCTTGTCATACACGGTGCCGAGCTGGGCCTGGAACACCACGTTTTTCAGGCGATCGTTGAAGCTGTCGAGCTTCTGCTTCTTGTCCTGCTTGAAGAAGAACTCGGCGTCGGTCAGGCGCGGACGCACGACCTTCTCGTTGCCGGCGACGATCTGCGCCGGGTCCTTCGATTCGATGTTGGCCACGGTGATGAAGCGCGGCAGCAGCTTGCCGTTGGCGTCCAGCAGGCAGAAGTACTTCTGGTTGTCCTGCATGGTGGTGATCAGCGCTTCCTGAGGCACTTCGAGGAAGCGTTCCTCGAACGAGCAGACCAGCGGCACCGGCCACTCGACCAGCGCGGTCACTTCATCGAGCAGCGCCGGCGGCACAATGGCCGTGCCGTTCTGCTCGCCAGCCAGCTGCTCGACGCGCTTGGCGATCAGCTCGCGGCGCTCGGCGAAGTCGGCGATCACATGGGCGCCCCGCAGGTCTTCCAGATAGCTGGACGGCTTGGAAATGTGCACCTGGCCTGGGCTGTGGAAGCGGTGGCCGCGGGATTCGCGACCGGCGCGCTGGGCGAGGATCTCGCAATCGATCACCTGCTCACCGAACAGCATCACCAACCACTGGGTCGGGCGGACGAACTCTTCCTTGCGTGCAGCCCAGCGCATGCGCTTGGGGATCGGCAGATCGTTCAGCGAGGCCTCGACGATGCCTGGCAGCAGCTGGGCGGCAGGCTGGCCCTCGATGGTGCGGCTGAACTTGAGCTTCGGCCCGCTGCGATCGATCTCGGCCAGATCCACGCCACACTTGCGGGCGAAACCCAGAGCAGCCTGGGTCGGCTCACCTTCGGCGTCGAAGGCGGCCTGCAGCGGTGGGCCGTCGAGGTTGATGCTGCGATCCGGCTGCTGGGTCGCCAGCTGCTCGACCAGCACCGCCAGACGGCGCGGCGCGGCGTAGGCCTGCGCTTTGGCGAAGTTCAGGCCGGCGTCCTTCAGGCCCTTCTCGATACCGGCGCAGAAGGCTTCGGCCAGCTTGGCTAGTGCCTTCGGTGGCAGTTCTTCGGTACCCAGTTCGACGAGGAAATCCAGTGCACTCATTCTGCAGCCTCCAGCTTGGCCAGCACTTCGTCACGCAGTTCGGGGGTGGCCATGGGGAAGCCGAGTTTGGCCCGGGCCAGCAGGTAGCTCTGGGCGATCGAACGCGCCAGGCTGCGCACGCGCAGGATGTACTGCTGGCGCGCGGTGACCGAAATGGCGCGACGGGCATCGAGCAGGTTGAAGGTGTGCGAGGCCTTGACCACCATCTCGTAGGCCGGCAGCGGCAGCTCGGCGGCCATCAGCCGGTTGGCTTCGCTCTCGTAGAAGTCGAACAATTCGAACAGCTTCGGCACGTTGGCGTGCTCGAAGTTGTAGGTCGACTGTTCCACCTCGTTCTGGTGGAACACGTCGCCATAGGTCACGGTGCCGAACGGGCCGTCGGCCCAGATCAGGTCGTAGACCGAGTCGACGCCCTGCAGGTACATGGCCAGGCGCTCGAGACCGTAGGTGATCTCACCGGTGACCGGGTAGCACTCGACGCCGCCGACCTGCTGGAAGTAGGTGAACTGGGTGACTTCCATGCCGTTGAGCCACACCTCCCAGCCCAGGCCCCAGGCGCCGAGGGTCGGCGATTCCCAGTTGTCCTCGACGAAACGCACGTCGTGCACCGAGGTGTCGACGCCGATGCGACGCAGCGATTCGAGGTACAGGTCCTGGATGTTGTCCGGGTTGGGCTTCAACACCACTTGGAACTGGTAGTAGTGCTGCAGGCGGTTGGGGTTTTCGCCGTAGCGGCCGTCGGCCGGGCGCCGCGAAGGCTGGACGTAGGCGGCGTTCCAGGTCTCGGGACCGATGGCGCGCAGGAAGGTGGCGGTGTGGAATGTACCGGCGCCCATTTCCATGTCATAGGGCTGCAGGACCACGCAACCCTGCTCGGCCCAGTAGCTTTGCAGGGCGAGGATCAGGTCTTGGAAGGTGCGCACGGCAGGCGTAGTCTGGCTCAAAATTTCACCTGTGCTGGGCTTCGACAGAAAGCCTCGGAGTATACCCCCCGCATGGCTGCGCTTGCGATGGTTTCGGCCAGCCAGACGTGGTCTGCACAAGGAGACCACATGCCACGTTGCGCCTGGTGCGGCACGGACCCGCTGTACATCGACTACCACGATCGCGAATGGGGCGTACCGGCCCGCGATCCGCAGGTGCTGTTCGAATTTCTGCTGCTTGAAGCCTTCCAGGCCGGGCTGTCCTGGATCACCGTGCTGCGCAAGCGCGAGCGCTACCGGCAGGTGCTGTTCGGTTTCGATGCCGAGCGGCTGGCGAGCATGAGCGATGCCGAGATCGATGAGCGCATGCTGGACCCTGGCATCATCCGCAACCGGCGCAAGCTCGAGGCGGCGCGCAGCAACGCGCGTGCCTGGTTGCAGCTGGAGGACCCGGTGGGTTTCGTCTGGTCGTTCGTCGGCGGCGAGCCGAAGATCAACCGCTTCGAGCGCATCGATCAGGTGCCGGCGGTCTCGCCCGAGGCCGAGGCGATGAGCCGCGCCTTGAAGAAGGCCGGCTTCAGCTTCGTCGGCCCGACCATCTGCTACGCCTACATGCAGGCCTGCGGCATGGTCATGGACCACCTGACCGATTGCGAGCGCCACGCCGAGCTGGCCGGCGACGTTTGAAACACTGCACGCCTGAGCTGCCAGGATGTGCGTCGTTGCCGCCGCTGCGCCTGAAAGCCGGCGACGGTTGCAGGTAGACTAGGCGACCTGAAAATTTCGGAGTGCGGTGTGGAAAAGCTCAAAGGTGCCTTGGTCGTCGGCTCCCTGCGACTCTTCGCTCGACTGCCCTGGCGCATGGTCCAGGGCCTGGGCTCGGCGATCGGCTGGCTGATGTGGAAGCTGCCGAACCGCTCGCGCGAGGTGGCGCGCATCAACCTGCACAAGTGCTTTCCCGAGCTCGAGCCGGCGGAACTCGATGCCCTGCTCGGCCGCACCCTGCGTGAAACCGGCATGACCTTCACCGAAAGCGCCTGCGCCTGGATCTGGCCGGCGGAAAAGACCCTGAGACTGGTTCGTGAGGTCGAGGGTCTCGAGGTGCTGCAGGCGGCGCTGGCCTCGGGCAAGGGCGTGGTCGGCATTACCAGCCACCTGGGCAACTGGGAAGTGCTGAACCACTTCTATTGCGCGCAATGCAAACCGATCATCTTCTACCGCCCGCCGAAGCTGAAGGCAGTGGACGAGTTGCTGCAACAGCAGCGCGTGCAGCTGGGCAACCGGGTCGCGCCGTCGACCCGCGAGGGCATTCTCAGCGTGATCAAGGAAGTCCGCCGTGGCGGTGCGGTGGGCATTCCGGCCGACCCCGAGCCAAGCGAAGGCAGTGGTATCTTCGTGCCCTTCTTCGCCACCCAGGCGCTGACCAGCAAGTTCGTGCCCGGCATGCTCGCCGGCGGCAAGGCGGTTGGGGTGTTCCTTCATGCGTTGCGTCTGGAGGATGGTTCCGGCTACAAGGTCGTCCTCGAGGCCGCGCCCGAAGGGATGTACAGCGAAGATGCGGAAACTGGCGTAGCGGCGATGAGCGCAATGATCGAGAAGTACGTGCGCGCCTATCCCAGCCAGTACATGTGGACCATGAAGCGCTTCAAGAAACGCCCCGCCGGCGAGAAGCGCTGGTACTGATCAGGCTCAAACAACAACGACAGGGACGAGCGCATGCAAAACCAGAGACAGCATCCGCGTACCAACATGAAGTGCCGCATCCGCATCACGCATCCAGCCTTTGGCGAGGTCTTTGCGCAGACCCGTGATCTATCTGATGGCGGTGTCTATGTCCGACATCCGGAGCTGGTGGTGCTGCATCCCGGCGACGAGGTGACCGGCCAGGTGCAGGACCTGCCGATTCCGGCGCCAGAGCTGCGGATGGTGGTGATGCGGGTGGATGCCGAAGGAGTCGGCCTGCGGTTTCTGCGCGAAGACTGAGCGCGCGTCAGTCGGGCGTCAGCCGGTCGAGACGGCGCAGGAATACGGTCATTTCCTTTTCCGCCTGCTTGTCGCCCTGGGCGTTCGCCGCGGCGATACCACGTTCCCACGCCTGATGGGCGCCGGGCTTGTCGCCGTCGGCCTGCAGGGCCTTGCCCAATAGCTTCCAGGCGGCTGAATACTTCGGGTCGAGTTCGACGCAGCGGCGCAGATGTTCGGCCGCCCTGCCTGGTTGCCCGGCATCTAGATAGCCTTTGCCTAGACCGAAGCGCAGCATCGGATTGTCCATGCCTTGGGAGAGCATCTTTTCCAGCGATTCGAGCATGTTCGGACCTTGATTGGCGCGCGGCGCCGGAAGGAATCTTCTCACTGTAGTGCAAAGCGTTGGCCGGGCAAGAGCAGCGGCATAGGCCAATGGTCTTAGTTGTCGCGCCGGATATTGCACGCCGAGCGTGACAGCAGTGCGACACGTCAGTGCGCTTCGTTGACCGCACTGAGGAATTCCCGGGTGCGTTCCTCGCGCGGGTTGTTGAACAGCTCGTCCGGGCTGCCCTGCTCGTGGATCCGGCCCTGGTGGAAGAAGCACACCCGATCGGCGAACTCACGGGCGAACCCCATCTGGTGGGTGACCATGAGCATGGTCAGGTTATGCGCGTCGCCGAGACGACGGATCACATTCAGCACCTCGCCGCAAAGCTCCGGGTCGAGCGCCGAAGTCACCTCGTCGAAGAGCATCACTTTCGGCCGCATCGCCAGTGCGCGGGCGATGGCCACGCGCTGTTGCTGTCCGCCGGAGAGCTGCGCCGGGAAGTGCTCCAGCTTGTCCTCCAGGCCGACCATCGCCAGCAACTCCTCTGCCCTTTCGCGGGCTTCGGCCTTGCTCAGCCCGAGCACCTGCACCGGTGCCTCCATGACGTTCTGCAGCGCGTTCATGTGCGGAAACAGGTTGAAGCTCTGGAACACCATGCCGACCTTGCCGCGCACCCGACGCAGATGGCGGGCATTGGCCGGCACCAGACGACCATGGCCATCGGGCATGTGGGTCAGGGGTTCGCCGTCCACCTCGATCAGCCCGTCGTCGATCCCTTCCAGTGTCATCAGCACCCGCAGCAGTGTCGACTTGCCCGAGCCGCTGGGGCCGATGATCGCGACCTTCTCGCCCTCGCGAATCTCCAGATCGAGCCCATCGAGCACGGTCAGCTCGCCGTAGTGCTTGCTCACGCCGGCGAAGCGCACCATCGGTTGCGCTGCCTCGGCTGGTTCGGCAGCGGTGTTCGGTTGTTCTGTGGCAGGCATTGGCGTATTCATCGGGCCAGCTCCATGCGGTTTTCCAGGCGGCGCACGCACCAGGCGAGGCCGAGGCTGAGAATGAGGAAGAACACGCCGACCATGGTGATCGGCTCCAGGTAGCGGAAACTTTCGGAACCGATGTTCTTGGCCCGCTGCATGATTTCGACCACGGTGATCGCCGAAAGCACCGGCGTGTCCTTGAGGATCGAGATCAGGTAGTTGCCCAGCGCCGGCAGCACCGGGCGCAGCGCCTGCGGCAGGATCACATCGCGGTAGGCGGTCCAGGGCTTCATGTTCAGCGCGGTGACGGCTTCCCACTGCGAGCGTGGCACCGCATCCAGACCGGCGCGGTAGACCTCGGCGGTGTAGCAGGCGTAATGCAGCGCGATGCCGATGATCCCCGCCTGCATGGCGCTGAGATTGAGGCCATAGTTGGGGAAGACGTAGAACAGGAAATACACCTGGATCAGCAGCGGGGTGCTGCGAATGAACTCGATCAGCCCGGTGATCGGCCAGGACAGCCAGCGTTGGCGGCTGCGGCGGGCGATGGCGAGAAACAGGCCGAGCACCACGGCAATGGCGAAACCGGCCAGGGCAATGCCGATGGTAGTCAGCGAGGCGTCCAGCAGACGCGGCAGGATCTCGCGGGCGAACTGCCAGTCGAAGAAGTTCATGACAGGCCTCCACGCATCCGTCCGCGGGCCAGCCGACGTTCCAGCTGGCGCATGCCGAAGTTGATCGCCTGTGCCAGGATGAAATAGATGACCAGCGCCAGGCCGAATATCTCCAGCGTCATCAGCGTCGCCTGATCCAGCTGACGGGCACGGAAGGCCAGATCCGACAGGGTGATCAGCGATACCAGCGAGGTGTTCTTCAGCAATTCGATCAGCAGGTTGGTGCCGGGCGGAATCGCCGCGAGCAGTGCCTGCGGCAGGATGATTCGGCGCATGCGCGTCAGCGGCGTCATGTTCAGCGCCTGACAGGCCTCATGCTGGCCCTGGTGTACCGAGCGTATTGCACCGCGCAGCACCTCGGCGCCATAGGCGCCGATGTTCAGGCCCAGGCCGACCACGGCCACGGCGAAGGCGCTCATTTCGACATTGAACGGTGGCATCGGCAGCACGAAGTAAAGCCAGAACAGCTGCACCAGCAGCGAAGAGCCGCGGAAGACCTCGATGTAGGTGATGGCCAGCCAGCGCAATGGCGCCAGTGGCGAGAGTCGGGCCAGCGCGGCAATCAGCGCACAGGCAATGGCCAGCAGGGAGCCAAAGAACGTCACCTTCACGGTGACCCAGGCACCCTGCCAGAGCAGAGGAAGCAGTTCGATCATGATGGCGCTATCCGGTTTTCCGGAGCGCTGACCGAGGCTGCGCAGCGTGCTACGAAGCCTTGGTCAGCGTTCACAGGCGGGACAGCGGGTCAGCCGCGCCAACCAGCCGCCCCGACGGGCTTCAGGCGCCGCAGAGCTCGGCGGCGGTCTTGTCGGTCAGATTGGAGCGATCGAAACCGAACGGCTCGATGGTCTCGAGGTGCTCGTCGCTGCCCAGCCATTTCTTCAACTCGGCGTTGACCGCATCCCTTAGCGCTTCGTCCTGCGGACGGAATGCCAGAGCGCCATAGCCGGCCCGCGACGGATCGTCCTGGAAGTCATCGATGGCTTCGACATCGTCACCGGCCTTCTGCGCAAGCCCGCGCATGGTCAGCTGGGTGCCGATGGCGGCGTCGGCGCGGCCGCTGCGCACCGCCTGCAGCTGCGAGGTGGTATCGGGCACCTGGAGGATCTGCGAATCCTTGATGCCGGCCTTGCGCGCGTAGCCCAGGTTCACCGTGCCGGACATGATGGCGATCTTCACCTCGGGATTGCCGGCGATGTCCTCGTAGCTGCGCAGATTCTTCGGGTTGCCCTCGGCCACCAGTAGGGTGTCGAGCAGGCGGTAGTGCGGGTCGGTGAACAGCACCTGCTTGCAGCGTTCGGGGGTGATGTACATGCCGGCGGCGATTAGGTCGAAGCGACCGGCACGCAAACCAGGAATCAGCGAGCCCCACTCGGTCAGTACCGGCTTGATGGTGTCGATCTCCATGCGCTCGAAGACCTTGCGCACGATTTCCGGCGATTCGCCGGTGACGCTGCCATCCAGTGCGGTATAGGCGAACGGCGTCTCGTTGGCGTAGCCGATGCGTACGCTGCTGCTGTCCTTGATCTTTTCCAGGGTATCGGCCTGGGTGAGGCCGGCGAGACCGATGCTGGCCAGGGCGGCACAGCTGATCAGCAGCCGGCGGGAGTGTGTCGTGATGGTGCTGTTCCTCATGGGAGTTTCTCCTGTTCCTTGTAGAGACCCGAGGAATCGGATCGTTATCTGTCTAGGAGTGGTAACTGCATGGACCGTAGTTAAGGACGCCTGCGAAGCGCCAAGGTGCCGCAGGTATTTGCGCATCGATAGTCTGCATCAATCGAGCGAAGCATCTGGCAACCAGTCCGGAGGGTACAAAAGCTGGACATAAAATGGAAATCTGAGCCTATCTGGCTCGAATTGGCTCGATTGAATAGAAAGCTGTTGCCGAGCCGAGTTTCGTCCGAAAGCGTTGTCGATTGAGAAAACAAAACGGCCCGCCAGGTGGCGGGCCGTTCGATCGGAGATAGGAAGGTCAGAAGAACGTCAGGCCAGCCTGGAACAGGCGCTCGACGTCGCGGATGTGCTTCTTGTCGACCAGGAACAGGATGACGTGGTCGCCCGACTCGATCACCGTGTTGTCGTGAGCGATCAGAACCTGCTCATCACGGATCACCGCGCCAATGGTGGCGCCGGGTGGCAGGGCGATCTTGCTGACGGGACGGCCGACGACCTTGCTCGAACGCGAGTCGCCATGGGCGATCACCTCGATGGCTTCGGCCGCGCCGCGGCGCAGCGAGTGGGCGCTGACGATATCGCCACGGCGCACGTGGGTCAGCAGGGTGCCGATGGTGGCGAGCTGCGGGCTGATGGCGATGTCGATCTCGCCGCCCTGCACCAGGTCGACGTAGGCCGGGTTGTTGATGATGCACATGACCTTGCGCGCACCGAGGCGCTTGGCCAGTAGCGAGGACATGATGTTGGCCTCGTCGTCGTTGGTCAGGGCGAGGAACACATCCGCTTCGTTGATGTTCTCTTCCACCAGCAGGTCGCGGTCCGAGGCGCTGCCCTGCAGGATGATGGTGCTGTCCAGGGTGTCGGAGAGGTAGCGGCAGCGCGCCGGGTTCATCTCGATGATCTTGACCTGGTAGCGGCTCTCGATGGCCTCGGCCAGGCGTTCGCCGATGTGCCCGCCGCCAGCGATGACGATGCGCTTGTAGTTCTCGTCGAGCCGGCGCATCTCGCTCATGACCGCGCGAATGTGGCCGCGGGCGGCGATGAAGAACACCTCGTCATCGGCCTCGATCACCGTGTCGCCCTGCGGCAGGATCGCGTGGTTGCGACGGAAGATGGCGGCCACACGGGTATCGACATTGGGCATGTGGCGACGCAGCTGGCGCAGCTCCTGGCCAACCAGTGGTCCGCCGTAGTACGCCCGCACGGCAACCAGTTGCGCCTTGCCTTCAGCGAAGTCGATCACCTGCAGCGAGCCGGGGTGTTCGATCAGCCGCTTGATGTAGTTGGTGACCACCTGTTCGGGACTGATCAGCACGTCGACCGGGATCGCTTCGTTGTTGAACAGGCCAGAGCGCACCAGATAGGCCGCCTCGCGCACCCGGGCGATTTTGGTCGGCGTATGGAACAGGGTGTAGGCGACCTGACAGGCGACCATGTTGGTTTCGTCGCTGTTGGTCACCGCCACCAGCATGTCGGCGTCGTCGGCACCGGCCTGGCGCAGCACGGTGGGAAAAGAGCCGCGGCCCTGGATGGTACGGATGTCCAGGCGGTCGCCGAGATCGCGCAGGCGATCGCCGTCGGTGTCCACCACGGTGATGTCGTTGGCTTCGCTGGCGAGGTGCTCGGCGAGGGTACCGCCGACCTGGCCGGCGCCGAGAATGATGATCTTCACGCGATCACTCCTGAGAGGCGGATGCTTGCCGCCGCTTCCATGTTTGGCCCGCGCGCAATGCGCTGGGGTTTCGACTCAGCCACTGACGCCACGTGGCTGCGCCGCGATCTTGATCAGCTTGGCATAGTAGAAGCCATCGTGGCCGTCCTGCTGCGGCAGCAGCTGGCGGCCGTGCGGCTGCGTCAGGCCGAAGCCAGGCGGCAGATCCAGCTCGCGCGCGCCCGGTGTGCGCTCGAGGAAGGCGCCGATCACCTCGCGGTTCTCGGTCGGCAGCACCGAGCAGGTGGCGTAGAGCAGCACGCCGCCGACCTCCAACGTCGGCCACAGCGCATCGAGCATCTCGCCCTGCAGGGCGGCCAGCGGGGCGATGTCCTCGGCCTGGCGGGTCAGCTTGATATCCGGATGTCGGCGGATCACGCCGGTGGCCGAGCACGGCGCATCGAGCAGGATGCGCTGGAATGGCTTGCCATCCCACCACTGCGCGGTAGCGCGGGCATCGGCGGCGACCAGCTCGGCATCGAGCTGCAGGCGCGCGAGATTCTCCTGCACCCGTGCCAGACGCTTGGGCTCGAGATCCAGAGCGATCAGTCCGGCCAACTGCGGCTCGCGCTCAAGCAGGTGGCAGGTCTTGCCGCCCGGCGCGCAGCAGGCGTCCAGCACGCGCTGGCCGGGCGCCAGATCGAGCAGCCCGGCGGCCAGCTGGGCGGCCTCGTCCTGCACGCTGACCCGTCCTTCGGCGAAGCCCGGCAGTTGGTGTACATCGCACGGCGCGGCCAGACGGATGCCGTCCTCACTGAACTCGCACGAATGGGCCTCGATTCCAGCGGCCTGCAATTCAGCCAGATAGGCGTCCCGGCTGACCTGCCGGCGATTGACCCGCAGCATCATCGGCGGGTGCGCGTTATTGGCCGCGCAGATGGCTTCCCAGTGCTCGGGCCAGTGCGCCTTGAGCGCCTTCTGCAACCAGCGCGGATGGGCGACGCGAATCACCGGGTCGTGTTCCAGTTCTACCAGCAGCGCTTCGCCTTCGCGCTGCGCGCGGCGCAGCACGGCATTGAGCAGGCCCTTGGCCCAGGGCTTCTTCAGCTTGTCGACGCAACCGACGGTTTCGCCGATGGCGGCATGGGCTGGGATGCGGGTATGCAACAGCTGATAGAGGCCGACCAGCAGCAATGCTTCGACATCGCGGTCGGCGGCCTTGAACGGCTTCTGCAACAGCTTGTTGGCCAGCCCGGCCAGCCGCAGTTGCCAGCGTGCAGTGCCGAAGGCCAGCTCCTGGGTCAGGCCGCGATCGCGCGCATCGACCTTGCCGAGCACCTCGGGCAGGCTGCTGCCCAGCGAGGCCTTGCCCGACAGCACGACGCTCAGCGCACGGGCCGCCGCCAGGCGCGGATTCATTGGCCGAGGACCTGGCCGGCGGCGAACTGCTCGCGGCGGCTGTTGTACAGGTCGGCGAAGCCTAGCGGTTTGCCGCCAGGCAGCTGCAGGCGGGTCAGGCGCAGGGCGCCGCTGCCGCAGGCAACCGTCAGTCCTTCCTTGCTCGCTTCGAGGATGCGGCCGGGCTCGCCGCGGCCTTCGCCGAGCCGCGCCGCGTGAATCTTCAGCGTTTCGCCGGCCAGCGTGCTGTGGCAGATCGGCCAGGGATGAAAGGCGCGGATCAGCCGCTCCAGCTCGACGGCCGGGCGCGTCCAGTCGATGCGCGCCTCGTCCTTGCTCAGCTTGTGCGCATAGGTGGCCAGACTGTCGTCCTGTACGTCGGGCGTCAGGGTGCCAGCGGCCAGGGCGTCGACGGCCTGCACCACGGCTTGCGAGCCGAGCAAGGCGAGACGGTCGTGCAGCGAGCCGCCGGTGTCGTCGTCACCGATCGGCGTGCTGACCTTGAGCAGCATCGGACCGGTGTCCAGGCCCGCTTCCATCTGCATCACGGTGACGCCGGATTCGCTGTCACCGGTCTCGATGGCGCGCTGGATCGGCGCGGCACCACGCCAGCGCGGCAACAGCGAGGCATGGCTGTTGATGCAGCCCAGGCGCGGCAGGTCGAGCACCGCCTGCGGCAGGATCAGGCCGTAGGCGACCACCACCATCAGGTCCGCCTGCAGGGTTGCCAGCTGTGCCTGCGCAGCCGGGTCACGCAGCGTCTGCGGCTGGAATACCGGGATGTCGTGCTGCACCGCGAGCTGCTTGACCGGGCTGGGCATCAGCTTCTGGCCGCGACCGGCGGGGCGATCCGGCTGGGTGTAGACGGCAACGATCGACTTGCCCGCATCGAGCAGGGCCTGCAGGTGCTGGGCGGCGAATTCCGGGGTGCCGGCGAAAACGATGCGCAAGGGCTGGGTCATGGAGGCTCGCTAAGAAAAAGGCTTGCCGTAGCAAGCCTTCGAGGTTCGGGAATCAAGCCTGCTGGCGGTGGATCTTTTCCAGCTTCTTCTTGATCCGGTCGCGCTTGAGGCTGGACAGGTAGTCGACGAACAGTTTGCCGTTGAGGTGATCGCATTCGTGCTGGATGCACACCGCAAGCAGGCCTTCGGCGGCCAGCTCGTAGGGCTTGCCGTCGCGATCCAGTGCCTTGATGCGCACCTTCTGCGGACGATCGACGTTCTCGTAGAAGCCCGGGACCGACAGACAGCCTTCCTGATACTGGTCCATCTCGTCGGTCAGCGATTCGAATTCGGGATTGATGAAAACCCGCGGCTCGGACCGGTCTTCGGACAGGTCCATCACCACCACGCGCTTGTGCACATTGACCTGCGTCGCGGCCAGGCCGATGCCCGGAGCCTCGTACATGGTCTCGAACATGTCATCGATCAGCTGACGGATCTCGTCATCGACCACATCCACCGGTTTGGCGATGGTGCGCAGCCGCGGATCGGGAAATTCAAGGATGTTCAGAATGGCCATATGCGTTTGTGATGCACTTATGGAATAAAGTCAAAAGCCGCTGCTAAGATGCCGAGCAGCATGGAAAACGGCTTAATGCCGCGATCCACAAGGGTTCCGCGGCGCTAGGGCGCTTTACGTGAAGGCACATAATAAAGGGATTCACCACATGAGGAAATCACTACTCGCCCTGCTCCTGGTGGCCGTCGGCGGGCTCGCGCAGGCCGCGGTGCAGCTCAAGGACAATCATCCGGAGCGCTATACCGTGGTGAAGGGCGACACACTCTGGGACATCTCCGGCCGCTTCCTGCGCGAGCCGTGGAAATGGCCAGAGCTGTGGCATGCCAACCCGCAGATCGCCAACCCTCATCTGATCTATCCCGGCGACACCCTGAGCCTGGTCTACGTTGACGGCCAGCCGCGACTGGTTCTGGACCGCGGCGCCTCGCGCGGCACCATCAAACTGTCGCCCACCGTGCGCACCACGCCAATGGCCGAAGCCATCCCGACCATTCCACTGGAGGCGATCAACAGCTTCCTGCTGAGCAACCGCATCGTCGACACTGCCGAGCAGTTCCAGGGCGCGCCGTACATCGTCGCCGGCAATGCCGAGCGGGTGATCAGCGGTGCCGGTGATCGCATCTACGGCCGCGGCGCATTCGAGGCGAACATGCCGGCCTACGGCATCTTCCGCCAGGGCAAGACCTACCTCGATCCGGAAACCGGCGAGTTCCTCGGCATCAACGCCGACGATGTCGGCTCCGTCGAGATCCTCGAGATCGAAGGCGACATCGCCACCATGCAGCTGACCCGTACCACCCAGGAAGCGCGCATCGGTGATCGCCTGTTCCCCGGCGAGGAGCGTGCGGTCAACTCCACCTTCATGCCGAGCGCCCCGTCCACCCAGGTCGAAGGTGTAATTCTCGATGTACCGCGTGGCGTCACCCAGATCGGCCAGTTCGACGTGGTCACGCTGAACAAGGGTGCTCGTGACGGTCTGCAGGACGGCAACGTGCTGGCGGTGTACAAGACCGGCGAAACCGTGCGCGATCGCGTGACCGGCGAAAACGTGAAGATTCCGGACGAGCGTTCCGGTCTGCTGATGGTGTTCCGCACCTACGACAAGCTCAGCTACGGCCTGATATTGCAGGCCACCCGCTCACTGGCGGTGAGCGACAAGGTTCGTAACCCCTGAACAAGAGAGCCCCGCGAAAGCGGGGCTTTTTCATGCTGTGCCAACACCGCATGGATGCGGTGCAACGAGACAAGGAGTGTTCACCATGCCTGCCATATCCCCTGCCGAGCTGGAAGCTCGGCTGCGTCTGCATCTGCTGCCCGAGCTGGGACCGCGTCGTTTGCGCAAGTTGCTGAGCGCCTTTCCCGATGCCGCTTCGGCACTCAGCGCACCGGCTAGCGCCTGGCGCTCGCTGGGCCTGCCGGCCAGCTGCGCCGAACCGCGCCGCAGCAGTGAGATTCGCGAGCGCGCCAGTGCCGCCCTCGCCTGGCTGGAGCAGCCGGACCAGCATCTGCTCTGTTGGGACGATCCCAACTACCCTGCCCTGCTGGCTGAATTGCCGGATGCGCCACCCCTGCTGTTCATCGCCGGACATGCGGCATTGCTCGATCGGCCACAGCTGGCGATGGTGGGTAGTCGTCGCGCCTCGCGCCACGGTCTGGACAATGCCCGGGCGTTCGCACGCAGTCTGGCTGCTGGTGGCTTCGTCATCACCAGCGGTCTGGCGCTGGGCATCGACGGCGCCGCGCACCAGGGCGCGCTGGAAGCGGGCGGCAAGACCGTCGCGGTGCTCGGTACCGGCCTCGAACGGCTGTATCCGCAGCGTCACGTCGGCCTTGCCCAGCAGATCCTCGACGGAGGTGGTGCGCTGGTGTCCGAGTTGCCGCTGGACTGCCCACCGCAGGCAAGCAACTTTCCGCGGCGCAATCGCATCATCAGCGGCCTTTCGCTGGGTGTGCTGGTGGTCGAGGCGAGTCCGTCCAGTGGTTCGCTGATCACCGCGCGGCTCGCTGCCGAGCAGGGCCGTGAAGTCTATGCGATTCCCGGTTCGATCCATCATCCCGGCGCCCGTGGTTGCCATCAGCTGATCCGCCAGGGTGCCGCGCTGGTAGAGTCGGTCGACGATGTGCTCGAAGCCCTGCGTGGCTGGCAGCGCGTCGAGTTGCCTGCCGCCGCAGACCCAGCGCCGACACCGGACAACCCGCTGTTACGCGAGCTACTGGCCGCGCCGCGTAGCAGCGAAGCATTGGCCATGGCGCTCGATCAGCCGCTGGGCCAGTTGCTGGCGCAGCTGACCGAACTCGAGGTGGAAGGCCGGGTCGCTTGCGACAACGGCCTCTGGTCAGTGCTTGTGCACTAACCCTTCGTAGCGATGGGTGCGGCCTGATCCATTTGCTGGTTCAGGTGCGGCCTGCCAGTTGCAGCTTGTTGCGAAACAGTTCAGGCGCCCCCTGCTCGGTACAAGGCGCGTTGGGTACACTGCCGGCTTTTCATCCAGGCAGAGGTCGGCATGATTGGCGATTGGCGTGTGCAGCAGGTGGCGCGGGTGGTGCGGGCCGGCGGGGTGATCGCCTACCCGACCGAAGCGGTCTGGGGTGTGGGTTGTGATCCCTGGGACGAAGACGCCGTGCTGCGCTTGCTGGCGCTCAAGGAGCGGCCGGTGGAGAAAGGCCTGATCCTGATCGCCGATACCGTCGAGCAGTTCGATTTCTTGCTGGACGATCTACCCGAGCGTTGGCTCGATCGCCTGGCCGGAACCTGGCCGGGGCCGAATACCTGGTTGGTACCGCATCGTGGCCGCTTGCCCGAGTGGATCACCGGGCGGCATGACAGCGTCGCCCTTCGCGTTACCGATCATCCGCTGGTCAAGCGTCTCTGCGCGCTGACCGGTCCGCTGGTGTCGACCTCGGCCAACCCGGCCGGTCGGCCCGCGGCGCGCTCGCGGCTGCGGGTCGAGCAATATTTCCCGCGTCAGCTCGATGCCGTGTTCAGCGGCCCGCTGGGTGGACGGCGCAACCCCAGCGTCATTCGCGATCTGCGCACCGGCGAGGTGATTCGTCCGGCCTGAACCGGCGCTGAAACCCGCTGAGCGGCTGCCCCTATAAGGGCAGCCGGCGCGGCGTCAGGGCAGCAGAATGGTCGATCCGGTGGTTTCCCCCGCCGCCAGTTTGCGCTGGGCTTCGGCCGCTTCGCTGAGCGGATAGCGCTGGCCGATCTCGACCTGGATCTTGCCGCCGCCGATCATCTCGAACAGTTCATCGGCCATGGCCTGCAGGCGTTCCGGGGTGTCGGCGTAGCCGGCCAGGATCGGCCGGGTGACGAACAGCGAGCCCTTCTGCGCCAGCACACCCAGGTTCACCCCGGTGACGGCCCCGGAGGCGTTGCCGAAGCTGACCAGCAGGCCGCGGGGGGCGACGCAGTCCAGGGAGATTTCCCAGCTGTCCTTGCCCACCGAGTCGTAGACCACCGGGCACTTCCTGCCTTCGGTCAGCTCCAGCACGCGCTGCACCACGTCCTCGCGGCTGCGGTCGATGGTGGCCCAGGCGCCGAGGGCCTTGGCTCGCTCGGCCTTCTCCGCGGAACCCACTACGCCGATCAGCCGGGCCCCGAGGGCACGCGCCCATTGGCAAGCGATGGAGCCGACCCCGCCAGCGGCGGCATGGAACAGCACGGTCTCGCCGGCCTGCAGCGGGTGAACCTGGCGCAGCAGATACTGGCAGGTCAGGCCCTTGAGCATGGCCGCGGCCGCCTGCTCGTAGCTGATTGCGTCCGGCAGTTTGACCAGGTGCCGAGCCGGCAGCGTGTGGTACTCGCCATAGGCACCCAGCGGGCCGGTGGCATAGGCGACCCGGTCGCCGGGCTGCAGGTGCTGCACGCCCTCGCCCACCGCGTCGACCACGCCGGCACCCTCGGTGCCCAGGCCGGACGGCAGGCTCGGCGGCTGGTACAGGCCGCTGCGGAAATAGGTGTCGATGAAGTTCAGGCCGATGGCGTGATTGCGCACCCGTACCTCGCCCGCAGCCGGCGCGCCGAGAGGCACATCGACCTGTTCCAGGACTTCGGGACCGCCGTGCTGGCTGAATTGGATGCGCTGGGACATGTCTGGCTCCTGGACGTTGAAAGAGCGCCTATCCAACCCGCCGGGGCTGCGTTCGTCAATCGGGCTGATGCTATGCTTGCCGGCCGACCCCCGTTTCAAGCACCGCTCAGCCATGCGCCGCTGGCTGCGTGCGGTCATTCGCAAGGTGATTTCGTGAACGACAGGACCGAAGCCGTCAAAGCCTATCTGCTCGATCTGCAGGACCGAATCTGTGCCGCCCTGGAGGCCGAAGACGGTGGTGCGCGCTTCGTCGAGGATGCCTGGACGCGGCCTGGTGGCGGTGGCGGCCGGACGCGGGTGATCGAGAATGGCGCGCTGATCGAGAAAGGCGGAGTGAACTTCTCCCATGTGCATGGCGACAGCCTGCCGCCTTCGGCCAGTGCCCATCGCCCGGAGCTGGCCGGGCGCGGCTTCGAGGCGCTTGGTGTGTCGCTGGTGATCCACCCGCACAATCCGTATGTGCCCACGTCCCATGCCAACGTGCGCTTCTTCATCGCCGAGAAGGAAGGCGAGGAACCTGTCTGGTGGTTCGGCGGTGGCTTCGACCTGACGCCCTACTACGGCGCCGAAGAAGACTGCGTGCACTGGCACCGGGTCGCGCGGGACGCCTGCGCGCCGTTCGGTGCGGATGTCTATCCGCGCTACAAGGAATGGTGCGATCGCTATTTCCACATCAAGCACCGCCATGAGCCGCGCGGCGTCGGCGGGTTGTTCTTCGACGACCTGAACCAGTGGGATTTCGACACCAGCTTCGCCTTCATGCGCGCGGTCGGTGATGCCTATCTCGACGCCTACCTGCCCATCGTCCAGCGGCGCAAGGCCACGCCGTTCGGCGAGCGCGAGCGACAGTTCCAGCTGCTGCGCCGCGGCCGCTACGTCGAATACAACCTGGTCTACGACCGCGGCACGCTGTTCGGCCTGCAGTCCGGCGGGCGCACCGAATCCATCCTGATGTCGTTGCCGCCGCAGGTGGCCTGGGGCTATGACAAGCACCCCGAGCCGGGTTCGCCGGAAGCGCGGCTGACCGAGTATTTCCTCAAGGACCGCGACTGGCTGGCCGAGCAGCCCTGACCTTCGACTGCTACCTGCACCCCACACAGCAAGGATTCACCCATGGACCGCTACGGCGTCTTCGGCAACCCCATCGGCCACAGCAAGTCACCGCAGATTCACACGCTGTTCGCCGCGCAGACCGGCCAGGAGCTGAGCTATGAGCCGCTGCTGGCGCCGCTAGATGACTTCCCGGCGTACGCTCGGGCGTTCTTTCGCGACGGTTTGGGCGCTAACGTGACCGTACCGTTCAAGGAGCAGGCCTATCGCATGGCCGATGAGCTGACCGAGCGCGCCCGCCGCGCCGGTGCGGTGAACACCCTGAAGAAGCTGGAGGATGGGCGCCTGCTCGGAGACAACACCGATGGCGCCGGGCTGGTCGCCGACCTGCTCAATGCCGGCCTGGCCCTGAGCGGGCAGCGCATCCTGCTGCTCGGCGCCGGTGGAGCGGTGCGCGGCGTGCTGGCACCGCTGCTGGCGCATCGGCCGGCTGAATTGATCATTGCCAACCGCACGACGAGCAAGGCCGAGCAGCTGGTGCAGGAGTTCGCCGAACTCGGGCCGTTGTCCGCCCGCGGCTTCACCGAACTTGCCGAACCGGTCGATTTGATCGTCAACGGCACGTCGGCCAGCCTTGGCGGCGAGCTGCCACCGCTGGCCGACAGCCTGATCAATACCGGCCGGACCTTCTGTTACGACATGATGTACAGCGCCGAGCCGACGCCGTTCTGCCGCTGGGCCGCGGCGCTGGGCGCGACCACCCGCGACGGGTTGGGCATGCTGGTGGAGCAGGCGGCGGAAGCCTTCGAGCTCTGGCGTGGCGTGCGCCCGAATACCTCGCCGGTACTGGCCGAACTACGGCGGCAGTTGGGCTGAAGAACTTTTGGCGCGGTCACGTCTCGCTGACCGTTGCGCTGCTCAATCCTGGACCATGAGCAACTGACAGAACGGCCGCTAGCTGCGGAAATGGATGCGCTGGTGCAGGTGCTGCGGACGTTCCAGCTCGTCGACGATGCCGGCGGCGATGCGCTGCAAGTCGCGGTAGGGATTGGCCTCGCCCTTGCCAGCGGCCTCGGCTAGTGCCTCGACGGTCAGCTGGTTGCCGGCCGGCGGCGCATCCACCAGTGTCCAGTCGAGGGGGTGGGCAGCGAGTCGCTGCAGGGCGGCCTCGACTTCCGGTTGCCGCTCGATGGCCGGAAAGTCGGCGATCAGCAGCAGCCGCTCGACGCCGACCCGCTGCAGCCCGAGCAGTAATGCCTCCACCGCCTGGTAGAAATCGCGCCGCGGCGACTCGCCGGTGATGGCATCGGTGCTGGGCAGGCGCGGCGTGTGGTACAGGCAGATCACCGCATCCATCCCTGCCACGCTTTCGCTGACGCTCAGTGGATCGAACAGGTCGCCCGGCTTGGTCCGCAGACCCGGCCGGGCGGATAAGGAGTTGAGATCGTCCAATAGCGCCACGGCCTCGTGCTGGCGGCTGAGCAGCTCGACCAGCAGCGCGCTGCCGAGATTGTCATGCGCACCGTAGACGGCGAACTTGAGCCGTGGCGTTTCGGCGTTGAGCATGGCGCGTGGCCGGTCAGCGGCGGCTGACTAGGTAGCCGATCAGGGCGAAGGCGCCAGCGGCCAGGGCCAGGGTGCCCAGCGGATGCTCCTTGGCACAGTCGCGCGCGGCGCGGCTGGCTTCACGGGTGCGCCGGGACAGGTCGGCATAGTGCTCGTCCCAGTGCTGGTCGTGCCAGAGCGACTCGGCGCGCGAGCGCAGGGTGTTGAGGCGATGACGGGAGTCGCGGCTGGCATCGTGCTTGAGCTCGTCGAGCGCACGCATCAGGCTGTCGATCTCGCGTTGGACTTCTTCTCGGGTGGTGGGCTTGTGGCTGAACATGGCGGGACCTCCCCTCGGTAAGTGTGAGCGTTTGACCTCGAGAATCCGCAGAGGTGCGGCCCGGGACCTTGGCCCGGCAGCCCGAATGGCGCGACAAGGTGTCTCGGTTCGGCCGTTACACCGGTACTGCTTCCGACGAATCGTTCATCGGCTGCAGGCGAGTCGCCAGGCGATTCCCTATACTGCGTCACATTGTCCACAGGGGGTCGTCTACTGCGGCGCATTCCGCGTCCCGTGCCCCTTCATCGCGGGGAAACCAATCGTGAAATTTCATCGTACGTTGGCCAGCCTGTTGTTCACCTGCCTGGCCACGTTGCCGCTCGCCCATGTCCAGGCCGCCAAGCCGGCCATGCAGGAGCTCGCTTCCGGCAGCGCCCTGCTGGTCGATCTGAAGACCAACGAAGTGCTCTATTCCAGCAATCCGGACATGGTTGTGCCGATCGCCTCGGTGACCAAGCTGATGACCGCCATGGTCGTGCTCGATGCCAAGCTGCCGCTGGACCAGGAGTTGCCGGTGACCATCCGCGAGGCCAAGGAAATGCAGGGCGTGTTCTCGCGCGTGCGCATCGGCAGCGAGATCAGCCGCCGCGAAATGCTGCTGCTGACCCTGATGTCCTCCGAGAACCGCGCGGCGGCGAGCCTCGCCCACCACTACCCGGGCGGCTACTCGGCCTTCATCCAGGCGATGAATGCCAAGGCGCGGGCGCTGGGCATGACCCGCACGCACTACGTCGAGCCCACCGGCCTTTCCGAACGCAATGTCTCCAGTGCCAACGACCTGGTCAAGCTGATCCGCGCCAGCCGCCAGTACCCGCTGATCCAGCAGTTCAGCACCACCGGCGAGAAGACCGTGGCTTTCCGTAAGCCCAACTACACCCTGGGCTTTCGCAACACCAACGCCCTGGTGCGCAAGAACAACTGGGACATCCAGCTGAGCAAGACCGGCTTCACCAATGCTGCCGGCCATTGCCTGGTGATGAACACCACCATGAAGCAGCGCCCGGTGGCCTTCGTGGTGCTCGACGCGTTCGGCAAGTACACCCACATGGCCGACGCCAACCGGCTGAAGAAGTGGCTGGAAACCGGCACCGTGACGCCGGTACCTGCCGCGGCGCTGGCCTACAAGCAGCAGAAGCAGGCGCAGCGCCAGCTGGCCGGCCAGCCCGCCGATGCGGCGCAGGCGCTGCTCGACGCCCGCTGAGGTCCGCCGTTCGCTGCGTGACGATGGCGTCGCGCAGCGAACCTGACCGACTGACCTGACGATCGGCGAGCATTCTTGAGTTTGCTCAACTCTTTTTTGCTGAGCGTCGTTCCTGTCATGAACGCCATTCGCACCTGCGCCTGATCGGGTCGCCGATGACGATGCCGTCGTTCCCCGCCTGGTCAGCACTGCTGCTGGCGTTCAGCGCCGGCCTGCTGGTAATTGCCTTCAGTGGTGTGCTGCCGGGCTGGCGGCGCCTGCGTGCTCGGCCACGGCGCGTCAGGTCACGGGTCGCGCGGAATGCCCGGCCGTCCCAGCTGGAGCGAATAGCCTCGACAGACGATCCGATGCAACGATGACGGTGCAGCTGACTCAAACGACTACATTTCCCTTAGCAGAGTGGGAACCGACGTCGAATGAGCACCCCAGACGATAGCTATATCCAATGGCTGGTGGACCAGTCCATGCTGCACGCGGCGCGCGAGCGGTCGCGCCATTACGCCGGCCAGGCGCGGCTCTGGCAGCGGCCCTACGCCCAGGCCCGCCCGCGCGATGCCAGCGCCATCGCCTCGGTGTGGTTCACCGCCTATCCGGCGGCCATCATCACGCCGGAAGGCGGCACGGTACTCGAGGCCCTCGGTGACGATCGCCTCTGGAGTGCGCTCTCCGAACTCGGCGTGCAGGGCATCCACAACGGGCCGATGAAGCGTTCCGGTGGCCTGCGCGGACGCGAGTTCACCCCGACCATCGACGGCAACTTCGACCGCATCAGCTTCGATATCGACCCGAGCCTGGGGACCGAGGAGCAGATGCTGCAGCTCAGCCGGGTGGCCGCGGCGCACAACGCCATCGTCATCGACGACATCGTGCCGGCACACACCGGCAAGGGTGCCGACTTTCGCCTCGCGGAAATGGCCTATGGCGACTACCCCGGGCTGTACCACATGGTGGAAATCCGCGAGGAGGACTGGGAGCTGCTGCCCGAGGTGCCGGCCGGGCGTGATTCGGTCAACCTGCTGCCGCCGGTGGTCGACCGGCTCAAGGAAAAGCACTACATCGTCGGCCAGCTGCAGCGAGTGATCTTCTTCGAGCCGGGCATCAAGGACACCGACTGGAGCGTCACCGGCGAGGTCACCGGGGTCGACGGCAAGGTGCGTCGCTGGGTCTATCTGCACTACTTCAAGGAGGGCCAGCCGTCGCTGAACTGGCTCGACCCGACCTTCGCCGCCCAGCAGCTGATCATCGGCGATGCGCTGCATGCCATCGACGTCGCTGGGGCGCGGGTGCTGCGCCTGGATGCCAACGGTTTCCTTGGCGTCGAGCGGCGTGCCGAGGGCACTGCCTGGTCGGAGGGCCACCCGCTGTCCGTCACCGGCAACCAGCTGCTTGCCGGGGCGATCCGCAAGGCCGGCGGCTTCAGCTTCCAGGAGCTGAACCTGACCATCGACGACATCGCCGCCATGTCCCACGGCGGGGCCGATCTGTCCTATGACTTCATCACCCGCCCGGCCTATCACCACGCGCTGCTCACCGGCGATACCGAATTCCTGCGCATGATGCTGCGCGAGGTGCACGCCTTCGGCATCGACCCGGCGTCGCTGATCCATGCGCTGCAGAACCATGACGAACTGACCCTGGAGCTGGTGCACTTCTGGACGCTGCACGCCTACGACCATTACCACTACAAGGGCCAGACCCTGCCCGGCGGCCACCTGCGCGAACATATCCGCGAGGAAATGTACGAGCGGCTGACCGGCGAGCACGCGCCGTACAACCTCAAGTTCGTCACCAACGGGGTTTCCTGCACCACCGCCAGCGTGATCGCCGCGGCGCTGAACATTCGCGACCTGGACGCCATCGGCCCGGCCGAGGTGGAGCAGATCCAGCGTCTGCACATCCTGCTGGTGATGTTCAATGCCATGCAGCCCGGCGTGTTCGCCCTTTCCGGCTGGGACCTGGTCGGCGCCCTGCCGCTGGCGCCCGAGCAGGTCGAACACCTGATGGGCGACGGCGATACCCGCTGGATCAATCGCGGCGGCTATGACCTCGCCGATCTGGCGCCGGAGGCGTCGGTCTCCGCCGAAGGCCTGCCCAAGGCCCGCTCGCTGTACGGCAGCCTGGCCGAGCAGCTGCAGCGGCCAGGCTCCTTCGCCTGCCAGCTCAAGCGCATCCTCAGCGTGCGCCAGGCCTACGACATCGCTGCCAGCAAGCAGATCCTGATTCCCGATGTGCAGGCACCAGGACTCCTGGTGATGGTTCACGAGCTGCCTGCCGGCAGGGGCGTACAGCTCACCGCGCTGAACTTCGGCGCCGAGCCGATCAGCGAGACCATCTGCCTGCCCGGCGTGGCGCCCGGCGCGGTGGTGGACATCATCCATGAGAGCGTGGAGGGTGACCTCAGCGACGATTGCGAGCTGCAGATCAATCTCGACCCGTACGAGGGCCTCGCCCTGCGTGTGGTGAGCGCCGCGCCGCCGGTGATCTGAGCGCCCTCTTCGCGTGCCCCGGCCGCACGGCTATAGTGCGCAGCGCCTGGGGCGCGCATCGCCCTCGCCGCCGAGACCATTCCGTGTCGTTCACTTCGCTTTTGCGCCTTGCGCTGCTGCAGTTGGCGCTGCTTGCCCTGCCCGTATGGGCACAAACCGCTTGCCCGCCCGGGCAGCAGCCAATCTGCCTGAGCGGCGCCTGCCTCTGCATGCCCGCCGCCGCCAGCGATCCTCAGGCCGTCTACGACCGGGTGCAGCGCATGGCCACGCTGGGCCTGCAGAGCTGGATCCAGCAGTCGCGCGACCGCCTGGTGGCCGGTGGTGTCGAGCCGATACCGCTGCACATCCGCTCGCAGCTCGAGCCGTATTTCGATCTTGCCGTGCTGGAGAGTGCGCATTTTCGCGTCGGCGATGAGGTGGTGCTGAATGCCGGCAACACCCTGCTGCGCAACCCGGACGTCAATGCCGTGACACTGATCGACGTCATCGTCTTCCGCCACGAGGAAGATGCCCGGGACAACGTCGCGCTCTGGGCCCATGAGCTCAAGCACGTCGAGCAATATCTGGACTGGGGCGTCGCCGAATTCGCCCGGCGCTATACGCAGGATTTCCGTGCCGTGGAGCGCCCGGCCTATGCGCTGGAGCGTGAGGTGGAAGAGGCCTTGCGCGAGTCGGGAGCGCGGCGCTCACCCCAGCAATAACATCCGTCCGGAAATGAAAAACCCCGCCGAGGCGGGGTTTCTGACGCAGCTTGCGCGGTCAGGCTCAGAACGCCGGGACGACGGCGCCCTTGTACTTCTCCTTGATGAACTGGCGCACTTGCTCGCTATGCAGCGCGGCGGCCAGCTTCTGCATGGCATCGCTGTCCTTGTTGTCCGGACGGGCGACCAGGATGTTCACGTACGGCGAGTCGCTGCCTTCGATGACCAGGGCGTCCTGGGTCGGATTCAACTTGGCTTCCAGCGCGTAGTTGGTGTTGATCAGCGCCAGGTCGACCTGGGTCAGCACGCGCGGCAGGGTCGCGGCTTCCAGTTCGCGGATCTTGATGTTCTTCGGGTTCTCGGCGATGTCCTTCGGCGTGGCGGTGATGCCGGCGCCGTCTTTCAGCGTGATCACGCCGGCCTTGGCCAGCAGCAGCAGGGCGCGACCGCCGTTGGTGGCGTCGTTGGGGATGACTACGGTGGCGCCGTTGGCCAGCTCGTCCAGCGACTTGACCTTGCTCGAGTAGGCGCCGAAGGGCTCGATGTGCACGCCAGCGACGCTGACCAGATTGGTGCCCTTGCCCTTGTTGAACTCATCCAGATACGGCTGGTGCTGGAAGAAGTTGGCGTCCAGACGTTTCTCGGCGACCTGGATGTTTGGCTGCACGTAGTCGGTGAAGACCTTCACGTTCAGTTCGACGCCCTGCTCGGCCAGCTGCGGCTTGACGAATTCCAGCAGCTCGGCGTGCGGCACGGCGGTGGCGGCGACGGTCAGGGTTTCGGCGGCCTGGGCGGAAAATGCGGCGACGGTGGCCAGGGCGGCAATCAGTTTCTTCATCGTTCGGTTCCTTCAGGAGTTGAGCGGGGTGCGAAGGTTCGCTCGCCCTGGTTGCGGTTCATTTGCGCGAAAAGTGGGTGACCAGCCTGTCGCCGACGCTTTGCAGCACCTGCACCAGTACCAGCAGCAGGACCACGGTGACCACCATCACGTCGGTCTGGAAACGCTGGTAGCCGAAGCGGATGGCCAGATCGCCGAGGCCGCCGGCACCCACCACACCGGCCATCGCGGTGTAGGACACCAGGGTGATGGCCGTGACGGTAATGGCGGCGATGATGCCCGGACGCGCTTCCGGCAGCAATGCGCTGAAGATGATCTGCCGCGTCGTCGCGCCCATCGCCTGGGTCGCCTCGATGATGCCGCGGTCGACCTCGCGCAGCGCGGTCTCCACCAGCCGCGCGAAGAACGGCGCGGCACCTACCACCAGCGGCGGGATGGCTCCGGCCACGCCCAGCGAGGTGCCAGTGATCAGCACGGTGAAGGGAATCATCACGATCAGCAGAATGATGAACGGCAGCGAGCGCAGCACGTTGACCACGAACGACAGCGCGGCGTACAGCGGGCCGTTCTCGAACAGCTGGCGCGGACCGCTGAGAAACAGCAGCACGCCCAGCGGCAGGCCGAGCAGAATGGTGAACAGCAGCGAGCCGCCGAGCATCAGCAGGGTGTCCAGCGTGGCCAGCCAGATTTCGTACCAATCTACGTTGGTGAACAGAGCATCCATCAGCGCAGTACCTCCACGTGCACGTCGGCCGCCTGCAGGCGGCTCATCGCCGCGCTCATGTCACCGCCGATCAGCGCCAGGGTGAGCTGGCCGTAGGGGGTGTCCTTGATGCGGTCGATGCGCCCGGACAGGATGCTGTAGTCGACCCCGGTTTCACGGGCGACGGTGCCTAGCAGCGGCTTGTAGGTGGCGTCGCCCTGGAAGGTCAGGCGCAGGATGCGGCCCGGCACATGGGCGAAATCGTCGTGCAACTCGCCTTCGTCCATCGCCTCGTCTTCCAGCACGAAGCGCTGGGTGGTCGGGTGCTTCGGGTGCAGGAACACCTCAGTGACCGGCCCCTGTTCGACGATGGCACCGGCATCCATCACCGCCACGCGGTCGCAGACGCGGCGGATCACGTCCATCTCGTGGGTGATCAGCACGATGGTCAGCTTCAGCTCGCGGTTGATCTCGGCCAGCAGTTGCAGCACCGAGGCAGTGGTCTGCGGGTCCAGCGCGCTGGTGGCCTCGTCGCAGAGCAGGATGCTCGGCTCGGTGGCCAGCGCGCGGGCGATGCCGACGCGCTGCTTCTGGCCGCCGGAGAGCTGTGCCGGGTACTTGCGTGCATGGTCCTTGAGCCCGACGCGTTCGAGCAGGCTGGCGACGCGGGCGTCGATCTCGCTGCGCGAGCGGACGCCGGCCAGGCGCAGCGGCATGGCGACGTTGTCGGCCACCGTCTTGGACATCAGCAGGTTGAAGTGCTGAAAGATCATCCCGACGCGCTGGCGGAAGCGCCGCAGGCCGTCGGCATCCAGCGCGGTGACGTCCTCGCCGTTGACCAGGATGCGTCCGCCGGAGGGCTCCTCGAGGCGGTTGATCAGGCGCAGCAGCGTGCTCTTGCCGGCGCCGGAATGGCCGATCAGACCGAACACTTCACCGGAGGCGATTTCCAGCTGCGTCGGTTGCAGCGCGGGAATATCGCGGCCGGCGGTCCGATAGGTTTTATGGACTTGATGGAATTCGATCACGGGCGAACCTTGTGGGTGCGACGTTTGTTGCCGGGATGATCGGCGAAAGCCCGGCATTCTACCCGTTTGCCGGCGACGTCGCTCGCCTGCGCCGCTGCGATTGAGCAAATCCATGGCGCTGATAGGCAAAGCAAATCGTCGCAGGCGGCAACCTTGCAGCGATCAATGGGGTCACTAACCGGTACGCCGTGAATCGATCATGTGTCTGCCCGCGTTCCGGGCCGATCGTTCGCGGTACCGCTCACCGCAAACGGAGGCCCACCATGACCGACAAGACCCCGCAACAGAGCGAGCTGGCCGGTACCGACACCGTCGACCGCGCCAATCACAATGCCAAGCTCGACCAGCTGGAAGCGTTTCGCAGCGACGCCTCTGGCGAGGCGCTGCGCACCAATCAGGGCGTGAAGATCGCCGACAACCAGAACACACTCAAGGCCGGCGGCCGTGGGCCCTCGCTGCTCGAAGACTTCATCATGCGCGAGAAGCTCACCCACTTCGACCACGAGCGCATTCCCGAGCGCATCGTGCACGCGCGCGGTGCCGCGGCGCACGGCGTGTTCCAGAGCTACGCCGACCACAGCTGGCTGACCAAGGCCTCTTTTCTCGCTGCCGAAGGCAAGGAGACGCCGGTATTCGTGCGCTTCTCCACCGTGCAGGGCTCGCGCGGCTCGGCGGACACCGTGCGCGACGTGCGCGGCTTCGCCACCAAGTTCTACACCGACGAGGGCAATTTCGACCTGGTCGGCAACAACATGCCGGTGTTCTTCATTCAGGACGCGATCAAGTTTCCGGACTTCGTCCATGCGGTCAAACCCGAGCCGCACAACGAGATCCCGCAGGCGCAATCGGCCCACGACAGCTTCTGGGATTTCGTCTCGCTGACGCCTGAGTCCGCACACATGGTGCTCTGGACCATGTCCGACCGCGCCCTGCCGCGCAGCTATCGGGCGATGGAAGGCTTCGGCGTGCACACCTTCCGCCTGATCAATGCCGAGGGCGTCAGCCGCTTCGTCAAGTTCCACTGGAAGCCGGTGGCCGGCGCCTTCTCGCTGGTCTGGGACGAGACGCTGAAGATCGCCGGCAAGGACCCGGACTTCAACCGCCGCGACATGTGGGAGTCCATCGAGATGGGCGACTACTTCGAGTGGGAGCTGGGCGTGCAGGTGGTCGAGGAGGCCGACGAGCACAAGTTCGACTTCGACCTGCTCGACCCGACCAAGATCATCCCCGAGGAGCTGGTGCCGGTGCAGAAGCTCGGCAAGATGACCCTCAACCGTAATCCGGACAACTTCTTCGCCGAGACCGAGCAGGCCGCCTTCCACATCGGCCATATCGTGCCGGGCATCGACTTCACCAATGACCCGCTGCTGCAGGGCCGGCTGTTCTCCTACACCGACACCCAGCTGCTGCGTCTCGGTGGGCCGAACTTCCACGAGATCCCGATCAACCGCCCGCTGTGCCCGTTCCACAACAACCAGCGCGACGCCTTCCATCGCCAGACGATCAACAAGGGCCGCGCCAACTACGAGCCCAACTCGATCGACAGCGGCTGGCCCAAGGAAACCCCGCCGGCGGCCCAGGGCGGCGGCTTCGAGAGCTATCCCGAGCGGGTCGAGGGGCACAAGATCCGCAACCGCAGCGAATCCTTCGGCGACCATTTCTCCCAGGCCACGCTGTTCTGGAATAGCATGAGCGAGCCGGAGAAGGAGCACATCATCGGCGCCTACACTTTCGAGCTGGGCAAGGTGGAGCGGGTGTTCATCCGCGAGCGGCAGGTCAATGAAATCCTCGCCAACATCGACCTGGAGCTGGCCCGCCGCGTCGCCGAGAACCTCGGCCTGCCGGTGCCGAGCGCGCCGACCGTGACGCCGAAGACGCCAACCCCGCAGAGTTCGCCGGCGCTGAGCCTGATGAATCACGTACCGGGCAATATCAAGTCGCGCAAGGTGGCGATCCTGGTGGCCAACGGCGTCGATGGTGCGGCGATCGATGCGTTCAAGGCCAAGCTGGCCGAGCAGGGCGCGCTGGCCAAGGTCATCGGCCCGTCGCCGGCCCCGGTAAAAACCGCGGACGGCCAGATGCTGCCGGTCGATGCCGCGATGGATGGCATGCCGTCGGTGATGTTCGACGCGGTGTTCGTCCCCGGGGGTGCCGATGCGGCGGCGGCCATGGCCAAGTCCGGCGAGGCCAAGCATTACCTGCTGGAGACCTACAAGCATCTGAAACCCATCGTGGTGCTCGGTGCGGCACGGCCGCTACTGGCGTCGCTGAACCTCACTCCGGATGCCGGGTTGCTGGAAGGCGATGATGTGGATGGGGTGTTCGGCAACTTCGCCCAGGCGCTCGGCCAGCATCGGGTCTGGGCCCGCGAGGCCGCAGCGGCAACGATCCCGGCGTAAAGGATCAGCGTAGGGTGGATGGCCGAAGCCATCCACTCGGTGCCGGGTACGTCGCCTGGCGTGGCAGCGGGGGTGGTGGGCTGAAGCGCACCCTACGGTCGAGGGCTGCACCTGTAGGGCGGCTTCAGCCCAGCGTGGCGCGGTTTTCGGTCAGATCGCCGGCCTGTCTGTGCTCCGCATACGACCAATCCGGGTCATACGCAGGGTGGATGGCCGCAGCCATCCACGCCGGGCGCCTCGTCAGCCGCTCTGCAGCTCCCGCCAATGCAGGAACAGCCGCAGGTCGAACTCGATCTGCCCGTAACCCGGCAGCATGTGCTCGCAGAGCTTGTAGAAGGCACGGTTGTGCTCGCTTTCACGCAGATGGGCGAGCTCGTGCACCACGATCATCTGCAGAAACTCCGGCGCCGCCTCGCGAAACAGTGCGGCGACGCGGATTTCCTTCTTTGCCTTGAGCTTGCCGCCCTGCACCCGTGACACCGCGGTATGCAGGCCCAGCGCGCGATGGGTCAGGTCCAGCCGATTGTCGTAGAGCACCTTGTCGATCGGCGGCGTGCTTTTCAGGTACTCCTGCTTGAGCGTCTGCACGTAGCCGTACAGCGCCTTGTCGCTCTGCACCTGATGCCGGCCGGGATAGCGCCGCTGCAGGTAATCGCCCAGACGGTCCTCGGCGATCAGCTGGCGCACCTGAGCCAGCAGCGGCTCGGGGTAGCCGCGCAGGTACTTGAGATCGGTCATCAGGCGCGTTTCGGCCAGGCGAAGCTGAGCAGGAAAAGCGCGGCGGCGCTGACCACGATGGACGGCCCAGCCGGGGTGTCTTCGTACCAGGACAGCGTCAGGCCCAGGCATACCGCGACGATACCCAGCACGCTGGCGCCAAGGGCCATCTGCTCCGGCGTGCGCGCATGGCGCTGGGCCGCGGCGGCGGGAATGATCAGCAGCGAGGTGATCAGCAGCACGCCGACGATCTTCATCGCCACGGCGATCACCACGGCGATCAGCAGCATCAGCGCCAGGCGGATGCCGGCCACTGGCAGGCCTTCGACCTTGGCCAGCTCCTCGTGCACGGTGATCGCCAGCAGCGGCCGCCACAGCGGAATCAGCATCAGCAGCACCAGGGCGCTGCCGCCGATGATCCAGGCCAGATCGCTCGGCCCGACGGCGAGCAGATCGCCGAACAGATAGCCCATCAGGTCGATGCGCACGTCATCCATGAAGCTCAGCGACACCAGGCCGAGCGACAGCGTGCTGTGCGCGAGGATGCCGAGCAGGGTGTCGGAGGCCAGCGGCTGGCGCTGTTGCAGGGTCACCAGCAGCAGGGCGAGCAGCACGCAGCCGACGGCCACCGCCAGCGTCAGGTTGACGTCCAGCATCAGCCCGAGGGCGACGCCGAACAGCGCGGCGTGGGACAGCGTGTCGCCAAAATAGGCCATGCGCCGCCAGACGACGAAGGAGCCGAGCGGGCCGGCGACCAGCGCCAGGGCCAGGCCGGCGAGCAGGGCGTTGAGAAGGAAATCGGGCATCTGATGCTCTGTCTAGTGCTTGCAGTCCGGGCCGTGGACGTGGGGTTTGCCGATCACCACGCTGCCGTGCAGGTCGTGGCTGTGATCGTGCTGGTGGTGGTAGATCGCCAGGCTGCGCGCATCCTGGCCGAACAGCTCGACGAAGGCCGGGTCGCTGCTGACCTGTTCCGGATGCCCCGAGCAGCAGACGTGGCGGTTCAGGCAGACCACCTGATCGGTGGCACTCATCACCAGATGCAGGTCGTGGGAGACCATCAGCACGCCGCAGCCGTAGCGGTCGCGCAATACACCGATCAACCGGTACAGCTCGGCTTGGCCGGCGACGTCGACGCCCTGCACCGGCTCGTCGAGTACCAGCAACTCCGGCTCGCGCAGCAGCGCGCGGGCGAGCAGCACGCGCTGCATCTCGCCGCCGGAAATCTTCTGCAGCGGGCTGTCGATGACATGCTCGGCACCGACTTCACCCAGCGCTGCGAGGGCACGGGCGCGGTCGACACCGGGTACCAGGCGCAGGAAGCGCAGCACCGACAAGGGCAGGGTGGGGTCGACGTGCAGCTTCTGCGGCATGTAGCCGACGCGCAGCTTCGGCTTGCGCCAGACCTGGCCGCGATCGGGCTTGAGCAGGCCGAGCACGGCGCGCACCAGGGTGGTCTTGCCGGCACCGTTGGGGCCGATCAGGGTGACGATCTCGCCGCGATGCACCTGCAAGTGCGCGCCTTCCAGCACATTCTGGTTGGCGAAGCGCACGTGGATGTCATCCAGCCGCAGCAGTACCTCGCTCATGCGGCGTTCCGGCAGTTCGAGCAGAGCCCGACGACTTCCACGGTCTGACCTTCGACGGTGAAGCCGACACTACTGGCGGCGCTGTCGATGGCCTCGGCGATGGCCGGACGCTCCAGTTCGATGGCGGTGTGGCAGAGACGGCAGATGAGGAACTGGCCCTGGTGCGGATGCTCCGGATGATTGCAGCCAACGAAGGCATTGAGCGAGGCGATGCGGTGGACCAGGCCGTTCTCCAAGAGGAAGTCCAGCGCACGATAGACGGTGGGTGGCGCGGCGCGGCGGCCGTCCTGCTCGCTCAGCACGGCGAGGATGTCATAGGCGCCGAGCGGCTTGTGGCTCTGCCAGACCAGCTCCAGCACGCGCTTGCGCAGTGCGGTCAGGCGCACACCCTGGCGCGCGCAGAGGCTGTCGGCTTCGGCCAGCGCGTGGCTGACGCAGTGGTCGTGATCGTGAGGCGTACAGGCCAGCGGGGTCTTGGACATGGGCGGCGACGTGTTGGGGGAGAGACGTTATTATGTACCAATTCAACCCCTTCGAGTGATGCCCGTGAATCGTCTTTTCTCCCTTCCGTTGCTGGCGGCGCTGCTCGCTGTCGCTGCGTCCGCCCAGGCCGAAGTGCGCGTTCTGACCAGCATCAAGCCGCTGCAGCTGATCGCCGCGGCGGTGCAGGATGGCGTCGGCCAACCCGATGTGCTGCTGCCGGCCAGCGCTTCGGCGCATCATTATTCGCTGCGTCCGTCCGATGTACGGCGTATCCGCGATGCGCAGCTGTTCTACTGGATCGGTCCGGATCTGGAGAGCTTCCTGCCGCGCGCACTGAGCGCTCGCGAAGGCACGACCGTGGCGGTGCAGGACCTGCCGAAGCTGACGCTGCGTCGTTTTGGTGATGCGCACGCGCACGACGAGGCTGAACATCACGATCACGACGATCACGACGATCACGACGATCACGACGATCACGACGATCACGACGATCACGACGGCCATGACCATGATGCTCATGAGCATGACGAGGCCGCGCACGAGCCTGCCCATGCCGACGAGCACGACCACGACCATCGCCCGGGCACGCTCGATGCGCACCTGTGGCTGCTGCCGGCCAACGCCCTGATTATCGCCGAGCGCATGGCCGCTGACCTGGCCGCCGCCGACCCGGCCAACGCACAGCGCTACCAGGCCAACTCGGCGGCCTTCGCCCAGCGCATCGAGGCGCTCGACGCCCGCCTCAAGCAGCGCTTCAGCAAGGTGCAGAACAAGCCGTTCTTCGTTTTCCACGAGGCCTATGACTACTTCGAGGCGGCCTACGGCCTGCGCCATGCCGGCGTGTTCAGTGCCGGTGGCGAGTCGCAACCCGGCGCGCGGCATGTGGCGGCCATGCGCGAGCGCCTGCAGCAGGCTGGTCCGAGCTGCGTGTTCAGCGAACCGCCGGCGCGTCCGCGTCTGGTCGAGACGCTGACCGCCGGCTTGCCGGTGAAGATGGCGGAACTGGACGTGCTGGGCGTAGGCCTGGCGACCGATGCGCAGGGCTACGAGAAGCTGCTGGAAGGTCTCGGTGATACCCTGGCCGACTGCCTGGAATCGCTCTGAGACCGGGCCGCAATGGCATTGGTGGGCTGAAGCCCACCCTACCGAACGCCACCGCCGCCCCTGTAGGGTGGGCTTCAGCCCACCGGTTTTCCCTGCAAATACGGCGAGAACGGCCCGTCAGGCCGGATAAGCCTCAGCCGGCCTTACGTATACCGTCGGCGAGCAACTCCATCATCTGGTCGATCTCGGCCTTCTCGACGATCAGCGCCGGCGACAGCGCAATGGTGTCGCCGCTGGCGCGTACCAGCAGGCCCTTCTCGAAACACTCGCGGAACACTTCGTAACCGCGCTTGCCGACGCCATCGGCATGGGCGGCGAACTGGATACCCGCGACCAGCCCGACCGTGCGGATGTCGATCACGTTGGGCAGGTCCCTGAGGCTGAACAGTGCTTCCTGCCAGTAGGGCTCCAGATCGATGGCCTTCTGGAACAGGTTTTCCTGCTGATAGATCTGCTGGGTCGCCAGTGCCGCCGCGCAGGCCACCGGATGCCCTGAGTAGGTGTAGCCGTGGAAGAACTCGATGACGCTTTCCGGCCCTTTCATGAACGCGTCGTACAGTCGATCGGCGACCAGCACCGCACCCATGGGGATCGCGCCGTTGGTCAGGCCCTTGGCGCAGGTCAGGATGTCCGGCGTGACGCCCCAGCGCTGCGCGGCGAAGGCCTCGCCGACGCGACCGAAGCCGGTGATGACCTCGTCGAAGATCAGCAGGATGCCGTGCCAGGCGGTAATCTCGCGCAGCCGTTGCAGATAGCCCACCGGCGGCAGGATCACCCCGGCCGAGCCGGACATCGGCTCGACGATCACCGCAGCGATGTTCTCCGCACCATGCAGCGTCACCAGCCGTTCCAGTTCATCGGCGCGCTCCACGCCGTGCTCCGGCAGGCCGCGGCTGAAGGCATTGCGCTGCAGATCGAGGGTGTGCGGCAGGTGATCGACACCTGGCAGCATCGGGCCGAAGGCGCGACGGTTGTTGGCCATGCCGCCGACCGACATGCCGCCGAAACCGACGCCGTGATAGGCCAGCTCGCGGCCAATCAGCCGCGTGCGTGAGCCCTGACCGATGGCGCGCTGGTAGGCCAGGGCGATCTTCAGCGCGGTATCCGCCGACTCCGATCCGGAGTTGGTGAAGAACACCCGGTTCAGGCCTTCGGGGCTGATGGCGGCGAGTTTTTCCGCCAGTTCAAAGGGCAGCGGGTGGCCCATCTGAAAGGTCGGAGCAAAATCCATCTTGGCGATCTGCTTGCTCACCGCTTCGCTGATCTCGCGTCGCCCATGGCCGGCGTTGCAGCACCAGAGGCCGGCGGTGCCGTCGAGCACCTGGCGGCCGTCGCTCGCCGTGTAGTACATGCCTTCGGCACTCTCCAGCAGGCGCGGGGTGGCCTTGAACTGGCGGTTGGCGGTGAAGGGCATCCAGAAGTGATCAGGCGAGGCGTTGGGATGGAAATCCTGTGACATGGGGCTGGCTCCGGCGGCGAGCGACTATGCTGCAGCGGCGCCGCAGCGTTTTGCTCGAGTCTATGTTTAATAAAACGAACAAAACAAGGCGATTTACCGGCCGTTCGTAAAAAATATTGATAGGGTCCGCGCCGCTGGTTTAGGGTGCCTTTTCCACAACCCGAAGACCTGAGAGAGAGGAAGCACCATGCCCAGCCTGACTTTCGCCGATTGGCAACAGCGTGCCCGTGACCTGCGTATCGAAGGTCGCGCTTTCATTCAGGGCGAATACACCGAGGCGCAGGCTGGCGACCGTTTCGACTGCATCAGCCCGGTGGACGGGCGGGTGCTGGCGCAGGTCGCGAGCTGCGACCAGGCCGACGCCGAGCGGGCGGTGGCCAGTGCCCGTGCCGCATTCGAGGCCGGCAGCTGGGCGCGCCTGGCACCGGCCAAGCGCAAGGCAGTGCTGATCCGCTTCGCCGACCTGCTGGAAGCCAACCGCGAAGAACTGGCCCTGCTGGAAACCCTCGACATGGGCAAACCGATCGGCGACTCGCTGACGGTGGACATCCCAGGCGCCGCGCGGGCGCTGCGCTGGAGCGGCGAGGCGATAGACAAGATCTACGACGAGGTGGCGGCAACGCCCCACGACCAGCTGGGCCTGGTCACCCGCGAGCCGGTCGGCGTGGTGGCGGCCATCGTGCCGTGGAATTTCCCGCTGATGATGGCCTGCTGGAAGCTCGGCCCGGCACTGGCCACAGGCAACTCGGTGGTGCTCAAGCCGTCCGAGAAGTCGCCGCTGACCGCCATCCGCATCGCCCAGCTGGCGATCGACGCCGGCATTCCGGCCGGCGTGCTCAATGTCCTGCCAGGCTACGGCCACACCGTCGGCAAGGCGCTGGCGCTGCACATGGACGTCGACACCCTGGTCTTTACCGGCTCCACGCGGGTGGCCAAGCAGCTGATGATCTACGCCGGCGAGTCGAACATGAAGCGCGTCTGGCTGGAGGCGGGCGGCAAGAGCCCGAACATCGTCTTCGCCGATGCGCCCGACCTGCAGGCGGCTGCCCAGGCGGCGGCTGGTGCGATCGCCTTCAATCAGGGCGAGGTCTGCACTGCCGGTTCGCGGCTGCTGGTGGAGCGATCGATCAAGGAGCGCTTCCTGCCCATGGTGGTGGAGGCGCTCAAGGGCTGGAAGCCGGGCAACCCGCTGGACCCTTCGACCAACGTCGGCGCCCTGGTGGACACCCAGCAGCTCAATACCGTGCTGGGCTACATCGACGCCGGGCGCCAGGCCGGCGCGCAGGTGCTGATCGGCGGCCAGCGGACGCTGGAGGAAACCGGCGGGCTGTACGTCGAGCCGACCATCTTCGATGGCGTCGACAATGCGATGAAGATCGCTCAGGAGGAAATCTTTGGCCCGGTGCTCTCGGTGATCAGCTTCGACAGCGCCGAGGAAGCGGTGGCGATCGCCAACGACACGCCCTACGGCCTCGCTGCCGCGGTGTGGACCGCCGACCTGTCCAAGGCGCACCGCACCGCGCGGGCGCTGCGCGCCGGCAGTGTGTGGGTCAACCAGTACGACGGCGGCGACATGACCGCGCCGTTCGGCGGCTTCAAGCAGTCCGGCAACGGTCGTGACAAGTCACTGCATGCCTTCGACAAGTACACCGAGCTCAAGGCGACCTGGATTCAGCTCTAACGGCATCCGTAGGGTGGATGTCGCCTTTTACATCCACCTTGTTGCACAGCCATGGTGGACCGATGAAGCGTGATCCACCCTACGGTCTTTTGAGCGTTCAGCTAGCTTTGCCCCCACTGCCCGCTGCGGCGCATCACCCCCCACTGGTGTTTACGCCGGGAGAACCACTGCCAGAGACCGCGGCAGCGCCAGAGGGTGTTGAGCTGGCGGTAGCCGAAGTTCTCCAGCACGGCCATCAGAAACAGCTGCAGCATGTCGCGCCGGCGGCTGTAGACGCGGAAGGACATGGTCTCCAGCAGCAGGCCGTTGACCGACAGCAGGATGCCCATGCCGATCGCCACCAGCAGGAAGGCCGCCAGCGCCGCGTAGGACACCGCGCCGAAGGCGAAGCCCGCCAGCATGAAGCCGTAGCCGACCAGTTCGATCAGCGGGCCGATCCATTCGAACAGCGCCATGAACGGCCAGGCCAGCCAGCCCGGCGTGCCGCCACGCAGGCTGAAGGCCAGCCGTGCATGCCGGCTCAGGCTTTCCGCCAGGCCGCGTTGCCAACGGCTGCGCTGGCGGCCGAGGGTGCCGAGGTCTTCCGGGCATTCGGTCCAGCAGATCGGGTCCGGCAGGTAGCGGATGCGGTAGGGAATGCGCTTCTCGCGGTGATAACGGTGCAGCCGCACCACCAGCTCCATGTCCTCGCCAACGGTATCGGTGCGATAGCCGCCGACCGCCATCACCCGTTCGCGGTCGAACAGGCCAAAGGCGCCGGAGATGATCAGCACGGCATTGAGCGGCGACCAGCCGAGACGGCCGAACAGAAAGGCACGCAGGTACTCGACGATCTGGAAGCGCGCCAGCCAGTTGCGTGGTAGCCCGGCCTGGATCAGGAAGCCGCCGCGCACTTGCGAGCCATTGGCGATGCGCACCGTGCCGCCGGCGGCAATGGTGCGCTCGTCCTCGAGGAAGGGCTGGACCACGCGCAGCAGGCTGTCGCGCTGCAGGATGGAGTCGGCGTCGACGCCACAGAACAGGCCGTAGCGCGCGGCATTGATACCGGCATTCAACGCATCGGCCTTGCCGCCGTTGGCCTTGTCGACCACGCGCAGGTTGGCGTAGCGCCGCGAGCGATAGATGGCCTGCACCGGTTGGTGGGCGACAGCCTGGCGCAACGGCTCGGGGTGCGGCACCAGGTCGAATTCCTCGATCAGCACGGCCAGGGTGCGGTCCTTCGAACCGTCGTTGATCACCACGATCTCGAATTCGGGGTACTGCAGCTGCAGCATCGAGCGCACCGAGGTGCGGATCGTCGCCTCTTCGTTGAAGGCCGGCATGAGCACCGACACCGGCGGTTCGACGCCGAGATAAGGCGCCAGCTCGCCGGTTTCTGCGCGCTGGCGGATGTAACCCATCAGGCTGCCCATCGACAGCAGGTTGAGCAGCAGGTACATGCCGTTGAGCAGCAGGAAATAGAGGATGAAGGCGACCTGCAGCCACCACAGCCAGTCGACCGTCACCGGCGCACCTCCGCGATGGCCCGGCGCAGGGCGTCCCTGCCGTAGCGGTCGTGCACCTGCTCGAGCAGCTGCTGCAGCGCGTCCGGGGATGCGCCGGGCAACGTCGCCAGGCTATCGGCGGCGGCCTGGCGCACCCACCAGCTGCGGTCGGCGAGCAGCGGCAGGAACAGCTCGCTGTCTTCCCGGCGTGCCTGCTTGTGCAGCGCCAGCAGGGCGGCCAGGCGCACGCCCTCCTGCTCGTGGCCGAGGGCGCGCAGCAGGCGTGGGCGGTCGCGTGGGTCGCCAAGCTCGCTGAGGCAGCGCAGCGCCACCTGCAGCTGCTCGACAGGCGCCCCCTGGTCCAGCCGTGCCCGCGCCCAGGGCGCGGCATGGCGCGGGTCGCCATGCACCAGCAGGCCGACCAGTCGCTCGCGGCGCGGGTCTGGCGAGCTGGACAGCACGATCAGTAGCGGCGTGGTCACTGCCTGCTCACCGGCCTGCTGGCACAGGCTGACCAGGCGCGGCAACGCCCAGTCGGGGCGTTCCACCGCCGCCGGCAGGATCAGCTGCATGGCCTTTGCCGGGTCCATGGCCACCAGCGTCTGCGCGGCGGCCAGGGCGACGATGGCGTTGCGGCTGAGCAATAGCGGCTGCACCGCGTCCCAATGGGTGGGGTCGGCCAGATGGCGCAGGCAGGTGAGGCCGATCAGCTTGCTGCGCACCCGCCCCCGTAACAGGAGCAGCGCCTGACGATCCATCCCCAGGGCGGCCAGTGCGCGGTTCATGCGCTCGCGGCCGGCGCCGCGCAACTGCAGCTGGGTGCGGTTCCACTGCAGCAGAAACCAGAGCTGATGCCGCCGCGGCAGCGACGCGTGGGATGTCGGCACGTCATCGCTGAGGCTGCAGAGGGCGAAGTAGGGGCGCCACTGTTCGTTGAACTGCTGCCGGCGCACCGCACGCCGGCGCGACAGTTCGCCGAGCAGCAGCACCTGCAGCAGCACCAGCAGCGTCAACGCCCCGAGGCCGAAGGCGCAGTACAGCGCCAGCTGCAACATGCGGTCCTCAGGCCAGACGTGCAGCCAGAGCCGGGCGGGCGCCTCGCACAGCCAGGGAGGGCAGCCGGTCAGCAGGTCAGAACGCATGGCGCAGGCCGATCTGCAGCCACTGTCGGTCGTAGTAGCTGCCCTGCTGGTGATAGCCGACTTCCCAGCTCAGCGCCCAGCGGCTGTCGAACCAGTGACGACCCTGCAGGCTGACGGCGCGCACGTCGCTGGTGATCAGCTGCTGCTCTTCCACCGCCTCTTCCTCGCCCACGGTCAGGCGCAGGCCGGCGTAGCTCAGCCCTCGGTAGTAGTAGTCCAGCGCCAGGTCGTGGCCGATCGGCGTGCCGGCGTTGGCCACGTCGGTCACGTTCAGGGTGTAGCCGGCGCGCCAGGCGTTCCAGTAACGCTCGGCGCTCAGCGCAAGGCGGTCGACGCGGGTGGTCTCGTACTCGGTGCGGCGAACGCTGACGGCACCGAGGTAGCCGTCCGGCAGGCGCCGTTGCAGGCGCAGATCGGCATGCCACTCGGGCAGGAAATAGGGTGAAGGCTGATAGCCGACCTCTGGCTGCAGCGTCCAGTTGTCGTCGAGCGGAATCACCGCACCGGCTTCGACGCCCTCGTCCCACTCGCCGAAACGCTGCTCGCGGGTGAGCGCACCATACCAGCCAAGGCTCTCCGGCTTCGTCGAGGCGTAGTCCAGGCGCTGGCTGCGCCAGTTGTCGAAGCCGCTATCGAGCCAGTCCTGACGCGCCGAGATCTCCAGCTCGTGACGGCGCCTGGTCGCGGCGTCGACCACCGGCACGGGCGCCGCCGCGGTGCTGGGCACGGTCAGCGCGGCGCGGGCCTGCTGGATCACCTGCTGCACCTCGACATAGTCCGGCGCGAGCGTCGCGGCACGCTCCAGCGAGACCAGCGCGCGTTGCGGATGACCGGCCCAAAGCAGCGCCTGACCCTTGCCGAGCAGGTAGTCGGCATTGTCCGGCTGCTGGCGCAGCAATCGCCGATAGATCGGCAAGGCTTGTTCCGGCCGGCCCTGCCAGCTCAACACGCGGGCCAGCAGGAACTGTGCTTCGGCGTCATCCGGGCGCTGCGCCAGGTGCGCGCGCAGGGTTGCTTCGGCCGCGTCCAGTTGCTGCGCCTGGACCTGCCGCTCGGCGGTGGCGACATCCGCCAGCGCCGTACCGCAAGGCAGCGCCAGGGCAAGCAGCATGACCGCTCGCTTCATCGGCGGCCCCTCAGCAGGCGACGGATACGTGCCAGCAGTTCCTCCGGCTGGAAGGGCTTGGTCACGTAGTCGTCGGCGCCCAGTTCCAAAGCGCGGACGATGTCCACCTCGCGCGCCTTGGCAGTCAGCATCAGCACCGGCACGCTGTCCCAGCCGGGTTGCGCCCGCAGCCGTTCGATCAGCTCGAGGCCGTCGTGGTAGGGCAGCATGATGTCCATCAGGGTCAGGTCCGGCGGCTCGGCCTGGGCGAAGTGCTCCAGGGCCTGGCGGCCATCGGCGGCATGCTCGACGACGAAGCCGTGGCGTTCGAGCATGTAACGGATGAGGAAGGCGATGTCCTCTTCGTCTTCCACCATGAGAATGCGTTTGCTGGCAGATTCGCTCATAGATGAGCCTCGTCGGTTTCGTGAGTTTGCCCCGGCGGCCAGTGTTGCAACAGGTGCTGGATCAGCCTGGCCAGTTCGTCGCCGTCATGACGGGATTTCACCAGCTGGCGCAGCGCCAGGCGGTTGTCCTGAATCGGGGTGTCGAGTGCAGAAAAGATGATGACCGGGGGCGGCGGAACGCTCGATGCCAGTTGATCGAACAGTTCGGTGCCCTCGCCATCCGGCAGCATCAGGTCTATCACCGCGAGATCGAACGGCTGCGCTGCGATCAGCTGGCGGGCCTCATGCAGCGTAGCCGCTCCGACCAGCTCGACGTCCAGCATGGCGATTTGCCGAGCAAGCAGCACGCGCAGATCGTCGTCATCCTCCACGTGCAGAATGCGCGGCTTCGACCCGCCGAGCTGCAAGCAGGCGCGGATCACTTCCATGACCCGCGACGGGTCGATCGGCTTGTGCAGCCAGTCGATCATGCCCACCGCACCGCCGCGCAGCAGGCCGTCATCCTCGTCCCGGCGCTGCGGCTGCAGGCTGACGATGAGCACTGGCAGATTGCGGTAGTGGTGCTGGCTGCGCAGGCTCTGCAGGAAGGCCACGCTGTTCTCGTCGTGCAGCGCCGGGCTGAGGGTCAGCGCCTGCACTCGGTGTCGATCGAGCAGCTCGCGTGCTTCGGCGGCAGCGTGTGCGATCAGCGTGGCATAGCCGTGCTGGTGCAGCGCCTCGGCCAGCTGCTCGGCGGCATGGCTGTCGGGTTCGAGAATCAGGATCAGCGTGGCCTGCTCCGCTGGCGACGCCGCGCCGACTGGCTGAACCGGGGCCTGTGGCCGAGCCGCCTGTTCGTTGCTCTCCAGCGGCAGTTGCAGCCAGAAGCGGCTGCCCTGACCGGGTTGTGAGTCGAAGCCGATCTGCCCGTGCATCTGTTGCACCAGCGAGCGGGTGATGGCCAGCCCCAGCCCGGTGCCGCCGCGTTGGCGGGCGTCGGAGGAGTCGGCCTGGGCGAAACGCTCGAAGATGCGCGAGCGAAAGGCTTCCGGAATGCCCGGCCCGCGATCCTGCACACCAATCTCCAGCATTTCGCCGCTGTGGCGCAGCTCCACCGTCACGCAGCCGCCGGCTGGCGAGTGCTTGATCGCATTGGACAGCAGGTTGGCCATCACCTGGGCGAAGCGGTCGGGGTCCAGGGTCGCCTCGCTGGTCGGCAGCTCTGGATCATCCAGAAATTCCAGGCTGACGCCGTAGTCCTGGCCGTATGGCGTGATGTCCGACAGCGCCTGCTGCACCAGCGCGCGTACGTCGTGGCGACCGAAGTTGAAGGCCAGGCGGCCGGCTTCGAGCTTTTCGATGTCGAGAATGTCGTTGATCAGGCGCACCAGCCGTTCGCTGTTCTTGTGCGCGATGCCGAGCAGCGGGCGGGCCTCGTCGCTGATCTGCCCGCCGATGCCGCCAGTCAGCATGCCGAGCGCGCCGCGAATGGCGGTCAGCGGCGTGCGCAGCTCGTGGCTGACGGTGGAGATGAACTCGGTCTTCATCTGCTCCATGCGCCGGCGCAGCGAGATATCCACGGCCACCGTCACCACATGGCAGGTGCGTGGCGAGATGCGCAGCGGCCGCTTGACCACCTGGTACCAGCGCTCCGCACCCTGGGCGTCGGTCAACGCGACCTCGGTGGTGCGCAGCTCACTGCTGCCGGTCGCCAGCTCGGCGAGTTCCTCATCACCCGAAAGCAGTGGCTGCAGCAGCTGCGAGGACGGCAGCGCGTCCGCGCGGCGCTGTTCGATGTCCTGCGGACGGGCGCCGAGCAGCGAAGCCAGCGCGGTATTGCAGAGCAGGAAGCGGCCCTGCACGTCACGGACGAAGATCAGGTTGTCGTCGGTATCGACCACTCGGCGCAGGAACATCTGCTGGTCGTGCAAGCTGTCGCGGCTGCGCTGCAGTTCGCTGACATCCCGTGCGATCGCCAGATGGTCACCCAGGCCGGTGGGCATCAGGCGAACCTCGAAGGTGCGCTGGGTCTGCACCTCGCACCAGGTTTTCTGCCGCAGCGCGCCCTCGTCGGTCTGGTTGAGCAGCTCGATGAGCAAGGGTTCGATCGCTTCCGGTGGCGGCGCGCGGCGCGGGGTGCCACGCGAAATGCTCGACACCTGCTGCCGCTCATCGACGGCGTAGAGATGGTCCGGGATGGCCTGCAGCAGCGCCCCGAGGCGTGCTTCGCCGGCCTGGGCGCTGCGGGCGAGCTGCTGGCGAATCTGCAGATTCCGCTGCAAGGCCCAGAAGGCCGCCAGAAACAGCCCGATCACCACCAGCGTGCCGATCAGTGCCAGTTGCTGCGCGCGTTCGGTGGTGTGTGCTACCGCTTCGCTGGCAGCAGCCAGCTGGCTGCGCTCGTGCTGCTCGACGGCGTTGAGCAGTGCGCGCAGGCGGTCCATCAGCAGGTGCCCGCCGGCCTCGCGCAGACGCTCCACGGCAGCCTGCAGCCCGGCCTCGCGGCGGGTCTGCATGTTGCGGGCGGCAACTTCGAGGCGGTCGGCGATGGTCGCATCGAGGGCCTGGAACCAGCGCCGGTCGGGAAAGTCACGACCCTCGACCTGGCGCTGCAGGCTGCGCCGGTTGCCTTCCAGCTGCCTGAGACCGCGCTCGTAGGGTTCGAGATAGGTGGGGTCGCTGGTGAGGATAAAACCGCGCGAACCGGTTTCGATGTCCTGCAGGGAAGAAAGGATGGCCTGGACCGAGGTGATGATCTCCAAGCTGTGACTGACCGAGCGATTGGTCTGCAGCAGCGCTTCCTGCGTGCGCTTGCCTTGCCAGCCAAGCGCGGCGAGCAGCAGGAACGCAGCGAGAAAGGCGACTGAATGCCAACCGATCGCGAGTCTTGCGGGCAAATCGGACTCCTTCCGCCGGGGATGACTGCACAGAATCCCCAGTTGCCTCGCTACCGCGTGGTCACCGGGATGAACTCAGTGTAGTCAGACCTGCACGAACCACAGCGGTTCGCCGCCGAAAGGGCCGGGCGCTCAGCGCTGGGCGATCTGCACCTGGTTGCGGCCGTTGTGCTTGGCCACGTACAGCGCCTGGTCGGCATGCTCGAGCAGCAGGCCGGAGGCGCTGTGGCTGTCGGTCTCGCAGATGCCGGCACTGAAGGTCACGCGGAACTCCTGGTCGCCGGCATTGAAGCTCAGCGCAGCGAAGCGCACGCGGATTTCGTCGAAAATGCGTCGGGCCTGCAGGGCCGAGCATTCGGGCAACACGGCGACGAACTCCTCGCCCCCGTAGCGGCCGAGGCTGTCGATACGCCGCAAGCGCTGGCGCAGCAGGTTGGCCAGGGCGCGGATCACATTGTCGCCGGCGGCATGCCCATAGGTGTCGTTGATCTGCTTGAAATGATCGAGGTCGAGCATCACCACGCTGGCGGGTTTGCCGGTGCGGGTGGTGCGCTGCACTTCCAACGCCAGCTGTTCCTTGATATCGGCGTGCTTGAGCAGGCCGGTCAGGCTGTCGCGGGCCAGCGCCGTACTCAGCGAGCGCGCACGCTGGGCGTGGGAATACACCGCGGCCACCAGCGCGGTATCGCTGATCGGCTTGGTGATGAAATCGTCGCCGGCCTTGAGCAGCGCCGCCATCTGCCGGTGGGTATCGGTCTCGGCGGACAGGTAGATGATGGTCACCCGCAGCCATTCGTCATGCAGGCGGATCATCTGCGCCAGCTCTGGCCCCGAGCAGTCCGGCATGTTGACGTCCAGCAGCAGTACCTCGGGGTTGAAGCTGCGCATGGTCTCCAGTACGCGGGTCGGTTCGGTAAGGATCTGCACCTGCATCTGCGCGTTGCGCAGCACCAGGCTGTAGCGTGCGGCCAGCTCGGCGTCGTCATCGACGATCAGCACGCGGAAGGGTTCGCCCTGCTGCCGATCAAGGCAGCGCTCCAGGCTGTTCTCCAGCTGGGTGATATCCAGCGGGCGGACGAAGAAGCCCTGGGCGCCGGCACGCACCGCGGCCAGCTGGCTGGCGAAATCGGCCCGGTCATGGATGACCAGCAGCGGCAGTGGCTGCTCGAGGCCTTGCTGCAGAGCGGCGAGCGCGTCGAAATCGCTGTCCTGCTGCACGCTGACGATCAGCGCGTCGGGCAGTTCATCGGCCACGGCCGCTTGCAGTGCGGCGAAGTTGGGCCACTGGCTGACCAGATAACCGAAGTTGCGCAGGGTCACCGCCATGCTGGCGCCCGCGACCGGATCGGCCTTCATCAGGTAGATGCGACAGCCGGGTGCAGGCTCCTCGTGGTGCTCCGGCAGTTCCGCCGCGCCGTCGCGTTCCTGGCCAGGGGTTTCGCCGGCCAACTGCAGCACCGCGCGGGCGAAGGCCTCGGCGGCGCGGCTGCCCGGCTTGGCCGAATCCAGCCAGCGGTCAGCCCGCTGCTCCAACTGCCTGGCGCGCTCCCCGAGCTTGGCGAAGCCGAAGGTGCCGGCGGCGCCGGCCAGCCGATGCAGGCGCTCGCGGATGCTCAGCATCACCAGCCGGCGGCTGGCGGTGGCACGGGTCTGCTGCAGATCCTGGGCGAGCGTGGCGAGGTCGGTCAGGTCGGCCTGCAGGCGCTCGCCGAACTGCTGTTCCAGCTGCGCCAGCTGCTCTTGCAGCGCCAGGCGGGTGCGATCATCCATGCTCGGCCTCCCAGATCTGCCGCAACTGGGTGGCAAGTTGCAGCGGGTCGAAGGGCTTGCCCAGCACCTGGCGCACGCCGAGCTGGCGCAGCTCCTGCAGCCGTTCGGGCTGCAGGTGGCCGGTGAGAAACACCACGGGCGTCTGCTGCAGATCGACCAGATCGGCCAGTTGGCGAACCAGCTCGATGCCGTCCATCTGCGGCAGCATCACATCGAGCAGGATCAGGTCCGGAGCGAAGGCCTGCACCTGGTCGAGCGCGGCCTGGCCGGACTGACAGCTGAGCACTTCGAAGCCGCCGAGCTTTTCCAGAGCAATGCGGGTCACCACCTGGATGGACGGTACGTCTTCGACGTGCAGGATGCGCTTGAGCTGTCTCATCACGGGCTCTCCTTGGCCTGGTCTTGTGCGGGTAGTTCGAACCAGAAGCAGGCGCCCTGGCCGGGCTCGGATTCGAAGCCGATCTGCCCGCCCATGTGCTCGATCAGCTCCTTGGTGATCGCCAGGCCCAGCCCGGTTCCGCCTTGCTGGCGGCTGTCGGACGAGTCTGCCTGGGCGAACTTCTGGAATACCCGCGCACGAAATTCATCGGAAATTCCCGGGCCCTGGTCTCGGACGCTGACCCGAACCTTGCCGTCACTGACCCGCGCCGACAGATCGACCCGTTCTCCGGCAGGGGAAAACTTCGCTGCATTGGACAGCAGGTTGCTCAATACCTGCTGCAGGCGCATGGCATCGACCGTCACGCTCACTGCCGGGCAGGCGCCGAGGTGCAGCTGCACGCCATGCCGTTCGGCGTAGCTGCCGTTGCTGCGCAGGGCCAGCTCCAGCTGGGGTTGCAGCGCTTGTTCGAGCATGTCGAAGCGCATCTTGCCGGCGTGCAGCTTGTCCATGTCCAGCAGGTCGTCGATCAGCGCGCTCAGGCGCTGGCTGTTCTGCTGGGCGATCTCCAGCAGTTCGTGCATCGACTCGGGGACCTCGCCCATGACATTCGAGCAGATCAGCGCCAGCGCGCCGGTGATGGACGTCAGCGGCGTGCGCAGCTCATGACTGACGGTGGAGATGAACTCGCGCTGCAGGCGTTCGATGCGCATGCGTTCGGTGATGTCGTGCAGCACGACGACCGCTCCCATTCGCTGGCCATCGGAGGTGTACAGCGGGTCGGCGTTGGACAGTACGTGCCGCGGTGCGCCATTGCTCAGCAGCACCATCTCGTGGTCGATGACGTGCTCGCCATTGAGGGCGCGGCGCAGGGGAATCTCTTCGGGTTCCAGCGGGGTGACGCCATCGGCGCGGTACAGCCGGTAATGGCGGGCCCATTCGCTCGGCGATAACGGGGCGACATCGGCGCCATGCCACTGCTTGGCCTTCTCGTTGAACAGGGTCAGATTGCCTTCGGCATCGCAGGCGATCACCGCTTCACTCAGCGCCTCGAGCAGGCGCCGGTTCATCTCCTGCTGTTTGTCCAGCTCCAGCTGCTCGGCCTTGCGCGCGGTGATATCGGTAACGAAGCCGTGCCAGAGCACCGAGCCGTCGACCTGCTGCAGCGGGGTTGCCCGCGCCTCGACCCAGATCAGCCCCTTGTGCGGGTGCTCGACACGGTGCTCGCTGTGCCAGGGCGTGAGTTCACGAGCCGCCTGGCGGATGCTGAGCAACAGGGCGCTGCGGTCGGGGCCGTGGACCCGGCCGACGATCGGCGCAAAGCTGCTGGCCAGCTGCGCCGGGCTGAGCCCGTAGATCTGCTCGACCCCTTCACTGACATAGGGAAAGCACGCCGGTCCATCGGCGCGCCAATGGAACTGGAAGAGCATGCCCGGGACCTGCGCGGCGATCTGCTGCAGGCGCAGTTGCAACTGCTCCTGATAGGCCAGGTCGTAGGCGTTGACCAGGTAGCCGCGCAGGTGCTCCTGCTCGTCATGGATCGCGGTCATGCCCAGCAGCACCGGCACCTCGTTGCCGTTCTGGTGGCGCAGGCGCCATTCGGACATGTCGCGCCGCCCGCGGTGCAGCGGCGCGGTCAGCACCGAGAAATCGGCCTCGACCGGCATCTGCAATTCGCTGGAAAGCAGCAGTGCCCGGCGCTGCAGCGCCTCCGGGCGGAACAGCGCGGCGGTCAACGGATGGCCGACCAGCGCCTGTTCGCTGTAGCCGAGCAGACGCTCGGCGGTCGGGTTGACGCTGGTGACCACGCCGTCGGGGCGGGTCACCAGCACGGCGCTGGAGGCGCTGTCGAGGATGGCCTGTTGCAGTGCCGCCTGCTCGGCGTGGCGGTGCGCCAGCAGATGCTGCTCGAACAGGCGGATCACCTGGCGTCCGAGGCGCTCCAGGGTTTCGCGCTGCTCCGCGCTGAGGCGGCGTGGCTGGCGGTCGATCACGCACAGGGTGCCGAGGTTGTAGCCATCAGGCGAGGTCAGCGGCGTGCCGGCGTAGAAGCGGATCTGCGGGTCGCCGAGCACCAGCGGGTTGTTGCAAAAACGCGGGTCCTGCAGCGTATCCGGTACCTCGAAGATCTCGTCGCCGGCGATGGTGTAGGTGCAGAAGGAGATCTCCCGCGAGGTCTCGCTGACGTCGAGGCCGACCCGGCTCTTGAACCACTGACGGCGGTCGTCGACCAGCGAGATCAGCGCGATAGGCGTGTCGCACATCTGCGCGGCAAGCGCGGTGAAGTCATCGAATGCACTGTCTTCGGGGGTGTCGAGGATTTCGTAGCGCAGCAACGCTGCCAGGCGTGACAGCTCGCGCGGCTGGGCGGTGGATGGCATCGGCGTCGTGCTTTGTTGCGGTGACTCCATCGTCGCGCCTTGCTGGTTCGGTGGGGGGCGTCCGGTCGGCAGCGTTTCACGACCGGGGGATTAAGCAGTTCTGCCTAGTATCGGCCACTCAGCCAGATGCTGCGAATCTGCTCGGCCAGCAGCATCGGGTCGAAGGGCTTGACGATCACATCGCGGGCGCCGAGCTTGCGCAGGTGTTCGATCTCGCTCGGCTGCACCTTGGCGGTCATGAATGTTACCGGAATCCGCTCCAGGTCGATTCGCTCGCGCAGCCTGAGCAGCGTCTGCGGGCCGTCCATGCCGGGCATCATCACGTCGAGCAGGATGAAGTCGGGGGCGAAGGCTTCGACTTCCTCCAGCGCCTGTGCGCCAGAGGAGCAGGACAGCACCTCGTATCCGCCAACGGCCTCCAGGGCCAGTTTGGTCACCGCCTGAATCGACGGATCGTCTTCAACGTGCAGGATGCGCCTTAGCTCGGCCATTGTGCCTCCGGGGGTCGTTTGCGTGCGCGTCCGCTTAACGGAAGCATCAGGATCGATCTTGCGCCAGCGGCGCGACTGGTAATTCGCACCAGAAACAGGCGCCTTCGTCAGGCTCGGAATCGAAACCGATCCGGCCGTGCATGTGTTCGATCAGTTCCTTGCTGATGGCCAGGCCCAGGCCGGTGCCTTCCTTCTGGCGGCTGTCGGAGGAATCGGCCTGGGAGAATTTCTGGAAGATTCGTGTGTGGAATTCAGGGGCGATGCCCGGTCCCTGATCTCGTACCGAGATTCGCACCCAGTCATCGCGTCGCTCGCTGCCGAGCGTAACGGTGCCACCCTGCGGCGAGAATTTGACCGCATTGGAGATGAGATTGGCCAGTACCTGCTGCAACCGGTCGTCGTCTGCCATCAGCTGCACGTCCTGCGCGGGCAGCAGCTCCAGCGTGACGCCATGCTTGCTGGCGTAGCCCTGATTGGCGGCGATTGCCTGTTGCAGCTGCGTCGGCAGCGCATGCGCGCGCAGGTCGAGGGTCATCTTGCCGGCGACCAGCTTGTCCATGTCCAGCAGGTCGTCCACCAGGCGCCCCAGGCGCAGGCTGTTCTGGTGGGCGATGCTGATCATCTGGCCCATGTTTGGCGAGGGTTCGCCCAAGGCACCGCCGACGATCAGGCCGAGGGCACCGGAGATCGAGGTCAGTGGCGTACGCAGCTCGTGGCTGACGATGGACACCAGTTCGCTCTTCATCCGCTCGATGCGCTTGCGTTCGGTGATGTCGCGCACCAGGCCGATGAATCGGCGCTCGCCGTGGTGGTTGATCTGCGACACGCGCAACTCGATGGTGAAGGTTTCGCCGGTACGCCGCAGGGCGGTGAGTTCGCGGTTCTGTTCCAGCGCGCGAGGAATGCCGCGTCTTTCGTAGGTCTCCAGATAGCCGTCGTGGGCGGAGCGGTCCGGTTCGGGCATGAGCATCGACAGGTTGCGGCCGATGACCTCCGCGGCGCTGTAGCCGAAGATCTGTTCGGCGGCATGGTTGAAGGTTTCGATGATGCCGCGGGCGTCGATGATGATGATGGCGTCGATCACGTTGTCGATCAGCATGCTCAGGTAGCGCTCGCGCTCCTGCATCTCTTCCTTGGCCAGCGCCTGATCGGTGACATCCCAGATGAAACCGTCGCACCAGCCCACCGGGTCGTCACGCTCGTGCAGGACGCGGGCTTTTTCCCGCACGTAGACGGTGCGGCCTTCGGCATTGGTGAGTCGGTAGATGCCCTCGAAGGTGTCCTGCTCGGCGTGTTGCCGGGCCAGCTCGAGGTCGTCTGGGTGGATCAGGCTGGCGTAGCTGCGCACGCGGTCGCCGACGAAATCGCTGGCCGGGTAGCCGGTCAGGCGTTCGATGCCGTCGCTCAGGTAGCTCATGCGCCGGCGGCCGTCGTTGCGGCAGCGGTAGACCACGCCCGGGAGGTTGCTGACCATGGCGCGGTAACGGCTCTCGCTCTTCTGCAGCGCGCGGGTGGCTTCCATCAGTTCGGTGATCTCGGTGACGAAGCCGTGCCAGAGCACGGTGCCGTCAGGACGTCGCTCGGCGGTGGCACGTCCCTCGGCCCAGAGCAGACCGCGTTGCGGATGCTGGATGCGGAACTCCACCGAGCCGGTTGTCGACCCAGCAGCCACACGCAGCAGCGCGGCTTTCAGGCGTGGCAGGTCCTGCGGGTGAACGTGCACCAGGGCCTGGGAAGCATCTTCCAGTAGCCGCTGCGGGTCGATGCCGTAGAGGTCGCGTGCGCCCTCGCTGGCATAGAGAAAGGCATAGCGGCCGTTGGCGAAGCGCTTGAGCTGGAAAACCACACCGGGCAGCAGGCTGGCGATCTTCTGTGCGCGGTCGAGCAGGCGCTGGCGGCGTCGGCCCTGCTGTTGCTGGCTGAACTGATGCTGCAGCTGCGCGCCGATGCGCCGTTGCAGCAGTACCGCCAGGGTCAACAGCAGCGCCTCGGCGATCAGCCAGGCCAGACTCCATTTGATCAGCAGCCGGCGCTCGGCCTGTTGGTGCTCCTGCTGCATCGCGGTGATGTCGCGCCAGACCAGCGCCGCTGCCAGCAGCGGCGCCGATGGCTGGGCCCGACGGTCGCTGTGCAGGGGAATCTGATTGAGCATATAGGTGCGGCCGTCGGCACTCAGCAGGCGCAAGGCCAGGCCGCTCTCCGGCTCGGGCAGCATGCTCTGCTGCGCCCAGTGCAGAATCTGTGTCGCCGAATGTTCGATCAGCAGCCAGTCGCCGTCGCTGCGCAGTTGCACGCCGCTGGGGGCTTCCACGTCTGCCGCCTGCAGTGCCTGGCGATTGACCACCAGCGCCAGTCCGGCAGCCAGCTGATCGCCCAGCTCGGGCAATTCCGGCAGCACGTTGTAGCCGACTTCCAGGGCGCCGATGATCTCGCCGGACTCGCTGTCGGTGGCACGCAAAGGAACGATGGCGCGACTGCTGGCGCCGAGCGCATTGACCTCCATGCCGTACTGCATGCTGCCTTCGCTCATCGCGCGGCGCAGCATCGGGCGCTGCGCCGCCATTGCGTCACCGAAGCGCTCCGGTTGCTGCATGCGCAGCAGGGCGACCCCGGCGTCGCTCCAGAAGATCTGCAACTGCAGCGCGCCGTGGCGTTGCATGGCGCTCCAGGCCGGGCTCAACGCGGCGCGCAGACGCTGGCGTGCCAGTTCGATACGCGCGTCGTCCATGGCCCGGCCATCGCGCAGCACCGTATCGATCTGGCGCACCTGGCGCAGCACTTCGGCATTGCCGGCCAGCGCCGTGGCGACCATGTCGGCCTGCCGCCGCTGATTGAGCTGCGCGCTCTGCAGTGCCAGGCTCTGCAGTTCGCCGTGGGTGTCGATTTCCAGGTGCCAGGCGGCATCGCGCGCGCGGTAGTCATTGAATGCCAGGCTACCGAACAGCAGCACGAGCAGCAGGCTGCCGAGCGTGAAGATCCAGTGGGGTGTGGTGATGCCGGCGTTCGTCATCGGCGGGCCGGCCAGAGGCGCGAGGTGCTGCGCTCGACGTACGACGTTTGCATGAGCCGCAACTTTCCAGGGCAAAAAAGAAACAATGATAGCTCTATGCCAGTATGGCCGATAGCGTCTTTCGGGAATGCACGTCAGCATGGCGCTACGTGCCCAAAGCGTAGCGATTGCAGCCGAATCTGGCTAAAAAATCACCAGCTTTTAGACGGTCGGTCGGGCCGTTTCCTAGACTCGCCGACACCTGGTGTTAGGCTGAAGGCAGGTGGACGCCAGCGGAGGTCGCTGGCGCACCGTTATGCAAGAGGCACCCCGTTATTATGTGGCACACCGGTTTACTCGACCTGTCGGTCTGGCAACTCATTGCGACCACGCTGCTGCTGACTCACGTCACCATCGTTAGCGTCACGGTCTACCTGCACCGTTACTCGGCGCACCGTTCGCTGGAACTGCATCCGTCGCTCAAACACTTCTTTCGTTTCTGGCTATGGCTGACCACGGCGATGAACACCCGCGAGTGGACCGCCATCCACCGCAAGCATCACGCCAAATGCGAGACCCCCGATGACCCGCACAGCCCGGTGCACAAGGGGCTGCTGACCGTCGTGCGCAAGGGCGCCGAGCTGTACATGGCCGAGGCGAAGAACGAGGAGACCCTGCGCATCTACGGCAAGAACTGTCCGGACGACTGGATCGAGCGCAACCTCTATTCGCGCTTTCCCAATACCGGCATCGTGCTGATGCTGCTGATCGACCTGGCGCTGTTCGGCGCGCTCGGCCTCACCGTGTGGGCCGTGCAGATGATCTGGATCCCGTTCTGGGCCGCCGGCGTGGTCAACGGTCTCGGTCACGCGGTCGGTTATCGCAACTTCGAATGCCGTGACGCCGCGACCAATCTCGTACCCTGGGGCATCCTCATCGGCGGCGAAGAACTGCACAACAACCACCACACCTACCCGAACTCGGCCAAGCTCTCGGTGCGCAAGTGGGAGTTCGACATGGGCTGGGCCTGGATACGTCTGTTCAGCATGCTCGGTCTGGCCAAGGTCAACCGTACCGCACCCATCGCCCATCGAGTCGAAGGCAAGCGGCATCTGGACATGGACAGCGCCATGGCGATCCTCAACAACCGCTTCCAGATCATGGCGCAGTACCGCAAGCTGGTGATCGTGCCGCTGGTGCGCCAGGAGCTCGGCCGAGCCGACGCGACGCTGCGGCACCAGCTGCGCCGTGCCAAGCGCCTGCTGACCCGCGAGCCGAGCCTGCTGCAGCAGGAGCAGCAGGCGCATATCGATGTCATGCTCGCGCAAAGTCAGGCGCTCAAGGTGATCTACGAGAAGCGCCTGGCGCTGCAGCAGATCTGGAGCAAGACCAGCGCCAACGGCCACGACATGCTCGCCGCGATCAAGCAGTGGGTGCACGAGGCCGAGGCCAGCGGCATCCAGTCGCTGCGTGAGTTCGCCGAGCACCTGCGGACCTATTCGCTGCGGCCATCTGTCGTCCCGGCATGACCTTCGATCGGCTCAAGCCCGGGGCGTAGCGGCGCCCGGAACTTTGCCTGCTGCAAGCTCTCTGAACAGCACTCTTACATTGCAGTACCGCCACCTGGGTGGCGGTCGTTTCAGGAAGAAGGCTATGCAGCTGGCGAGCAACCAGGGTGATTCGAGAATGAGCATGCTGCCGGGTAGTGATGCGCAGACGCTGCTGGCGTTGATGCACGCGCGCGCGGAGGCGGAGCGTCTGGGCGAGCGAGAGCAGTTGTTCAGCACGCTGCTGGGCGGCGTCAACGCGGTGCTCTGGGCATTCGACTGGCAGGCGCAGCGGATGATCTATGTCAGCCCGGCCTACGAGCGCATCTTCGGCCGCTCGCCAGCGCTGCTGCTGGCCGACTACGGTGAGTGGCGCAACGCGATCTACCCGGACGATGTCGAGTATGCGCAGAAGTCGATGCTTGCCGTGCTCGATGAGGGTGCCGTGGAGACACGCGAGTACCGCATCATCCGCGGCGACGGTCAGCTGCGCTGGCTGAGCGACAAGTGTTTCCTCGGCCGCCGCGCCGAGCATGGCCACGGCCCGATCATCGTCGGCATCGCCGAGGACATCACCGAGAAGAAGCAGCTCGAGGGCGAACTGCAGCGTCTGGCCACGACCGACGTACTGACCCAGAGCAGCAACCGCCGGCACTTCTTCGAGTGCGCGCGAACCGAGTTCGAGCGTGCCCGGCAGTTCGCCTCGCCGCTGGCGTTCCTGCTGCTGGACATCGACGACTTCAAGCGCATCAACGATACCCACGGCCACCAGATGGGCGATCAGGTGCTGCAGAAGGTCGCTCGCTGTGGCGCTTCGGTCCTGCGCCAGAGCGACCTTTTCGGCCGTATCGGCGGTGAGGAGTTCGCCGCCTTGCTGCCCGGCTGCCAGCCGGACCTGGCCGAGCAGATCGCCGAGCGCCTGCAACGCGAGATCGAGCGGGTGGTGTTCACTGCCGAGAATGGCGAGCGTTTCCGCGTCACCGCCAGCCTCGGTCTGACTTACCTGAAGGCCAGCGACCCCGAGCTAAGCGCGGTATTCGCCCGCGCCGATGCGGCGATGTACACCGCCAAGCGCCTGGGCAAGAACCAGGTCATCGTCGGCTAATTTCGGCGGGCTGGCCGGGCTGGCTTGCCCGGCGCGCTCTGCCGTCACTGGCCAAGTTGCTGCCCGAAGCTCTCCATCTGCTGCTTGAACTCGGTGCATTTGGCCTGACGCTCGGACGCGGGGACATCCTTCCACTTTGCCTCGCTCTCCTTGACGCCGTCGGCAAAGGCCGTATCGAAAGTTGCCGGGTCCATCCCGGCGCGGGTCGCCTGGGTTTTTTGCTGCTCTCTATGCTCGGCAAGTTTCTCGTCGGTGTAGTCGTCGCAGACTTTAGCTGTCACATGCATGGCGCCACCAAACTTGGCCAGCTGCGCGTGCATGTTGGTCATCATCTGTTGATTCGGCTGCTGCGCCTGAGTGATCGAGCTGATCAGCGTGAGCGCTGCGGCGAGCGCCAGGGATGGCAGGTGGATGGCTGAAGACATGATTGCTCCTATGATCAGTACTTGTTTATTCGGTGCGTGGCGAGGCCTCAGTGGTTTCGGCCTGATGGTTGTGATTCGACTCAGCGAAGCATTCGGTGAATGGCAATGGCTGCCTCGATCGCCTGGTCGTTGGTGATGTACTCCATGCTCTCCACTTTCTGCAGGGCGATACCGGCAGCCGTCGCGGTGACGGTGACCCGGCCGACGACCACCTGAGGGCCGATGATCCCCAGCTGAGCGCTGGGGTCCATACGCTTGCTGACATCTACCACGAAGCCGCCGATATCCTCGGCGCGGGCGTCGTCATGGACCATGCCCATTTTGCGAAGCATCTGTTCGTCCGAGGGTGTTTCGTCGACAGAGATGCCGATGGAAAGACCGCCACCTTTGACTTGCTGGGAGATATCCGCGTTCTGCATTTCCCGGGAAAGCCAGGAGCAGCTGATGCCATAGACGGTCACATTGTCGTAACGGCCACCATCGTCCTGATCCACGAGGGCCAGACCATCCAGAAGCGGCGTGAGTCGTGCCGCGATCCGTTCACACTTGGGCAGCTGCTCCAGCGTCGGAGCGGCATTAGCGGCCTTGGGAATGGATGCTGAGCCCTCTTCTTCGCTGCAGCCACTGGCTGCGAGAGCGAGCGACAGCAGCACGAACTGGACTGAAAGGGGGATCGACAAGAGGTGTTTCCTGACGGGCGCTGGGATGTGTGACCGCACCAACGGTCAAGCGAACCCCAAATGTAGACCAGATCGACAGGGCTTCAAGTCAGCGGGAGCCTGCCGGGCTCTGGCATCAGCGCGACTTGCGGTATACGTCGTCGAAACGCACGTTGAGCCCGCCGCAGTGGCTGTTATCGGTCACCACCAGATTGCCGGCGACATGCTGCAGGGTCACCTGGCAGTCGTACTCGTCATCGCCTTCGCTGATCTTCAGCAGGTCGTCGGAGGGACGAGCATGGCCGGAGAATGCCCCGACATGAACGATTGGCTCTCCGTAGCTGTTGAGGCCTCCTTGCCACATGGCCTCGCCTTCAACGGCGAAGGGCCCGTCGGGGGAGGGCTGGGTAATGAGGATGCTGTTGCTACCCGCGATGGGGTGCCAGCGGCCGATCCAGTCGCCGGCCGTGGGTACCGGCGTAGCGTGGTCGGTACGGACGTGGTGCGCGGGCAGCCAGCCGACGAACTCGCGCTTGCTGGAGAAATACCAGGCGCAGGCCCAGCCATCCGTCTCCTTGCCGACCAGCAGCTTGTCACCATTCACCAGATAGGCGCGTCGGATGCAGGATTCCTGCTCCGGGCAGCCAACCGCGTCATCGCGAAAATGCACGGGTTGATCTGCATTGGCGACAACCTCCGCATGCCTTACCGCGCCGGCGAAGGCCGGAAAGAAGCCATTGCGGCAGGAATACGGCTCGATGGCCTGCGCTGATGGCGCCAGTAGCATGCATAGCAGGAAGGCTCTGATTCGCACGGTGCGCAGTCTCCTCATTACAGCCATGTTGACCCGCCCAGGGGATCAACTACATGGCTGATCGGTTCAGCGGTGCCGGCTGCTGCTGGGTGATGCAGTGGATGTTGCCGCCGCCGAGGAGGATCTCGCGCCCTGGCACCATGACGACCTGATGCTCCGGAAAGACCTGCGCCAGGATGCGCTCGGCTTCGGCGTCCAGCGGGTGGCCGAAGGCCGGGGCGATGATGCCGCCGTTGACGATGAGGAAGTTCACGTAGCTGCCGGCCAGGCGTATCGACGGGTCGCGCGGCTGGCTGCCGTCCAGCGCGAGCACCCCGGCGCATTCTTCGGCAGTCGCATGCAGCGGGCCGGGGATTGGCATCTTGTGCACCGTCAGCGTGCGGCCCTTGGCGTCGCGAACGCTCTGCAGCACGGCCATGGCCGCCTGACAGCGCTCGAAGTTGGGGTCGCTTGCATCGTCGGTCCAGGCCAGCAGCACTTCACCCGGGCGCACGAAGCAGCAGAAGTTGTCGACGTGGCCGTCGGTTTCATCGTTGAACAGGCCGTGCGGCAGCCAGATGATGCTGTCGACCGCCAGCTGTTCCCGCAGCACGCTCTCGATCTGCTCGCGGGACAGGTGCGGGTTGCGGTTGCGATTGAGCAGGCATTCCTCGGTGGTGATCAGCGTGCCCTCGCCGTCGACGTGGATCGAGCCGCCCTCGAGCACGAAGCCCTCGGTGCGGTAGCGGTCGCAGTATTCGAGTTCGAGGATCTTGCGCGCCACTTCGTCGTCGCGCTGCCAGTCGGCATAGAGGCCGCCGTCTTCACCGCCCCAGGCATTGAACGTCCAGTCGACGCCGCGCAGGCCGCCTTGGTCGTCGATGACGAAGGTCGGCCCGGTATCGCGTACCCAGGCGTCGTCGGTGCTCAGTTCCACCACGCGGATGCGCGGGTCATCCAGCGCGGCACGCGCCGCCAGGTACTGCTCGGCGCTGGCGCAAACGGTCACCGGCTCGAAACGGGCGATCGCCTTGGCGACGGCAGTGAAGGCTGCCTGCGCCGGTGCCGCGTTGTCCCGCCAGTTGTCCGGGCGCTGCGGCCAGACCATCCAGGTCTGGCTGTGCGGCGCCCATTCGGCGGGCATGAAGTAGCCGTCTCGGCGGGGCGTGGAACTGAGGGTGGTCATGGCTGAGATCCTGGTAGGGTGGAAAACGGCCGCAGGCCTTTTCCACCATGTGCGTCCCTGGTGGAAAACGCTGCGCGGTTTTCCACCCTACGTTCATTCCGACGGCGTTTCACCGTCCAGGGTCTTGATCGAGCCGTACAGGTTCGGCCGGCGATCACGGAACACGCCCCAGGCGCTGCGGATATGTTCGAGCTGGTCGAGATCGAACTGGTGCACCAGCACGCCCTCGCTGGTTTCGTCCAATTCCTCGACCTTGGCGCCGAACTGGTCGGCGATGAACGAGGAGCCGTAGAAGGTGATGTCGTAGCCGTCCTGCTCTTCACGGCCGATGCGGTTGCTGGCGATCAGCGGCATCAGGTTGGCGCCGGCATGGCCCTGCTGCACGCGCTGCCAATGGTCGCGGGAAGTGATGCTCGCATCGTGCGGCTCGCTGCCGATGGCGGTCGGGTAGAACAGCAGTTCGGCACCCATCAGCGCCATGCTGCGTGCGGTCTCGGGGAACCACTGGTCCCAGCAGATGGCCACGCCGATCCTGGCGTAGCGGGTGTTCCAGACCTTGAAGCCGGTGTCGCCCGGGTTGAAATAGTACTTCTCGTGGTAGCCGGGGCCGTCCGGGATGTGGCTCTTGCGGTAGACGCCGAGCAGCTTGCCGTCGGCATCGATGATGGCTATGGAGTTGAAGCGTGCCCGCCCGGCCAGCTCGAAGAAGCTGATCGGCAGCACCACCTGCAGTTCGGCGGCGAGCTTCTGGAAATGCTGGATCGCCGGATTATGCTCGACCGGTGTGGCCAGCTGCAGGTATTGCGGATTGGGCTTCTGGCAGAAGTACGGCGTCTCGAACAGCTCCTGGATCAGGATGATCTGCGCGCCCTTGGCGGCAGCCTCGCGCACCAGCCTGTCGGCATTGGCGATGTTGGCCTGGCGATCCCAGGAACAGGCCATCTGGGTGGCGGCTACGGTAACGACTCGGGACATGGAGCACCTCGCGGCTGCGGTTGAAAGGGCGGCGGCTATCGAAGGCGCAAATTTATTCGATAGTTATCCGGATTGATAGTGCAGTGAATGCGTTTATGACCGTTTAGGAACGCCGTTTATCGATATCTATCGATTAACGCTCGGCGATTCTCGCTTCGGCAGGCACGGCGGCAGATACAGGCCCAGATAGGCATCGAACACTCGCATGCCTTCCTCGGCCATGCGTGGCGTCAGGCTGCCGTACAGCTGTATGGATCGAGCATAGACGCGGTCGCCGAGTTCCACGGCCAGGGCGAATACATCGATGTCCTGCGGCAGCGGAGGCAGGGCGAAATGCCGCTCGAACACCGCCTGCATGGCCTGGCCGAGTTCCAGATCCAGGCGCTGGTCGGTCTGGGTGACTTCACCGAGACCGTGTTGCGCCAGGATCAGCTGGCGAGCGGCGCTGTCCTGCTCGTAGACCCTGAGCATGCGCTGTTCGATCAGCCGCGACAGGTCGCGCCAGCTGGTCAGGCTGCGGTGATCGATGGGCTGTTCGAGACTCGCTCTGAACGTCGCGTGCACATCCGCCGTAAGCGCCGCGAGCAGTGCCGGCACGCCGGAGAAGAAGTGATAGACGGAGGAAGGTGGAATGCCCGCATGCTCGGCGACCGCATACACCGACAACGTCGCGGCACCCTGCCCGGCGAGCAGTTCACGGGCGCTGGCGAGGATCTGGCGAATGCGCGCCTGGCTGCTGGCGCGTGGGCGGCGACTGGTGGTCGCGGGGCTGGGCTTGGTCATCGGCCTATTTGATGCCAGCCCGGCGGCGGATGCAAACCGCCGTGGCGGTCGCCCCGCAGCACACGGGCCCGCGGCTAGACGGTATGCAAATACCAGTTGTACTCGAGGTCCGAGATCGAATGCTCGAACTCGGCCAGCTCGCTCTCCTTGCACGCGACGAAGATGTCGATGTAATCGGGGCTGATGTAGCGCGCCATGATCTCGCTGTCGTCCAGCTCGCGCAGGGCGTCGCGCAGGTTGGTCGGCAGGCTCTGCTCGACCTGCTCATAGGAGTTGCCCTCGATGGGGTCATCCGGCTCGATCTTGTTGGTCAGGCCGTGGTGCACCCCGGCGAGGATGCCGGCAAGCAGCAGGTAGGGGTTGGCGTCGGCACCGGCGACCCGATGTTCGATGCGTACCGCGTCCGGGCTGTCGGTCGGCACGCGTAGCGCCACGGTGCGGTTGTCCATGCCCCAGCACGGCGCATTCGGCACGTAGAACTGCGCGCCGAAACGGCGATAGGAATTCACGTTCGGGCAGAGGAAGGCCATCGAGGCGGCCATGGTCTGCTGCAGGCCGCCGATGGCGTGGCGTAGCGGTTGACTGTCCAGCGGGTTCTCGGTGGCGAATATATTGTTGCCGTTCTTGTCGAGCAGCGAGATGTGCACATGCAGACCGTTGCCGGCCTGGCCCGGGTAGGGCTTGGCCATGAAGGTGGTGTCCATCTCGTGGTCGTACGCGATGTTCTTGATCAGCCGCTTGAGCAGCACCGCGTAGTCGCATGCCTTGATCGGATCGGCGACGTGGTGGAGGTTGACCTCGAACTGCGCCGGGGCGCTTTCCTTGACGATGGCATCGGCCGGGATGCCCTGTTCCTTGGCGCCTTCGAGAATGTCCTGCAGGCAGTCGACGTACTCGTCCAGGTCGTCGATCAGATAGACCTGGGTCGAGTGCGGGCGCTTGCCGGAGATCGGCGAGCGCGGCGGCTGTGGCCGGCCGTTGATGTTCTCCTGGTCGATCAGATAGAACTCCAGCTCGAATGCGGCGCAGATGGTCAGGCCCAGCTCGTCGAACTTGCTCACCACCTGGCGCAGCACCTCGCGCGGGTCGGCGAAGAACGGTGCGCCGTCGCGCTCGTGCATGGTCATCAGCAGTTGCGCGGTGGGGCGCTTCTGCCAGGGTTCCTTGGACAGGGTGTTGGGAATCGGGAAGCAGATACGGTCGGAGTCGCCGATGTCCATGCCAAGGCCCGTGCTTTCCACGGTGATGCCGTTGATATCCAGGGCGAACAGCGAGGCGGGGAGGTTGATGCCCTTCTCGTAGACCTTGTGCAGGCTGGCGCGCTCGATGCGCTTGCCGCGCACGACTCCATTCATGTCGGTGATCAGCAGATCGACGTACTGCACCTCCGGATGTTCCTTGAGAAATGCGTTAGCTTCGTTGAGCTGAACGGCACGCGGCGGGGCCATGATGAATTACCTTAATTGTTAAAAATTTCAATCATCAGATGCTTGTCTGGGAGTCAATCGAAAAGCCTGTTCACTGTCAATAGTAGCCGGCCAGCGCCCCATGAGTGCCCATGCTGGGCCTTTTTTGGGGCATCTGCCGTGTGTGTCGAGCGTCGCGCACGCGGCTGAAGTTCGGGCTATTGTCTATAAAAATGAACAAGACTACTCTCCGATATGCCCCATTCGAACGACGAGTATCCCATGTCGCGCAAGCCTCTGATCGGCGTATCGGCCTGCACCAAGCAGCTCGGCCACCACAGCTTTCATATAGCCGGTGACAAGTACCTACGTGCCGCGGCGATCGCCGGCGTGCCGCTGGTGATCCCGGCGCTGGACGAGCTGATCGATCCCGCGACCCTGCTGGAAAACTTCGACGGCCTACTGTTCACCGGCTCGCCGTCCAACGTCGAGCCACATCACTATGGTGGGCCAGCGAGCGAGCCGGGCACTCATCATGATCCGTTTCGCGACCGCCTCACCCTGCCGCTGATCCGCGCGGCGGTCGAGGCCGGCATTCCGGTGTTCGGCATCTGCCGGGGCTTTCAGGAAATGAACGTGGCCTTTGGCGGCACCCTGCACCAGAAAGTGCACGAAGCCGGCCCCTATCAGGATCATCGCGAGCGTCCCGAGGATCCGCTGGATGTGCAGTATGGTCTCAGCCATGCCTTGCATGTGCAGCCGGGCGGGCTGCTCGAGCGCCTCGGCCTACCGCCGCAGATACAGGTCAATTCGGTACACGGACAGGGTGTCGAGCGCCTCGGCGCCGGCCTGCGCATCGAGGCGCTGGCCCCCGACGGGCTGATTGAGGCATTTTCCGTGGAAGCCGCGCCGAACTTCGCCCTCGGCGTGCAATGGCATCCGGAATGGCAGGTCCACTCGCACCCGCACTATCTGGCGCTGTTCCAGGGCTTCGCCGAAGCCTGCCAGGCACGTGCACGACAACGCTGAGGCCGACCCCGTACGGCCACTTCCCAGCAACCCGAGGTCAACATGAGTATCAAGCTCGACCAGCTCACCGGCTGGCTGAAAGAACGCAAGATCACCGAAGTGGAGTGCCTGATCAGCGACCTGACCGGGATCGCTCGCGGCAAGATTTCACCGACCAACAAGTTTCTCGACGAGAAGGGCATGCGCCTGCCGGAAAGCGTGCTGCTGCAGACCGTGACCGGCGATTACGTCGAGGACGACATCTACTACGAACTGCTCGACCCGGCCGACATCGACATGTTCTGCCGGCCCGATCCGAACGCGGTGTTCCTCGTGCCCTGGGCGATCGAGCCCACCGCCCAGGTGATCCACGACACCTACGACAAGATGGGCAACCCCATCGAGCTGTCGCCGCGCAACATCCTCAAGCGTGTGCTGAAGATGTATGCCGATCGCGGCTGGCAGCCCATCGTCGCGCCGGAGATGGAGTTCTACCTGACCAAGCGCTGCGAGGACCCGGACCTGCCGTTCCAGCCGCCGATCGGTCGTTCCGGTCGCCAGGAGACCGGCCGCCAGTCGTTCTCCATCGATGCCGCGAACGAGTTCGACCCGCTGTTCGAGGACATGTACGACTGGTGCGAGGCGCAGGGCCTGGATCTGGACACCCTGATCCACGAGGAAGGCACCGCGCAGATGGAGATCAACTTCCGTCATGGCGAGGCGCTGCACCTGGCCGACCAGATCCTGGTGTTCAAACGCACCATGCGCGAGGCCGCGCTCAAGCACAACGTCGCTGCCACCTTCATGGCCAAGCCGATGACCGGCGAGCCGGGCAGCGCGATGCACCTGCACCAGAGCGTCATCGACCTCAACACCGGGCGCAACATCTTCTCCAATGAAGACGGCTCCATGAGCCAGCTGTTCCTGCACCACGTCGGCGGCCTGCAGAAGTACATCCCCGAGCTGCTGCCGATGTTCGCGCCGAACGTCAATTCGTTCCGCCGCTTCCTGCCCGATACCTCGGCGCCGGTGAACGTCGAATGGGGCGAGGAAAACCGCACCGTGGGCCTGCGCGTGCCGGATTCCGACCCGCAGAACCGCCGGGTGGAGAACCGCCTCGCAGGCGCCGACGCCAACCCCTACCTGGCCATCGCCGCCAGCCTGCTGTGCGGCTACATCGGCATGGTCGAGCAGCTGCCGCCGAGCCAGCCGGTCAAGGGCCGCGGCTACGAGCGACGCAACCTGCGTCTGCCGCTGACGCTGGAAGCGGCGCTGGAGCGGATGGAAACCTGCCGCGAACTGGAGAAATACCTGAGCCCGAAATTCATCACCGGCTACGTCGCGGTCAAACGCGCCGAGCAGGAGAACTATCACCGCGTGATCAGCTCCTGGGAGCGGGAATTCCTGATGCTGTCGGTGTAAGGCCGCTTCCGCCGGAGCCGGCCGCAGGGTGGATGCGATTTTGGCGTCCACCGACCATGCACGAACTTTAACGAGAGGTGACTGATGAGCGATTCGCAAACCCTGCACTGGCAAGCGCTGAGCCGCGACCATCACCTGCCGCCGTTCACCGACTACAAGGCGCTGAACGCCAAGGGCACGCGCATCATCACCCGCGGCGAGGGTGTGTACCTGTGGGACAGCGAAGGACACAAGATCCTCGACGCCATGGCCGGGCTGTGGTGCGTCAATCTCGGCTACGGCCGCGAGGAACTGGTCGAGGCAGCGACCCGCCAGATGCGCGAGCTGCCGTACTACAACCTGTTCTTCCAGACTGCCCACCCGCCCGCCGTGGCGCTGGCCAAGGCGATTGCCGACATCGCCCCGGCCGGGATGAATCATGTGTTCTTTACCGGCTCGGGGTCCGAGGCCAACGACACCGTGCTGCGCATGGTGCGCCATTACTGGGCAATCAAGGGCCGGCCGGAGAAGAAGGTGATTATCGGCCGCTGGAACGGCTATCACGGTTCCACGGTTGCCGGTACCAGCCTGGGCGGGATGAAGGCGATGCACGAGCAGGGCGATTTTCCTATCCCCGGCATCGAGCACATCGACCAGCCCTACTGGTACGGCGAGGGCGGCGACATGAGTCCGGAGGAGTTCGGCCTGCGCATCGCCGACCAGCTGGAGCAGAAGATTCTCGAAGTTGGCGAGGACAAGGTCGCCGCCTTCATCGCCGAGCCGATTCAGGGCGCCGGCGGCGTGATCATCCCGCCGGACAGCTACTGGCCCCGAATCAAGGAAATCCTTGCGCGCCACGACATCCTGCTGGTGGCCGACGAGGTCATCTGCGGTTTCGGCCGGACTGGCGAATGGTTCGGCAGCGACTACTACGGCCTCACCCCCGACCTGATGCCGATCGCCAAGGGCCTGACCTCCGGCTACATCCCCATGGGCGGCGTCATCGTGCGTGACGGAGTGGTGCAGACGCTCAACGAGGGCGGCGAGTTCTATCACGGCTTCACCTATTCGGGGCATCCGGTGGCCGCCGCGGTGGCGCTGGAGAACATCCGCATCCTGCGCAAGGAGAAGATCGTCGAGCGGGTCAAGACGAAGACGGCACCCTATTTGCAGTCTCGCTGGCAGGAACTGGTCGAGCATCCGCTGGTGGGCGAAGCCCGTGGTGTCGGTCTGCTCGGCGCGCTGGAACTGGTGAAAAACAAGAAGACCCGCGAACGTTTCGTCGATGCCGATGTGGGCATGCGCTGTCGCGAGCACTGCTTCCGCAACGGCCTGGTGATGCGTGCGGTCGGCGACACCATGATCATCTCGCCGCCGCTGGTGATCAGCGAGGAGCAGATCGACGAGCTGATCGGCAAGGTACGGCTGTGTCTGGATGCGACGGCCAAGGACGTGCGCGGTTGATTCGCGGCAGCCGGTGGAGGCTGGGCCAGGGTTGCCCTTCGCACCGCCGATTGCGCTCGGCTTGTTGAAAAAAAGGGCCTGACCTTGCCAGACTGCGCGCGTGCTGGAAGCCAGACCTACCACGGGGTGTGTCGATGCCGGCACACCCAGGCCGCCACGCTGTTCATGGCCTGTTCCACTGCCCCTACTAACGATGACAACAGGAGCTGCACGGATGAATCCCTTCGCCAAGACCCTACTTGCCATGACGCTGGCCGGCACCCTAGCCGGAGCTGCGCAGGCCCAGGAAAAGGTGCTGCACGTCTACAACTGGTCCGACTACATCGCCGAAGACACCCTGGAGAACTTCACCAAGGAAACCGGCATCAAGGTGGTCTACGACGTCTTCGACAGCAATGAGGTGCTGGAAGCCAAGCTGCTGGCCGGCAGCTCCGGTTACGACGTGGTAGTGCCCTCGAACCCCTTCCTGGCCAAGCAGATCAAGGCCGGTGTGTTCCAGAAGCTGGACAAGTCCAAGCTGCCGAACTGGGAAAACCTCGACAAGGACCTGCTCAAGGCGCTGGAACCGAGTGACCCGGGCAATCAGTACTCGATCCCCTACATGTGGGGCACCATCGGCATCGGCTACAACGTCGACAAGGTCAAGGCCGCGCTGGGCGACAATGCCCCGGTGGATTCCTGGGACCTGGTGTTCAAGCCGGAGAACATCGAGAAGCTGAAGTCCTGCGGCGTCGCCTTCCTCGACTCGCCGACCGAAATGCTGCCGGCTGCGCTGCACTATCTGGGCTATGCCCCGGACAGCGGCAAGGCCGACGAACTGAAGAAGGCCGAGGAGCTGTTCATGCAGATCCGTCCGCATGTGGCCTATTTCCACTCCTCCAAGTACATCTCCGACCTCGCCAACGGCAACATCTGCGTGGCGATCGGCTACTCCGGCGACATCTACCAGGGCAAGTCGCGCGCCGAGGAAGCGGCCAACGGGGTCAACGTCAGCTACAAGATTCCGAAGGAAGGTGCCGGCAGCTTCTTCGACATGCTGGCGGTGCCGGCCGACGCGAAGAACGTCGAGAGTGCCCACGTCTTCCTCAACTACCTGATGAAGCCCGAAGTGATGGCCTCCATCACCAACTACGTGCAGTTCCCCAACGGCAACGCCGCTGCTACCCCGCTGCTGGATGAGGCGATCCGCACCGACCCGGGCATCTACCCGAGCCAGGACGTGCTGAAGAAGCTGTACACCTTCCCCGATCTGGATCCGAAGACCCAGCGTGCCATGACGCGCAGCTGGACCAAGATCAAGTCGGGTCGCTGAGGCGACTGCGTACACCGGCCGGGCGATGCCGGCCGGTGCATGCACCCGATCCGGGCGCCGGGGCAATCCGCGCTTGGAACACCAGCACGAGGACACGGAATGCTTGAAGCCTTTGCAGCCACGTCATCTGCCCTCGTCTCCACCTGCCCTGAAACTGCAGTGGCAGTTGCACCAAATCTGTTGATTTCCAGAGGTTTTTCCAATAAATAGGCCGGCCTTTCCCGCCGGGACATGCGCGGCCTGTAACAAGAGGACTCATCCCATGCGCTCGACCCTCAAGTCGCTGATCGTCGCCGCCGCGGTAGCCGGAGCGACAGCCGCCCAGGCTGCCACCGTACATGTCTACAACTGGTCGGATTACATCGGCGAAACGACGCTGGAAGAGTTCGAGAGGGAGACGGGGATCAAGCCCGTCTACGATGTCTTCGACTCCAACGAAACCCTGGAAGGCAAGCTGCTCGCCGGCCGCAGCGGTTACGACGTGGTGGTGCCCTCCAACCATTTCCTCGGCAAGCAGATCCGCGCCGGCGCCTTCCAGAAGCTGGACAAGTCCAAGCTGCCGAACTGGGAAAACCTCGATCCGGCCCTGCTCAAGCAGCTGCAGAAGAACGACCCCGGCAACGCCTACGCGGCGCCTTATCTGTGGGGCACCAACGGCATCGGTTACAACGTCGAGAAGGTCAAGGCGGCGCTCGGCGTCGACAAAATCGACTCCTGGGCGGTGATCTTCGAGCCGGAGAACGCTGCGAAACTGGCCAGCTGCGGCATCGCCTTCCTCGATTCGGCCGATGAGATGATCCCGGCCATGCTCAACTACCTGGGCCTGGACCCCAACAGCGAGAACGCTGCGGATTATCGGAAGGCCGAGGAGAAGCTCCTGGCCGTGCGGCCGCATGTGCGTTATTTCCACTCGTCGAAGTACATTTCCGACCTCGCCAATGGCAATATCTGCGTCGCCGCCGGGTTCTCCGGTGATGTGTTCCAGGCCGCCGCCCGCGCCGAGGAAGCCGGCAAGGGCATCGAGATCGCCTACGCCATTCCCAAGGAAGGCGGCAACCTCTGGTTCGACATGCTGGCCATCCCTGCCGATGCCAGCAACGTCGACGAAGCCCACGCCTTCATCAACTACCTGCTGCGTCCCGAGGTGATTGCCGCGGTGAGCGACTATGTCGGTTACGCCAATCCCAACCTCAAGGCCGGCGAGCTGATGGATCAGGAGGTGCGGCAGGACGCGTCGGTGTATCCGCCGCAGGAAACGCTCGACCGGCTTTACGTTTCGGCCGAGCTGCCGCCAAAGGTTCAGCGGCTGATGACGCGCACCTGGACCAAGGTGAAATCCGGCAAGTGAACTCCGGAGCGGTTGCGCTTGGCCCGGCCTGCCTTGGCCAAGCGCAGCCCGCTCTGCCGGGGTGTGCCAGCAGGCGTGCCCGCTGCAACGATCATTAGATTTCCGGCAATGGCCGGGCCAACCTTTTTCATTTCGGGAGTTCGCGCATGGCCGTTGCCTCCAGCGCCTACAAGAAAGCCCTCAGTGGCGAGAGCAAGAACAAGCAGGTGCTGCTGAAGATCGACCGCGTCACCAAGAAGTTCGACGAAACGGTGGCGGTCGATGATGTCTCGCTGAGCATCCACCAGGGCGAGATCTTCGCCCTCCTCGGCGGCTCGGGTTCGGGCAAGTCGACGCTGCTGCGCATGCTCGCCGGCTTCGAGCGGCCCACCGAGGGGCGCATCTTCCTCGACGGACAGGACATCACCGACATGCCGCCCTACGAGCGGCCGATCAACATGATGTTCCAGTCCTACGCGCTGTTCCCGCACATGACGGTGGAGCAGAACATCGCCTTCGGCCTGAAGCAGGATGGCCTGCCCAAGGCGGAGATCGAGGAGCGGGTGAAGGAAATGCTCGGCCTGGTGCAGATGGCCCAGTACGCCAAGCGCAAGCCGCATCAGCTGTCGGGCGGGCAGCGCCAGCGCGTCGCCCTGGCGCGCTCGCTGGCCAAGCGGCCCAAGCTGCTGCTGCTCGACGAGCCGATGGGCGCGCTGGACAAGAAGCTGCGCTCGCAGATGCAGCTCGAGTTGGTGCAGATCATCGAGCGTGTCGGCGTTACCTGCGTGATGGTCACCCACGACCAGGAAGAGGCCATGACCATGGCCGAGCGCATCGCCATCATGCATCTGGGCTGGATCGCCCAGGTCGGCAGCCCGATGGATATCTACGAGACGCCGGCGAGCCGTCTGGTCTGCGAGTTCATCGGCAACGTCAACCTGTTCGACGGCGAGCTGGTCGAGGACATGGGTGACCACGCCATCATCGCCTCGCCCGGTCTGGAGAACCCGATCTACGTCGGCCACGGGATCAGTACCCGCGCCCAGGACAAGCAGATCACCTACGCGATCCGCCCGGAAAAGCTGCTGATCGGCACCGAACTGCCGGAACTGGAGCGCCCGGGCTACAACTGGGCCAAGGGCGTCGTGCACGACATCGCCTACCTCGGCGGCCACTCGGTGTACTACATCAAGCTGCCGTCCGGCGGAGTGCTGCAGGCCTTCATGGCCAACGCCGAGCGCCACGTGAAGCTGCCGACCTGGGAGGAAGAGGTGTACGTCTACTGGTGGGATGACAGCGGCGTGGTGTTGCAGGCATGAAGCGCTCGCCCCTGAACACCGGGCGCCGACTGGTCATCGGCGTGCCCTTCCTGTGGCTGATGCTGTTCTTCCTGCTGCCCTTTGCCATCGTGCTGAAGATCAGCTTTGCCGAAGCGGATGTGGCCATTCCGCCGTACACCGACATCTTCGCCTATGCCGACCAGCAGCTGCAGGTGCTGATCAACCTGGGCAACTACATCTTCCTCAGCGAAGACGAGCTGTATCTGGCGGCCTACCTGGGCTCGCTGCGGATCGCCTTCTTCAGCACGCTGCTCTGCCTGCTGATCGGCTATCCGATGGCCTATGCCATTGCCCGTGCGCGAAAGGACCTGCAGACGGTCCTGCTGCTGCTGATCATGATGCCGACCTGGACCGCCATCCTGATTCGCGTCTATGCCTGGATGGGCATCCTCAGCAGCAACGGCATACTCAACGGACTGTTGCAGGGGCTCGGCCTGATTGATGCGCCGCTGCAGATTCTCAACACCGATATGGCCGTGTACATCGGCGTGGTCTATTCCTACCTGCCGTTCATGATCCTGCCGCTCTACGCCAACCTGGTGAAGCACGACCCGAGCCTGCTCGAGGCAGCTTCCGACCTCGGCGCGCGCAACCTCACCAGCTTCTGGAAGATCACCGTGCCGCTGTCGAAGAACGGCATCATCGCCGGCTGCATGCTGGTGTTCATTCCGGTGGTGGGTGAGTTCGTCATCCCCGAGCTGCTCGGCGGTCCGGAGACGCTGATGATCGGCAAGGTGCTGTGGCAGGAGTTCTTCAATAACCGCGACTGGCCGGTGGCCTCGGCACTGGCGGTAGTGATGCTGGCGATCCTGCTGGTACCGATCATCCTGTTCAACCGGAACCAAGCCAAGGAACTGGAGGGCAAGCTATGAGGCGCTGGAGCTTTTCCAACCTGATCCTGGTGCTCGGGCTGCTGTTCATCTACCTGCCGATGGTCATCCTGGTCATCTACTCGTTCAACGCCTCGCGGCTGGTGACGGTGTGGGGTGGCTGGTCGCTGAAGTGGTACGCCGGCCTGCTTGACAACTCCCAGCTGATGGGCGCGGTGATGCGCTCGCTGGAGGTCGCAGCCTACACCGCGATTGCCGCGGTGGCGCTCGGCACCATGGCCGCCTTCGTGCTCACGCGTATCCCGGTATTCCGCGGTCGCACGCTGTTCGGTGGCCTGGTCACCGCGCCGCTGGTGATGCCTGAGGTGATCACCGGTCTGTCGCTGCTGCTGCTGTTCGTGGCGATGGCGCAACTGGTCGGCTGGCCCGCGCAGCGCGGGCTGGTGACCATCTGGATCGCTCACACCACGTTCTGCTCGGCCTACGTTGCGGTGGTGGTGATGGCGCGCCTGCGCGAGCTCGACCTGTCCATCGAGGAAGCGGCGATGGACCTCGGTGCGCGGCCGTGGAAGGTGTTCTTCCTGATCACCATGCCGATGATCGCACCGTCGCTGGCGGCGGGCGGCATGCTGTCCTTCGCCCTGTCGCTGGACGATCTGGTGCTGGCCAGCTTCGTCTCCGGCCCCGGCTCGACCACCCTGCCGATGGAGATCTTCTCCGCCGTGCGCCTGGGGGTGAAGCCGGAGATCAACGCGGTGGCCAGTCTGATCCTGCTCAGCGTGTCGCTGGCCACCTTCCTTGCCTGGTATCTCACCCGGCGTGCCGAGAAGCGCCGCATCCGCGCGATGCAGCAGGCGATGGATGAAACCGCTGGCAGTCCCACCTGGCGCCAGGTGATCGACAGCCGCAAGGTGCTGGTGCCACCCTCGGCGCATAGCTGAGCGTTACCGGGAAGCGAAAAAGGGCGCAGCGGTGCGCCCTTTTTCGTGGCGCCTAGGAAGCCATCACCGGCGTACCTACGCTGCCGCTAAGCCTCAACCCTGCCAGTCACAGAAACAGGCCACCGCCAGGGAGTGGGTCGCGCGCACCTTGCGCCCCGCAAGCACCGCTTCGAGGATCGGCTCGACGAAGCTGTTGTCCGAACTGCACACCGCCCCCTCGCTGTAGGGCCCGATATAGACGAGCTCACCATGCTGGTCCCAGATGCCTACCGCGGGGCTGGCCGGCAGCTGTTCGGCACCGATGAGCCCCTCCAGCGCTTTCAGCGAGGCCAGTGGTTGCGGCAGGCGGCCCTGGCTGCCGGGCTTGCGCATCTCGTAGAAGGCGACCGGCTGATCGGCGAAGCGTTCGAGCAGCTCCTGCAGATGCTGCTGGTTGCCGACATTGCACGGGCAGCCGGGATCCCAGAAGTGCACGAAGCGGACCGGGCCGGGTCCTTGCAGGGCGGCGGGCAGCTGCAGCGCATCACCCGAGAACAGCTCGGCGCGCTCGCCCTCGAAAGTGCGTAGATAGCGCGCCTCGAACCACCAGAACGCAGCCAGCATGGCACCGGCCCACAGCAGGGCGATCAACGCGGCGATCAGATACTTGCGGCGACTAGTCATGACGGAACCCGGGAAAAGGTGCGCAAGCTTGCCATGCGGCGATGCAGAGCTGAATATCCCAGCTCAACGCAATCGAAGAATGTCCATGTCCGCGCGTATCCAGCCCGAGCGTCTGCGCAACAGCCTGCCGGCTCTGTCCGAAGCCGTCGAGGCGAGCGTCGAGACCCTTCACTATCAGGCCTACTACGGCCTCGATCTACCCCATCGTCGGTCCATTCAGCGCCGCCTGGGGCGCTTTCGCGTGCACGACTACGATGTCGTCGCGCAGGCCTGGTGGCCGGAACAGCCGCACGCCAGCCTGCTTATCCTGCATGGCTACTACGACCACATGGGCCTGTATCGGCATGTGGTCGATTGGGGGCTGGAGATGGGCTTCGCCGTGCTGGCCTGCGACCTGCCAGGCCACGGCCTGTCCAGCGGGCCCGTCGCCAGCATCAACGAGTTCGACGAATACCAGGCGGTGCTGGCCGGACTGTTCGAGCAGGCTCGCCAACTCGATCTGCCGCGGCCCTGGCATCTGCTTGGCCAGAGCACCGGCGGCGCCATTGCTCTGGACCACCTGTTACACCAAGCGGAGAACCCGGACCTCGGGCGGACCATCCTCCTCGCGCCGCTGGTACGGCCAAGGGCCTGGTTGCGCTCGCGCTTGAGCTATGAGCTGCTGCGGCCGTTCGTGCGGCAGATTCGTCGCTCGTTCAGCGACAATTCCGGCGACCCGGCCTTCCTCGAGTTCGTCCAGACGCGCGATCCGCTGCAGGCCGATATTCTGCCCACCGCCTGGGTTGGTGCGCTGTCGCGCTGGATTCCGCGCATCGAAGGCGCCGCCGACAGCGCGCATGCGCCGCTGATCGTGCAGGGCGAGGCCGACATGACGGTGGACTGGCGGCACAACTTGCCGATTCTCGAAAGCAAGTTCGCCGCTGCGCAAATCCTGCGCCTGCCCGATGCGCGGCATCATCTGGTGAACGAGCGCGAGGAGATACGTCGCGCCTATTTCGATTTTCTCCGCGAGCGTCTCGGCTAACGCCGGCCGGTCAGATGCCCTGTTGCGGCTCCAGCTCGGTGCCGCTCATGCCCACGGCGAGGCCGGCACGCAGGGCCTGCAGTGCGGCCTGGTAGTACGCCTTGCCGTCATCGGAGCGGGCGAACTCAAGGTATTGCTCGAGCTCAGCATCGGACAGATCGCGGTAGACATACAGCAGCGTGTTATCCAGGTCGCCCTCGATCTGCTCGATCATCCGCTGGCGCTGACTGCTCAGTAGACTCTGCGCCTGGTTGCCGCCGAGCAGCCCGGGAATCATCTGGCTGAGGCTGTCGGCGGCGACACCGGCCAGCGCCAAGCTGACTTCGGCACCCGCTTCGCTGGCCGGCAGCGCCTGCGCCAGATGGCGGATCAGCAGCTGCCGGTTGCTGCCCGCTTCCATCCGCGGCAGGCCTGAAGCGTGCTGAGCCAGCTGTTCGCGGCGAGCGGCAAGCACCTCTGCCGAAACGATCTTGCGGCCCAAGGTCGACTGGAAGAACTCCAGCGCCGGTTGCGGCTCGGCCAAGTGCTCGCGCAGCGCCTGCTGCGCGCGCTGGTCGATGGCGTGCGAGGCGAAGCGGCGGTTGCTGTTGGTCACCAGGGTCTGGAATACCGCGGGCGGCAATGTGTCCTTGTAGCGCTGCTGCGCGGCGGTCAGCGCATCGGAGAAATTGGCCCGCTGTTCGGTCCAGCCGGCGGTCTCGTAAAGTTCTTCATAGGTGTCGGCGAAGCTGGCGAGGCTGAAAGTCAGCAAGACACAGGTCAAGAGGGCGCGCATGGAAACTCCTGTCTGGCGGGCGGTTCATTTTCCGTGCCCCGACAGCCGCTTGTCGAGGCGCGCGAATGTGGCTGTGATTGGCACAGCGAGGCAGCTTGTGGTGGAGTCTCAACAGACCCTAGACTCCTGCGGTATCCCTTCGGAGTCACTTCCTTGCAGTTCTCTTCGATCATCGACGACCTCGCCGAGCGCGGCTGGTCGCTGCAGAGTTCTTTCCTTCCCAGTGATGTGACCCACAAGCTGGCCGACGAGTGCCGCAGACGCGAGGCCGAGGGCGCGCTGGCGCCCGCCGCGGTCGGCCGCGGCGAGGCGCAGGCGGTGCGCGAAGGCATTCGCAGCGACCATATCCAGTGGCTGGAGCCAGGCCAGTCGGCGGTCTGCGACGACTACCTCGGGCTGATGGACGGCCTGCGCCAGCAGCTCAACCGCGAGCTCTTCCTCGGGCTCGAGGAGTTCGAGTGCCATTTCGCCTTCTACCCGCCGGGCGCCTTCTACCAGACCCACCTGGACCGCTTTCGCGATGACGACAGCCGGTCGGTCACCGCCGTGCTGTATTTGAATCCGGATTGGCAGCCCGCCCACGCTGGCGAACTGCGGATGCACCTGGCCGACGGCTCGCAGCTGGACGTGCCCCCGCTGGCCGGCAATCTGGTGGTGTTCCTTTCCGGCGATTTTCCCCATGAAGTGCTGGTGACCCAGGCCGACCGTCTGTCGCTGACTGGCTGGTTCCGCCGGCGACCGGCAGATGTGCTGGCGCTCTGACGAGCCCGTACCGGCATTCGCGCGGACAAAAAAAGCCCGGCACAGGCCGGGCTAAAGGGAAGTCAGTGCTTCGTGCTACATGCCGAGCATGTTCGGTAGACCCAGGGAAATCGACGGCACGTAGGTGATGATCACCAGGAAGCTCAGCATCAGTGCCAGCCATGGCAGCACCGCGCGGATCACCTGGGTCACTGGCATGCCGGTCACCGCTGAGGCGACGAACAGATTCAAGCCCACCGGTGGCGTGATCAATCCGATCTCCATGTTCACCACCATGATGATGCCGAGGTGGATCGGGTCGATGCCCAGCTGAACGGCGATCGGGAACAGGATCGGCGCCAGGATCAGGATGATCGCCGACGGCTCCATGAAGGCCCCGGCGACCAGCAGCACGATGTTCACCACCAGCAGGAACATCCACGGCTGCAGCCCGGCTTCGATCACCCAGGCGGTGATCGCCTGCGGAATCTGCTCGGTGGTCAGTACGTGGGCGAAGAGCATGGCGTTGGCGATGATGAACATCAGCATGATGCTCAGCTTGCCGGACTCCAGCAGCACCTTCGGGCACTCGCGCCAGCTCAGGTCCTTGTAGACGAACAGCGCGACGAAGGCCGAATACACCGCCGCGACGGCTGCCGCTTCGGTGGGCGTGAACATGCCCGAGTAGATGCCGCCGAGGATGATCACCATCAGCAGCAGGCCCCAGACCGCCTTGCGTGCGGCGGACAGCCACTCGCGGAAGCTGGCGCGCGGCAGTGCCGGCAGGTTCTTTTTCACCGCGATGATGTAGATCGCCAGCATCAGCGCGCCGCCGAGCAGGATGCCCGGGACGACACCGGCCATGAACAGCTTGCCCACCGAGGTTTCGGTGGCAGCGGCGTAGACCACCATGACCACCGACGGCGGAATCAGGATGCCCAGGGTACCGGCGTTACAGACGATGCCGGCGCCGAAGGCCTGCGGGTAACCGGAGCGCACCATGCCGGCGATGGCAATGGAGCCGACCGCGGCCACGGTGGCCGGCGACGAGCCGGACAGCGCGGCGAACAGCATGCACGCCAGCACCGCACCGATCGCCAGACCGCCACGGATGTGGCCGACGCAGGCATTGGCGAAGTCGATCAGGCGACGGGCCACCCCGCCGGTGGTCATGAAGGCGCCGGCCAGCAGGAAGAACGGGATTGCCAGCAGGGTGTAGTGCTCGGAGGTCTCGAACAGCTTGATCGCCAGCGAGCGCACCGAGTCCTGGCTGAAGATCATGATGGTCAGCGAGCCAGCCAGGCCGAGGGACACGGCCACCGGCACGCCGATGAACATCAGCACGAAGAGGGCGACGAACAGGAACAGGATGGTCATTACTTGGGCTCCTCTTCGCCATGCTTCAACGCATCGGCCGCTTCATCGGCGAGGCCGAGGCCGGTCTGCTCGTTGCGCAGGATACGTACGAAGATTTCGGCGAAACGGATGAACACCATGGCGAAGCCGAACGGCACGATCATGCCGATGTGCCACTGCTTGATGCCGATATGGCCCAGGTCTTCGGCGCCGATGTTGGCGATGAACAGGGTCTGGATCCACTCGAAGCTGGCCACGGTCAGCAGGCCGGCGTAACCCAGGCAGAACAGGCAGGCGATGATGCCGATGACACGCTGGATATGCCGCGGTGCCAGCTTGACCAGCGCATCGACGCCGATGTGGCCGGCGGTGCGCACGCCATAGGCGAGGCCGGAGAAGATCAGCCAGGCGAACAGCGCCTTGGTCAGCGCGGTGCTCCAGGTCATGGACTGGGCCAGCCCGATGATGAAATCACCGATGGCGAACCAGAAGTCGGCGCTTCCCTCGAAGCGGTCGCCCAGGTCGTAGAAAAGGGTGTAGAGGTTGTTGAGGATCACGTAAACGAAGGTCACCAGTGTCATGGCGGCCAACAGAAAGGCGATGAAACCTTCCTCGAAGTGGTCCCAGACGCGCCAGAGGGCGTTCATGGATGACATCTCCCGATGGACTGCTTGTTGTATCGAAGGCAGCACGGAGGTGCGCCGTGAACCAGCCAGGGCAGGCTGGGGGACAGAGCAATGAAAAACTCTTGTTGTGACTGTCGAAGCGGCGCGGCCCGGGATCGCCTCGGCCATGCCTGTCAGCCCTTGGTGCGGGCCTCATCTTCTTCAGCTGCTGTGTTTTTTCACTGAGCTGTCGGTATCGCTGGGTAGTACAGCAAAGGGGCGGGGAGCCCGCCCCTCGGCAAAGGCTTACTTAGCCTGGTTGGCAGCTTCGGCGGCCTTGATCAGGTCAGCACCGATTTCGCCTTCGAACTTCTTCCACACCGGCTTCATGGCTTCGCGCCACTTGGCACGCTCTTCCGGAGTCAGCACAAGAATCTCGGTGGTGCCAGCGGCCAGAATGTCAGCCTTGGCTTTCTGGTTCAGGTCGTCGGCCTGCTTGTTCACCTCAACAGTGACTTCTTCCACGATCTTTTCCAGCTCGCCACGCACATCGGCAGGCAGGCCGTTCCAGAACTTGGTGTTGGTGATCAGCATGTAGTCCAGCAGGCCATGGTCGGACTCGGTGATGTGCTTCTGAACTTCGTGCATCTTCTGCGAGTAGATGTTCGAGTAGGGGTTCTCGGCACCGTTGACCACGCCGGTCTGCAGGCCCTGGTACACCTCGGCGAAGCTCATCTTGCGCGGGTTGGCACGCAGCGCCTTGAACTGCTCGTCCAGCACGGCCGACGCTTGTACGCGGAACTTCAGGCCGCGTGCGTCTTTCGGCTCACGCAGTTCCTTGTTGGCCGACAGCTGCTTCATGCCGTTGTGCCAGTAGCCCAGGCCGGTGATGTTCTTGTCTTCCATGGAACGCAGCAGGCTCTGGCCGGCCTCGCTCTTCTGGAAGCGGTCGACTGCCGCGATGTCATCGAACAGGAACGGCAGGTCATAGACCTGAACGCCCTTGGAGTAGTGTTCGAACTTGGCCAGCGACGGGGCGATCAGCTGAACGTCGCCCAGCAGCAGGGCTTCCATTTCCTTGCCATCACCGAACAGCGAGGAGTTCGGGTAAACCTGCACCTCGACCTTGCCCGGCAGACGCTCTTCCACCAGTTTCTTGAACATCAGGGCGCCCTGGCCTTTCGGCGTATTTTCGGCGACCACATGCGAGAACTTGATGGTGATCGGGTCAGCCGCGTGGGCCAGACCAGCGATGCTCAGCGACAGGGCGCATGCCAGCGCCTTGGCAGTCAGTTTGAACATTGGATGTTTCCTCTTGTTGTGGATGGAGCGCCACGGGGCGTCTCCGGCAGGAACCGGCAGGGCAAGTCTAGGCGGCAAATGCGCAGGGCGATGGCCGGTTGCGACTCGTTCCATTCAGTTCGTTGGGTTGCAGGAGCAATGCCTGTGCCAGAAGCAGCAGTACCTCCTGTGCGCCGGAAGTTTACCCAGCCGATGGTTGAACTTTGTATGTCGGATTATCGACAAGCGCGTCTAGGTCGCACCTTTTCACGATTCCAGCGGCGGCCGTGAAGCGTCGAAGGCGATGCAGGGGAGCAAAGCGGAACCGTTGAAAGGCAGGTTGGATGGCGGTTTTCCGCCATCTAGTCGTTGTCATCGGGCGAGCTTCCGCCAGCGTCGGCGAAGCTCAGGCCATGCTTGCGCAGTTTGTCGTGCAGCGTCTTGCGCGGCAGACCGAGGGCTTCGGCGACGCTGCGCAGCGAGCCGTGCGGGCGATTCAACTCGGCGGCGATCAATGCGCGCTCGAAGGCATCGACCTGCTCGCCGAGGCTGCCGCCGCTGGCGAGGCTGGTCGCTGGCTCACTGCCCGGCACATCCAGGCCCAGCCCCAGCCCGAGGGCGAAGCGCTCGGCGGTGTTCTGCAGTTCGCGTACGTTGCCCGGCCAGGCGTGTTGCAGCAGCACGGCACGCTGCTCCGGCTGCAGTTCGCGGATCGGCAGGCCATGGCGCTGGGCGGCGGCTTCGGCGAAATGCTGGAACAGCAAAAGGATGTCTTCGCTGCGTTCGCGCAGCGAAGGGATACGCAACGGCGCGACATTGAGCCGGTAGTACAGGTCGGCGCGAAAGCGGCCCTGGTCGGCGGCCACGCGCAGGTCTTCCTTGGTCGCGGCGATGACGCGGATGTCCAGGGCGATCGACTGGTTGCCGCCGAGCCGCTCGACCACCCGCTCCTGCAGCAGGCGCAGCAGCTTGACCTGCACATCGAGGCTCATGCTCTCGATTTCGTCGAGGAACAGGGTGCCGCCATTGGCGAACTCGAACTTGCCGATCCGGCGCTTCTGCGCGCCGGTGAAGGCGCCGGGCTCGTGGCCGAACAGCTCGCTCTCCACCACCGACTCGGCCAGGGCGCCGGCGTTGATCGCGACGAAGGGGCCGTTGCGTCGGTTCGACAGGTCGTGCAGCGCGCGGGCTACCACCTCCTTGCCGGCGCCGGTCTCGCCAAGAATCAGGACATCAGCCTGGGTGCCGGCCAGTGCGCCGATCTGCTCGCGCAGGCGCAGCATCGCCCGGGACTGGCCGAGCAGGCGCGCCGACAGCTGTTGGCGGTCGGCCAGCGCCAGGCGCAGGGAGCGGTTGTCCAGCACCAGCTGGCGCAACGCCAGGGCGCGGCGCACGCTGTCCAGCAGCGCTTCGCTGGGGAAAGGCTTTTCCAGGAAGTCGTAGGCACCGGCGCGCATGGCCTGCACTGCCAGCTGGATGTCACCGTGCCCGGTGATGAGGATCACCGGCAGCTCGTTGTCGCGTGCGCGCAGCTGTTGCAGCAACTCCAGCCCGTCGATCCCAGGCATGCGGATGTCACTGACCACCACCCCCTGCCAGTCCGCCGGCAGGCGTGCAGCCAGGCCGCGAGCATCGCCCAGGCTGACGACCTCGAGCCCGGCCAGGTCGAGGGTCTGGCTCAGCGCCTGGCGCAGATGCGGATCGTCGTCGATCAGCACCACCTGGGCCTGGGCACTGATCGGGGTGTCGCTGCTCATTGGAGATGGTCCTCGCTGGGAAAGGCCACGCCGGGTTCGGCGCTACGCAGGAACAGGCCGAGCTGCGCGCCACCCTCGGGATGGTTGCTCATGCGCAGCTCACCGCCCAGGGCGCGGATCAGGGTATCGCAGATCGCCAGGCCGAGGCCCAGGCCCTGAGCGCTGGTCTTGGTGGTGAAAAAGGGTTCGCGGGCGCGCTGCAATGCCTCGGCAGAGAAGCCTGGGCCATTGTCGCGCAGGCTCAGCAGCACGCCGTCGCCTTCGCGTTCGGCACGCAGCCAGATACGCCGTGGTTGCGGGCGTTCGGCCAGGGCATCGAGGGCGTTGGCCAGCAGGTTGGCGAGAATCTGCCGCAGCCGCGTTTCGCCGGCCTGCACCCAGAGGGTGGCCTCCGGCAGATCGCGGATCAGCTCGACACCCATGGCCTGGCGGCGTTTGGCGAGCAGGGCGAGGGCATCGTCCAGCGCCGGCTGCAGCGCCACCCGTTCCGGCGCGTGCTGGTCGCGGCGGGCAAAGGCGCGCAGGTGGGCGATGATCGAGGCCATGCGCGCGGTCAGTTCGCTGATCAGCCGGAGATTGTCGCGTGCCTCGCTGGTGCGGCCGTGCTCGAGCAGCACACCGGCGTTGTCGGCGTAGCTGCGAATGGCCGCCAACGGCTGGTTGAGTTCGTGGCTGATGCTCGCCGACATGGTGCCCAGCGCCGACAGCTTGCCGGCCTGCAACAGCTCGTCCTGGGCGCGCACCAGTTCCTGCTGGGCCTGCTCGCGCTCGAGCACCTCGACCTTGAGCCGGCTGTTCAGTGCCTCCAGATCGCGGGTGCGCTCCTGCACCCGTTGCTCCAGCTGCTGACGTGCCTGGCTGTCCAGCGCCAGCCGTTCGAGGAAGTGCCGGCGGCGCTGCATCAGCAGGCCGAGCCAGAGCAGCAGTGCCAGCAATGTGGCGGCGCCGATGGCGACGACGGTGCGCACCGGGCGTTCGACCAGGTTCACCGGCGCGAGAATACGCACCGTCCAACCGGTCTCCTTCAACTCGCGGCTCTGGATCAGCCAGGCGTCGATGTCCAGTGTCAGGTCTTGCGGATACAGGGTCGGATAGGGCTGGTCGAAGGCAATCTGCTCGCGCTCGTCGACGCCCAGCCCGCGGGTGGCGCGGAACCGCCACTCCGGTCGCGAGGTGAGGATCACTACGCCAAAGTTGTCGGTCACCAGCAGTTGCTCCGGCGTGCTACCCCAGAGTGTCTCGGTGTGATCGAGGTCGACCTTGACCACCAGCACGCCGAGCACCTGATCACCGTCGCGCACCGCCGCGCCAAAGTAGTAGCCACGCTTGCCGGAAGTCGTGCCGAGGCCGAAGAAGCGCCCCAGGCGACCTTCCATGGCCTGACGGAAATAGGGGCGGAAGGCGAAGTTGCGGTCGACGAAGCTGTCTTCCTCGTCCCAGTTGGAGGCGGCCAGGGTGTTGCCGTCGGTCGCCATCAGGTAGATGACGTCGGCACCGGTCTGCTTGCGCAGCCGCTTGAGCAGGCGATTGGCGTTGTCGCGCACCTGTGGCGAATCCTCCTGCAGCACGGCGCGCAGAGCGGGCAGATCGCCGAGGATGCGCGGCAGCACCTCGTAGCGATTCAGCGTGCCGAGCAGGTTGGCGACGTACAGGTCCAGGGTCTGGCGGTTCTGTTCGGTCAGTTCGTTGCGGTAATAGCGCTCGGCGAGCTGTTGCAACGGCCACAGCAAGGGCGCCAGCAGCAAGGCCAGCAGGGCGAGATTGCGCCAGCGTGGGCGGCGGGGAGGGAGCGGTACGGTCATGCGTGGGCGCCTGAGGGTCCGGCGCATTATGCACGCAGAGCGTGCCGGCGTTCAGCGTCGGTGGTCGAGGCGGCGGAAAAACGCCTGACTGCGGCGTGGCCAAGCGGCGCGGTGACCAGCTGGATCAGCGTCCCGCGGCGACGGGCTGCGGGGCCTCTTCGCTGTCGAAGCCGCGGGCCCGGTTGAGGCACTCGTGCAGGGCGGTTTCCCAGTCGGGGAGGGTGACTCCCCAATCCTGCCGCAGCCGCGCGCAGTTGAGCCGCGAGTTAAGTGGGCGCTGCGCCGCGGTCGGGTAGTTCCTGGACAGGATCGGGGTGATCTCGGCGCGCAGGCGTCCTTCCTGGCGCAACCGCTCGGCGATGCTGCAGGCGAAGCCGTACCAGGAGGCCTCGCCGCTGGCGCTGAGGTGATACAACCCGCTCGGCCCGGCCTGCCCGGCGTTGCGCTTGCGCACCAGCTCGGCGGTGACGCGGGCGATGGTTGCGGCCCAGGTCGGCGCGCCGATCTCGTCGCTGACCACCGACAGCGCATCGCGCTCCTGCAGCAGGCGCTGCATGGTCAGCAGGAAATTCTTGCCATGCTGGGAGTAGACCCAGCTGGTGCGCAGGATCAGGTGTTCGCCGCCGACGGCCTGGATCGCCTGTTCGCCGGCCAGCTTGCTGGCGCCATAGACATTGAGCGGCTGTGGCAGGTCGGTTTCATCGTAGGGTTCGGCCTTGCGCCCGTCGAACACGTAGTCGGTGGAGTAATGGATCAGCGGCACACCGAGCCGCGCGGCTTCTTCAGCGAGCACCTGCGGGCCGCGGGCGTTGACCGCGAAGGCCTGCTCGCGGTGGCTTTCCGCGGGGTCAACGGCGGTATAGGCCGCCGCGTTGATGATCAGGTCCGGCCGCAACAGGCGCACCTGCTCACGAATCTGTTCGGGTACGGCGAGATCCAGTGCTTTGTGCCCGAGGGCGAGCAGCTTGCCGGTGCCTGCCAGTTCCACTTGCAATTCGCGGGCGAGCTGCCCCGTGCTGCCGGTGATCAGGATTTTCATGGAAACAGCTCCGCATCGCGTAGCAGCTTGCCGGCCTGGTCCTTGGCGGACAATTGTGGCGCCTCGTCGATCGGCCATTGAATGCCGAGCGCCGGGTCGTTCCACAGCAGGCTGCGCTCGTGCTCCGGCGCATAGTAGTCGGTGGTCTTGTAGAGGAATTCAGCGCTCTCGCTGAGCACCACGAAGCCGTGTGCGAAGCCTTCGGGAATCCACAGTTGCCGCTGGTTCTGCGCGCTCAGGTGGGTGCCGAACCAGCGGCCGAAGCTCGGCGAACTCTTGCGCAGGTCGACGGCGACATCAAACACCTCGCCGGCCACCACCCGCACCAGTTTTCCCTGCGGCTGCTGGATCTGGTAGTGCAGCCCGCGCAGCACGCCGCGCTGGGACTTGGAGTGGTTGTCCTGGACGAACTGGCGCTTGAGCCCCGTGGCCGCCTCGAAAGCGGCCGCGTTGAAGCTTTCGTAGAAGAAACCGCGTTCGTCGCCGAAGACCTTGGGCTCGATGATCAGTACGTCGGGAATGCTGGTTTCGACGACCTTCATGCGTCTTCACCCGCCAGCTTGAACAGGTACTGGCCGTAGCCGGTCTTGCCCAGCGCATCGGCGCGACGCAGCAGCTGCTCGCGGTCGATCCACTTGTTCTGATAGGCGATTTCCTCCAGGCAGGCCACCTTCAGGCCCTGGCGGTGCTCGATGGTCTGCACGTACTGCGAGGCTTCCAGCAGGCTGTCGTGGGTACCGGTGTCGAGCCAGGCGAAGCCGCGGCCGAAGCGCTCGACATTGAGGTCGCCGCGCTCGAGGTAGGCCATGTTGACGTCGGTGATCTCCAGCTCGCCGCGCGGCGAGGGCTTGATCGACTTGGCGATCTCGATCACGTCGTTGTCGTAGAAGTACAGGCCGGTCACTGCGTAGCTGGACTTGGGCTTTTTCGGCTTCTCCTCGATGGACAGCGCCTTGCCGTCCGCGTCGAAGTCGATCACGCCGAAGCGCTCCGGGTCCTTGACCCAGTAGCCGAACACCGTGGCGCCCTTCTCCTGACGCGCGGCGCGTTGCAGCTTCTCGGTGAAGTGCTGGCCGTGGAAGATGTTGTCGCCGAGGATCAGGCACACCGAATCATCGCCGATGAATTCTTCACCGATCAGGAAGGCCTGCGCCAGGCCGTCCGGCGAAGGCTGCTCGGCATAGCTGAAATTGACGCCGAACTGGCTGCCGTCGCCCAGCAGGTTCTGGTACTGCGGCAGATCCTGCGGCGTGGAAATGACCAGGATGTCGCGGATGCCGGCAAGCATCAGCACCGAGATCGGGTAGTAGGCCATCGGCTTGTCGTAGATCGGCAGCAGCTGCTTGGATACGCCAAGGGTGATGGGATGCAGACGAGTGCCGGAGCCTCCGGCGAGGATGATTCCTTTCATGCGTTCTCCAGGGCGCCGAGGCGCTCGCGTTGATAGCTGCCGTCCTGGACGCGACGGCACCATTCGAGGTTGTTCAGGTACCACTGCACGGTCTTGCGCAGGCCGCTCTGGAAGGTTTCCTGCGGCACCCAGCCGAGTTCGCGCTCGATCTTGCTGGCGTCGATGGCGTAGCGCAGGTCGTGGCCCGGGCGATCCTTGACGAAGGTGATCAGGTCTTCATAACGGGCGAGGCCGGCGGGCTTGTTCGGTGCCAGCTCTTCCAGCAGCGCGCAGATACCGCGCACCACCTCGATGTTCTTCTGCTCGTTGTGGCCGCCGATGTTGTAGGTCTCGCCGACCTTGCCCTCGCTGACCACCTTGAACAGCGCGCGGGCGTGGTCCTCGACGAACAGCCAGTCGCGGATCTGCGAGCCGTCGCCGTATACCGGCAGCGGTTTGCCATCCAGCGCGTTGAGAATCACCAGCGGGATCAGCTTCTCGGGGAAGTGGAACGGCCCGTAGTTGTTCGAGCAGTTGGTGATCAGCACCGGTAGGCCGTAGGTACGCTGCCAGGCCCGGACCAGGTGGTCCGACGAGGCCTTGCTGGCCGAATAAGGCGAGCTGGGCGCGTAGGGCGTGGTCTCGGTGAACAGATCGTCGACACCATGCAGGTCGCCGTACACCTCGTCGGTGGAAATATGGTGAAAGCGGAAAGCCTCGCGACGTTCGGCCGGCAGTGTCTGCCAGTAGGCGCGGGCCGCTTCGAGCAGCTGGTAGGTGCCAACGATGTTGGTCTGGATGAACTCGGCCGGGCCGTCGATGGAGCGGTCGACATGGGACTCGGCGGCCAGATGCATGATGGCGTCCGGCTGGAACTCCAGCAGCGCCTCGCTGACCCGCTCACGATCGGCGATGTCGGCCTGGAGGAACTGATAGCGCGGGTTGTCTTCCACGCTGGCCAGCGACTCGAGGTTGCCGGCATAGGTCAGTTTGTCCAGGTTGAGCACGCTGTGCTCGGTATCGAGAATGAGGTGACGGATCAGTGCGGAACCGATGAATCCGGCACCGCCAGTAACGAGAATGCGCATAGTGATGGGGCTTCCTTGGCGCGCTGTCGAGCGTCAGGCTCTTAGCATGTCGGCACGATAGACCGGCCGTCGATGCAAAAATTCCCGGGTGTGGTGGGGCGCCGGGTGACCGTTTGGTTACCAACATAAACCTAGGATGCTGGCGTGATGCCATAAAGCTTCGGGCTAGAGCGGTCGGTCTGACGACGCGGGCGTAGTGAAGAAAGCGTAGCCGCTAGCGCAACGACACCCGCAGCCGCGACAGCGCACCGATGAAGAACACTGTGCCGATCACCATCAGCGCCAGCAGCTGCGGCCAGACGATGGCCGTGCCGGCATTGCGGAACAGGATCGCCTGAGCCAGCTCGACGAAATGCGTGGTCGGCGCCACCAGCATGATGCTCTGCACCAACTCCGGCATGCTCTCGCGCGGCGTCACCCCGCCGGAGAGGATCTGCAGCGGGATCAGCGTGAGGATCACCAGCAGGCCCAGCTGCGGCATGGAGCGCGCCACCGTGCCGAAGAAGATGCCCATCGAGGTGGCGGCGAACAGGTGCAGCGCCGCACCGCCGGCGAACAGCCACAGCGAGCCCTGGATCGGGATATCGAGCCAGCCCTCGACGACGAAGCGCAGGGCGAACGCCGCTGCCGCCAGCACCACCAGACCCATCGCCCAGACCTTGCCGACCATGATCTCGAACGGCGTCACCGGCATCACCAGAAGGTGCTCGATGGTGCCGTGCTCGCGCTCGCGGATAAGCGCCGCGCCGGTGAGGATGATCGCCAGCATGGTGATCTGGTTGATCACCTCGTTCACCGCGCCGAACCAGGCGCGGCTGAGGTTGGGGTTGAACGCGGTGCGCACCACCGCTTCGACCGGCAGCACGTCTTCGCTGCGGTAGCGGCGGACGAATTCGGCGGTCTCGCTGGCGATGATCTGCTGGATGTGCCCTGCGCCGGTGAACGCCTGGCTGACCTGGGTGGCATCGACGTTGAGCTGGATGGTCGGCTGGCGGCCGGCGAGCAGGTCCTGCTGGAAGCGCGGCGGGATGTTCAGGGTGAAGGTGTAGAGGCCGTCGTCCATGCCGCTGTCCATCTCCTGATGGCTGATGGCCTTCGGCTCGATGAAGTAGGGCAGCTGAAAGGCGTTGATGATGCGCAGCGACGCCTGCGAGCGGTCCTCGTCGACCACCGCGATACTGGCGCGGTGCGGCGCCTCGGGAATCGCCGTGGCGCCTTCGTAGACCGCCACGGTGAACGAATAGATGATCAGCACCAGCATCGCCGGATCGCGGTAGAGGCTGCGCAGTTCCTTGAGGCCGAGCTGGAAGATGTTGCCGAGCTTGCGTCGCAGGCCACCCATGTCATTTCTCCTGCTTGCGCAGGCCGGCGACGCTGAGCAGGGTCAGCAGCGGAATGGCCAGCAGCATGGGAATGAAATAGGGATACAGCTCGGCCAGCCCGAGCGCCTTGGAGAATACCCCGCGGCTGATGATCAGGAAGTGGCTGGTTGGGTAGAGCTTGCCGACGAAGGCGCCGGCGCCCTCCATCGCCGAGACCGGGTGGATCAGCCCGGAGAATTGGATCGCCGGCAGCAGCGTGACGATGGTCGTGCCGAAGATCGCCGCGATCTGGCTGTTGAAAATCGCCGACATCAGCAGTCCCAGGCCGGTGGCGCAGGTGACGTAGAGCAGCGCGCCGAGGCAGAGGGTGAGGATGCTGCCCTTGATCGGAATGCCGAAGACGAACACCGCCAGCAGCGCCAGGGTGGCGAAGTTGAACATGCCCAGCGCGATATAGGGCAGCTGCTTGCCGAGCAGGAATTCCAGGCGGGTGGTCGGGGTGACGTAGAAGTTGGTGATCGAGCCCAGTTCCTTTTCGCGCACCACGCCGAGGGCGGTGAGCATCGCCGGGATCATCATCAGCAGCAGCGGGATCATCGCCGGCGCCATGGCTGGCAGGCTCTGCACGTCAGGGTTGTAGCGGTAGCGGATGGCGACATCGGCCGGTGCCAGCTGCCCTTCGACACCGGCCTCGCGGGCCAGCTGCTGCAGGTAGTTGAGGTGGATGCCCTGCACATAGCCCTTGATGGTGTCGGCGCGCATCGGCATGGCGCCATCGATCCAGAACGCGACTTGCGGCACCGCGCCGCGCTTGAGGTCGCGGCCGAAGTTCGGCGGAATCTCCACGGCCAGACTGATGTCGCCGCTGCGCAGACGCTGATCGAGCTCGGCATGGCTGGCCAGTGGCGCCTTCTCGATGAAGTAGCGCGAGCCGGCCATGTTCAGCAGGTAGTGCTGGCTGGTGGTGGTCTGGTCACGGTCGAGCACGGCGTAGGTCAGGTTCTCCACGTCGAAGCTGACCCCGTAACCCATGATGAACATCAGCAGCACGCTGCCGAGCATTGCCAGCGTCGCGCGGATCGGATCGCGGCGCAGCTCCATGGCCTCGCGGCGGGTATAGCTGAGCAGACGGCGCAGGCTGAAGCGGGCCTGACGGCTGCTGTCGCCGGATGCCTCGAGCGGGCCGCGCGTGCTGGCCGGCGTCGCGGCGGCCGGCTGCTCGGCGGTATTGGCCGCGGCGGCTTCCTCCAGGTAGGCGATAAAGGTCTGTTCCAGCGTCGGCAGCCCGCGCTTGGCCATCAGCGCCTGCGGCGTGTCGCTGTCGAGCACTCGCCCGGCGTGCATCAGTGAGATGCGGTCGCAGCGCAGCGCCTCGTTCATGAAGTGGGTGGAGATGAAGATGGTCACGCCGTCCTCGCGCGACAGCTGCACCAGGAGTTCCCAGAAGCCGTCTCGGGCGATCGGGTCGACCCCCGAGGTGGGTTCGTCGAGGATCAGGATCTCCGGGTTGTGGATCACCGCCACCGCCAGCGACAGACGCTGGCGCACGCCCAGCGGCAGGCTGCTCGGCAGGCTCTCGGCGTCGCCGCTGAGGTCGAAGCGATCGAGCATCTCCTGCACCCGCGCGTCGCGCCGCTCTGCCGGCAGGTGGAACAGCCGCGCGTGCAGGTCGAGGTTCTGTCGCACGCTCAGCTCGCTGTACAGCGAGAAGGCCTGGGACATGTAGCCGACGCGCTGGCGGGTCTGCATGTCGTGCGGGTCCACCGGCTTGCCGAACAGCAGCGCCTCGCCCTCGCTGGCGGGCAGCAGGCCGGTGAGCATCTTCATGGTGGTGGTCTTGCCGCAGCCGTTGGAGCCGAGGAAACCGAAGATCTCGCCGCGGGCGATGCGGAAATTGACCCGGTCCACCGCGACGAAATCGCCGAAGCGCATGGTCAGCCCGTGGGCCTCGATGGCGATGCTGTCGCTCGCCGGCTGCGGCGGGATGATCAGCTCGCGGTGCTGGCTGCGCTTGGCATCCGGCAGCAGGCGGATGAAGGCCTGCTCCAGGGTGTCGCTGCCGGTGCGCGCCAGGAGTTCGACCGGCGTGCCGGTGGCCAGCACCTGGCCGGCGTCCATCGCCACCAGATGGTCGAAGCGCTGCGCCTCGTCCATGTAGGCGGTGGCCACCAGCACACTCATCTGCGGGCGTTCGCCACGGATGCGCTCGATCAGCTCCCAGAACTGCGCGCGCGACAGCGGGTCGACGCCGGTGGTGGGCTCGTCGAGGATCAGCAGGTCGGGGTCGTGGATCAGCGCGCAGCAGAGGCCGAGCTTCTGCTTCATGCCACCGGAGAGCTTGCCCGCCGGGCGCTCGACGAATGGCGCCAGGCCGGTGCTGCGGGTCAGCTCGGCGATGCGCCAGCGCCGCTCGGCGGCGTCCTGACCGAACAGCCGGCCGAAGAACTCGAGGTTCTCGAACACCGTCAGCGTCGGGTAGAGGTTCTTGCCCAGCCCCTGGGGCATGTAGGCAATGCGCGGGCAGACCGCGCGGCGGTGGCCGGCATCGCCCATGTCGCCGTCGAGCACCTGCACATGGCCCTGCTGCAGCTTGCGCGCACCGGCGATCAGCGCCAGCAGGCTGGACTTGCCGACGCCATCCGGGCCGATCAGGCCGACCATGCAGCGTGCCGGCAGGCTCAGGCTGAGGTCATCCAGCGCGCGGGTCTTGCCGTACTGCAGGCTGACGCCGCTGATCTCGGCGACCGGGGCAGGGGACTGGTTCATTGGCCGACATTGATCTGCAGGTGCGCCGGCCATTCGGCGTCGGCGTCCAGCTTCAGGTAAGCGACGCCCGGCAGGCCGGTCTTGACCTGTTCCATGTGCTTCTTCAGCAGCTCGGGGTCGATCCGCGCCTTGACCCGGAACATCAGCTTCTCGCGCTCGCTTTCGGTTTCCACGGTCTTCGGCGTGAACTGCGCGACGCTGGCGACGTAGGTGATCTTGGCCGGAATCACGTACTGCGGTGCGGCATCGATCACCAGCCGTGCCTCCGAACCCATGGCGACACGGCCGGCCTGGCGCTCGGGCAGGAAGAAGGTCATGTAGACGTCGGCCAGGTCGACCAGATTGAGCAGCTTGCCACCGGCGCCGAGCACCTCACCCGGCTGCGCGACGCGGTACTGCACGCGGGCCACGCGGTCGGTCTTCAGCTCGCTGTCGCTGATGTCCGCCTGCAGCCGCACGACGCTGGCCTGGGCAGCCTCCAGCGCCGACTGTGCCTCGATCACCTGCGACCTGGCGGCGGCGATACCGGCGTCGGCGGACAACACCTGGGCGCGGGAGGCAGCCAGCGCGGCCTGAGCGCTCTGCATGGCGGCGAGGTCGTCGTCCAGCTGCTGGCGCGGCATGGCGTTGCGGTCGACCAGCGTCTTGGTGCGTTGGTGGCGCTTCTGCGCGGCGGTCAGCTCGGCACGGCGCTGCAGCACCACGGCCTCGGCGGTGGCCTTCTCGCTCTCGCGCTGGGTGACCAGCGCCTGGGCGGTGAGGATGGCATTTTCCGCTTGGCGCACCTGGGCACGGGCCTGGTTGAGCTGGGCCTCCAGTACCTCGGTGTCCATCCGTGCGATGACTTGGCCGGGCTGGACGAAGTCGCCTTCGTCGACGCTGATCTCGCGGATGCGCCCACCGAGCTTGGTTGCAACGTCGATCTCGGTGGCCTCGATGCGCCCATTGCCGCTGGCGAAGCCGTCGCCCAGGCCGTCGGGACGCAGTTCCGACCATACCAGCAGGCCGACGACGACCAGCGCGGCGAGCGCGAACAGCACCCGGCGAAGTTTTTTCTGGGCTGGCGCTTTCATGGGCGTTCCTTATCGTGAAGCACTGGTCTGCATGCTAAGCGATGCCCCGGCGGGCCGCGCTTAGCCTGAGTCAATAAAACTGCTGTTTAACGCGTTTATATGACCGTTTCGCCGGACTTCACTGCGCGGAATGGCTTTTTGCCACCTCAATTGTCCAGCGTTGCAGCTGGCGGCTCAGCTCGTCGCTGGCCTCGCCGAAGGCCGCCACCACGCTTTCCAGCTGCGGGCTGGCGCTGGGCTGGCGGACCTCGAAGCGGCGGCTGGCAAGGATGCGCTGCTCCGGTGCCGTCGCCAGCTGAGCATCCAGCCTGACCAGCACCTGCGGCTGGCCATCGATGTACTCGCTCTGGAACGCGCGCAGTTCGCTGAACAGCTCCAGCTCGGCGAACAGGTTGCTGTCCTCGTTGCTCACCGCCACCGGTCCGCTCTGGCGGAACTGTTCGATCAGCCGGTCGCGCAGCAGGGTCGGCGCGGCATCGCTCCAGCGTGCGCCCTGGTAGCTGCTGATCTGGTTGCCATCCGGCACCACGGCGATGCGCGGTCCGGCAAGGATGCGGCTGGCATGCGGGGTGTGGATGCGCAGTGCCTGCTGCAGTCGCTCGCCTTGCTGGACGGCCGGCGACTCGGCGGTGGGCAGCAGGTACACGCGGATCGGTTCGGCCTCGGGCAGCAGGGTGCAGGCCGCGAGCGTGCCGAGCAGGCTTGCGAGGGCAAGGGGGCGGAACAGCGCAAGGCGGCTCATGGGGTGAACTCCTGGATCTTCTCGCGGCCGAGCAGGAAGCCGCTGGGATTGTCTTCGAGGCGCTGGGTGACGCGGCGCAGGGCGCCGAGGGTGCCGCGCAGCTCGTTGATCGCCGGGCCCAAGTCGCTGAAGCCCTGCAGGCCGTTGTTCAATGCGCCTTGGTTGCTCGACAGCAGCTCGTCCAGGCGCGACGTGGCGCGCTCCAGCGCGGCCATGGATTCGCCGGCGCTGCTCAGCAGCTGGCGCCCTTCGTCATCGATCAGGCCATTGGCGTTCTGCGTCAGGCGGGTGATCTCCGCCAGCGCGGTGTTGGTCTGTTGGCCCAGCTGGCTGAGCTGGGTCAGCGCTTCGCTGAGGTCGCCACGCTGTTCGGCCAGCACGCTGGTGGCCTGTTCGAGATTGGCCAGGGTGCGGCCGATGCGCTCGGCGTTGTCCTCGGAGAGCATCAGGTTGGCGCTGCGCAGCAGATTGTTGATGTTGGTCATCAGGTCTTCGCCGTTCTCCAAGAGCGCACTCAGCGGCGAGGGGTCGGCGATGATCAGTGGCGGCTCGCCACGCTTGCCTTCCAGCGGCGGGCTCTGCGGCGTGCCGCTGTGCAGCTGGATGATCATGCTGCCGGTGATGTTGGCCAGCGCCAGACGCGCACGGGTGTCCTGCTTGATCGGCGTGCCGGCATACACGCGGATGCGCGCGCGCACCTTGCGCGGATCGTCCGGCTCCAGCCACAGCGCCTCGACATCACCAACCTTGATGCCGCTGTACTCCACCGAACTGCCGTTTGACAGCCCGCTGACCGCGCGATTGAAGCTGATCTCGTAATAGTTGTATTCGCGGTCCATGCTCGACTTGCCCAGCCAGAGGGCGAACAGCAGCGCGCCGCCGACTGCCAGGACGGTGAACAGGCCGATCATTACGTGGTGGGCGCGGGTTTCCATTTCAGCTCTCCAACAAGTCGGCGGCCTGTTGCGCCGCCCGGCCGCGCGGGCCGTGGAAGTAGTCACGAATCCAGGCGTCGTCGGTGGCTTCCACCACCTCCAGGCGATCGGCCACCAGCACGCGCTTGCGTGACAGCACGGCCACCCGGTCGCAGATGGTGTAGAGCGTATCCAGATCGTGGGTCACCAGAAACACGCTGAGGCCCAGCGCGTCGCGCAGGGTCAGGATCAGCTGGTCGAAGGCTGCCGCGCCGATGGGGTCGAGGCCGGCGGTGGGCTCGTCGAGGAACAGCACCTCCGGGTCCAGCGCCAGCGCGCGGGCCAGGGCGGCGCGCTTGACCATACCCCCGGAGAGCTCGTCGGGGTACTTGCAGGCAGCATCCGCCGGGAGCCCAGCCAGTGCCAGCTTCAGCCGCGCCAGGTGTTCGGCGTCGCGGCGCTCGAGCCCGGCGTGCTCGATCAGCGGCAGCGCGACGTTCTCCTGCAGGTTCAGCGAGGTGAACAGCGCGCCGCGCTGGAACAGCACGCCGAATCGTCGTTCCACCTGCGAGCGGCGCTCGGCCGACAGTTCCAGCAGGTTTTCGCCGAACACGCTGACGCTGCCTTCATTGGGCCGGCGCAGGCCGACGATGCTGCGCAGCAGCACCGACTTGCCGGTGCCCGAACCGCCGACCACCCCAAGAATCTCGCCGCGGCGGATGTCCAGGTCGAGGCCGTCGTGCACGGTCTGGCTGCCGAAGCGGTTGACCAGTCCGCGTACCTGGATCAGTGCGTCGTCGCTCGTCACCAGCCCATCTCCATGAAGAACAGCGCGGCGATGGCGTCCAGCAGGATCACCATGAAGATCGCCTGGACCACGCTGGAGGTGGTGTGCTCGCCCACCGACTGCGCGCTGCCGCTGACCTTGAAGCCTTCCAGACAGCCGATCACCGCGATGACAAAGGCGAATATCGGCGCCTTGCCCAGCCCGACCAGGAAATGGCTGACGGCGATGTCGCGCGCCATGATGGTGAAGAACATGGTCGGCGAGATGTCCAGCGCCAGAACGCAGACCACCAGGCCGCCGGCGATGCCACTGAGCATGCCGACGAAGGTCAGGATCGGCAGGGTGATCAGCATCGCCAGCACCCGTGGCAGCACCAGCAGCTCGATCGGGCTCAGGCCGAGGGTGCGGATGGCGTCGACCTCCTCGTTGGATTTCATCGAGCCGATCTGCGCGGCGAAGGCGCTGGCGCTGCGTCCGGCGAGCAGGATCGCCGCCAGCAGCACGCCGAATTCGCGCAGGAAGGAAAAGCCCACCAGGTTGACGGTGTAGATGGTCGCGCCGAAATCGGCGAGCACGGTCGCGCCAAGAAAGGCCACCACCGCGCCGACCAGAAAGGTCAGCAGTGCGACGATCGGCACCGCGTCCAGCCCGGTCTGCTCGATATGCACGGCCAGTGAGGTCAGCCGCCAGCGCCGCGGTCTTGGCAGGGTGAGCAGCAGCGTCTGCAGGGTCAGGCCGATGAAGCCGAGCAGCGCGCGCTGCTGCTTCCACAACGCCGTGACGGCGCCGCCGATATGTGCCAGCACGTCGCCGAAGGCATAGCCGCGCGGCGGCTCGGCGGCATCCGGTTGATTCAGGGCGGTCGCGACGGTGCGCAGCAGCGCCAGGCGTTCGGCTGGTAGCTGCGGCGCCCAGGCTTCGATAGCGGCGATTCGCTCGGCCCCGAGCAGCTCCACCAGCAGGCCGGCGCCCGCCGTATCCAGCGCACCGAGCCCGCTCAGCTCGATCTGGCTGTGCTCGTCGATCCGCGCCCTGAGCCGCTGCACCTCTCGGCGCAGTGCTGCGTAATGGGCGAGGGTCCAGTCACCGACGATGCGAGCCCGCAATGGTGAAGCCCGTTGATCGAGGGTCACCGAACCGGGAGACGAGGACAGGGTGGCGCTCATCTTCTGCAAACGGGTGCCTATGTCGGGCGATGGAGTCCTGATTGATGCTAGCAGGGCTCCGCCCGGCAAGACAGGACCGGGTGGCCGGTGGTCGGCAACAGGCGGCGCGCGTCGGCTGCTGATCCATGGACCACCACGGTGACGTCAAAGTGCGCCGTTACGCTCGAGCCGGTAGCTGCTGATCGCCTCGTACACCGCCTTGCGCAGCCGGTTGATGCCGCCGATGGGGCGATGCTCCGGCAGTGCATGCCAGGGGTTGAAGCTGAGGTTGTCGCAGGCGAGGTTCTGCTCGGGGCTGTCGAAGTCCTGCGGCGGCAGGCGGATGTCGGCGACCGTCTCGAATGGCGCGATGGCCTCGTCCCACTCGATGCTGGTGTCCTCGATGGGCATGTAGTGCTCGGCGTTCTGCCGCTGCACCTGCAGGGCGAAGCAGGCGGGTGCGCGGTCGAGGGACAGCTGCTGGTAGAGCGCGCTGCGCAGGAAGTTAGGCAGGTCGCGGTTCTGCTCGGGCAGCTGGTAGGTCGGGCAGTTTTCCGGCGTCGGGACGACCCGGTACTTGATGTTGTGCGGGCCGAGCTTGTATGGCGCCACCGAACTGTAGGTTGTTGCGACCGGGCTTTCCGGTGCCGGCGCCAGGGTCTGCAGTGCGATGAACAGGTGGCGCAGCTCCCAGCTGCGCGGATCGATGCTCGGGAAGAACGCCAGCGCCTTCTTGCCCTGCGCCTGGGCGGCGAAGTTGCTGCGATATTCGGCAACGTCGCGGACGAAGAACACCGGGTGGTTGAACATCACGAAGTCCTGCTCGCCGGCATGGCGCGGGCCACGCGTGAGCTTTTTCCCCGGCACGTCGAGTAGCTTGATCGCCATGCCGCGGGCGTCCCGAATGCGATCGAACTGCGGGTAGGCGTTGCCGTTGGACAGCCGCACCCAGGCCTGCCAGGTCTTGCCCGGCTCGCTGAAAACGCCCTGGCGCAGTGCGGGCTCCAGGTCGGCGCGCACACTGACTTCGGCGCGCACGCAGCCGTGGGCCTTGGCATGGGCGTCGCGCAGCACGCGGGTGTTCTCGCTGTGCTGTTCCACCACGGCGATGGCGTCGGCGATGATCGCCTGGGTGTCGGCCGCTTCGCTCGGCGCGATGACCTCTTCGCTGGAGACGGGGCCACGATAGGTGAAGTGAAAGTGCACGGCGGCAATCGCCCAGCCAGCCAGGCCGATAGCAGTGACGGCAAGCAGCAGCCGGCCCAGCAGGCGACCGATCCAGAGCCAGAGTCTTGTCAGCATGTGGCAGATCCTTGTACGGGTCAGGGGCAGCGTGGGCCGGGGTTATGGGCGCGCGCCGGCAGTTCCTCGAGGCGTGGTTCGAAGCGGGGGTCGCCGAGCACCTTGAGGTACTCGACCAGCGCCCAGCGCTCGTGCGGCGCCAATGCCCGGCCGATCACGCCATTGCCGCGACAGCCTGCGCGGAATTCATGGCCGCGGTTGCTGTTGCCGGTGATTGCGGTATTCAGCAGAAAGCCGCCGTCGAAGCGCTCGGTGCGAATGCCCAGGTGCTGCGGATCGTATTCGCGGCTGCCGACCCAGAATCGCTTCTGCCGTTCGGCCACCGGTGACAGCAGCTGGAACAGTGTCGGCACCGAGCCGTTGTGCAGGAAGGGCGGCGTCGCCCAGATGCCGTCCAGCGGGCGTGCCTTGTATCCGCGCAGTTCCTGCACGCCGATCGGCAGGCCGAAGCCGTCGAACGCCGCGCGCTCGGCCTCGCCGATGCCGGCGTCACGGTAGGCGCGCTCCTCGACGTAGGCGGTGATATAGGCCAGCCCTTTGGCGCTGGACAGGCTGGCGAGATCGAGCGGGCCGGATGGCGCGCCATACAGCTGCACATCCAGGCGATCCAGCTCATCCTGGGTCCAGCCCAGGCGGGTCAGGTCGAAGCGGTGGTCGGCAATATTGTCGGCTGTGGTCGGATCGGTACCGACGAAGGAGGTGGGGATCACCTTCATGCGCCACTCGGGGTCGCGTTCGGCAGCGAAGCGCTTGTCGACCGGCTTGGGCCTGGCGTCGTGGCAATGCGCACAGTTTTCCTTGTACAGCGCGCGACCGAGGCTGGCCTGCTCTAGATCGATCGCGCCCAGCACGTCTTCGGGCCAGCGGGGCGGGGCCAGCTGCATGAGGGTGGTTTCCAGCCTGTGCAGGTCGCGTACGCGAACGCCCGATGCGTAGCGCTCGGCCTCGGCGACGGGCTGGCCGTTCTCATGCAGCAGCTGCAGCGTGGCGCCAACACCCAGCGCCTCACCGATATTGCGCGCCATCGGCTGCATGGCCGAGCCGTTCCACTGCACCCAGTCGAACTTCCAGATATCCCACAGATGCGGGTAGCTCACCGGCGCGTTGGCCACGCGGTAGTTCGCCGGATCGATGGCATCGCCGAACACGCTGTTGGCGATGCGACCGAACGCATCGGTACGGCCGAAGCCTTCTTCGGTGGGGTAGAGCCCGCGGTGCCAGTCGTTGTAGGCGGTGCCGAGCAGACGGTCGAGCACCCGCTTGAAGTCGTGGCGCAACTGCGCGCGGTCCTGCTCGTAACGCTCGCCCAGCACCTGCTCGGCGAAGCGACGGAACTTGAGCGGGTTGTAATAGGTGAAGGCCATGCTCATGCCCAGCGCCTGGCCAAAGGCGCCACCGCGCAGGGTCGGCACGGTGGAGGCCAGCGAATGCATCGCCGCGCCACCGTCGATACGAATGGCCTGCCCCCCGTAGCGCAACTCACCGGTGTGGCAGGCCGCGCAGGTCACATCCAGATAGGCGCGACCGGTCTCATCATCCTCGTGGCGGGCAAAGCCGACCGGCAGGTTGCCGGGGTTCAGCGCGGTGGCTTGTTGCGCGGGATCGACCAGAAAGCCGAAGCGGGCGAGGTAGTCGGGCGTGGCGAACTTTTCCCGGCTGAAGGGAAGTTCCAGCGCACGGAACCAGTCGTACTCCAGCCCCTTAACCTGAGTGCCCTGCGGCGTGTAGTAGTAGGTCTGTCGCTGCGTGGCGTCCCACTGCTCCAGATAATGCAGCGCTTCGGGCGCTTCGTACTCCGGAAGGTTCGGGTAGGCCACGAAATACAGCCCGACCCCCACGGCCAGCACAGCCAACAACAAGACAGCCCCCAGGGCTCGGCGCAGCAATCGCATCGGTACATCCTTGTAGCGTCATGGCGAATGCGCGTTTATGGCAGGGTTGTGGGGTGATGGCAATAAGATGTCGCCGCTTTTGCGGTGACAGATAAGGGTGAATGCGTGCCCGGACAGTTATTCAATGTCAAGCAAACTTCCCTCCACGGAGGCTGAAATGCATGAGATATAAGTTAAGTAGTTAGAATTTTTCTTAACTAATATGCCGTGCTTGGGCTCTTGGACGTCCGCAACCTTATTGACGCTGGATATTACTGTGTACGTATATTCGCCATTAACGAAGCTGATGGAGTTGGTCAGCTCGCTGCCAGACGCGCTGCCTATTACAATCTGCACCTCATCTGATGTTTTTTTTAATTCTAGCTCTGGTGGAGAGTTGATTTTCCCAAATTTATAAATAATCGTATTGTCTTGCTTGTGTAATTCGAGGATTTTATTGGATTTTGTTTTGCAGCTGAAGAGGGGTTTTGCCTCTTCCATAGTATTTGCCGATAGGAGAGACGAGAAAGCTAAAGTCAGGGCTAGTGCAAGATGCGAGATTTTCATTCTAAGGATCGCTTCATGGTTGTTAAAGAAATATTTTGTCTCTGGCTACTTTAATATTTGGGCGCTCCAGAGTTTCTCAAAATTCGCCCGTCTTGCTTGATAGCTATCCGTGTTTAGATTCACTAACCTTGTTATTGCGTCCACCGTCTCCGGGCAGTCACCTTTATCCGCAAGTTCGTACAGCCTATTCGATATCCAGAAATTTGCAGCAGATCGAGTGGCATATTTCATGGTTAACAAGAGATCGGGCTGCTCTGTAAAGTCCAGATCCTTGTCGGTTGGCCAATGTTCGGCGAGCCGATTGTGCCAAGAGGTGAGCGCTTCGTAATTGTGCCTCCCCGTTAACTGCTTCAAGCCCCGTCCTCGGTATTTCCAACCGTCCCCGGACGAATAGTCACCGTTGCCTAGATCAGCTCGGCCACCATAAGCTCCGTTAGCAATCGCCTCAAAATCTTCCTGAGACATTCTGCTGCCGTCAGCCTTTATCCCTCGATGAGTATCATAGCCATGGGCCTTGGCCAGATTCGGATTATTTCTGAAATACTTAAATATTTTTATTAGAGACTCTGCCTTATATTTAAATCCTTCCTCGATTTTTAGTTGGGGTCCTGTTTCTTGCAGGATTTGAGCAAAGAAATGGGTCCTTCTCAATGTGGTGTCTAATTTGTAGAGGGAGAGGTGGCTGTTTAGCTCGTTTGCTATTTCCGCTAGGTCACTTTCCCTGTTGGGTGACAAGGACGGATAAATTCGTTTCATTATATCGAGCGTGAACCTGAACGATCGGTCTGCAATGAAGCTGCAGGCAATTAGCATCGGCGATATGTGCCAGGCGATCCCATCCTCGCTGACCTTATGCCTTCCTGCCAAGTCACCCCACCAACTTAACTTCTCGATTCGCTGCTTTTCCACTTCCCAAACGAGGTTCGGCTTTCCGGGCTCTTCCGCCAACAATGGATCGAGCTCATCCCACTTGTCCTTGTTCCAGAACCACTCGCTTTCATATTTGGCGACGAGTTGGCCAAGCACTTGAGCGTGCCAAGGCCTGGCCAGCGCTGCTCGGATTTCAGCGCTGGTCAGTACGCCATCCTTATCGGTATCGGCGATGTCGTAGAGACGAGCGAGCGTTACGATTGGGCCACCATCGGTCTTGCTGATCTGCGCCCGGTAGTTGTGCTGTTCGTCTGCGCTCAGCAGGCCTCTGGCATTGAAGGCGTAGGCGAGCCTTTCGACGGGCGTTCCGGTTTCCTCGATGCACTGGAAGCCTTCCCACTCCCACGGACTGTGACGAGTAGTGATCAGCTCCTGCTCGGCGAGCCAGCCGTCGATGGGGTTGCCGTCAGCGTCGGCGAACAGGCCGTCCAGCCGCCACCAGTGCATAGTGTTGTCCGCGCCATCCTTGGCCTGGATTTTTCTCGAAGTGGGGAGCCCATCCAGCAAGGACTGCGGAATGATCAGGTCGACGCCGATCTGCGTGCCATCGTCATCCAGCTTGGGCGGGTCCTCGGCATTGATATCGTCCCGATGGGTGATCAGTTTGCTCGCACCTTTGTAGACCTTGAGCAGGGTTTTCTTGTCGTCCGGCAAGCGGCTGGCCCAGGCGCGGCTCCGGGCGATGAATGCGGGCACATCGTCGCAGCTGAACAGTTCGACATGGACCATGCGCTGAGCGGCGCTGTCGTGGTTCTGGTACAGACCGGGATGGCCAATAAGGTCACCCGCCTTGATCGGCAACCCGCTGTCGAGAACGACGACCTTGTCGTATTTCGCTGGCTCGCTGTGCGGTTTGAGCAAGCTGGTGGATACATAGCCGGGCAGTTGCCCCTCGTCGTCGGCTGATAGAGCGGGTTGTGCCGTCCCGCTGATCAGGCTGACCAGCTTGCTGAACTCGCCTTCCGTCTCGCCGATGGTGATCTCGGCACCCTTGGACAGCTCCGACAGCTTAGTGGTGTGCTTGCTCGGGCCTGCGCGAACGCTCAGGCCATCGTGCTGCGTATTCACGGTATAGCGTTTGGTTTCCCAGAAGGCGGGGCGCGGAAGGTCCGCTTGTGCCTGGTAGCCCGCCCAATCCAGCAGGTGCATGTACAGGCTGTAGAGAGTGAGGCTTGGAGGGGTTTGCCCTTCGACGATGCTGCCGTCAGCGTTCTTCAGAGGCGGCGGCTGCAGGCTGTGCTTGACCAGAACGAACCCCGTGGAAAAGGGCGCTCGTTTGACCATGGGAATCTCGTCGGTGAATTCGCTGACCGGGTAGCATTCATCGATACGGTAGGCAATCACCTCTCCGTCGGCGATACAGCGCACGCTCGACTGGTCGAATGCAGCGGCCGTGCCTTCATCGAAATGCACGCCGCCATGCCATAAGCCGTTTTCGCCGGTGGGGTAGAACCCGCCTTTGGCCTGGGCCATATGTGTAAGCAGTTGCAGCGGATTGTGGCTGGTGTCCTTGCTGGGAAACGGGTAAGTCCAATTGATCGGCTTGTGTTCGGCCATGTTCGATGCTTCCTTGCGTTCGATCCGGCTGCGCAGCCGGCATTGTTCTTAGCCCGAGAAATTGAGCGAGCGCTTGCGTTTGCGGAGCAGGCTGCCCGCTTCGCCCGGCAGTGCCTGCTCCAACAAGCTCCCGGCCTTGTCGCTATCCGCGACCCCTGGCAGTACCGGTGGCTTGATCTTGATCCCAGAGCCCTTGCCCGGCGCGCCGCCGGCGTTGATTCGCGCCAGCGGGCCGGAGACGGTGATGCCGCCCGGGTCGAGCTTGATGAAGCTACCGCCGGCCTTGAGGGTCAGTTCGACACCGGCTTCGATGACCATCTTCTGCCCGGCCTTGAGGTGGATCTCGCGGCCGGCCTTGGTCAGCTGGGCGGTGCCGAGCTTGATGTGCTGGGTCTGGCCGACGGTGAGGTGGTCGTCGGGTTTGACTTCCACCTTGCGGTCGCCGGCAACAGTCAGGTGTTCTTCGGCGCGGAATTCGCTGTAGCTGTTGGCTTCGACGGTGTCGTGGCGTTCGTGGCCGACGCGGATCTTCTGGTCGTGCTCGATGTTCTCGTCCCAGTCGCGCTGGGCGTGGATGTAGATCTGTTCGGCGCCCTTGCGGTCTTCGATGCGCAGTTCGTTGTAGCCGCCACCACCCGGCGAGCTCAGGGTCTTGAACACCGTGCGGGTCTTGTTCGCCGGCAGGTCGTAGGGGACCTGATGCTCCTTGTGGTACAGGCAGCCGGTCACCAGCGGTTGATCGGGATCGCCTTCGAGGAAGGTGACCAGCACTTCCATCCCGACCCGCGGGATCGCGATGCCGCCGTAGCGGTCGCCGGCCCAGCTGGACGACACGCGCAGCCAGCAGCTGGTCTTGTCGTCGGCCTGGCCGTGGCGGTCCCAGTGGAACTGGACGCGCACGCGGCCGTATTCATCGCAGTGGATTTCTTCGCCCGCCGGCCCGGTGACCACGGCGGTCTGGCTGCCGAGCACCTTCGGCTTCGGATGGTTCAATGGCGGACGGAAAGGAATGTCCCAGGGCGTGGCGCTGAAACGGTTGCGGTAGCCATGGGCAAAGCCGTCACCGGTATCGACGTTATTGGTGATCGACTCTTCCAACACCTGCGGCTGCTTGCCTTCATGCAGCACCTCGGTGAGCAGCCAGAGGTCGTTCCATTCCCGGCGTGGATGGTCGGATATCTCCAGCAGATGACCGCTGACCAGGCTGGGCTGATCGCTGCTGCCCTCGGCGAGGCGGCAATCTCTGCGATGGCGCTCCAGCGCGCGTTGCGACAAGTGCTTGCCACGGGCGCGCTCGGTGAAGCGACCCGGATAGTCGTAGTCTTCGAGGTCTGGTTGCGAGTTGGCAGCTTGTGCTGGCTCGGCGCGATAGGCCGCTTCCATCAGTAATCTGGGCTGCTCGAAATCATAGTCACGACGGCTGACGCGGCTGGTGCGTGTCGCGACACGCACGGCGAAGCGCTTGATCACCGGCTCGTCGGCCGTCATGCCGTTGTCCTGCAGATAGGCGGTCGGCTGGCCGAGTCTGGCGAAGCTGGTCTGGTCATCGCCGAAAACCAGCGCATGACCTCTGGTGCTGTGCTCGAAGTGGTAATGGATACCTTCTTCCTCACACAGGCGCTGGATGAAGTGCAGGTCGGTTTCGTCGTACTGCACACAATATTCGCGCGGCGGGTAGATCACCGGGCCGAGCTGGAAGCGGTAGGCGTTGGCCTGGATGCCATGCTCCTCGAGCACCTGGGCGATGATCTGCGGCACGCTGAGGTGCTGGAAGATGCGCTGGTTGGTCTGGTGCGCGAGGTAGGCCAGTTGCGGAACGAGCGTAAGGCGATAGCGGGTCAAGCGTTTGCCCGATTCACCCTGGGCGATGCAGTGGACCAGGCCGTGGATGCCCATGCCGGCGGGGTCGAAAGCGAGAAAGGCGGGTTTATGCAGCAGCGCCTGCAGATCCAGATCAGGCAGCTCGCTGACCAGCTCGAGGTCGAAGCGATACGGTTGGCTGATGGCTTCCCGACCACTGAAGGCGAGGACCTGCAGATCGTGCTCCACGCCTTCGAGCGTCAGGCTGAAGAGGGTTTCATTGGCCGCGTTGAACATGGGGCTTTCCTTGTCCTGATGTCATCCATGGGAGTGGCCGAACCAGCGCCGCAGACGGCTCGGTGCGGGGCGGCTGAAGGCCTGCAGCAAGCCTGCTGCATTGATCGAGCGCTGCGCTGCGTCGAACGCCAGTGCTGTGCGTAGGGCTGGCCAGCAATGCGCGGGAAGCTGCGGCGGGCGCTGCAGGGTGCTATCCAGCTCCATCGCCTTGGCCTGGCGAGCGCTGAGCCGGCGAAACGGATGGCTGCCGCTGGCCAGTTCGTAGAGCACGCAGGCCAGCGCATAGATATCGGCGCTGGCGGTCAGCTCGCCCCCGTCGAGCAGCTCGAGTGCCGCATAGCGCGGCGTCCAGGCGGCGAAGCGCGTGCGGCACAGGCGCGGCAGACCGGGTAGCAGGCCTTCCAGCGGCTGGCCGAGGCCATAGTCGAACAGGCGCAGGCCGTCATCGGCGAGCATCACGTTGCTTGGTTTCAGGTCGCCATGCAGCACGCCCAGGCTGTGGGAGTAGCTCAGCGCCTCCAGCAGCGGCAACGCGATGCCCTGCAGTTCGCTCCAGGGCATGCCCTGCGGGCGCTCGCACAGCAGCTGGTCGAGGGTCGGTCCCTTCAGCAGCTCCAGGGTGATGAAGGCGCGCTGGCTCGCCGGGTCGATATCGAAGTTGTACAGGCGCACCACATGGCGGTGGCTGAGGCGCGTGGTCAATGCGTATTCGCTGTAGAGCAGCGCGCTGGCGTCGGGGTATTCGGCGAAGTCTTCACTGAGGGTCTTCAGCGCCACGTAAGGATCCGGATCGCCGAACTGTTCGCGCAGCAGGTCACGCGCGCGATAGACCGCACCCATGCCGCCGACGCCGAGCAGGCGCTCGATCCGGTAGCGGCCGCCGAGCACGTCCGGCAGCTCGCCGACAGGCGTCCTCGGTTCCACTGGCATTGGCGTGGACGCGGTGGACGCCAGGGCAAAGTAGGTGAGGTCGCTGGCCTGCAGTTGTGGTGCGTTCATCGGCGGATCACCACGGCGCTGAGGTTGTCCCGCGCCGGGCCCTTGAGCGCCTGGCGAAACAGCCGCTCTAACGCCAACTGCGTGGACGGCAGGCTGAGGGCTGCACCGAGCGCGTCGGCCGACATGCTCTGGTAGAGCCCATCGCTGCACAGCAGCAGCGTGTCGCCCGGGAACACGGCGAACTCGAGGATATCCAGTTCCAGCTTTTCGCTGGCGCCGATGGCGCGGGTCAGCGCATTAGCGGCCGGGTGTTTGGCGGCGAGCTCGGGACTGAGCTGCTGCTCGTCGATCAGTTGCTGCAACAGCGAGTGGTCGCGGGAAAGCTGATACAGCCGGCCGCCGCGCCACAAGTAGCAGCGGCTATCGCCGGCCCATATGCAGGCGGCGCGGTCACCTTCGATGAGCAGGGCGACCACGGTACTGCCGATCACCGGATCGGGACGTTCGGCGGTGACCGTCAGTTCCTGGCTGAGCCGGCGATTCAGCTCATGCAGACAGCGCCGCAACGCCCGCAGCCGCTCCGGCAGATCGCCGCCGCCGGAAAGCTCGGCCAACTGCTCGATGATCAGGCGGCTGGCCAGGGCGCCGTTCTGGTGCCCGCCCATGCCGTCGGCCACGGCCCACAGCCCGGCCTGTGGCAGGTCGAGAAAGGCGTCCTCGTTGCGCGCCCGCACCTTGCCGGTGTCGGTGCGCGCGACGCTGCGCCAGCTGCACGCGGTTGCGTTCATCACAGCGTCGCCGGCAGCTTGAAGCCGCGCAGCAGCGCGAGGTCGAACGGATTCGGCGAGCGCTGCGCATGCAGCAGATAGTTGGCGCGCAGACCGCCGAGATCGGCCTTGAGCATCAGCACGTCGCGCCCGCTGTGGTAATCGACCTGCATCAGGTCGATCAGGCGGAACAGCGACCAGGGCCCGGTGTTCTTCTCGATACCCACGCGACGGCCGCCGAGTTCCTCCACTACCAGGCTGGTGCGTCCGTCGTCGGCTTCGGCCGGCCAGCGGAACGCGGTCTGCACGATGGGCCCGTGGCGATATTCCATCTGCTGATTGCCGAAGCGGAAGTCGGCCCGGCCGAGGCTCGAATCCAGGGAGTACGGCTCGAGCTTGAACAGGATCAGCGGCTCGTTGGGGTTCTCGGCGAAGAAGCTGCGGCGAATGGTCTGCGCCCGGCTCATCTGTGCAAGGAACTGCTCGGACAGCGGCAGGCCGCGGCCATCGACTCGGCGCAGCTGGTAGTGGCTGGCGCTGCCGCTGACGAAAGGCCTGAGGTAGCGCTCGAAGAAGCTGTCCGCCAGGCCCTGGGCCTTGAAGAACTCGCGGAAGTCGGCGAGGGCGACGTCGCTGGCGCTATGGGCGCTGAACGGATAGCGCTCGCGCAGGGCACCGCGATAGCTGGCATAGAGCTCGTTGCGATAGCGCTGGTTGAGGTAGTGGTAGGCATCGCTGAGCACCAGCGACCAGCTGTCCTCGGCCAGCAGGCCCAGCCATTTGCCCAGCGGCTGCGGCAGCCGTGCAGCGCTGTTGCGCAGCTGGTTGATGGCGTCGCGCTGACCGCCCATGCGTGCCTTGGCCATCTCGAAGGCGGCCTGTTCCGGTGCGCTGGCATGGGCCAGCGAGGCCAGCTGCGATTGCAGGGCGTCGAGGGCCTGCAGACTGGCGCTCAGCTCGGGGCCGGCTGCGCCGTTTTCGTCCAGCAGTTGGTGCAACGGCGCGAAGCGGCGCTCCAGGGCCTTGCGTGCAGTGTCGGGTATGTTCTTCAGGAGCGCAGCCTGGGCCTGCTCCGCCGCGGCAGTGGCCAGTTTGGCCGCCTTGCCGAGCTTGCCACCGGCGCCTTGCGCCGCTTCGGCCAGCTCGCCGGCCTCGGCGGTCGCTTCGGTCACGCCGGCGAACCGGGTGTTCTCGCGTATTTCCAGCAGCAGTTGCAGCAGCGGCGAGTTGGCGGCGGTGAGCCCGGCGAGCTGTGCGGCACCCTGCGCCGCACTGGCGGCCGGCAGGATGTTCAGCTGGGCGATCGCTTCGCTCCAGTGCACGGCGTAGTCGCGGAAATACAGCTGCTCCATTTCCGTCAGCAGGCGGCCGAGGTCCTTGGCGCTGAGGCTGTCGCCTTCGCCCAGCACCCAGTTGTCGCGCAGGATCTCACTGACCAGATCGGCGCCCTGAGCGACGAACAGCTTGTGATAGCCGCGCTGGGTATAGAAGCCGGGAATCGAATAGTCACCGCCGACGAACAGCGATGCCTGCGGACCGAGCTGTGTGTTCAGACGATAGTCGGGAAGGTTGCGCGCCTGGTCGCGCAGCATGCGGTACACCACTGCCGCCAGCGATTCGCTGCGCAACTGGGCGCGGGCCTTGGCCACCAGTTTTTCGTTCAGCTGATACGGCGCGAAGGATTCCTCCAGCAGGCGCGCAAAGTGCGTGTTGAGCCCCTGCTGCGCCACGGCATTGCCCGGATGGCGCAGCGACCAGTCGGCCGCCAGCCAGTCCTTGAGAAACGCAGCATCACGGCGTTCGGCCAGGTTGAGCATGAGATAGGCGCGCAGGCTGCCGAGCAGTTGCTCGCGGTCGTTCAGGTTGGCGCGAATCTGCGCTTCCAGCTGCCGGCCGACACGTGGCAGCAGCAGCTTCTCCAGATCGCGGCGATAGGCCTCGTGCAGCGTCGGGTCGACCGCCTCGCCCTGATACAGGCCGCCCCGGCGCAGCCAGGACACCTCATCTTTCGGCGGGAACACCTCGGTCGCCGCATAGCTCGCGTCCAGAGCCTTGAGCGTGCGCAGAGCCTCGTCTCCCGCCTCGATGGACTTGCGCTCGCTGCCGAGTTGCTGGGCGATGCCGCGCAGTTGTTCCAGGCGCTCGTGGTTGCCCGAGAAGTTCAGCGCCCAGGCGCCGCCGATCAGCAGCAGGCAGCCGAAGGCGCCGGCATAGAGGGCACGCTGGCCCCAGTCGATGCGGCGCACCTCGCGTTGGTCGAGGCCCGCCAGTTCGGCTTCCGGAAAGATCACCCGGCTGAGTAGCTGATTGATGAAGCGCGCGCGGCCGCTGCGGAAGGTTGGCAGTGCACTGCTGGCCAGGCCGAGCTGACGACCGATGCCGGCGGTGAGCGGGTCGAGACCTTCGCGCAGTTGCGGCGCGCTGGTCAGGTAGAAGCCGCGCAGCTGGCTGGCGCGCTGGTAACGGTTGCCGGCGAAGGCCAGTTCGATGAAGAGGCTCAGATGCTCGCCGATCTGCCCCAGCTGATGGGGGAAGTCGAGGATGCGGCCACGGCGCTGGGTATCGCGCTCCTGATGCATGCGCAGGATCACCTGGCTGTTCAGCCGGCGCAGCAGTTCCTCGAACTCCTGGCGCACGACCTGCGCGTCGCTGCCATTCTGTTCCTTGCGGAAACTCGCGCCGAGCACCTGATCGCTTTCCTCCCGCGACAGCTGCTCGAAGAACTCGTCGAAACCGAGAATCCGATCGGCCTTGCTCAGCACCAGGTAGATCGGCACGTCCACGCTCAGACGTTGATGGATCTCGTGCAGGCGCTGACGGGTCTGGCGGGCAAGGTTCTCCAGCTCCAGTTCACTGCCGCCTTGCAGCTGATCCACCGGCAGGTTGACCAGTACGCCGTTGAGCGGGCGGGCGCGGCGCCTGCGCAGCAGACCGAGCAGGGTTTCCCAGGCGCTGCCGTCGACCGCTGCATCGGGCTGGGTCAGGTAGCGGCCGGCGGTGTCGATCAGCACGGCATGATCGGCGAAGTACCAGTCGGCATAGCGGGTGCCCGAGACGTCCTTGGTCAGGCGCTGCTGTTCGCTGCGGTTGAGCGGGAAATCCAGCCCGGAGAAGTCCAGCAGGCTGGTCTTGCCGCTACCCTGCGGGCCGATCAGCAGGTACCAGGGCAGCTCACTGCGCCATTTCTCGCTGCGCCCGCGATAGAGGCTGGAGGTCTTCAGGGTACGCAGCGCCTGCTTGAAGCGATGGCGCAACTCCTGTTGCTCTTCGCCGATCAGGCCGTCGCGGCGCAGTTGTTCCTGAACGTCCTGATCCTCGGCGTCGCGCTTCTTGCGCGCGCTAGCGCGCCAGCTGGCGAAGACCATGGCCAGGCCCCAGCCGAGAAACAGCACGCTGATGCTCAACAGGCGGGCGGTCGAGGATTCCCAGAAGCGGTAGTCGTCGACCGCCAGCAGCGGCCCGACGAACCACACCACAACCGCCAGCAGCAAGACCAGCAGTAGGCTCCAGACCCAGGTCCGGCGCAGCACGGCGCCGAGCTTGCCAAAGAACGTCTTCATCTCATTTCATCCCTGAAAAGGTGGAACCGCCGGCATCCATGTCCAGCACTCGATAGGGTTGCAGCACGGCCTCGCGCTGTTCGCCGAGCACCCAGGCGAAGCCGCCGTAGATCACCCCGAGGCAGACCAGGGTGAACAGCGCGACCATCCACCAGGGCACGATGCGCACCAAGCGCCGGCGGGTGTCCTTGAGGCCCTCCCAATGCGGCGACAGCTCGCGCGGGATGTCGCCGCGCATCTGCCGGATCTGCCGGTAAAGGCTGTCGCGTACCGCTTCCAGCTCGAGCATGCCGCGCGGCAGCACGCGGTACTTGCCCTCGAAGCCGAGGGACAGGCAGAGGTACATCAGTTCAAGCATCGGCAGGTGCTTGACCGGGTTGCGCGACAGCCGCTCGAGCAGCTGGAAGAACTTCTCGCCGCCGAAGGTCTCGTTGTGGAAGGAGGACAGCAGGCTCATCTGCGACCATTCGCTCTCGTTGCCCCAGGGCGTGGTCACCACGGCCTCGTCGAGCACGGTGCAGAGCACGTAGCGCGCCGCCATCACCTGGCTGCTTTCGGCGCCGTCATGCAGCGCGCGATGCTCGAACAGCTTGATCGCGCTGCTCAACTGGCCGTGCAGGGCCTGCAGGTCTTCGCTTTCCAGGCTGTGCTTGAAGCGCACCACTTCCGACAGCAGCGGCGAGGCGGCGGCCACCAGCGGGTTGAGGCTGATGTTGAAGGTTTCCGCCGGGCGCAGGCGCGCGGCGTAGATCATTCGCTCCTCCAGCTGCTCGAAGCGTGGCGGGGTGTCGAAGTCGGTCAGCGGGCTCTGCGCCGGGGCCTCTCCCGCTCGATTGACGATGACCGTGCGGTCGTCCTGTCCGTAATCCATTTCCTTGATCATGTCGCTCAGTCCCTGACCGCCCAGAATTTCAGTTCGAGCCCGGCGAAGTCACCGGACACATGGAAGGCAAAGCCGCCGGAACGCTCCAGTTGCGCCTGGTCCTCGGCGTTGAGCTCCAGCGCGAAATAGGTCTTGCCGGCGTGGAAGGGGATCTGCCGCGGCGCCACCGGCAGCGGCTTGAGGCGGATGCCCGGCAGATGCAGGTTGACCAGCTGGCGGATGCGCTCCACCGGGCCGATCTTCAGGTGCGCCGGCAGCCGCGTGCGCAGGGTTTCCGAATCGCACTGGGCGCTGGCGGCGAGCACGAAGGACGCCGTGCCGAGCAGCTTGTGGTCATGCAGCGGCGATACCTGGATGCCGTACTGACGCTGCTGCAGCAGCAGCTCGATGGCGTGCTGCTCGAGCACCATCGACAGCACCTGGCGGATCGCGTCCATCAGCTTGCGGAAGCTCGCGCCCTGATCACCGTGCTGGTAACGGCCATCCAGGCGCGGGCGCTTGCTCTCGCTGGAGAAGGTCGCCAGCTCGCCGAGCAGGCCAAGCAGATCGCGGTAGATCTGCTCCGGATGCACCTGCTCCACGCCCAGGTAGTGGCGTAGCACCGGTTCGTGACGGTTGATCAGCTGCAGCATCATGAAGTCGCCGACCTCGGCGCCACCCACCTTGCCGGTGGCGCTGATTCGCTCGGCAAGGGTATCGCCGCGGTGGGCGAGCATGCTGATCACTTCCTTCAGGCAGGACAGCAGATAGCCGGAAGCTTGGAAGTTGACGTAGGTGGGAATGAATTCCGCGTCGAGGCTGATGACCCCGTCCGGTGTGGTGTCCAGCACCTCGCACAGCTGCAGCTTCACGTAGGCCTGGTCGCTCTGCTGCTCGCCCAGCAGCAGGCGGAAATCCGGCAGGCCGGTGCTGACCTGGCTGGTGCTGCTGTCGCCGGCATTGGAGTCGGCGACGTCCAGTTCGTGGGCGGTATAGCGCGCCAGCACGTCCTTCTGCTCGGGCCGGCGGGTTTCGATGTGGTTGCCGGTGACCAGCGGCAGCGCAAGGTAGACCGGTGTGCTGCCGGTGTTCGGCGGAATGTCCAGCGCCAGTGGCTCGCGCTCGCTGCCCAGCTCGAACAGCGTGCCGTCGGGGAGGATGCCGCTGGCCTGGCTGAGCACCAGCTTGCCCATGTTGAGGAACTGGCGGTCGATCTCCAGATTGAAGAATCCCCAGGCATAGCTGCTCAGCTTCTGGGTGCGGGCCTTGAGTTGGTGATCGTAGTATCGATCGCTCTGCTGGAAGTGCTGCGGACGCAGCAGCATGCCTTCCTGCCAGACAACCTTATGCAGGCTCATGCTTATTTTCCTTCTTCGGCGAGCGGGTCGAACAGCGCGATGCCACGCTCATCCAGGTTCAGGGCGATGCGGGTGCGCTCTTGCGGCGGAACGGCGATGACGTAGCGCCAGCTGGCTTCCGGCAGGTCGCGGTAGGCGGCCAGCACGCCGACGTAGCGGCTGCCGTCCTGCACCGAGAGCTTCAGCTCGCGGCTTTCGCCGGGACGCAGTTCCAGTTCCTCGGAGGTCACCAGGTCTGGCGCCAGGGCTTCCTTGGGCCGCTGGTAGAGGGCGAAGAAGTCGCCATTCTCGAACGCCACCGGATGCTTGAGCTCCAGCAGGCGCAGCACGATCGGCGACGGCCGGCCGTTGAGATCGGGGTTGAGGCGGTCGCTGCCGTGCAGTTCGAGGTCGAGTTTGGTCAGCTTGGAGTACGGCGACAGCGCTGAGCAGCCGCCCAGCACGAGCAGCGAGGCCAGCATGGCCAGGGTGATGCGACGAGGCATGGGATCATCCTTGATGGGTTGAATCGAGCGTGGCGATCAGGCGCACCTGCTCCTCATAGGTCTTGGCGAAGTCGCGGGCGAACAGTCGCTCGCTCCAGTCGGCATCCTGGCCGAGGCTGTGATGCAGCCGCCGATAGGCGCGCCAGCGGCTGCCGGCAGTAGCGATCAGCGGTTTGCGGCCTTCGCGTTCGAAACGCAGCGCCAGCTGCTCTGGTGCCAGCTGCTCGAACATCGCGTGAACGGCCGCGCGACTGGCCGCCAGCAGTGCCACCTGATGCGCCTGGAGGTCGCGGAAGGCGCGGCCGATGGCCTGTTCGGCCGAGAGTTGGCCTGGCTTGCCACCGCGCAGCAGGGCGCTCAGGGCCTCACCCGTATCAGCGCTGTGCTTGAGCGGGTTGTTGCCGGCGCTCTGCACGGTGGTCAGCGCCAGGCGCAGCTCGTTCTTCAGTTCGCTGCGGGTGCGCAGGCTCTGCTGCAGGCCGCCAACGCTCTGCTTGAGCAGGCGGGCGGCATTCAGCGCCAAGGCCTGGCGCTGGTCCTCGTCGAGATCGTCGAGATCGATGCCCAGCGCCTCGCCGAAACGCGCCCAGAATCCCTGCGGCAGTCGTTCGGGCTCGGCTTCGCGCTTGGCTTGCGGTGCTGCCTGCGGCATGACCAGTTCCGGCAACGGCAGGCTTTCCATGTCGATGCGCGCGTAGTCGCGCTGCTGCTGCGCCTGGCGCTGTGGCGCTACCAGAGCGAGGTCGAGGTCGTCGACCTCGGCATAGACGCGCTCTTGCTGTTCCATCGCGACCAGCGGATCGAGGTCGAGGAAGGCGTCGTCGGGGATGATGCTGCCAGCCGGCTGCGGACGACCGATGTCACCTTCGAACAGCGCCGGGTCCTGGATCAGCCGGGCGCGGATCTCGAAATCGCCCAGGCAGTAGACGCTGCCATGCTCGATGCGCTGCGGCTGGCCCTTGACAAGGCTGGCCCCGCTGTCCTTGAGCTGGATGCCGTTGCTGCTGGTATCGGTGAGAAAGAAGGCGCCGTCGCGGTAGCTGATCACTGCGTGACGGCCGGAGAGGACGCGCTTGCGGTCGGGGATCACCCAATCGCAGCCCTCTGCGCGGCCGATCACACCGCCGGCCTGCTTGAAGGTTTTGGTGGTCAACAGACCCGGCACGAATTGCTGGGCGCCCACCATATCGAAGACCAGTTCCATGGTCGTGTCGCTCCTTGCGGTTACTGGCCGCGATTCAAGGCTTGCGGATCACCCAGCGGGCGATAGTGGTCATCGTCGAATTTGTAGTTGCCGGTGCAACCAGCGAGCAGCGCGGCGGCGATGAGCGAAACGAGGGCGTAATAGCGCACGGGCACGCGATTTCCTCCTTGAAGTCGTGTGTGGGGGCAAGGTGCGCATGGCGCGACCTGAGCGGGGCATTGAAGTTCAGTTGTCCCGCAGGCTCGGTGAACAGGTTCACAGAACACCCGGCGGATGCGTCTAAAACGAGCGTGAGGTCAGATTGGGGCGGTTCGGCGTCGCCGCGCGGCGGGTTTGGCTTGCATCGGTCCAGCAATGCTGGCAGGCGATCTGCTGATCGCTGACGGACCTGCAGAAACGCAAAAGCCCGCAGCGGGCGGGCTTTGTCGGAGTGCTTCGAGTGGGACTCGAAACGACTATCTGTATGGCGCATCCGGCGGGATTCGAACCCACGACCCCTCCTTCGGAGGGCAATGCGGTACAGGAATGTTGAATGACAGCAGACGCTCGAAAATGCTTCTAAGTGCCGTCCTGACAGGCTTTAGCCTTATCTCGCTGCCTGCATTTTATAGCTCTTAGCGGTATCTAAGGGTGGTTATCTCGGGCACAAAAAACGAAATGGGGCCTAGCGCTTTTGACACCTAGCCAGCCCCTAGCTCGTCCTGCCGCCTTCTCACCGAACATGAATTCGACTAGCGGCTCGCGGCCTACGGGCAGCGACTTAGCCAGCACGGTCACAGGTCGCAGTGGACGCTAGTACAATCAGTAAGGCCTGCCGCTTTGGGCGTCCCTCTTGCCGCCGCTATCTCCCTTGTCATGCTTTCCAGCGCGCAAGCGGCTAACAGCACGGCTGATGTAGAACAGCTTGGCAACAACAACGAGGCTACCGTCACTCAAGCGGCAGGCGGTGATTTAAAGGCTGCAGCCATCGAGCAGGACGGTGATAACAACTTCGCTGTGGCCTACCAAGAAGGCTCGGAGTATACGCTTGAGAGCACCCAGGTAGGCAGCTCGAACGTGTCCTTCGCCATTCAGGAGGGATTCAGATCTACCGCAACGATGTCGCAGGACGGCGTAGGTAACCGCCAAAATGTGCTGCAGCAGTCTGTTGAAGGAAGCCTGTTGGCCGAAGTCACTCAGGTTGGTAACGGCAACGATGCGTACGTTGTTCAAGTCGACGGTGAATACAACGGCGCCCATATCCTCCAGACGGGAAATCTGAACAAGCTCGACGTCGAGCAGACCGCACGGTTTAACAGCCTACGTGCCACTCAAATTGGATCTGAAAACACCGTGCTCGTAAACCAGTCCGGCGGAGGAACGGGCGTCACCAGCCAGTCCGGTTACGCAAATACAATCGAGCTGAATCAGTCAGCTCTGATAAACGGCGCTTACACAGCAATTGACCAGTCGGGTGAATTCAACGACGCCAAGGTCTATCAGGAAGTTGGCGGCCGTTATCCAGGCGGCAACGTGATCCTCAGCCAGGATGGCACTGGCAACATGGCCGACGTTGCGGCTATCGGTGGCTGGGCGAACATTGAATTAGTCAAACCGGCGTAGATAACGAGTTGACCTCCTACCAGTCAGGTCGCGCCAATAACGTCAAAGGCTATTCAAACGGTGATTTCAACCAAGTCGACATCATGCAGGACGGCGACGGCAGTACATTGGATATCGCGCAAAATGGTTCAGAGAACGTGATATCGGCGACTCAAAATGGCAGCGCTATCTATGGTGATACCGCCAGTATTGCTCAGACCGGTACCGCCAACGTTGCAACGCTCACACAGGGCTTATGGAGAGGGATTTGGTGGTCACACCGCCAGTATTTCTCAAAATGGCCTAGGCAACAGCGCAACGGTTACGCAGCGCTAAGACCAGAAATACAAAAAGCCCGCTTTCGCGGGCTTTTTTGCGGCTGTGGATCACCCAAAGAATGGCCTGAACACACTGCCAAACTGGTAAACCAGAGGTTCGAGTTTCAGAGCCCACGTCAGCACGGCGCCCAGGTCTGAGCCTTCTCCGCCTAGGAATGTTGCAATCTCGCCATGGCTGGCCTCAATCGCGAGGGGGCCAAAGATGATCAGGGCCAGTCCGGCGATTTTGAGCGGAACCGGACCAAGAAACTTGAGCAACGCCATCAAGCTGAAGAACAGGCTGAAGACAATGGCAACTGGCGGTACGACCAGAGCGCGCACGGCCTGCTTGCCCTGCTCGGCAGAGGCGCCGCCCGGAGCTAGATCAGGTGCCCTGGCGACAAAGCGCTCGCGAAGTTCGTTGCGGTGCTTATCGAGCTGCGGCTGTATGCATTTGGCCTTGAATTGAGCAGCGCTAAGATAAGCATTTGAACCGGTGCACTTGGCACTGGCCAGGCGCTCGCGTACGCCGTTATTGACGGACTTGAGGTTACGGAAGGCCTGCTCACTCAGCTCGGTGCTTACAACCGCGCCAAAGCGCTGCTTTGAACCCTTGGCCCATTCATCGTCGACACGCTTGCGCGCCTTTCCATCAACGGCGGCCATCACGGCCTTTTCATCGTCCGGGCACCAGTTTGACGGCACATTGATGCCTTGGGAGCGGGCTTTCGCGCTGGCTTGGCTGCACACAGCCGGATATTGCATGAATTGCTTCTCGGTCATGTTGGGCGGGTAGCCAACTTGAGCCGTGAAGAGTCGCTTTTCATGTTTGCTGTAGCCGGCGGCGACCGAGTCGCTGCTGATCTCACGAACCTCGCGATCCATGACGGTGTTTGCAATCAAACCCACCAGGTTGAGCGATACGTTCCGCCCATTGGTGGTCACGGCATCTGCGGCAGTTGCCATTCGAGTAGTGATGAAGTCATCGCGTGGAATCGCGAAGCCGTAGATTTCAGTGATGCCCTTGTTGTAGGTCTCATTAGCCCGGTTGATGCACTGGTTGTCGCGGCATCTGCCCAGGGCGTTGTTATTCTGGAGCATCAGCTCCAGGGTTTTTGACTGCCTGGCGCCTGCCTGGTTGGCCAGCGACTGAGCCTCATTTCGATATTTCACGAAACTCGCGCTGGTTTGCTCGCGTATCTGGCGCAGCGCTTGCCCGGACTTGCCGCCGGCCTTTGCCATCGCGTCATGGTACTGATCAACCTGCTTGAGGTACTGCTGGTACTGCTCCGCTACCCCCTTTCGCACCTTCAGGTAGTCTTCCCACTTGGCCTTGCCCTGGTCCTGCGCAGACTGAAGCACCACACGGTTGAGGATGGTGTCCCGCGAGGAAGAGAGCGTTTCATGCACCTTCTCGTTGTCCTTGGCCAGCATGCCCATCAAGGCGAGCAAAACCTTGTCTTCTGACGTGTCGCCTACAACGGTGTCGCCAAAAACAACGGCGCCTGATGCGGCGGCGTATTTGAACAGGTTCATGTCCAACGCCTGCTTGCGCTCTTGCCCTGTCGTTGCATCCACATAGGCGTCGACAATTTTGGGCTGTAGCCAGTGCATGAACGGCACGGTGCCAAACAGTAGGCCAGCCATGATCACAAAGTTGGCCCAGACCCCTATCCGCCGGCTGGTGCAAAACAGCCACTCGATAAGGTTCATGAGGACGAAGGCTAGACCGACGCCAGAGAGCGTCTCGCCTAGAAATGCCATCCTGTCCAGACTGTCCTTGGTGACATCGATGTCTGATGCCATATCGACAAGGGCGGCGTTGAAGCCAAACTCAACTGCGATGTACAGCAGACTTGCCGCACCCAGCATGAATGCCCAGCTCTTTGCGGTGCGGGGTCGGGCTGCAGCTTTGTTAGGTGTTGTGCTGGTCGTAGTCATTGGCGAGCCCCAGTACCCAAGATGTCAATGGGGGGAGGGAGTGGGTCAAAGCTGATTGACTCCTCTTGAACCCGGACGGGTGCTCTTTGCACTGGCCTGGGCGCCTCTGGCTTAGCTTTGACCGATCGGGTGGAGGCAGGCGCAGCAGAAGGGGCGGCCTGCTCGTCCAAGCTCCGACGGTTGCCATGTATATCCACGTATTGATCTAGTTCCTGCAAGCGGATCTGCTCGGCAAGATTTTCAAGATCGGCATCGGACGGCAGCTTTCGGATGATGTCGGCCTTTTTCTGGCTTTCAGCCAGAGCTTGGGCTTTTTGCTCCTCCGTCATGGGCATTTGGTGAGTTGGCTGGTACGGATTGCCCGCACAACCGGCGAGCATGGCCAGTGCAGCGATCAGTAGAATAGAGCGCATGTTCAAGACTCCAGTCCGAGGATTTTGCAGGTTCGAATGGGTGTGGAGTCGACAATTGCCCCGTCTGGTAGCGTCCCCCTGGCTTTTAGCTTCTTGAGACCGTCCAGGTGATGTTCATTGCTGTTGATGGTGTAAGACTTGACCTTCATGCCGGCAGCGTGAGCCCGTCTGATGATGCCGGGATCATCGAGCAGATCCTGGATCTCGACATGCAGGCCTGAGTTCCTACCCAGCAGCTGGCGAAACTGCTTGAGCTCACGCGTGCTGTTGAGGCCCGGAAACTTGTAGGAGCCAAAATGCTGCTTCGCAAAGTTTGCGCCGGCGCGCAGAAGGCGGTTGCCTTTGAGGTGCGCCAGCTCCTTACCGTGGTTGGCCTTTGTCCAGGCCTCCAGCGCTTTGCGATTGGGCCCCTGTATCACGGCCATGTAGCTGGTCTGATTCTGCTGGCGCATGCATGAAAGCGCTTTGGTGCTATTGAGCTCTGAATAGGCGACACCTTCGTAGCCAAGCGTCAAGCGTGCCATGACATCGAGTGTATGCAGCGCCTTGCAGCTTTTGTAATTTTTGATCTCGATATTCATGGTTTGGCCGGCTTGGCGGTAGGCGCCGGTCAAAACCATCGTCGATAGAACATCACCTGCAGGCTCGGACGTGTTCAATCCATCTCGTCCACGCATGAAGCCCTGTGTCCACTCGTTGCGGGTCAACCTTGATACAGGCTGGCTACCGAATGGGTGCACCAAAGTGCGCTCATTGGTTTTGTCGTGGTGCAGAATCCAAGTGTCATCCCTTAGCTGCTGAGCATCTACTTCAACGGCGTTGTAGCGAGCGGCAAACCCGGCCCTTACGCCCCAGATCCCGTTTTCAGGGTATAGCGGGTGTCCACGGTGCGCTTCAAGCTCAAGGCCCTTGCAGCCGAGCTTCTCTGGTTCATTCAGACGCCTGACAACACCCACCTGATCAATGTACAGCCCCCGTGTCCGCAGGACCTGCTGTTCGGGCTCTCGCCTGTCGTCCGCATCGGCTGGCAGCCAGGGGATCGTGGTCTGCTTCGCCATCTCGACCTGCCGGCGTTGCTCGGCCATCTCCTTGGAGATGAAGTCAGACGCAACTACCTGTGATGCAAACGCAGCCGTTAGGCCCAAGATAGGTAAGTGCCGAATATTCACAATAAGTCCCTTAAATCCCTTTCCTACATGCCGGCAAGTGGTTTGCCGGCGCGCAGGTTATTGAGTCGTGCAGAGACGACTCGCCTTATGGCGCAATGCCTGAATTGGTGTGTGCGGTTTAACGCCCGGAAAGGACAGCCGATCAGTTCAGGCTTTACTTAGCCGTACCGAGGCTGTTTCCGATATGTTGCTGTCGCCAGCACCCAATGCCGTTGCCACCGATTGAGCCTGGACGTCCTGATACCTTCCTTGAGTCTGTGCTGCTGTGCCGGCCCGCTGTGCATGTTGCAGGCCGGTGCATCCCTTCGGGTTGCCGTTATTTAATGGAAAAGCTCATTTCGTATCCCGTTCCGCTTTCATTATCGGTCCGTTTGACGGTCAACGTCGAGTTCCGCACCACAGCGCCAGCGTCGCGACCGCCGGTGATGGCGGAGGAAATAGTGGGCGGCAGGCGCTTACCAAGGGCTATCGTGCTCAGACGCTGCGAGGCCTGAAGGAATGCTAGGTTTGACGTCGACAACGCTTGCTGAGGGTTCACGTCGAGAATGATCTGCAGGAGCCAGGCCTTATTTTTTATAGCCTCTGGCTTCATACGAGAGCTGATTCTGTGGTCCTGCGCTTTCGCGGCCGAAGGCTCGGCTCTCGCTGAGACATTGGCCTTGATTGTTCTCGTCGACGGTTCAGCTACTGTGGAGAGCTGTTCTACTGCCAGGTAACCACAGACGGGTTCTACCCCATTTCCACGGACGGTTTGAAAAGGGCTGAAAACTTCAGATCTTGCCTGGCGACTCTACGACGCATTCTCGGGTTGTGAAACCGCTCGATGTAATCGAATAGATCTGCTCGTGCCTCATCGCGAGTTCGATACGACTGATGGGCAACCCGCTCCCGTTTGAGCTGACCGAAGAAGCCTTCACAGGCAGCGTTGTCGCCGCAATGCCCGACGGCACTCATGCTGCAAACCAGCGTGTTGCGATTCAGAAAGCGCTGGTAGTCAGCACTGGTGAATTGGCTGCCGCGATCCGAATGCAGGATCACTGACCAGTCACCCTGGCGCTGCCAGATTGCCATCTCCACTGCTCGGATCACCATTTGCCGATCCTGGCGGTGATGCATCGACCAACCGATCACCAGCTTGCTGTACAGGTCGAGCACTACGCACAGGAAGAGTTTGCCTTCCAGTGTGGCTATTTCCGTGATGTCCGTGACCCACTTGCGCTCCGGTTCCTGTGCAGTGAAATCGCGCTCCAGGAGGTTTTTCACGCCTGCTGGGCGGCCACTGACGGCTCTTCCAAAGCCACGTCGTTTCCGGCGTGGCCAGCCTTGAATTCGCTCAGCCGCCATCAGGCGAGCAACTCGGTTCAGGCTGACGACTTCGCCCTCGTCGAGCAAATCCTCGTGCATTCGTGGCGCTCCAATCACGCCCCGGCTGTCCTCGTGAATCTCCCGAATGCGCTTCACCAAGCGCGCATTCTCCTGAGCTCGCGCACTTGGTTCACGATCCTGCCAGGCGTAATAGCCGCTGGCAGAAACCTTCAGGCAACGGCACATCAATCGTACCGGGTACCCGTTGCGGCAGCGCTGGATCACCGTGTACCGCTCGATGACTCCTTGGCAAAGTACGCTGCCGCGTCTCTTAAAAAATCACGTTCCTTGGTTACTCGGGCCAACTCGCGCTTGAGACGGGCAAGCTCCTCATCCCGCGGACTTCCCGTTCCAGGGAAGACTTTCTCAGTGCCTGGTTGCGCCTCCCGAACCCAGCGGGTGAGCAGGTTGGGAGCCACACCAATCTCTAGGGCCACCTGTCGGCAGCTGGCCCCTGAACGACGAACCAGCTCGACGGCTTCCCGTTTGAACTCGGGACTGTATTTCTTGCGCTTCATGAACACTCCTTCAGCTCGGTGTGAGCTTACTTGAAAGTGTCCGTGCTAACGGGGTAGAACCCGCCCTCCGGCCACCCGCCTGGGCAGGCAGCGACGCAAGATTTCTTCACTACCATCGACTAGTAGCTGCAGCTCGATTTATGGCTAGTACTCAAAATCCCCGCTCGCAAAATAGGGCGCCAGACTTTGAGGCACGGTTTAGGCACAGAATTGGCACAGCCCGAAAATGAGTCGAAAAGGAGCGCTGCGGGCAGTACTCACCACAATCTGAGTATCCGCATGGAGATCAATTTTGAGAGATTAGCCAATTCGGGATCTGGATCGGCAGAGCCTTGGGAAAAGGCTTTTAAATCATACAGATATGGCGCACCAGGCGGGATTCGAACCCACGACCCCCGCCTTCGGAGGGCGGTACTCTATCCAGCTGAGCTACTGGTGCGTATATGTTGCGGCGGTCTATTTGACCATTAGCTGACACCCTTCTCAACTCGATGAGTATTGCCTTCGGAGGGCAGTACTCTATCCAGCTGAGCTACGGATGCGTTGCGGGGGGCAATCATACGCATGTCGTTGACGGGCGTCCATGCTGGTGCGGCTGGGCGGATATGCCCGGGTGCGGCTTTTTCGCAGCTGCCGATGACCGGGCCGGCTGGTACCCTTGCGTGTCGCGGCCGGGGGCCGTGGGTGTTCGATGGCAAGGGGATGGAGATGTCAGGCCATATCAAACTCTGGGACGCGCCGCTGCGGCTGTTTCACTGGTTGTTCGCCGGGGCGGTTATCGCGGCCATCGTCACGGGCTGGATCGGCGGCGACCTGATGCTCTGGCATGGCCGGCTCGGTCTGCTGGTGCTGGGGCTGCTGGTGTTCCGTCTGATCTGGGGCTTCGTCGGGTCGACCTACGCCCGCTGGTCACGGATCTTCGCCGCGACGTTCGGTGTGAAGGACTATCTGCAGGGCAACTGGCGCGAAGCCGGGCACAACCCGCTTGGCGCGTTCTCCGTGCTGGCCATGCTGCTGCTGGTGAGCTTCCAGGTTGCCAGCGGCTTGATGGCGACCGACGACATCGCTTTCCAGGGCCCGCTCTATGCGGTAGTCAGCAGCGAAACCGGCAGCGCGCTGAGCGGCCTGCATCGACAGGCGAAGTGGCTGCTTCTGGTGCTGATCGGCATGCACCTTGCGGCCATCATCTATTACACGCTGGTGATGCGCCGGCCACTGGTGCGGGCGATGATCGCGGGAAGGACGCAGCGCGAGCATCCGACGCAGCAGGACGCGCGGGGCGGCTCGCTGCCCACCGCGGTTCTGGCGATCGCGCTGGGTGCGGCTTGCGTATGGGGTGTGCAGGCGGTGGGGGACTGGCTGAAGCCTGAGCCAGCGGCGGTAGCGCCCAGCCTGGACTGGTAAGCCAGCCGACCGGAAGGTGTCGGCTGGCTGCGCGCGATCAGTCGGCGCGGAACTTGTCGTGGCAGGACTTGCAGCTGCCGCCGACGTCGCCGAAGGCCTTCTTGATCGCGGCCTGATCACCTTCTGCGGCGACCTTGGCAAGCTGGTTGGCGGCGGCGGTGAACTTGCGGCCGATCTGCCCGGCCTCATCGAGGTTCTGGAAGAACTCAGGCTTCAGGCGGGTGGCCTTGCCCAGTTGCTCGGTGGTGGTGTCCGGGCTGTACAGGCTACCCATGCCAGAGTTGGCGATGGCGGCGATGGCATTGGCTGCGGCTGCCACCTTGGCCTGGTCGTAGGGCTCCTTGCCGTCGACTACCTGAGCCTTGATCTTGCCCATGTTCCACGACATGAACTGGTAGCCGGCCTGGCGGGTTTCGACCATCTCTTCCGGTTTCATCTGCGCCTGGACGGCAGTGCTGGCCAGCAGGACGGCGGCCACGGCGCCTGTCATCAATGCTTTCACGGTAACTCCTTATCGATCCTTGGTTGTTCGGCGGCTGTGCCGCTCGCGCGCAACTATACCCCGACCCGTACCCGGGTTTGGGTAACAAGGCGTGACAGGCCGCGCAGGCATCAGGCTGGTCAATGGCACGACAATGCCAAGCGCCATGAGCTTGCCGGCCGGCCGGCTGCGGTCCTAGCATGGTCGTTCGCAGTGCAATGCGGCGGCAGGAACCGGGCGGCGAAGGACGGTTCAGATGATCGTCGCGTTCGCCAAACTTTCCGCAGCGGGCCTGCCGCTACGATGCCCGAGGAGACTGCCATGCAACTCAAAGACACCGCGCTGTTCCGCCAGCAGGCCTATATCGATGGCGCCTGGCTGGATGCCGACAGTGGCCAGACCATCAGCGTGAACAACCCGGCCACCGGCGAGATTCTCGGTACGGTGCCGAAGATGGGCGCCGCCGAAACCCGCCGCGCCATCGATGCCGCCGAGCGGGCGCTGCCGGCCTGGCGTGATCTGACCGCCAAGGAGCGCTCGCAGAAGCTGCGTCGCTGGTTCGAGCTGCTGATGGAGAATCAGGACGACTTGGGTCGGCTGATGACGCTGGAGCAGGGCAAGCCGTTGGCCGAAGCCAAGGGCGAGATCGCCTATGCGGCGTCCTTCATCGAGTGGTTCGCCGAGGAAGCCAAGCGCATCTACGGCGACACCATCCCCGGTCACCAGAAGGACAAGCGCATCCTCGTCATCAAGCAGCCGATCGGCGTGACCGCGGCGATCACCCCGTGGAATTTCCCGGCGGCGATGATCACCCGCAAGGCCGGCCCGGCGCTGGCGGCTGGCTGCACCATGGTGATCAAGCCGGCATCGCAGACGCCGTTCTCGGCGCTGGCGATGGTCGAGCTGGCCGAGCGCGCCGGAATTCCCAAGGGCGTGCTCAGCGTGGTCACCGGCTCGGCCGGCGACATCGGCAACGAGCTGACCGCCAACCCCAAGGTCCGCAAGATCTCCTTCACCGGCTCCACCGAAGTGGGCGCCAAGCTGATGGAGCAGTGCGCGCCGGGGATCAAGAAGGTGTCTCTGGAGCTGGGCGGCAACGCGCCATTTATCGTCTTCGATGATGCCGACCTGGACGAGGCGGTGAAGGGCGCCATGCAGTCCAAGTACCGCAACGCCGGGCAGACCTGTGTATGCGTCAACCGCATCTATGTGCAGGACGGCGTGTATGACGCCTTTGCCGAGAAATTCCAGGCGGCGGTGGCCAAGCTGCGGGTCGGCAATGGCCTGGAAGAGGGCACCGACATCGGCCCGCTGATCGATGATCGTGCTGCCAGCAAGGTCCGCGAGCATATCGAGGATGCCGTCGCCCAGGGCGCGCGACTGGTGGCGGGCGGCCAGGCCCATGCGCTTGGCGGCAGCTATTTCGAGCCGACCGTGCTGGTCGACGTGCCGGACAGCGCCAAGGTGGCCAAGGAAGAGACCTTCGGCCCGCTGGCGCCGCTGTTCCGCTTCAAGGACGAGGCCGATGCGATCGCCAAGGCCAACGACACCGAGTTCGGCCTGGCCTCCTACTTCTACGCGCGCGATCTGGGCCGGGTGTTCCGCGTCGCCGAGGCGCTGGAGTACGGCATGGTCGGCATCAATACCGGGCTGATCTCTACCGAAGTGGCGCCGTTCGGCGGCGTGAAGTCCTCCGGTCTCGGCCGCGAGGGCTCGAAGTACGGCATCGAGGATTACCTGGAGATCAAGTATCTCTGCATGGGCATCTGAGCCACCTGCGACAGCTGGCCTCAGGGGCCGAGGCTGGCTGTTTGCTGTAGGTCCGTGCAGAATCGCGCCCCCATTGGCGCGATTCTCGTCTCGAGGATCTCTCGCCATCGACCTACCCCGTCGCTAGGCTGTGGTGACATCCCCAGCGAGCCGTGCAGTGAGCCTCTCTGCCCAAGTTTCCTTCGTTCTGGTTGCCTACAACGAGCCCTGGCGCGCGGACCAGCTTTGTCAGCTGGTGCGCGAACTGCGCCCCGGTATGCGTGTGCAACCCGCGGCGGACGGGCATGCCGCGCTGGAGCTGTGCAAGCGTCAGGTGCCCAGCCTGTTGATCATCGATGGTGAGCTGGAAGGTCTCGATGGTCGCCAGCTGTTGCGTGAACTGCGTCGTCACGGCCCGACCCAGCGCCTGCCCTGCGTGCTGATCAGCGCGCGTACCGATACCGCCAGCGTCCGCACCGTGCTGCCTTTGGCGCCCGCCGCGTACCTGGGCAAACCCTACGATCTCGACGACCTGCGCCAGCGGCTGGACAGGTTGCTGCCGCGCTCGGCCGGACGTGCCGGGGTAACGACGCCTGCTCCGGCAGACACTGTGGAGAGCTTTCTCGAGCGCATGCGTCCGCATAACCGCGGCGCGCCGCTGCAGGAGGCGGTGCTGGTCGCCCTGCAGCGCCTGCAAGGCGGTGACCAGGATTTCGCCGAACTCGAGGAGCTACTGGCCCGCGATCCGCAGGTCACGGCCCGGCTGATCAGCGTCGCCAGCAATGGCGCGGCGCAGCCGGCGGCGCCCTGCCTTGGGCTGGCGCAGGCGAGACGCCAGCTCGGTGCGGCGCGCAGTCTGCAATTGGTTACCGAGCTGGCCCTGCAACACAACGCGCGGTTGCCCGAGCCTCGCCTTGCCGAGCTTGCCGGTCAGCTCGGTAACCAGGCGCTGCGCACGGCACGGCTGGCGAGCTGGTTGGCGCGCCAGCTGAAGCTGGATGTCGAGCTCTGTTTCAGCGCCGGGCTTTTGCAGAACATCGGCGAGCTGGCGTTGCTGCGCAGCCTGCAGGAGTGGCTCGACAGTGGCGGCGCGCTGGATGAAGCGGATCTGCAACGCTGCCTGCGCGAGCGCGCGGCCGGCTTCGGCTCGGCGCTGCGGGCACAGTGGGCGCTGCCACTGGAGCTGCGCCAGGTGATCAGCGCCTACTACGCGCTGGGTTCCGGTGTACTGCGCCGCGAAGCGCTGGTGCTCAACCTGACGCGGCTGCTGATCGAACTGCCCGCCGATGCCGAGCCGGCCAGTCTGGCCGGCGAGCGGACGGTGCGCCTGCTGCGCATCGATCCTGATCTGCTGGCGCGCGCGCCTCGCCATGCCGTCGCGGGCTAGCCTGCTTCTGATCCGACATTCCCTGTATTGATAGCCGCGACCGATCGCCCCTGGGTCGCGCACTATCCCTTGTCTGGCGCGGCTCTGCGCCTTCTTTTCGCTCGAATGCGCTGGCCGTGTGGTGCTATCGACACGCGGAAATGAGTCATTTATTCTGCAGTGCGAAACATGATTCCGTGAAATTACAATTCCAATCAGCATTTCACACAGCGGAGGCCAGTCATGACAGATGTCGTACGGCTCGAAGTTCAGGGCGATATCGCGCTGATCACGGTCAACAATCCACCGGTCAACGCTCTCGGCCAGTCGGTGCGCGAGGGGCTGCTGAAGGCCTTTCAGCGTGCCGAAGCGGACCAGCAGGTGCGCGCCGTGGCGCTGGTGTGCGAGGGCAACACCTTTATCGCCGGCGCTGACATCAAGGAATTCGGTAAGCCACCACAGGCGCCGAGCCTGCCAGACGTAATTGAAGTCATCGAAGGCTGCAACAAGCCGAGCGTCGCAGTCATTCATGGCACCGCGCTCGGCGGCGGGCTGGAAGTGGCGCTGGGTTGTCATTACCGCATCGCGCGCAAGGACGCCAAGGTCGGCCTGCCGGAAGTGAAGCTGGGTTTGTTGCCGGGCGCCGGCGGCACCCAGCGGCTACCGCGTCTGGCCGGCGTCGAGAAGGCTTTGGAGATGATCGTCAGCGGCACGCCGATCAGTGCTGCCGAGGCGGTCGAGCACAGCATCGTCGACGAGCTGTTCGAGGGTGATCTGGTGAACGCTGGCCTGGCCTACGCCCGTCGTATGGTCGATGAAGGCCGCGCACCGCGACGCACTGGCGAGCAGACCAGAGGCCTTGAGGGCGCCGACAACGAGGCGCTGATTCGCGCCAAGCACGCTGAAGTGGCCAAGCGCATGCCGGGGCTGTTCTCGCCGTTGCGTTGCATCGCGGCGGTCGAGGCGGCGACGAAGTTGCCGTTGGCCGAAGGCCTCAAGCGCGAGCGTGAGCTGTTTGCCGAGTGCCTGAACTCGCCACAGCGTGGTGCGCTGGTCCATTCGTTCTTCGCCGAACGCCAGGCCGGCAAGATCAACGATCTGCCGGCAGACGTGGAACCTCGCTCGATCGACACGGCTGCGGTGATCGGCGGCGGCACCATGGGTGTCGGCATCGCCTTGAGCTTCGCCAATGCCGGGGTGCCGGTGAAGCTGCTTGAAATCAACGACGAGGCACTGCAACGCGGCCTGCAGCGCGCCCGTGACACCTACGCGGCGAGCGTCAAGCGCGGCAGCCTGACCGAGGATGCGATGGAGCAGCGCCTCGCGCTGATCACCGGCGTCACCGACTACGGCGCGCTGGCCGATGCCGACGTGGTGGTCGAGGCCGTGTTCGAGGAGATGGGCGTCAAGCAGCAGGTCTTCGAGCAACTGGATGCGGTGTGCAAGCCCGGTGCGATCCTCGCCTCCAACACCTCGTCACTCGATTTGGACGCCATCGCCGCCTTCACCAGGCGCCCTGAGGATGTGGTCGGTCTGCACTTCTTCAGCCCGGCCAATGTCATGCGCCTGCTGGAAGTGGTGCGTGGCGAGCGGACCAGCGATGAAGTGCTCGCCACTGCCATGGCGATCGGCAAGCAGCTGAAGAAGGTCTCGGTGGTGGTCGGCGTCTGCGACGGCTTCGTCGGCAACCGCATGGTCTTCCAGTACGGCCGCGAGGCGGAGTTCCTTCTGGAGGAGGGCGCCACGCCACAGCAGGTCGACGGGGCGCTGCGCAACTTCGGCATGGCCATGGGGCCGTTCGCCATGCGCGACCTGTCCGGCCTCGACATCGGCCAGGCGATCCGCAAGCGTCAACGCGCGACCCTGCCGCCTCACCTGGATTTCCCCACCGTTTCGGACAAGCTTTGCGCCGCCGGCATGCTCGGGCAGAAGACCGGCGCCGGCTACTACCGCTACGAACCCGGCAACCGCACCCCGCAGGAGAATCCCGACCTCGCACCCATGCTGGAAGCCGCGTCGCGGGAAAAAGGCATCGAGCGAAAGGCGCTGGACGAGCAGTACATCGTCGAGCGCTGCATCTTCGCGCTGGTCAACGAGGGCGCGAAGATTCTCGAGGAAGGCATTGCCCAGCGCTCCAGCGACATCGACGTCATCTACCTCAACGGCTACGGCTTCCCGGCCTTCCGCGGCGGGCCGATGTACTACGCCGACAGCGTCGGCCTGGACAAGGTGCTGGCGCGAGTAAAAGAACTGCACGCGCGTTGCGGCGACTGGTGGAAGCCGGCGCCGCTGCTGGAAAAACTGGCCGCCGAAGGCCGCACCTTTACCGAATGGCAGGCGGGACAATGAGCGCCGCCCGCCTGCAAACCGAACGCAGCATGAGGACCTTCCCATGAACGTCAACTACACGGCCGAAGAGCTCGCGTTCCGCGACGAAGTACGCGCCTTTCTGAAAAGCGAGCTGCCGGCGGACATCGCCGCCAAGGTCAAGCTCGGCAAGCAAATGTCCAAGGAAGATCACCAGCGCTGGCAGCAGATCCTGGTCAAGCGCGGCTGGTATGCGCCGGGCTGGCCGGTGGAGCTGGGCGGCACCACCTGGGGCCCGGTGGAAAAGCACATCTTCGACGAGGAGTGCTCCGCCTTCGGGGCGCCGCGTACCGTGCCCTTCGGCGTCAACATGGTCGCCCCGGTGATCATCAAGTTCGGCACCCAGCAGCAGATCGACCATTACCTGCCGCGCATCCTCTCCGGTGAGGACTGGTGGTGCCAGGGCTATTCCGAGCCCGGTGCCGGTTCCGACCTGGCCAGCCTCAAAACCCGCGCCGTGCGTGATGGCGACCACTACGTGGTCAACGGCCAGAAGACCTGGACCACCCTCGGTCAGCACGCCAACATGATCTTCTGCCTGGTGCGCACCGACCCCGAGGCCCAGCAGCAGCGCGGCATCAGCTTCCTCCTGATCGACATGAAGAGCCCGGGCATCAGTGTGCGGCCGATCATCACCCTGGACGGCGACCACGAGGTCAACGAGGTCTTCTTCGACAATGTCCGCGTGCCGGTGGAAAACCTAGTCGGCGAGGAAAACCAGGGTTGGACCTGCGCCAAGTACCTGCTGACCCACGAGCGCACGGGCCTGGCCGGCATCGGCTCGTCCAAGGCGGTGCTGGCGCATCTCAAGCGCATTGCCATGAAGGAAGTCTGCGACGGCAAGTCGATGCTCGAAGATCCGCTGTTCCGCGCTCAGGTCGCCGAGGTCGAGATGCAGCTGATGGCCATCGAGATGAGCACCCTGCGCATCCTCGCGGCGGCGAAGGAGGGCGGCGTGCCCGGCGCCGAGTCGTCGATCCTCAAGATCAAGGGCACCGAGATTCGCCAGGCGATCACTCACCTCTTGCGCAAGGTCATCGGCCCCTACGCGTTGCCCTTCCTCGAAGAGGAGCTGCAGCTGGACTACGAAGGCGAGCTCTTGCACGCCGACTACAGCGCATCGTTGGCCGGCGATTACTTCAACATGCGCAAGCTGTCGATCTTCGGCGGCTCCAACGAAATCCAGAAGAACATCGTCTCGAAGATGATTCTCGAGCTGTAAGGGGACAACGCCATGGACTTCAAACTGACCGAAGAGCAGCAGATGCTGCAAGACACCGCGGCGCGCCTGGTGCGCGACGCCTATCCGTTCGAACAGCGCGAGAAGTTCAGCGAGTCCGAGCTGGGCTTTTCCGCGGAATTCTGGTCGCAGCTGGGCGAACTGGGCCTGACCGCTGTGCCGTTCTCCGAGGACATCGGCGGCTTTGGTGGTAGCGGCGTGGAAACCATGCTGGTCATGACCGAACTGGGTCGCGGCCTGACGCTGGAGCCGTATCTGCAATCGGTGATCCTCGCGGGTGGCCTGATCAACCAGCTCGGTTCCGACGCGCAGAAGCAGGACCTGCTGCCGCAGCTCGCCGCCGGTTCGCTGCAGCTGGCGGTGGCCTTCGACGAGCCGCAGAGCCACTACAACCTGAACGATGTACACACCCGCGCCGAAGCGGTCGACGGCGGCTATCGGCTCTCCGGACGCAAGGCCGTGGTCATCGGCGGGCACAGCGCCGGGCAGATCATCGTGTCGGCGCGCACTTCCGGCGACAGTCGCAATGAAACGGGCGTCAGCCTGTTCCTTATCGATCCGAGCGCCCAGGGCGTCAGCCGTCGCGTCTACCCGACCATCGATGGGCGTAAGGGCTGCGACTTGTTCCTCGACAACGTGCAGGTGGGTGCCGAGGCGCTGCTTGGTGAGCTGGGTAATGCCTTGCCCGCGATGCGCTACCAGCAGGGCCGTGCGATCGCCGCGCAGTGCGCCGATGCGCTGGGCAGCATGGATGAGGCCTGCAAGCTGACCCTCGACTATCTGAAGACGCGCAAGCAGTTTGGCGTGCCGATCGGCAAGTTCCAGGTCCTGCAGCACCGCATGGTCGACATGCAGACCGAGCTGGAGCAGGCCACCAGCATGGCAATCCTCGCCGCGACCTTTGCCGATGGCGAAGACAACGACGAGCGCAGCCGCATCATCGCTGCCGCCAAGTACATCTGCGCCCGCGCCGCGCGCAAGGTGGCCGAGGAAGCCATCCAGCTGCACGGCGGGATCGGCATGACCTGGGAATACAACCTCGCCCACCACGCCAAGCGCCTGGTGATGATCGCCCACCAGTTCGGTGACGACGACCACCACCTGAAGGCCTATGCGAAGCTGATGCAGGTGGCCTGATCGCCCCGCCTGCAGCATGAAAAAACCCGCTCTCAGGAGCGGGTTTTTTATGGCCCGATGGTTGTGTGTGGTTCGAGAGTGCAGAGGGTGGAGCGTGGGCTTCACATCCGCGTGGCCGGGTCGGTGCCCCTAGCCCGACAGGGCGGACGTCGTCTTCAACATCCATGCGAAATAAATCGGTGGCGCGTTGCGGTGGTTCGGGGCGCGATCCACCCTGCGGATAAAAAGAGCGATTGCGATGCAAACAGCCGAAGGCATACGCCGCTTTTACCAGGCGGTGATCGCACCGGCTGCGGCTCATTCGTTCCAGATATGAAAAAGGCCGGGCAATGCCCGGCCTTTTTAGCGACGCGATCAGCTGGCGATCAGATGCTGTCGAGTTGCGGGTTCAGGCGGTCCAGCAGGCGCTTGCTGCGGCGGCCATCCTGCAGGTCGCCCAGATCTGACAGGCGCACGCGCTCTTTCGGTTCGACCTTCAACTCCATGCCGCTGACCTTGCCGAGCAGAGCCTTCCTGAGCAGTTCGCAGCCGTCTTTCATGCCCTTTGGCAGGTCCTTGAATTCACGGTTGCAGTCCTTCTCGGTCCGTTCAACGACCTTCTCGTAATGCGCTTGGCGTTGTTTGTCGGCGCTGCCTTCGCTGGGGTTCAGGGGGGTGTTGTAACGCTGATACAGCGCAATGCTGCGCTCGGCCATGCCGCGATCCTTGACGCTGAACGAGGCGCTTTGCAATTCGGCGCGCTCGACGCTCGATGCCAACTCGCCCAGCTCGTTCATGAATGCCCGCTGCCCCCGCTCGTCGCCACCGAGGCTTTCGCTCAGGCGCTGCAGCTTGCGATTCAAATCCCGTAGGTTGTTCAGGCGGTAACTGACACGCGAATCGAACAGTTCTGGCAGGTCGACTGCCAGCTCTGTCTCCAGGGTGCCGGCATCGTCATCGATATCCACGTAGATCTCGACGTCGTAGGGCTTGAGCTCGGCCAGGCCGCTGATCAGTGCGGGTTCGAAGCCGCGAGCGCTAGCCATGCCTCGGCCGAACCCGCCGCCGGCCATCGCGCCGAGACTGCTTAGGCCGCCAAGGGCACGGTTGTCGGCCTCGACGCCATTGAAGCGCAGCCGCAAGCGGGTCCGCTCGTCGTTGATGGAACGGTCGCTGATGATGACCTCAGCCACCTGCAGGCTTGGCTCGCGTCCTCCGGCCTCCACTTGCAGTTCGGAGATCGTCACGCGGCCGCCGAATGGGCTGGATGAAACCGACTTCCAACGCAGGGTATCCTCAAGCTCGTGATCGTAAACCCAGTCTTCGATCAATTTCTCTGCCTGGCTGCTGCTGTAGGCGCTCAAGCCGAAGTAGCCGGCCACCAACACGGCAACAGCAGCGCCGGCGATCAGGGGTAGGCGCTTGCTCATTCGTCATCTCCTTGAAGCTCGGCACGTTCGGGCCAGGCTTGTTGTATCCGTGATTTGGCCTCTTCCGGCGTCCAGTCCGGGTCACCGATTTCATGTCGTGCGAGTTTCAGCGGGTCGCGCAGATCGGCGCAGCCCTTTTCGCTGCAGGCTTGCAGCGTGGTGGCGCTGATCAGCGTCAACGGCAGGCTTTGCTCATCCTTGCGCGACGCATCCAGGCGCGCCTCGCCCTTGACCAGGAACCAGCCCTCGTCGGCGTCTTGCGCGCTATCTTTGGTATCCAGTACGGCGGCATACGGATAGTCGATCTTCCAGCCACCATCGGTCTTGCCATCGATATGGACGATCTGGCTGTAGCTCTGTGCGCGGCCTTGCATCATCGCGGCATAGCTACCCCCACTGAACGGCCGGTAGCTGGCATCGCTGAGGATGCGTCCGTAGAGCTCTTCGGGTTTGCGAGTTTCACGGCGCAGCTGACGATACAGCTGCAGCTGTTGCTCAGCCTGGCGTGCAAGCAGCTCGCGCTGACGCTGGGCTTCTCGCTCGCGCTCCAGCTCGGCGCGGCGCTGCAGTTCAGCTTCCTTGCGCTCGTATGCAAACAGGTGGTTATCGGCGCGGGCCGGGTCGTACTCCCACTTCTTGGTACGGTAATGACGCGAAAGCGAAATGTCGTAGAGCCAGAAATCGCGGTCGCCTTCGTAAAGCCCTTTTTCCAGATCCCGCATGCCGTAGAACTGGATCGCCCTGATCTTCGGCGCGCTCTTGTCGAGGTGTGCGGTGGCGAGGTCGATTGTTCGGCGAATGCTATCCAGATCGCGGAACAGCTCACGGTTTTCGGTTAGAGCGATCAGCGTGACACTGCCGCCATTCCAGTGGCCGCCATAGCTATGGCCCATGCGCAGCAGATAATGCACCTTGCTGGCAGGTTCGCTATGCAACAGCAGCAACAGGTTCTTGCGTTGGTCGATGCCCACTACCGGAAGCTGCGGCGCGTCGCCGTAGATTTCCAGGCCATCGAGGAAGCTGCCTTTGAACTGATGCAGACGCACGCCATCGCGGCGGTTGAGCGTCAGCGAGCCGTTGCCCTGCGCGTAGCCGTCCGGGCCGCATGTCACGCCGCTGGATGTCGCGGAGATATTCGCTATGTCGTCCTCCGGCTTGAACCCCAGGCGGAAGCGGCAGCCGCTCTGATCCGCGATCTCGGTGATGAAGTCGGCCTTGGCAAAAACGTCCCGGGCCAGCGGAGGTTGCCAGCCGTTGACGCTGAACTCTTTGGTGATAACCGGGGCGGGGGCCACAGCCTGCTCTATTGGGGCTGGCTTTTCTGCCGGCTCAGCGGGTTGGGCGTCGGCCACAGGTGCTGTCGGCGCTGGGGATGTAGCTGGGGGTTGTGGTGCTTCGGCTTCTGCTTGCGTCGGTTTGGCCGGTTCCGGCTCTGCGGTGGCCGGAGCGGTCTCGCGCGCAGCAGGTGAAGCGGCAGCGGGGGCTTCAGCAAGCGCTTGGGCGACGGTTGGCGCAGGGGCTTGCTCGGCGGCTGGTTGCGTGGCTGCGGGGGCAGTACTCGCCGCTTGTGCCAGCCAGCCTGCGGCTTGGCTGGAGTGGCCGCGGGCTTGCGTCTTGCCAGCGCTGTCTACGCTGGTCCAGCTCAGCTGCGTAGCGCTCGAGCACTGGCTAGCGAACAGGCCGCCGAGTTTTGGCAGCAACCGGTTGATGGAGTCCTGGTTTGCTGGGCCGGCAAAAGCGAAACGCAGCTGTAGGTTGTCGCTGCACCAAGGCTGGCCATCGGCATGGTCGACAAAGACCTCGACGTTTTCCGCCTTCGAATAGGCCAGTCGGTGGCTGGCTGCCTGGGCCGAAGCCGCCACGGCCAGGCTTAGGGCCAGTAGGGAAATGTGGCGTACGTTCATCAGATCAGCTCCCAGGCACCGTCGGCCGCCTGACAGGCTTTTGCAGTCTGCTGCTCATTGCTGCCCTGGGCTGTCACGTCGTACTTGATCGTCCGGCAGGTGGCCTGTGCCGTCATGGTCTGCTCGACCGGAACAGCATCCAGGTCGATGGCGTCCAGGTCGATTCCCTTGGAGGCTGCGCTGGCGACATCAAGGCTGTCGAGATCGGTAGCCGTTGCGGCTGCAGCGGTCTGGGTCGACTGGGCGGGCTTTTTGACCTGTGTCACCAGCGGCGCGTAGACGTAGCCGATGGTTACGCCGCGGCGGCCCACCATGATCCAGTCATTGTCGGTGCGACCGATCGCAGTAAAGGTTGTACCGGCTGGCAATCCTGCAACCTTTTCGGCTTTGAGGTCGGGCGCATTGCGTACGTTGGCCGATTTAACCGCCTGGTAGGGCTGGTTGATCAGTGTCATGTTCGCTACCGGCTGCACCTTGGGCGTGCGCTTGACCGCAACTTCGCGTTGCACGGTTTCGGTCTTGACCGGGGTAATGGTGGCTTTGGCATCGCTATGGCTCGATGACCACTGAGTGGCTTGCCCGTCCTGAGCATGCTGCAGCGCCTGTTGAGTCTGCAGGGCCAGCGCTTCGCGGTCCCGCGCATCGAGCTTGGCACCGATGGTCTTGCCCAGGTAACCGCCGGCCAGTGCGCCTGCGATCATCGCTGCGGTGCGACCGCTACCGTTCCCGACCTGACTGCCGATGAGAATGCCTGCAGCGGTGCCGACCAAGGTGCCGATGTTCTCTTTGTTCGCCCACTCGTTTTCGGCCATGTTGGCGCAACCGGCGCTGAACACCATGGCGCTGCTGAGAAGCAGCACGCTGGTTTTTTTTGCGAAGCCCATGAGGTAGTCCTTATCTGAATGGCTGGCAGGTAGCATTCAGGACTGACGCGACGGCCGTTGCAGTGCCGGCGGGGCTGCCGTTTCAATCCTTGAAATGGCCGGCAATTACACACAAATACGGCCTGCATCACAAACTCAAAAAGGCCTCTAGGGCGGCATTCCGAGTCCGAGCGGCTGAAGCTGCAGGGCTTTGGGAGTGTCGTGGTGGTCGCCTTTCAGCTCAATTTGCTGACAATCCGGCGCGCTGAAGTTGACGCCGCACAAGGCTTATTGGGCAGTAACGACCTGTCCGCACGGCGACCAGTGCACTCAATGAAAGTACTGGCCGCCATGCGTCGATTTGTCACGCCGGCGCTGGCGTAGCTGTAGCCTGCGGCTTCCATTCCTGCAAGCGATCCAGGCTGCCACGGTAGTGCTTGAGCCCCATGCCGAGCAGGACTATCGCGCCGACCAGCGCAACGCCGGTGACGATCAGCAGCGAGTAGCGCAGGGCGTTGTCGTCGCCGAAGACGAAGTCGGTGCCCAGCGCCACCGCGGTCGGGCCGATGCCGAGGCCGACCATGGTGATGACGAACAGGTACACCGCCGACGCCTGGCCGCGCATGGAGTTGGGCATGATTTCCTGAATCGCCGCCGGCCCGACGCCGAAGGGCATGGCGATGGTGAAGACGTGCAGGGCGATCAGCGCCAGCGCCAGTTCGCCGGTGCCGGCCAGGTAGGCGAGATTGAGCGGCAGGGTCAGCGCGGCGGAGATGATGCCCACGCGCAGCGGTGCGTCGCGATAACCGCGGCGGTGCAGCAGGTCCGACAGCCGCCCGCCGGCGATGATGCCGATCGAGCCGGCCACTGCCACCACCGAGCCGTAGAGCACGCCGACGTCGCTGGCCGACCAGCCGTAGGTGCGGATGAAAAACGTCGGAATCCACGCCGAACTGCCGTAGGCGGCGAAAGCCAGGCAGGCGAAGCCGAAGTTGTGACACAGCACGGTGCGGCGGTTCTGGCGGATATAGCCGGCCACTTCGCTCAGCGGCACCTCGACACCGGCGCCGACGCCTTTGCGCGATGGCTCGCGGATCAGCAAGAGCACGGCGGTGAACAGCACGCCGGCTGCACCGAGTACGAGGAAGATCAGTTGCCAGGGGCGGACCATGCCGAGCACCGGCAGCTCCACATCGCCCTGTGCCGAGGCGAACTTGACCACCAGTCCGCCGAGCAGAAAGGCCAGGCCTGAGCCGATGTAGATGCCCATCGAATAGACGCTCATCGCGGTGCCGCGCAGCTTTGGCGGAAAGCTGTCGGCGATCAGCGAATAGGCCGAGGGCGACAGCGCCGCCTCGCCGACACCGACGCCAATGCGGAACACGAGAAACTGCCAGAAGGTGCGCGCCGTGCCGCAGAGCGCGGTCATCAGGCTCCACACCAGCACGCCGATGGCAATGATGCCGCGGCGGCTCTTGCGATCGGCCAGGCGTCCGATGGGCACGCCGCAGATGGTGTAGAACACCGCGAAGGAGAAGCCCATGAGCAGGCTCATGTGGGTGTCGGTGATGTCCAGATCGCGGCGGATCGGTTCGACCAGCAGGTTGAGAATCTGCCGGTCGACGAAGGACAGCACGTAGGCGAGCATCAGGATCGCGACCGTCATCCAGGCGCGGGTGCTCGAGGGGTAGCCGTTATTGTTGTTGTGCATGGCAAGCTCCGATTAGCGAGAGGGGCTGCAGCCCATCCTCACTTTTGTCGGAGATCGCCGATCCGGCAAGCGGAATAACCCTCGCATATGTTTCGAAATATGCTAGCAGTGTTCCGCTCTGCGAAACCGATAGTTAGGGGTCACGCCATCGTTTGTTATTGGCCCGGCATCAGCTCTGGCAACAAGCGTGGCGTCCAGAGGCTGTCGGCGAATCCGCGACGGAAGAAGCCGAAGTGGCCGATCCGCGTGGCGCCAATTTCCGCGGGCGCGATGCGCTGCATGGTTTTCGGTGCCGAGCTGTAGAAGCCATGCAGGGATTCGGTGTTGCGCGCCGACATCATTTCGTCGTCGCTGAAGGACAGCGAAGTCAGGGGCGTGCGCACGGCGGCGAAGGCCTGGCGCATGGGCTCGCCCTCGACACCGACCAGGTAGTCTGGATGCAGACACCAGCGCCGCCACTGGCGAATCACCCCGGCGGGCAGGTCGCCGACTGCCCCGATGCGACCGCCTGGGAAGTAGCCGGCCACCGCGGTCAGCACGGGCGCCAGGCCATGCCAGAGCAGCCAGGCCTTGTTGCGGATCTGCGGGCTGTTTTCGCGCCAGTAGCCGCTGCCGGCGGCGATGGTGACGATGCGGGTCAGGCGCTCGTGGCCTTTGACCAGCGGCAGAATCTGCGCGCCGACACTGTGGCCGATCCAGTACAGCGGCAGCTCTCCGGCGGCCTCGGCGGCCCTGGCAAGCACTGCGCTGCAGTCGTGGCGCGCCCAGTCGAGGATGTCCACGTTCAACTGGCGAAGCGGCCCCCGCCGCGAGCGGCCCATGCCCAGATAATCGAAGGTCACCGCCAGGTAGCCCTGCCCGGCCAGCCAGCTGGCGAAGTCGGTATAGAAGCGCTGCGGCACGCCCATCGCCGGCGCGATCAACACGATGCCGCATGGCGTGCTGCTCGGCTGATACCAGTAGCTGGACAAGGCATGGCCGTTGCCGTTGTCGATGGAGCGTTCTTCAACCTGTATCGTCGCCATCTTGTTGTTCTCCGCACTGTTGCGATTGCCACGTCGGTGCAGTATACGAGCAGTAGAAGATAATTCTAGAAAAATATTCTAGTTAGACGGGAGGCCGGATGGCCCGCAGTAGCCGCAAGCAGGAAATCCTTCAGGCCGCGCTCGCTTGTTTCACTGAATTCGGTGTCGAGGCGACGACCATCGAGATGATTCGTGATCGCTCCGGCGCCAGCATCGGCAGCCTCTATCACCACTTCGGCAATCGCGAGCGGATCATCGCCGCGCTGTATCTGGAGGGCATTGGCGAGTACGCCGCGCTGCTCGAGGCCGGGCTGATCGAGACGCTGGATGCCGAGGCCTGCGTCCGGCTGTTCGTCACCAGCTATATCGACTGGGTGGTGGCGAATCCGGACTGGGCGCGTTTCGTCCTGCACAACCGCGGGCGGGTCGAGGCGGGGGAGATGGGCGAGCAGCTACGCGAGGTCAACCGCGTGCATGGCGAGCGGGTCGGAGCGATCCTGCGCCGACATCGCGAAAGCGGGGCATTCAGACGCATGCCGGGCGACTGCTTCCTGGCAGTGGTGATCGGCCCCTGCCACGACATGGCGCGCAACTGGCTGGCCGGACGTTCGCGCACCTCGCTGGCCGACTGCCGCGAGCTGCTGGCGGATATCGCCTGGGTCAGCGTCAGGGCCTAATCAGGCGGGCAGGCTAGACGCCCAGGCTCTCGATATCGCGGGCCAGCATCTCCAGCTGATGCGCCAGCGAGCCCTTGAGGGTCTCCTCGCTGAGCTGGAATGACGGGGCTCCGCAGGTCAGCGCCATGATGCTGCCATCGGCCAGGTGCAGCGGCACGCCGGCGGCCATCACGTTGCGGTCCCAGTCACCCAGTGACAGGCAGAAGCCGTGCCGGGCGAACTCCTCGAACGAGGCCTGCAGGGAGTCGCGGATCGCCACCCAGCCCTCTCCATATTTGGCCGCCAGCGCCGCCATCAGGTGCTCACGCTCCTTTTCCGGGGTGGCGGCGAGAAAGGCGCGGCCGGCTGCGGTGGTGGCCAGCGGCAGACGCACGCCGGCGTCCATGCGCAGGGTGGTGACCTCGGCCGGGCGGCAGTTCTCCACGTAGATCATCGACAGCCGGTCGCGGCAGGTTAGACCCACCGTGGTGTTGGTACGGCGGGCGAAGTCGTCCATGTAGGGTTTGGCCAGTTGGCGCACCCGCAGATTGGACACATAGGCGTAGCCGAGCGCCAGCACGCCGGAGTCGAGCTGGTATTTCTCCAGCTGCTGGGAGTAGCTGAGGTAGCCGAGCTTGGTCAGGGTATAGGTCATGCGCGACACCGTGGGCTTGGGCAGCCCGGTGATGCGTGCGATGTCCTGGTTGCCCATCACCACCGAGCCGTGGGTGAAGGCGCGTAGCACGTCCAGCCCGCGGGCCAGGGCCTCGACGAACTTGCGATCCTTGGGAGTGCCGGTGTCTTCGATGTCGTCGCTCATGGTTTCGGTCTTTCTGGCTAGTGGGCAGCGGTGGCGAACGATAGCAGATCGCCCGACCGCGAGCAGTGCGGCCAATGGCGATCATTGCGAGGAGAAAATCGATCGTCTAGTATCGAATTCGACATCCAGTTTCGCACAGTAAAACAATAATTCATTTTGGAGAATGTCGATGTCCGCTCCCGTGCAAGGCTACGTGGCCGCCGAACTGGCCCGTGGCGGCTATCAGAACGTCCATGACCTCTTGACCCTGGCCTGCGCCAAGCACCCGCACCGCACGGCATTCTCCTGTGGCGATGACCGCCTCAGCTACGGCGACCTGGCCCGGCAGGCCGACGCCTTCGCCCGGTACCTGCGCCATCATGCGGGGCTGCAACCCGGTGACCGCCTGGCGCTGCAGTTGCCCAACTCGTTGCAGTACCCCATCGCCACCTTCGGCGCGCTCAAGGCGGGGCTGGTGATCGTGAACACCAATCCGCAATACACCGCCGCCGAAGCGCGCCACCAGTTCCGCGACTCCGGTGCCAGGGCGATTCTCGTGCTCGACCGGCTGTTGCCGCTGGTGCGGGCGGTACAGGCCGACACCGCACTGGAACGGATCATCCTCACCAGCGTCGAGGATCTGCAGGCGCCGGTCTATGACAGCCAGGAGCCGGCAACAGAGCGCTTCATGCAGGCGCTGCGGCTGGGTGAACAGAGCCCGGCGCTGGACTGCGTCGCCGGGCTCGACCGGCTGGCGCTGCTGCAATACACCGGCGGCACCACCGGTGTGTCCAAGGGCGCGATGCTCAGTCACCGCAACCTGCTGGCCAACGTGCTGCAGACCATCGAGCTGTTCGACAAGCCGGGCCTGCTGGAGCCGGAAAAGGACGTGCGCATCGCGCCGCTGCCGCTGTATCACATCATGGCCTTTGCCACGAACTGCCTGAGTTCGGTGGGTATGGGCCTGCACACGGTGTTCATCCGGGACGGACGCAACCTGGACGAAACCATCGGTGCCATGCAGCGCTATCCGTTCAGTCTGCTCAGCGGCATCAACACGCTGTTCGTCGGGCTGATGAATCACCCAGAGTTTTGCAGCATCGATTTCTCCCATCTGAAGTGGGCGACCTCCGGCGGTGCGCCGCTCAACAGTGAGGTCGGGCGTCGCTGGCAGGCACTGACCGGGGCGCCGATCCGCGAAGGTTTCGGCCTGACCGAGGCCTCGCCGGTTGTGGCGACCGGTACTCAGCTGAGCCCCTACCGCGAGGGCTACATCGGCCAGGCGCTGATCGACACCGAGCTGCGCACCGTGGACGACGACGGCAACGACGTACCGGCGGAGACGCCGGGCGAGCTCTGGCTGCGTGGCCCGCAGGTGATGCAGGGCTACTGGCAGCGGCCGGAGGAGACGGCCAAGGTAATCACCGCGGACGGCTGGCTCAAGACCGGCGACATCGCGCTGCTGGATGCCGAGGGTTTCGTGAAGATCGTCGATCGCAAGAAGGACATGATCCTGGTGTCCGGTTTCAACGTATTCCCCAACGAGATCGAGGATGTGCTGATGCAGCACCCGTCGGTACGTGAATGCGTGGCGGTGGGCATTCCGGATGCGCGCAAGGGCGAGGCGGTGAAGGTCTTCGTCAGCCTGCGGGAGGCGACCGATGATCAGACCCTGCTCGCGCACTGCCGCCAGTTCCTGACCGGTTACAAGCTGCCGAGCGCCATCGAGATCCGCGATGAGCTGCCGAAGACGGCGGTGGGCAAGCTGCTGCGCCGCCAGCTGCGTGACGAGGCGCGGGCAGCGGCGAGCTGATCGCTGCCTATATATATGTAGCGAGGCGACGAGCGGGGCTGTTGCAGCGCGCGCCCCACGGGCTTGCCGGCGGGGCTCGGCGAGCCCAGCGCAGCCGGGTGGAAAAAACAATCCGCGCTTGTTGCTCAGGGGGCTTTCTGATATAAAGCAGCGCTCTTTTCTAGGGGCCCGGTATCTTCGCTCGCAGCGTGGCCGGTAAGACCCCCATGAATCGTGGCGCTGAGCGCCGAACTGACAAGTGAATTCAAGCGGCCAACCCATGCCGGGTTGGGCATGTGGTTTTAGAGGGCTGAGGCATGTCGAGAGTCTGTCAAGTTACCGGTAAGGGTCCGGTAACCGGGAACAACATTTCCCACGCAAACAACAAAACCCGTCGTCGTTTCCTGCCGAACCTGCAGCATCATCGCTTCTGGGTCGAGTCTGAGAACCGCTTCGTGCGTCTGCGCCTGAGTGCCAAAGGCATGCGCATCATCGACAAGCGTGGCATCGACGTCGTTCTGGCCGAGCTGCGCGCCCGCGGCGAAAAGGTTTAAGGAGAGCAATCATGCGTGACCTGATCCGTTTGGTGTCCAGCGCCGGTACCGGCCACTTCTACACCACCGACAAGAACAAGCGCACCACCCCCGACAAGATCGAAATCAAGAAATTCGATCCGGTCGTTCGCAAGCACGTGATCTACAAGGAAGCCAAGATCAAGTAATTGATCGGCCCCTTGAAGGAAAAACCCGCCATTCGGCGGGTTTTTTCGTTTCTGGGCCGGACATCGCGCATCGTTCGTCAGCGCTCCGGGTAATTTGACAAGAGTCATATGCTCCCCAAGGAAATTCGCTATCGTACGGGTTTCCCCTTTCTCCCACTTTCGGCACGAGGATGCGCAGCGCATGGCGAAGACGGACGGGCCCATCGCGGCAGACAGCAAGAGCACTTCCAGCATCGCCCTGCAGGCGGCTTCCGAGGACATCTGGTCGCAGAAGTACCGCCTGAGCAGTAAGGACGGCACGCCCATCGACCAGAGCGTCGACGATACCTGGCAGCGAGTCGCTCGCGCCCTGGCCGATGTCGAACCGGCCAAGCAGCGCGAGCACTGGTACGAGCGCTTCCTCTGGGCGCTGCGCAATGGCGCCATCCCGGCCGGGCGGATCATTTCCAATGCCGGCGCGCAGGATTACAAGCCGGCCACCTCGACCATCAACTGCACCGTTTCCGGCTCGATCACCGACTCGATGGACGACATTCTCGGCAAGGTCCACGAGGCCGGGCTGACGCTCAAGGCCGGCTGCGGCATCGGCTACGAGTTCAGCACCTTGCGCCCGCGCGGCTCGTTCGTTTCCGGCGCCGGCGCGCACACCAGCGGCCCGCTGTCGTTCATGGATATCTTCGACAAGATGTGCTTCACCGTGAGTTCGGCCGGCGGCCGCCGCGGCGCGCAGATGGGCACCTTCGACGTCGGCCATCCGGACGTGCGCGAGTTCATCCGTGCCAAGCGCGAGGACGGCCGCCTGCGTCAGTTCAACCTGAGCCTGCTGATCACCGACGAGTTCATGCAGACCGTCGAGGCCGACGGCGAGTGGCCGCTGATCTTCCCGGTGCATGCCAAGGAAGCCGCCGAGCTGGATCTGGCCGACGATGCCCAGGTGGTCTGGCGCGAATGGCCGGTGCACGACGGCTACATCGTGCGCGACGATGGCCTGGTGGCCTGCAAGATCTACGGGCGGGTCAAGGCGCGGCATCTGTGGGACATGATCATGGTCTCCACCTACGACTACGCCGAGCCGGGCTTCATCCTCATCGACCGGGTCAACCAGCTGAACAACAACTGGTGGTGCGAGGCGATCCGCGCGACCAACCCCTGCGGTGAGCAGCCGCTGCCGCCATACGGCTCCTGCCTGCTGGGCTCGATCAACCTGACCCATTTCGTCATCGACCCGTTCGGCGTCGAAGCGCGCTTCGACTGGGACAAGTACCGCGAAGTGGTGCGCGTCTTCACCCGCATGCTGGACAACGTCGTCGAGATCAACGGCCTGCCGCTGGAGCAGCAGCGCCACGAGATCGAGAGCAAGCGCCGCCACGGCATGGGCTTCCTCGGTCTCGGCTCGACCCTGACGTTGCTCAAGCTGCGCTATGGCAGCCCGGAAGCCTGCGTGTTTACCGAGGAAGTCGCCCGCGAGATGGCGCTGGTCGGCTGGGAGCAGGCGCTGGAGTTGTCGAAGGAGAAGGGCGCGGCACCGTTGCTGAGCCAGACCTTCGAAGTTACCGCCGAAATGCTGCGCAAGCGTCCGGAAATGGCCAAGGACGGTTACAAGGTCGGCGACCAGATTTCCGGTCGCGTGCTGCATGCCAAGTATTCGCGTTACATGCAGAAGATCGCCGAGTACGCGCCCGAGCTGATCGAGGCGCTGGCTGAGCAGGGCGCGCGCTTCACCCACCACAGCTCGATCGCGCCTACCGGCACCATCAGCCTGAGCCTGGCCAACAACGCCTCCAACGGCATCGAGCCGAGCTTCGCCCATCACTATTCGCGCAACCTGATCCGACCTGGCCGCAAGGCCAAGGAGAAGATCGAGGTGTTCAGCTACGAGCTGCTGGCCTATCGCACGCTGATCAACGAGCGCGCCAAGCCGGGATCCGACGAGCCGGGCGAAAAGCTGCCGGACTACTTCATCACCGCCGATGACGTCAGTCCGACCCAGCACGTGGATATCCAGGCCGCCGCGCAACGCTGGGTCGATTCGTCGATCTCCAAGACCGCCAACGTGCCGACCGACTACCCGTTCGAGGCGTTCAAGGACATCTACCGCTATGCCTGGCGCCAGGGCCTCAAGGGCTGCACCACCTTCCGCTTCAACCCGGCGGCCTTCCAGGGCGTGCTGGTCAAGGAGGCCGACCTGGAGAAGACCCTGTACCGCTTCACCCTCGAAGACGGCAGCGTGGTCGAGCTCAAGGGCAACCAGGAGGTCGAATATGACGGCGAGGTGAACACCGCCGCCAACCTGTTCGACGCCCTCAAAGAAGGCTACTACGGCAAGTACTGAAGCCGGCCCGCCAACCGTTTGGACGCCGGGCCGCGAGCGCCGCCCGGCAGGAGAGATTGCACAATGACCGTAAAGATCACCCAGCGCATCAAGGGCTTCAAGGTCGTCGACGAGACCCTCGAGCGCCCCGCGACCGCGGCCAGCGCTAGCGACGGCACGGCGAGCAAGGCCGTCAACGTGGTGGAGATGGACGAGAGCCTGCAGCGCCCGGAAACCCTGATCGGCATGACCTACAAGATCAAGTCGCCGCTGTTCGAGCACGCGCTGTACGTCACCGTGAACGACATCGTGCTCAACGCCGGCACGCCGCACGAGCAGCGCCGGCCGTTCGAGATCTTCATCAACTCGAAGAACATGGACCACTTCCAGTGGATCGTCGCGCTCACCCGGATCATGTCCGCGGTGTTCCGCAAGGGCGGTGACTGCACCTTCCTCGTCGAGGAGCTCAAGGCAGTGTTCGATCCGCGCGGCGGCTACCTGAAGAAGGGCGGCGTCTACATGCCGTCGATCGTCGCCGAGATCGGTGCGGTGCTGGAGCGCCATCTGATCGCCATCGGCATGCTCGAAGGCCATGCGCTGGACGAAACCCAGCTCAAGTACCTGGCCGAGAAGCGCGCCGCCTACGAGGCCAGCCAGGGCGCGGTGGCGGTGGAGCCGGGTGAAGGCTTTCCGGCCGGCGCGCAGCTGTGCAACAAGTGCAACACCCAGGCCGTGGTGCAGATGGATGGCTGCGCCACCTGCCTGAACTGCGGCAACTCCAAATGTGGCTGACCGCTCACGCGGTCGGATGAAAAAAGGCCCGGGCTGATGCCTCGGGCCTTTTTCGTTGGTGCCAGGCGAAGCGCGCTCAGGTCACCACGCGATAGCAGGGCGTGTACGGCACGCCTCCCGGCAGCTTCATGCGGTGCTGCTCGACGAAGGCCTGCAACAGCTTGTCCAGCGGCTGCATGATCGACGCGTCGCCGTGGATCTCGTAACGGCCGTATTGCTCGATGCGGCGGATACCCTTGTCCTTGACGTTGCCGGCGACGATCCCGGAGAAGGCCCGGCGCAGGTTCGCGGCCAGCTCATGGGCCGGCAGGTCGCGGCGCAGCGGTAGGCTCGCCATCGCCTCGTGGGTCGGGTCGAACGGTCGCTGGAAACCTTCCTCGATCTTCAGCAGCCAGTTGAAGTGGAACGCATCGTTGCGCTCGCGGCGGAAGCGTCGTACTTCGCGCAGCCCCTCGGTCATCTGGCGCGCTACTTCGGCGGGGTCGTTGAAGATGATCTGGTAGCGCTTCTGCGCTTCCTCGCCGAGGGTGGCGCCAACGAAGTCATGCAGCTGTTGCAGGTAGTCCGCCGCATCGCTTGGTCCGGTGAGAATCACCGGGAAGGGCACGTCGCGATTGTCCGGATGCAGCAGAATACCGAGCAGGTAGAGGAATTCCTCGGCGGTGCCGACGCCGCCGGGGAAGATGATGATGCCGTGGCCGACCCGCACGAAGGCCTCCAGGCGCTTCTCGATGTCCGGCAGGATCACCAGCTCGTTGACGATCGGGTTTGGCGCCTCGGCGGCGATGATGCCCGGCTCGGTCAGGCCCAGGTAGCGGCTGCCAACGCGGCGCTGCTTGGCGTGGCCGATGGTGGCGCCCTTCATCGGCCCCTTCATCACGCCGGGGCCGCAGCCGGTACAGACATCCAGGCTGCGCAGCCCCAGCTCGTGTCCGACGCGCTTGCTGTACTTGTACTCCTCGGTACTGATCGAGTGACCGCCCCAGCACACCACCATGCTCGGCTCGACGCCTGGGCGCAGCGTGCGGGCGTTGCGCAGCAGGTGGAACACGTAGTCGGTGATGCCTTGCGAGCTGTCCAGATCGATGCGTGCGTTGCTCAGTTCGCTCTCGGTATAGACGATGTCGCGCAGGGCGCTGAACAACATCTCGCGGGTGCTGGCGATCATCTCGCCGTCGACGAAGGCATCGGCCGGTGCGTTGAACAGCTCCAGGCGTACGCCACGGTCCTGTTGCAGGATGCGCACCTCGAAGTCTTCGTACGCTTCGAGGATGGTCTTGGCGTTATCGATGCGCGTGCCGGTGTTGAGGATGGCCAGCGCGCACTGGCGGAACAGCTTGTGGGTACTGCCGGAGCCGACTTCGCTCAGTTGCTGTACTTCGCGCTGGGAAAGCGTTTCCAGACTGCCTTTGGGGCTCACCGAGGCATTGATTACGAGGGGTTGGGTCATTGATGGTTCCTGAATGCGATGGCCACGCCATCGAGGAGCTGATGCATCGAAACGGCGGCTGCGTGATCGCCGGCAGCAGGGGTTGGCCCAGCGTGCTGGCGACAGCGTATGTGACGACATCTTAACGCGAGGACATGGCAGCGGTGTCGATCCGCGTTCACCGTGCGAGCAGCAGCGCGGCCCGCTGGCCCGTGGTCCTGGTTCGACCGTCCCGGTGGGCGGCGGTTCGCCCTGCTGCGCGTCGTTCGTGGTAGGTCAGGTCCAGCCGTAGCGCACCAGGTGGAAGAAGATCGGCGCGGCGAAGCAGACCGAATCCAGCCGGTCGAGCATGCCGCCGTGGCCCTCGATCATATGCCCCCAGTCCTTGACGCCACGGTCGCGCTTGATCGCCGACATCACCAGGCCGCCGAAGAAGCCCAGCAGGTTCAGCAGCAGCGCCATCAGGGCCGCCTGCCACCAGGCGAACGGGGTAATCCAGAACAGCGCCGCGCCGATCAGTGTCGCTAGGAATATCCCGCCAACGAAGCCTTCGACGGTTTTGGACGGCGACAGGCGCGGGGCAATCTTGCGCTTGCCGGCCAACTTGCCGCAGACGTACTGCAACACGTCGGAGAGCTGCACGACGATGATCAGCCAGGCGATCAGCAGCAGGTTGCGACCCTCGTAGCCGGCAATCTCCAGGGTGAGCAGGGCAGGGACGTGGGAGACGCAGAAGACTGCAATCATCAGGCCCCATTGCACCTTCGAGGCGCGTTCGAGAAAGCGCGTGGTGTCGCCACCCAGCGACGCCAGGATGGGCAGCAACAGGAACACGTAGACCGGAATGAAGATGGCGAACAGGCCGTACCAGCCAACCGCCACCAGCAGATACTGCAGCGGCAGCACCAGATAGAACGCCGCGACCAGCGCCGGATAGTCGCTGCTGCGTGTCGGCGTCAGCGTCATGAATTCGCGCAACGCGAAGAACGACACTAGGTAGAAGAGGATCACCACGGCCGTGTGGCCAAGCCAGAAGGCGATGCCGATCAGCGCGACCATCACCCACCAGGCATTGATGCGCGCATTGAGGTTGTCGATCACCGGGCTCTCGCCGCCGCTGCGGCGCTTGAGGACAAAGCCGATCAGCGAGGCCAGGGCGAGCAGGGCGCCGATACCGGCGAACAGCAGCAGGGTATTGCGATCCATGTCAGTCTTCCTTTGGGGCCAGTTCTAGCAGAGCCAGGCGAGCGCGCTGCAGAAACGCGTCCTTGTCCTCGTCCTTTTCGATGCTCATGGGCGCGCCGAAGCTGACGCTGCACAGCAGGGGCAGCGGCAGGCTGCGGCCCTTGGGCATTACCCGATTGAGGTTGGCGATCCACACCGGCACCAGCTCCACGTCCGGACACGCCAGGCCCAGGCGATACAGCCCGCTCTTGAAGGGCAGCAGGCCTTCTTCCAGATTGCGCGTGCCCTCGGGGAAGAGGATCAGTGAATCGCCGGCGGCCAGGGCGTCGAGCATCGGTTGCAGCGGATTCGACTCCGGGCCGCTGCGCTCACGATCCACCAGCACGCCATTGAACAGACGATGGATGACGAAGCGGCGCAATGCGCTGCTCTGCCAGTAATCGGCGCCGGCGACGGGGCGGGTCCTGCGCCGCAGGTCAGGCGGCAGCGATGCCCAGAGCAGCACGAAATCACCGTGGCTGCTGTGGTTGGCGAAGTAGATGCGTTGCCTGTTGAGCGGCGCGCAGCCGATCCAGAGGCTGCGCGTACCGGTCAGCAGGCGAGCAACGGAAGTGATCGCGAAGGCGAGCAGAGCGCCGAGCATGGGATGTTCCTCGGTATCGGGCGGGAAGTCGGTGGTGCGGGCGGGTGGCGATTCAGTCCGCTTCGGCGGGCGCCGATGCGGTTTCCGCCAGGCCTTGTCTGACCCGGTTGCCCAGCGTGAGGATCGACAGCCCGGCGATCAGCAGCAACAAGCCGTTGATCCAGGCGGCTGGCAACAGGCCCAGGGCGACGCCAGTGGCCAGCACGCCGAAGGCGAAGGCCCGGTCGCTCTTGCCCATCGGGCCATCGTAACGACGTGATGCGCCCACCATCGGACCGAGCACACCGGCGTACTCGGTGAGCGCTGCGAGCACCGCCACCAGTACCACGGCAGCAGGCCAGACGCCGGCCACCAGCGCGAGCGGCAGATAGAGCGCCGCATCGGCGGCAACATCGCAGAGTTCGTTGAGGTAGGCGCCGAGCTTCGATTGCTGGCCGAATTCCCGCGCCAGCATGCCGTCGATGGCGTTCAGTGCCATGCGCAGCAGCATCCACAGTGGGATCAGCAGGAAGACCCAGAGGTGCTCGATCAGCAGCGCGACCGCCGCTGCGACTGCCAGCGACACGACCAGCGCTGCCAGCGTGACCTGATTGGCCGTGATGCCGCTGTCATGGAGGCGCTGGACCAGCGGGCGCAGTAGTGCCTGAAAACGGGGTTTGAGCTGGTAGATGGAGGGCATGCATCGATTCCTTTCGATGATGGGGGCGTCGCGCATTTCGGCTCAGGCCGGCGCGCATCCTGTGCGCCCGGCACTTTGGGGTAAAGCCCGCGCTGTCGCAAGTTGCGCTGGAAAATTTGCGAGGTGTTGAACGCTTTCGCCGCGCGGTGCCGGTACCGGCGGCCTAGAAGGCAAAAGGCAGCGCGCTGGAGGGATGCTGGCGTGCTTTCAGCAGCCGATGAAATTCGCCGGGATCTTTCACCTGCACGTCCGTCTTGCCTTCGTGACGCTGCGCCGCGATCAGCCGCGACAGCCAGAAACGCACGCAAGCCACGCGCAGCATAGGCTGCCAGAGTTCGGCTTCGGCCGGAGTGAAGCGGCGTAGCGCCGAGTAGGCCGCCAGCAAGGGCTCGCTGCGTTCACCGTCGATCTCGCCGTTGGGGTGCGAGCACCAGTCGTTCACGGCAATCGCCAGGTCGTAGAGCATCGGCCCGGAGCAGGCGTTGTAGAAGTCGATCACGCCGGTCAGATGGCTGCCTTCGAACAGCACGTTGTCGCGGAACAGGTCGGCGTGCAGGTTGGCGCGCGGCAGGGCGAGGAGTTTCGGACGCAGCTCGGCGATCTCCGCCAAGCCATCGCGCAGCAGCGGCAGCTGGTCCTCGGACAGGCTCAGCGCCAGGCTCGGCCCCTGTTCCTGCATCCAGTCCAGGCCGCGGTCGCTGGCGCGTTCAAGGATGTGTTCGCGGGTGGCCAGATGCAGACGGGCCAGCAGCCGACCGACTTCGGCGCAATGGTGCGGGTTGGGCTCGACCACGTGCTTGCCGGGCAGTCGCGGCTGCAGCAGCGCGGGCTTCTCCGCCAGCTCGCGCAGCGCCTCACCCTGCTCGGTGCGCAGCGCATAGGGCACCGGCAGGCCGGCGCGGTGCAGCACGTCGAGCAGTTCGATGAAGAACGGCAGGTCCTGGCGCGGGCCGCGCTCGATCAGGGTCAGCACGTATTCGCCCTGCTCCAGGCTGATGAAGAAGTTGCTGTTCTCGCTGCCTGCGGCGATGCCCTGGAAGTCGCGCAGCCGGCCGAGCCGGTAGGGCGCCAGAAAGGCCTCCAGTTCATCGCGTTGCAGGGGCGTGAATACCGACATGTTGTCCTCCGGCGGATGTCTGGATTACCAGCTGAAGATCTTCCACGCGGGGATCAGCATGTCCGGCTGGTCGGAGCGCACGAAGTTGCCGTCATTTCCGTCGGCCCGCACCAGGAAGTAGGGCTTGCCGTGCTTGGGCGTGACTTTCACGGCGTAGAGGAAGCCGTTGACGCGATATTCCTCGACGGTGCGATCGCCTTCCTGACGGATGGTTACGTCCGGCTCACCTTCGACCGACTCCTGGGCGAAGCCGGCCAGAGGGGCGCATGCCAGCAGGCTGGCCAGCATCAGGTGTTTGAGAGCGCGCATGGTAACCTTGTCCCTTTGTCGATAAGTGGTCCTTCGCATTCTAGCTCCGGGCCCGCCGAAAAGGTTGATTCCGCTCATGAGCCAAGCCCCCCTCGTCCTGGTGGACGGTTCGTCCTACCTCTATCGCGCCTTCCACGCGCTGCCTCCGCTGACCACGTCCACCGGCAAGCCGACCGGCGCGGTCAAGGGTGTGCTGAACATGTTGCTGAGCCTGCGCAAACAGTATCCGGACAGCCCGTTCGCCGTGGTTTTCGACGCCAAGGGTCCGACCTTTCGCGACGCGCTGTTCGAGAACTACAAGTCGCACCGCCCGCCGATGCCCGACGACCTGCGCGTGCAGGTCGAGCCGCTGCATGCCAGCGTCCGTGCGCTCGGTATGCCGCTGCTGTGCGTCGATGGCGTGGAGGCGGACGACGTCATCGGCACCCTGGCCCGGCAGTGCGCGGCGCTCGGCCGCGACGTGGTCATCTCAACCGGCGACAAGGACATGGCCCAGCTGGTCTGCCCGCATGTCACGCTGGTCAACACCATGACCGGCAGCGTCTATGACATCGAAGGCGTGAAGAACAAGTTCGGCGTCGGCCCGGAACTGATCATCGACTTCCTCGCGCTGATGGGCGACAAGGTCGACAACATTCCTGGCGTGCCAGGCGTGGGCGAGAAGACGGCATGTGGCCTGCTCAACGGCATCCCAGGCGGGCTCAAGGGGCTCTACGAGAACCTCGATCAGGTCGCCGGGCTGCCGATTCGCGGTGCCAAGTCACTGGGCGCCAAGCTGGAGGAGCATCGCGATGCCGCCTTCATGTCCTACGAGCTGGCGACGATCAAGATCGACGTGCCGCTGGACGTCCAGGTCGGTGACCTGATGCCCGGGGAACCGCACCGCGAGGCGCTGATCGCCCTTTATCGCGAGCTGGAATTCAAGCAGTGGCTGGACGAGCTGTTGCGCGAGGCCAAGGCGGCGGGGGAGAACTGCGAGGTGCAGCCCGAAGGCTGTTCGATCCAGGCCGAGGCCCAGTACGAGACCCTGCTGGAGCAAGCCGATTTCGAGCGCTGGCTGGCGCGTCTGAAGGCGGCCGAATGTTTTGCCTTCGATACCGAAACCACCAGCCTCGATGCGCAACGCGCCGAGCTGGTCGGCGTGTCCTTTGCCGTCGAAGCGGGCCAGGCAGCTTACGTGCCGCTGCGCCATTCCTACATGGGCGTGCCGCAGCAGCTCGAGCTGGATGCCGTGCTCGGCGCGCTCAAGCCGCTGCTGGAGGATCCGGCCAAGACCAAGATCTGCCAGCACGGCAAATACGACATGAACGTGCTGATGCACTACGGCATCGAAATGCGCGGCATGGCTTTCGACACGATGCTCGAATCCTACGTGCTGGACGCCACGGCCACCCGCCACGACATGGACAGCCTGGCGCTCAAGTACCTCGGCCGCGGCACCATCCGCTTCGAGGACATTGCCGGCAAGGGCGCCAAGCAGCTGACCTTCGACCAGATCGCCATCGAGCAGGCCGGCCCGTACGCCGCCGAGGACGCCGACGTCACCCTGCGCCTGCACCAGACCCTGCTCGGCAAGCTGGAGCAGACGCCATCGCTGCTCAAGGTGCTGACCGAGATCGAGATGCCGCTGGTGCCGGTGCTGGCGCGCATCGAGCGTAATGGCGCGCTGGTCGATGCGCAGCTGCTCGGCCAACAGAGCGTCGAGCTGGGCGACAAACTGGTGCAGCTGGAACGCGAGGCATTCGATATTGCCGGCGAGGAGTTCAACCTCGGCTCGCCCAAGCAGCTCTGCGCGATCCTCTATGACAAGCTCGGCTGCCCGGTAATCTCCAAGACCGCCGGCGGCCAGCCGTCCACCGCGGAAAGCGTGCTGGCCGAACTGGCCGAGCAGGATTACCCGCTGCCCAAGGTGATCATGCAGCACCGCTCCTTGAGCAAGCTCAAGGGCACCTACACCGACAAGCTGCCGCAGCAGATCAATCCGCGCACCGGGCGCATCCACACCAGCTACCACCAGGCGGTGACCGCCACCGGCCGGCTGTCCTCCAGCGACCCGAACCTGCAGAACATCCCGATCCGCACCGCCGAGGGGCGGCGCATTCGCCAGGCCTTCGTCGCGGCGCCGGGCTACAAGCTACTGGCGGCGGACTACTCGCAGATCGAGCTGCGCATCATGGCTCACCTGGCGCAGGATGCCGGCCTCTTGCACGCGTTCCAGAACGACCTGGACGTGCACCGCGCCACGGCCGCCGAGGTGTTCGGCGTACCGCTGGAGCAGGTCAGCAACGACCAGCGGCGCAGTGCCAAGGCGATCAACTTCGGCCTGATCTATGGCATGAGCGCCTTCGGCCTGGCCAAGCAGATCGACGTCGGCCGCAAGGAAGCACAGGAATACATCGACCGCTATTTCGCCCGCTACCCCGGCGTGCTCGCCTATATGGAGCGCACCCGCACCCAGGCCGCCGAGCAGGGCTATGTCGAGACACTGTTCGGTCGGCGGCTGTACCTGCCGGAGATCAATTCGAAGAACGGCGCCATGCGCAAGGGCGCCGAGCGCACCGCGATCAACGCGCCGATGCAGGGCACCGCGGCGGACATCATCAAGCGCGCCATGATCGCCGTGGACGGCTGGCTGCAGGACAGCGGGCTGGATGCGCGGGTGATCCTGCAGGTCCACGATGAATTGGTGCTGGAAGTGCGCGAAGACCTGGTCGAGCAGGTCCGTCAGCAGATCTGCCCGTTGATGAGCGAGGCGGCCCAGCTGGACGTGCCGTTGCTGGTCGAGGCCGGCGTGGGCAACAACTGGGACGAGGCGCACTGACCGGGCTGCCGAAAAATGTCGGTAGTCGACGAAATTTTTTTTCGTCCGCGTTGAACTTCCGCTGCAACCATCCGGTCAGAGCATGCGAAGGGTGTAAAAGCCCTTCGATGCTCCTTGTTGTGTTAAGTGTTGGCAGATCTCTGGACCCCGCCCTAGCGGTCCGGATTCGACCTCGAACTTCCCCCTCCCCCAATGAAGTTCGAGGTTTTTTTTGCCCGGAGAAAAGTGGCAAGACGCTGCGCCAGCAGTAATGGTGCTGCGCAGGTTCTTGCGCAGGCGTTCTGTGGATAACCTTGTGAGTAAGCTGTTCGCAGCGCGAACTGCCACGCGTTGAGGCGGTGTTGCGCAAGTTGTTGCCTCGGCTGCGCAGAAAGTTGCGCAGCTTTTTGTGCTGAGCATCACTTCTGCCATTCGGGCTGCATAGGGGCGTCTATTATCTATTTGATAAATAAGGAGTTTTTACTTTTTGGCACGGCGCTTGTTGTTACGAAATGGCCATTCGGCACTCATTTCAGACAAGGAGAGCACCCATGCCAACACCCGCGTATCTGTCCCTCGAAGGCACCAAGCAAGGCCTGATCACTGCCGGCACCTTCACCGAGGACTCGGTTGGCAACATCTTCCAGGAAGGCCATGAGGACCAGATCCTAGTGCAGGCCTTCCAGCATCAGGTCATCATCCCGCGTGACCCGCAGTCCGGTCAGCCGACTGGCCAGCGTGTACACAAGCCTCTGATGATCACCAAGGTGTTCGACAAGTCGTCGCCGCTGATCTTCAACGCCCTGACTTCCGGCGAGCGCCTGAACAAGTGCCGTCTGGAGTGGTATCGCACGTCGTCCACCGGTACTCAGGAACACTACTTCACCATCGAACTGGAAGATGCGGTGATCGTCGACGTGCAGTCGCGCATGCCCAACTGCCAGGACCCGAACATGTCCCATTTCACCCATCTGGAAGACGTGTACTTCACCTATCGCAAGATCGTCTGGACCCACGAGGTATCCGGCACCTCCGGCTCCGACGACTGGCGCACCCCGATCGCCGGCTGATTCGCCGCGGTCCCGCTTCGGCCAGGCTCGCCTGGCCGAACGCTTTTTTGCGAAGCACTGAACAGATTCCGTCAACGTCGCTCCGGAATGCGCGAACCACGCATTCTAGAGCGGACGGCCTGTGTTAAACGGGGCTCCGCAAGCGCCCATGCGCTGATACATGGACTGAACAGGAGGAACATGGATGTTCGCCCCAGCCAACCAGGCCCACTTCACGCTTTCCCTCGAAGGCGTCGAGCACGACTTCAAGGTGCTCGAATTCCGGGGCCGCGAGGCCATCAGCCAGCCCTATCGCTTCGAGCTGGAACTGGTCAGCGAGCGCCCCGATCTGGACCTGGAAAGCCTGCTGCATCGCCCGGCCTTCCTCGCCTTCGCGCCGGATGGCAGCGGCATCCACGGGCTGGTGCATCAGGCGGCCCAGGGTGAATCGGGCCAACGCCTGACCCGCTATCGCCTCATGCTGGTGCCGCAGCTGGCCTACCTCGCCCATCGCACCAACCAGCGCATCTTCCAGCACCTCAGCGTGCCGCAGATCGTCGCTCAGGTACTCGAGGAACATGGCATCCAGGCCGATGCCTACCGCTTCCAGCTCGGCCCGGTGATTTACCCGCCGCGCGAATACTGCGTGCAGTACGACGAAACCGACCTGCACTTCCTCCAGCGCCTGTGTGAGGAAGAGGGCATTCATTACCACTTCGAGCACAGCACAGCCGGTCATGTGCTGGTCTTCGGCGATGACCAGACGGTCTTCCCGAAGCTCGCGGCTACCGCCTATCAGCAGGACAGCGGCCTGGTCGCCGACCAGCCGGTGATCAAGCGTTTCGGCCTGCGCCTGGAAACCCGTACCAGCCGCGTCACGCGCCGCGATTACGATTTCGAGAAGCCACGTCTGAGCATGGAGGCCGCGTTCCACAGCGATTTCCAGCCGGATCTCGAGGACTACGACTACCCTGGCCGCTTCACCGAGCGCGCCCGCGGCAAGCATCTGTCGCAGCGCGCCCTGGAGCGCCACCGCCATGATTACGAACTGGCCGAAGGCGAAAGCGACCAGCCGAGGCTGGTGAGTGGGCATTTCCTCCCGCTCACCGAACACCCGCGCAGCGACTGGAACCAGCTCTGGCTGCTTACCGAAGTGCAGCACGAAGGCAAGCAGCCGCAGGTGCTGGAGGAGTCAGTCACCAGCCATGTCGATAGCGGTGACGGCTTCGTCCAGGGCTACCGTAACCGCTTCAGTGCCACGCCCTGGGACATCCCCTTCCGCCCGCTATTGAACCATCCGAAGCCGAAGATCCTCGGCAGCCAGACCGCCGTGGTCACCGGCCCCGCTGGCGAAGAGATCCACTGCGACGAGTACGGCCGCGTAAAAGTCCAGTTCCACTGGGACCGCGAAGCCCAGGCCGATGACAAGACCAGCTGCTGGCTGCGCGTCTCCTCCAGCTGGGCGGGTGACCGCTATGGCGGCATCGCCATCCCGCGGGTCGGCATGGAAGTGCTGGTGACCTTCCTTGAAGGCGATCCCGATCAACCCTTGGTGACCGGCTGCCTGTACCACAAGGAGCATCAGGTCCCCTACGACCTGCCGGCGAACAAGACCCGCACGGTGTTCAAGACCCTGAGTAGCCCGGGCGGTGGCGGCTACAACGAACTGCGCATCGAAGACCGCAAGGGCGCCGAACAGATCTACCTCCATGCCCAGCGCGACTGGGACGAAAACATCGAGCACGACCAGAAGATCCGCGTCGGCTTTGAGCGCCATGACACCGTCGAGGCCAACGCCTACAGCCACTTCAAGGCCGAAGAACACCGCACCACCCACGCCGACCGCAAGACCGAAGTCCGCGCCAACGACCACCTCACCGTCGGCAACAGCCAGCATCTGAAGATCGGCACCGGGCAATTCATCGAGGCGGGCAATGAAATTCACCTTTCCAGCGGCCTCAAGGTGGTGCTCGAAGCCGGCAGCGAACTGACCTTCAAGGCTGGCGGCAGTTTTATCAAACTGGATGCCAGCGGCATCACCATGGTCGGCCCTTTGATCAGGATGAACTCAGGTGGAAGTCCGGGAAAGGGATCGGGCGCGGCGCCGATATTGCCGGGCAAGGTAAAGGCTGCGAATGTGGATAAGGCGGGAGAACTGCTTGTACCTGCTCAGCGACAGGCGCTGTTACGCGCCACACCACGCTGTGAAATCTGCGAGCGAGCCAACCAGGAAGCCAAAGCATGAGTCGCGACTTCCTGCTCGTGGATGGAGTGCTCCGTCAGGACGCTCTGCAATGGCTTTATGGGTCAGGCGAGTCTATCGAGGTTATTCCACTCTACAACGGCACCCGCTGGGACGGGGTCAAAGAACTCGGCCCAATTCTGGTTGGGCTGGACAGCCATTCATCCTTGCTGGGTGAATGGCAAAGCAACCCTCACTTTCAAAGGCAGGCCAGCAAACTACAAAGTTCGGCAACGCTGAACGATGTCGCCGACCACCTGAGCCAGTTCATCACTATCACAGACAATCTGGGTAGCTACAGCCTCTTTCGCTTCGCAGATCCACTGGTGACCGCTTACTGGCTAAGCAGCTACCCCCCATCCGCTTATCAAAGCCTCCTGGGGCCCATAAGCGAATGGCTAGTACCCTTGAACCCGCCCAGTTGGGCCGCCTCGCAGGCAGTCGAATGGCAGTCCTATCGCCCAAAACCCAACAGCCCCAGATTGGAAGGCAAGCTCAACCATCTCGCCGATGATCAGGTTCAGGCGCTTGAGCAGGCCTATCGGCGCAGCTTCAAGGAAAGGCTATACGACTGGATGGTCGCAGATTACCCACAAGCTCTCACAGGGTTTGGCGAACAGGAACGAGGCCAATGGCTGGAACAACGCCTACTCGACGCCGAGTCCTGGGGACTGGTCAACGAGCGGAGCATTGCGATCTGGCTCGAGCGCTGCGCCTGCTGGGGCAACGACTTCGCTATGCGCCCCGACAGCCCCTACCAGGCCTGGCTAGCCAGGACACCAGACGCCCAGAAACTAGCGCCAGAACAACGTATCCAGGCCCTGGATGAAGACTGCCTTGCCGGCTAAAGGAACGGATCTCCATGAGCACGACAACTTCCGACAAAACCTTGCAACAAGCCAAGCGCAACCAGGCCTTTGAAAACAAGCCGGCCACTGCGAATGGTCAGTGCCCGCTGAAAGCGGGTGAAATTGCCATCCACCCCGTTCGCTATGCGATAGACGAGTCACCGGCTCGTGGCAGCACCCAGGGCCCAAACCCGTTACCCAACGGCTGGAACGCCGGTCATCTACCGAAGCTCAAGACGCGCAGCTACACCCTGCGCCAACTTCGCGACGGCTGGCTGTATGTGTGGGATGAAACGGACCGCACGCTTCATGAGTATCAGGTCAAGGGCCACCAATTCATCCGTCATCAATGGAGTAATGCCCAACTGGGCAAGGATGAGCGAAACAACCCCGGTGACAGCAAACCCTACCTGCTATACCCGAAACGCAGCCGCCTGCTCCTCGCCTACTCCCCCGTGCAGTGGACATGGCGACTGTGCGAAAAAATGCGCAGCAACCCCCAGGAGCAAAAGCGCTGGATGCGCGCGCTTAACCTGCCGCAATACTGCACCCAGCTGCAGGCAGCACATGCCGCACCTATCCGTGACATAGGCAGCGCGGTCGCCGATATCCTGGCAGGAGGAGAAGCCCCAACCTTCAAGAGCTGCCTGGTAGCGGCGAACAAAGACGATTCGTCCCGCCCCTGCAAACAGCCGATCGACCAGGCCCTAATACTCGGCAGCGTACCCGATCAGGACAGCGCCCTCTTCGTTGCCCTGGACGACCCTATGGCCATCGTCGACGACCTGGCCATGAATTTACAGGGCCGCTGGCTGGAGCTGGCAGCAGCAGAAGAACAGCATGCCAACAAGCTCAATAGCGCCAAGAACATTCAACTCCTTTGCGGTGTTAACCTAGACCCTTTTATCCCCAAGTCGGTGTCAGCCAACCCAAGCCGCGAACAAGCTTTCATCAAGGATGCTCATAGCCTGCTCGATAGCGAAGCTCAGCTACTCAATCACAGCGGCAGTGACGCGACCCTGACTCTCAAATCCCTTCAAGTACAGCAGGCCAAAAAGCAGTTCCGCACAAACTGGGGCACCTCGCCGTCGGGGCCGGAATGGCACGCGCTGGTAGAAGAATGGCAGCAGAAAAAGATCTGGCGCGAGGATGTTCGCTTCGATGAGGTCTGGGCTTACCTTCAGGAGCGAGCCAATGAAAAGGATCGCCTGAATGCCCACATCCAACGCAGCGAAAGCGACCTGCTCGCCTGGCTTAAAAACCTCAGCCCGAAAGCAGAAGAGGTTTTCTATGACCCCTGCCACCCGCAGCAATCGACAGATCTGCTGGACACCATGGCCAATCTATATAAGCAGTTGGGCGCGAGCGACACGGGTCAGCAATGGCTCTGTAAGCAGTACGGCAACCCCTCCACGCTGGCAGGCCTGGCGCTGTTCAATTTCAGCACGGAGCTTTCCACGCTGATTGAGCAAATCTCGACGAACTTCACCACCTACGGCACCATCGACAATCTGGGACGGCAGAGCGACGGTAGCGGGCAAGCCCACGGCGGGCTCTCCGACACCACCAGTGAAGTCAGCCGAGCCAACGAGGTGAAATCGGTACTTGACCTGCCGAGCGTACAGGCTAGCAACCTGTACAAGAGCCTTTCCGAGCCAGGCAAGCGTGCCTTCGAGACCCTGCGCAACGTAGTGGGGCAAAAAGCCAAGGACAGCTGGAACCTGATGGCTTTTGTTTTGCTACCTGCCTTGAGCGAGAAATTCGTACCCCCGGTTCGAATCTTTGCCTTCAGCGTCACCCAGGCTTTGGTCTCTACGGAAATCTCCACGCAAACCCGTTTAATTCTTGATCCCGAGTTCGCGAAGAAGAACCGTCAATGGCAAATTCAGGTTGCCCAGCTCGAGAAGAACATCAAGGGCCTGCAACGCACCCTTTCTTTATCAGGTAAAGGCCCCGACAAACGCTCGGCGCGCATACAGTTGCTCGGGCTGGAACAAAAGCGCGAGGCACTGAACCTGCGAAGGCCTAACGAGGTAATCGGTAGTGTCGTCACCGAATCCAAGATAACCAAGGTACAAACCCGCGAAGTGAACATGTGGCTCGCGACACTAGGCCAGTCAGAGCTGCTCGATCAGTTGCAGCTCAAAGCAAAAAATTCGGCAGGCTATGCAGCCCGCAGCCGCCAGTGGATAAACCAAGAGCTCGGCGGCAGCTTGCCTGTACTGGTCGCAGGGCTGAATATCTGGAATTTCATCAATAGCCTGGATAAGGCAAGTAATGACGGCATTTTAAGCCCGGATGAACTGCGCACGGTCGGCGCCAACGCTGCCTATACCGCCAACGCACTGATGGCGCTCTGGACGGTGCCGGCATGGAACAAGTGGGCCAAGCTTGAAAAAACAATTGGCCGGAATACCACTCAACTTGCAAAAGCAGGTGTAAGGGCTTGGCTTAAAACGGGCGAAGTTGAAGCCTCATTGCTGGCTCGGCAGCTCGTTTTACGCACCATGGGGATGGCCGCATTCGGCGCTATCGCTGCGGGAGTAGAAGCTTGGCAGGTTTCCAAAGATATCGATAAGGCCACAAGTGCTGGAGAAACCTACGCACTGCGTACGAAGCAGGTCACTCTAGGTCTTATGTCAGCTGTCGCAGGCGTCCAGCTCGTTGGCAGTGCGTTGGGTTTTTGGTTCGGTTTTGCCTGGGTCATGTCCAATCCGGTGGCCATCATCATCGCGTTACTTGGCGTGATCTACCTGATCGCCAGCATGGTCGCCAACCAATACAAACGTGAAGGTCTGCGGCTCTGGCTGTATCGCAGCAGTTGGGGCAAATCTCCTGAGTGGACGCACAGTGACGAAGATCACAAGAAGGAACTGCGCACACTGATGGAAATCAGCCTGCGCCCCAGCCTGGCGGCTCGCGCCTCCACCTTGCCTTACTACGGGCGCGGCCCGCGTATCTATACCGGGTTCTGGCTACAGCTCTTGCTACCTTCCAAGCTGAAGGGAACAGCAGTAAAACTGCAACCGGCCATGGTAGACAGCGGCTGGTTCTCCGACAGCCTGATGCAAGGCATGGCAGACAAGTTCTATGATCAGTTCCTCGAAGGCCACTGGGCGCCCATCGAACAATTTGGTCAGCCCCCCGCACAGCGCCCCAACGGGCCACTGCCTGGTGACACCCTCTACCCCGAGGGTACACAGTACCGCCTCTGGCAAACCTGGATTGCCTACCAGCGCCCCCCCGTGCTGGAACTGGAAGTTCGTTACCCGGAGCAAATTCTGGAAAGCGCCAACGGCCAGGGCTACATGTTCCGCGTGGATATAGGCACCTCGTCCTCCGAGGCGGATCTGAAAAGCGATGCGTTCAGCAAGGAACCCAATAGCGATATGGTGCTCTCTTCACAAAGCACCCGCTTGCTCTCCTTGCAGGTGCCACATACGAGTGAATGATTGCTTATGAGCAGTATCTTGAACAGATTTATTCAGGCTCTTCCTTGGAACCAGCCCATCAAACTTCCAGACCACCACAACTGGAAGTGCGCCAATCAAAACGCACTGTTGGAATGGGAAATCAAGGCAAGGCCTTATAACACAACAGTTGCCAATGGCATGTTTTGGTTCATGATGAGCATAGCCTTAGGTGCCTGCTATTTGATGTTTTTCAAGAATGATAACTCTCCTTTGATTGAAAAACTGTCCTGGAGCGCAATATTTCTTTCTGTTTTCTTTTTAGCTCTATATGGCACAACTCATCAAAAAACAAGATTTGCTTATCGCCTGACCGAAACAGGCATAGAAGTCTGCGAGTGGAAAGCACCAGGTAAAGGCTGGATGATCGCTTTGAAATGGCTGACAGTTATCGCCGCTATCGCCGTTATATTCGTTGTTGCACTTGACCCATCGGTCTTTTGGGTAGCGCTCGTCGGGCCTGGTGGCATGGGCTTGCTTTATCTAGGTCTAGCTAGTTCAAAACAATTCCAAGAAATGCACACCCTCTACAGACACAATGTATTTACCTGGGTTGAAATAAAACATATCTACATAGACAAATCACGTCACCTGATCAGCCTGGAATACGAGTGGCTTAACGAGAAAATCAACAAGAAACTACCATGGTGGACATATATTTTCTGTCACAAAAAAAATTTTGAAACCACTGCTGAAATCATACTTTCAAAAAATACAGGCACCCCTCACACACGCGGAAAAATAGAGGTCTTACAGTTTTAAAATCAATAGGATCCAATACCGATATGGCGCCATTTTTACAAAGCACCTATTTATTGTCGCACTTGACCCATCGGTCTTTTGGGTAGCGCTCGTTGGGCGTGGTGGCGTGGGGCTTGCTCTAGGCTTAGCTAACTCAAAGCAATTCCAAGAAATACACACAAGCTACCATACGTATGAGTATCAATGGAGCGAGTTCAAAAATATCACTTTGGACCGGCCTAAGAAAATAATTTGCATTGAGGTACCTTGGGTTAGCCCGCGCTCAAATGAATATGTGGATTGGCCGTTCTATATTTTCTCGGACAAACGCAACTTCGAGAAACACGCCAATCTCATCCGAGAACGGCTGAAAGAGCTCCCACTAAAAGAAGAGAACGTTTCAGTGCTGGAATTCTAAGCTTCGGAATAAAAGGCTGTTTTTGCTTTCTTCACGAAGCACTCAATAACTCCCTGGGTGCGAGAACTGCCTTGGCTAATCGGGTTGCTACCGAAAAGCCACTTCTCACGGCAACTCCAACCCACCCCCAGCCTTATGCAACCCGCGCAGTCGCTCGCCTATCTGCGCCAGGTTCACTTCGATCGCTTCGAGTTCCTCCCGCCGCTCATCGCCCAACAGCACCCGGACTTCCTGGTCCAGCTCTTCGCTCAGCTGATTCAGGCGCAGTTGGCGTTGTTCGCTTTCGCGTTCCAGGCGGGTCCATTCGCTGGGTTGTGGCAGGCCGTAGCCGTCGCCGTCGAGCAGTTCGGCCGGGCGGCTGAGGTAGCCGCTGCTGGCGAGGATTTCCTGCAGCGCGCCGTCAGCCCTATTCAGGCTGGCGTCGCGGCCGCGGCCGCCGAGGTAGCGGTTCTTCAGTTCATCCTGGGCGAGCAGCAGTTGACGGCGCAGGGCGGCCTGCTCGACCAGCAGCAGGGCGGCAGCGGCACGGAGGTCGGCGCGGTCGATCCACTGTTGGCGCTCGACGGCGTCGAGTTCCAGCCACTGTTCCACGCTGTCCTGCGGTAGACCGAGGCGCTCCTTGAGGATCGCGAACATGGCCTGGTAGCGGTCGCGGTAGGAGTCGAAGCGATAGCCCAGGCGCAGCGCTTCACGCGGATCGTCGAGCACGCTGGCGTCGGCCAGGCCGCGGTGGATCAGCATTTCCAGCAGCCCGTTGGGCATGATGCTGTCCAGTGCTACCAGATCGCTGCGCGCCGTGCCGCTGCGCAGCAGTTTCAAGGTTTCCACCGCGCAGTTGTTGGACAGGAAGTAGTAGTCGCCGTCGTAGCTCCAGTGCAGTTCGGCGCTGCGCTCGACCAGCTGGCGAATCTCTTCGGGGTGCAGTTTCAAGGGCACCGAGGCCAGCCCGCGCAGCTCCGCCTTGGTGTATTCGTCGATCACCTGGCCCAGCGGCAGAATGAACAGCCGCGAGGGGTACACGCCGGTGAGGCCGTCCCAGCTGGAGAGCTGCACGTCATCGACGAAGGCGCGGAAGGACAATACCAGATGGTGATCCAGATCCAGCCGGCAATCCGGACCGGGCTCGCGGTCGGGCGCGCAGATCACCAGGCGCAGCATGCTGTGGCCCCAGCGGCTGACCCAGGCATCGTTGGCTTCGGCAAATAGGTAGTCGACCTCGTAGACACGTGACGGATCGAGGCTCAGCAGGGGCGTGCGGCCGAACTCGCGGCCGGCGTTGAGGAAGGGGTAGCCCGGTGCGCAATCGACGGATTCCGGCGCCCAGCCAAAGTGTTCGTTGAAGTAGCGGTGCAGAGACGGGCGACGGCATGCGTAGCTGGGGTCGAGCAGGAAGTATTCGAGGTTCACCGCGACGAATTCCAGCGGGCTGGTCAGCTCGTACGGATCGGGACTGCGCGCTAGCTGCGCGTTGTCCTGTTCGCGCAGGCCGCGCTTGCCGACCCGTTGCGGCCAGCCGGCCAGATCGAGCAGGCGCGGGTCGTCGCTGAGGGTGAAGCGGCGGTCGGTCTGTCCGCGGCAGTCGTCCGGCAGGCCGACCTGCCCGAGATTGCTGGCGCGTTGACGGCACAGGCCCTGCGACAGGTGCTGATCCGGCGACCACAGGCGAGCGCGGTCGTAGAGATGCGCCACTTCATGAATGACGGTGGCGAGCAGCTCGCGGCGCACCGTGCCGTGGGGACGATTGTTCTTTTCCTCAGCAGCGCTGCCGTCGGTGAGCGCCGGCAGCAGGCGGCGGTTGAGTTCCAGGCGCTTGCCGCCGGCGCGGCCATAGGCCTGTTCCGGCAGATCATCGCGCCACTGCATGCGCACTTCGCGGTCGAGGCTCTGCACCAGGCGGGGTGGCAGTGCGGCCATTGCTTCGTCCAGCAGCGCCTGGCTGGCGGCGCGTTGCTCGGCGTCCAGCGTGCGTGAATCAAGCACCAGGCGCAGCTCGGCATGAGCCGCGATGCTGGCCAGGCTCAGGCCGCTCGCCAGCAGCCAGGCGCCGAGGCGGGTCACAGCGCGAGGATGGCTTCGGCCAGTTGCAGGTCGCTGGCGTTGCGCGCTGCGGGGAACTCGCTGCGCAGGGTGCCGATCGCCGCTTCCAGATGGGCACCGCGGATCTCGCCGGCGCTGGCGACGAAGCTGGCGGCGTCTTCGCGGGCCTCGACGACGACCTTCATGTCACTGATGCGGCTGGTCACGTCGGAGGTGAAGTTGATGCTGCGGTCCAGGGCACGCACGACGATGTTGCTGGTGGCCACGAGGGTCTGCGCCTGGGCTGTGCCCGCGGCGACGGCCAGTGCCAGCGGGGCGGCGAGCAATAGCTTGTTCATCGATGAATCTCTCACGGGTCTGGGCACCGGCAGGCGGTGCGGTTATTGGACGAGGATCGCTTCGGCCAGTTCCAGGTCGCTGGCGGCAAGCTCCGGGTGCTCCTGGCGCAGCCGCGCCATGGCTGCTTGCAGGCGAGCCGCGGTGAGCTGACCTTCGCTGGCGACGAAACCGGCCGCGTCTTCGCGGGCCTCGGCAATCAGCTTGTTGTCGAAGGGAGCGCTGGTCAGCTGGCTGCTGACATAGCTGGTCTGCACGACACCTGCGGTAGTGACATCGAAAGCCTGGGCGGTGCCAGCGGTGAGGCCGAGAAATAAGAGAGCGATTGAATACGAACGCATGCGGAACCTGTTGCCGGGAAAAACGGCGCCAAGGCTAGCGAAACGCTGGCTGTAGAGCCAGCGCTCGGTTGCTTCCGCAGGTTGCAGCAGCGCTTATGCTGCTGCATGCATCAGAGTGCCAGGATCGCCTGAGCCAGTTGCAGATCGCTGGCCTGCAACTGCGGCTGCTGGCTACGAATGTGGCGCAGCGCCGCTTCGAGATGGGCGCCGCGCAGATCGCCCTGGCTGGCAACGAAACGTGCCGCATCGTCGCGGGCATCGAGCACCAGCTTGTCGTCGCGCAGCGACGAGGTCAGGTCCGAGGTGGCATCGACAGTGTTGATTAGGCCGCCGACCACCATGTCGGTGGTAGCGGTGAAGCTGGCCGCGGACGCGCCGCCGCTCAGCAGCAAGCCCGCAGCGAAGATGGGAAGCAGGATTCGGGACATGGCAGATCTCCAGTGGTGAGGCTCTAGACCGCGCCATGGGTACGACGTTCCCGTCGCTACGGCCTTGTAGCAGGCAGCATAGGCTCGAATCGGCGAGCGCAGAAGAACGCCTCAGCGCCAGAACGGCTTGTCCAGCTCTGCCGAGCGCACGCTATGGCTGATGCCGACATCCGCCAGCTGGCGGTCGTCGAGCTGCGCCAGTTGCTGGCGGGTACGGTAGTTGCGTTGCCAGCGCTGCAATACTTGCAGCAGCTGTAGCCAGTTGCGCCGGGCGCGCGTGGCGACATATGGACGAGATAGCGTGCGGTCCATGCTGCGCTCCTTCCCGGTGTGACCGGGTGCGGGTTATGGGAGAACAGGATCGCGCGCGTCAGGCAAGTGCAACAGCCACAGGGATTCTCGATTGTGCCGGTGCAGTTCCAGAATGGATGGAGCTGTATTGGTCGCGAATGCGCCAACTGTTTTCGCTGCGCTGCTTATCGGTCCGGTGCGCGTGCCAGAGCGCCTGGTGTGGTGCCGAACTGTTGACCGAATGCGGCGATGAACGCCGAGGTGGATTCGTAGCCGCACGCCAGGGCGACGTCGGTAACCGGCTGGCCCTGCTCCAGCAGAGGGAGCGCGCTGAGCAGGCGCAGACGCTGGCGCCAGGCGCGGAAGCTGAGGCCAGTGTCGCGCTGGAACTGGCGGGTCAGGGTTTTCTCAGAGACCTGCAGGCGCTCGCTCCATTGTTTCAGGCTGAGTGAAAGGTCGGGCTGCTCATAGAGCGCTTCGCACAGCTGACGGAGCCGCTCATCCCCGGGCCAGGGCAGGGAATAGCCGATTGCCGGTGCCGCCCGCAGCTGGTCCAGCAGCACCGCTGCCAGACGGCCGTCGGCACCTTGCTCGTCGTACTCCGCTGGCAGCGCGCCAAAGGCGCGGATCAGCTCGCGCAGCAGCGGGCTGACCGCGAGCACTTGGCAATGCTCGGGCGCCCAGGCCAAGGCGTGCTGGTCGATGTACAGGCTGCGCATCTCGGTTTGCGGCGAACTGATTACCTCATGCCGCAGGCCCGGCGGAATCAGGATGGCGCGCTGCGGCGGAGCGAGAAAGCGCCCGCGCTCGGTATGCACGCGCAGCACGCCGCTGATGGCGTAGGACAGCTGTGCCCACGGATGGCTGTGGCGCGGCGTGGTGGTCCGTTCGGGCAGGGATTCGCTGCGGGCGAAGAGCGGGCGCGGCAGTGCATCCATCGCTGGGATGCTGCGTTGCACGATGCCGCTTTGTCCTTTTCTCGACATTTGTCTGGCTTATGGCGTTAGTCGGATATCCAGGGCGACAGTAGACTCGCTGGCAACCTGCCGCAAGCCACACAATCAGGAGCGCCCATGGCCAGACCTCGCCTGTTACCGGACAACTTCACTCTGGCCCTGCTCGGTGCGGTGGCCATCGCCACGCTGTTGCCAGCGCGGGGGCAGGGCGTGGCGGTATTCGAGTGGATCACCAATCTGGCCATCGGCCTGCTGTTCTTCATGCACGGCGCCAAGCTGTCGGGCAGTGCGATCCTCGCTGGCATGGGGCATTGGCGCCTGCATCTGCTGGTGTTCAGCTGCACCTTCGTGCTGTTCCCGCTGCTCGGCCTGGCGCTGCGCCCGCTGCTGACGCCGATGATCGGCGCCGAGCTGTATCTGGGCATGCTCTACCTCTGCGCCTTGCCTGCCACGGTGCAGTCGGCGATCGCCTTCACATCGCTGGCGCGCGGCAATATCCCGGCGGCGGTGTGCAGCGCGGCGGCTTCGAGCCTGATTGGCATCTTCCTTACGCCGCTGCTGGTGCTGCTGCTGATGGGCGCCCAGGGCGAAGGCGGCTCGACGCTGGATGCCATCGGCAAGATCGTCGTGCAGCTGCTGCTGCCGTTCATTGCCGGGCAGATCGCGCGGCGCTGGATTGGCGACTGGGTGGCGCGCAACAAGGGCTGGCTGAAGAACGTCGACCAGAGCTCGATCCTGCTGGTGGTCTACACCGCCTTCAGCCACGCGGTGGTCGAGGGCATCTGGCAGCAGGTGCCGCTGCCGCAGCTGCTGGGGCTGGTGCTGGCCTGCTGTCTGCTGCTGGCGCTGGCCCTGCTGATCACCTGGCTGGTGGCGCGCTGGCTGGGCTTCGATCTGGAGGACCGCATCACCATTCTCTTCGCCGGCTCGAAGAAGAGCCTAGCCACCGGCATACCCATGGCGCAGGTGCTGTTCGCCGGCGGTGCGCTGGGTACGCTGATCCTGCCGCTGATGCTGTTCCACCAGATTCAGCTGATGGTGTGCGCGGTACTGGCGCAGCGTTATGCGTCGCGACCAGAAACAACTGCGGTGGCAAAAGCTGGCTGACGCTAAGCCCAATCAGCGACGGATTCGTGACTACAGCGCAAAGATGATTTGCCCGTTACGGTCTGGGAGCGGTGCGCAGGGGTGGCTAAGCTGCGCGCCATTCTGTTGCTGAGGCATTTCCATGAAGAAGATTCTGCTACTCAACGGCGGCAAGGCCTTCGCCCACTCGGCCGGCCAGTACAACGCCACACTGCATCAGGCAGCCATCGAAACCCTGACGGCGGCCGGCTTCGAAGTCCGCACCACCGAGATCGACGCCGGCTACGACGTGCAGCAGGAGGTCGAGAAGATTCTCTGGGCCGATGCGCTGATCTATCAGATGCCCGGCTGGTGGATGGGCGCACCCTGGACGGTGAAGAAGTACCTCGACGAGGTGTTCACCGCCGGCCACGGCAGCCTCTACGCCAATGACGGCCGCACCCGCTCGGACGCGTCGCAGAAGTACGGCAGCGGCGGTCTGCTGCAGGGCAAGCGCTACATGATTTCCGCGACCTGGAACGCGCCGCAGCAGGCTTTCGACGACCCCAGCGATTTTTTTGCCGGCAAGGGCGTGGACGCCGTCTACCTACCGTTCCACAAGGCCAACGAGTTTCTCGGCATGCAGGGCTTGCCGACCTTCCTCTGTGTCGATGTGATGAAACGGCCGCAGATCGAGGCGGATGTCGAACGCTATCGGCGGCACCTGGGCGAGGTGTTCGGCTTCAGCGTGTGACCTTCGACAGGCAAAGAAAAACCCCTCGCGGCGCGGGCCGGGAGGGGTTTTTCGTTTCAGCGCGAGGCGATCACTCCACGGCCTTGACCATATCCTCGACCACCTTCTTGGCGTCGCCGAAGACCATCATGGTCTTGTCCATGTAGAACAGTTCGTTGTCCAGGCCCGCATAGCCGCTGGCCATGGAGCGCTTGTTGACGATGACTGTCTTGGCCTTGTACGCCTCGAGGATCGGCATGCCGGCGATCGGCGACTTCGGATCGTTCTTCGCCGCCGGGTTGACCACGTCGTTGGCGCCGAGCACCAGCACCACGTCGGCCTGGCCGAACTCGGAGTTGATGTCCTCCATCTCGAAGACCTGCTCGTACGGCACCTCGGCTTCGGCCAGCAGCACGTTCATGTGCCCCGGCATGCGGCCGGCGACCGGGTGAATCGCGTACTTCACGGTCACGCCCATGTGCGTCAGCTTCTCGGCCAGTTCCATCAGCGCGTGCTGTGCGCGGGCCACCGCCAGGCCGTAACCAGGCACGATAATCACGGTGTCGGCGTTGGTCAGCAGGAAGGCGGCATCGTCGGCCGAACCGGACTTCACGTTGCGCTCCTGCTGCGCGCCCGCCGGGCCACCGGCATCGGCGTCGGCACCGAAGCCGCCGAGGATCACGTTGAAGAACGAGCGGTTCATCGCCTTGCACATGATGTACGAGAGGATCGCGCCGCTCGAGCCCACCAGCGAGCCGGCGATGATCAGCATCGAGTTGTTCAGCGAGAAGCCGATACCGGCGGCCGCCCAGCCCGAGTAGCTGTTGAGCATGGACACCACCACCGGCATGTCCGCACCGCCGATGGGGATGATGATCAGCACGCCGATGACGAAGGCCAGTGCCACCAGGATGGCGAAGGCGGTCAGGTTGCCGGTGAAGGTGTAGACCAGGCCCAGGCCGATGACCGCCAGGCCCACCGCCAGGTTGACCATGTGCTGGCCCTTGAACACCACCGGAGCGCCCTGGAACAGGCGGAACTTGTACTTGCCGGACAGCTTGCCGAAGGCGATCACCGAACCGGAGAAGGTGATGGCACCGATGGCTGCGCCGAGGAACAGCTCCAGGCGGTTACCCACCGGAATCGCGTAGCCGATCTGCTCGACGATGCCCAGCGACTGCGGTTCGACCACCGCGGCGATGGCGATGAACACCGCGGCCAGGCCGATCATGCTGTGCATGAAGGCGACCAGCTCGGGCATCTTGGTCATCTCGACGCGCTTGGCCATGACGGTGCCGACGCTGCCGCCGATCAGCAGACCGACAATCACGTAGCCGATGCCGGCGGTGGCCAGCTCGCTGCCGAGCTTGAAGATCAGGCCCACGGTGGTGAGCACCGCGATGCCCATGCCGATCATGCCGAACAGGTTGCCGCGGCGTGAGGTGGTGGGGTGGGAGAGGCCCTTCAGCGCCTGGATGAAGCACACCGAGGCGACCAGATAGAGCAGGGTGATCAGGTTCATGCTCATGGCTTACTTGCCCTCCGCCTTGGCCGCGCTGCGGTCCTTCTTCTTGAACATTTCCAGCATGCGACGGGTGACCAGGAAGCCCCCGAACACGTTGACCGCGGCCAGCGCCACGGCGAGCGTGCCCATGGCCTTGCCCAGCGGGGTAACGGTGAGCGCGGCGGCCAGCATGGCGCCGACAATGACGATTGCCGAGATCGCGTTGGTGACCGCCATCAGCGGCGTGTGCAGGGCCGGGGTGACGTTCCAGACCACGTGGTAGCCGACGTAGATCGCCAGCACGAAGATGATCAGGTTGTAGATGCCGTCCGAAATCAGGTCCATGTTCGCGTCTCCCTTAACCGTTGGTCCGCACGACCTGGCCGTCGCGGCACATCAGGCACGCGGCGACGATGTCGTCTTCGAGGTTGAGCTGGAACTGGCCGTCCTTGTCGATGACCAGCTTGAGAAAATCCAGCAGGTTGCGGGCGTACAGCGCCGAGGCGTCGGCCGGCACCAGCGTCGCCAGGTTGGCGTGACCGACGATGGTCACGCCGTGGCGCACCACCACCTGATCGATCTCGGTCAGCGGGCAGTTACCGCCATGCCCGGCCGCCAGGTCGACGATCACCGAGCCGGGCTTCATCTGCTCGACCGTGGCTTCCTGCAGCAGCGTCGGCGCCTTGCGGCCGGGGATCAGCGCGGTGGTGATGACGATGTCCGACTGCAGCGCGCGCTCGTGCACCGCCTGCGCCTGACGCGCCATCCACGAGGCCGGCATCGGCCGCGCATAGCCGCCGACGCCCTCGGCGCATTCGCGCTCCTCGTCGGTCTCCAGCGGCACGTCGACGAACTTGGCGCCGAGCGATTCGATCTGCTCCTTCACCGCCGGACGCACGTCCGACGCCTCGACCACCGCGCCCAGGCGCTTGGCCGTGGCGATGGCCTGCAGCCCGGCGACGCCGGCCCCGAGGATCAGCACGCGCGCGGCCTTCACCGTACCGGCGGCGGTCATCAGCATCGGCATGAAGCGCGGATAGTGATGGGCACCGACCAGCACCGCCTTGTAGCCGGCGATGTTGGCTTGCGACGAGAGCACGTCCAGGCTCTGCGCACGGGACGTACGCGGTGCGGCCTCCAGGGCGAAGGCGATGATGCCGCGGGCAGCCATGCGCGCGATGCAGTCGTTGTCGAACGGATTGAGCATGCCCAGCAGCACGCTGCCGGACTGCATCTGCGCCAGTTCGGCCTCGTCCGGCGCATTGACTTTCAGCACCAGCTCGGCGGCAAAGGCCGCGGCCGCATCGCCGATGGTTGCGCCGACCGCTTCATAGGCGCTGTCCGGCACGCTGGAAAGCAACCCGGCGCCGCTTTGCAGCGTCACCCGGTGCCCTTGGCCGATCAGTTTCTTGACGGTTTCCGGGGTCGCGGCGACGCGCGTCTCCCCGGAGTGGGTTTCGAGAGGAACACCGATGTGCATTGTTGTTGTTCTCCTGCGTGATCATGACCGGTACTGCGGCGAACCGCGCACCGACGTGCTTTTCACCCGCTCGCTGCTCTGGCGAACGGGGTGTGGAACAGGTGAAGCCAGCCGGGCGATGCGCAAAAACGGATCGCCCGGCGCGGCATTCTGCAAGCCTTGAAAAAATCAAACAACTGTTTCAATCAAACGATTGTATTTGACGCGCCGGTCGCAGGATGACTGCCTGTTTTCCGTGCTTCGCTGCAGATTGCGTCCTGTTTGGCTCTGCGTACGACCAATTCGTCCGCGCCAGGCACACGACACGGCCGCATCATGAATGACGCGCCATTGACGGGGTATTCGTCAGCGGTGCCAAGCATCTCCGACCTTGGTGTCGGGTTAAGTCGATATGCGGGAAAAACGCGCGCACGTTGAAATGTCATTCAATCCTTGTAGTCCAACTAGGCTGGTTGGACCCGATTGGAGTGTTTCGAACGCAGTGACGTCGGGTCGCTGCGTGTCGCTGGTGGAGCTGGACGATGCCCGAACTCGATGTAAACGAAGTCACCACGCTGCTCGAACAGCCGGCCCAGCGCCGCCTGCCGTTCGCCTTTGCGCGTCGGCACGGTGTGATCCTGCTGGAGCGTGGTGGCGAGCTGCGCCTCGGCCTGCGCGAGGGCGCCGCGCTGACCGCGGTACAGGAGGCGCAGCGGGTCGTTGGCATGCGTCTGCCGATGCAGTGGCTGGCCCAGGCGGATTTCGACCAGGCCCTCGGTGCGGCGTACCAGCATGATTCGTCGGCGGCGATGCTGATGGTCGAGGGGCTGGGCAACGACCTCGACCTGGCCAGCCTGGCCGACCAGATCCAGGAAACCGAGGACCTGCTGGAGCAGGAGGACGACGCGCCGATCATTCGTCTGATCAACGCGATCCTCGGCGAGGCGATTGCCGAGAACGCCTCGGATATCCATATCGAAACCTTCGAGAAGCGGCTGGTGATACGCTTTCGCGTCGACGGCATCCTCCGCGAAGTGGTGCAGCCCAAGCGCGAGCTGGCGGCGCTGCTGGTCTCGCGGATCAAGGTCATGGCCAAGCTGGACATCGCCGAGAAGCGCATCCCGCAGGACGGACGTATCTCGCTGCGGGTCGGCGGTCGCGAGGTGGACATCCGCGTTTCCACGCTGCCCTCGGCCAATGGCGAGCGGGTAGTACTGCGTCTGCTGGACAAGCAGGCCGGGCGCCTGACCCTGCGTCATCTCGGCATGAACGAGCAGGACCGCCGCCAGCTGGAGCAGGCGGTGAAGAAGCCCCACGGCATCATCCTGGTCACCGGCCCAACCGGTTCAGGCAAGACCACCACGCTCTATGCCGCGCTGACGACCCTCAACGACCGTACGCGCAACATCCTCACCGTCGAGGATCCCATCGAGTACCACCTCGAAGGCATCGGCCAGACCCAGGTCAACACCAAGGTCGACATGACCTTCGCCCGCGGCCTGCGTGCCATCCTGCGTCAGGACCCGGACGTGGTGATGGTCGGCGAGATCCGCGACCAGGAAACCGCCGACATGGCCGTGCAGGCCTCGCTCACCGGCCACCTGGTGCTCTCCACGCTGCACACCAACAGCGCCATTGGCGCCGTCACGCGCCTGGTGGACATGGGCGTCGAGCCGTTTCTGATCTCCTCGTCGCTGCTCGGCGTGCTGGCCCAGCGCCTCGTGCGGGTGCTGTGTAATGACTGCAAACGCGCCTACATCGCCGATGCCGCCGAGTGCGAGCTGCTCGGCGTCAGTCCGGCCGAGGCGCCGACGCTGTACCACGCCGAAGGCTGCGAGCAATGCCGTGGCCTCGGCTACCGCGGGCGTACCGGCATCTATGAGCTGGTGCTGTTCGACGACACCCTGCGCACCATGGTGCACACCCGCGCCAGCGAGCAGGACATGCTGCGCCATGCCCGTGAGCTGGGCCCGAGTATCCGCGAGGACGGGCTGCGCAAGGTGCGCGAGGGGGTGACCACCATCGAGGAAGTGTTGAGGGTGACGCGTGATGAGTGAGGGGATGAGGTTGATTCCGACGCGCCTGCAGAGGCATCCGCAGCCTGACCGACATCGCATGGTGGTGCCATTCGCGGCTGCTCCCTCGGCTGTGGGGTATCTGTGTAGAGGCGCTCTCGACCGCGGATCGCCGCTGTTGGAGACCGCCTGATGGCTGCCTTCGAATACCTCGCCCTCGACCCACGCGGCCGCGAGCAGAAGGGGCTGATCGAGGCCGACAGCCCGCGTCAGGCGCGGCAGTTGCTGCGCGAGAAGCAGTGGGCGCCGCTGGAGGTGAAGCAGGCCAAGTCCAAGGAAGACGTCAGCCGTGGCGGCCTGAGTTTCGGCCGCGGCCTGTCGGCGCGTGATCTGGCATTGGTCACCCGGCAGCTGGCGACGCTGGTACAGGCTGCGCTGCCGATCGAGGAAGCCTTGCGCGCGGCAGCGGCGCAGTCCACCTCGGCGAAGATCAAATCGATGCTGCTGGCCGTGCGTGCGCGCGTGATGGAAGGCCACAGCCTGGCCGCGGCGCTGCGCGAATATCCGTCGGCCTTTCCCGAGCTCTATCGCGCCACCGTGGCGGCCGGCGAACATGCCGGCCATCTCGGGCTGGTGCTCGACCAGCTGGCCGACTACACCGACCAGCGTCAGCAATCGCGGCAGAAGATCCAGCTGGCGCTGCTCTATCCGGTGATCCTGATGGTCGCCTCGCTGGCCATCGTCGTGCTGTTGCTCGGCTACGTGGTGCCGGACGTGGTCAAGGTATTCGTCAACACCGGTCAGGAACTGCCGGCGCTGACCCGCGGGCTGATCGCCACCAGCGACGTGGTGAAGAACTGGGGCTGGCTGATCGTGCTCGGCATCGTCGCCGCCTTGATGGCCATGCGTGCGGCATTGCGCGACCCGGCGCTGCGCCTGCGCTGGCATGCGTTCATTCTGCGGATACCGCTGATCGGTCGGCTGAGCCGGGCGACCAATACGGCGCGCTTCGCCTCGACCCTGGCGATCCTCACCAAGAGCGGCGTGCCGCTGGTGGAAGCGCTGTCCATCGCTGCCGCGGTGATCGCCAATCTGCGCATCCGCGAGCGGGTGGTGGAGGCGGCGCAGAAAGTGCGCGAAGGCAGCAGCCTGACCCGCGCGCTGGATGCCACCGGGGAATTCCCGCCGATGATGCTGCACATGATAGCCAGCGGGGAGAAATCCGGTGAACTGGATCAGATGCTGGCGCGAACCGCGCGCAATCAGGAGAACGACCTTGCTGCCCAGGTGTCTCTGCTGGTCGGCCTGTTCGAACCGTTCATGCTGGTGTTCATGGGGGCGGTGGTGCTGGTCATCGTGCTGGCCATCCTGATGCCGATCCTCTCTCTCAACCAACTGGTGGGGTAACGACAATGAAGTTGCAACGACGTACGCAAGGGGGCTTCACCCTCATCGAGATCATGGTGGTGGTGGTCATCCTCGGCATCCTCGCCGCACTGGTGGTGCCGCAGGTGATGAGCCGCCCGGACCAGGCCAAGGTCACCGTGGCCAAGGGCGATATCAAGGCGATCGCCGCGGCGCTGGACATGTACAAGCTGGACAATTTCGCCTATCCGAGCACCCAGCAGGGTCTGGAGGCGCTGGTGAAGAAGCCTTCGGGTAGCCCGCAACCGAAGAACTGGAACCGCGACGGCTATCTCAAGCGCCTGCCCAAGGACCCTTGGGGCAACGACTACCAGTACCTGTCGCCGGGCACCCAGGGCCAGTTCGACCTCTATTCCTTCGGCGCCGACGGCAAGCCGGGCGGCAGCGATCTGAACGCCGACATCGGTAACTGGGACCTGTAATCGATGCGGCAACGCGCCCGCGCCTTCACGCTGATCGAGCTGCTGGTGGTGATCGTTCTGCTGGGCATTCTGGTCAGCGTGGCGGTGCTCAGCGTCGGAGGCTCGAGCACCTCGCGCGAGCTGCGTGACGAGGCGCGGCGGCTGGCGGCGCTGATCGGCGTGCTCAGCGACGAGGCGGTGCTCGACAGTCGTGAATACGGCCTGCTGGTCAGCAGCGAGGGCTATCGAGTACTGCGTTACGACGAGGCGGCCACGCGCTGGCTGGAAGTCGAGCGGCGCAAGGTGCACAAGGTGCCGGAATGGATGCGCCTGGACCTGGAACTGGATGGCACGCCGCTGGAACTGCTGGCCCCGATCCGGCGCGAAGATGATCGCGCCGGGTTGTCCGGCGAAGGCGAGCGCACCGAGCGCCGCGCGCCGCGGCTGGAGCCGCAGTTGCTGATTCTCTCCAGTGGCGAGTTGTCGCCATTCAGCCTGCGTCTGTCCGAGCGCAAGTCGGGCGGCGACGCCTGGTTGATCGCCAGCGACGGCTTCCGCCTGCCCGAGGCCGAGCCGCTCGGAGACAGGCGATGAGAGCATCTCTGGCCAGGGCCGGCCGCGGTTTCACCCTGCTGGAAGTGCTGGTGGCGCTGGCGATCTTCGCCAGCGTTTCGGCCGTGGTGCTCACCGCGGCCGGGCGCAGCCTGACCAACGCCGGGCGCCTGGAAGAGCTGACCCTGGCCGGCTGGATCGCCGACAACCGCATCAGCGAACTGCAGTTGCAGCAGACCCCGCCTGCCATTGGCCGCGAGACCCAGGAGCTGGAATACGGCGGTCGCCAGTGGCAGACCCTCAGTGAAATCGAGGCCAGCGCCGATCCGGGCCTGCTGCGGGTGACCGTCTGGGTGGCGCTGCAGGCATCGCGTGGCCGCAGCGACCCGCTACCCGAGCGCGCGGTTACCAGCCTCACCGGCTTCATCGGTGTCGGCCCGGGAGCAGCGCGCCAATGAACGCTCACGCGCGCACCAGCGCCGGTTTCACCCTGCTCGAACTGCTGATCGCCATCGCTCTGTTCGCGCTGCTGGGCCTCGGCACCTATCGCATGCTCGAAGCGGTGCTGCAGAGCGACGAGGCGGTGCGTGCCCAGGAACTGCAGCTGCGTGAGCTGAGCCGGGCGGTGTGGGCGTTCGAACGTGACCTGCAGCAGGTGGTCGGGCGGCCGATTCGCGACGGTTTCGGCGACGAACGCAACGCCTTTATCGGCCAGTTGGGTGGTGAGGATGGCGCGCCGGTGTTGGAGTTGACCCGCGCCGGCTGGCGCAATCCCACCGGGCTGCGCCGCGCCAATCTGCAGCGGGTGCGCTGGCGTCTGGCCGGCGATAACCTCGAGCGCGTCTACTGGGTGGTGCTCGACCGCGACATCGACAGCGAGCCGCGCGTGCAACGCGTGCTGGACAATGTCCAGGGCCTGCAGCTGCGCTACCTCGACGAGGACACCGTGTGGCACGAAGAGTGGCCGCCGTTCGATTTCGGCCGCGGTAGCCCGGAGAACGCCGCCGAACGCCTGCCGATCGCCCTGGAATTGAATATCGAGCACGCCCGCTACGGCCGCATCACCCGTCTGCTGCGCCTGCCCGATGCCGCCGAACAGACGATGCAGCAGGGGCTGCCCGGCGCCGAGGGCGTACCCGAGCCGTTCGAAGGAGAGCTGCCGCAATGAGTCGTCAGCGCGGTGTGGCACTGATCACCGTGCTGCTGGTGGTGGCCATCGTCACCGTGGTCAGCGGGGCAATGGTGGCGCGCCAGCAGCTGAGCATCCGCGCCACCAGCAACCAGCTGCAGGCGCGTCAGGCCTGGCACTACGCCCTGGGCGGCGAGGCGCTGGCGCAGGCGATACTGGCCCGCGACCTGAAGGGCGGCGAGCCTGGCGCCGCCGCGATCGATCATCTGCTCGAGCCCTGGGCGCAGCCGCTGCCGGCGTTCGAGATCGATCAGGGCGAGATCCTCGTGCGTATCGAGGATCTCGCCGGACGCTTCAACCTCAACGACCTGCTGCGCGACCAGCAGCCCAACCCCGCCGCGGTCGAGCAATTCCGCCGGTTGCTGCTGCGTCTTCAGATCAGCGCGCCCTATGCCGAGCGCCTGCTCGACTGGATCGATCCCGACCAGCAGCCCAGTGGCGAGCTGGGTGCCGAAGACAACGCCTATCTCGGCCTCGATACGCCCTATCGCAGCGCCGGTCGCCGCTTGCATGATCTGTCCGAGCTGCGCCTGCTGCTGGACATGCGCGAAGAGGATTTCCAGCGGCTGGCACCCTACGTCGTCGCGCTGCCGCCGAACGTGCCGTTGAACGTCAACACGGCCAGCGCGATGGTGCTCTCCAGCCTGAGCGACAACCTCAGCCTCGGCGCGGCCGAGTCGCTGGTGGAGCTGCGCCGCGCCGTGCCGTTTCGCAACAGCGCGGCGTTTCTCGCGCAGCCGGCGCTGGCCGGAACTACGCTGCAGGGCACTGCGCTGGCGGTTGGCAGTCAATTCTTCCAGGCCACCAGCGAAGTGCGCCTGGGCGACCGCCGGCTGGCGCTGGTCAGCCTGTTGCAACGCGAGCAGGACGGCAGCGTCCGTGTGCTCGCGCGAAATCTCGGTCAGCCTGCCCGGCAGACCCTCCCATCCGACGGAGAACGCTAGACCATGGATTGCCTGTTTCTGCCCGCCGATTGCCCGGCCCGGCTCGACGCCGAGACCCGCGTCTACTGGCTGCCAAAGGAAGAGCCCGGCCGCTGGCAGCCCCTGGCCGACTGCAGCGGTGGCAGTGGCGCGATCAGCCTGATCCTGCCGGCCGAAGTCTGCAGCTTCTTCGCGATCAGCCTGCCGACCCGCAAGGCGCGCTGGATGCAGCAGGCGCTGGCCTACGCCGCCGAGGAGCTGCTTGCCGAAAACGTCGATGATCTGCACCTGGCCCTGGGCGAGACGCTGCCGGATGGCCGCCAGCGCGTCGTGGCGATCCGCCGCCAGCTGCTGGCCGGCTGGCTGGAGCAGTTGCGCGAACTGGGGCTGCTGATCGTGGCGATCCATGTCGACGCCGACCTGTTGCCGCGCGAGGCGACGCAGCTGCTGTTCATTGGCGAGCGCGGCCTGCTCGGTGGCGAGGGCGAGACCCGGCTGGCCTTCGCCGGCGCGGACTGGCCGCAGCTCGCCACGCTCTGCCCGGCACCCTGGCACGCACAGGGCAACGTGGCCGAGCCGCCGCTGGCACTGGACGACTATCGCCAGCTGGACGACCCCTATGCCTTTCTCGCCGCGCAGCGCGCGGCGGCGATCAACCTTGCCCAAGGCGACTTCGCCGTGGAGGTCGGCAATACCGGCCTCGGATACTGGAAACCGCTGTTCGCCGTCGCCGGCCTGATCCTGCTGGTGCAGCTGGGCTTCAACCTGAGCCAGGCCTGGTACTTCCAGCGCCAGGGCGACGCCTACGCCGAGGCCAGCCTGGCGCTGTATCGCGAGCTGTTTCCCGAGGACACCCGCATCGTCAACATGCGCGCGCAGTTCGATGATCACCTGGCGCGCGGCAGCGGAGGGCAGGCCGGCTTTCTGCGTCTGCTCGATCATGCCGCCGCGGCCCTGGAGGACGGCATTCCGGTGACCATCGGCCAGCTCGATTACAACCAGGACCGTGGCGACCTGGCGTTGCAGGTGCAGGCCATGGACTTCCCGACGCTGGAGACCCTGCGCCGGCGCCTGGATGAAACCGGTCAGAGCGTACAGCTGGGCTCGGCCAGCCGCGAAGGCGACGGCGTCAGTGCTCGCGTGGTGATCGGAGGCTGATGATGAATCTCAAACAACAGCTGGCCGTGCGCCTCGCCGACTCGCCGCTGTGGCAGCGCTGGCAACGTCTGGCACCGCGTGAACGCACCTCGTTGAGCCTGCTCGGGGCCTTTCTTTTCGCCGTACTGTTCTACCTCTGGCTGTGGCTGCCGGCCCAGCGTCAGGCTGCCGAGGCGCGCGAGTACTATCAGGCACAGCGTGAACTGCATGCCTACATGGAGCAGAACACCGAACTGGCGCGGCAGATGGAGCGCAGCAACCAGGTCGAGCTGGCGACGGAGCAGTTGCAGGGTGTGATCACCGAGAGCGCGCAGCAGGGCAATCTGCGGATCGAAAGTTTCGACAACAGCAGCGATGGCGGCCTGCAGGTGAGCCTGCCCGGCGCGTCCTATGCGCTGCTCTTGCGTTGGTTCGATGCGCTGCAGGGACAAGGCGTCAGCGTTGTCGAGGTCAGCCTGGAGCGTGCCGGAGATGGTCTGGTCAACGCCCGGGTGACTTTTCGCGCCGGTAGTTGAAACGCAGCGACCGCGTGCCGTCGGGCTGGCGGCTATACGCGCAACCCGGCAGCGCCGACAGGCGTCAGTGTGGCGAATTGAACTGCATGGCCAGTGCCCGCAGTGCGGCCTCCGCGGCGAGCACCTTGGCCACCGCGTCGTCGGCTCGCTCGCGGCTGATGCCGAGGCGATCGAACAGCTGCTGCGGCACCTCGGTGTCCGGCCCGCTGCCGATGCCGCGGTTGCGCAGCATGCGCACCGCCAGGCAGACCAGGTTCGGATAGGCCGCATCGTCGCCGTCATAGCCCGGATCGTTCTGGAAACGCAGGGCGGCCGCCAGTTCCTCGGGCATGCCCCACAGACGCATCAGCCAGGCACCGATCTGCTCGCGGGTGATACCCAGCAGGTGCTGCTCGACGTGGCTGTGCGACAGGTGCGGGTTGGCTTCCAGATGCCGGCAGATCAGCGAAAAATGCGGCGGGAAGACATGCGCCAGTACCAGATAGCCGAAGTTGTGCAGCAGCCCGGCGAGGTAGCTCAGGCCCGGCTCCGGGCGTTGCTCGCGGGGGATGGCGCGGGTCAGTCCCTCGATCACCGCGGCTGTGTAGATCGCCTGCTGCCAGTAGGGCGTGGCGTCCTGCGGCTTGTCGTTCGGCAGGCTGATGGTCTTGCCCAGGGCCAGACCGAGAGCCAGGTTGATCACCAGATCGAAACCGAGCACGCGGACGATGGCGTCTTCCACCGAGCGGATGCGTCCGGGTGCGGCGTAGTAGGGCGAGGCCGCCCAGCTGATCACCTGCGCCGCCAGTGCCGGGTCGGTTTCCACCACGCCGGTGATGTCGTCGACGGTGGCCTCGGGGTTGACCCGCAGCTTGATGATCTTCTGCGCCGTATGCGGCAGCGGCGGAATCTCGATGGTCTCTTCCAGGCGCTTCTGGATGCGCCGCGCGGTGAAGCTCTGCACCGCCTGGCTGATCTCCGCGCGGTCGTCGTGCGGGCGGTCCAGGTTCGGCCGGATGCTGCTCAGCGGCACGGCGAAGTTGCCGGCGCTGGCCTTGCTCAGCATGCGCTTGAAGTCGCTGCTGCTGACCTCCACCAGCATACCGAGCTGGCCGGACTCCAGCAGTAGCCTTGGTTGCTGCAGCAGGCGCTCTTCGTACAGGCAGGGCGAGCTGGTCAGCGAGGGTACGCCGGGCAAGCGGCTCAGCTGGTGTTTGGCGAGCATGCGCGCCAGCCGCTCTGGTTTGACCGCAGCGAGTTCCCGGCCGGTGAGTTCGGCCAGGCGTGCCAGATCGAGCAGATGGTCCTGCGGGAACAACACCAGCATCGCGCCGATGCTGTCGTCCAGCAGCACCGCCTGCACCCGCTGCGCAGCGGGAAAATTGGGGCGATCGCGCTGGATCTGGTAACTCACACCGAGGTCTTTCAACAGCTTGGTGATCAGGAGGGGCAGTTCGGAGCAGCTTTCGGTGTCGACAGCAGAATTCATGAGCGGACCCGTTGTAGTGACCTGCCGGAGTATAGCGAAGCCGTCAGCCGCGGATGGTGTGGCGACGGATGGTTGTCATACCTGGCCGTATTCCTGGCCATGACGCAGCCAACGCTCGAGCAGCGGGCTGACGTGCTGCGGCCAGCGCGTCAGCAGCTCCTGCGCGGCATCACGCACCGCTGGCAACAGCTCGGCGTCGCGCATCAAATCGGCGACCTTGAACTGCAGGAGGCCGGTCTGGCGCGTGCCGAGCATCTCGCCGGGGCCGCGCAGCTCCAGGTCCTTTTCGGCGATGAGGAAGCCGTCGCAGGTCTCGCGCATGATCGCCAGGCGCTCGCGACCCAGCTGCGACAGCGGCGGATGGTACAGCAGTACGCAGTGACTTGCTGCACTGCCGCGGCCGACCCGCCCGCGCAGCTGATGCAACTGGGCCAGGCCCAGGCGCTCCGGGTTCTCGATGATCATCAGGCTGGCATTGGGCACGTCGACCCCGACCTCGATCACCGTGGTCGCGACCAGCAGTTGTAGCTCGCCACGCTTGAACTGCTCCATCACCGCGGCCTTCTCGGCCGGCTTCATGCGGCCGTGAATCAGCCCGACGCGCAGGCCCACGAGGGCAGCGGATAGATCCTCGAAGGTGGTTTCCGCGGCCTGGCAGGTGAGCTCCTCGGATTCCTCGATCAGGGTGCACACCCAGTACGCCTGGCGGCCCTCGTTGCAGGCGATGCGCACCCGCTCGATCACCTCCAGGCGCCGGCTGTCGGCGATCACCAGGGTGTTCACCGGCGTGCGCCCCGGCGGCAGCTCGTCGAGGATCGAGGTATCGAGGTCGGCGTAGGCGCTCATCGCCAGGGTGCGCGGAATAGGCGTGGCGGTCATGATCAGCTGATGCGGGCAGAGCCGGCCGTCGATGCCCTTCTGGCGCAGGGCCAGGCGCTGCTGCACGCCGAAGCGGTGCTGCTCGTCGATGATCACCAGGGCCAGGCGCTTGAAGACCACCTCGTCCTGGAACAGCGCATGGGTGCCGACCACCATCGGGCAGCCGCCGGCGATTTGCTCCAGCGCCGCGGCGCGGGCCTTGCCCTTGAGCTTGCCGGCCAGCCATGCGACTTCGATGTTAAGCGGCTCCAGCCACTTGCTGAAGTTGAGAAAGTGCTGCTCGGCGAGGATTTCCGTGGGCGCCATCAGCGCCACTTGGTAACCGGCCTCCAGCGCCTGCAGGGCGGCAAGGGCAGCCACCACGGTCTTGCCGGCGCCGACGTCGCCCTGCACCAGGCGCAGCATCGGTTCGTGCTGGGCCAGGTCATAGGCGATCTCGGCGCCGACGCGCTGCTGCGCGCCAGTGGGGCTGAAGCCGACGTTGGCGAGAAAGCGCTGCGGCAGCCTTTTCGCCGGCGGCAGTTGTGGTGCCTGCTGGGCGCGCACCCGCTCGCGCAGGCGCTGCAGCGACAGCTGATGGGTCAGCAGCTCTTCGAAGGCCAGGCGATGCTGGGCCCAGTGGCGGCCCTCGGCGAGCTCCTCCAGATCGGCGTCCGGTGGCGGCCGGTGCAGGTAGCGAAGGGCCTGATCCAGCGGGCCGAGCCGGTACTCGCGGGCCAGCTCGGCCGGCAGCCAGTCCGGCAGACTGTGCGGGCCGAGTCGGCTCAGCGCCTGCTCGCTGAGGTTACGCAGGCGCTGTTGGGTCAGGCCCTCGGTGGTCGGGTAGATCGGCGTCAGGGTCTGTTCCACCGGCGCCGGCTCGCCGGTCAGCGCGCGGTATTCGGGATGGTAGATCTCCAGTCCCGAGGCCCCGGGACGGGCTTCGCCGTAGCAGCGCAGCTGGGTGCCGCGCTTCATCGCTTCTTTTTGCGCCTGGCTGAAGTGATAGAAGCGCAGGCTCAGCGTGCCGCTGCCGTCCTGCAGGCGCACCAGCAGGCTGCGCCGACGGCCCATGACGATATCCGCGCCGGCGACGATGCCTTCGATCACCGCGTCCTGACCCGGGCGTAGCGCGCCGATGGGCACCACGCGGGTGCGGTCCTGGTAGCGCAGCGGCAGGTGGAAGAGCACGTCCTGCAGGGTTTCCAGGCCGACCCTGGCGAGCTTCTCGGCCAGTGCGGCGCCAACGCCCTTGAGTGCGGTGACCGGAACGGTCGCCAGTTCGCTCATGGCCTCAGGCTTTCGCCGACGGCGGCTTGCCTACCGAACACAGGCGGATCGAGTCGGCGAGGATCTCGATGGCCTTGGGCCGCGGGAAGCTGGCGCGCCAGGCAATCGCCACGGTGCGGAAGGGCACCGGCGGCGTCAGTGGGCGGGTTTCCAGCACGCCGGGGGAGTAGTGGTGGCTCTCGACTGCCGACAGCGGCAGGATCGACACGCCCAGGCCCGAGGCGACCATGTGGCGGATGGTTTCCAGCGAACTGGATTCGACCGTGGTGTGGCTGGCCGCCTCGCCCTTGCGGGTGGTCGGGCAGGCTTCGAGTACCTGATCGCGGAAACAATGGCCCTCGCCGAGCAGCAGCAGCGACTTGTCGTTGAGCATCTCGGCGTCGATGGTTTCCTTGGCGGTCCACGGGTGATCGGCCGGCATCAGCACGTAGAACGGCTCGTCATACAGCGGCTTGGTCAGCACGTCGGCTTCCTGGAACGGCAAGGCGATGATGATCGCGTCCAGCTCGCCGGTGCGCAGCTTGTCGCGCAGGACGTGGGTGAAATTCTCTTCGATATACAGCGGCATGTCCGGCGCCACGCGGTGCAGCTGCGGGATCAGGTGCGGGAACATGTAGGGGCCGACAGTGTAGATCGCACCGACCTTGAGCGGTGCGGCCAGCTGGTTCTTGCCGACCTGGGCCAGCTCGCGAATGCTCTGCGCCTGCTCCAGCACCTTCTGCGCCTGGGTGACGATGCCTTCGCCCACGGGGGTCAGGCGCACGGCGCTCTTGGTGCGTTCGAAGATCAGTACACCCAGCTCGTCCTCGAGCTTCTTCACGCCAACCGAAAGGGTCGGCTGACTGACGTGGCAGCGCTCGGCGGCACGGCCGAAGTGCTGTTCCTGGGCGAGGGTGACGATGTAGCGCAGTTCGGTCAGAGTCATAGTCAGCATCCATCAGAGTGCCAGCAAGCATAGCCTTTGCGCTGCCCATAACCAACCGGTGGCACGCATACGAAAGCCGGTACACTTCAGTGCATACGGCCCGCGTACGGGTACTCACTGAGGGAGCAGAAGATGGGCAAGCGCCTGAGCGTACTGATCGCAGGCTGCGGCGACGTCGGCAGTCGTCTCGGTCTGCAACTGAGCCGTGCCGGCTGGACGGTATACGGCCTGCGGCGCAACGCCGCCGAGCTGCCGGTGCCGATCCTGCCGGTCAGCGGGGACCTTTCCGAAGCGAGCTGTCCGCGCTGCTGGCCCAACGGCACGCTGGATTATCTGGTCTATGCTGCATCCGCCACCGAGCATGATGAGGCCGGCTATCGCCAGGCCTATGTAGAGGGGCTGCGCAACGTGCTTCGCTGGCTGCGACAGCATGAACAGCAGCCGCGCCGTCTGCTGTTCGTTTCCAGCACCGGCGTCTATGCCCAGCGCGACGGCGAATGGATCGACGAGGATTCGCCCACCGAGCCGACCGGCTTCACCGGGCAGGTAATGCTCGAGGCCGAGCAACTGGCCCTCGGCTGCGGCCTGCCGGCCACCTGCGTGCGCATGGGCGGGCTGTACGACCCGAGTCGCCCCTGGTTGCAGAACCAGGTGCGTGCCGGCCTGCGGGTCGAGCGCGATCCGCCGCAGTACAGCAACCGCATTCACCGCGACGATGCCGCCGCGCTGCTGGCCTTCCTGCTGCAGGCGGACGCCAGCGGCACCGCGTTGCAGCCCTGCTACCTGGGTGTCGACGATGACCCGGCGCCGCTGCACGAGGTGGTCGACTGGCTGCGCGAGCGGCTGGGTGTCACCCACTGGGCCGAGCAGAGCATGACCCGACGCGCCGGCAGCAAGCGCTGCAGCAACGCCCGCGCCCGCGCGCTGGGCTGGAAACCGAGGTTCGCCAGTTACCGCGACGGCTATGCCTCGCTCGGGCGCAATCGGCACTAGTCAGCCGCCGTTGCGCTCGTGTTCTGGCGGTGCGGCGGGCATGCATCCCGTCGGTAACCGGGCACTCTCGTGCGGCGCTGCTTACTAAAACCTTGACAGCACGCCGCACCGACAGAGGAGCAACAGCGAGGCAGAAGGAGAATCACCGAGACGGCGTTTCCGAAACCCGACAGGAGATTGTCCATGAGAGCCCTTCGCTGGCACGGCAAGCACGACATCCGCTGCGACAACCACGTCCCCGATCCCTCCATCGAGGACCCGCGCGACGCCATCATCAAGGTCAGTTCCTGCGCCATCTGCGGCTCCGACCTGCACCTGTACGACGGCTTCATGCCCGGCATGCAGCACGGCGACATCATGGGCCACGAGTTCATGGGCGAGGTGATGGAGGTCGGCTCGGCGAACAAGAAGCTCAAGGTCGGCGACCGCGTGGTGGTGCCCTTCACCATCGTCTGCGGCGAATGCGACCAGTGCCGGCGCGGCAATTTCTCGGTCTGCGAGCGTACCAATCGCAACAAGGACATCGCCGACAAGGTGTTCGGCCATACCACGGCCGGTCTCTACGGCTACACCCACCTCACCGGCGGCTATGCCGGCGGCCAGGCCGAGTATGTGCGCGTGCCCTACGCCGATGTCGGCCCGGTGGTGATCCCCAATGGCCTGACCGACGAGCAGGTGCTGTTTCTCGGCGACATCCTGCCCACCGGCTGGCAGGCCGCGGCGCAGTGCGATATCCAGCCCACCGACACGGTGGCGATATGGGGCGCCGGCCCGGTCGGCCAGTTCGCCATCCGCAGCGCGATCATGATGGGCGCCGAGCAGGTCATCTGCATCGACAACGTGCCCGAGCGGCTGTCCATGGCCCGTGCCGGCGGTGCCATCACCATCAACTTCGACGAGGAAAGCGTGCTCGAGCGGCTCAAGGAGCTGACCCGCGGCAAGGGTCCGGAGAAGTGCATCGACTCGGTGGGCATGGAGGCGCACGCGGCGCGTTCGATCGATTCGATGTACGACCGAGCCAAGCAGGCGCTGATGCTCGAGAGCGACCGGCCGCACGTGCTGCGCGAAATGATCTACGTCTGCCGCCCGGCCGGGATCATCTCGATTCCCGGCGTCTACGGCGGGCTGATCGACAAGATTCCGTTCGGTGCCGCGATGAACAAGGGCCTGACCTTCCGCATGGGCCAGACCCACGTCAACCGCTGGACCGACGACCTGCTCAACCGCATCCAGGAGGGGCAGATCGATCCGAGCTTCGTCATCACCCACAGCGTCAGCCTCGAGCAGGGCCCGGAGATGTACAAGACCTTCCGCGACAAGCATGACGGCTGCATCAAGGTGGTCCTCAAGCCATGAACCGGTCGCCGATCCCTACGGTAGGGATCGGCCGAGCCACTTATCGAGCGAGGAGTCTTTCATGAGCATTCCACGTCAAGTCACCCGGCCCAACCATTCGGCGCGCTCGCTGGCGCGGGGACTGGGCTGGTTCAGTATCGGTCTGGGCGTCGTCCAGCTGGTGGCGCCGCGGCAGGTGGCGCGCTGCATTGGCATGTCAGGCAATGAAACGGTGATTCGTGCCTGCGGGCTGCGCGAGATCGCAACCGGGGTCGGCATCCTGCTGACCGATGATCCCAAGCCCTGGATCTATGGCCGCATCGGCGGTGACGCGCTGGATCTGGCCGGTCTCGGCTGGAGTGTCGAACACGGCAACGAGCCGGCCAACGCGGCCATCGCCGCCGGGGCGGTGGCCGGCATCACCGCACTGGACCTGAGCTGCGCCAAGGGTCTGGATGCCGAACGGGTGCCAGCGGTCGAGTGGGACTACAGCGATCGCAGCGGTTTCCCCACAGGCACGCAGCAGGCTCGCGGCAGCGTCGAGGCGCAGTTTGCCGCGGCGCGCGCCGAGCCCAACGGCTACTCGCCCTCGCTGCACTGAGTCCCTCGCGTCGAACCGGGGCGCCGTACGGTCTCGGTTCGACGAAGTTTTTGTTAAGGTGGCCGGCCGTTCCGGTCGTCCGCCCGCTGGGCTCAGCGACGCTTCCGTTTGCAGATGAGAGCCCATGTCCTCGGTCATCAATGTTGTCCTGCCCGTCTTCGCGCTGATCCTGCTCGGCTACCTGTGTCGTCGCAGCGGGCGCATGGGGCCGACCGGCGCTTCGGAACTCAACCGTTTCGTGGTCTGGCTGGGCCTGCCGGCGCTGCTGTTCAGCGTGGTCGCCACCTCTACCTGGGAGCAGCTCTGGCAGCCGGGCTTTATCGCTGCCTTCGCCATCGGCTGCCTCGGCGTGTTCGCCTTCACCCTTGCGTATCGCCTGCTGCAGAAGCAGCCGCTGGTCGATGCCAGCCTGGATGCGTTGGGTGCGTCGTATGCCAATACCGGCTATGTCGGGATTCCGCTGTGCATGCTGGTGCTCGGCGACGAGGCACTGCAGCCGGCGATGGTCGCCTCGATCATCGTTGTTTGCGTGCTGTTCGCCATCGCCCTGGCCTGTGTCGAGACCGGGCTGCACGCGGGTCAGGGCCTGCTGCGCACGCTGGGCAAGGTGAGCGGGGCGCTGGTGCGCAACCCCCTGGTGATCGCGCCCATGCTCGGCGCGCTATGGGCTGCCGGCGGTGTACAGCTGCCGGTGCCGCTGGCCACCCTGCTCAAGTTGTTGGGCGCAGCGGCGGCGCCCTGCGCGCTGGTCTCGCTGGGCCTGTTCCTCGCCCAGCCGCAACCGGCCGGTCGGGTGCAGGGCGTCTGGCCGCTGGTGGGGTTGAAGCTGGTGGTACAGCCGCTGATCACCTGGTACCTGGCGTTTCAGGTGTTCGAACTGCCGACCCTGTGGGCCTATTCGGCGCTGCTGCTGAGTGCGCTACCGACCGGCACCGGGCCGTACATGCTTGCCGAGTTCTATGGCCGCGAGGGCTCGCGGGTATCGCGGGTGGTGCTGTACTCGACGCTCGGCTCGCTGCTGACCCTGTCGCTGATCCTGCTGCTGTTGCCGGTCTGAACTGCGCAGGTTCATCTGGCGCGTGGATAAGCCTGCGGCCTTATCCACCCTACGCACCCCTTTCCCTACGGTCAGCTCGCTGGTAGCGTCACTTCCAGCACCACGGCGGCGATGCGGTCGCATTTGACGTAGGCGCCACCGAGTAGCTCTTCGCCGAACACGTCCGGGTCCAGCTCGCGATAGGTCCAGCTGAAGGCGCCGCCCTGCAGGCGTCGGCGCACCTCCGCGAGGAACGGGTCCTGGTTGTCCAGCATCGCCACGCCGGTATACAGCAGCAGCGTTCCACCCGGCGCCAGGCGCTGCAGCGCGGCATCGAGGATCGCCAGCGACAGCCCCGCGCCCAGCGGTCCACCGCCGTGGCGATAGGCGCGCTGGTCGGCGTCGACCAGATAGGGCGGGTTGGCCAGGATCAGATCGAACTCGCCGTCCACCGCACTCAGCAGGTCGCTGTGCAGGGCGCGCAGATTGTCGGCACCGGCCAGTGCCGCGTTGATACGGGTCAGGCGCAGCGCCTCGGGGTTGATGTCCACCGCCAGTACCTCGGCCTGCGGCCGCGCCAGCGCGGTGAGAATCGCCCCGGCGCCGGAGCCGCAGCCGATGTCCACCGCGCGGCGGATCATCCCGGTGTGCTGGTTCAGATGGCAGCGGATGGCGTTGGCGAAACGGTAGGTATCCGGGCCGAAGAACACCGCGTCGCTGGCGCTGGTGGGAAATGCCGAGTGCAGGAACAGCTGGCCGTCGAGGCTCGACAGCCGCACCTTCGAGCGCCAGCGCGAACCGCAGGCTTCTAGCGCCTGCGCCTGATCCATCAGGCTGAACAGCGGGCCCGGCAGCAGTTCGTGCTGGAAGGGCCGGCTCCAGCCGAACACCCCGTGCAGGTCGTCGGCCAGCGCATTCTCCGGGCGCTGGTTGACCCGTTCGTGGGTCAGCGGGGTGGGCGTGATGAAGTGATAGCCGCGATCGCGCAGGGCCTGGCCTAGATGCAGCAATGCGCGGTCCTGCGCAGTGTCCATGGTCATGGTGCTTTCCTTGATCGATCTCGTCAGTTGAACAGTTCGTTGAACAGCCGCGTGGCCAGCAGGCCGGCGGCGCTGTGGTGGCGCTGCGGTGCCAGCAGTGGCAGCAGCAGGCGCATGCGCGCGGCGCGGTCGGGCAGGCGGGCGACCTGCTGTTCGAGCAGCTGCAGCTCCTCGTCGAAATCGTTGCCATTGACGTGTTCGGCGGGTTGCGGCATGGCCGGCGCAGGCGCGGCGCGCCGTGCGTTGAACGCCGCCAGGCGTTGCAGCAGCGCACCGCGCGGGCTGCGCTTGCCCTCGGCCTGCCAGTCAGCGGCGATCCAGTCATGGATCATCTGCTGTTCGTAGGCGCTGAACACTCCGAACATGGGCGCCTGTTCGCCGACGATTAGTTGCCAGAAGCGACTTTCCTGCGGGTCGTGGCCGCGCTTGATCCAGCCACGCTTGTCCAGCACGGCGAGGAACTGCTCGACGTCTTCACCGAGCCACTGGTTGACCGTGCGCCCTTCGAAGCGGCAGTAGTCGGAGTGGACGAACTGACCGACCGCGGCCTTCTTATCGAAGATGCGCTGCACCTCGCGATCGAGGTCGAAGTCGCCAATCACCGAGACGGTGCTGGCGCCCAGGTCGTTGAGCCGATAGCCATCGCGCACGCGGCGATAGAACTCGGCGCTGTCGCCCACCTGCGGCCATGCATCCAGCAGGCCTTGCACAGCCTTCTTCGCGTGGCCGTTGTCGGCGTTGTCGACGGTGACGTGCAGGGTGAAGTAGTAGGGGTCGATGCCCAGTTCGGTCAGCTCGTAGGAGGTGATCAGCAGGTGCAGCGGCAGCTGCTCGTAACCGAGGTTGAAGCCGATGATTTCCGGCAGGAACTGCTCGGCGTGCTCGGCCAGCGCCAGCTGAATGGCGCCCTGGACGAAGTGCTCGTCGTCCAGCTCCTGCCAGTCGTCGCAGCCCTGGCTGGCCAGCAGCTTGCGGTAGAGCACCACGTGGTTCTTTTCCGGCTGCCCTTCGCCGAGCTCCTCCAGGTAGGTCTGGATCAGCGCGGTGAAACGGGCATCGTCCCAGCGCTGCAGCAGGCCGTAGAGCCAGGCGCCGTCGACCAGCTTGGTCGGCGCCACGCCGCGCAGGAAATGCAGCGCATGGGCCTTGCTCGGAAAGTAGCGGCGGGGGCCGCCGGCGCGACGCTGCTCGAGATAAGCCTGGTACTGAAGGCCGACCGCTTCGGTGCGCTGCAGCACCCAGGCGTCCAGACCGGCGGGGTCCGCCGGCAGGTCACAGGGCAGGGCGGTGGCCGCTTCGAGCTGCGTGCGCAGGTAATCGGCGGCGTTCTCCCGCGCGTGCTGGTCGACCTCGCGGACGAGGGCGAAGTACAGCGCCCGTGACGGCTGTTCCGGCTCCGGGTTGATGGCAGGGGTGCTCGGCAGGCTGCGGGACGTCAGTTGCATGATTCTGTTCTATGGCAGTTCCAGTTGAGTTTTGGCTGCCGGGCTGCTGGTTTAGTTCAGCTGCCCCGCCGAGTGGCCATTGGTCCAGAAAGCCGGGCTAACGCTGCAACTTCCGAGCGCGCGGCTCTTTCTACACTTAACAGGCACCCCGGATCAGCCGGGGTTTCGACAGCGAACGAGGAGTGCGTATGAGCGAGAACGAACCGGGCCGCGAGAGCATCGAGTCCATCGACCAGAGCGGTGATGCCCACGAACAGAACCCCGAAACCACCTCGACCCAGGGTGAGATTGCTGGCGGCGATGAGAGCGACGTCCCGGGCGGCGCCTACAACGTGCCGCCGGGACTGGCCGAGGAGGTGAGCGACGAGGAGGCGCTGCACGATTCGTCGAATACCGACCCGGAGCGAGGGCGCGGGTGATACGGGTCACGTTTTGCGGGGTGTCCGGCGCGCGGCCGATGGCGGCGACTTAACTCCGACGGACGTTGGGTCGCCTGCTGGCTCTATCACTGCCATCAGCCGAGCAACGGACATGCGCCAACACAGTCGCTTCAGCTTTCGCCACATCAGCAGCATCCAGGTCAGCAACCGCCTGAACGGTGAACCCATGGGCTATGTCGCCGATCTCTCGCTCGGCGGCCTGCGCCTGGTTGCCAGCCAGCCGCTGGCGGTCGGCGGCTGCTACGAGATGGTGCTGCACGTGCCGGAGCACGGCGAGCGGGTACGGCAGATCGAGGTGGTAGTGATCTGCCAATGGTCGCGCAAGGACTCGCGGCGCGACAGTTTCGAAATGGGCTTCGCCCTCGACCGGCCGTCGCCCGAGTTCACCGCCATGGTGGCGCAGCAGGCGCCGCGCCGACGCAAGCTCTACTGAAGGTGTCAGCCCAGCGTGCCGAGGATGTTCACCCCGACCCGGTCGGGTATCTCGTTCTGCGACAACACATGCAGCCCCGGGCTGAACACCCGTGCATAGCGCGCCAGTAGCGGGCGCAGCTGCGGCATCACGGTGAGGATCGGCGGATGGCCGTCCTTGCGCAGCTTTTCCTTCACCACCGGCATGCTGTTCTGCAGCTGATTGAGCAGGCTCGGCTCCACCGGGATGTTGTCCAGACTGACCGGCCCGGCCTGCTGGGCGATGGCCAGAGCGTTGAGCAGGGTGTTCTCCAAAGCGTTCTCCAGCACGAACACGCCCAGCTCGCGGCGGTCGCCAGCGACCATCGAAACGATGCTGCGGCGCAGTGCGAAGCGCACGTCGGCGGCCAGCAGCACCGGGTCCTTGGTGGTCTCGCTGCATTCGAGCAGGGTACTGGCGATGGTCTCGATGTCGCGCAGCGGCACCTCCTCCTGCAGCAGCTGACGGTACACGCGCATCTGCTGGGTGTAGCTCAGCGCGCCCTTCAGGCTTTCGGCCAGCTTCGGTGCCTGCAGCGTCAGGCGTTGCATCAGGTGTTCGACGTCGTCGTGCTTGAACAGGTCCGGCAGGTGCTCGCGGATCACCTTGTTCAGGTGGGTGGCGATGACGCTGGCGCAATCGATCACCTGATAGCCGAGGTTCAGCGCGCGGGACTTGTCCGTCGGCTGAATCCACACCACCTGCATGCGATAGGCCGGGTCGGTGCCGAGGATGCCGTCGATCTCGCCGTACAGCTCCGGCGACGGGATCGCCATCAGGCGGTCGGCGTGCAGTTCGGCGCCGTCGATCTTCTCGCCGTTGATGTAGATGTCGTACTGCGACGCCTTCAGACGCAGGCTGTCGCGGATCTGCACTTCCGGCAGGAGGAAGCCCAGGTGCTCGGACAGCGTCTGGCGCACGCCGCGTACCCGCGCGGTCAGGGGTGCGCCGGAGGCTTCGTTGACCAGCCCGACCAGCTTGTAGCCGAGCGATACCGACAGCCGCTCGACCAGCGGAATGTCCTCCCAGGCCAGCGACTGGGCCTTTTCCTTGTCCATCGCCTGGCCGAGCTGCTGGATTTCCTTGAGATCGGCACCCTCGGCCGGTGGCTGCTGCAGCGAGACGCGCCAGGCGATGAAGCCGATCAGCGCGGCGAAGCCGATGAACGCCAGATGCGGCATGCCCGGCACCAGGCCGAGCACGAAGAGGATGCCGGCCACGGTGTACAGCGAGGCCGGGTTGGCCAGCAGCTGGCGCTGCACCTGGCTGGTGATGTCGCTGGATTCGTTGATGCGGGTAACGATGATCGCCGCTGCAGTCGACAGGAGCAGCGCCGGAATCTGCGCCACCAGGCCGTCACCGATGGTGAGCAGGGCGTACTGCTTGAAGGCATCGCCGGCGCCCAGGTCATGGACGAACACGCCGATGGCGAAACCGCCGAAGAGGTTGATCAGCAGGATCAGGATGCCGGCGATGGCATCGCCGCGGACGAACTTCGAGGCACCGTCCATGGCCCCGTAGAAGTCGGCTTCCTTGGCCACTTCCTGGCGCCGCGCCTTGGCTTCTTCCTGGGTGACGAGGCCGGCGTTGAGGTCGGCATCGATGGCCATCTGCTTGCCCGGCAGGGCGTCCAGGGTGAAGCGCGCGGTCACCTCGGAGATGCGCTCGCCGCCCTTGGTGATGACGATGAAGTTGATGATCATCAGGATCACGAACACCACCAGGCCGACGATGAAGTTGCCGCCGATCACCACCTCGCCGAAGGCCTCGATCACCTTGCCCGCCGCGCCGGTGCCGGTATGGCCCTCGAGCAGCACCACCCGCGTCGAAGCGACGTTAAGCGTCAGGCGCATCAGCGTGGTGATCAGGATCACCGTGGGGAACAGCGAGAAATCCAGCGGGCTCTTCGACGACACGCTGACCAGCAGCACCAGCACCGCCATGGCGATGTTGAAGGTGAACAGGATGTCCAGCAGCTGCGGTGGCAGCGGCAGGATGATCATCGCCAGGATCGACAGGATGATCAGCGGAATGCCGATCCGACCGCTGCGGAAGGTGGGCGTGAGTTTCTGCATCAGGTTCATGAGCGTGCTCGGTTGAACAGTTCTTCGGGGATGTGGATGTTGCTGGCCAGCGCCGGCTTGCCTTGCCGACGGCCCTGTTTCCAGGCCTTGAGCTGGAGGATGTAGGTCAGCACGTGGGCCACCGCGGTATACAGCGGCGCCGGAATCTGCTGGTTGACCTGGGTGCTGTAGTAGATCGCCCGCGCCAGCGGCGGCAGCTCGACCACTTCGCGCGCGTTGGCCTGGGCCATCTTGCGGATGTACAGCGCCATCTCGTCGACGCCGCGGGCGATGACGAAGGGCGTCTCGGCCTTCTTCGGGTCGTACTTGAGCGCCACGGCATAGTGGGTCGGGTTGACGATCACCACGTCGGCATCCTTGATCACCTTGGCGATCTGCCGCTGCGCCAGCGCACGTTGCAGCTGCTTGATGCGCGCCTTCACCTCGGGGCGGCCTTCCTGGTTCTTGTGCTCTTCCTTGCGCTCCTGCTTGGTCATGCGCATTTTCTTGAGGAAGAAGAAGCGCTGCAGTGGGATGTCGATGAAGGAAAACAGCACGAACACCAGCAGCAGCGAGAGCGCCAGGTCGAAGGTCAGCGAGAAGGCGCCGCCGATGGCGCTGAAGATGTCGGTGCGCTGCAGCGCGATCAGGCGTGGTGCGGCGTAATACAGCTGCCAGGCGGCGATGCCGAGCAGCGCGGAGATCTTCAGCAGCGACTTGGCCAGCTCGCTCCAGTTCTGCGCACCGACCATCCGCCCCAGCCCGGTGATTGGGTTGAGCTTGCTGAACTTGGGCGCGAAGTTCTTCGAGGCGAACACCCAGCCGCCTGGCACCAGGGCAAAGGCGATCACCAGGATCGGCGTCAGCAGCAGCGGCAGCAGCACGCTGATGAACACCAGCAGGTTGTGGGTGAGGATCAGCTGCAGGTCATCGACGCCGATCTCGCTCTGCCGGAAGTCGATGTAGGAGTAGCTGAAGCTCTGCTGCATGCCGTCGAGAAAGAACCCGGCGCTGAGCTTGAGCACCAGCAGCGTGGCGAGCAGCGAAACGGTGGTGGCGACGTCCTTGGAGCGGGTGACCTGGCCATCCTGGCGACTCTTCTTGAGTTTCTGCTCGGAGGCCTCCTCGGTCTTTTCCTGGCTGCTGTTCTGCTCAGACATGGCCGCCGCTCCGGAGCAGGACGCCGATCTTGTCCAGCAGGTCGCGGGTCAGGTGCAGGTAGGCCTCGGCCAGGTTCGGCAGGGTCAGGTAGATCAGCGACAGGCCGGCGAGGATCGCCATGGGAAAGCCCAGCGAGAACAGGTTCATCGCCGGCGAGATGCGGTTGAGCAGGCCGAAGCAGAACTGCACCAGGGTCATGCAGAAGACGATCGGCAGGGCGATCAGCAGAGCTGCCGAAAGCACCCAGGCCATCGACCAGGCGATGGTCTGCAGACCGTCATAGAACAGCCCGCTGCCGATCGGCCAGTAGACGAAGCTCTGGTAGATGATGCTCACCGTGACCAGATGCCCGTCGATGGCGAAGAACAGCAGTGCCAGCAGGATGAAATACAGCTGGTAGATGATCGACGCCGAGGAGACACCGTTCATGGGGTCATTGAACACCGCCATGGACAGGCCGAGCTGGGTCGAGACGATATCGCCGATCAGGGTGAACACGGTGAACACCAGGAGCAGCGCCAGACCCAGCAGCAGCCCCATGGCGATCTGCTCGATGGCCGCGAGGATGCCGGCCAGCGACAGCGGATCGAGGGTGGGGGGCGTCGGCAAGGCGGCACCCAGCACCAGGGTCAGCGCCAGCGCCAGGAGGATGCGCACACGCACGCTGATCGCCTTGTGACTGAACATCGGCGCCAGGCTGAACACGGCCATGATCCGGCAGAACGGCCACCAGTAGGCGAGCAGCGATTGCAGGTATTGGCCGGCTTGCATGAGGGGATCGTTGGGCATGATTCAGCCGACCAGGCGACCCGCCTGCTGGAAGGTTTCGATGAACAGATCGCTCAGCGTGCGCAGGATCCAGTGCCCGGCGAACACCAGCATGCCGAGGGTGATCAACAGGCGCGGGAGGAAGCTCAGCATCTGTTCGTTGATCTGGGTGGCGGCCTGGAAAATGCTGATCAAGAGGCCGCCGAGCAGGCTCGGGACGATCAGCACGCAGACCACCAGGACGATCACGTGGATGGCGTTGGAGACGATATGGACGGCGGTGTCGGGGGTTAGCATTGGGGCACCATCATGCGGGGCGTTTTGTAAGAGCCGTTTTGGCTCGGCCGCAGATATGGGGGCGTGACGCTTTCCTCGGCGCCACCTACAGGTTGCGCCTTGCGCGTTCTCGCCTGACCAAGGGTCGT
>NZ_JAMOHM010000009.1 GCF_024448335.1 Stutzerimonas frequens
CCGTTTTTTGCGCGATGCGGCGTTACTTGTCGCTTATTTGGAATGACCAAACTTCGCTCCTCGTGCCTTGCCTCGCGCAAAAAACGGCTCCGGCGCGGCCGCGTACGAAACGGGAACAGACCCTATCGCGGGCCCACCTGTCAGGCAACCGAACGTGCCGCTGCAGTTGTCGCAAATCCGGCCGATAGCCTGCCTATCCGCTGCGCAATTGGAGTTCCGCACATGTTCCGATCCATCCAGACCGCCTTTGCCGCGCTGGCCGGCACCTGCACCCTGGCCGTGATCGCCGCACTTCTGCTATATGCCATGGTTTCCGGCATGCGCAGCCAGGCGCTGGTCGAGGAGCGGACCCGCTCGCTGATCGACGGCATGGTCGAGCAGCGCGTCACCGCCCTCGCCCAGACCCAGGTCAGCCGGATCCAGGCGCAACTGCAGGCGCCTCTGCAGATCGCCACGAGCCTCGCGCGGGTGCACACGCTTACCGCGCTGACCGGCGACGACGGTATGCCGATGGCCAACCTCCGGCGCGAGGAACTGATCAACCTCGCCCGCCAGACGCTGATCGAGAATCCCGAGCTGACCAGCACCTATATCGCCTGGGAGCCCAACGGCGTGGATGCCAACGACCTGATGTATCGCGGCGACGAGCCGGGCATGGTCGACGGTCGCTTCGCCAGCTGGGTATACCGCGACGGCAGCGGCAAGCTGTTGGTCGACCGCCTCACCGATATCGAAGACACCCGACTGCTGGATACAGGCGTACGTGCCGGCGAGTACTACCTGTGCCCGCGCGAGCAACTCAAACCGTGCGTCGGCGATCCCGCCCCCTATGAGATGAATGGCAAAACGTCGCTACTGTCTTCGTTCAACGCGCCGATCATCGTCGACGGCAAATTCCATGGCATCGTCGGCGCGGACATCAGTGTCGACTTCATCCAGCAACTGCTGAGCAATGCCAATGCGCAGCTCTATGGCGGTGTCGGGCAGATCGCGCTGATCTCGAACAACGGCCGCCTGGCCGCCTACAGCAGCGACAAGAACCTGATCGGCAAGCCGGCAGCACAGATCCTCGACGCCGAGGAGCAGGCGCTCGTCCAGCGCCTGCCGGCCGGCCAAACCCATTATCAGATCGACCAGGCGAATGGCCACGTCGCATTGTTCCTGCCTTTCTCCTTTGACGGCACCGACGCCCGCTGGGTACTGATGCTGCAGCTACCGATTGCCGAAGTCATGAAGGACCTGGAACAGCTCATGGCGGCGCTCGGCGAGGAAAGCCGCAGCAGCCTGGCCACCATGCTGATCATCGGCATGCTGATCGGCCTTGCCGGCCTGCTGGCAATCTGGCTGGTCAGCCGGCGCATCACCCGTCCGCTGCGCGAGATGGTGGTGATGCTGGACAACATCGGCCAGGGCGAAGGCGACCTGACCCAGCGCCTGAACATCAACAGTCGCAACGAGCTAGGCCAGATTGCCGCCGGCTTCAACGCCTTCCTGGCACGCCTGCAGGGCATGATCGGCGAGGTGGTCGGCTCGGTGCAGAAGGTCAGCGACGCTTCCGAGCACACCGCCGACATCGCTATCCGTACCGACAAGGGGGTGCAGACGCAACTGGCGGAAATCGAGCTGGTGGCCACCGCTGTGCACGAAATGACCGCAACGGCTCAGGACGTGGCGCGCAACGCGACCCAGGCGGCCGAAGCGGCGGGCAATGCTGACCGCGCCGCGAATCAGGGCCGGCATATCGTCCAGGACACCGGCTCGACCATCGCCGAACTGGCCGACGAGATCGGCCGTGCAGTGGAGGTGGTGCAGACGCTGGCTCGCGACAGCGAAAATATCGACGCCATTCTGGTCACCATTCGCAGCATCGCCGAGCAGACCAATCTGCTGGCCTTGAACGCCGCGATCGAGGCGGCGCGTGCTGGCGAGCAGGGCCGCGGCTTCGCCGTCGTGGCCGACGAAGTCCGCAACCTCGCGCAGAAGACGCAGCAGGCGACCGGCGAGATTCAGCAGATGATCCAGCAGCTGCAGAACGGCACCCGGGACGTGGTGCAGGTGATGGAGCAGAGTCAGAACCGCACCCAGCGCAGCGTCGAGCAGGCCGATGCGGCTGCCGAAGCGCTGCAGGCAATCACCCAGGCGGTCTCGCTGATCAACGACATGAACAACCAGATCGCCAGCGCCGCCGAGGAACAGAGCGCCGTGGCCGAGGACATCAACCGCAACGTCACCAACATCGGTCAGGTCGCACAGGAGGTCGCCGGTGGCGCCGAGGAAGCCAGCCAGGCCAGCGCCGGCCTGACGCGTCTGGCCGAGCAGCAGCGCCGCCTGATCAATCAGTTCAGGGTCTGACCGGAGCTGTCGGCAGGACCGGGCAGCCAGGCGGATGTCTCAAGCGGGGGTGAGGCATTCCGGAGAATCGAGGCGCGGGTCGTTGACCAGCGTCGCCAGCGGCCGCTCGCGCAGCGTCGGGGCTGGTTGCAGCAACAATTGCTGAAGCGTTTCGGGAGGGGTGGCGGGATCGAGCCACGCCGCCTGCCCCGCCTCGTCGAGGATCAGCGGCCGGCGCAGCGTGGCTGCCGGCTGGGTCACGACAGCAGCACTGAGATAGGTGTGCCCCTGCACCGGATAGGCTTCCCAGAGCGCGGCGAAATAGGCGAGCGAGCCTTCGCAGGTCATCCAGTAGGGGCGCTTGCGCGCCGAGCCGCGCCATTCGTAGAAGCCGTTGGCTGGCAGCAACCCGCGGCGCAGGCGAAACGCCTCGCGGAACATCGGCTGCTCGCTGATGGTTTCCGCCCGCGCCTGGGCCGGCGTGCGCGTCAGATCGGTAAGCCAGGCCGGCGTCAGCCCCCAGCGCACGCGGCTGAGCTGCAACTGCGTATCGACCTGGCGCAACAGCAGCACCGAAGCGCCAGGCGCGAGGCTCCAGTGCGGTTGCTGATCGGAGGGGAAGCCAGGCAAGGCAGCGAAGTCCTGGCTCCAGCGGAAAAGGGCATAGCGACCGCACATAAAAAGACTCGTCAGCAGATCAGTTCGCCGGGGTAACTCTCCGGTTCATCGCCCGGCAACGGCTCGGCGCCATTGTACGCAGCGATCAGCTGACGTGCCCGCTCGGCATCCTCATCCGCAACCATGAGCCCGAGCAGCCCGGCCGCCGGCAGTTCGCCCATGGCGCCGATCAGATGACTGCCCGCCAGGAATGCCTCGATGCCCTCGGCAACCAACATGCCGCTGAGCATTTCCGCCTCCAGCAGATCGCGCGGCTCGTAGATACGCCGCATCATTCATCCTCCCCACGGGTTTCCAGCTGCCACTGTTCGCCGTCCGTATGCAGATCGAAGACGATCGGCCGGCAGCACACGGCGCAGTCCTCGATGTACTGCTGATCGCCCGCGCTGAGATCGAGAACGGCCTCGACCGGCTCGCCGCAATAGGGGCAATGAAAGAGCTGTGTTTCCAGCATCGGTCCTCCGCGTGACTTGTCGCTATAATCGCCGTCTTTAAAGGTCGCTGATTCGAACCTTTAAGAAGACCGACTCGGGGTGTCCCGCAATTGGGCACCCTGGGCCGCAAGCAGGGTTTCACAGGCATGCGGCGAAACGGCCGTTTACTCGATGAGTATGAGCCAGCCGGCTCCGGTCCGTTCCGCGAATTGCCTGCGCACCCGTTGCAGGCCCGTTCCTCGTTTCCTTTACAGAGAGCATGATGGACGAATTCGAAGCCATCCGACCCTACGCCGACGCCGAAGTACCGCTGGTCATGGCGCGCCTGTTCGCCGATCGCGAGTTTCTCGACATTCTGGCGCACTTCCGTTTCCCGCGGCTGGCCGACAGCCTGGGCTGGCTGATCAAGCCGGTCATCTCGCAGCGGTTACGCAAACAGTTCGCCAGCATCCATACGGTGGATGCCCTGCAGCACAAGATCGAGGCCTATATCGACCGCACCATCGAGCGTGCCACGGACGGCGTCACCTTCTCCGGGCTCGAGCAGCTGCAGAAAGGCCGAGCCTATCTGTTCCTGGCCAATCACCGCGACATCGTCATGGACCCGGCCTTCGTCAACTATGCGGTCTACCAGGCCGGCATCCGCACTCCGCGTATCGCCATCGGCGACAACCTGCTGCAGCGCCCCTTCGTCAGCGACCTGATGCGCCTGAACAAGAGCTTCATCGTGCGCCGCTCGATCACCGGCCGCCGCGAGAAGCTGGCCGCCTACCAGGTGCTTTCGGCATACATCAACCACTCGATCCGCAACGACGGCGAGTCGGTCTGGATCGCTCAGGCCGAAGGCCGCGCCAAGGACGGTGACGACCGCACCGACTCGGCCATTCTCAAGATGCTGCACATGAGTCGCAAGGACGAAGCCTTCGCCGAAGCACTGGCGGCGCTGCGCCCGGTGCCGGTGTCGATCAGCTACGAATACGACCCCTGCGACCAGGCCAAGGCCCGCGAGCTGTACATCCGCGCCACCACCGGGACCTACAGCAAGGCGCCAGGCGAGGATGACGCGAGCATCGCCCTGGGTATTACCGGCTATAAAGGCCGGGTGCACATCGCCTTCGGCACGCCGATGGAAAGCGTGCCCGAGGACGCCAAGCAGATGGCCCTGGTGGTGGATCGGCAGATTCTCGGCAGCTACCGGCTATTCCCGGTGCACTACCTGGCCTACCGCCTGTGGGACGAGCAGGACCCGGAAATCCAGGTGCCCAGCGCCGCCGAGCTATTCAGCCCCGAGGAAGTCGAGCGCGCCGAGGCCGAATGGAGCAAACGCCTGGCCGCCTGCCCGAGCGTGCAGCAGCCGTACCTGATCCAGCAGTACGCGACACCGGTGCGCAACCAGTATCGCCTGCTGGCGGGCATGGAACCCTGAGCGGTTGACGCGGCCCGCCGTGCATCGCCAGCAGGCCCGCTCTGAGCGCGACGCTCAGAGCATCCGCGAGGCCATGGAGAGGCCGAGGGCGAGCGCCAGAGCGCCCGCACCGAAGCGGTAGAAGGCCTGATTGATCCGAGCGGTCGAAGCCGCGCGGGCCGGCAGCGTAGAGGAGCCGACCGCGGCCTGAGTCGCCCGAGAACTGGCCCGCGCGATCCGCCACTGGGTCGCGACCAGCAGCCAACCGCCACAAAGGGCGCACACCAGAGCTAGCGCATTGAGAAGCAACGCCGGAGCCAGGATCAGCTCGGACTGCGCGTAAAACATCATTGGAATTCCTCGGGTTGCACTTCTTCTGGCCGATGCCAGGCAGCCGCCCAGTGTACTTGTGCCGAGCCGCTTCGCCACATAAGTCCGACGGGATGGCTAATCTTCGAAGCATTATCACTCCAGATTATGGCGTCATGTTCACCGGTCGGCCTTGACTTATGACCGGCCCCACCTTCACCCTCGGCATACCTCGAAACGGCGAAATAGAGCGTGTGCGGGGGTGGACGGCGACAGCCATTGGCATCACCCGGAGTAGCTGCCGGCACACATCGCTACGCCGATCACTTGGTGCCGGCTTTGGCTGCGCCACGGGGAATCAGTATTCAGAAAACAGGACGAAATAATGAAAACAACAATGTTCACAACCGGAGCGTTAACCCTTTCGCTGCTGGCCAGTAGCGCCATGGCTGCGGTATCCGAGTCCGAGGCGGCGCGCCTGGGCAACGAGCTGACCCCGGTCGGCGCAGAGAAGGCCGGCAATGCGGCAGGCACTATTCCGGCCTGGACCGGTGGTCTGGCACAGGACGCCGCGCCGGTCACGCCCGATGGCTTCGTCGGCGATCCCTACGCCAGCGACAAGCCGAAGTTCACCATCACCGCGCAGAACTACGAGCAGTACAAGGACAACCTGACGCCCGGGCAGATCGCGATGCTCAAGCGCTACCCGAACAGCTACCGTCTGCCGGTCTATGAGACCCGCCGCAGCGCCGCGATGCCGCAGCACGTCTATGACGCCGCCGCTCGCAACGCCACGCAGACCAAACTGGTCAGCGGCGGCAACGGCCTGGAGAACTTCGACAAGGCGATTGCCTTCCCGATTCCCCAGGACGGCCTGGAAGTGGCCTGGAACCACATCACCCGCTATCGCGGCGGCTCCGCGCGCCGGGTCGTGGCACAAGCCACGCCGCAGGTCAACGGCAGCTTCAGCCTGGTCAAGTTCGTCGATGAGGTGGTCTACACCGACACCCTCACCGACTACAACCCAGAGAAGCATGGCAACGTGCTGTTCTACTTCAAGCAGCAGGTCACCGAGCCCTCCCGCCTCGCCGGCAACGTGCTGTTGGTGCACGAAACCCTGGACCAGGTGAAGGAGCCGCGCATGGCCTGGATCTACAATGCCGGCCAGCGCCGTGTGCGCCGCGCCCCGCAGGTCGCCTATGACGGCCCGGGCACTGCTGCGGACGGCCTGCGCACTTCCGACAACCTGGACATGTTCAACGGCGCGCCGGACCGCTACGACTGGAAACTGATCGGCAAGAAGGAGCTGTACATCCCCTACAACTCCTATCGCCTGGACTCGCCCGAGCTGAAGTACGAAGACATCGTCAAGGCCGGCCATATCAACCAGGATCTGACCCGCTACGAGCTGCACCGCGTATGGGAAGTGGAAGCGACCCTCAAGGCGGGCGAGCGCCATATCTATGCCAAGCGCCACTTCTTCATCGACGAGGACACCTGGCAGGCCGCGGTCGTCGATCACTACGATGGTCGCAACCAGCTCTGGCGCGTCGCCGAGGCGCACAGCCTGCATTTCTACAACGTACAGGTCCCGCTGTACTCCATGGAGACCCTCTACGATCTCATCTCGGGCCGCTATCTGGTCATGGGCATGAAGAACGAAGAGAAGAACCCCTACACCTATAACTACAAGGCCAACTCCAACCAGTACACTCCGGCCGCTCTGCGCAACTCCGGCGTACGCTGATACAGCCTGGTCGCCACTGACGCCCCGCCTCGTGCGGGGCGTCGTCGTTATTACCCATGCAAAAGAAAACCCCGCCGCGGACAGCCGCGGCGGGGTTCGGAGAGGCTTGCGGTATTGCGCGCAGGCTTACTCAGCCAGCAGACGACCGATGTTGTCGTCGCGGAACACCCGGGTCAGCGCGTCGCTCAAGACGTCACTGACCAGCTTGGTGTTGGTCTGCTCGTTGGGCGCCATGCCGAAGCGCTGATTCAACGAGGCCCCATAACGGCCGTTGTAGCGCTTGCCGGCATTCTGCACCTCGACCTTCAGCGTCGCGCCGATGTTGGCCTCGGTGACGTACAGCCCCTCCTTCGGCGACTGATACTTAAGCTCGGCCAAGGTCAGCGTCAGCTGCGGCGCGTTATAGGCGTTCGGCGATGGCGTGAAACCGAGCAGTCGCACAGCGGCTTCGGTCTGGGCCTGCAGCTTGGGGATGACCTTGGCACTCGGCACGATCACCGCGCTGGTTTCCGGATACAGGCCGCCACGAGTGCCGAGGGTCGGCGATGGGCGCGCATCGACCACCCGTACGACCACGGGCTGCCCCTGGCCAACGGGATTGATGGTGCCGTTGAGTTTGGGGTTCGGGTCGAGCTGCTGCGGGCTGTGGGCACAACCGACCAGACTCATTCCAAGAACGGTGACAAGACCGAACAACAGGCGTTGCAGCATGCTGTTTTCTCCAGGGTTAGGGGCGATGAATGCGGCGCAGTATACCCACCGGCACGACGCGCCGACAGTGATGCGATTCAGACCGGCGGCGCCACTGCCGCGTTCCTTTTCACGCTGTTGTCACACGGCTTTGCGATAACGGCGACATGCCAATCATCATGAGTGCAGACCATCATGCGCCAGCTCATTTCCCTGTTGCGCCGCCGCCCGCCTCGCCATTTCGCCCTGCTGGATGAACATGGCCGCTGCCGCATGCTGCTCAGCAGCGTCTGCAAGCCTGAGGGCGTCGCCTGGGTCGAGGTCGAGGAAGCTCGCCTGAGCTGGATTGGCCAGCCGCTTCCCGCCGAGAGCCTGCGCGCGGCGTGATGCGCAGGTAAACCCGGAGGCACAAAAAAGCCCCGTACGTTCGGTACGGGGCTTTTTTCGCTTCAGCGCAGCTGGTCAGTAGGTCAGGCCGAGGCGCTTGTCCGCCATCTGGCTGATCTCGCGATAGGCCGCGGCGTCGTTCTGCAACACGCTTTCACGCGCCGGGAACATTTCCTGCAGCTTGCTCGACCAGGCCTGCGAGCGGTACTGCTCGGGGAAGCAGCGCTCGAGCAGATCGAGCATGATGGACACAGTCACCGAAGCACCCGGCGATGCGCCGAGCAGCGCGGCGATGGTGCCGTCCTTCGCTGCGACCAGTTCGGTGCCGAACTGCAGAATGCCGCCCTTCTTCGGGTCCTTCTTGATGATCTGCACGCGCTGGCCGGCGATCTCCAGGCGCCAGTCTTCGGCCTTGGCCTCGGGATAGAAGCCGCGCAGCGTTTCCAGGCGATCCTCCATGGACTGCATCACTTCCTTGATCAGGTAGCGGGTCAGGTCCATGTTGTCGCGCGCCACGGCCATCATCGGGCCAATGTTGCTCGGACGAATCGACAGCGGCAGGTCCATGAACGAACCGCGCTTGAGGAACTTGGTGGTAAAGCCGGCATAGGGTCCGAACAGCAGGGACTTCTTGCCGTCGACGACGCGGGTATCGAGGTGCGGCACCGACATCGGCGGCGCGCCGACCGCGGCCAGGCTGTAGACCTTGGCCTGGTGCTGCTTGACGATTTCCTGGTTGTCGCAGCGCAGCCACTGGCCGCTGACCGGGAAGCCGCCGAAGCCCTTGCCTTCCTCGATACCGGACATCTGCAGCAGCGGCAGCGCAGCGCCGCCAGCACCCAGGAAAACGAAGCCGGCCTGCACCTGGCGCGAGTCGCCGGTGCGGGTGTTCTTGATGTCGACCTTCCAGCCGCTGGCCGTGCGATCGAGGCCAGTGACCTTCTGGTTGTAGGACACCTTGACGCCACCGCTGCGCGACAGATAGCCAAGCAGTTGGCTGGTCACCGCACCGAAGTTGACGTCGGTGCCGTTCATGGCGCGCGTCGCGGCGATCGGCTCGCTCGGATCGCGGCCCGGCATCATCAGCGGCATCCACTCGGCCAGAGTCGCGCGATCCTCGCTGTATTCCATGTCCGCGAAGGCGTGATGGGTCTTCAGCGCATCGAAGCGACGCTTGAGATAGTCGATGTTCTTGCTGCCGCGCACAAAGCTCAGGTGCGGCACGGCATTGATGAAATCACGCGGGGAGCCGAAGCCTTCACGGTCGGCGAGGTAGGCCCAGAACTGCTTGGAGACCTCGAACTGCGTGTTGATCAGCACGGCCTTCTTGATGTCGATCGCGCCGTCTTTGCTGTCGGGGGTGTAGTTCAGCTCGCAAAGTCCGGCGTGACCGGTACCCGCGTTGTTCCACGGGTTGGAGCTTTCGATGGCTCCGGACTCCTGCAGCTCGACGATTTCCAGCTTGATATTGGGATCGAGTTCCTTGAGCAGTACCGCCAGGGTCGCGCTCATGATGCCGGCTCCCACCAGCACCATATCCACTGCTTCGCTATCGTGTTGCGTCATCAACGCGTTCTCCAGAATCACAGCATTAAACTGTCGAGACCGCAGTACGCGGCCCCGTAAAACCCACCAGCCAGACGGTCAGGAACGGAGCATGTGCCTGGACCGCTGCTCGGGAACATGTGCCCGAGAACAGGCAGCCACAGGCTGCCTGCCAGCTGTCGGAAGGGCGGCTTTTGGCCTCCTTCCTCTCGCTGCCGTCCCTCCGGAGCGGGCCTTACCCAATGCTCAACGGCGGACGCGGCGAGAAAAAACGATTGCGAATCTGTTGCCGAGCCTGATCGTCGTCGCGCTTCGTATGGCGCGCACAGGCGATCCGATGCGTTCGATACGAAACAGCGACCGGCGGTTCAGTCGCGCATGGCTTCGATCAGCTCGATATAGGGCCTGGCCTGACGCTGGTCGGCAACCAGGTCGATAAAGCTCTGCCCTTTGGCATCCCGGGCGTCCAGGTCATAGCCGGCAGCCACGAAGAAGCCGAGGAAGCGTTCGAAGTCATCGATGCGCAGGCCACGATAGGCCTTGATCAGCTTGTGCAGCGAAGGGGGCGTATCGTCAGCCGGCTCAGGCTGAAGAAACAGCTTGATCGAATCGTCCGCGATCTCGTCGCCAATCACCTGTTTCTTGTCTTTACGCATGCCGCCTCCGGTCCACGGGGTCTCACGGGGGCGGCAGTTTACTCCTCGCAGCCGGCTCACTCAACGCGCCAGACCTGCTTGCGACCAAGGTCGTACATCGCCTGGCCACCATCGCGAGCGATTGTTCGTCACAAATAACAAGTGGTATCTGGCGCCTATAATGGCGCCCTCGCCTACAAGGAGCGTTCCGCACATGAAGTTCCCCCCTCTGTTTGCGGCATGGCGGCAGGCCCTGAGCCTGGGATACGGAGCCCGCGCGTTGCGCGGAGACATCAGTGCCGGCTTGACCGTCGGCATCATCGCCATCCCGCTGGCCATGGCGCTGGCGATCGCAGTCGGCGTGGCACCCCAGCACGGCCTGTACACGGTGCTGGTGGCTGCTCCGCTGATCGCACTGACCGGGGGCTCGCGCTTCAACGTTTCAGGGCCGACGGCGGCGTTCGTGGTGATCCTGTTGCCGATCACCCAGCAGTTCGGCCTTGGCGGGCTGCTGCTGTGCACCATGCTTGCCGGCCTGATCCTGATCACCCTCGGCCTGCTGCGCGCCGGCCGCCTGATCGCCTTCATCCCCTACCCCGTTACCCTCGGCTTTACCGCGGGCATCGGTATCGTCATCGCTACCTTGCAGATCAAAGACCTGTTCGGCCTGATCCTCACCGAGCAGCCGCAGCATTACGTCGAGCAGGTCGGCCTGGTGCTGCGCTCACTGCCCGACGCACATATGGGCGATGCGCTGGTGGCGGCGATCTGTCTGGCGCTGTTGATCATCTGGCCGCGCTGGGTGCCGAAGGTGCCCGGTCATCTGGTGGCGCTGACCGTCGGCGCGCTGGCAGGTTTGCTGCTAGAATCGTCCGGATTGTCAGTGGCGACCCTTGGCGAACGGTTCAGCTATACCCTGGACGGCGTCACCCACCCCGGCATTCCGCCATTCCTGCCTGATTTCGCCTGGCCCTGGCTGCTGCCCGGAGCGGACGGCCAGCCCCTGGAACTGAGCTACGAACTGTTCCGTGAACTGCTGGCGCCAGCCTTCGCCATCGCCATGCTCGGCGCCATCGAATCGCTGCTCTGCGCCGTAGTGGCCGACGGCATGACCGGCAGCAACCACGAGCCCAACGGCGAGCTGATCGGTCAAGGCCTCGGCAATCTGGTTGCGCCACTGTTCGGCGGCATCACCGCGACCGCAGCCATCGCTCGCAGCGCGACCAATGTCAGAGCCGGCGCGTTTTCGCCGCTGGCCTCGATTATCCACGCCGGCGTGGTACTGGTGGCGATCCTCTGGCTGGCGCCGCTGTTCAGCTACCTGCCGATGGCAGCGCTGGCAGCGCTGCTGGTGATGGTGGCCTGGAACATGAGCGAGGCGCCGCACGTGATGCATGTACTGCGCATCGCGCCGCGCAGCGACGTGCTGGTGTTGCTGACCTGCCTGATTCTCACGGTACTGTTCGACATGGTGCTGGCCGTGGGTGTCGGCCTGCTGCTGGCGGCGGGGCTGTTCATCAAGCGCATGAGCGAGCTGACCGACACCACCACGCTCTCCCGCGAGCAGCGTCGCGTGCTTCAGGACATGCCCGAACATGTCGCCACCTATGCCATTCGCGGCCCGCTGTTCTTTGGCGCTGCGGAAAAGGCGCTGGGCGCGCTGCGGCGCTTCAATCCCGAGGTCAAGGTGGTGATCGTCGACATCAGCGCCGTGCCGATGCTGGACATGACCGCGTTGGCCGCATTGGAAAACGTGCTGGTGGATTACCGCAGGCTGGGCGTCACCCTCATCCTCAGCGGCAGCAGTGCGCAGGTCCGGCTGAAGCTGCGCCGTGCCGGCATCCATCGCCTGCAGGGGCATCTGCTGTACGTGCGCAATCTCAGTCAGGCGCGGGAAAAAGCGCTGCGCCTGTTGCGACCGGAGCCAGACGCGGCCCCGGCCTGACGATCCGCCGGCAGCCCGGCGGACGCTCATACGGAGGACGGTCAGCCGGCATACTTCTGCAGGTTGGCCATCATCTCCTTCAGCGCTTCGATGTTGTCGGCCGGATGCGCCGCGTTCTCGAAATTGCAGATCTGCTGCCATTGCGCCGCGACGTCCTCGGCATCGAACCCGGCCTTCGGATCGAAGCCCACACCAAGGCTGCGCTCCCAACGTACCTTGCCCATCCAGCCGCCGCCCACTTCGAACAGGCCGCCGGTGTCCTGACACTGTTCGCTGCCCAGGTAGACGACCAGCGGGCTGACCAGCTCCGGCTTCAGCTGCTCGAACACCTGGGGCGGGATCAGCCCCTCGGTCATCCGGGTACCACCGGTAGGCGCAATGGCATTGACCAGCACGTTGTTCTTGCGTCCTTCCAGCGCCAGGGTACGGGTCAGGCCGTACAGACCGAGTTTGGCCATGCCGTAGTTGGACTGACCGAAGTTACCGTAGATGCCGGAGGTCGAGGCGGTGAAGATCACCCGGCCATAACCCTGCTCACGCATGTGCGACCAGGCGGCACGGGTCACCTTGTAGGAGCCCTCGACGTGCACGCGATAGACCAGATCCCAGTCGGCGTCATCCATCTTGTGGAAGGTCTTGTCACGCAGGATGCCCGCATTGTTGACCACCACGTCGATACGACCGTAGGTGTCCAGAGCCTGCTGAACGATGCGATCGCCGTCGGTGACCGAGTCATGATTGGCGACAGCCTGGCCACCGGCCTGGCGAATCTCCTCGACCACCCGATCGGCCGCGGAACTGTTCGCGCCCTCGCCCTGGGTACTGCCGCCCAGGTCGTTGACCACCACCCTGGCGCCATGGCGGGCGAACAGCAGCGCATGGGCACGCCCCAGCCCACCGCCGGCCCCGGTCACGATCACGACCTTGTCTTCGAAGCGGATGGCATCAGTCATATGCGAACTCCCTCAGCGGTTTCTTGTTGGATGAGATGCGAGGACCGGAGTGTTCAACAGGCCTTGGCGCCGTAACAAGCAATCCGCCAGAAATGAATGCCGCGGCATAAGGGCTGGGGATGACCCGTGTTGATCAGTCATGGACCTGAGCGGATTTCACTCAGCATTGTCTTGGCCACGCCGTTAGCCGCTTGCGGGCTTGTTTGCCCAAACAACTCACAGAGTTTTCCACAGCTTTCGTGGATAACCGGGGGACGATCCAACCGCCGAATATTATGGCCTGCGACCTTGACAAAACTCCCGTCAAGCCTTCTGCAATGCGGCCTGCAGTCGCACAGCACATGGTTGGGCAAAAAACGTACTAGCCGCCCCATGCCTTACTGCGCTTCGCTTGCAGCCGGCCTTCCCAAGGTTATCCACAGAGTCACGCACATAATTCGGGGACAACCGCAGCATAGACATGGCGCTATCGCCGTAATGGTCAAAAACTAAGAGCAACGCCGGCGCATGGGTCATAGCATGAGTCCATCAACGAAGCGAGGAGTCCCACCATGTTCAGCCACAGCCTGTTCGAGCGTCTGTTCGCCAATTACGCTTCGGCTGCCGCAGGGTGCTGAGCGACCGCTAAGTGTCATTTCCTGGCGCTCGATCCAGGACGTCGGTCTCCCTTGGCCCGCGGGGCATGGCGGCGTAACCTTCGCTGCCAGCCCCAACCAGCGGAGTAGCCGATGTCCCTGCGTTCCATCTGTGTTTTCTGCGGCGCCAGCCGCGGTACCAATCCCGTCTATGAACAAGCCGCCCAGGAGCTCGGCCGCACCCTGGCCGCCAACGGTATCCGCCTCGTCTACGGCGGCGGTGCCGTCGGCCTGATGGGGGTGGTCGCGGATGCCACCATGGCGGCCGGTGGCGAGGTCATCGGCATCATTCCGCAGAGCCTGAAGGATGCCGAAGTCGGCCACACTGGCCTAACCCGATTGGAGGTCGTCGACGGCATGCATGCGCGCAAGGCACGCATGGCCGAACTGGCGGACGCCTTTATCGCCCTGCCCGGCGGGCTGGGAACACTGGAAGAACTGTTCGAGGTCTGGACCTGGGGCCAGCTTGGCTACCATCCCAAGCCGCTTGGCCTGCTGGATGTACATCACTTCTACAGCAAGCTCAGCCACTTCCTCGATCACTTGGTGGAAGAGGGCTTCGTCCGCAGTCCACACCGCGAGATGCTGCAGCGCAGCGACGATCCACAGGCTCTCATCCAGCTGCTCGAGGCGTGGCAGCCTCCAGCGCACAGTCGCTGGGCAAAGGCTGCTCCCCGCTGAGCGGGTACGGCTGATCAAAATCCAACCAGCGCGCTGCAGGCCAGGGCACCACTGGCCTGCAGGGCAGCGCCCCCATGTTATCCACATGAGCATCCACAATTGCCGTGGATAAATCCTTGGTGGAGTCTATCTTCCTAGCTCGCGGCAGCCTCAAAGCCTTCGTGCAAGCGTCTGAGCCAATACTGCTCAAATCCTGAACAGTTCGCCGAAACGCTTGTCCGGCAGGCATTACAGAAGACAACTCAGCGGTTATCCACAGCATCGCGCACAGCTATCGTGGATAAGCCAGACGAACCAATTCCATACTCAGCACTCAACTGGACGACATGCGCCGTGGCTTGCCGGCGCCGATCAGAAATCCAACCTTCGCTGGAGGCACCTATGAGCTGGCTCGCCCTGACGCTGGTGGCGTTCCTCTGTTTCGTGCTGGTGTTCTTCGTCAAGAATCGCCAGCTCAACCATCCGGCACTGCAGTATCCCTATCGTCTGAAGGACCCGGTGTTCTCACCAGCAGAACGTGAACTACTCGAGATGCTGCAACGCACCGTTGGCCAGACGTACCTGATTCTGCCCAAGGTCGGCGTCGCCGAGGTCGTCGAGGTGACCGCCATAGCCCGGCGAGCTTACTGGTATCGGGCCACCAACCGTATCGCAGCGGCACGTTTCAACTTCCTGCTGTGCGACAGCCAGACACTGCAGCCCGTCTGCGCGGTCGATCTGGACGATACCGACGATGAATTCAGGGAGCGGTTATGCAGTACCGTCGGCCTGCCGCGAGTTCGTTTGCCAGCGGACAAGACCAGCTCCTACACCGCGGTGCACGAGGCGATCATGGCCGCCATCGAAGCCTGAGCGACCACTGGCGGGAATGACTCGGGAACCGGACGGTCACAACCGTGCGCGGCGTCGCTCACGCCGCGCCGTATCACAGCGGATTCATTCCGCGTTTCGACCACCGTCCATGAGTCACGCCATGAAATACGCATTCCCCCTACTCCTCTCGCTTGCCGCATTCCCGGCGCTGGCGAATGACCAGGCTTGCCAGGCCACCGACGAAAAGCAGGTTGCCGCGCTGTTCGACCGCTGGAATGCAGATGTGCAATCCGGCGATCCGCAGCGGGTAGTCGAAAACTACGCTCAGAACTCGATGCTGCTGCCGACGGTATCCAACACGCCGCGGGAAACGCCGGAAGCCAAACGGGATTACTTCAAGCACTTCCTGGCATTGAAGCCCAAGGGCGAGATCGTCTCGCGGATGATCATGATCGATTGCAACACTGCGCTGGACACAGGGTTGTACAGCTTCAGGCTAGGCGACGGCAACACGGTCCCGGCGCGCTATACCTTTACCTACAAATGGGTCGATGAGGCTGGCGAGTGGTTGATTACCAGCCACCATTCCTCAGCCATGCCACAAAAGACTGAGGCCGCGCAGCAGGCACCCAACAGCGCCCACTGAGTGCGCACCCTGGTCGGCCGGCGCTGTCCGGCCGAACCACTTGACGGAGGCCAGGGGTATCGAGTCAGTAGCGCGTATGCAGCACTCCCGACATGCCTGATACTTCAGGCAGGCACCCCGCTTTCAACACCCCGAGTCACTCATGCGCCTCAGAGCCTTGCTGTCAAACCTGTTCGAACTGGCAAACCGGCTGATCCGGCGCTACCCAGGCACCGTCGCGCTGTTCGGGTTCATTTCCGGAGTCGCCAGTTTCGTGCTGGTCGAACGGCATGCCGGGCTGGCCAAGGTCATCGCGTTCATCATGCTGATCAGCTGGCTCTGGCTGGTGCTGGAGTCCAGTCTGCGACGCAGCCTGCAACGCTGGTTCGGCTGGCAGGTGCCGCCCCCTCTGTTGCGCTATGCGACGCAGATGGTGCACCAGGAAAGCCTGTTCTTCATCATTCCGTTCTTCGCCATCACCACCACCTGGAACAGCGGCCAGGCGCTGTTCACCGGCTTGCTCGGGGCGGCGGCACTGGTCTCGCTGATCGATCCGCTTTATTACCGATGGCTCGCCCCAAGGCGCTGGGTGTATCTCGGCTTCCATGCGCTGACGCTCTTCGCGGTGCTGCTCACGGCCTTGCCGATCATCTTCCACCTGTCGACGCCGCAGAGCTACCAACTGGCGCTCGCGGTGGCGGTGCTCCTGGCGCTACCCAGCCTCGGCGGGCTTTTTCCTCGTTGGCGCTGGCGCAACGTGCCGGGCGTCCTGCTGCTGGCGGTAGCGGTCGGCGCAGCCGGATGGCTGGGGCGCACCTGGGTCCCGCCGGCAACGCTGTGGCTGACCGATGTCGCCGTGACCATGAGCCTCGATGATCGCCAGCGCAAGCCCGGCAAAGGCCTGCGAGAGGTCAGTACCGCCGAGCTGAGCATCAACGGTCTGTACGCCTACACCGCGATCAACGCGCCACGGGGTCTGAAGGAGCGCATCTATCACGAATGGACGCACAACGGCCGTCGCGTTGACCGGATCGCTCTGGACATCAGCGGCGGCCGCGAGGCCGGCTATCGGGCATGGACACACAAGCGCAACTTTCCCGCGCAGCCCGCGGGCCGCTGGCGCGTTCGCGTCGTCACCGAAGCCGGCCAGATGATCGGCATGCTGCGCTTCCGTGTCACCGAGTAGCGAACCCCCGGCCACTGCCGCGACTCCATATCAGGACCAGCGTGGCATGGAGAAGGAAATGGAATGGTGGGCGATCGTCTCCAGTACCGTAACCGCGGAGTTTTCCGATATCACCGACCTGGGGGATGCGACACGGGTCAGCAGCCGCCTGCTGATCGCGTCCTTGCTGGGGGGCCTGCTCGGCTATGAAAGGGAACTCAAGCGCAAGGCTGCCGGCTTGCGTACGCACATGCTGGTCGCCCTGGGTGCCGCGCTGTTCGTGCTAGTGCCAGTCCAGGTCGGCATGTCGCCGGAAGACATCTCCCGCGTCATTCAGGGGCTTGTCACCGGCATTGGTTTTCTCGGCGCAGGCACCATCCTCAAGGGCAATTCGGTCGAGGATGTGAAGGGGCTGACTACCGCTGCCGGTATCTGGCTGACTGCAGCGATCGGCGTCGCCGTCGGCCTCGGGCATGAGGCCACGGCAGTGCTGAGCACCCTGCTGGCACTCGCGATTTTCGTGCTGATGCCACGCCTGGAACGGCACTCCGCCCGACGCGCAGCACGCAAGCGGCGCGAGGCCAATCGCGCGCCCTGACCGGCCATCGTTCAACCGAGGATCACTCAATGCTGTTTCATACACGGATCGTCACGCTGCTTCTCGGCGCGCTGCTTGCCCTCGGCGGCTGCAGCGAAACCGCCAAGCTGCCGGTGGAAAGCGGCTATGGCCCGACACCGGCTCTGCCCGAGCCGAACAAGACGCTGCTGCCCACGGTTCATATCGCCCCGGCCAAGGGCTGGCCATCCGGCGCCAAGCCGCAGGCCGCGCCCGGTCTGCGCGTCGACGCATTCGCAACGGACCTGGACCATCCACGCTGGCTGTACGTGCTTCCCAATGGGGATGTGCTGGTGGCCGAAAGCGACGCCCCACCGAAGCAGGAGAGCCAGGGCCTGCGCGGCTGGATCGCCAAGAAGATCATGGCGCGCGCCGGCTCGGGTGGACCAAGCGCCAATCGCATCACCCTGCTGCGAGACGGCGACGGTGACGGCGTGCCGGAAGTGCGCAGCACCTTCCTCGACAACCTCAATTCGCCCTTCGGCATGGCGCTGATCGGCGACAGCTTCTATGTGGCCAATACCGACGCCCTGCTGCGCTACCCCTACGAACAGGGTGCTCGCCGCATCACAGCGCCCGCGCACAAGGTAGTGGACCTGCCCGCGGGCCCGATCAACCATCACTGGACCAAGAACGTCATCGCCAGCCGGGACGGCTCGCGGCTGTACGTCACCAGCGGCTCCAACAGCAATGTGGCGGAGAACGGCATGGCCGCCGAGGTCAACCGCGCCGCGATACTGGAAGTCGACCCACAGGCTGGCACGCTGCGGATGTTCGCCTCCGGCCTGCGCAACCCCAACGGCCTGGCCTGGCACCCTGAAACCGGCGCTCTCTGGACCACCGTCAACGAGCGTGACGAGATCGGCAGTGATCTGGTTCCGGACTACATGACCTCGGTCCAGGACGGCGGCTTCTATGGCTGGCCCTACAGCTACTTCGGCCAGCATGTCGATGTTCGGGTCAAACCGCAGCGACCGGATCTGGTCGAACGCGCCATCGTCCCGGACTACGCGCTCGGCGCGCATACCGCCTCCCTCGGGCTCGCCTTCTACGAGGGCAGGCTGCTGCCATCACGCTACCTGCACGGCGCATTCGTTGGACAGCACGGCTCATGGAACCGCAGGCCCCGTAGCGGCTACAAGGTGGTGTTCATTCCCTTTCGCGATGGTAAGCCGGCCGGGCAGGCAGAAGACGTGCTGAGCGGCTTCGTCAACGCCGCGGGCGAAGCCATGGGCCGGCCCGTCGGCGTCGCGGTGGACCGGCACGGCGCGCTGCTGGTTGCCGATGACGTGGGTGACGTCATCTGGCGCGTCACTCCAGACGACCGCCGAGCCGCCGATGCGCCGCCACGTTGAACCTTGCGAGGCGCCCGATGGCCATAAAAGCATGACCGTCCGGCCTGAGGCTCTCACATGTTCAAGCGCACCCTTTTCTTCATCGCTCCGCTGGCTCTGTTGATCGGCTGCTCCGGCAACGTGCAGAACCCCGTCGACCGAATCACCTATCGCGACGAGCCGCTGGTACGGGACGTGGAAACCGGCATGACGCAGGCGCGCGTACTCGGCATCGGCGGTGAGCCGTCCCGGGCTACGGCACGCACCGTGGTACCGGGCCTGTGTCACGACTACATCCTCAACCGGGACGGCAAGCAGCAGCCCTATTACGTCAGTTTCGACAGTGCCGGCCGGGTGGATGGCCAGGGTTTCCTGACCTGCAAGCAGCTCGAGGAAAACCAGCGCAACCTGCGTCGCTGAGGCTCGCATTCACGTCCAAGCACAGTGGTAGATGCCAGAGGAGGTTTCACCATGCCCCGTGGAGACAAATCCAAGTACACCGACAAGCAGCAGCGCAAGGCTGAGCACATCGAGGAAAGCTACGAGGAGCGTGGCGTCTCGGAGAAAGAGGCCGAAGCACGTGCCTGGGCCATGGTCAACAAGCAGTCCGGTGGCGGTGAACGCAAGGGCGGTTCCGGCAAGGGCAAGAGCGAAACGGCCAAGCGCGCCGACCGCAAGGATTCGGCCCATCGCGCCGCAGATGCGCGCAAGGGCAAATCGCCCAACAAGGGCTCGGCACGCGGCTCAGGTTCGTCCAGCACCAGCCTTGCCGACATGACCCGCGACCAGCTGATGGAAAAGGCTCGCGAGCGCGACATTCGTGGCCGCTCGAAGATGCGCAAGGACGAGTTGCTGAAGGCGCTAAGCTGATGATCTCAATCGAGACCAGCCAACAGCCTCCAGTGCCGGCACCGGGCAATCCCAAGCGCGAGGACCCAGACGAGCCGGTGCCCATCGACGAGCCCGGCCCTGGCCAGTCCGAACCGGAGCGTCCGCCACCGGAACAGGTGGCGGGCTAAACTTTTCGCCAGCATCCCGATCTCAATTGGCGAACCGTGAAGCACTGCACAGGGTGCATAGACCAGGAGATGGCGATGAGTTACGTACAACTGAGCGACAAACAGAGCCTGCGCGAACGGGCCCGTCAACACGTCGAGAATGGCGCGGTCACCGAGAGCTACTCGGCCGACCGCGAGGTGGTGATCAACCTGCTGAACGAGGCGCTGGCCACCGAGCTGGTCTGTTACCTGCGCTACAAGCGTCACTACTACATGGCGACCGGACTGAAATCCAGCGTCGCCGCCGCCGAGTTCCTCGAGCACGCCAATGAGGAGCAGGAGCACGCCGATCGCCTGGCCGAGCGGATCGTTCAGCTGGGTGGCGAGCCCGACTTCAATCCTGACAGCCTCACCGAACGCGCCCATGCGCAGTACGCCGAGGGCAATGGCCTGCGCGACATGGTCTTCGAGAACCTGGTGGCCGAACGCATTGCCATCGACAGCTATCGCGAGATCGTCCAGTACATCGGCGACAAGGACCCTACCACTCGGCGCATCTTCGAAGACATCCTGGCGCAGGAAGAGGAGCATGCCGACGACTTGGCCGGCCTGCTGGACGGCATGAACTGAACCGCGATCCGCCGGCTCGCATGCCAGCTGCGTTACAGAATAAAAAAAGGCCACCCGAGGGTGGCCTTGAATTTAGGAAGAGAGGTACAGCTTAGCCGGCTGCCACCGGACGCATGTAGGAGATCGGTGCGGTCTGCGGGTCATCGAAGGTCACCAGTTCCCACGCATCCTTCTGTGCCATCAGGGTGCGCAGCAAACGGTTATTCAACGCGTGACCGGATTTATAGCCGCGGAATTCGCCGATCAGGCTGGTGCCCAGCAAGTACAGATCACCGATGGCATCGAGAATCTTGTGCTTCACGAACTCGTCCTCGTAGCGCAGGCCGTCTTCGTTGAGCACACTGGTTTCGTCCACCACGATGGCGTTCTCGACGCTGCCGCCCAGAGCCAGGTTGTGCGAGCGGAGGAACTCGATGTCACGCATGAACCCGAAGGTACGTGCACGGCTGACTTCCTTGACGAAGGAAGTGCTCGAGAAGTCCACACTGGCGGTCTGGGTGCGACCCTTGAAAACCGGGTGATCGAAATCGATCTCGAAGCTCACCTTGAAGCCGTCGAAAGGTAGGAAGGTCGCGCGCTTGTCGCCCTCCTCGACCGTCACTTCACGCTTGATGCGGATGAACTTCTTGTGGGCGTCCTGCTCCTGCAGGCCGGCGGATTGAATCAGGAATACGAAAGGCCCAGCGCTGCCGTCCATGATCGGCACTTCCGACGCGGAGAGTTCGACGTAGGCGTTGTCGATCCCCAGGCCAGCCATTGCCGAAAGCAGATGCTCCACTGTGTCGACCTTGACGTCACCGTTGACCAGCGTTGTGGACATGGTAGTTTCGCCAACATTCTCGGCCCGCGCGGGAATCTCCACAGGCGGGTTGAGGTCGGTGCGACAGAACACGATCCCGGTGTCCACCGGTGCCGGTTTCAGGGTGAGATAAACCTTCTCTCCCGAATGCAAGCCGACGCCGGTGGCGCGAATGATGTTCTTCAGGGTGCGTTGTCTGATCATGGCCTTTTGCTTCGCTGTAGCACTAGTTGCGAATAGTTTTCAACAATTGGCGGCGATAATAGCAGATGCCAACTTTGCTGAACACCAATCACAACAATACTCCTGATAACTTCAATCAATCGGCCTGACGACGCAGGAACGCCGGAATATCCAGATAATCCAGATCCTCCTGTGGGTTCAGCTTTGCCGCGGTGGCCGCTGCATGAGCCTGGTTGCGCATGACCGTCGGGCGCTCCAGATCGCGGTAGTTCACGGCAGCCTGCTCCTGCTGGCGCGGGGCCGGCGCCGAGGCGGCAACGGTTTGCACGGTGTTGTCGATGACTTTCACCGGCTTTTCGTTGCGCGGACCCAGGCCGGTGGCGACCACGGTGACATGCAGCTCGTCGGCCATGTCCGGATCGATCACGGCACCAACCTTGACGGTGGCTTCATCGGAAGCAAAGGCCTCGATGATCTCGCCCACTGCGGCGTATTCGCCGAGCGACAGGTCCAGACCAGCGGTGATATTGACCAGAATGCCACGTGCGCCCTGCAGGTTGACGTCTTCCAGCAGCGGGTTGCGAATGGCCGCCTCGGTCGCTTCGCGGGCGCGGTTCGGGCCGGTGGAGCAACCGGTGCCCATCATGGCCATGCCCATCTCGCCCATGACGGTCTTGACGTCGGCGAAGTCGACGTTCATCAGGCCCGGACGCTGCATGATGTCGGAAATGCCACGTACCGCGCCGGTCAGCACGTCGTCAGCCTTGGCGAAAGCAGCCAGCAGGCTCGCGTCCTTGCCGAGGATGGTCAGCAGCTTCTCGTTGGGGATGGTGATCAGCGAGTCGACGCACTCGGACAGCGCACGGATGCCCTCGTCGGCAACCTGCATGCGACGGCGGCCTTCGAACGGGAACGGACGGGTGACCACGGCGACGGTCAGGATGCCCATTTCCTTGGCGACCGAGGCGATGATCGGCGCAGCACCGGTACCGGTACCGCCACCCATGCCGGTGGTGATGAACACCATGTCCGCACCTTCCAGTACTTCGGCGATGCGCTCACGATCTTCCATCGCGGCCTGGCGGCCGATGTCTGGGTTGGTGCCGGCGCCCAGGCCCTTGGTGATGGCCGAGCCGAGCTGCAGCACGGTACGCGCTTCGATTTTCTTCAGCGCCTGCGCATCGGTGTTGGCACAGATGAATTCGACGCCTTCGACGTTGTTGCGAACCATGTGGTTCACGGCATTGCCGCCACCACCACCAACGCCGATAACCTTGATGACTGCACTTTGCGGGGTATGATCTACGAGTTCGAACATTTCCCTCTCTCCTTCCAGCTTTCTAGTTTTGGTTTTACAGCGCACTGCTTAAAAATTGCCCTGGATCCAGCCCTTGAGCCGGTCCAGAACAGACGCCTTTGATTCGTCGGCGAAATTGCCGAGCCCAGGCACGGGAACGCCGTCGGCCTGCTTTTGCAGTCCGTACAGCAGCAGGCCCACGCCCGTCGAATAAATTGGATTGCGTACTACGTCGGTCAGTCCCTTGACGCTGTGCGGCACGCCCAGGCGCACCGGCATGTGAAAGATCTCCTCGGCCAGGTCGACGGCTCCTTCCATCTTCGCTGTACCGCCAGTGAGAACGATCCCGGCCGGGACCAGATCCTCGTATCCGCTACGCCGCAGCTCGGCCTGGATCAGGGTGAAGAGCTCGTCGTAACGCGGCTCGACCACCTCTGCCAGAGCCTGCCGCGAAAGTTCGCGCGGAGGGCGATCGCCGACGCTGGGAACCTTGATGGTCTCACCTGCACCGGCCAGCTTGGCCAACGCGCAAGCATAACGAATCTTGATCTCCTCGGCATACTGGGTCGGCGTACGCAACGCCATGGCGATGTCGTTGGTGACCTGGTCGCCAGCGATCGGGATGACGGCCGTATGGCGAATCGCACCCTCAGTGAAGATGCAGATGTCGGTGGTGCCCCCACCGATATCCACCAGGCAGACGCCCAGTTCCTTCTCGTCATCGGTCAGCACGGCATGGGCCGAGGCCAGCTGCTCAAGGATGATGTCGTCCACTTCTAGGCCACAGCGGCGCACGCACTTCTCGACATTCTGCGCAGCGTTCACCGCGCAGGTGACCACATGGACCTTGGCCTCCAGGCGCACACCGGACATGCCCAGCGGCTCGCGCACGCCCTCCTGGTTGTCGATCACGTAGTCCTGCGGCAGCGTGTGCAGCACGCGCTGGTCGGCGGGGATCGCCACCGCTTGCGCCGCATCGAGCACGCGCTCCAGATCGGCGCTGCTGACTTCGCGGTCGCGAATTGCCACGATCCCGTGGGAATTCAGGCTGCGGATGTGGTTGCCGGCCAGACCGACGAAGGCAGAATGGATGCGGCAGCCGGCCATCAGCTGAGCTTCTTCGATGGCGCGCTGGATCGACTGCACGGTGGATTCGATGTTGACCACCACGCCCTTCTTCAAACCGCGCGAAGGATGGGTACCGATCCCCACGATTTCCAGTTCGCCATCGGCGGTCACCTCACCCACCAGCGCCACCACCTTGGAGGTGCCGATGTCCAGGCCGACGATCATCTTGCCGCTTTGCACGCTCGACATGTGTTTCATTCCTCAATTCTTCGCAGCGACGGTCGCATCCGTCGCGGTCGGGATCGGCTCATGCCAGGCAACGGCCAGGCCGTTCGCATAGCGCAGATCGATCCGTGCGATCTTCTCGCTTTCCTGCTCCAGCGCCTTTTGATAGATGGCAGTGAAGCGACGCATTTTTTCTACAACCTGGTCCCGCCCCAGCAACAACTCGATGCCCTGGTTGGTGGTCAGAAACCAGCTTCCACGTTCACGCAGCTCGAGGCGGGAAATGGAGAATCCCAGCGGGCGCAGCATTTGGCTGAGCATCTGGTATTGCTGCATGACCCGCTGCTGGGCCCGCTTCGGACCATACAAATGTGGCAAGTGTTCATATCGGCTCAGGTCATCCGGCGAGAAAGCCTGTCCTTTATTGTTAAGCAATGCTTCGCCCCCCCAACGGGCAATCGGCAATTGCTCATCCAGACGCACCATCACCTGATCCGGCCATACACGGCGAACCTCGACATGGGCGATCCAGGGCATCTGTTCGAGTTGGTGACGCATGCCGTTCAGATCAACCTTGAAGAAGCTCTGCTCGACGAAAGGCGCGATCCGCTGCTGGACCGCCTCACGGCTGACATAACCCAACTCGCCCTGCACGCTGACCTTGGCGATTGGCCGATCGGCATAGGGCAGCAGGCGCTCGCCCAGCTCGTACAAGCCGACCGCCAGACCGACCAGCAGCACGGGCCAGGCGAAGCGCTTCAGCCCGGCAAGGCTGGGCCTGGGCAGGCGCTGCGACAGCGGCTGTGGTGTCACCAGGCGACTCGCACCCCGTTGCACGGGCTTGCGCGAGGCACGTCCGTTGGCGGGTTGCGAATGGCGCAGCGTGGTGATCATGGCTTAGTTCCCCGCCTCAAGGCTGTCATCGAGAATGCTCAGCACCAGTTGCTGGAAATCCAGACCGGCGGCACGCGCCGCCATTGGCACCAGGCTGTGGTCGGTCATGCCCGGAACGGTATTCACTTCCAGCAGCCAAAAATTGCCCTCGGCATCTTGCATCACGTCCACCCGCGCCCAACCACGAATGCCCACCGCCTCGCAGGCACGCGCCGATAGAACCTTGAGCTCCTCTTCGCGGGCCGCGTCCAGCCCGCAAGGGATCCGGTACTGGGTATCGGAGGCCAGGTACTTGGCGTCGTAGTCGTAGAAGGTATGCGGGGTGCCCAGGCCAATCGGTGGCAGCACCTGACCGTGCAGCACGGCCACGGTGAATTCGGGCCCCTGGATCCACTGCTCGACCAGCACCTGCGCGTCATAGGTGCTCGCGGCGCGCCAGGCGGCGATCAGCTCGGCGACATCGCCAACCTTGGCCATGCCGATGCTCGACCCCTCATGGGCCGGCTTGACGATCAGCGGAAAGCCCAGGGTCTCGGCCGCAGTCCGGCAATCGGCTTCGCTGGCCAGCACCGCATGCTGCGGCGTCGGCAGGCCGAGGCTTTGCCAGACCTGCTTGGTACGCAATTTGTCCATGGCCAGCGCCGAGGCGAGGATGCCGCTGCCGGTGTACGGAATCCCGGTACACTCCAGCAGGCCCTGCATGCTGCCATCTTCACCGCCACGGCCGTGCAGGACGATGAACGCGCGGTCGATCCGCTCACTGCTCAGCCGCTGCAGCAGGTCATCGCCGGCATCGATGCCGAAGGCATCCACGCCCGCCGCTTGCAGGGCCTCGAGCACAGCAGCACCGGACTTGAGGGAAACCTCGCGCTCGGCGCTCTTGCCGCCGAAGAGCACGGCGACGCGGCCGAATGCCTTGGGGTCGCGCGTCGATTGCAAAGCCATCATTTGCTTTTCCTTGCGGCGTCATCGCCACCGAACAGGGGACTCTTGAGAAGTTGCGGCGCCAGCCCGCCGATATCACCGGCGCCCTGGCAGAGCAGGATGTCGCCGGCACGCAGCAGCGGCTTGACCAGCGGCGCCAGATCGACGCCGCGCTCGACGTAGATCGGATCGAGCTGACCGCGCTGGCGGATGCTGTGGCACAGCTGGCGGCTGTCGGCGCCCGGGATGGGCTCTTCACCGGCCGGGTAGACTTCCATCAGCAGCAGCACGTTGGATTCGCCGAGCACCTGTACGAAGTCATCGTAGAGGTCGCGGGTGCGGCTGTAGCGATGCGGCTGATACACCATCACCAGGCGCCGCTCCGGCCAGCCGCCACGCACCGCCTTGATCACCGCGGCGACCTCACGCGGGTGGTGACCATAGTCGTCCACCAGCATCACGCTGCCATCCTCGACCGGCAGCTCGCCATAAACCTGGAAGCGACGGCCGACACCAGCGAACTCAGCCAGGCCCTGGACGATGGCCTCATCGTCGATGCCCTCGTCTGTGGCAATGGCAATGGTGGCCAGGGCGTTGAGCACGTTGTGGTTGCCTGGCATGTGCACCGACACGTCGAGCGGCTCGCAACCGTCGCGCAGCACGGTGAAATAGGTGCGCATGCCTTCCTGGCGAACGTTGATGGCGCGCACGTCGGCGTCATCGCCGAAGCCGTAGGTGGTGATCGGGCGACCGATCTGCGGGATGATCTCGCGCACCACCGGATCGTCGACGCAGAGCACCGCCAAGCCGTAGAACGGCAGGTTGTGCAGGAACTCCACAAAGGTCTTCTTCAGCTTGCCGAAGTCGCCGCCATAGGTGCTCATGTGGTCGGCGTCGATGTTGGTTACCACCGCCACCATCGGCTGCAGGTGCAGGAAGCTGGCGTCGCTTTCGTCCGCCTCGGCGATCAGGTAGCGGCTGCTGCCCAGCTGGGCGTTGGTGCCGGCCGCGGTCAGGCGGCCGCCAATGACGAAGGTCGGATCGAGCCCACCTGCTGCGAACACCGAAGCCAGCAAGCTGGTGGTGGTGGTCTTGCCATGGGTTCCGGCGACGGCGATGCCATGCCGATAGCGCATCAGCTCGGCAAGCATCTCGGCCCGCGGCACCACCGGGATGCGCTGTTCCAGGGCCAGAGCCACTTCCGGATTGGCCGAATTGATCGCACTGGACACCACCAGCACGTCGGCACCGGCGACATTGCCGGCCTGGTGGCCGATGAAGATCTGTGCGCCGAAGCTCTGCAGGCGCTCGGTACTGGCCGACTCCTTGAGGTCCGAGCCGGACACCTCGTAGCCGAGGTTGAGCAGTACTTCGGCGATGCCGCACATGCCGACCCCGCCGATGCCGACGAAGTGGATGCGGCGGATACGGCGCATACGGCGAACTTCGGCTTTCACCGCGGCGGGAGACTTAGCCATGGGCCACCTCCAGACAGATATCGACCACGCGGCGGGTGGCATCGGGCCGGGCCAGACGGCGCGCGGTGGCCCCCATGGCCTTGAGTTTTTCCGGCTGCATCATTACCTCGGTCAGCTGAGCGGCGAGCGCGACCGCGTCAGTCTTGGCTTGTGGCAGCAGGACGGCAGCGCCCTCCTTCGCCAGATATTCGGCATTGCGCGTCTGGTGGTCGTCGATCGCATGCGGCAGCGGCACCAGGAAGGACGGCAGCCCGGCGGCGGCCAGCTCGCACACGGTGAGCGCACCGGCGCGGCAGATCACCAGATCGGCCCAGGCGTACGCCCGCGCCATGTCCTTGATGAAGGGCGCAACCTCGGCCTCGACACCCGCCTCGGAGTAGCGCTGCTTGGTGATTTCGGCGTGCTGCTTGCCGGCCTGATGGAACACCTCCGGCCGCAGTTCCACGGAGACCTGCGCCAGCGCGGCGGGCAACAGTTTGTTCAGCGGTTCGGCACCCAGGCTGCCGCCCAGCACCAGCAGGCGCGGCCGGCGCTGAGCCAGGCTGTCGCGCGGGGTTTCCAGGAACAGCTCCTCGCGCACCGGATTGCCGGTGGTGCGGCGCTTGGCGCTGGCCTTGAAGGTGTCCGGGAAGGCCTCGCAGACACGGCTGGAAAGCGGTACGAGGCTACGATTGGCCGTACCGGCGACGGCGTTCTGCTCGTGGATCACCAGCGGCACGCCAGCCAGCTTGGCGGCCAGCCCACCGGGACCGGTGACGTAGCCACCCAGGCCCAACACACACACCGGGCGCAGCTCGCGGATGATGCGGCGCGCCTGGAACAGCGAACGGACCAGCTGCAGTGGCGCCTTGATCAGCGACGCAAGGCTCTTGCCGCGCAATCCGCTGACCTGAATCAGATGCAGCGGCAACCCAGCGGCGGGTACCAGTTCATTCTCGATGCCACGCGGCGTGCCGAGCCAATGCACCGCATAGCCACGCGCCTGGAACTCGCGCGCGCAGGCCAGCGCCGGGAACACGTGCCCACCGGTACCGCCGGCCATGATCAACACGTTAGCGGCCATGGGCGACCTCCTTGGCCGGCGGCTCGGCGAAGTCGGACTCGTCGAACTCGGTATCCTCGCTGCCCAGCACGGTGCGGCTTTCCCACTCGATGCGCAGCAGCAGCGCCATGCTCGCGCAAGTCACCACCAACGAGCTGCCGCCATAGCTGAGGAACGGTAGCGTCAGGCCCTTGGTCGGCAACAGGCCGACATTCACCCCGACGTTGATCAGGAACTGGCCCAGCCAGAGGAACGCCAGGCCCCAAGCCACATAGGCGGCGAAGAACTGCCGGGCCTTCTCTGCCCAGAGGCCGATGTAGAGGGCACGCACGCCGACGAAGGCAAACAGGGCGATGGTCGCCAGCGCACCGATCATGCCCAGCTCTTCGGCCAGTACCGAGAATACGAAGTCGGTGTGCGCTTCGGGCAGGTAGAACTGCTTCTGCACGCTGTTGCCCAGACCGACGCCGAACCATTCGCCACGTCCGAAGGCGATCAACGCCTGGGTCAGCTGATAGCCGGCGCCATACTGATCCGCCCAAGGGTCGGTGAAGGTGATCAGACGCTGCAGGCGGTACTCCTGAGTCTGCACCAGCACCACCACCGCACCGACCGCAGCGATCACCAGCAGGCTGAAGCGGATCATGCCGACCCCGCCGAGGAACAGCATGGCCACCGCAGCGCCCATCATCACCACTGTCGCGCCGAAGTCGGGCTCCAGCAGCAACAGGAACGCCATTGGCAGCAGCACCAGGAACGGCTTGGCGAAGCCCCAGAGGCTTTCGCGGACTTCCTCCTGGCGGCGCACCAGATAACCGGCCAGATAGATAACCACGAACACCTTGGCCAGTTCGGAAGGCTGTACGTTGAACGCGCCGAAACCAATCCAGCGCATCGAGCCATTCACCTCGCGGCCGATGCCTGGCAGCAGCACCAGAATCAGCAGCCCGAACGCTGCCAGCAACAGCATCCAGTCAAGGCGCTGCCAGGCGGACAATGGCACCAGCAGAACGGCAACCGCTGCGCCAAGGCCCAGCAGCACATAGATCAGGTGACGGATCATGTGGTACAGCGGGTTGCCGGAGTTGACCGCAGCCACCTCCGATGACGCCGAGGTGATCATCACCAGGCCAAGCCCCAGCAGCGCCAGGCAGCCGGCCAGCATCGGGAAATCCAGATCCACGCCGCGGCGGCCGAACAAGGGCGAAGGTGCATGACGCAGGAAGGCGAGCATCAGTCGAGCGCCTCCACCGCAGCGGCGAACAGGCGACCGCGCTCTTCGAAGTTCTTGAACATGTCCAGGCTGGCGCAGGCAGGCGAAAGCAGTACAGCATCCCCCGCCTGTGCATGTTCGGCAGCGCGCTGCACCGCCTCCTCCAGGCTGGCTACATGCACCAGAGGTGCTGCATCGCCCAGTGCGTCGGCCAGACGCGATGCGTCGCGACCGAGCAGAACCACGGCGCGGCAATAACGCGAGACAGGGGTACGCAGCCCGGAGAAATCGGCGCCCTTGCCGTCACCGCCGGCGATCAGCACCAGCTTGCCGTCAATATCCGCGCCCAGTCCTTCGATGGCTGCCAGTGCCGCCCCCACGTTAGTGGCTTTGGAATCATCGTAATAACTGACGGCCTGATGCTCGCCGACCCATTGACAACGGTGCGGCAAACCGGCGAAACGCCGCAGCGTCTCGAGCATCGGCTCGAATGGCAGACCTACGGCATGCCCGAGAGCGAGAGCCGCCAGCGCATTCGACTGGTTGTGTGCGCCACGGATCTTCAGCTCGCGAACCGGCATCAGCGCTTCGAACTGGAACGCCAGGTACTTCTCGCCGCGCTCCTCGAACAGCCCGAAGCCCTTGAAGTCAGGCTTGCCGAGACCGAAGGTCCAGGTCGGAACATCCTCGCCCACCAGCGGCCGGCTGAGCCGGTCGTCGCGATTGACCACCACCTGGCGTGCACCGCGGAAGATGCGGTGCTTGGCCTGGTGATAAGCCGGCAGCCCGCTGTAACGGTCCATGTGGTCTTCGCTGATATTCAGACAAGTGGCCACTTCGGCATTGAGCTGCTCGGTGGTCTCCAGCTGGAAGCTGGACAACTCCAGTACGTACAGCTCGACATCGTCGGCCAGCAGATCTAGCGCTGGCGTGCCGAGGTTGCCGCCAACCGCCACCTTGCGCCCGGCCGCAGCGGCCATCTCGCCGACCAGCGTGGTCACAGTGCTCTTGGCATTGGAGCCGGTGATCGCGACGATCGGCGCCTTGGCTTCACGGGCGAACAGCTCGATATCTCCAGACAGCTTGACCCCGCGGGCCGCCGCCGCCTGCAGCGCGGGAGTGCTGACCGGCAGGCCGGGGCTCACCAGCAGCTCGCTGGCGGTACAGAGGAAGTCCACATCCAGCTCGCCGCAGCGCACCTGCACGTCCGGGTACTCCGCATGCAACGAGGCCAGCTCCGGCGGATTCGCACGGGTATCGACGACGGCAAACGGCAGCCCGCGGCGCGCCAGATGGCGAACCAGGGACATGCCGCTTTTGCCGAGGCCGACAACGATGCGGAACTGGTCGGAAGCGATGAGCACGTTCGGTTACCTCAGCTTCAGGGTGGCGAGGCCAACCAGCACCAGGATCACGGTGATGATCCAGAAGCGCACGATTACCCGGGGCTCAGGCCAGCCCTTGAGTTCGAAATGGTGGTGGATCGGCGCCATGCGGAACACACGCTTGCCGGTGAGTTTGAAGCTGGCGACCTGGATCATCACCGAGAGGGTCTCCATGACGAACACGCCGCCCATAATGAAGAGCACCACTTCCTGGCGCACGATCACGGCGATGGTGCCCAGCGCCGCGCCCAGGGCCAGCGCGCCGACGTCGCCCATGAAGACCTGCGCCGGATAGGTGTTGAACCAGAGAAAGCCGAGGCCGGCTCCGATCAGCGCACCGCAGAACACGATCAGCTCGCCTGCGCCAGGAATGTAGGGAATGAGCAGGTATTCGGCGAAATTCACGTTACCGGAGAGGTAGCAGAAGATGCCCAGACCGCCGCCGACCATAACGGTGGGCATGATCGCCAGACCGTCCAGGCCGTCGGTGAGGTTGACCGCATTGCTCGAACCGACGATGACGAAATAGGTGAGCACCACGAAACCGATCCCGAGCGGGATCTCGATATTCTTCAGCAGCGGCAGGATCAGCGTGGTTTCGATCGGCGTTTGCGCCGTCATATATAGGAAGATCGCGGCACCGAGGCCGAAGACCGATTGCCAGAAGTATTTCCAGCGGCTGGGCAGGCCGCGGGAGTTCTTCTCGATCACCTTGCGATAGTCATCGACCCACCCGATCGCGCCGAAGAGCAGGGTCACCGCCAGCACCACCCAGACATAGCGGTTGGCCAGATCCGCCCAGAGCAGCGTGGAGATGCCGATGGCGCTGAGAATCAGCGCGCCGCCCATGGTAGGCGTGCCGGATTTCGACAGGTGCGACTGCGGTCCGTCGGTGCGCACCGCCTGGCCGATCTGGCGCAGCTGCAGGGTGCGGATCAGCCAGGGGCCCATCCACAGCGAAAGTACCAGCGCGGTGAGGACGCCGAGGATTCCACGCAGCGACAGGTACTGGAAGACCGCGAAGCCCTTGTGGAACTGTTGCAAATACTCGGCGAGCAGCAGCAGCATTTCAGTGTTTCTCCATGGATGGCCCGGCGAGCGCATCGACGACTTTGTCCATCGCCGCGCTACGTGAACCCTTGATCAGAATGGTGGTACCGCTGCCCTGTTCGGCACGCAGGCTCTCGATGAGGCTGGTCTGGTCGGCGAAATGGCGGGCGCCCGGGCCGAAGGCGGTAACCGCATGCGCCATCAGTGGCCCGACGGCGAAAAGCGTGTCGACCTTGCCCGACGCATAGGCGCCCACGTCACGATGGCTCTGCTCGGCCCACTCGCCCAGCTCACCCATATCGCCCAACACCAGAACGGTGCGTCCGGCGAAACTGGCGAGCACGTCGATGGCGGCGCAGATCGATGCGGGGTTGGCGTTGTAGCTGTCGTCGATCAGGCGCACGCCGTTGTCCAGCATCTGCGCCACGGCGCGCCCCTTGACCGGCTGCAGGCTCTGCAGGCCGGCGACGATGGACTCGGCGGTGATGCCCATGGCAAAGGCGGCAGCGGACGCAGCCAGGGCATTCGCCACGTTATGGCGACCCAGCAGGTTGAGCTGCAAGCGCAGATTACCCAGCGGGCCGGTCAGTACGAAGCTCGGGCAACCGCGCTGGTCGTAGGCGATCGAACCGGCAGAGAAGTCCGCGAGCGGGTTGTCCAGACCGAACGACACGATGCGCTTGCCGGCCACGCGCTCGGCCCAGATCGGGTAGGCCTTGTCGTCACGGTTCAGCACGGCGCAGCCTGTTGCGCTCAACCCATCGAGGATTTCGCCCTTGGCCTCGACGATCTTCTCCGGCCCGCCGAACTCGCCGACATGGGCGCTGCCGGCGTTGGTGATCAGGCTGACATCCGGACGCACCAGCTTGACGGTGTAGGCGATGTCGCCCACGCGCGAGGCACCAAGTTCGATGACCGCGCTGCGGTGTACGGCGTCCAGCTCCAGCAGTGTCAGCGGCGCGCCGAGGTCGTTGTTCAGATTGCCGCGAGTGGCGAGCACAGCATCCTGGCCATGAGCGCTGCGCAGGATGCTGGCGAGCATTTCCTTGACGCTGGTCTTGCCACTGGAACCGGTGATAGCGGCGACCGCCCCCTTGAAGGCGTCGCGGTTGAGCGCGCCCAGGCGGCCCAACGCCAAACGGGTGTCGGCGACCACCAGCTGTGGCAACGGCGCGTCTTCCACTTCGCGTGCGACCAGTGCAGCCACCGCGCCCTTGGCTGCCACTTCAGCCAGGTAGGCATGTCCATCGAAGCGCGGACCGGTCAGCGCGATGAACAACTGCCCCGGCTGGATCGCCCGGCTGTCGGTGCTGACAGCCGAGAAGCTTGCATCGCCGCCCACCAGACGGCCCGACAAGGGGCCCTGCAGCTCGCTCAGGCGCATGGCTTCAAGCATGGGGCTTCTCCCAGGTGGCCAGTGCCGCAACGGCTTCCTCGATATCGGAGAACGGCAGTCGTTCGCCGCGAATTTCCTGGTAGTCCTCGTGCCCCTTGCCCGCGAGCACTACCACGTCGTCGGCATTCGCGGCCGCGATAAGGCTGGCAATCGCCTGGGCGCGACCGTGCACGAAGGTCACCGTGTCAGGATTGACGAAGCCACTGCGGATATCGTCGAGAATTCGCTCCGGCGCCTCGTTGCGCGGGTTGTCATCGGTAACCACGATGCCATCGGCCAGTCGCTCGGCGACCTCGGCCATCAGCGGGCGCTTGCCGCTGTCACGGTCACCACCGCAGCCGAACAAGCAGAGCAACCGGCCACGCGCATGCGGGCGCAACGCAGTGAGCACCTTTTCCAGCGCATCCGGAGTATGCGCATAGTCGACCACGACGAGCGGATGATCACCGCCACCCAGACGTTGCATGCGTCCGGTCGGCCCTTCCAGTTCGGGCAGCACGTTCAGGATTTCGTCCAGCGGGTAATCCATGCCCAACAAGGCGCCAACGGCGGCCAGCACGTTACTGACGTTGAAGCGCCCCAGCAGCGGGCTGCGCAGCGAGCGCTCGCCCTGCGGCGTGATCAGGCGCGCGTGGATACCGCTGTCGTCAAGCCGGGCCTCGGCGCAGAACAGATACGCCGACGGGTCTTCCAGGCTATAGGTGATCAGCCGAGACTCATGCTCCCGACCCGCCAGCTCACGACCGAAACCGTCATCAATATTGACCACCCGGCAGCGCAGGCAGGGGAAGTCGAACAGACGTGCCTTGGCGGCACCATAGGCGTCCATGGTGACGTGATAGTCCAGGTGATCGCGGGACAGATTGGTGAACACCGCGACGTCGAAGTCCAGCGCGGCAACCCGCCCCTGATCCAGGCCATGCGAAGACACCTCCATCGCCACCGCCTTGGCACCTTCCTGCTTCAGGCTGGCCAGCGTCGCCTGCACGCCGATCGCATCTGGCGTCGTATGCCGTCCCTGCTCAAGCTGGCCATGAAAACCGTTGCCCAGCGTACCGATGATGCCGCACGGCTCGCCGAGCCGGTCCAATGCCTGCGCGATCAGCTGACTGACGCTGGTCTTGCCGTTGGTTCCAGTGACACCGACCAGGCGCAGATTGCGACTCGGCTCGCCATAGAACCGCCCGGCAATTGCCGAGAGCTGGTTGCTCAGGTGCAGAACCGGAACCATGACGGCAGCACCGGCCAATGGTTCGGCGAGCCCCTCGCTTTCATAGGCAACCGCGGCTGCACCTCGGGCTATCGCATCCGCGACGTGGTCGCGTCCGTCTTGCTGCAAGCCCGGAACCGCCAGGAACAGATCGCCGCCGCGCACCTTGCGGCTGTCGAGCGTGAGCTCGCGGATCAATACATCGCTGCCGGCCTGCGGCAGAAAATGACTCAACGGCATTGGCATCAGCTGCGCCCTCCCTTGCCTTCAGAGGTCTCTGCGGTCTGCAACTCGGCTGGCGGCGGCAGATTGTCCGGCGCTACGTTCATCAGCCGCAGCGCACGGGCCATGACCTTGCCGAAAACCGGCGCTGCGACCAGACCGCCGTAGTACTGCCCCTTGCTCGGCTCGTCCACGACCACTACCGCGGCGATACGCGGATTGGAAAGCGGCGCGACGCCAGCGAAGAACGAGCGATAGGCGTCCTTGGTGTAGCCACCTGTGCCGGAAATCTTCTTCGCGGTACCGCTCTTGCCACCCACGTGATAGCCCGGCACCTTGGCGCGCGCGCCGCCACCGCCCTCTTCTTCGACGACTGCGCGCAGCATCTGCAGTACCGTGGCGGAAATCTGCTTGTCGATCACCTGCACGCCATCCTGCGTCTGATCCAGCCGCAGCAGGGAGAGCGGGACATTGACGCCCTGATTGCCGAGTACGGCATAGGCATGCGCCAACTGAACCGCGGTAACAGACAGGCCATAGCCATATGCGAGCGAAGCGGTCTCGGCATCCCGCCACTTGCGATGATTGGGCAGATTGCCGACGCGCTCGCCCGGAAAGCCGAGCCCGGTATCCTGGCCGAAGCCAGCCTGCTGCATCACGGCATAGACCGGTTCAGCGCCAATATCCAAGGCGATCTTGCTGATCCCGACGTTGCTCGACTTCATCAGGATGCCGGTCAACGAGAGCATGCCGCCGCGCGAAACGTCGCGGATCGTGTAGCGACCAATGCGCATCCAGCCCGGCAAGGTGTTGACCACCGAATCCGGCTGGTACTTGCCGGTACCCAAGGCGGCAGCAATGCTGAACGGCTTGACGGTCGAGCCAGGCTCGAACACGTCGATCATGGCGCGGTTGCGCATGGCCGCCGGCTGCAGATTGCGACGGTTGTTCGGGTTGTAGGTGGGCTGATTGGCCATGGCGAGGATCTCGCCGGTCTTGACGTCGACCATGACCAGACTGGCGGCCTTGGCGCCATACTCGTGCACCACATTGCGCAGCTCGCTGTGAGCCAGATACTGCAGACGCAGATCGATCGAAAGCGCCATGGCTTTGCCGGCCTTGGCGTTCTTCACCACTTGCACGTCCTTGATAAGACGCCCACGACGGTCCTTCAACACCTGGCGCTTGCCCGGTACGCCAGCGAGCCACTCGTCATAAGCGAGCTCCATGCCCTCGCGGCCACGATCATCGATATCGGTGAAGCCCACCACATGGGCGGCCACTTCACCGGCTGGATAGAACCGACGAAACTCCTCTTGCGAGTAAACGCCTGGAATCTTCAGATCCAACACGTCCTGCCCCTGCTCAGGAGTGAGCCCGCGCACCAGATAGATGAACTCGCGCGAGGCCTGCGACTGAAGTCGCTCGCTGAGAGATGCTGCGTCCTGCCCCAGTGCCTTGGCCAGTTCCGGCCAACGCGCGCGAGCAGCCTGCAACTCCTTTGGATTACCCCAAAGCGTGGTAACCGGCGTGCTCACTGCAAGCGGCTCGCCGTTGCGGTCAGTGATCAGCCCGCGGTGGGCGGGAATCGGGATGTGTCGAACACTGCGAGCATCGCCTTGCCCCTGCAGGAAAGCCTGGTCCGTGACCTGCAGATCGACGATGCGCCAGGCGATCACACCGACCAGCAGGGCCAGCAGCGCCAATACGATGCGAAAGCGCCAGGGATAAAGTGCGCCCTTGATGGTCATCATGGCTTCACTAGCCTGACGTCGGCCGCCGCGGGAATATGCATGCGCAGCTGCTCGGTCGCCAGCGTCTCGATGCGGCTGTGAGCAGTCCAAGTGCTCTGCTCGAGAATCAGGCGCCCCCACTCTGCCTGCGCCTTGTCACGCACGCTGAGCTCGCCGTAGAGCTCGTTGAGCAGCTGACGATTCCAGTGCGCACAGTAAGCCACCGCAATTGCCGACAGCAGGACACTGACGAACAGCACCAGCATCAGCAGACTGCCGTTGGGCATGGATCGCAGCATGCGACTCACCGCAGCTTCTCCGCGACACGCATTACCGCGCTGCGCGAGCGCGGATTGGCCCGAACCTCCGGCTCGGAGGCGTACTGCGGCTTGCCTATCAATTTCAGCCGGGGCTCGAAGGCCTCGGGAATGATCGGCAGATCGCGCGGGAGCTTGTCCGCTTCGCCCTTGGCGTGGCGCCGCATGAACTGCTTGACGATGCGGTCTTCCAGCGAGTGGAAACTGATGACAACCAGACGGCCGCCCACAGCCAATGCATCCAGCGCAGCATCAAGGCCGCGCTCCAGATCGCCCAGCTCGTTGTTGATATGAATGCGCAACCCCTGGAAGGCACGGGTTGCGGGGTTCTTGCCTTTCTCCCAGGCGGGATTGGCGTCGGTCAGCACCTTGGCGAGATCAGCAGTACGCTCGAAGGGCGCCATCGCACGGCGCTGCACCACGGCTCGCGCCATGCGCTTGGCGAAGCGTTCCTCGCCATAATCCTTGAACACGCGAGCAATCTCGTCCTCATCAGCCCGGGCAATCCACTCGGCCGCACTGACACCGCGCGCCGGGTCCATCCGCATGTCCAGCGGGCCATCATTGAGAAAGCTGAAGCCTCGCTCAGGGTCATCCAGCTGCGGCGAGGAAACCCCGAGATCCAGCAGAACACCGCTGACAGTCCCGTTCCAGCCGCGTTGCGCGACCTCCTCTCCTAGCTCGGCAAAACTCCTCTGCACAACGACAAAGCGGCCGTCCTCGGCCGCCAGCTCTTGCCCCGTAGCAATGGCTAATGGGTCCTTGTCGAACCCTAGCAAGAGGCCATCAGGCCCAAGCTGCTGAAGCAGTAACCGGCTGTGCCCGCCGCGACCGAAGGTTCCGTCGACATAGCGGCCATCCGGACGCACGTTCAGCGCCGCGACGGCTTCGTCGAGCAACACGGTGATATGTCGCAGGCTGCTGATCTGGCTCACAGGATAAGGTCACGTAGTTCTTCCGGCAGACCGCCGGGTTGTTTGATGGCCGCCAGGTCCGCGTCGGATATCGCGTTCCAGTCGTCCTCGTTCCACAGTTGAAACTTGTTGAGCTGCCCTACGAGCATTGCTCGCTTGTCCAGCCTGGCGTATTCGCGCAGACGCGGCGGTACCAGCACACGACCGCTGCCATCCATTTCCAGATCGACAGCATTACCGATCAGCAAACGCTGCAGTCGCCGTGCCTCCTCACGTAACGAGGGCAGCTCTCGCAGCTTCGCCTCGATCAACTCCCACTCAGGCAACGGGTAGATACAAAGGCAGCGGTCCACGGCATCGATCGTGATGATCAGCTGGCCATCGCCACGGGAATTCAGCTCGTCACGATACCGGCTGGGCATGGCTAGCCGGCCTTTGGCATCGAGACTGATGGCGTTAGCTCCGCGAAACACGCTTGCGCTTCCCCTGAATTAGCTATCCATGCCCATATCTACCCACTTTCTGCCACTTCCTACCACTTGTGCGCACTATAGAAACGCCGTAGCCCCACCGTCAAGGCGAGCCAGACGGGAAAAACCCTTACGGAGCGGCAATTTAGCGATGCTTAGGGAAGACGCGACTGAAATCGGAGGCGAGAGTGGAAATCTAGTTCCAGCACGACGGGGAGTTACTCAACAAAGTTAAAGTGCTTTGTTAAGAGAAAGAATCTTTCGGAATTAAAAACGTGCGTCACGAAAGTGAGATAGCGAAAGGAGGAGAGTCGATCTGTAAGCCGGGTTCTGTCGAGGACAGCCATTCCTCTACGACAGCCATCACTGACTGCCTCTAGCAACCTACCCAGATCCAGCGCGGGCCACGCCAATGGATCCCTATTTGGTCTTGCTCCAAGTGGGGTTTACCTAGCCACGGACTGTTACCAGCCGTGCGGTGCGCTCTTACCGCACCTTTTCACCCTTACCGGCGCCGAGGCGCTTAGGCGGTTATTTTCTGTGGCACTTTCCGTAGGCTCACGCCTCCCAGGCGTTACCTGGCACTTTGCCCTATGGAGCCCGGACTTTCCTCCCTCCCTTCTTGCCGGAACAAAAAGAGACAGCGACTGTCCGATCGACTCTCCGGGCGTCAGGGTATCGTCGCAGCCCCCGCGCTGCAAGCGCAGCGGCGACAGCTATCTGCCCGAAGCGTCGATTACTTGCGCTCCAATGCCGCCTGATAGAGGAGGTTCTTGCGCACCCCAGTGATTTCCGCAGCGATCGCCGCGGCCCGCTTCAACGGCATTTCGGCGAGAAGAAGATCCAGAATACGCAACGCATCGGCGCTGACAGCTTCCTCGCCCTGCGGCGCCTGCCAGCCCTCGACCAACAGTACGCATTCACCACGCTGCTGATTGCTGTCGGCCTCGACCCAGCTACGCAGCTGCCCCAGCGGCAACCCCTTCAGCGTCTCGAATGTCTTCGTCAACTCCCGCCCGAGCACAGCAGGGCGGGCCTCGCCGAACACGGCCTCGAAATCGCAGAGCGACTCGAGAATACGATGCGGAGCCTCGTAGAAGATCAAGGTCCGAGGTTCCTCTTTAAGCGCCTCCAGCCGCGCACGACGCGCGACAGCCTTGGCCGGCAGGAACCCCTCGAAAACGAAGCGATCCGAAGGCAACCCCGCAGCCGAAAGAGCCGCAATCAGTGCGCACGCCCCGGGAACCGGAACCACAGCAACGCCGGCCGCACGAGCCTGACGCACCAGGTGATAACCCGGGTCAGAAATCAGCGGCGTACCCGCATCCGATATCAACGCTACGTCTTCCCCCGCCCGCAGCCGCCCGATGAAGCGCCCCCCTTCATCGCGCTCGTTATGCTCGTGGCAGGCAGCCAGCGGCGTCTGGATCCCGAAGTGCGCCAGCAAACGCGACGAATGCCGAGTATCTTCCGCAGCAATCAACGCCACTTCACGCAACACTCGCAACGCACGAGCACCGATGTCCTCCAGATTGCCGATCGGTGTGGCTACGACATAAAGCGTACCCATGCCGGAATTCATACCATCGCTGGCAGTCACAGGGCTTACCTCTGTCACGGAAATGCGCATTGTAGCCCGATTCGCCGCCGCAACATCGCGACCGCTTCGGTGCTTGGGTACAATCCGCCAACACCCGCCAGCGCACCCAGGAACGACATACCAATGGCCTGCTTACGCCCCTTTTTCTTCCTCTGTCTCGCCGCCGTCCTTGCGGCATGTTCGAGCACTCCCTCCTCCACGCTAGGCGAACTACCGCGCACTCCGCAGGCGACCACTCAGCAACTGCTGAGCAAAGCAGACCAGAGCGATCCCGAACTGGCTGCCCAACTGCGCCTGGCGGCGGCAGATCAGAGCCTGCGGCAGGGTAATGCCGCCCAGGCTCGCAGCATTCTTGAGCAGGTTCAGCTGGAAACCCTCAAGCCCGCGCTACAGATATTCGCCCTCACGCTTCAGGCAGAGCTTGCCTTGGCCGCCAGCGAGCCACAGAAGGCCGAGCAGGCTTTCCAACACCCCGCCTTCGAGCGCCTTGCCGAGCTTCCCGTCGAGCAGCAGGTGCGCAGCCAACTGGCACGCGCCCAGGCTCTGGAGGCTAACGGCAAGCCAATAGCAGCTGCTCGCGAGCGAGTCTTCACCGCACCACTGCTGAGCGGCAAGCAGGCCCAGGCGAACCATGAAACCATCTGGGAGCTGGTTTCCGCCCTGCCCGAGACTCAGCTACAGAGCGCTGCGAGCACCGACACCGACACCGACCTAGCAGGCTGGCAGACTCTCGCGTTATCGCTGAAGCGTGCCGGCACGGTCGCTCAACAACAGCGAGCAATCGACGACTGGGTTGCACAGAATCCGCAGCATCCGGCTGCACGACAGCTACCAGAGCCCTTGCAGAAACTGCGCGAACTGGCAGACCAGCCACTGACCCACGTGGCGCTACTGCTACCAATGGACGGCCAGCTGGCTAGCGTCGCCCGCGCGCTGCGCGATGGCTTCCTCGCGGCACACCTGCACGCCCAGCAGGCCGGCCAGGAACTGCGCATCGAGCTGTACGACAGCACCCGCATCAGCTCCGTCGACGACTTTTACCGTCAGGCTCAGGCAGCCGGGGTGCAACTTGTGGTCGGGCCCCTTGAGAAGGATCTGGTACGCCAACTCGCCGAACGAGACCAGCTACCGATCACCACGCTGGCACTCAACTACAGCGATGCCGGACAACAAACGCCGCCCCAGCTGTTCCAGTTCGGCCTCGCTGCGGAAGACGAAGCCCGCGAGGTGGCCCGACGCGCCTGGGCTGACGGACATCGCCGGGCTATCGCACTGGCACCGCGCGGCGAGTGGGGCAATCGCATCCTAGAGGCATTCCGCCACAGCTGGCAGGAGGCTGGAGGGACTCTGGTCGCGGCCGAACCACTGGCCGAGCCGGTCCAACTGGCCAATCAGATCGCCGACCTGCTGCAGCTGCGCAATAGCGAAGAGCGCGCACGCCGCGTAGAGGGCACACTGGATGCGTCGGCCGACAGCCGCCCCACCCGTCGCCAGGACGTAGACTTCATTTTCCTCGCGGCCACCCCGCAACAGGCGCAGCAGGTAAGGCCCACGCTGATCTTCCAGTACGCCGGCGACCTGCCGATCTATGCGACATCCCACCTGCATTCGGCCAGCCAGAACCGCACCCAGTATCTTGACCTCGAGGGCATTCGTTTTGCCGAAACACCCTGGCTGCTGGACGAGCAGCTGCCGTTACGCCAGGAGGTCGAGCAAAAGTGGCCGCAGGCAGGCGGTAGCCTGGGCAGGCTGTACGCCATGGGAGCCGATGCATATCTGCTTGCACCTCGGCTGAACCAACTATTGGCTCTACCCGATACGCAGCTCGACGGACTTTCCGGCGTGCTGCAACTGAATGGCGATCAACGCATAGAGCGGCAGTTACCGTGGGCCCAGTTTCGCGACGGCAAGGTCGAGCGCCTGGATAGCCAGCCACTATGAGCGACGCCCAGAGCAGCGGACGCTCTGCCGAAACACTCGCATTGCGGCACCTCTGCAACAGTGGGCTTCGCCTGCTCGCGCGCAATTGGTCCTGCCGCAGCGGCGAGCTTGATCTGGTCATGCTCGACGGCGATACAGTAGTATTTGTCGAGGTCCGCTACAGGCGGCATGCCGCCTGGGGTGGCGCCCTGGAAAGCGTCGACGCGCGCAAACAGCAGAAGTTGATCAAGACCGCCCAGCTGTTTCTGCAAAACGAAAGCCGCTGGGCCCGCAATCCCTGCCGTTTTGACGTGATCGCCATCGCACCAGCAGGCCAGACACAGGACCTGAACTGGATCCGTAACGCGTTTGATAGCTGAGCGGCAATAACGCAATTTCGCCACACCTAGCCGATCAGCTCCGAGAACCGCAAGCGCGTCGCCCGCAATCGCCGGGCACGCACACTGAAGGTCAACCACCGATGGACATGCAAACCCGAATCCGCCAGCTCTTCCAGGCCAGCATCGATACCAAGAAGCAGGCAATGGATGTGCTCGCACCCAGCATCGAGCAAGCCGGCCAAGTCATGGTCAACGCCCTGCTGAGCGAAGGCAAGATACTCACCTGCGGCAACGGCGGCTCGGCCGGCGATGCGCAACATTTTTCGTCCGAGCTACTGAACCGCTTCGAGCGTGAGCGCCCAAGCCTGCCGGCAATCGCACTCACGACCGACAGCTCGACGATTACCTCGATCGCCAACGATTACAGCTATAACGAAGTCTTTTCCAAGCAAATCCGCGCACTGGGGCAACCAGGCGACGTACTGCTCGCCATCTCCACCAGCGGCAATTCCGCCAACGTCATCCAGGCCATCCAGGCCGCCCATGACCGGGAGATGACCGTCGTTGCGCTAACCGGCCGAGACGGGGGCGGCATGGCCTCGCTGCTGTTGCCAGAGGACGTCGAAATTCGCGTGCCAGCCAAAGTCACGGCGCGCATCCAGGAAGTCCATCTGCTAGCTATCCATTGCCTCTGCGATCTGATCGACAATCAACTGTTCGGGAGTGAGGAATGAACCTGTTTCGCCTGTGCGCCATCACGCTAGGGCTGTGCCTGACCATCAGCGGTTGCAGCTCGGTGTTGACCGCCACCCGTGACGAGCCGATAGCCGACGACCGTGGCACCCGTACAATCGGCAGCAAGATCGACGACTCACTGATCGAAACCAAGGCCTCGGTAAACATCGCCAAGGCGCACCCGGATCTGGACCAGGCGTCCCACATCGTCGTCGCCAGCTACAATGGCGTGGTCTTGCTGGCAGGGCAAACCCCACGAGCAGAACTGAAGCAAATGGCCGAGCAGGCTGCCAGCCAGGTACAGCGGGTCAAGCGCGTTCACAACGAACTGCAGGTCCTGCAGCCCTCATCCGCACTGGCCCGCAGCAACGACTCATGGCTCACGACCAAGATCAAGGCGCAGATGCTTGCCGACAATAGCGTGCCCGGTTCCCGGATCAAGGTCATCACCGAGAACGGCATCGTTTACCTGCTTGGCCTGGTGACCCGCCAGGAAGGCAATCGCGCCACCAATCTTGTGCAAGGCGTCTCGGGCGTTCAGCGGATCGTCAAGCTGTTCGAATACATCGATTGATCAGCCTTACGCCCGGACGGCAAATGCCGACCGGGCTTCCCCATCGCTTATTTGACGACCTTCAAGCTAGGTCGCGGGCCAGGGCGAGGAGCGCCACCTTCGCCAGCAGCACCCTCCCCAGCGCCGCCACCATCAGGCGGGGTTGGCTCGATCTCGAAGACCATTCCCTGCCCGTTCTCCCTGGCGTAGATAGCCATCACCGCGGCAGACGGCACATTGAGCGAATGGGCCACGCCACCGAAGCGCCCTTCGAAGGTGATCACCTCGTTATCCATGTGCAGATGCCGCACGGCACTTGGCGCAACGTTCAGGACAATCTGTCCGTCGCTGGCGAATCCGGGGGGCACCCGAACCCCTGGATAATCGACGTTGACCAGAAGGTGGGGCGTACAGTCGTTGTCGACGATCCACTCATAGAGCGCTCTTACCAGATAGGGTCGGCTCGAATTCATGACGGCATCCTCTCTCAGCGCATGTTGCGCTCGGCGGCGGAAAGACTGGCCTGAAAGGCCTCGCGAGCAAAATTGCGCTCCATGTAATCGAGCAGCGGCTTGGCCGCTCGCGGCAAATCAACCCCGAGTCTGGGCAAACGCCAGAGGATAGGCAACAGGCAGCAGTCGACTAGGCTGAGCTCGTCGCTCATGAAGTAAGGCATTTCGGCAAAGACCGGAGAGACCCCCGTCAGGCTTTCACGCAGCTCCTTGCGAGCCTGCGCACGCTGCGACTCGGGTACACGGGCATCGAGAATGCGGTCGACCAGACTGCACCAGTCTCGCTGGATGCGATGCACCAGCAATCGGGTATTGGCTCTGGCGACGGGATAAACCGGCAGCAGCGGCGGATGCGGATAACGCTCCTCCAGATACTCCAGGATGACCCCCGGCTCATACAGAGCGAGATCCCGGTCGACGAGGGTCGGGACACTGGCGTAGGGATTCACCTCAACCAGCTTTTCAGGACACTGACCGGGCTTGACGTCAAGAATCTCAACGCCGACACCCTTTTCGGCAAGTACGAGACGAACTCGGTGGCAGTAATGGTCGGCGGGATCGGAGTAGCAGCTCAACCGGTTGGTTGCAGCCATAGGTCCTTCCTCACTCAATTATCTGGAGGCAGAAAAAACACGCGCGCCCATAGGGCGCGCGCAGGATACAGCGATGGCAGCAAAGCTGCTTAGTGAATGTCTTTCCAGTACTCGCGCTTGAGCAGGTAGGCAAACACGAAGAACACCGCCAGGAACAACAGTACGTAGGTACCGATGCGCTGGCTCTCCAGCTTGACCGGATTGGCCGAATAGGCCAGGAAGGTCACCAGGTTCTTGATCTTCTCGTCGTACTCAGCCTCGGTAAGCGAACCGGTACCAGGCTCTACAACCATCTGATCACAAGCTTCTTCGGTAATCGGCGTACCAGTCAGGGGGTCGAACTGCTTGCGACCATCCTCGACAACCTGCACCTGCTTGCAGCCCACTACACGACGCCCTTGTAGCGGAGCCAGCACGTGCGGCATACCCACGTTGGGGAACACCGTGTTGTTGACGCCATAAGGCCGCGCCGGATCTTCATAGAAGCTGCGCATGTAGGAGTACAGCCAGTCGTTGCCACGCACACGAGCCACCAGGGTCAGGTCCGGCGGAGCAGCACCAAACCAGACCTTGGCATCTTCAGGCTTCATGCCGATCTTCATGTGATCGCCAAACTTGGCATCGGTGAAGACGATGTTCTCCATCATCACTTCTTCTGGGATGCCAAGATCGGTGGCCACACGCTCATAGCGTTGATACTGGGCGCTGTGACAGCCCATGCAGTAGTTTGCGAATGTCTTCAAACCATCTTGCATGGCAGCCTTGTCGGTCAGGTCTATTTCGACCTTGTCCAGATGAACCGACGGGCCCGCCGCGAAGGTGAAGGCCGGCAGAATTGCAAGAATCAATGCAGCAAATTGCTTTTTCATCAGCCATCCACCCTTTGCGGAACCACTTTGGTCTTCTCGAGCTTGGTGTAGAACGGCATCAGGATGAAGTATCCAAAGTAGATAGCAGTACAGATCCGCGACACCAGAGTACGCTCAGGCGTCGGAGCGAGAACGCCCAGCACACCGAGAATGATGAAGGAGATGCAGAACGCCAGCAGCGCGATCTTGCTCATCCAGCCCTTGTACTTCATGGACTTGACCGGACTACGGTCGAGCCAAGGCAGAACGAACAGAACAGCGATGGCCGCGCCCATGGCGATGACACCGAGCAGCTTGTCCGGTACCGCGCGCAGAATCGCGTAGAAGGGCGTGAAATACCAAACTGGCGCGATGTGTTCCGGAGTCTTGAACGCATTGGCCACTTCGAAGTTCGGCTTCTCCAGGAAGTAACCGCCCATCTCCGGGAAGAAGAACACGACAGCGCAGAAGACGAACAGGAACACCACCACACCAACGATGTCTTTCACGGTGTAGTACGGGTGGAACGGAATACCGTCCAGCGGCACTCCAGCCTCGTCCTTGGTCTTCTTGATGTCCACGCCCATCGGGTTGTTCGAACCGACTTCGTGCAACGCCAGAATGTGCAACACCACCAGGCCCAGAATCACGATTGGCAGGGCGATCACATGCAAGGCGAAGAAGCGGTTCAGCGTGATACCGGAGATCAGGTAATCACCGCGGATCCACTGAGTCAGATCGTCGCCGATGACCGGAATGGCACCGAACAGCGAAATGATCACCTGGGCGCCCCAGTAGGACATCTGACCCCACGGCAGCAGATAGCCCATGAAGGCCTCAGCCATCAGCGCCAGGTAGATCATCATGCCGAAGATCCATACCAGCTCGCGCGGCTTCTGGTAGGAACCATAGAGCAGACCACGGAACATGTGCAGATAGACCACGACGAAGAACGCCGAAGCACCGGTCGAATGCAGGTAGCGGATGATCCAGCCGTACTCGACATCACGCATGATGTATTCGACGGAGGCAAAGGCGCCCTCGGCCGACGGCTCGAAGCTCATGGTCAGCCAGATACCAGTCAGGATCTGATTGACCAGCACCAGCAGCGCCAGCGAACCGAAGAAGTACAAGACGTTGAAGTTCTTGGGGGCGTAGTACTTAGAAAGATGGTCTTCCCACATCTTGGTGGCGGGGAAGCGGGCGTCAACCCATTCCATGAACTTGCTCATCAGGCGTTCTCCTGGTCCACACCGATGATGATCACATTATCGGTCTCGTACGAGTGCGGGGGCACCGGCAGGTTCAAGGGAGCTGGCTGCGCCTTATAGACGCGCCCGGCCATATCGTACTTCGAGCCGTGACAAGGGCAGAAATAACCGCCCAACCAATCAGCACCGAGATCGGCTGCAGCCACCTCGGGGCGGAAAGACGGTGCACAACCCAGGTGGGTACAAAGCCCCACAACAACCAGAAGCTCCGGCTTGATGGCGCGGTTCTTCGGATCAACGTATGCGGGCTGATCAGAAGCCTTGGACTCGGGATCGGCCACCTGTGGGGCAACCTTTTCCAGATTCGCAAGAATCTCCTCGGTTCGACGCACGATAAATACCGGCTGACCGCGCCACTCGGCGACCATCTGCTGCCCCGGCTCGATCTTGCTGATATTTACCCTTACCGGCGCACCGGCAGCCTTGGCCTTGGCACTAGGGAACCACGATCCCACGAACGGGACCGCAGCACCTACCGCTCCTGCAGCACCCACCACCGAAGTGGCGGCCACAAGGAAGCGACGCCGGCCTGCATTCACGCCGTCATTGCTCATTCAGTCGTCTCCCATCAGCTTCTTATGGCCTGCTCAGGAGCAGGCATGTACCACGTAAAATTGGGCCGCGAAAAATTCGCCAAATGGTAAAGAAAAGGCCTCCTTATGACAAGGTAATAGCCTGTCACAATGCCTCTGCAACGCAGCCAAATCAGGGCTTTCGGCGCGCGACACGCTGTCGCACCAGTAGTAGGAAGGCAAAAAAAACGCCCAGCTCCTGAAGGAGACTGGGCGCTTCTTTTGAACAGCGCGAATTAGCGCTTGGAGTACTGCGGACGCTTGCGCGCTTTGCGCAGACCGACCTTCTTACGCTCCACCTCACGGGCATCGCGAGTAACGAAGCCAGCCTTGCGCAGCGGGCTGCGGAGACTTTCGTCGTAAGAGATCAGAGCACGGGTGATACCGTGACGGATGGCGCCAGCCTGACCACTTACACCACCGCCAAGCACGGTGACATAGATATCGAACTTCTCGACAGTCTCGGTCAGCTCCAGCGGCTGACGAACAACCATGCGCGCAGTTTCGCGACCAAAGAAGTTGTCCAGCTCACGGTTGTTGATGGAGATCTTGCCAGTACCCGGGCGCAGGAAAACGCGCGCGGTTGCAGTCTTGCGACGGCCAGTGCCGTAATTTTGAGTCGCCGACATAATGAACTATTCCGTTAAATCTTCAGTTCTTGGGGCTGCTGAGCGGTATGCGGGTGGTTAGCACCCTTGTAAACCTTCAGCTTACGATACATGTCGCGACCCAGCGGATTCTTCGGCAGCATGCCTTTTACCGCAGTCTCGATCACACGCTCAGGCGCCCTAGCGATCAGCTTCTCGAAGTTGATCGACTTGATGCCACCCGGGAAACCGGAGTGAGAGTAGTACATCTTGTCGGTGGTCTTGGCACCAGTGACACGCACTTGCTCAGCATTGATAACGACGATGTAATCGCCAGTATCGACGTGAGGGGTGTATTCCGCCTTGTGCTTGCCGCGCAGACGGCTAGCGATTTCGGTTGCCAGACGACCCAGGGTCTGGCCGGCAGCGTCGACGACGAACCAGTCGCGCTTGACGGTTTCCGGTTTAGCAGTAAATGTCTTCATTCGTTATAGCCTCAGGGGCCGCCCTGAAAATAAGACGGCGAATCTTACTGAATGGTGCTCGCCCTGGCAAGGCCAAGGCAGCCGGAAACAGACGCTGTCGGGGGCTCGGGTCAGCGCGTCCGCCACGGCAATGGTTCGGTGGGCTAGGCATCCCCCACCTCGGTGTTGCGTCGACAGGCTAGGCATCCCCGGCGACAGGCTGCGGAATTATCCTGATAACCGGAAAAATAGCAACCGACTTTTACCTTGAGCACCGCCGCCTGCTCGCAGGGGTCCACTTTTCTAGGGCCAAGGCCAGGCGCTACGCCGAGGGACCTGCCAAGCTCGCCTGGAGCAGCTCAGCCCTTGATATGACGTCACTGTCGCTGGCACAACTTACGCAACACCGCGCGATCTCCGATAAGCTTCCGAAACGAGCACGATCCTCACGAGGCAACCCATGCAGCGACGCCCACTTGGCCGCACTGACTTGAAGGTGAGCTCGCTCTGCCTAGGCACCATGACCTGGGGAGAGCAGAATACCGAGGCCGATGCCCATGCACAGCTCGACCGGGCACAGGCGGCCGGAATCAACTTTCTGGACACCGCCGAAATGTATCCGGTGCCGCCACGACCCGATACCAGTGGACGCACCGAGTGCTATATCGGCAACTACTTCAGGAATCGGGGAAACCGGGCCGACTGGATCATCGCCAGCAAGATCGCCGGCCCGGGAAACGGCATCAGCCACATCCGTGACGGCCACCTGAAATTCAATCGCGATCATATCCGCACCGCGCTGGACAACAGCTTACGCCGGCTTCGGACAGACTGGATCGACCTGTACCAACTGCATTGGCCGGAGCGCAACACCAACTTTTTCGGCCAGCTGGGTTACCAGCATCAAGAGTCAGACTTCACACCGCTCGAAGAAGTACTGGACGCGCTTGACCAGGAAGTGAAAGCAGGCAGGATTCGCCACGTAGGGCTGTCCAACGAAACCCCGTGGGGAGCGATGAAATACTTGCAAGTGGCCGAGGCGCGCGGCTTGCCTCGCGCAGTTTCGATTCAAAACCCTTACAACCTGCTGAACCGCAGCTATGAGATAGGGCTGGCAGAGATCAGCATTCGCGAGCACTGTGGCCTGCTTGCCTACTCCCCCCTCGCTTTCGGCATGCTGAGCGGCAAGTACGAACATGGTGCTCAACCAGCAGATGCACGCATCACCCGCTTTCAGCGCTTTGCCCGCTACAGCAATCCTCAAGCCCGAACCGCCTGCTCGAAATATGTCGCATTGGCGCGCGAGTATGGACTGGATCCAGCCCAGATGGCGCTCGCCTTCGTTACGGCGCAACCTTTCGTAACCAGCAACATCATCGGCGCGACTTCGCTCGAGCAGCTCGACTCAAACCTTCGCAGCTCGACGATCCGGCTACCGGACGAAGTGATAGAGCACATCGAAGCCATCCATGTCGAACAACCCAATCCAGCCCCCTGAACCGCAGCGGACTCGATACGAAGCAAAGGATCACCTGGATGATTGCCGCCCACCTGCTCGCCCCATCAAGCCTGCTCACCGGCTGGCTGATCTATGCATGCGCCCTCCTCTGGGCTGCATGGCGCGCACCTTGGGTCGAATTGTTTAGCGACACACGCCGGCAGCACCTGCTGTTCGGCGCAATGCTCGCCATATTTCTACTCTGGTTGGTTCGGCGCGATTTCGATTCCGGGCTTTCATTTCATTTCATAGGCCTGACCGCCGTAACCCTGCTGCTGGATTGGCCACTGGCAATCATCGCCGCCTTGGCCGCACAGCTTGGCCTTGCGCTTACCGGACACCAACACCTTGCCGCGCTAGGAATCAACGGCGTGCTGCTGGTGCTGATCCCGGTAGCGGTAACCGTGATATGCGCACGGCTGGTCGAGCGGGCGCAGCCGCGCAATCTTTTCGTTTACATCTTCTTCGCAGGGTTCTTCCCGGCCGCGCTAGCAGCGCTGGCATGCATCCTGGCCTCGCTAGGCATACTTCTGCTCGACGGTCGCTTCCCGATGCCGCCCTGGCTGGAAGACTTTGCCGGCTACATCTGGCTGGTGATGTTCCCCGAGGCCTTTATCAATGGCACGGCCGTGACTGCACTTGTCGTCTTCTATCCCGACTGGCTGGAAAGCTTCAACCAGAGCCGCTACCTGCAGGCGCCCTGGAAGGATGAGAAGTAACGAGGAGTACGCCCTGCAGCAAGGTCAATGCTGGCGCCCGGGCAGATCGCCCGAGAACAGCTCATCTTCCAGTTCATTACCCGCAATGGCATGCTCCTCCGAAGCCCAAGCCCCCAGATCGATTAGCTTGCAACGCTCGGAGCAGAAGGGCCTATAGGGACTCTGCTCACCCCACTCCACCGGCGCCTTGCAGGTAGGACACTCAACCACGGTCGCAGTCATTCCCGACCTCCTCTCAACTGCAGATAAAAATGATGCAGGCGCTCAACCTCGGAGCGGAGCCAGCTAAGATCACGATCATTCACCAGCACGTCATCAGCGTGCCGCAAACGCTCTTCACGCGCAGCCTGCACTTTCAGGATGGCACGCACCTGCTCTTCGCTTGCCTGATCACGTGCGACGGTACGCGCGATCTGCAGCACTTCCGGCACATCCACGACCAATACGCGATCAACGGTGCGGTACTGCCCTGACTCAATCAGCAGAGGCGAAACCATGATGGCATAGGGTGAATCTGCCCGAGCGAGGTGGTCGGCTATCTCGCTGCGTATCAACGGGTGCAGAAGCCGCTCAAGCCACTGCCGCTCTGCCGGATCGGCAAATATCCGCTCACGCAACGCGGCGCGATTCAACTCACCGGTGGGTAACAGAACGACGTCGCCGAAGTGCTGGGCGATTTGCAGCAAAGCCGGCCGCCCAGGCTCAACGACCCAGCGCGCGGCCTGATCGGCATCGACCATATGCACACCGAGACTGGCAAACTGCTCGGCCACCGCGCTCTTGCCGCTGCCGATACCACCAGTCAATCCGAGAATCCAAGGCTTCATCGTCAGTTATACCCGAGCGAGAACAGGACGCGCAGTAGTAACCACTCGATGGCTGAAGTGCAAGCCTTGAACAGATGCGCATGCTGCGGCAAGCGGCGGGCGATCCCGCCACCCACAAACCGCGGCGTCAAATCAGAAGCGGGCGAATTGCAGATAGCTCTCGGTGATCCTTTCACCCCAGAGAAGCGCGATCCACCCAGCGATCGCCAGATAAGGGCCAAAGGGAATGGGCGTGCCGCTTTCTGCACGCTGAACCTTCAAAAGAATGGAACCTAGCACCGCTCCGACCACTGACGACAACAGGATGGTAAGCGGCAACACCTGCCAGCCACCCCAGGCCCCAAGCATCGCCAACAGCTTGAAGTCGCCGTAGCCCATGCCCTCTTTGCCGGTGGCGAGCTTGAAAAGCCAGTACACCGACCAAAGACTCAGATAGCCCGCCACCGCCCCCCACACAGCGCTTTCCAGGGAGGTGAACAAGCCGAAGTGGTTAACGATCAACCCCAGCCACAACAAGGGTAGTACGAGCGAGTCAGGCAACAACTGATGATCGACATCAATCATGCTCATCGCCAGCAGGCCCCAGGTCAGCAGCAGCATCATGGCGGCCTGCCAGGAAAAGCCGAAATGCCACGCCACATACCCGGAGAGCACACCGCATGCCAGCTCCACCAACGGGTAACGACAACTGATCGGCGCCTGGCAGGAGGAACACTTGCCACGCAACAACAGCCAACTGATCAGCGGAACGTTTTCCCATGCGCGGATTCGATGAGCGCAATGCGGACAGCGCGAATTCGGTAGCAACAGGTTGAATCGTTCGCCGACCGGTTCGCATGGCAGCTCAAGAAATTCTCTCGCCTGCACCCGCCATTCGCGCTGCATCATCACCGGCAACCGGTAGATGAGGACGTTAAGGAAACTGCCAACCAGCAGGCCGAGCACAGCTGCAGACAAAACAAAGGCCAGCACATGGCTGGCCATCAGTTCGTAGATCATTACTTATCCGACCACACTACCCAACTGGAAGATCGGCAGATACATCGCGATGATCAAGCCACCGACCAGAACCCCGAGCACGGCCATGATCAGCGGTTCCATCAGGGTCGTCAGGTTATCCACCATGTTATCGACCTCCGCCTCATAGAAACTGGCCAGTTTGTCGAGCATCTCGTCCAACGCACCGGACTCCTCGCCGATAGCGGTCATTTGAATAGCCATGGTGGGAAAAATGCCGGTCGTGCGCATGGAGAAATTGAGCTGCACACCAGACGATACGTCCGTACGGATCTTCGCTACTGCATTGCGGAACACGACGTTGCCCGTGGCACCTGCCACTGAGTCCAACGCATCAACCAAGGGCACACCAGCCGCGAATGTCGTGGACAATGTGCGAGCATATCGCGCAACTACGGACTTGTAGAGAATGTCACCAACGATCGGCAGCTTGAGCAAAAGGCGATCAAGAGAGTCACGAAACTTTTCCGACCGTTTATATGCATGCTTGAACAAAAAGGCGGCAATGAACAACGCAAAGAATACGATGTACCACCACTCCTGCAGCCAACGTGACAACTGCACCACCATCATGGTAAACGCTGGAAGTTCCGCGCCGAAGCCTTGGAATACGCTCTCGAACTGCGGAACTACCTTAATCAAGAGAATCGCCGATACGATGATTGCCACCACGATAACCGCAATCGGATAGGTCATCGCCTTCTTGATCTTGGCCTTCAGCGCCTCGGTTTTTTCCTTGTAGGTTGCAACACGGTCCAGCAGCGTTTCGAGCGCACCGGACTGCTCTCCAGACTCGACCAAATTGCAATACAGGTCATCGAAATATTGCGGCTTCTTACGCAGCGAGCCAGCAAAGCTGTTGCCTGCCGCCACTTCTTGCTTGATCTCATCGACCAGCTTGCGCATGTTTGGGTTATCGAAGCCCTCGCCAATGATGTCGAACGATTGCAGCAGCGGCACGCCCGCCTTCATCATGGTGGCCATCTGCCGAGTGAACAGTGCGATGTCCATCGGCTTGATTTTCTTGCCCGCCCCGAACAAGGAAACGGCCTTCTTGCGAACCTTCAGCGGATTGATACCCTGCTTGCGGAGCTGCGCCTTGATCAGTGCCGGGCTCTGGCCTGCCAGCTCCCCCTTGACCTTGCCACCTTTTCTGTCGGTGCCTTCCCAGGTGAACACACTGGTTTTCAACGCTTTTTCCGCCATGGTTAATCCTTGGTCACGCGGTTGACTTCTTCCAGGCTGGTGACGCCGTTCATGGCCTTGACCAGACCCGAAGTGCGCAGGTCATTGAACCCATCTTTACGCGCCTGCAAGGCGATATCGATGGAATTGCCTTCTTCCATGATAAGCCGCTGCAGGGCCGGCGTGATTTTAACCACTTCATAAATACCGACACGCCCCTTGTAGCCTCCCTTGCAGCTATCGCACCCCACCGGCCCGTAAAGCTTGAAGGAACCGATTCGCGCTTCAGGAAATCCTTCGCTGAGCAGAACATCTCGCGGCACATCGACCTCTTGTTTGCAGCTGGGGCACAGCTTACGAGCCAGCCGCTGAGCAATGATCAGGTTGACTGATGTGGCAATGTTGAATGCCGGCACCCCCATGTTGCGCAAGCGCGTAAGCGTTTCCGCAGCACTATTGGTATGCAGAGTCGACATCACCATGTGCCCGGTCTGCGCTGCCTTGATGGCAATCTCGGCGGTTTCGAGATCTCGAATCTCACCCACCATGATGATGTCCGGATCCTGGCGCAGGAACGCTCGAAGCGCCTGCGCAAAGTCCATGCCCTGCTTCGGATTTACGTTGACCTGATTGATACCTTCCAAATTGATCTCTACCGGATCCTCCGCAGTGGAGATATTCACATCGACCGTATTGAGAATATTCAGGCCGGTATAAAGCGAGACAGTCTTGCCCGAGCCTGTCGGGCCGGTAACCAGAATCATCCCTTGCGGCTGCTTCAGCGCGCTTAGATAGAGCTCCTTCTGGTCATCCTCATACCCCAGCGCATCAATACCCATCTTGGCACTGGAAGAATCCAAGATTCGCATAACAATCTTCTCGCCCCACAGGGTGGGTAGCGTATTCACGCGAAAATCGATCGACTTGGTGCTCGAGACCTTCATCTTGATCCGCCCGTCCTGCGGCTTGCGCCGCTCGGCGATATCCAGACTGGCCATTACTTTCAGACGCGCTGAGATACGGCTGACCAACTGGACCGGCGGGCGGGCAACCTCGTGCAACATGCCGTCCGTACGAAAGCGCACCCGATAGCTCTTTTCATATGGCTCGAAGTGCAAATCGGACGAACCACCCTTGATCGCATCGAGCAGCATCTTGTTAACAAACCGCACCACTGGCGCATCATCGGCTTCGTTATGCGCCGCATCGTCCTCCTTGGCGTCACCGGCCACTTCGATATCCAAGCCATCCAACTCGGAATCGTTCAATCCTTCGAGGGACGAGGTCGCCGACTCGAAGAACTTTTCGATGGCCTCACCGAGCTTGTCGTCCTCAACCAGCACAGCCTCAACGGAAAGCCCCGTATTGAACTGAATATCACTGATCGCCTGATGATTGGTTGGATCGGACACCGCCACATAAAGCTTGTTGCCTCGTCGCTGCAACGGCAGAGCTCGGTGCTGGCGCACCAGCTTCTCGCTGACCAGTTCCTTCGGCTGGGTTTCTTTGTCCAGCGCCCCCAGATCAAAGAACGGAACACCAAACTGCTCACCGGCGATATCGACAAGCACCCGACTTTTGACCAGCTTGTTCTGCACCAACCAAGTCACCAAAGGCACTTGGTTACGCAAGGCTTGCTGCTGGGCCTGCTGTGCGATTTTTTCGTCGAGCTGGCCGGTAAGAACCAGCTGGCGGGCCAGACCGCCGAGGGGCGCATTTTCGTTCATCGGGTGAGTTCTGTCGTAGGCGGAAGGACCGCCGCCTTATAACGCAGTTTCCGCACCAAGCCAAACCGGGACGAACGAGGTGGCATTTTTTGTCACATGAGGACGGAAAGGGCACTAGCCCCTCGGCGCAAACCAATCCACCCGAATGACCTGGGTTATATAAAAAGGGAAAACCTTTAAAGCACAGCCCAAAATCGCTCCACGCCACACAGCGTCAGGCCTCGACTACCAATGGAGCTTTCGAAAGGACCAATAATAAGGTGAGCCATATCACAACCCACAGCACAGCGCAGGTCTACCCTCATCAGCTGGCACAAAAGGTGCTGCTACCTCACCAGGTCCAACGACCTCACCAACAAAGGAGCTTTTCCATGAAGTCCATCAAAAAGCAAAAAGGTTTCACGCTGATCGAACTCATGATCGTGGTAGCGATCATCGGTATTCTAGCCGCTATCGCCATCCCACAATTCAACGAATATCGTGCCAAATCGAACGATACTGTCGCCACAGCTGACGCTAAAAACTCGATCAGCGTACTGGCAGCTGCCCAGCTTTAATTTGGAGCCTAAGAAATGAAAAAAATTCTGACCTGCTTGGCCCTAGCATCCACTCTTTTTGCCGCAAATAGTTACGCTGCAGAGATCAAATCCGGGACCCCAATTACTGCAGACGCTGCCGGGTGCGAACTCCTAGCCCAAGACGTAACCATCAATCTTTCCAGCAATGTTTTTGGCGCTTACTCATGCCAAAAAGCCAACAATGTAATCAAGGTAGCCACCTGCCATAAAGCAGGCAGCCGAAAGATAGAAACTATAAAATGCGCCGTCGTAGACAAAGACGAAGACGGAAATTCTGTATGGAACGACTCGAGCTGTAAAGACACCGATAGCACTTTCGAGTCTCAAAACTTTGGCAAGGCGGCATTCGCAACAACCGGCGGTGGCAGTGTCGCCGCAAAAAGCCTCGCAGCCTACTGCGATAGTGCAAGCCCTCTCGAAGCTGCGGTAAAGTAACTCGTATAGCTGCAAGAGCTTAAGGAACATTCCTATGGCTGCCTTTCGCTCTTCTTTAAGCGCACGACCGGAAAAGGGGGCTTACCCCTTTTCCCGTCAAATACATAAAACACATAGAACTTCTTATACACCGGGATTCACCTTAATAGAAACACTCATTGTCACAGGCATACTTTCCCTTCTCTTAAGCATCGCCATTCCAAAATACTATGACTTCAAAATCAGAGCCAATGATGCAACGGCGCTCGCGGATGCACGAAATGCGATAAACTTAATAGCATCCAGCAAAGGCAGATAGTTTGTTTTCTTATCTAGCTAAATTCCCTCCGACGGCATATTTGTCTTAACCCGAAAAAGCTAATGCAAATATTCTCTATCGCCCTAACGGGTCTCCGCCTCGCTTTTCGCTCCCACGTTATTTTGCTGGCAGCCTGTTGCTTGCTGATACTGGCCTTATCCGTGCTACTCTCCGCGCAATTCAGCGGCCGACAACCCTCCACAGTTGCAATGGATATTGGGCTATCGGTAATTCGCTTGCTGTTGCCATTAGCGCTCGCGCTGATCACTCAAGAGCTTCTTTCAAAAGAGTTTGAACGTCGCTATTTTCTCAACACCCTTTCTTACCCACACACACGGCACAAAATTTTGTTAGGTCGCTTACTCGCAGCAGCCCTACTTCTCCTCGTACTTCTGCTGGTGCTTGCCGGGACGCTGGCATTGTTGACCTGGCTAATCGAAAAAAGCTACTCGCAAGGCACGCCGGTTTTGCTAGGCGCCCCCTTTATAATAACTATCGGCTTTATTGGCCTTGACCTGCTAGTACTAACGGCCGTCGCAGCGCTGCTTGCTGTAGTTGCAACCACGTCAAGTTTCGTTTTGATTGGCACCTTCGGTTTCACACTCGTAGCCCGCTCGTTCGGCACAATCTTAGAACTTCTGACCCGTAATTCCGCTGTAGTAAGCGATGCCGAAAACTATCGCTCCAGCCTCGGCCTCCTTAGCTATCTGTTGCCGGATTTGAGCGTACTTGATGTGCGCATGATTGCGCTCTACGGTAGAATGGAATTCCTGCCAGCAGATTGGCCGTGGCTTGTGCTGGCGAACCTAACCTACACAGCTGGTTTTTTAGGTATCGCGGTTTGGGCCCTGCAACGCAAGCGTTTTTCATAATTATGTGCACGCGTCTCGCTCTACCGTTCGCCCTGCTGTGTTTTGTTCTTTTCGCTGCTATCGTCGCATGGCGCGCCCAGCAGCCGGTGCGGTTGATGTCACATGCCGTCGCCGATCGCGTAGTAATTCCCGCACCGCTGCTGGTCGCGCTGAGCGGCGGCGATCGCTACCTCGCCGCCGACTTGGAAACGATGCGTCTATCCGCCACAGGCATGGATGATCGTGGCGTGGACACCGATTACTTGGTTCGCGCCCAGCGCGAGGTGGCGCGTCTCAACCCCTGCCATGAAGACAATTACTATCTGGCCAACGGCCTCCTCACTTGGGGCGGCGCTGTGCAGCAGGGTAATGCGGTGCTGCGCGCGGCCGTCAAATGCCGATTCTGGGATGAATTCCCGCCGTTCTTTTATGGCATCAATCTCTCTTTTTTCCAGCACGACAATGAAGAGGCCGCGCGAGTGCTGGAGATTGGCGCCCAACGCTCGACACAGAACGCCGCCGCTATGCGGAAACTGGCGGTAATGCTGCGCGCCGAACAATTTGCCGACGAACGCTTGGCTTTGAATTACCTTGTCCAGCAGCGCGACAGCGCTACCGATCCGAAATTGCGCGACATGCTGGACAAGCGCGTCATCCGTTTGCAGGGTTTGATCTATCTACGCGAGGCGCAACGCCGATATGAGGCCGAGCAAGGCCCTCTGACCGACCTGCAGCAGTTGATCAGCCAGGGCATTATCACCGATCTGCCCATCGACCCTTTGCGACTCGGCTACGAGGTGCGCAATGGTCGCATCGAGTTGAAGAAACTGAAGATTGCCGGACTGGAGGAACAGCCTTGAGCGCTGCCGTTGAGTTTAAGGGTGTCAGCCATACCTTCAGGACGAAAGGCAAACAGGTACAGGCCGTTCGCGACGTGAGCTTTAGCTTGTGCGAAGGCGAAGTGTTCGGTTTTGTGGGCCCCAATGGTGCAGGCAAATCCACCACGATCAAGATCATGCTGGACATCATCAACGACTATCAGGGCCAGGTGAGGCTGTACGGGATCGACGCTCATCGTGCTGAAGCACGTCAGGGCTTGGCGTACGTACCCGAAGCACCAGCCCTGTACGATCAGTTCACCCCATTGGAAATTCTGCGCATGGGCTTGTCCATGTACGGCATCAAGCGCAGTGACGCCGATGCCTGGTGCATCCAATGGCTCGAGCGATTCTCCATTGCAGAGTACGCGAAGCGACGGATTCGCCAGCTCTCCAAAGGCAACGTACAGCGGACTGCCCTGGCCCACGCGATGGCTGTGGAGCCGCGACTGTTGATTCTCGACGAGCCACTGTCGGGATTGGATCCCGTGGGTCGCAAAGATGTGGTCGACATTCTCAACGAGTACAAAAAACAGGGCGGCGCGATTTTCTTTACGTCGCATGTACTGCACGACGTCGAGCGAATCGCTGATCGCTTCGGTTTCATAAATAAAGGCCAGTTACTGACGGTCCGCTCTCCTCGAGAGCTTGCTGCGGAGCGGGCTGGTCATTTCATCATCCGGTATCAAGCTGACCTCCCGCTCACTGCAGGCTGTACCGTTTTGCGCCCCGGGGAGTACGAATGCGAGATGGAGCAGTCCAGGCTGCCTGAATTTATCGCTCAGCTGAATAACACCAGCGGGCATTTGCTCGCCCTTCAGCCGGCCGTCTCCTTGGAAACGGTATTCTTCCGAATTCTCGAAGACGCTAACTAACCGCTCTGCAGCAAGCAGGTTTCTCTCGAACAAAAAGCCCCGCATCTGCGGGGCTTTCGCATCACCAAGCTAGCTTTAGATAACGCCTCGATCGCGCAACAGACCCATCACCTGCCTAACGCCCTCTTCCAGGGCCGTCATTTCGCTATCAACCACCAAGTCAGCACACAGCGGCACATCGTACGGGAACGACTCGCCCGGAATATTATCCCCACCGGCCGCATACAATCCCTGCGGATCGCGCTGGCGGCAGGCTTGCGGGGAGGCCTGGACGTAGACGGTGATCAGACGCTCAGCGCCGATCAATGCCTTGGCCTGTTCGCGACCCTCCGCGTCTGGTGCAACGAACGCGGCCAGGGTGATCAGCCCCGCCTCGTTGAACTGACGTGCGACGTGGGCGGCGCGGCGCCAGTTTTCGGTGCGGCCGGCGCGGTCCTGCGGTAGACCCTTGTTGAGGTCGTGGCGCAGGTTCTGGCCGTCGAGGACATAGACCGCACGCCCCATATCGAACAGCTTGCGCTCCACAGCATAGGCCAGGGTGCTCTTGCCAGCGCCGGACAGGCCGGTGAACAACACGGTCGCCGGCTGCTGGCCGAAGCGTGTGGCTCGCTCGTCGGTAGAGACGTGGGCCAGCGCGCCATGATGACCACCCGAACCATGGGTAACCGGGTCGGCGATGATCATGCCGGCGCCAACGGTGCCATTGGTGAGGCGGTCGATGACGATAAAGGCGCCAGTGGTGCGGTTCTGCTCGTAGCCATCCAGAGCGATCGGCGCGTCCAGGCTGACCTTGACCTTGCCGATCTCGTTGAGCTGCAGGCTGCTCGCCGCGCCCTTCTCCAGCGTGTTCACATCTACCGTGTGAGTGATGCTGGCAATCGAGCCCGGCACATAGCTGGTGGCGCGCTTGATGTCGTACTTCTTGCCCGGCAGCATCGGCTCTTCGCCCATCCACACCAGCATTGCCTCGAAACCATCGGCGATACGCGGGCGGCTGTCGGCATGTACCAGCATGTCACCGCGTGACACGTCGATCTCGTCTTCCAGAGTCAGAGTAATGGCTTCGCCTGGCGTGGCCTGCTCCAGCTCGCCGTCGAAGGTGACGATGGATTTCACTCGACTGGTCTTGCCGGACGGCAGCACGGCGATCTCGTCGCCCTTGCGCACGATGCCGCTGGCCAGGGTGCCGGCGAAACCACGGAAGTTCAGGTTCGGGCGGTTGACGTACTGCACAGGGAAACGCAGATCGTCGAAGTTACGGTCGCCGGCAATCTCGACGCTCTCGAGAATCTCCATCAGCGATTGCCCCAGGTACCAGGGTGCGCGCTCGCTGCGATTGACCACGTTGTCGCCCTTGAGCGCGGACATCGGCACGAAGTGCAGCGACGACGGCTTGAGCTCGATGCGCTCGGCAAACGCCAGGTAGTCGGCCTTGATCTTCTCGAAGACGTCCTGATCGAAGTTCATCAGGTCCATCTTGTTGATGGCAACGACGATATGCTTGATGCCCAGCAACGAGGTGATGAAGCTGTGGCGCTTGGTCTGGGTCTGCACCCCGTAGCGGGCATCGACCAGAATGATCGCCAGGTCGCAGGTGGACGCCCCGGTGGCCATGTTGCGGGTGTACTGCTCGTGGCCGGGGGTATCGGCAATGATGAACTTACGCTTCGCCGTGGAGAAATAACGGTAGGCCACATCGATGGTGATGCCCTGCTCACGCTCGGCCTGCAGGCCATCGACCAGCAACGCCAGATCGACGTCCTCGCCAGTGGTACCGACCTTCTTCGAATCGCGAGTAATGGCCTCCAGATGATCCTCATAGATCATCTTCGAGTCATGCAGCAGGCGGCCGATCAACGTGCTCTTGCCGTCGTCGACGTTGCCGCAGGTGAGGAAACGCAGGAGCTCCTTGCGCTCGTGCTGCGCCAGGTACGCGAGGATGTCCTGGCCGATCAAATCTGACTGATGAGACATGGTGCGCGATCCTTAGAAGTAACCCTGGCGTTTCTTTTCTTCCATCGACCCGGTGGCATCGTGGTCAATGACGCGGCCCTGACGCTCGGATGTCCGGGTCAGCAGCATTTCCTGAATGATCTCCGGCAAGGTGGTGGCGGTGGATTCCACCGCGCCGGTCAGCGGATAGCAACCGAGGGTACGGAAGCGCACCATCTTCTTGTGGATACCGGCCTTCTGCTCGGGTGTCAGGTGGTCGAGGATGCGCTCATCGTCGATCATCACCAGCGTGCCGTTAAGCTCCACCACTTCCCGCTCGGCCGCGAAATACAGCGGCACGATCGGGATCTGCTCCAAGTAGATGTACTGCCAGATATCCAGCTCGGTCCAGTTCGAGAGCGGGAACACGCGGATCGACTCGCCTTTCTTGACCTTGCCGTTATAGAGGTTCCATAGCTCGGGACGCTGGTTCTTCGGATCCCAGCGGTGCTTGCTGTCTCGGAAGGAATAGACGCGCTCCTTGGCCCGGGACTTCTCTTCGTCGCGGCGGGCGCCACCGAAGGCCGCATCGAAGCCGTACTTGTCCAGCGCCTGCTTGAGTCCTTCGGTTTTCATCACGTCGGTGTGCTTCGCACTGCCGTAGGTGAAGGGATTCATGTCCTGCGCCACACCCTCGGGGTTAATGTGGGTGATCAATTCAAGGCCCATTTCCTCGACCATCCGGGAGCGGAAGGCGTACATCTCCTGGAATTTCCAGCGTGTATCGACGTGCAGCACCGGAAATGGCAGCTTGCCCGGAAAGAAGGCTTTGCGCGCCAGATGCAGCATCACGGCCGAATCCTTGCCGATGGAATAGAGCATCACCGGGTTACCGAACTCGGCGGCGACCTCGCGGATGATATGGATGCTTTCCGCCTCCAGCTGTTTCAGATGCGTCAGTTTGTCGACCATGGCTACTCACGATTTGGCAGGTGGACGGCCGGCCGGCCGTTGATTGGGCGCAACTCTAACACGGCCTTAAATTCTAATCAGGCCGCGTTTTAGATCTAAAAGCTATAGATTTATATCGAGCAGGAGTACGAAGCGGCCGCATCAGGCCGCCGATTCGACGAGCGCCAACAAGACCTCGTCAGCCAGATAAGCTCACGCCGGATTGGGGCAGTCGATGAAGCGATGCTCGATTCCGAACTGCCGCGCCAGGTAATCGCCGAGCGCCTGGACCCCGTACCGCTCGGTGGCATGGTGCCCCGCCGCGAAGAAGCTCAAACCGTTTTCCCGGGCGATGTGCGCGGTAGGCTCGGAGATTTCGCCCGTGATGTAGGCGTCCACGCCGGCGGCGACGGCCTTGTCGATATAACCCTGGGCACCACCGGTGCACCAGGCGACGCGACGGATCGGACCCCGGCCTTCGACCATCAATGGCTGGCGCCCGAGCGCTTGCTGTATGCCGTGCATGAACTCGGCCGGCGCCAGCGGCTGCTCCAGCGACCCGACCAACCCGACCGAACGCGGATTCTCCGGCTCCAGTCCACCTTCGATGCATAGCCCCAGCAACCTGCCCAGCTGGACGTTATTGCCAACCTCGGGGTGCACATCGAGTGGCAGATGATAGGCGAGCAAGGAAATGTCGTGGCCCAGCAATGTCTTCAAACGACGCTGCTTCATTCCGACGATGCGTGCATCCTCGTTCTTCCAGAAGTAGCCGTGGTGCACCAGCACCACGTCGGCATCAGCCTCGACCGCAGCATCGAGCAGTGCCTGGCTGGCCGTCACACCACTGACGATACGGGCGACCCGAGGACGCCCTTCGACCTGAAGACCGTTGGGACAGTAATCGGCAATCCTGCCGGCCTCCAGATAGCGGTCCGCCTCCTGGACCAGCGTGGTAAGCGAAACAGTCACATCGACCTCTCCTTCGCTGCAGCGAGCCCGCGGCAATGACCAGTGCGCTGCTGCAAATCATGAATGCGAAGCTGCATTTCAGTTCGAGCTTCGTATAATGCCGCCACCTTAAGGCGCACTCCCCGCGCCCGCAACTCTGTCCGGATTCCCGCGCGATGTTCAATGCCCTGCGTTTCCTAGGCTGGCCGCTGCTGGTCGGCATACTCGTAGCACTGCTGATCATCCAGCGCTACCCGCAGCTGGTGGGGATCACCGAACCGGATATCGGTCTTCAGCAGGCGCCCCTAATAGCCGCCGGCTCCCAGCAGGGACCCTATTCGTATGCCAATGCCGTGGCTTCGGCGGCACCAGCCGTTGCCAATCTCTATACCACCAAGGTCATCGAGAAGACGGAGCAGCAACCGCCTTTGGCCAAAGACCCGCTGTTCCAGCGCTTTTTCAACGACAACCTGCCACGGCAGCGGCGCATGGAGTCGAGCCTCGGCTCGGCAGTCATCATGAGCCCCGAGGGCTACCTGCTGACCAACAATCACGTTACAGCCAATGCCGAGCAGATCGTCGTGGCGCTCAAGGATGGCCGCGAGACCCTGGCCAGGGTGATCGGCAGTGATCCGGAAACCGACCTCGCGGTCCTCAAGATCGACCTGGCTGAGCTTCCGGCGATAACCCTTGGCCACTCCGATCGCATCCGCGTCGGTGACGTCACGCTGGCAATCGGCAACCCATTCGGGGTCGGCCAGACCGTGACCATGGGCATCATCAGCGCCACCGGACGCAACCAGCTGGGCCTCAATACCTACGAAGACTTCATCCAGACCGACGCCGCGATCAATCGTGGCAACTCGGGCGGCGCACTGGTCGATGCCGGCGGCAACCTCATCGGTATCAACACCGCGATCATTTCCGAGTCCGGCGGCTCACAGGGCATCGGCTTCGCCATCCCGGTGAAGCTTGCGCTGGAGGTGATGAAATCGATCATCGAGCATGGTCAGGTGATTCGCGGCTGGCTCGGAGTGGAGGTGCAATCGCTGACCCAGGAGCTGGCCGAGTCTTTCGGCCAGGAGGGCCGCCCGGGCATCGTCGTAGCCGGCGTCTACCGCGACGGCCCTGCCGAACGAGCCGGCCTGCAGCCTGGCGATCTGATTCTCAGCATCGATGGTGTGCAGTCGGCCGACGGTCGCAGTTCGATGAATCAGGTTGCCCGCGCGCGGCCGGGCGAGAAGATCGACATCGATATCCTACGCAACGGCAAACCATTGACCCTCACCGCGGAAGTGGGCGTCCGCCCACCGGTGAACGCCGCCCCTCGGTAGCAACGCACTCAGCGAACCCGCCCGGGTTCGCTAGGCCTGCACTCTTAGCCGAGCGCCCCTAGCCGAGCGCCTCGAGTAACGCCTGATTCTGCTCGGGCGTGCCGATGGTAATGCGCAGAAACTGCTCGATACGAAGCTGCTTGAAGTGACGCACGATCACGCCCTGCTCGCGCAGTCCGGCGGCGATGCTCGCTGCATCGCGTTGCGGGTGGCGCGCAAAAATGAAGTTCGCCGCCGAAGGCAGAACCTCGAAGCCGCGCGCCTGCAACGCCGCGGTCACCTTTTCCCGGCTGTCGATAACCTGCCGGCAGGTCCGCTCGAAGTATTCGCGATCCTCGAAGGCAGCGGCCGCTCCGGCAATAGCGATGCGATCCAGTGGATAAGAGTTGAAGCTGTTCTTGATGCGTTCCAGCGCCTCGATCAGCTCCGGATGGCCGACCGCCAGACCAACCCGCAACCCGGCCAACGAGCGCGACTTGGAGAGCGTCTGGGTCACCAGCAGGTTCGGGTAACGATCGACCAGGGCAATTGCCGACTCGCCGCCAAAATCGACATAGGCCTCGTCGACCAACACGACGGACTCGGTATTGGCCTGCAACAGCCGCTCGATCGCGTCGAGCGGCAACAGGCAGCCGGTCGGCGCGTTCGGGTTGGGGAAGATGATGCCGCCGTTCGGTCGCTGGTAATCGGCGACGTCGATCTGGAATTGCTGGTTCAACGCGATAGTTTCGTAGGCGATGCCGTACAGCCCGCAGTAGACCGGATAGAAGCTGTAGCTGATATCAGGAAACAGCAACGGACGGCCATGCTGGAGCAGCCCATGAAACGCGTGCGCCAGCACTTCGTCGGAACCATTACCGACGAATACCTGGGTCGGCTGCACATTGTAGTAGTCGGCTACAGCCTGCTTGAGGCGCTCACCATTGGGGTCCGGATACAGGCGCAGGCCATCGTTGATTTCCGCCTGCATCGCAGCGATCGCCCGCGGCGACGGGCCGTAGGGGTTCTCGTTGGTGTTGAGCTTGACCAGCTTGTTCAGCTTGGGTTGCTCGCCTGGCACATAGGGCACCAGGTCCTTGACGAAGGGGCTCCAGAACTTGCTCATCCGCCCTTCTCTCCTCGAATGTGGTCGGTTTGCCGTAGGGTGGAAAACCGCGAAGCGTTTCCCACTTGCCACGTTGGCCAGCGGTGGGCAAGCAAAGCGTTGTCCACCCTACGATCTGACTTGTCGCTTGCAGCTTGAAGCTTGCCGCTAGCCTTTGATCCGGTACTCGGCGCTGCGCGCATGCGCAGTCAGCGATTCGCCGCGCGCCAGGACCGACGCCACCTTGCCCAAGGTCGAGGCCCCCTCGGCCGAGCAGTTGATGATCGACGAGCGTTTCTGGAAGTCGTATACGCCCAGCGGCGAAGAGAAACGTGCAGTCCCGGAGGTCGGCAGCACGTGGTTGGGGCCGGCGCAATAGTCGCCCAGCGCCTCGGCGGTGTAGCGCCCCATGAAGATCGCTCCGGCATGGCGAATCTGCGGCAGCCACTGCTCCGGATCGGCGACCGAAAGCTCCAGATGTTCAGGGGCGATGCGGTTGGCCACCTCGATGGCCTGCTGCATGTCGGCCACCTGGATCAGCGCGCCGCGACCTTCGATGGAGGTGCGGGCGATGTCGGCACGCTCCAGCGTCGGCAGCAGGCGGGCGATGCTCTCGGCGACGCGATCGAGGAACGCGGCATCCGGGCTGACCAGGATCGATTGCGCATCCTCATCGTGCTCGGCCTGGGAGAACAGATCCATGGCGATCCAGTCCGGATCGGTCTGGCCATCACAGACCACGAGGATTTCCGATGGCCCGGCAATCATGTCGATGCCAACCTTGCCGAACACGTGACGCTTAGCGGTAGCGACGTAGATGTTGCCCGGCCCAACGATCTTGTCCACCGGCGGCACGCTCTCGGTGCCGTAGGCCAACGCCGCGACGGCTTGCGCCCCGCCGATGGTGAAGACCCGGTCGACACCGGCAATGCAGGCCGCAGCCAACACCAGCTCGTTGACCTCGCCACGCGGCGTCGGCACCACCATGACCACCTCCGGCACGCCGGCGACCTTGGCCGGAATGGCGTTCATCAGCACCGAAGACGGATAGGAAGCCTTGCCGCCCGGCACGTAGAGGCCGGCGCGATCCAGCGGCGTGACCTTCTGACCGAGCACAGTGCCGTCGGCCTCGGTGTAGGTCCAGGAGTCCTGTTTCTGCCGCTCGTGATAGCTGCGCACGCGCTCGGCAGCGATTTCCAGCGCCTCGCGCTGCTCCCGGGTGATGCGCTCGAGCGCCTGTTCCAGACGCGCGCGCGGCAGGATCAGATCGGCCATGGAGGCGACTTCCAGCGCGTCGAAACGCTGGGTCAGCTCGACGACCGCTGCATCGCCGCGCTCGCGCACGGCCTTGATGATCTCCAGCACCCGCGCGTTAACGCCGTCGTCGGAGACGCTTTCCCAGCTCAGCAGATGGTCCAGATGACGAGCGAAGTCGGCATCGGCAGCGTTGAGTCGGCGAATGGCGGAGGGAGCGGTCATAGCGGGCCTCTTGGTTGGCTAGGCATCGGAAGCAGCCGGCTTCGTTGCAACCGCACGAAGCGCAGGCCGGGCTCTCAGGCGCCGCTAGAATATCAAGCCCACCGTGCGGGCACCTGAGAATTTCAGCTATGGCACGAATAGGCAGGCGCGGCCGCAGCCGCGTGAGATATCAATGCTGATGTTGCTCAACGGCCGCGTGCAGCGTATCGATCAGCGCCTGGATGCGCGCGTGCTGCATCTTCATCGAAGCCTTGTTCACCACCAGACGCGAGCTGATGGTGGCGATCAGTTCCTGGGGCTCCAGGCCATTGGCACGCAGCGTGTTGCCGGTGTCGACCACGTCGATGATCTTGTCGGCCAGCCCCACCAGTGGCGCGAGCTCCATGGAGCCGTACAGCTTGATGATGTCGACCTGACGACCCTGTTCGGCGTAATAGCGCTTGGCCACGTTGACGAACTTGGTCGCCACACGCAGACGCCCCTTTGGCTCCGGCGCGCCGACCTTGCCGGCGGTCATCAACTTGCAGTTGGCGATCTTCAGGTCGAGCGGCTCGTACAGCCCCTGGCCACCGTACTCCATCAGCACGTCCTTGCCGGCGACGCCAAGGTCGGCCGCACCATGCTCGACATAGGTCGGCACGTCGGTGGCACGGACGATGAGCAGACGCACGTCATCCTGGGTGGTCGGGATGATCAGCTTGCGGCTCTTGTCCGGATTCTCGGTAGGCTCGATGCCCGCGGCAGCGAGCAGTGGCAGCGTGTCATCGAGAATGCGGCCTTTGGACAGGGCGATGGTGAGCATGGAGCGTTTTCCTTGAACGGCAACGGCCAACCTTGAGCGGCGACCATGTGACCAACTGCGATCTCGCGTAGCAGATCGCTATCAGCCGGGAACGCGGCGAATCTTCGCCCCGAGCAACTGCAGCTTCTCCTCGATGCACTCGTAGCCACGGTCGATGTGGTAGATGCGATCGATCAGCGTATCGCCTTCGGCCACCAGACCGGCGATCACCAGGCTCGCCGAAGCGCGCAGGTCGGTCGCCATGACCGGAGCACCCTTGAGATGATCGACGCCGGTGACGATGGCAGTGTTGCCCTCGACGAGGATCTGCGCACCCATGCGATTCATCTCGTAGACGTGCATGAAGCGGTTCTCGAAGACCGTTTCGATGACCGTACCGGTGCCCTCGGCGATGGCATTGAGCGCGATGAACTGCGCCTGCATGTCGGTGGGAAACGCCGGGTACGGCGCGGTGCGGACGTTGACCGCCTTCGGCCGCTTGCCCTTCATGTCCAGTTCGATCCAGTCGCTGCCGGTATCGATGTGCGCGCCCGCCTCGACCAGCTTGTGCAGCACGGCTTCGAGCAGCGTCGCGTCGGTATCCTTCAGGCGCACGCGACCGCCAGTGGCTGCAGCGGCGACCAGATAGGTGCCGGTCTCGATACGGTCGGGCATCACGCTGTAACGACCACCACCGAGGCGCTTGACGCCGTCGATGGTGATGGTGTCGGTGCCGGCACCGGAGACCTTGGCGCCCATGGCATTGAGGAAGTTGGCCAAATCGACCACCTCCGGCTCACGCGCGGCGTTTTCCAGCACGCTGCGACCGTTGGCCAGCGCCGCGGCCATCATGATGTTCTCGGTACCGGTCACACTGACCGTATCGAAGAAGAAGTGTGCGCCGCGCAGGCCACCGGCCGGGGCCTTGGCCTTGATGTAGCCGCCTTCGACGTCGATCTGCGCGCCCATGGCCTCGAGACCGCGGATGTGCAGGTCGACTGGCCGCGAACCGATGGCACAACCACCGGGCAGCGCGACCTCAGCCTCGCCGAAACGCGCGACCATGGGGCCGAGCACGAGGATCGAGGCGCGCATGGTCTTCACCAGCTCGTACGGCGCGACCAGGGTCTTGATGCTGCTGGCGTCGACTTCGACACTGAGCTTTTCGTCGATGACAGGCTGCACGCCCATACGACCGAACAGCTCGATCATCGTGGTGATGTCGTGCAGGTGCGGGAGGTTGCACACCGTAACCGGAGTATCGGCCAGCAAGGTGGCGGCCAGAATCGGCAGAGCGGAGTTCTTTGCACCGGAAATGCGAATCTCGCCATCGAGGCGAATGCCGCCGGTAATGATCAGTTTGTCCATGGAGATTCCCGTAAGCCGCAGGCTCGAAGCACTGTCGAAGGGGGCGGCGCGGTCATCGAGACGCGCTCTGCCTGGAATGATTGGTTGCGCGGGCCTAAGCCGATCAGGCGCGCGCGGCCCAGTCTGTGCGACTGAAGAACTTCATGGTGACGGCGTGGATGCTGCCGTCGGCGATCCATGGGTTGAGGTGAGCGTAGATCTGTTGCTGACGCTTCACCGGGCTCAGGGCGGCCAGCTCATCACTGATCACGTTGAGCTGGAAGTTGCAGCCTTCGCCTTCCACTTCCACCTGGGCTCCTGGAATCTTCGCTTCCAGGAAATTCTTCACTTCTAGGGCCTGCATGTTCTACCTCAATCGGGCGCAGGACGCGCACGGGCCGGCCATCATACAAAAAAGCCCGAAGGCTGCGAACCCCGAACCTCGCGCGCAGATCTCAATCCAGCGTTTCGGCCCCCTGATCGCGCTCGCGCCGCTGCCGCGACAGCCCGCTGTCGCTCTGCACGGCCGGGAAGCGCGAGGAGGCAAAGCGCACCACCAGGATCGCCAGCGCCAGCAGCAGGATCGCGCCGGACACATAGACCACGCCCATGTCTGGACGGTGGTGATGGGAAATATCGGAAATCAGCAGGCGGGTCAGTGCGGTGATCGCCACATAGATAAGGAAGCGCACCGGCATGTGGTTGGTCTTGAAATAGATCCCGACCATCGCGCCCAGCTCGAGATAGATGAACAGCAGCAGGATGTCATCTATCGATATGTGGCCCTTCTCGACCATGCCGAGAAAGGCCATGACCGCAGCCCAAGCCGTCACTGCGCCGATGGCAAACAGCGCCAGGTAGTGGAAGCTCTCGACCAGCAAATTGCCAAGCGATTCAGCGAGCCCATGCACGCCATCGCGCAGGTTTTCCGCCCAGCGCAGTTTCATACGGCTGTCTCCTTGTCAGACCGGGGAAGCGTCCAGCGGCAGGATATCCATAAGGCCGGACACCCTGGCGATCTTCTGCATGTCGTCCGGCAAACCAGTGACACGCAGCTCGACGCCAGCCGCCCTGGCATCGCGCATGAAAGCCAGAAGCAGCGACAGCCCGACACTACTGGAGCGCTCCACGGCGGAGCAATCGAGCGTCAGCGGCGAGCGGCCGCCAGCGATCAGCGACCGGCCGGCTTCACGCAAGGCCGGTCCACTGCGGTAATCCAACACGCCGCGCAGGCGCAGTTCGGCCTCGCCAGAGCGCTCGATCTGCGCCTCACTCATCACCAGCCGCCTGCTGCCCGGCTTCGGTTCCCTTCGCCCGCGCCACCACTTCGGCCCAGCCATCGATGGTCTTGTCCAGATCGCCGCCGTTCTTCTGCATCGAGTCGGCGAACTGGTCACGGAACAGCTTGCCTATGTTGATGCCATTGATGATCACGTTGCGCACGCGCCACTCGCCATCGTTGACCATGGTGTAGGACACCGGATAGATCTCGCCCTGCCGCCCCACCACTTCCATGCCGACACTGGTGCGCTTGGGGTCCTGCTTGCCGCTGGGCGGCAGCACGCGAATCTGCTGGTTGTTGTACTCGAGCAAGGCATTGCCATAGAACTGCATCAGGCTGCGCTTGAAGTTTTCCTGAAAACGCTTCATTTGCTCGGGCGAGGCATTGCGCGAGTACTTGACGGTCATGATGCTGCGAGAGATGCCGTCCGCATCGACTACCGGACCGAGAATCTCATTGAGCGAATCGTAGAACGCCGACGGATCGTTACGGTACTGCTCCTTGTTGGCCTTCAGGTCGGCCAGCAGTTCGTCGGTGGTCTTCTGGATCACCTGATGCGCGCTCAGCGCGGCATGGGAGAACATGGGCAATACGGCCAGCAGAACCAGCAGGCCGCAACGCAGGGCAGTCATCATTCGCTTCTCCTTTACTCTTTATTAACCGAATTGAGCAGGAACTTGCCGATCAGGTCCTCGAGCACCAGCGACGACTGGGTGTCCTGGATGGTATCTCCGTCCTTCAGCACCTCTTCCTCCCCGCCCACGCTGATGCCGACATACTTCTCTCCGAGCAGGCCGGCCGTCAGGATCGAGGCCGTGGAATCGGCCGGCAGGATGTTCACATCCTCCTGGATTTCCAGGGTCACCCGTCCGGTGTAGCTGTCGCGGTCCAGATCGATCGCAGTGACCTTGCCGATGGTTACGCCAGCCATGGTCACCTTTGATCGGACCGTCAATCCGGCGATATTGTCGAAATAGGCATACAGCTTGTAGGTATCGGTGTCGGCCACGCTCAGTCCGCTGACTCGCAGCGACAGCAGCAGCAGGGCCAGCAGGCCGGCGAGCAGGAACAGGCCGACGCCCAACTCCAGAGTGCGGATACGCATCAGAAATCTCCAAACATCAATGCGGTCAAAATGAAATCGAGCCCAAGCACCGCCAGCGAGGCGTAGACCACGGTTCGGGTCGTGGCACGGCTGATCCCTTCGGAAGTCGGCTCGCAGTCGTAGCCCTGGAAGACAGCGATCCAGGTCACGACGAAGGCGAATACGACGCTCTTGATCACGCCGTTGAGCACATCCGAATGAAAGTCGACACTGTTCTGCATGTTGGCCCAGAACGAGCCTTCGTATACGCCGAGCCAGTCAACGGCGACCATCGCTCCGCCCCAGATGCCGACCACATTGAAGATCAGCGTCAGCAACGGCAGGGAAATGAAACCCGCCCACAGGCGCGGCGCGATGATGTATTTCAGCGGGTCGACACCGATCATCTCCAGGCTCGACAACTGCTCGGTTGACTTCATGTTGCCGATCTCGGCCGCCAAGGCCGACCCGGCGCGACCGGCGAACAGCAATGCAGTCACTACCGGCCCCAGCTCACGCAGGAGCGTCAACGCGACCATCTGACCGACAGCCTGCTCGGACCCGTAGCTGCTGAGGATGTTGTAGCCCTGCAGCGCCAGCACCATACCGATGAAGATACCGGACACCACCACGATAGCCAGCGACAGCACCCCCACCGAATAGAGCTGCTTGACCAGCAGGGAAAATCCGTTGCGCAGCCCGCTGCGACCGAACAGGGCGTGCATGAGAAAAAGCGTCGAGCGCCCCAACGCCGCCACGACATCAAGACCGGCACGCCCGAGCAGAGCAATCCGATCCAACAGCGAACGCTTACGCATCACCACCTCCCAGCAGATCATCAGCGTAGGCCGGCGCAGGGAAATGGAATGGAACCGGGCCATCCGCCGAACCTTTCATGAACTGCCGGATACGCGGATTATCCGATTCCATCAGCTCCGCCGGCGTACCCTGCCCCAGGACCTGGGCATCACCCACGACATAGATGTAATCGGCGATGGAGGCAGTCTCTGCCAAGTCGTGCGATACCACGATACTGGTTATTCCCAGCGCATCGTTGAGCAGCCTGATCAGGCGCACCAAGACCCCCATCGCGATCGGGTCCTGTCCGGCGAAAGGCTCGTCATACATCAGAATCTGCGGATCGAGGGCAATCGCCCGCGCCAGCGCAACACGTCGCTTCATGCCACCGGACAGCTCGTCCGGCATCAGCTCGATGGCACCACGCAAGCCGACGGCCTGCAGCTTCATCAGCACGATGTCGCGGATCATTTCGTCCGGCAGCCGGGTATGAACGCGCAGCGGGAATGCGACGTTCTCGAACACATCGAGATCGGTGAACAGCGCACCGCTCTGGAACAGCACGCCCATCTGCTTGCGCATGTCGAACAGCTCGCTGCGCGAGAGGCTCGGCAGGTTCTGCCCGGTCACCCAGACCTCACCGCGCGAAGGCATCAGCTGGGCGGCGATCAGCCGCAGTAGCGTCGTCTTTCCGCATCCCGACGGCCCCATGATGGCCGTTACCTTCCCTCGCGGAATGGCGATATCGACGTTATTGAAGATACTCCGCTCGCCGCGCATGAAGGTTACTCCCTTCAGCTCGACCGCGTAGTCGTTGCAGGCGCTCATCTGGTCTCCTTGCATGCAGTCTGCGAAACAGACGGCTCCCGATGACGCCGGGATACTTTCTGCCCTGACCGTTTTCGGCGGCGCACTATAGCACCGCGCCCGAAAGCGCCCAACCGAGGAGCGCTTCCAGCAGTGGCCTGGCGGCGACTCGTTCAGCTTCGGTTCAGTCAACAATGATCGAATCGACCGAACTTCGCCAAGCAGCACCGACATTTTCGATGAGCCACAAGCGGTTTCTCGCTATAATCCACGCCTTTTAATCGGACGACCCCGCCAGCCATGAGCCAGAGCAGCCAACTGATCGAAACAGCGCAACGCACCATTCGCCTGGAAATCGAGGCAGTAGAGCAGCTGAACGCACGGATCGATGCCTCTTTCGTCAAGGCATGCGACCTGATCCTTGCGTGCAAGGGCCGGGTCGTCGTGGTCGGCATGGGCAAATCCGGCCACATCGGCCGCAAGATCGCAGCCACCCTGGCTAGCACCGGCACCGCCGCATTCTTCGTGCATCCCGCCGAGGCCAGCCATGGCGACATGGGCATGATTACCCAGGACGATGTCGTTCTTGCCCTGTCCAACTCCGGCACCACCAGCGAGATCGTCACGCTGCTGCCATTGATCAAGCGCCTTGGCATTACCCTGATCAGCATGACCGGCAACTCCAACTCGGTATTGGCCAAGGCCGCCGCGGTGAACCTGGATGCCAGCGTGGCCATCGAGGCCTGCCCGCTGAACCTCGCACCGACCTCCTCCACCACCGCCAGCCTGGTGCTCGGCGATGCCCTGGCGATCGCCCTGCTCGAGGCCCGCGGCTTCACCGCCGAGGACTTCGCCTTCTCCCATCCCGGCGGCGCACTGGGCCGGCGCCTGCTACTCAAGGTCGAGCATGTGATGCACACCGGCGGTCGCCTGCCCAAAGTGCAACGCGGTACTTCACTGCGCGACGCACTGCTGGAGATGACTCAGAAGGGGCTGGGCATGACGGTGATCGTCGAGGCCGATGGCCGCCTGGCCGGGATCTTCACCGACGGCGACTTGCGCCGCGCACTGGACAAGGGCGTGGACGTGCGCGAGACGCGTATCGATGAAGTCATGACCGTCCACGGCAAGACCGCCAATGCCGAGATGCTGGCAGCCGAGGCATTGAAGATCATGGAAGACCACAAGATCAGCTCGCTCGTGGTGATCGATGAGCAGGAGCTGCCCATCGGCGCGCTGAACATGCATGACCTGCTGCGTGCGGGGGTCATGTAATGCACGAACATCTTCTGCAGCGCGCACGCGACATCCGCCTGGCCATCTTCGATGTGGATGGCGTGCTGACCGATGGCCGCCTGTACTTTCTCACCGACGGCAGCGAGTTCAAGACTTTCAATACGCTGGACGGCCACGGCATCAAGATGCTGATCAACTCGGGCGTACGCACCGCCATCATCAGTGGCCGCAAGACGCCAGTGGTGGAGCGACGGGCACAGAACCTGGGCATCCAGCACCTGTATCAGGGTCGCGAAGACAAGCTGGTGGTGCTTGACGAGCTGCTGGCCGAACTCGGGCTGAACTACTCTGAAGTGGCCTATCTGGGCGACGACCTGCCCGACCTGCCGGTGATTCGCCGGGTTGGCCTCGGCATGGCTGTGGCCAGCGCCGACAGCTTCGTCCGCGAGCATGCCCACGGCGTTACCCAGGCCCGCGGCGGCGAGGGTGCGGCGCGTGAGTTCTGCGAACTGATCATGCGCGCACAGGGCACTCTGGCCGCCGCTCAGAACGCATATCTGTAGAGGTCTGGATGCTCCGCAAAATGCGCTTCGCTGTCCTGCTTACACTGATCGCCGCCCTGCTGGTGGCGGTCGGCTACTGGAACATCCGCCCGGAAAGTTTCATGCAGGAGCCATCCGTCGCCAGCGGCGCAACGCCTGATGTCGACTTCTACGTGATCAATTCCCGCACGGTGCAATATCAGCCCGACGGCAAGCGTAACTACGAACTGACCGCAGACAAGCTCGAGCACATCAAGGCGAGCGACATCAGTCTGCTGACCAAGCCGGATCTGCTGTCCTATCGCGGCACCGAACTGCCGTGGCACGTGCGTAGTGAGCGCGGCGAAGTATCGGCCGAAGGCGACGAAGTGCTGCTGATCGATCAGGTCAAGGTCGAGCGCACCGATGCCAAGGGCCGCCCGACGATCCTTACCACCAGCCGCCTGACGGTGTGGCCGGAGAAGGATTATGCCGAGACAAAGCAAGCCGTTAGAATCGAGGCCGCCAATGGCGTGACCACGGCAACCGGCATGAAAGCGTACATGGATGACGGCAGGATGCTCCTGCTGTCCAACGTAAGAGGCCAGCATGAGCTGCGTTAAGACTCTCCCCCTCCTGCTCGGTTTGAGCGCATTCTGGCTAGGCGCCAGCGCGTGGGCGCTTCCCGAGGACCGTGAACAGCCAATCCGCGTTCAAGCCGACACCGCCGAGCTGGACGACCGACAGGGCGTGGCGGTCTACCGCGGCGACGTGGTCATCACCCAGGGCACGATGAAGATCACCGGCGACACGGTGACCATCACGCAGGACGAGAACGGCGACGTCGAAGTCTTCACCTCCATCGGCAAACCGGCCTACTACGAGCAGAAGCCTGCGGCGGACAAGGAAATCGTCAAAGCCTACGGCCTGACCATCCAGTACTTCGCCGCCAACGAGCGGATCGTGCTCATCGATCAGGCCAAGGTCGTTCAGGAAGGCAACACCTTCGAAGGCGAGAAGATCGTCTATGACACCCGTCGCCAGATCGTCAATGCTGGCCGCGCCACCAACGCCGATGTGACCACGCCGCGCCCACGTGTGGACATGGTCATCCAGCCGCGCAAGAACGGGCAGGCAGCGGAGCAGGCGGAGTAATGGCCGTCCTCAAAGCCCAGCATCTGGCCAAGAGCTACAAGAGCCGCCAGGTCGTCCGTGATGTCAGCCTGTCCATCGAAAGTGGGCAGATCGTCGGCCTGCTCGGCCCCAACGGGGCTGGCAAGACCACGTGTTTCTACATGATCGTCGGCCTGGTGAATGCCGACCAGGGCCGAGTGCTGATCGATCAGAACGACGTGACCCATCTGCCGATGCACGGTCGCGCGCGCGCCGGGATCGGCTATCTGCCGCAGGAGGCCTCGATCTTCCGCAAGCTCTCGGTCGCCGACAACATCATGGCGATTCTCGAGACCCGCAAGGATCTGGACCGTAGCGGCCGCCAGCAGGCGCTGGAAGGCCTGCTGCAGGAGTTCCACATCAACCATATCCGCAACAGCCTCGGCATGAGCCTGTCCGGCGGCGAACGTCGCCGCGTGGAGATCGCCCGTGCGCTGGCTACTGCTCCCAAATTCATCCTCCTCGACGAGCCCTTCGCTGGCGTCGATCCGATATCGGTGGGCGATATCAAACAGATCATCCACCACCTCAAGGCCAAGGGCATCGGCGTACTGATCACCGACCACAATGTCCGTGAAACTCTGGACATCTGCGAAACCGCCTACATCGTCAACGATGGCCAGCTGATCGCCGAGGGCGACGCCCAAACAATCCTGAGCAACCAACTGGTCAAGGAAGTCTATCTGGGCCACGAATTCCGTCTGTAGAGCCGTTTTTTTTGCGCAGCTCGGCAAATCGGCCCTAGGCAAAGGCTTCCTCGGCAGGCATATAATTTGCTTTCTGTTGGCGCCTGGCGCGCCACATGTCGGAACGGGCGCGGTTGCGCCGGCATAAAAGGTTTGAAGTCCTCTGCCATGAAACCATCGCTAGTCCTGAAGATGGGCCAGCAGCTGACGATGACACCGCAGCTGCAACAGGCCATACGCCTCCTCCAGCTATCCACCCTCGATCTGCAACAGGAGATCCAGGAAGCGCTGGATTCCAACCCCATGCTCGAGCGCGAGGAAGACGGCGACGACTTCGACAGCTCCGACCCGATGGCCGAAGCTGTCGACCGCCCAGGTGAGGCCACCAGCGAGAAAAGCGCCACACAGGACAGCACTTACGACGAGCCATCGCACGGCAGCGAAAGCCTCGACGATGCTGACTGGGGTGAACGCATTCCCAGCGAGCTGCCGGTCGACACCGCCTGGGAGGACATCTACCAGACCAGCGCCAGCAGCCTGCCCAGCAACGATGATGACGAGTGGGACTTCACCAGCCGCACGTCATCTGGCGTCAGCCTGCAGAGCCACCTGCTCTGGCAACTCAATCTCGCGCCGATGAGCGATACCGATCGACTGATCGCCACCACGCTGATCGACTGCATCAACGATCAGGGTTATCTCGAAGAATCGCTCGAGGAAATCACTGACTCGTTCGACCCAGAATTGGAGATCGAACTCGACGAAGTCGAAGTCGTGCTGCACCGCATTCAGCAGTTCGAACCCGCCGGGATCGGCGCGCGCGATCTGCGCGAATGCCTGCTACTGCAACTGCGTCAGCTGCCCGAGCGCACCCCCTGGTTGAGCGAAGCGCAGCGTTTGGCCAGCGATTACCTGGATGTCCTCGGCAGCCGCGACTACAACCTGCTGATGCGCCGGATGAAGCTCAAGGAGGACGAGCTACGCCAGGTGATCGAGCTGATCCAGACTCTCAACCCGCGCCCTGGCTCTCAGATCGAAGCGAGCGAGCCGGAATACGTGGTGCCTGACGTGATCGTCCGCAAGCACAACGACCGTTGGCTGGTAGAGCTGAACCAGGACGCCATGCCACGCCTGCGCGTCAATGCGCAGTACGCCAGCTTCGTCAAACGTGCCGACTCCAGTGCCGACAACACCTTCATGCGCAACCAGCTGCAGGAAGCGCGCTGGTTTATCAAGAGCCTGCTCAGCCGCAATGAAACGCTGATGAAGGTCGCCACGCAGATCGTCGAGCACCAGCGTGCATTTCTCGAGCATGGTGACGAGGCCATGAAACCGCTGGTGCTGCACGACATCGCCGAAGCGGTGGGCATGCACGAGTCGACCATTTCGCGCGTGACGACCCAGAAATACATGCACACTCCGCGCGGCATCTACGAACTCAAGTACTTCTTCTCCAGCCACGTCAGCACGGCCGAAGGCGGGGAATGCTCGTCCACCGCGATCCGCGCGATCATCAAGAAGCTGGTTGCGGCGGAAAACCAGAAAAAGCCGTTGAGCGACAGCAAGATCGCTGGTTTACTGGAAGCGCAGGGCATTCAGGTAGCCCGCCGCACAGTCGCCAAATACCGGGAGTCGCTCGGTATCGCGCCATCCAGCGAGCGCAAACGATTACTGTGATCGGCCAAGGCCGAAACGTCCCGGCGGCAGGGCTTCGGACCTGCTCTTCGCACAAGGCAAAGGAGATAGCAGTATGCAAGTCAATATCAGCGGTGTTCATCTGGAAGTAACCAATGCCCTGCGTGACTACATCGAGGAGAAATTCGATCGGCTTGCCCGTCATTTCGACCGCATCATCAGCGTCCAGGTGATCCTGCAGGTCGAGAAGCTCAAGCAGAAAGCCGAAGCGACGCTGCATGTGGCTGGCCGCGAAGTGGTCGCCAACTCGGAACACGAAGACATGTATGCTGCCGTCGACCTGCTGGTCGACAAGCTCGATCGCCAGCTGATCAAGCACAAGGAAAAGCAGCTCGACCATACCCAGGGCGCCATCTCCCGCTGACTCCCAGACATGATCCGACTCGAAAACATCCTGACCCCCGGACGTTCCCTGGTGAACGTCCCGGGCGGTAGCAAGAAACGCGTCCTGGAACAGATCGCCAAGGTCATCGCCCAGGACCTCACAGACCTCGACTCCCAGACCATATTCGAAAGCTTGATTGCCCGCGAGAAGCTGGGATCGACCGGATTTGGCAACGGCATCGCCATCCCTCACTGCCGCATGGTCGGCTGTAACGCCCCGCTGAGCGCCGTGCTGCGGCTCGAAACGCCGGTGGACTTCGACGCCATCGACGGCGCACCGGTAGACCTGCTGTTTGTCTTGCTGGTACCGGAAGCGGCCACCGACGAGCACCTCGAGCTGCTGCGCCAGATCGCCAGCATGCTTGACCGTGAAGAGGTGCGCCAGCGACTGCGCCAGGCACCCACCAATGAGAGCCTCTATCAGGTCGTCGTCGACGTCCAGAATGGCGCCTAGCGGAGTGGGAGCCAGATGCGGCTGATCATCGTCAGTGGCCGTTCGGGCTCGGGCAAGAGCACCGCGCTGAACGTGCTCGAAGACAACGGTTTCTACTGCATCGACAACCTGCCGGCGGGCCTGCTTCCCGAGCTTGCCGAGCGCGCGCTGCTGCACACCGAGCTGCTGCATCCGCAGGTCGCCGTTTCCATCGACGCGCGCAACCTGCCCAGTCAACTGAAGCGTTTTCCGGAACTGCTCGAAGAGGTTCGCGCCAGGCATATCCAGTGCGACGTGCTGTATCTGGACGCGGACGACGAAACCCTGCTCAAGCGGTTCTCAGAAACCCGCCGGCGTCATCCGCTGACCAACGAGAGCCGCTCCCTCGCCGAGGCAATCCGCGACGAGGAGCTGCTATTGGCAGCCATCATCGACCATGCCGACCTGAAGATCGACACCACGCACCTGAATCTCTACCAGCTGCGCGACGTCCTGAAGCTGCGCCTGCTGAACAAACCCGAACCCGGCACCGCATTCCTCATCGAGTCGTTCGGTTTCAAGCGCGGCATGCCGGTCGACGCCGACCTGGTGTTCGATGTGCGCTGCCTGCCCAACCCCTACTGGAAAGCCGAGCTACGCGACTTCTCCGGGCTCGATCAACCGGTCATCGACTATCTGACTGCCCAGCCCGACGTAGAGGAAATGTTTCAGGACATCCATGCCTACCTGAGCAAATGGCTGCCCCGCTTCGCCGCCAGCAACCGCGCATACGTAACCATCGCCATCGGCTGTACCGGCGGCCATCATCGCTCGGTTTATCTGGCTGAGCGCCTGGGCCAAGCGCTCAGGGAGCCGCTGAAGAATCTGCAGGTCCGTCACCGGGACCTCGCCTAGGAATACCTGCCCCATGCCTGCCCGCGAAGTCACCATCATCAACAAGCTCGGTCTGCATGCGCGCGCGGCGGCCAAGTTCGTCGGCGTTGCCAACCGCTATCCGTGTGCCGTCCGTGTCGGCCGCTGCCCGGCCACGCTGGTGGACGGCAAGAGCATCATGGCGGTCATGATGCTTGCCGCCAGCAAGGGCTCGACCCTGCACCTGCACACCGAGGGCGAGCAGGAACACGAAGCCCTGGCAGCCCTGGTCGCACTGATCGACGATTATTTTGAGGAAGGCGAATAAGGCCTCGAGCGGCCGGCGCGGATGATGACCACGCCGGCTGGGCGAGGCTACTTGCCCGCCACCGTCATCCGCTCGATCAGCACCGAGCCGGTGCGCACGTTGCCACGCGTCTCGATATCACAACCTACCGCGACGATCTGACGGAACATGTCACGCAGGTTGCCAGCGATAGTCACTTCCTGCACCGGGAACTGTATCTCGCCATTCTCGACCCAGTAGCCGCCTGCACCGCGCGAGTAGTCCCCGGTCACCAGATTCAGCCCCTGCCCCATCAGTTCCGTTACCAGCAGCCCGCGCCCCATCTGACGGATCAGTGCTGCCTGATCCTCGTCGCCGTGACTGACGAACAGGTTGTGCACGCCGCCGGCATTGGCCGTGCTCGGCATGCCCAGCTTGCGTCCCGAGTAGGTCGACAGCACGTAGGACAGCAGGCGGCCACCCTCAACGAAGGGTTTGGCATAGGTCGCCAAGCCATCGCCGTCGTAACCGGCGCTCCCCAGCGCCCGCGGGATGTGAGGGCGCTCGTCCAGGCTCAGCCACTCAGGGAACAGCGTCTGCCCCAGCGCGCCTTCAAGGTACGATGCCTTGCGGTAGAGATTGCCACCGGAAATCGCTGCGATGAAATGGCTGAACAGCCCGGTAGCCAGCTCCGGCGCGAACAGCACCGGCACCTCGCAAGTCGGGATCGGACGCGCGCCCAGCCGCCGAACTGCACGCTCAGCCGCTCGCTGACCGATGGTCAGCGGATCGATCAGCGCCTCGCCGATCCGGTTCACGTCATAGAAATAGTCCCGCTGCATCTGCCCATCGCTTTCAGCGATCATCACGCAGCTCAGACTGTGCCGGCTGCTGCAATAACCGCCGATGAAGCCGTTGCTGTTGCCGTAGGCCCGACAGCCCTGATGGGTGTTGAGGCTGGTGCCGTCGGCGTTGCGAATCCGCTGGTCGAAGGCGAAGGCCGCACCTTCGCAGCTCAGCGCCTGCTCGATCGCCTGTTCGGGGGTGATCGCCCACGGGTGGTAGAGGTCGAGTTCGGGTAGCTCGCGCGCCATCAGCGAGGCATCGGCCAGGCCGGCGAACTCGTCCTCCGACGCATGCCTGGCAATGGCCAGGGCGGCCGCCACGGTTTCCCGAATGGCGGCATCTCCGCTGCCGGTGGTGCTGGCCGAGCCCTTGCTCTGGCCGACATAGAGCGTGATACCGAAGCCCTGGTCGCGATTGTACTCGACCGTTTCCACCTCGCCTTGACGCACCGTGGTGGACAGGCCCTGCTCCATCGAAACCGAAACCTCACTGGCGCTGGCGCCCTGCCGACGCGCCTCTTCGATGATGCGCTCGACCTTATCGCGCAAGCCGGGCAGCGCATGCGGTCCGATGCCCTCTACTTCACTCATAAGCTCTCCCAAAACCACTGCAATCTATTCAAGTAGCAGCCCGACATCAGCTCCGCTGAGCCGGCTGCCGGGGCTGCTGTTATCATGGCGGCATTTCCTAGTGGACCATCCCCATGTCTGAACACTCCGACGTCGAGGGCTTCGACGAAAAAAGCAAATCCCAGGTCAAGCGCGAACTGCTGGCGCTGCAGGAACTCGGCGAGCGTCTGACCACGCTCAAGCCCGATCTCATTGCTCGCCTGCCGCTCAGCGACGCACTGCAAAAGGCACTTGCCGACGCGCCCAAACACAAGGCACACATCGCACGCAAACGGCATATCCAATACATCGGCAAACTGATGCGTGACCAGGACGTCGACGCGATCCTGGCTCTGGTCGACCAGCTCGACGCCTCGACCCGCCAGTACAACGAACGGTTCCATGCGCTGGAACGTTGGCGTGACCGCCTGATCGCTGGCGACGACAGTACCCTGGAAGCCTTCGTCGCCGAGTATCCGGAGACCGACCGCCAGCACCTGCGCGGCCTGATCCGCCATGCGCAGCATGAAGCGGCACGCAACAAGCCGCCGGCGGCGAGCCGGAAGATCTTCAAATACATCCGAGACCTGGACGAGACCAAGCGCGGCCTGCGCTGAAGTCAGCTCCAGGCCGCCGGTCAAGATCCGACGCGCGCCTGCTCAAGCGCCCGTCCCTCCCACGGTGATCTCGTCGATCTTCAGCGTCGGTTGGCCGACGCCCACCGGCACCGACTGGCCATCCTTGCCGCAGGTGCCGACACCGCTATCCAGCGCCAGGTCGTTGCCTACCATCGACACCCGGTTCATCACTTCCGGGCCGTTGCCGATCAGCGTCGCGCCCTTCACCGGCGCGGTGATCTTGCCATCCTCGATCAGATAGGCCTCGCTGGTGGAGAAGACGAACTTGCCACTGGTGATGTCGACCTGGCCGCCGCCGAGGCTGGCGCAGTAGATACCCTTTTTCACCGAGCGGATGATTTCCTGCGGATCGCTCTCGCCGGCCAGCATGTAGGTGTTGGTCATGCGCGGCATCGGCAGGTGCGCGTAGGACTCGCGACGGCCGTTGCCGGTTGGCGCGACGCCCATCAGCCGGGCGTTTAGCTTGTCCTGGATATAGCCCTTGAGAATGCCGTTCTCGATCAGTGTGGTGCACTGCGTCGGCGTGCCTTCGTCATCGACGCTGAGCGAACCTCGGCGATCCGCCAGGGTTCCGTCATCGACGATGGTGCACAGGCTGGACGCCACCTTCTGCCCGATCCGACCGCTGTAGGCCGAGCTGCCCTTGCGATTGAAATCACCCTCCAGCCCATGGCCGACCGCCTCGTGCAGCAGTACACCAGACCACCCGGGGCCGAGCACCACCGGCAGTGACCCAGCAGGCGCCGGCACTGCCTCGAGATTGACCAGCGCCTGCCGCAGCGCTTCGCGCGCATAGCCCATGGCGCGATCCTCATCGAGGAAATACTGGTAGCCGGTACGTCCGCCGCCACCCTGCCCACCGCGCTCGCGACGGCCGTTCTGCTCGACGATCACGCTGACGTTGAAACGCACCAGCGGGCGGATATCCGAAGCCATGCCGCCATCCAGCGCGGCAACCAGAACATGCTCCCAGACACCCGCCAGGCTCACCGTGACCTGCTTGATCCGCGGATCGAGCGCTCGCGTCGCGACATCGATGCGCTTGAGCAGCTCCACCTTTTCGCCCCGGCTCAGACCGTCGAGCGGATTATCGCGGCCGTAGAGCGGCTCGAATGCTGCCCGGGACAGCACACCGACCTGCCCCTGCTTGCCGCTGCGGGCAATCGACCGCGCGGCCTGGGCCGCCTGACGCAAGGCATCGGCCGTGATCGCGTTGCTGTAGGCGAACCCGGTCTTCTCACCGGAAAGCGCCCGAACGCCGACGCCCTGTTCGATGTGAAAACCGCCTTCCTTGACGATGCCATCTTCCAGTACCCAGGACTCGGATACCTGATCCTGAAAATACAGATCAGCAGCATCCACGCCAGGACCGGCGAGCTCGCCCAGCAGCGCTGGGAGATCGTCGATGGTCAGGCCACCCGGCGTCAGCAGACGCTCGGTTACGGGTAACAGCAGTTCACTCATATTCACTCCAGACAGTCCGTGATCAAGCACGGGACGGAAAAACGGCGGTGGCGCTGCACCGGCATGCGCTGGCGGATGGCCGCCTGCTCGGGCACATCTCGTTCGGCGAGCAGCGCTGTCTCAGCAGCCGCCTGCTCGCACAACAACCGACCCCAGGGGTCAACGATAGACGAATGCCCATAGGTGACGCGACCGCCGGGGTGTGTACCGACCTGAGCGGCAGCCAGTACGTAGCACTGCGTCTCTATGGCGCGGCAGCGGATCAGAGTCGTCCAGTGCGCCTCACCGGTCACTGTGGTGAAGGCAGAGGGCGCACTGATCAGCTCGGCCCCTGCGTCGCGCAGCGCCATGTACAACTCGGCAAAGCGCAAGTCGTAGCAGACGGTCATGCCCAGCCGTCCAACCGGCGTGTCGGCCACGACCAGCCGCTGCCCTGCCCCGTAGGTATCGGATTCGCGGTACTGCTGCCGACTGTCGGCCACATCGGCGTCGAACAGGTGCACCTTGTCATAACGCGCGACCCGCTGTCCGTGCTCGTCGATGAGCAGCGAACAGGCATTGGGCCGGTCCTGCGGACGGTCGTCGGGTGGCAGCGGCACGGTTCCAGCGACAATCCACAATCTGAGGTCGCGCGCGGTACGTTTCAACCAGGGCAGAACAGGCCCTTGGCCTTCCGCTTCGGCGCGCCCCAGCTGCTGTGGGTCACTGCAGCCCATGGCGGCGAAGTTCTCTGGCAGCACCGCCAAGCGGGCCCCGCCCGCGGCAGCCTGCTCGAGCAGGCGCCGGGCGGCAGCTAGATTGCCGGCGACATCGGCCTGGCTGGTCATCTGGATTACCGACAGCGACATGAATGCTCCCGTCGAATTGCGATGGCCGCGAGACACCGACCAGTCAATTGGGCTTCTCGAACGGCTTGTCGAAGCTGATCTTCGGCGATTGCCAAGGTCCCTTGACGTCATACTGTACGCTGGCGAAGCGCGCCACACGGTCGCCCAGTAACTTGTCGACAACGAAAAGTGCCCCGCCAATCGCCGGGGCGCCGACGATCAGCGCAGCCAGCGGCAGGTTGTTGCTGATCGGCAGCGTGACCAGCAGTTTCGCATCGATCTGGTCGCGAGCCATGTCCAGCGTGCCATCCAGCTCGAGGTTGGTCGACGGACCGCTGACGGTGATGGGCTCGCGGGTGTTGAACACGCCCTCCTTGGCCAGCAGCCGACCATCCAGCCGGTCATAACTGAGCCCCTTGCTGAACAGGTCGGAGAAATCCAGTCGCAGGCGACGCCCTATCGAATTGAAATTGAGCACGCCGAACACCCGTAGCGCCTGGGCGCTGCCGTCGATCTCGACGAACTGTCCCTTGCTCAGCCGGGGCTGCATGCTGCCGGAATAGCGCGCCATGGCGAACCAGGCTGGTGAGCCGGGCCACTGCCCATCCACATCCAGGCGAAAACTGTCGCTGGTCACCGAGGGCGCAAAGCCCCAGGCAAGCAGTACGTCGGCGAGGTTGCGCCCTTCGAGGCGGCCCTTGTACCAGGTCTGCGCGCCGTCCCAACCGCCACTTCCGGTGATCTTCAGGCCCTTGAGGTCCAGAGCGATGTCGCGGAACTCGATTCCGGCGCTGACCGGCCGCAGCTTCAACGTCCAGGCGCCAAGCACATCGTCGCCCAGGGATATCCGTTTGATGGCGACATCCATCGCCGGCAGGCTCTGCGGGTCGACATCGGCCAGCGGATCAGGCCGCGCCTTGGATGCTGCTTCGCCGGTTTGCGCCGGAGCCGGCAGACGCAGGTGCTGGAGATCAGCAACGATGGTGCCACCCTCGGCATCCGGCAGACGAACCGAGCCGCCGATGGTCGAACTGCGAAGGCCAAGGTCCCAGGCATCGCTCAGTCGCCGCAGGTCCAAGCCAAGGTCGTCGATCCGGGTGCCAAAACCGTCGAAGCGACCGATATCGACCTGCGCACGGCGCAGCAGTGAGCCAGTCGTCTGCTGCGCGTCCGCCTTGCCATGTTGCTCGAGCACAGCCTGCCAGGCTTTCAAGTCGAGTTCCGGCAGGCGGCCTCTGACGTAAAGCCCGGCACGGGCCGGAAGATTAGCCGCACCGGGGCCCAGACGCAGCTCACCGCGACCCTGCGCCCAGGCACCCGGCGGCGCGGCGAACGCCAGCGCGGCGAGCGCCCCATGCTGGACGCCGTAGTGACGCTCGGCCCCTTGCAGAGACATCCGCAACGAGGTATCGCGGCGCTCGCCGGCAGACTTGCCGAACGGCGCTGGCAGATCGATGCGCAGCCCCTGTAGCGACGAATCGATTTGCAGCTGACTATCCTCACCCGCCAGATCCAGACGCAACTGATAGCGCAGTTCACCGCTGGCGGGCAGCGATTGCCCGATAGCGAGCCACTCAACCAGACGCTGCAACCCCACGGTGCCCTGTGCCTCCAGGCGAGAGGCTGGCTTGCCGGGCGCGCCTGTCGCGACCGCCTTGCCCTTGACCGAAGAGCCGAATAGGCGCGCCTGCATGGCCTCTGCACTCAAGCCTCGCGCGGTGTCGTAGCGGAATTTTCCACTGAGCTGCTCGAAGGCGAGCGCCGGCTCGGGGATCTTCAGCCTCGCATCATCGCTGGCGAAATCCACGATGACTCGCGGAGTGCCCTTGCCCAGCGGGATCTGCAGGTCAAGCGTGCCGCTGAGCGCACCCTGCCCCTGCCAGCCGGCGAACAGCTCGGCAGTCCCGATCGGTGCCTCCTGCAGCAGCTTCAAGGCGTCCGCCAGGCTGCTGTCGACCTGTCCTTTCACCGCCAGCTGCGGCACGTTTCCGGCCCCGGCGCGAGGTATCTCCGCTGTCGCATCCCGCACCTGGCTGTCGAGGATCCGCCCTTCCGCGAGCCGGACACGCACCCCACTGTCTTCGATCAGCACCTCGCCGCGGCCCTGTAGCAGCAGGGGCCAGCCGGGCTGAAACGCCAGCTCCGCATCACGCACCTTGAAGTACAGGCTCAGGGCGCGCGCGCTATCGGAAGCGCCCTTGTTCAATGCGCCCTGGTACTGGAAATGACCTTGCTCGACCGTACCGCTGCGGATCGCCTCCCTGAGCCAGCTGACCAGCGCCGGGCTCAACGCCGGCGAGCGTGTCGGCAGGTATTTCTCGGTGAAGCGCGCATCGCCTTCGCTCAAGCCGACCCGCAGGTCCATGTAATCTTCTGCAGCGGGGTCCCGAGCCAGTCGGATGAGAAAATCTCCGGCGATCTTGCCTTCCTCGCCGTCGATGCGCAGATAGGGCGCCGCCAGCGTGAAGACCTGCTCATCCAGCGCCCAGGTCAGGCGCCCGCCGGCGTGTCGGTAGCGCCACGGCTCGGGATAAAGTGGCGCAAGCTGCAGGCTGAAGTCGTCGCTGTCCACGCGCAACTCGCCGCCGCCCAAGTCACCACGAATGCTGCCACTCGCGTTCCCCACCGCCGGTATCCAGTTCTGCGCAGCAATGCTGATGCGGTCCAGATTGGCAGCGAACTGCAGGCGCTGCGGCGACTCCATCTGCGGGTAGTAGTCGAGCTGCAGGTTGCGCAATGTTCCGTTGGGTTGCAGCGCCGTCAGCGTCTCGGCGGCAGTCGGCGGCAACGGCGCCAGTACACGAACGAGCGTGGCGATCGGCGCGATAGCCAGCCGATCCGCCTGCAGGCGCCAGTGCTGCTTGGCCTGATCCTGCTGAAGCTGGATTCGCGCATCGCCCCAGCGCTCGCCGTCGAGATCGAATGCCAGCCGGTCCAGCAGCAGCCGGTAGCCCTGCTCGTTACGATCGATATACGCCTCGCCCCCCAGGTCCTCGAGCTGAACGGGCTCACGATCGGCAAAGGACATGCTCAGCTGCGACGCGTTCAGCCGTAGAACAGCACGCTCCAGCGCCTGTTCGCGCCAGCTCACCCACAGCTCGCCACCCATCTTTAGCGTCTGCAGATGCCAATCGGCAGTCAGCCGGCGTGGCAACCAGGCGGCCCAGTCGCTTTGTGGCAGGCTGAGGTAAACCTGCGCCTCGGCTTGCTGCCAGCGTTGCGGCTGCACCCGCCCCTGAATGTTCAAGGCCAGCGGCTGACCATCTGGCAGGATACTGCGCCCGTCCAAGCGGAGCCGCTCGCCGTCGACGCGCAAGCTCAGATCGGTGTAGCTCAAGGTCAGCGGCGACTCACCGAATGGCTCCAGCGTGATCTGGCTGTTGCGCACCACCAACCCACGTACCCGCTGCAACGACTCGAGCATCTTCTGTGGCTCGGGCGGTTTCTGCTCGGCACGGGTCGGCAAGCCTTCCACCCGCCACTTGCCCTCGGCATCTTCAGCGACCGACAGCTGCACGCCGCTGAGTTCCAATTGGTTCAGCCGCCATGCTCGGGCCCAGAGGCTGCCCGCCAGGTCCGGCACGATAGCGATACGGTCCAGGCGCATCGCGCTGTCCCCTTCACCGAGCAGCACGTCATGCGCCAGCAAACGCGGCGCGAAGCCCTCCCAGCGACCTTCGAGCCTGCCCAGCGTGATTGGCATGCCCAGCGCCGCCTGCGCTTTCTCCTGCACCTCGGCGCGGTATTCGGCGACCAAGGGCACCAGCTGCCGCCCCAGGCTGACGTAGAACGCGGCCAGAATCAGGCCGAACGCGATTATCCAGAACAGCTGGCGCGACAGTGTCAGGAGGAAGGCAGCGAGACGGTTCATCTGGATGCGCTCCGGTCATCTTGGGCCTTGCGGCCCGGTCTACCTTTGTTCAGAGCAACACCACATCGTACTGTTCCTGGGAGTACATGCTTTCCACCTGGAACTTGATCGAGCGACCGATAAAGGCTTCCAGATCGGCGACATTGCCTGACTCCTCGTCGAGCAGACGATCGATCACCTTCTGATTGGCCAGCACCCGGTAGCCTTCGGCCTGATAGGCCCTCGCCTCCCGCAGGATCTCGCGGAAGATCTCGTAGCAGACGGTCTCCGGCGTCTTTAGCTTGCCACGCCCCTGACAGCACATGCAGGGTTCGCACAGCACCTGTTCGAGGCTTTCGCGGGTGCGCTTGCGGGTCATCTGCACCAGGCCAAGTTCAGTGATGCCGATGATGTTGGTCTTGGCGTGATCGCGCTCCAGCTGCTTTTCCAGCGTGCGCAGGACCTGGCGACGATGCTCCTCGTCCTCCATGTCGATGAAGTCGATGATGATGATGCCGCCCAGATTGCGCAGCCGGAGCTGGCGTGCGATGGCGGTGGCCGACTCGAGATTGGTCTTGAAGATGGTTTCTTCCAGCGTCCGGTGGCCGACGAAGGCGCCGGTGTTGACGTCGATGGTGGTCATCGCCTCGGCCGGATCGATGATCAGGTAACCGCCGGACTTGAGCATGACCTTGCGCTCCAGCGCCTTCTGGATCTCGTCCTCGACGCCATAAAGGTCGAAGATTGGGCGCTCGCCTGGGTAATGCTCGAGACGATCGCCCAGCTCGGGCATCAGCTCGCCGACGAACTGCCTGACCTTCTGGAAATTTTCCCGCGAGTCGATGCGGATCTTCTCGATCCGCGGATTGACCAGATCACGCAGCGTGCGCATGGCCAGAGAGAGGTCTTCGTAGATTACCGTCGGCGCCTCGACGGTCTTGATCTGGCTCGCTATCTGCTCCCACAGGCGGCGCAGATAGCGGATATCCATAAGGATCTCTTCGCTGCCGGCGCCTTCTGCCGCGGTACGCAGGATGAAACCACCGGCCTCCTGAATGCCTTCGGCCGCAACGCATTCGGCTACGACCTGCTTGAGTCGCTCGCGCTCGGCTTCATCCTCGATACGCAGGGAGATCCCAACATGGCTGGTGCGCGGCATGTAGACCAGGTAGCGAGAAGGGATCGACAGCTGCGTGGTCAGGCGTGCGCCCTTGGTGCCAATGGGATCCTTGGTGACCTGCACCACCAGGCTCTGGCCCTCATGCACCAGTGCATTGATCGGCTCGACGGCGTTGCCTTCGCGGCTGGATATCTCCGAGGCATGAATGAACGCCGCGCGATCCAGCCCGATGTCGACGAAGGCCGCCTGCATACCCGGCAGCACCCGCACCACCTTGCCCTTGTAGATGTTGCCAACGATGCCGCGGCGCTGGGTGCGCTCGACGTGCACCTCCTGCAAGACACCGTTCTCCACCACCGCCACCCGCGACTCCATGGGGGTGATGTTCATCAGGATTTCTTCGCTCATTGTTGTTCTCGGCGGTGGCTTGATGTGCAGCGCTAGCTGATGGTTCCGGTCGATTCTAACCGGCCGGCGCGTCGAAGCCACAGGCTCTAGCGTGAGCCTTTGGTCCAACGTGGGAGAGCGAACACATCGAGCAGCTGCGTGGTTTCGCACAGCGGCAGGCCGACCACCGCCGAATAGCTGCCATGCAGCTGGCTGACGAAGGCAGCGCCCCAACCCTGGATGGCATAGCCGCCCGCCTTGTCCAGCGGCTCGCCACTGTTCCAGTAGCGCTCGGCCTCCGCTTCATCGATGCTGCGAAAGGTCACTTCGCTGATGACCACACGCGCTTCGCAGGCCGAGCGACTGGCAAGCGCCACCGCGGTCATCACCCGGTGGGTACGGCCCGAAAGTGCCGCCAGCATTGCCAGGCCTTCATTGCGGTCGACCGGCTTGCCAAGGATGCGCTGATCGAGCACCACGCTGGTGTCGGCGCCCAGCACGCAGCCATCGCGCTCACCCAGCACTGCCAATCCGGCGAGGGCCTTGTCCCGCGCAACACGCTCGACATAGGCCTCTGGGGATTCGGTCGGTGAAGGCGTCTCGTCGACGGAGACGCTGATCAGGGAAAACGGAGCGCCTATCTGCGCGAGCAGTTCGCGACGGCGGGGTGATGCCGAGGCGAGAAACAGAGTGCCCATGGCAAGTCCTCAACGTGAATAAGCGACAGCGTCGCATATTCAGGGGGCGTCGAGAAAGGCGCGGAGGGCTTGGCGGCACACCGGCGCGGGGCTGTCAGAACCTGAAGTTGAGTACCTGATCGCCCTTCAGTGACAGGGTACGCTTCTGGGTGATACCGCCAGAGGTCACCTGGATGTCGTAGACACCGCTATCCAGCACCAGCGACACCGGCGTCGCGCCGTGGTCCTGGTCGTTGATACGAACCCGGTCGTCGTACTTGTTGCTGCGCACGATCAGGGAATGCGTCTGACTGTCGCATTGCTCGTAAGGCACATCGAGGATCGCGCAGGGCATCATCTTCTTCGCGGTGATGGTCGCCTCGATATTCATCCGTGCGTGAACGGTGCCGTCCAGGCTCATGCTTGCCTGCGCGAAGTCCGTACGTGTGCGATAGCGGTACCAGCCAGTATCCAACGCCAGCTCCGCCACCTGATCACGGATGTCCTCGGCCAGGACCCGCTGATAGTGGCCCAGCACCCACTGTGACATCTGGCTGTCGCCGCGGAACTCGGCCAGACAGGTGGCCAGGCTCTTGCTCGCCGAGCAGCGGAACGAGACGTCCTGATCGAAGCGGATGGTCTTGTCCAGTTTGCGTGCAATAGCCTGGATGTTCTTGCTGTTGCGTTCGCGAGCCTCGGCGGCGAGCTGGGACTTGAGGCGCTCCGCATCACGGCTCGCCAGGGAGAGCTTCAGATGTTGGCTGCCCAGATCCTTTTCCAGAGCCTCGACACGCTCACCAATAGCAGCCGCGGCATCGGCGCTACGCTTGTGCTCGTCGAGCAACTCGTCGAGTCGCTTGCGCTCGATGCCCTGACTGAGGAAATCGTCAACTTCGGCCTGGATCAGCTTCTTGGTGTTCGCCAGCTGCAACTGGATCGCGGCCAGTTCGCTCTTCTGCGCACGCAAGGCCTCTTCGAGCTTCTGCTTCTCCAGCACAATGGCGTCGAGCTCGGCGAGCTTGCTGGCCAGCTGCTCGCTGCGGGAGGAATCGATGGTGCCGGGCGCCGCGGCGGGCGCATCGGAAGCCGCAGATTGGGCCGGCCGGGGTGCCTGCGGCGCGCTGTCGGCCTGGGAATAGTCGCTGCTCGCGATCAGAGCCAGCAGCAGCGAGGCGGCTGCGCTCGCTACAAGCACGGTGCGCGCACCCCGCCCCCATCGCCGCGTGGAAAGAATCGAAACGCCAGCTTCCATACTCATCGCCCGTGCTGTTGTGCTTGTCGTTTGTCTGAAGCAGATCACAGTAATGGCTGAACGCCATGAGGGGCGCATGATTTCAGAATTGCCCCGGAGCAGCAAGGCATAGGCCGTGCCGCTCCGCGCAAATCCACACGAAACTCATGACTTTCGCTTTCTGCCGGCGCGGGAGTAGTGAAACAGCAGTATCAGTAGACGGCGAAGCGTTGCCGCAACCCTTGCAGTGCTACGAACAGCCACGGCCAGAGCAAGGCACTGATAGGCACCGGTACGAGGAACAGCAGCGTAGGAGGACGATTGCCCGTCAGCGTGTTGAGCCATAGCTGAACCAGCTGCGCGAGACCCAGCACCACCAGCAGCACCATGCTCTGTTGCCACAGCGGGAACATGCGCAGGCGTTGCTGGAGACTCAACACCAGGAAGGCAATCAGGATCAGTGGCAAGGCACTCTGACCGAACAGCGTGCCCGCCAGCACGTCCTGCGCCAGGCCGAAGCAGAATGCAACGCCAAGTCCCCCGCGATGCGGAAGCGTCAGCGACCAGAAAGCGATTACCAGACCGAGCCACAACGGGCGAGCCAGCTCCGCGCTGCCCGGCATGGGAGCGATGCTGAGCAACAGGGCGATCGTCAGGCTGCACCAGATCACCCACCCATTGTTCGGCCGTCCACTGATCATTGCGCCTCCTCGACTGGCGAGGGCGCCGGGGCATCACCCACCGCCGGGGCATTACCGGCTGCCTGCTCCGCGGCAGGAGGAGCCGTCTCAGCGTCGGCAGCCGCTTCTCGGTCGGCATCCACCTGCGCCTGCGCAGCTGCGGCGGCGCGCTCCTCGGGCGTACGCGAGTCGCTGAAGACCAGCATCAGATAGCGGCTGCGGTTGAGCATCGCCGTAGGCACCGCACGGACGATCGCGAATGGCTGACCGGAGCCATGCACCACCTCGGTCACCTGAGCCACCGGATAGCCGCTGGGAAAGCGCTGACCGAGGCCGGAGCTGACCAGCAGGTCACCTTCCTTGATATCAGCGGTTTCCGCCACGTGACGAAGTTCCAGGTAGTCTGGATTGCCAGTACCCACGGCGATTGCACGCAACCCGTTGCGGTTGACCTGCACCGGAATACTGTGGGTCACATCGGTGAGCAGCAATACCCGCGCCGCATAGGGCAGCACTTCGACGACCTGCCCCATCAGCCCACTGGCATCGAGCACCGGCTGCCCCATGAAGACGCCGTCCCTTTCGCCCTTGTCGATCAGGATGCGATGGGTGAACGGGTTTGGGTCGAGCCCGATCAGTTCGGCGACGATGACCTTGTCATCCACCAGCGCCGCAGAATTAAGCAATTCGCGCAGGCGCACATTCTGCTCGGTCAGCATCGCCAGCTTCTGCAGGCGCCGCTGCATCAGCAACGCCTCGGCCTTGAGCTTCTCGTTCTCGGCCATCAGGCTGCTACTGCTGGCGATCTGTTCGGTTGCACCCCTCCAGATACGCACCGGCATTTCGGCGACCCAGTAGAACGGGGTCAGCACCAGCGCCATCTGGCTGCGCACCATCTTCAGCGCATCGAAACGTGCATCCACCACCATCAGCGCGACGCAGAGCACGACGAACACCAGCAGGCGTCCACCGAGCAGAGGTCCCTTGGCAAATAGCGGCTTGATTGCGACTACCTCGCGGCTGAAGCTTCAGACTGAACGCGACAAGCCGAAAGCCGGCGTGACCGGATCTTTCGGCTTGTCATCAACGGCGCGCAGCGCCTCACTCGGTGGACAGCAGATCCATCGCGTGCCGATCCATCATCTCCAGCGCACGGCCGCCGCCACGGGCTACGCAGGTCAGCGGCTCTTCAGCGACGATTACCGGCAGGCCGGTTTCCTGCGCCAGCAGCTTGTCCAGATCACGCAGCAAGGCACCGCCCCCGGTGAGTACCAGGCCACGCTCGGCGATATCGGAAGCCAGCTCCGGCGGCGACTGCTCCAGCGCGCTCTTGACCGCCTGGACGATGGTTGCCAGCGACTCCTGCAGCGCCTCGAGCACCTCGTTGGAGTTCAGCGTGAAACTGCGCGGTACGCCTTCGGCCAGGTTGCGACCACGCACATCGACCTCGCGCAGCTCGCCACCCGGGAATGCGGTACCGATTTCCTGCTTGATGCGCTCGGCGGTGGATTCGCCGATCAGGCTGCCGTAGTTACGGCGTACATAGGTGACGATGGACTCATCGAAACGATCGCCACCGACTCGCACGGATTCGGCATAAACCACGCCATTGAGGGAGATCAGTGCGATCTCGGTGGTGCCACCACCGATGTCCACGACCATCGAGCCACGCGCCTCGTCGACCGGCAGGCCGGCACCGATCGCCGCAGCCATCGGCTCCTCGATCAGAAAGACTTCCCGTGCACCGGCGCCCAGTGCAGATTCGCGAATCGCCCGGCGCTCGACTTGGGTCGACTTGCAGGGCACGCAGATCAGCACGCGCGGGCTGGGCTGCAGGAAGCTGTTCTCGTGCACCTTGTTGATGAAGTACTGCAGCATCTTCTCGCAGACGCTGAAATCGGCGATCACACCGTCCTTCATCGGACGGATCGCATTGATGTTGCCCGGGGTGCGGCCCAGCATGCGCTTGGCCTCGGTACCAACGGCGACGACGCTCTTCTGGTTACCGTGGCTGCGAATGGCAACTACAGAGGGTTCGTCGAGAACGATGCCGCGATCGCGCACATAAATAAGGGTATTGGCAGTGCCCAGGTCGATCGACAGATCACTGGAAAACATGCCACGCAGTTTCTTGAACATGGGAAAAGGGCCCTGGGGCAAACGCGTGGGGAAAAAAGTGCCGCAAACTCTAACAATGGTGCGAACTTAGGGCAAGGCGCGAGTCTGCCTGCATCGCGCCAGACGTGAGCCACTGCGCGCATCGCCTGCAAGCCAGGGCTCAAGCGCAATCAGGCGCGTCTCGCCGCGCCCCGCGCTACCGGTCGACGCCCCGGGCATGTAAGATTGACGGCTTTTCCGGGCCCGAAAGCCCTTGCCGCGGCGCGCCCTGTGCCGCCATGCGCCCCGTCCAGTCGACGGAAGGCGCAGCCCGATTCGCTTTCCGCTGGAGATATCCGATGGCGCTTGAACGCACCGAGGTGGAAAAGATCGCTCATCTGGCCCGCCTGGGCCTGTCTGAAGCCGACCTGCCTCGCACCACCGAAACCCTCAACAACATTCTCGGCCTGATCGACCGCATGCAGGCAGTGGACACCACCGGCATCGAGCCGCTGGCCCACCCGCTGGAAACCACGCAGCGCCTGCGTGCCGACGAGGTCACCGAGCGCAACCAGCGCGACGCCTATCAGGCCATCGCCCCGGCGGTGGAAAACGGACTTTATCTGGTCCCGCGGGTGATCGAGTGATGAAGGACACCGACATGCACAACCTGACACTTGCCGAGATCGCCCGCAACCTCAGCGAAAAGCGCTTCTCGGCCGAAGAGCTGACGCGCACCCTGCTCACCCGTATCGAGCAGCTCGATCCGCAGCTGAACAGCTTCATCAGCGTCACCAGTGAGCTCGCCATCGCCCAGGCCCAGGCTGCCGATGCACGACGCGCCGCCGGCGAGAGCGGCGCGCTGCTCGGTGCGCCGATCGGCCACAAGGACCTGTTCTGCACCCAGGGCATCCGCACCAGCTGCGGCTCGAAGATCCTCGACAGTTTCAAGGCGCCCTATGACGCCACCGTGGTGGAACGACTGGCAGCGGCCGGCACGGTCACCCTCGGCAAGCTGAACATGGACGAATTCGCCATGGGCTCGGCCAACGAGTCGAGCTATTACGGCCCGGTGAAGAACCCTTGGGACCTGACCCGGGTACCGGGCGGCTCTTCCGGCGGTTCCGCCGCGGCCATTGCGGCGCGCCTGCTGCCCGCCGCGACCGGCACCGACACCGGCGGCTCGATCCGCCAGCCGGCCGCGCTGACCAACCTCACCGGTCTCAAGCCGACCTACGGCCGCGTCTCGCGCTGGGGCATGGTGGCCTATGCCTCGAGTCTCGATCAGGGCGGTCCGATGGCGCGCACCGCCGAAGACTGCGCGCTGCTACTCTCGGCAATGGCCGGCTTCGACCCGAAAGACTCGACCAGCGTCGACCAGCCACTGGACGACTACCTCGCAACACTGAGCCAGCCGCTCGCCGGCCTGCGCATCGGCCTGCCGAAGGAATACTTCGGTGCCGGCCTCGACCCGAAGATCGCCGACGCGGTGATGGCGGTCGTCGAGGAACTGAAGAAACTCGGCGCCACGGTCAAGGACATCAGCCTGCCGAACATGCAGCACGCGATCCCTTCCTATTACGTGATCGCGCCGGCCGAGGCCAGCTCCAACCTGTCGCGCTTCGACGGTGTGCGCTTCGGCTATCGCTGCGAGAACCCGGCCGACCTCACCGACCTCTACAAGCGCTCGCGCGCCGAAGGCTTCGGTGACGAGGTCAAGCGGCGCATCATGGTCGGCACCTATGCGCTGTCGGCCGGCTACTACGATGCCTACTACCTCAAGGCGCAGAAGATTCGCCGACTGGTCAAGAACGACTTCGTCAGCGCGTTCGATGAGGTCGATGTGATTCTCGGCCCGACCACGCCGAACCTGGCCTGGAAGCTGGGCGAGAAGAACGCCGATCCGGTTTCCGCCTATCTGGAAGACATCTACACCATCACCGCCAACCTGGCGGGCATCCCCGGTCTGTCGATGCCGGCCGGCTTCATCGATGGCCTGCCGGTGGGTGTGCAACTGCTGGCGCCGTACTTCCAGGAAGCGCGCCTGCTCAACGTGGCGCACCAGTATCAACAAGTCACCGATTGGCACATGCGCGCCCCGGCCGGATTCTGAGGAGATTGAAGATGCAATGGGAAACCGTGATCGGGCTGGAGATTCACGCGCAGCTCGCGACCCAGTCGAAGATCTTTTCCGGCAGCGCCACCACCTTTGGCGCCGAGCCCAACACCCAGGCCAGCCTGGTCGACCTCGGCATGCCCGGCACCCTGCCGGTGCTCAATGCCGAAGCCGTGCGCATGGCCTGCAAGTTCGGCCTGGCCATCGACGCCGAGATCGCGCCGAAGAACGTCTTCGCGCGCAAGAACTACTTCTACCCTGATCTTCCCAAGGGCTACCAGACCAGCCAGATGGATCACCCCATCGTCGGCAAGGGCCACCTGGACATCACTCTGGAAGATGGCAGCACGCGGCGCATCGGTATCACCCGTGCACACCTGGAAGAGGACGCCGGCAAGAGCCTGCACGAAGACTTCCACGGCATGAGCGGTATCGACCTGAATCGCGCCGGCACGCCGCTGCTGGAGATCGTCTCCGAGCCGGACATCCGCAGCGCCAAGGAAGCGGTCGCCTACGTCAAGGCGATCCACGCGCTGGTGCGCTACCTGGGTATCTGCGACGGCAACATGGCCGAAGGTTCGCTGCGCTGCGATTGCAACGTCTCGGTACGGCCCAAGGGCCAGGCCGAGTTCGGCACCCGCGCCGAGATCAAGAACGTCAACTCCTTCCGCTTCATCGAAAAGGCGATCAACCACGAGGTGCAGCGGCAGATCGAACTGATCGAGGACGGCGGCAAGGTGGTGCAGGAAACCCGCCTGTACGACCCGAACAAGGACGAGACGCGCTCCATGCGCAGCAAGGAAGAAGCCAACGACTACCGCTACTTCCCCTGCCCCGACCTGCTGCCGGTGGTGATCGAGCAAAGCTTCCTCGACGAGGTGCGCGCCAGCCTGCCGGAGCTGCCGGTGCAGAAGCGCGAACGCTTCGAGCGCGAGTTCGGCCTGTCGGCCTATGACGCCACGGTGCTGGCCGCCAGTCGCGAGATGGCCGACTACTTCGAACAGGTCAATGCCACCTGTGGCGATGCCAAGCTGGCCGCCAACTGGGTAATGGGCGAGCTGTCCAGCCTGCTCAACAAGGAAGGCCTGGAGATCGAGCAGTCGCCGGTAACCGCCGAGCAGTTGGGCGGCATGATCCTGCGCATCAAGGACAACACCATCAGCGGCAAGATCGCCAAAATGGTCTTCGAGGCCATGGCCGCCGGCGAAGGTTCGGCCGACGAGATCATCGAGAGCAAGGGCCTCAAGCAGGTCACCGACTCCGGCGCCATCGAAGCCATGCTGGATGAAATGCTGGCGGCCAACGCCGAGCAGGTCGAACAGTACCGCGCCAGCGACGAAGCCAAGCGCGGCAAGATGTTCGGCTTCTTCGTCGGCCAGGCGATGAAGGCTTCCAAGGGCAAGGCCAACCCCGGCCAGGTGAACCAACTGCTGAAGAAGAAACTCGAAGGCTAAGCTGAGCCATGGCACCGCGCGGTCGAGCCGCGCAGTGCCCCATGATCGCTTCCGGCACCGCCAGAACTTCGCCATGCCTGCCGCGGGTTGTCGTCCAAGCGATTGCCCAACGGAAGGACATTTCATGCGAATGCCTCGCCTCGTAACCCTGCTGACACTGATTCTGCTGGCCGCGGGCTGTGCCGAACGCCAGCCAACGCAGCCACCGCAAGCACCAGCCACCACCCAGGAACGCTTCACCCAGAGCGGCAAGGCGTCCTATTACGCGCGCATGCACCACGGGCAGCGCACGGCCAATGGCGAAACGCACGACCAGAACGCACTGGTCGCAGCCCATCGCAGCCTGCCGTTCGGCACGCGCGTGCGGGTGACCAACCAGCAGAACGGCAAGCAAGTGATCGTGCGCATCAACGACCGCGGACCATTTCGTCGTGGCCGCATCATCGATGTGTCCCGCGCCGCGGCTGCGCAACTGGACATGCTGGAGCGTGGCGTGGTCCGCGTCCGCATCGAAACCCTCCCATGAACCAAGCCAATACCGAGGCTGCATGACGCCTGCGAACAACCTTATTGCGACTGGAGCGGCAGCATGTCGCTGATGACCTTCGCCTATCTCATCGGCGGCTTGGTGCTGCTCGTCGTCGGCGCCGAAGCCCTGGTCCGCGGCGCCGCCCGGCTGGCCAGCCGCTTTGGCATTCCACCGCTGATCATCGGCCTGACCGTGGTCGCCTTCGGCACCAGCGCACCGGAAACGGCGGTCAGCGTGCAGGCCTCCCTGAGCGGCAGCGGCGACATCGCGGTGGGCAACGTGATCGGCAGCAATATCGCCAACATCCTGTTGATCCTCGGCCTCTCGGCGCTCATCGCACCGCTGCTGGTGTCTCGCCAGCTGATCCGCCTGGACGTGCCGGTGATGATCGGTGCCGGCCTGCTCTGCTACGCACTGGCCTGGAACGGCAGCATCAGTCGGCTGGATGGCGCCGTGCTGCTGGCCGCCCTGGTGGGCTATACGGTGTTTCTGGTCATCGCCAGTCAAAAGGAAAAAGCCGTGGCGGGGGTGGATGAGTTCGCCACCGAGTTCGGCCCCGGCGATAGCGACAAGCCCTTCGCCTGGGTGTGGCAGCTTCTACTGATCCTGCTCGGCCTCGGCCTGCTGGTCGGCGGTTCGAACCTACTCATCGAAGGGGCGGTCGATCTGGCGCGGGCATTGGGCCTGTCGGAACTGATCATCGGCCTGACCGTGGTCGCTGTCGGAACCTCGATGCCGGAGCTGGCCACCTCGGTGCTCGCGGTAATCAAGGGCGAGCGCGACATCGCGGTGGGCAACGTGGTCGGCAGCTGCATATTCAACCTGTTGCTGGTGCTCGGCGCTGGCGCCGCGGTATCGGCCGAGGGCCTGTCGATATCGCCGAACGCGCAATCGTTCGACTTCCCGGTGATGCTGGCGGTGTTCGTCGCCTGCCTGCCGATTTTCTTTTCCGGATATTGCATCCGCCGCTGGGAAGGCCTGCTGTTCTTCACCTATTACCTGGCCTACACCCTCTATCTGGTGATGTTCGCGACCGGCCTCGGCGCCATTGACCTGCTCCGCGATGCGATGCTCTGGTTCGCCTTCCCCTTGACGGCCGTGACGCTTTTGGTGATCTTCCTGCGCGCCTGGCAACGCCAGCGTTGACCTCTCGTTTCTTCAGCCTTTTGCGGAGCCCTCTATCGTGACCCTGATGACCTTTGTCTACCTCATTGCCGGCCTGGTGCTGCTCGTTGCCGGCGCCGAGGTGCTGGTTCGCGGCGCCGCCAAGCTCGCCGCCCAGTTCGGCATTTCGCCGCTGGTCATCGGCCTGACCGTGGTCGCCTTCGGCACCAGCGCCCCGGAAACCGCGGTAAGTGTGCAGGCTTCGCTCAACGGCAGCGGCGACATCGCCATCGGCAACGTGGTCGGCAGCAATATCGCCAACGTGCTGCTGATCCTCGGCATGACCGCACTGGTCGCCCCGCTGGTGGTGTCGCGCCAGCTGATCCGCCTCGACGTACCGATCATGATCGGCGCCAGCCTGGTCACCTTCGGCCTGGCCTGGGATGGCCAGCTCAGCCGTATCGACGGCGCCATCCTGTTCAGCGCCGTGGTGATCTACACCCTCTTTCTGGTCATCAGCAGTCGCCGCGAAAATGCAGCCGGTGCCGACGACGAGTTCGCCAAGGAGTTCGGCCTGGACGAGCCGGCCAAGCCTCATGCCGGCCTGATCAATGCCGGGCTGGTTCTTGGCGGATTGGTGCTGCTGGTTGTTGGGTCCAATTTTCTGGTCGAGGGCGCGGTGGCCCTGGCTCGCGCCCTCGGCCTGTCGGAACTGGTAATCGGCCTCACTGTGATCGCCATCGGCACCTCGCTGCCGGAACTGGCCACCTCGATCATGGCAGCCTTCCGCGGCGAGCGTGACATCGCTGTGGGCAACATCGTCGGCAGCAACATCTTCAACCTGCTCTGCGTGCTCGGCCTGGCCTCGCTGGTTTCGCCGCAGGCGATCGGGGTGTCGTCGAACGCACTGGCCTTCGACTTCCCGGTAATGATCGCAGTCGCTGTGGCCTGCCTGCCGATCTTCTTCGCCGGCTACTGCATCAAGCGCTGGGAAGGCGCGCTGTTTCTGGCCTACTACGTGTCGTACACGCTGTACCTGGTGCTGACCAGCACCGGTCGGCCATTCGCCGAAACCTTTGGTGATGCGATGATCGGCTATGCCCTGCCGTTGACCGCCATCACCCTGCTGGTCATCGCGGGCCGCGCCTGGAAAACCCAGCGCTAAGCGGCGAGGCGACGGGCGCGCAGATCCGCGCGCTCATCGCTCAGCCTTCACGCTGCTGCGGGCGCGGCAGCTCGAAGACCTGCGCCGATTCTTCCTCGTCCCCCATCCGACTCAGCGTTCCATCGACCACCGCGCCATTTTCCATGCTCAACTGGCGATAGCGAATGTTGCCCTGCACCCGGGCGTTGGAGTGCAGTTCAAGTAGATGCTCCACGGTCAGATCGCCGACGATGGTACCGTCGATCAACGCATCATGGCTGCTGACATTACCCTCGATCCGCCCTTCGGCACTGAGCGCGAGCAGACTGTGCGAGCCCGGCTTGTGACGGACATTGCCGCGCACTTCGCCACTCACCTTCAGGCCGTCTTCGAACGTCACGTCCCCCGCCACTGTCAGGTTGCCGGAGATCAGGCTGGAAAACTGGTCGATGGTGACGCGAGCCACCGGTTTCTTCTTGCTGAACATCGCTTGCTCCAAAGGGTTAACGAGCCTTTTTCTGCTGCCGGAAGAAGGCCAGCTCGGTGTGCAGGCGCTCGACCTGCGCTGACAGCGTGGCAATACGCTTTAGCAACTGCTCTTCGGTGGCCTGGGTTTCCTGGCGCTGCAACCGGCTGCGCTCGAGCGCAGCGTTGAGCGCTTCGCTCTGCTGCCGCAATTCAGCGATTCGCTGTGCATGGACCGCGTGCTCGTGGCCACGCAGATAAACCAGGGCACCGATCACGCATAGCAGTGCGAGCATGCACCAGCGACCGACGCCGCCGGCCGCCGCAGCCCGTGGCCGGTGCTCGGCGCGGACCAGCTCGCGAGTCGTGGGTCGTCTAGTCGTCAGCCAGACCATCGCCGACGCGCTCCAGATCGTTCAAGGCCAGGAAGCGTTGCGGGTCGACGAAGCGCCCCTTGTGCAGCACTTCGAAATGCAGGTGCGGGCCGGTGGAGCGGCCGGTGGAGCCGACCGCTCCGATGCGTTGCGCCGGGGTGACCACCTCGCCCTGTTGCACGTCGAGCCGCGACAGATGCGCATAGCGACTCACCAAGCGGTTGCCATGATCGATTTCCACCAGCTTGCCGTAGGCGCCGCGATAACCCGCGAAGCGCACCCGGCCGCCCGCCGCCGCGACGACATCGGAACCGGACTTCAGGGCGAAGTCCACACCGGAATGGAACGCCAGCGTCTTGCGGAAGGGATCGATGCGATTGCCGAAGGCGGAGCCCAGGCGAGCTTCTCCTACCGGGCGGCGAGAGGGAATGGCCATCAACGCGGCGTTGCGCTCGGCCGCACGCTGCAACAGCGCATCGAGCATGATCCGCATGCAGCGCGCCGAGGCCTCAGTGTTCTCCAGGTCGCTCAGCGTCACGCCGGGGCGCTCTAGCCTGGTTGCCGAGCAGCCGAGCGGGGGAAGCAACACACCACCCTGCCCTGTATTGCGCGGTTGCTTCTCGCGTTCCGGCACAAGCACCGGTAGCAGCGCAGGATCGAGCGCAGACAGCTGGGCCTGCAGCGTGCGCTGCTCGTCCATCAATCGCTGCAGGGCAAGCAGATCGGACTCCAGCGACTTCAGCCGCCCGACGACCTCGCCGACGCGGGCAATGGCGAACTGTCCTTCGTTGCCAAGCACAGCTTCATCCGCCACCTGCACGGCTGGATGTGCCCTCAGCTCTGCGCCTACCCAGACGCCGCTGGCGAATCCACCAGCACTCAGACTCAGCAGCAATGCGAGCCCAGGGGTCAGTAGTCGGCGTGGACTGACAATACGTATACCGTCCCGCGTCAACGAGCGGTTCGAAGGTTTGAAGAAGAAGGACATGGCAGTTTCCGAAGCGCTGAACGGCCCCTGTTAGGCAAGCCGTTGATCGATCGGCGCAATTTGACGCAAACGGGCTTTTTTTTCTGAGGCCTGATGACCGATTACGGCGATCACCGCGCCACCCACACGCGAAAAGCCGATATCCGTCACATTAGCGACGGATGGCAGCACCGTGGTGCAGGACGTCCGGCGCCATGCTAGATCCAGCCCAGCCAGCGCAGCAGAAACAGCCCGAGGTTGATGCTCAGGGCTGCCATCAACGTGGTGATGACGATGATGGCCGCCGCCAGCTGATGATTGGAATTGACCGCGCGCGCCATGACGAAGCTCGCGGCAGCGGTCGGGCTGGCGAAATAGAGAAACAGAATGCCCAGCTCGGCCCCGCGAAAGCCGAAGGCCCAGGCGCCGAGTGTCGCGACCGCCGGCAGCCAGACCATCTTCATCAGGCTCGAACTGAGCGCGCTGCCGCTGCTCTGGCGCAACACGTCCAGGGTCAGCGTCGCGCCGATGCAGATCAACGCAAGCGGAAGCGTCATCTGCGCGAAGTATTGCCCGGATGTCATCAGCCAGCCTGGCAACGCGACCTGCCAGTAGGCGAACGGTACCGCGGACAGGACACCTATGATCAGGGGATTACGCAGGATGCTGAGCAGGATGTCCCTTGCTCCGACCCGCCCGCCCGGACTGTAGATGGCCAGCACCACCGCGGACAGGCTGTTGTAGACGAGGATCACCACTCCGGCCAGCACGCCGCCGAGGGACAGCCCGTAGTCACCGTACAGGCTGCTGGCTAGCGCGAGCCCGACGATTCCATTGTTACCGCGGAACGCGCCCTGCACGTATACACCCCGGTCGGCTGCCGGGCAGCGCCAGAGAGCCCAGCTCCAGGCCAGGCCGAAGGTGACGATCGTGGCCCCGACGAAATAGAGCAGCAGTGCGGGCTGCAGCGCCGCGTTCAGATCGGCCTTGATGATGGAGATGAACAGCAGCGTCGGCATGGTGCCCCTGAACACCAGTGCCGAGGCGGTATGCACGAAAGCGGCGTCGATCCAGCCCAGGCGATTGAGCGCAACGCCGAGAAAGAGCATCGCGAACACCGGAGCGGTGACGCTCAGGGTCTGCAGAATGAGGGGGAGCATGAAGGCGCCTGCAACAACGAAAGCGCAAGCATAAAGCAAGCACACCGCGAGGGCTCGACCGGCGTATCCCCCAAGCCTCTACCAACGGCCGGGCGGCCACGCCCGGCTCGCGCTATCGGCTCCGGCTCAGCGCCGAACCGGTCTTTTTTGCAGTTTGCGCTGCAGGGTCCGACGGTGCATGCCCAGCGCACGCGCGGTCGCGGAGATGTTGCCGTCGTGCTCACTGAGTACGCGCTGAATGTGCTCCCATTGCAGGCGGTCGACCGACATCGGGTTTTCCGGAACCAGGCTGTCCAGGTCAGCATGCTGGGAAAGCAGCGCGGCCAGCACATCGTCTGCGTCGGCTGGCTTGCACAGGTAGTTGCAGGCGCCGCGCTTGATCGCCTCCACCGCGGTGGCGATGCTGGAGTAGCCGGTAAGGATCAGTACCCGCATCTCGGGGTCCAGTTCGAGCAACTTGGGCAGCAGCACCAGGCCCGAATCGCCCTCCATTTTCAGGTCGAGCACCGCATAGTCGGGGATGTCCTGCTTGGCCAGGGCCAGCCCTTCCTCGGCCGAACCGGCGATGCTGACCTGCAGTCCGCGGCGGCTCATGGCGCGAGCCATTACCCGGGTGAAGGTGGGGTCATCATCCACCAACAGCAGATGAGGTTGTTCTTCGCCCTCTTGCTGCAATTCGTCGGTCATCTGTGCATTTCCTCGCATTGGACACGATCAGGATCAGGCGCGCACCGAACCATGCGGCAGGCGCAACTCGGTCAGTGTGCCACCTTCTTCGTGATTGTAGAGCTTCACTGTGCCGCCAGCGCGCGTCACGCTGGCCTGACTGAGAAACAGGCCTAGGCCGAAGCCCTTGCCCTTGGTGGTGATGAACGGCCGACCGATCTGTTCGGCGATGGCCAGGGGAACGCCTGCGCCATGGTCGCGGATGGTCAGCTTGATCCACTGCGCGTCCCAGTCCAGGCGGATATCCAGGTCCTCGGGGCTGGCGTCGGTGGCATTGTTCAACAGGTTGAGCAACGACTGACTGAGGTCTGCCGGCGGCATCAGGCGTGGCGGGCTGCCCAGCCCCACGCACTGGAAACGATAGGTCGCCTCCGGGCGCATCAGGTGCCAGCGCTGCAGGACCGAATCGACCCATTCGCGCGCCGTCTGCTCGACGATTGCCTGACGACGGTCCGCCTCGGCTGCACGGACCAGCTGGCGCAGGCTTTCCTTACAGAGCTGAACCTGCGACTGCAACAGGCCGAGGTCCTCGTTCAGCTGCGGATCCTTGTACTCCTGGCGCAACTCCTTGAGCAGCACGCTCATGGTCGCCAGCGGCGTACCCAGCTCGTGGGCGGCACCGGCAGCCTGTGTCGCCACGGCCAGCAGCTGCTGGTCACGCATGCTCTCTTCGCGGCGCTGGGCTTGCTGCTGTTCCTGACGGCGCAGCTGCTCGGCCATGCGCGCGACAAAGAAGGTGATCAGCGCCGCTGCCAGGGCGAAGCTCAGCCACATGCCGTAGACCTGCAGTGTGGCGCGCTCGAACGGCGGCAGCGCCAGCGGGTCGTACCAGACCAGCATCAGCGTGTAGCCCAATAGCGCAAGGCCGGAGAGCACGATGGAATAGAGCCAGGGCAGCGTGGCGGCGGCGATGGTCAGCGGGACCAGGTAATAGGAGACGAAGGGGTTGGTCGAGCCACCGGAGTAGTACAGCAGGGCGCTGTGAATCAGCAGGTCGCAGCCCAGATGCACCGCATACTCGAGTTCGGTGACCGGCCACGGGCCGCGCAGTCGCAGCGCCGTGCCCAGGCAGAGCACGGCCGAAACGGCAAGCGTGATCCCCAGGGCCAGCCAAGGCAGGCTCAGCAGCTGAGTGGCATAAGCGACGCCGACCGCACCGGACTGTGCAGCCAGTACGACGATGCGGATAAGGGTAAGAAGCCGAAGATTCTGCCGGCTGGCCGACAGCAGCGGGACGGATGCGTACATGGGCTCTCCAACGATTCGGCGGAGTATAACCAAGGCGCCTCCCGCCCAGCCGAAATGCGGCAACGCGCCGCATGGACGGCTGCACGCTTTCGCCAGCGCAGGTAGAGTCGAGGCTATCGCACCGTTCGGGTGCTCCAGCGAGGAACCGTCATGTCCCATTACTCACTGCGCAGTGCCGCACTGCTGGCGCTGGTCACAAGCTTTACCAGCCTGAACGCCACGGCCGAAGAGCCGCGCTACAACCAGGTTGCCCTGCGCGCAGAGGTCAGCAGCGAAGTCGCTCATGACCGCATGCACGTCACGCTGTACAGCGAGGCACAGCACAGTGATCCCGCCCAGCTCGCGGCACAGACGACCCGCACACTGAACCAGGCCATACAGACGGCTCGCCAGAACAAGGATGTGATCGTCAGCCAGGGCAGTCGCAACAGCTATCCGGTCTATGACGACAAGGGGCAGCAGATCACCGGCTGGCGCGAGCGTGCGGAGATTCGCCTGGAGAGCGGCGATTTCGCCAGCCTGTCGAAGCTGACCGCCGAATTGCTGAAGAATCTGAAGATGGGCGGCATGCATTTCAGCGTGTCGGATCCGATCCGCAAGCAGAACGAGGATGCTCTGCTCAAGGACGCCGTAGCGGCTTTCCAGGCGCGCGCCCAGCTCGCCACCGAAGCGCTCGGCGGCAGCGGTTACAAGTTGGTGAGCCTGAACCTCAACGGCGGCGGATTCCAGCCGGTCATGCGTAGCAGCGCGATGAAGATGGACATGATGGAGTCGGCTCCAGTACCAGAGATCGAAGCCGGCACTCGTCAGGTCACGATCAACGCTGACGGCGTCATCGAAGTTCAGATGCCGTGATCGAAACTGACCATTCGGACCACTTTTTAATATCTGCTTACAAATGGCCAGCCCGCGCCATGCAAGGGCTGGCGATCGATTTGACACCTCAAATGAGAAACCAATGCAGTAAAGCGTAAATTCTCTTTTACGAATGATTATCATGCGGGCGCCAACGAGACGGCTACAAGGAGCCCGTATGTCTATCCCCTTCGCACGTACCGCCCTGTCCTGCGCCCTGATCGGCTGCAGCTGGACGGCCCTGGCCCAGAACGCGCCCGTCACGCTCAACGACACGGTCGTCAGTGCCGCAGGCTTCGAACAGAAGATCACCGAAGCGCCGGCCAGCATCAGCGTCATCAGCCGTGAAGATCTGCAGCAGAAGCGCTATGCCAACCTTGCGCAGGCGCTGGATGAAATCGAAGGGGTGGATATTCGCCAGGGCACTGGCAAGACTGGCGGTCTGGACATCAGCATGCGCGGCATGCCCAGTGACTACACGCTTATCCTGATCGATGGTCGCCGCCAGAACACGGCTGGCAACGTCACTCCCAACGGTTTCAACGAAACCCGTACCAGCTTCATGCCGCCATTGTCAGCTATCGAACGCATCGAAGTGATTCGCGGCCCGATGTCCACGCTATACGGTTCGGATGCCATGGGGGGTGTAGTCAATATCATCACCAAAAAGGTGGCAGACACCTGGGGTGCCGCGGTCACGCTGGACCACACCTTTCAGGAAGACAGCGATTACGGCGACACCAGCAGCACCAGCCTCTATGCCAGCGGCCCGCTCGCCGAAGGCTTGCTCGGGTTGGCCGTTCGCGGAAGTTTCTATGACCGTGAAGAGTCGAACCTGACCTTCGAAAACGACTCCGCCGTCAGCAAACGCGGCGCCTCTCCTGTTGGGGGTCGCAACTACAACATCGGCACCCGCCTTACCTTTACACCCCATGAAGACCACGATTTCACTCTGGATTTTGAGCGCGGCCGCCAGGTTTATGAGAATGACAACTGTCAGTTGGGCACCCTCGACGGCAAGGCATCCAGCGGAAGCAACGCCGTGGCTGGCTGCTCCAGAAACGATCCGACCAACATCAGCGGCTACGAGGATCAATTGCGCTTCGAGCGTGACCAGTTCGCCCTCAGCCACACCGGTCGGCTGAGCTTCGGCACACTGGACAGCAGCATCACCTACAACCAGACCGAAACGCTCGGACGCACCATTCCCGGCACCCTAGGTGTGCCCTACGACGCGCCCTACCAGGCCATAGTAGGCGGTGATGACCGCGAGTTGGAATCCACCGACCTGGTGTTCGATACCAAACTCGTCGCCCCACTAAGCGACAGTCATATCCTCACCGTGGGCGGTCAGTACTGGGATGCCGAAGTCACCGACGGCATTGCCGGAGAAGATTTCGAGCAAATGTCTTGGGCGCTGTTCATCGAAGATGAGTGGCGTCTGCGCCACGACCTGGCGCTCACCCTCGGCGCTCGTTATGAAGACCACGAGGCCTTTGGCGGCCACATCAGCCCGCGGGCCTATCTGGTATGGAACACGTCCGACAGCTGGACCCTGAAAGGTGGCATCAGCAAGGGCTACAAGACGCCGACATTGAACCAGCTGCATGACGGCATCAGCTCGGTCGGGGGGCAAGGTCAGAACATCTCCTTCGGCAACCCGGATCTGGACCCGGAAGAATCGACCAATACCGAATTCGGCGTGTACTACGACAACCTGTCGAATTTCAACGCCAACCTCACACTCTTCCATACCAAATTCGAGGACAAGATTGATACAGGGCCGAACCAGCCCAACTGCTTCTTCGCCGCCTCGCCCAACCAGCCGGGCTGTGTCAGCTATGGACCGAGCTTCCGCCAGGAGTTCTTCTCGCAGGAAGTCAACATCGGCGAGGCTCGCGTCCGCGGCCTCGAACTGGCCGGCAAGTGGGCTTTCGCACCGGCCTGGAGCGTGAGCGCCAACTACACCTATACCGATAGCGAGCAGACCACTGGTGCAGACAAAGGTGCGCGGCTGACCAATACACCAATGCACATGGCTTTTGCTCGCCTGAGCTGGCAAGCAACCGATCGGCTGAACCTCTGGTTCAAGGGTGAATACCGCGGCGAACGCGCACGCTTCAACCAGCGCTACGCGACCTTGACAGCGGCTAACAAGCAGGTAATGGACGCGGCAGGTGATCTTGAAGACTACGAGGTCTTCCACCTAGGTGGTTCGTACAAGGCCACTGAAAACCTCACCTTCAATGCCACGATCTACAACCTGTTCGACAAGGACTTCACTACCGGCACCTACTACAACAATGGCGCCAATTGGGTTTCCGACTACGCACAGATCGGTCGCAGTACGGATGGTGTACTTGAAGAAGGCCGCCGCCTCTGGCTGTCAGCCAACCTGACCTTCTGACCTGAAGGCAATACGATGAGCCGGGATTATCCCGGCTCTGTTGTTTCTCGTCCCACCGGAACGGAAAAGACGCGAATGTATGCTGTTTGTAAATCTTTAGCATTACCGCGTCAGTGGCCCTAGAATTCGCCCACGTTCCCGCACGACAAGGCCCCCCATGTATTTCTGGCTCGGCACCCTGCGCCAATGGCACTGGATCAGCTCCGCGCTATGCCTGGTTGGCATGCTGCTGTTCGCGGTCACTGGCATCACCCTCAACCACGCCGGCCAGATCGAAAGCAAACCGCAGGTGCAAAGCCGCGCAGCGCAGCTTCCTGCCCCTCTGCTCGCCACCCTGCAGGCCGAAGTGCCTGAGTCGGGCCTTCCCACCGAACTGCGCGAGTGGCTGGAGCAGACCCTGGAAATCCGCCTGGCCGGACGTGAAGCCGAATGGAGCGATGGAGAGCTCTACGTCGCCCTGCCCCGCCCCGGCGGCGACGCCTGGCTGAGCCTGAGTAGCGAAACCGGCGAACTGGAATACGAGTCGACCGACCGCGGCTGGATCGCCTACTTCAACGACCTGCACAAGGGCCGTCACACCGGCGAGGCCTGGAGCTGGTTCATCGACTTCTTCGCCGTGGCCTGTGTGGTGTTCAGCCTCACCGGCCTGCTGCTCCTGCAACGTCACGCCGGCAACCGGCCCAGCACCTGGCCGCTGGTAGGCCTGGGGCTGGTGATACCGCTGCTGCTGGCGCTGCTCTTCATTCATTAAGGACTGCCCATGCGTAAACGCCTGTTGTTGCCCCTCGCCCTGCTCAGCGCCCCGCTGCACGCGGCGGATCTGCAGCTGGACGTGGAAATCCCGCGTCTGGATGTCGCCGAGTACCACCGCCCGTACGTGGCCATCTGGCTGGAACGCCCGGACCAGAGCCATGTCGCCAATCTGGCGGTGTGGTACGACACCAAGCTCAAGGACAAGGAAGGCGAGAAATGGCTCAAGGACCTGCGCCAGTGGTGGCGCCGTAGCGGCCGCAGCCTGGAAATGCCGGTCGATGGCGTCAGCGGTGCGACCCGTGCCGTGGGCAGTCACAGCCTTAAGTTCTCTGACGAGCAGGCGCCGTTCAAGACGCTGGAGGCCGGCGAGTACCGCGTGGTGGTCGAAGCCGCTCGAGAGGTCGGCGGCCGCGAGCTGCTGCGCGTGCCGTTCAGCTGGCCGCCCCAGCAGAACGCCGAACACCAAGCCCAGGGCAAGAGCGAGCTGGGCGCCATCACCCTCAAGCTGACCCCATGAACAGGAAGCACGCCATGAAACCCGTCATCAAATGGACCACCCTGGCGCTCGCCATCTGCCTGCCGCTGTCGGCGCAGGCCCACCGCGCCTGGATGCTGCCTTCGGCCACCGTGCTCTCCGGCGAAGAGCCGTGGATCACCGTCGACGCTGCCGTTTCCAACGATCTGTTCTACTTCGAACACGTACCGATGCGCCTCAAGGGCATCGGCGAGGCAGCCCAGGCCCCGGCAGGCGGCCCGCCGGGCATGCGCGGGCGACCGGTGCCGGAACTGCAGATCATTGCGCCGGATGGTTCCAAGGTCGCGGCACAGAACGGCGCCATCGGCCGCTACCGCAGCACCTTCGATGTGCAGCTGAGCCAGAAGGGCACCTACAAGCTGGCCGTGGCCAACAATGGCCTGTTCGCCAGCTGGAAGGAAAACGGTCAGCCGCGCCGTTGGATGGGCACCGCGGAAAGCTTCGCCAAGGACGTCCCGGCGAAGGCCGAAGGGCTCAAGGTCAGCCAGACCAGCAACCGCATGGAAGTGTTCGTCACCTCCGGTGCGCCTTCCACCGACGCGCTCTCCCCGACCGGCCAGGGCCTGGAGCTCAAGCCCGTCACCCACCCCAACGATCTGTTCGCTGGCGAAGCCGCCGAGTTCGTCTTTCTGCTCGATGGCAAGCCGGTCGCGGATGTCGAGATCAGCGTGATCCCGGGTGGCAACCGCTACCGCGACGAGCTCGGTGAGATAAAGGCGAAAACCGACAAGGACGGCAAGGTCAGCATCACCTGGCCGGAAGCGGGCATGTACTGGATGGAAGCCGAGCTGACCACCGACAAGGGCGTCAGCAAGCCGGCAACCGAACGCCGCGCCAGCTACAGCGCAACCCTGGAAGTGCTGGCGCCCTGACGCGCCGAAAGGCCCGCGCCGTGATGACGGCTCGGGCCTGCCTTATCCCCTTCATCGATGAGCCTTCCGTTGCACTCATCCTTCTTATCCCTCGTGCGCGCCTGGCCGCTGTACAGCTGTATCGCCGTCGCGACCTGCCTGCTCTGGTGGCAACCGGCGCGGGAGGTCAGCGCGGCAGTGGTGATCGCGCTGTATCTCGCGCTTTCGCTGCACTGCTGGCGTGGGCGGCTGCGCCCGCGCGTGGCCGCCGCTGGCCCGGCACAGCTGCTGGTCGCCTACGCCAGCCAGGGCGGCCAGGCACAGGGCTTCGCCGAACGCAGCGCAGCGCAGCTGCGCGACGCAGGCGTGCAGGCGCTGCTGCTGCCGCTCAATGCGCTGGACCCGAATGATTGGCCGGCCCCGCGCGTCCTGTTTGTCGTCAGCACCTATGGCGAAGGCGAGGCGCCGGACAATGCGGTCCGCTTCGAGCGGCGGCTCGCCGCCGCTGGCATCCAGGCGCAATCGCTGGAATATGCCGTACTGGCCTTCGGTGATCGCCAGTACCGGGATTTCTGTGCCTTCGGCCGCCGTCTCGACGAGCGTCTGCGCCAGCTGGGGGGCTTGCCGTTGTTCGACCGGCTGGAAGCCGATCGCGGCGATCCTGGCGTGCTGCGTCACTGGCAACATCAACTGGCCCACCTGAGCGGCGACAGCAATTTCAGCGACTGGCTGCCGGCACCCTATCAAATCTGGCGCCTGAGCGGCCGGCACTGCCTCAATCCCGGCAGCTCCGGTGCGCCGGTGCATCTGCTGACCCTTGCGCCGCCGAGCGAGCAGGCATCATGGCGCGCGGGCGATATCGTCGAGGTCGGCCCGCGCCACGCCCCCGCCCGCGTTGAAGCCTTGTTGCAGGATTCAGGCCTCGATCCGCACGAGGTATTCGATGGCCAGAGCCTGGCCGTACAGCTGTCCAGAAGGCATTTGCCCGCCGCTGGCGACCTGCACGGCCTCGACGCCGAGGCGTTGCTGGCCCTGCCGCTGTTGCCGCATCGCGAATACTCGATCGCCTCGATACCGGCGGACGGCGCCGTGCAGCTGGTGGTGCGCGAAGCCTCCCACGCCGACGGCACGCCCGGGCTCGGTTCCGGCTGGTTATGCCGCTACGCGGCCATTGGCGAAGAGATCGATCTGCGCATCCGCAGCAACCCGGCATTCCACGGCCCGGACGCCGCCACGCCACTCATCCTGATCGGCAACGGCACGGGGATCGCCGGACTGCGTGCGCACTTGCGCGAACGTGCCGCACATCAGGGCTCGCGCAACTGGCTGCTATTCGGCGAGCGCAACGCGGCGCATGACTATCTCTTCCACGAAGAATTGGCACAGTGGCGTGAAAGCGGCCATCTGCAGCGGCTGGACCTGGCGTTCTCCCGCGACCAGCCGGAGAAGCGCTATGTGCAGCACGTCCTGCGGGATGCGGCCGACGACCTGCGCCACTGGGTCGATCAGGGCGCGGCGATCTATGTCTGTGGCAGCCTGGAAGGCATGGGCCAGGAAGTGCAGCAGATCCTGCTCGGCCTGCTCGGCCAGGCGCGACTGGAACAGCTGAGCGAACAGGGGCGCTATCGCCGCGACCTGTACTGACGCCCCTTAACGACAAAGGCCGCTTCGAAGAGCGGCCTTTGTCGTTTCACAGCGGGATCAGAAGTGGAAATTGGTGCTCAGCAACGCGGTCCGACCGGCTGCGACATGGGCATAGTGGCTGCCGTAGACCTGATCGAAGTAGCGCTTGTCGGTCAGGTTCTGCACGTTCAGCTGCAGGTCCAGGTTCTTGCTGACGCGATAGGCGGCCATCGCATCGTAGCGCCAGTACTCAGGCACCTCGATGTTGTTGGCCGCATCGCCGAAGCGGGAGTCGACGTAAGTCGCACCGCCACCGATGGTCAGGTCCTGGGTCAGGTTGTAGGTGTTCCAGAAGCTGAAGCTGTGCTTCGGCGTGCTGGGTACCTCGTTACCGTCGTAAAGCCCTTCCACGTACACCGGCGCCGCGCGCGTACCGATGTTGGCGGCCCCGGACTTGACCAGCTCGGCGTCCAGATAGGTATAGCTGGCGAACACCTGCCAGTTACGGGTGATCTGGCCGGTGGCGCCCAGTTCCAGGCCGTCGACCTGGGTTTCACCGATGCTTTCCTGGAAGCCGCTGGCGTTGGTCACACGTGCATTGGTCTTCTCGGTGCGGAACAGCGCGGCAGTCAGGCCCAGACGCTCATCGAAGAAGTCCCACTTGGTGCCGATCTCGTAGTTGCGATTGCGCTCCGGATCGAGAACCTCGTTGTTCACGCTGAGTGCATCGGAGCCTTCGCCACCGGTCTCGCCGGACGGATTGCTGGAGGTCGACCAGGCCGCATAGATGCTGCCATTGGGCAACGGATTGAAGACCAGACCCAGCTGATAGTTCCAGAAGTGGCTCTTGTTTTCCGGACGGGTTATCACACCATCGGTGGATACGGCCTTCTGCTCCGTTTCGTAGTCGTCGTAGCGCAGGCCCATGTTCAGCGACCATTGCTCGTTGAACTTCAGCGTATCGAATACATAGGCCGCCAGCGTTTCGGTGTCGGTATCGGTCGTCGCCGTGCTACGCGCAATGCTGCCTGTCCAGGCATCCTTGGGACTCGGGTTGTACAGGCTGGTGCAGTCACCAGACGCCAGCGAGGCAGCCGAGCAACCCCGACCATCGACCCCTTGTGTCACGACATATGGGCGGTTGTGCACGCCAACATCGCTGATTTCCACGCCCGTCACCAGGGTGTGCTCGATGCCGCCGGTATCGAAGCGCGCGGTCAGGTCAGTCTGGTTGACCCAGCTCTGGGTATTGGAGTTGCGGCTCTTGGCTGCTCGCGAAACCAGCCCGTTGGGCACGTTGCCGCGCGAATCGTCCGGGTTGGTGACGATGTAATCCAGTGTGGTACGGGCGATTCGCGTGGTGTTGGAGACGGTCAGGTTCTCGTTCAGGTCGTGCTCCAGGCGAATCGTGCCGGCATCCGTGGTGCTCTCGCGGAAGTCGCGGCTCTCCAGCCCGTAGAAGTTATCGCGATCCACGCTCACCGGCTCGCGGCGCGGATTGCTCGGTGTGGCCACTGTCAGCGGAATGCCGTAATCCGGCATGTCATCGGTTTCCAGATGGTAGTAGGACAGCGTCGCCCGGGTCGGCGTATCGAAGCCGAAGGTGATGGTCGGCGCCACGCCCCAGCGGCTGACGTCAACGCCATCGCGGCCGGCGACGTTGGCCTCGTGCTTCATCAGGTTCAGACGGCCGGCGACGTTGTCACCCAGCACGCGGTTGACGTCCAGCGTGTAGCGGCGGGTCTGGTCCGAGCCGAGGGTGACACTGGCGTCGCCGAAGTCGTACTGCTTGGCGGTCTTGCTGATCAGGTTCAGGCTGCCGCCGGTGGAGCCGGCACCGGTGTAGGCGGAACCCGGTCCTTTGCTCACCTCGATGCTTTCGACGTTGAAGATCTCGCGGGTCTGCGAACCCACGTCGCGCAGGCCATCGATGAAGGTGTCGCTCTCGGCGTTGAAGCCGCGAATGATCGGCCGGTCGCCCGCCGGGTTACCGCCCTCGCCCGCACCGAAGGTGATGCCGGAGGTGGTGCGCAAGGCATCGACCAGCGTCAGCGAACCGGTGTCACGGATCACCTGGTCGGTGATCACGGTGACCGACTTGGGTGTCTCGCGCAGCGGCGCGGTGTACTTCTTCGAAGCGGAGGCATCGGCTTTATAGCTTTGCTCCTGCTCACCGATCACGGTCACTTCGTCGAGCGCAACTGGCGCCTCGCCGCGCGCAGCGGTGATATCCGGCGCGGACTGGGCGATGGAGGGGGCGGAGAAAGCGGTTAGGGCAACACCAATAGCCGAAGCCAACACGCGAGGTGGCTGGGCCAGTTCTAGAGACTGACGCGACATGTAATGCGGATCCTTGGAAAGTTGATGCAACTGCGAATTGCTATTATTAGCAGGTAGCATTCTGATACATTCTGCCGCATTCTGAAACACCCAAATGCAAACTAATATCATTTGCTCTTTCCAACCCCTCCGGTGATCCATGCTGCTACGCATTGCCAATGTGTTTTCCCGAGAAGAAACCGACCGTATCCGCACCGCACTGGAACAGGCCGACTGGCGTGACGGCCGCGTCACCGCCGGCTACCAATCGGCCAGGGCGAAACACAACCTGCAGCTGGCGGAGGATGATCCACTGGCGCGCGAAATCGCCGAAGCCATGCTGCAGCGTCTCTGGCAACATCCGCAGTTCATGTCCGCCGCGCTGCCGAGCAAGGTCTTCCCGCCCCTGTTCAACTGCTACACGGCCGGTGGCGAGTTCGGCTATCACATCGACAATGCGGTGCGGCAGGTGCGCAACAGCGCCGAACGCGTGCGCACCGACCTGTCCGCCACGCTGTTCTTCAGCGATCCCGACGAATACGACGGCGGCGACCTGGTGATCCAGGACACCTATGGCACGCAGCGGGTGAAGTTCGCTGCCGGCGACATGGTGCTCTACCCCAGCACCAGCCTGCACAAGGTCGAGCCGGTGACCCGCGGCGCACGGCTGGCCTCGTTCTTCTGGATTCAAAGCCTGGTGCGCGAGGATGCCCAGCGCACGCTGCTCTACGAGATGGATCAGGCCATCCAGCAGCTGACCGCCGATGTGCCGGACCACCCATCCCTGGTGCAACTGACCGGCACCTACCACAACCTGCTGCGCCGCTGGGTCGAGGTCTGATGCGCCTTCTTCTGCGCCGCGAGGAAGCCCTCGACACGACCCAGCTGGACGATCTCGCCGAGCAGCCGCAGCGTGCCGCGCGGCTGGTGCTGGCGGCTGCCGCGGCCGGCGAAGTCGAGGCCCAGGCGCTGCTCGGCCAGATCCTGCTGGAAGGCCACGGCATCCAGGCCGACCCGACGCTGGCCCTGACCTGGTTCGACATCGCCGCCGAACGCGGACATGCCATGGCCTGCAACATGGCCGGACGCTGCCACGAGCACGGCTGGGGTTGCGCCGCCGACCCGACGCGCGCCGCCGACTACTACCGGCGCGCCGCCGATCTGGGCCTGGATTGGGGCATGTACAACCTGGCCAACCTGCTGGCCACAGGGCGTGGCGTGGTGCAGGACCACACGACCGCCTACCGGCTCTATCGTCAGGCTGCCGAGCTTGGTCATGCCAAGTCGATGAACCTGACCGGCCGCTGCCTCGAAGACGGCTGCGGCGTGGCCCGGGATGTCACCGAGGCACATGCCTGGTATGCACGCTCGGCCGAAGCCGGTGACTTCCGCGGGCAGTTCAGCCACGCTGCCGTATTGCTGGCACAGGGCCAATGGGAGCAGGCCCGCGGCTGGCTGGAGCGCGCGTTGCGGCTCGGCCATCTCAGGTTTATCGAGACCGCGCTGGCCAGCCTGCAGGCGGCCGAGCTGCCACTGATCGCCGATATCGTCGAGGCCTATGCGCAGCGACGCGACGAGCTACGCGCCGGGGCGCGGTGAGCGAAAGGCGGAAACGAAAACGCCCCGCATGGCGGGGCGTTCGTGCAGCGACTAAGGCTTAGATGTAGTAAGCCTTCAGCGGCGGGAAGCCGTTGAATTCCACCGCGCTGTAGCTGGTGGTGTAGGCGCCGGTGGATAGCCAGTACAGGCGGTCACCGATGGCCAGGTTCAAAGGCAGGCCGTACTTGTAGTTCTCGTACATGATGTCGGCGCTGTCGCAGGTCGGCCCGGCGATCACCACTTCCTCCACTTCGCCCTTCTTCTCGGCGTAGATCGGAAACTTGATGGACTCGTCCATGGTTTCGATCAGACCGCTGAACTTGCCCACGTCGACATAGACCCAGCGCTCGACCGCGGTACGCGACTTGCGCGCCACCAGCACCACTTCGCTGACCAGGATGCCGGCGTTGGCGATCAGCGAGCGGCCCGGCTCGAGGATGATTTCCGGCAGGTCGTCGCCGAAGTCTTCCTTGAGGAAGCGGATGATCTCCTCGGCATAGGTTTCCAGGCTGTTGGTGCGGGTGATGTAGTTGGCCGGGAAGCCGCCACCCATGTTGATCATCTTCAGCTCGATGCCGTCTTCTTCCTTCAGGCGCTCGAAGATCACCTTGACCTTGGCGATGGCCGCGTCCCACACGGAGATGTCACGCTGCTGCGAGCCGACGTGGAAGGAAATGCCGTAAGGCACCAGGCCCAGCTGGCGAGCGAGAATCAGCAGGTCCATGGCCATGTCGGTCTGGCAGCCGAACTTGCGCGACAGCGGCCAGTCGGCCGTGGTCGAGCCTTCGGTGAGGATGCGTACGTAGACCTTCGAGCCCGGCGCGGCCTTGGCGATATTGCGCAGGTCGGCTTCGGAGTCGGTGGCGAACATGCGCACGCCCTTCTCGAAGAAGTAGCGGATGTCCTTGGATTTCTTGATGGTGTTGCCGTAGCTGATGCGCTCCGGGCCGACGCCGCGGGACATGACCTTGTCCAGCTCGTAGATCGAGGCGATGTCGAAGCTCGAACCCTTGTCACGCAGCAGGTCGATGATTTCCACCGCCGGGTTGGCCTTGACCGCGTAATACACCTTGGCGAATTCGAAACCAGCGCGCAGGTCATCGTAGGCCTTGCTGATGGTTTCGGTGTCGATCACCACGAACGGGGTTTCGTGCTGGTCGGCGAACGCCTTCATCTTCTGGAAGGTGGCGCGAGGGAAATAGTCTTCGATCTTGACCGTCATGCGTGGGACTCCAAATACGGGAAACAAAAGTCGGATGAGGGGTGGAGGGCATCAGCCCTGACAAGAACGCCTGATCAGTTTCCCCACTTTGGTTCGCCTACTTCCCAAGGCATGTCGCCGAGTATCACGGTGGATCTCTCGTCGTCAGTACTTGAGCCGGATGGATCGTTGCCAGCATGGACGTTCGGGCGCGAACTTTAGGACCAAGGGGGGCATAGATCAATCAAAAAAACGTCCCGATTACGCATCCGTTTCGAGTTGTTGTCGATTCAAAACAAAGCGTCCTAGAAACTGCACAAAACCGCCGATTTCCGCTGCCGTGCGGGCCGCAGGAAAATCCATTTGCCGCTATAATCGCCGCCTTTTTTGACAGACCGACTACTCGTCGACGGGTTCCTTAATACCGATGACCACTCAGGCCGCCGAAGTCGCGAAGCGCCGTACCTTCGCCATCATCTCGCACCCCGATGCGGGCAAGACCACCATCACCGAAAAGCTGCTGCTGATGGGCAAGGCGATCGCCGTCGCCGGTACGGTGAAGTCGCGCAAATCCGACCGCCACGCCACCTCCGACTGGATGGAAATGGAGAAGCAGCGCGGCATCTCCATCACCACCTCGGTGATGCAGTTCCCCTACCGCGAGCACATGATCAACCTGCTCGACACCCCTGGCCACGAGGACTTCTCCGAAGACACCTACCGCACCCTGACCGCGGTGGATTCGGCGCTGATGGTGCTCGACGGCGGTAAAGGTGTGGAGCCGCGCACCATCGCACTGATGGACGTGTGCCGCCTGCGGGATACGCCGATCGTCAGCTTCATCAACAAGCTCGACCGCGACATCCGCGACCCGATCGAGCTGCTCGACGAGATCGAAGCAGTACTGAAGATCAAGGCCGCGCCGATCACCTGGCCGATCGGCTGCTATCGCGACTTCAAGGGCGTGTACCACCTGGCCGAGGACCGCATCATCGTATTCGTGCCCGGTCATGGCCACGAACGCATCGAGACGCGGGTCATCGACAAGCTGGACTCCGACGAGGCCCGCGCGCATCTGGGTGACATGTACGACGATTTCGTCGAGCAGCTGGAGCTGGTCCAGGGCGCCTGCCACGAGTTCGACAAGAACGCCTTCCTCAAAGGCGAGATGACGCCGGTGTTCTTCGGCACCGCACTGGGCAACTTCGGCGTCGACCATGTGCTGGACGCCGTCGTCGACTGGGCACCGAAGCCGCTGGCGCGCGTCGCCAACGAGCGCACCGTGGAGCCGGTCGAGGAGAAATTCACAGGCTTCGTGTTCAAGATCCAGGCGAACATGGACCCCAAGCACCGCGACCGTATCGCCTTCATGCGCATCTGCTCGGGCAAGTACGAGAAAGGCATGAAGATGCGCCACGTGCGCATCAAGAAGGACCTGAAGATCGCCGACGCGCTGACCTTCTTCTCCAGCGAGCGGGAGATGCTGGAGGAAGCCTGGGCCGGCGACATCATCGGCCTGCACAACCACGGCACCATCCAGATCGGCGATACCTTCACCGAGGGCGAAGTGCTGGGCTTCACCGGCATCCCGCACTTCGCCCCGGAACTGTTCCGCCGCGTGCGCCTGAAGGACCCGCTCAAATCCAAGCAGCTGCGCCAGGGCCTGCAGGAACTGGCCGAGGAAGGCGCCACCCAGGTGTTCTTCCCCGAGCGCAACAACGACATCATCCTCGGCGCGGTGGGCGTGCTGCAGTTCGACGTCGTCGCCAGCCGCCTGAAGGAGGAATACAAGGTCGAGTGCGCGTATGAGGCGATCAACGTCTGGTCGGCGCGCTGGATCGAGTGCAGCGACGAGAAGAAGCTCAAGGAGTTCAAGGACAAGGCCTACGAGAACCTCGCCGTCGACGGCGGCGGCCACCTGACCTACCTGGCGCCGACCCGGGTGAACCTGAGCCTGATGGAAGAGCGCTGGCCGGACGTGAAATTCCGCGCCACCCGCGAGCATCACTGAGAACCGCCACACAAGCCGAGGACACGCGCTGAGCTATGTTCAGCGCTTATCTCCCTGGAGCTATGCCATGCGTCGTCTGATGTTCCTGCTTGCTCTGCTAATCCCTGCCGCCCAGGCTGGGACGCTGATCAACAGCCCTTACTGGGTCGTAGCCCTCAGCTGCGACAACAACCAGCACTGCTATGCCGCCAGTAACGGCAGCTACACCGGCTCGCTGAACGGCGCGCGACGCTTTGCTGATCAGACCCAGGCGACAAAGTTTCTGAACAGCCTGACCTCCAGCCTGCAAAGTAAATCCCCGCGTCTGGAGCAGCACGTTGAACAGCAGTGCGTCGAGCCGGACAGTAATCGCCCAGCTCAGGGTCGATCCTGCTGAGCGATGTCGGCACAAGCCACACAATACTCGGCCGCCGGCATCGCCCGTAGGCGCGCCTCTTCAATCGGTTCACCGCAGCGCTGGCATTCGCCGTAACGGCCCTGTGCCAGGCGTTGGCGCGCCAGGCCAACGCGGCGCAACTCTTCTTCGGCCTCGATCAGCAGGCCGCGCAATACGTCGTCGTTCTGCCGCTCCTGGGCCTGCTCCGCCGAATCGTGCTCGCGCTCGCGGGCCAGGTCGCGGCGCAGCGCCGCGGCACGCTGCAGGTAGTCACTGCTCAGACGCTCGAGGGCTTGCTGGGGATCGAATCGGGACATGGCGTGGCTCCTTCTGCTGGTGACTAACAGTGTGAACCGCGCCATGCCCTTTGCACTGATGGCCGTCAACCTTCGACGAGTCAGGCCCTCGCCTCCACCAGCATGCCCTGTACTTCCGGCCGCTTGATCAGCGCGTAGACCACCCCGGTCAGCAGGCTCCCGGCCAGGATCGCGACCAGGTAGAGCAATGCATGGTTGATCGCGTTGGGGATCAGCAGCACGAAGAGGCCGCCATGGGGCGCCAGCAGCTTGGCACCGAACGCCATGGACAGCGCGCCGGTCAGCGCACCGCCGGCGATGCTGGCAGGAATCACCCGCAGCGGGTCCTTGGCAGCGAAGGGAATCGCGCCCTCGGAGATGAAGCAGCACCCCAGCACCAGCGCGGCCTTGCCGGCTTCGCGCTCGGTCTGGGCGAACTTGCGCCGGGCGATCAGCGTGGCGATGCCCATGCCGATCGGCGGCACCATGCCGGCGGCCATGGTCGCCGCCATCGGAGCGTAGCTTTGCGAGGCAAGCAGCCCGACGGAGAAGGCATAGGCCGCCTTGTTCACCGGACCGCCGAGATCGACGCACATCATGGTGCCCAGCAGCAGCCCGAGCAGGATCGCGTTGGAGGTGCCCATGGTGTCGAGGAACTCGGTGAGCCCGGCGAGCAGCTTCGCCACCGGCGTGCCGACGATGTAGATCATCACCAGGCCCGTCACCAGGCTGGCCAGCAGCGGAATGATCAGGATCGGCTTGAGCGACTCGATGCTGGCCGGCAGTGGAATCCAGCGACTCACCGCCTTGGCCGCATAGCCGGCGACGAAACCGGCGATGATGCCGCCAATGAAGCCCGCGCCGAGCGTGCCGGCCAGCAAGCCGCCGATCATGCCGGGCGCCAGGCCCGGGCGGTCGGCGATGGAATAGGCGATGTAACCGGCCAGCAGCGGCACCATCAGCTGGAAAGCGGTTTCGCCGCCGATCTTCATCAAGGCAGCGGCTAGCGTGCCCTCCTCCTTGAACGCCTCGATGCCGAAGACGAACGACAGGGCGATCAACAGACCGCCCGCCACCACCATCGGCAGCATGTAGGACACCCCGGTCAGCAGGTGCTTGTAGACACCGGTCTTCTCCGCTTTCTGCTCTCCCGTAGCGGCACTTGCCGTGACGCCACCGCCGAGCACGGCCGCTTCCTGCAGCGCACGATCCAGCGTCGCCTCCGGTTGCTTCAGTGCGACACCGGTGCCGCAGCGGAACACGCGCTTGCCGGCGAAACGGGTGACATCCACCTCGATATCGGTCGCCAGCAGCACCGCGTCGGCTTCCTCGATGGCCTGGGGGTCGAGCACGTTGCGCGCGCCCACCGAGCCACGCGTCTCCACCTGCAGGTCGTAGCCCTTGCGCGCGGCGGCCTGCTGCAGCGCCTCGGCGGCCATGAAGGTGTGCGCCACGCCGGTCGGGCATGCGGTGATGGCCACCAGCCTGGGTTTGCCGGCGGACGGCGCGGCGTCGGCTTCGTCGACCGGCTGCAATTCGGTCGCGGTATCGGCGGCGCTGCGCAGGAAGCCTTCCGGGTCGAGCAGGGCCTCGGACGGGGTCGACTGCACGACACGCTTGCCGACGAAGCGTTGCAGCGACAATGGCCCGGTTTTCACCACCACCACCAGATCGGCGTTGGCGATCTGCGCGGCCGTGAGCGGCGAACCGATGGCCTTGGGGTCGTGGACTTCCACGGCGGTCGACCAGCCCAGGCGATGAGCCGCGGCTTCGAGCAAGCGCGAGGTCAGCACGCTGGTGACCATTCCGTTGGGGCAGGCCGTGATGATGAGCAGATTCATTCCTTCACCTCTTGTAATTATTGGCTGAGCGGCTGCAGCCGCACGGCCGCTTCAAGCTCGGCCAGTTGCGCCCGATCAGTGATACCGAAGCCAACCTGCCCGACGGCCTGAGCGGCAATCGCCGTGGCATGCGCCAGCGTTCGCTCGGCCGGCCAACCCGCCAGCAAGCCGTGGAGCATGCCGGCCAGCAGCGAATCCCCGGCGCCCACGGTGCTGACCACCCGCACCTTGGGCGGCTGGGCATGCCAGGCGGCTGCCGGCGAAAACCAGCTGACCCCCGCGGCGCCCTGGGACATCACGACATGCTCGATGCGGGCATTCAGGCGGCGCGCCTCGTCGGCCAGGGCCTGCGCGTCGGCCGGATCGAGGTCGCGGGCCTGGGCCAGCTCTTCTTCGTTGGGCTTGATCAGCCAGGGTGACAGGGCCAGCCCTTCGCGCAGCGCCGGGCCACTGGTGTCCAGCGCAACACGCGCACCGAGCCGCGCGAGCTGCTGCAGCAGCTCGACGAACCACGGAGCCTCGACGCCGCGCGGCAGGCTGCCGGCCACCACGACCAGCTCATGGCCAGGCACCATGCGTTCGAGGCGGGCTAGCAGCTCGTCGCGCTGGGCGGCACCGACCTCCAGCCCCGGGCCATTGATATCGGTAATTCGCCCATCCGCCTCGGCCAGCTTGATGTTGCTGCGGGTCTCGCCCGCCACGCGGACGAATTCGTCGGCAAAGCCCCGCGCGGCGAACAGCTGCTCGAAAGGCTGGGCATTGGCTTCGCCGAGAAAGCCGGTCACGGTCAGCTGATGGCCGAGATCGGCTAGGACCTGGGCAACGTTGAGCCCCTTGCCCGCGGCATGCACCTGCAGGTTGTCGCTGCGATTGACTTCACCCAGACGCAGCGCGGGCAGCTGCACGGTGAGATCGAGCGCGGGATTGAGGGTGACAGTCAGTATGCGCGCCATCAGCAGTGCTCCCCGACGAAGGCGCGCACTTCATGGGCGCCGGGCAACATCAGGGCCTGCTGAGCCAGCCTCTGGCAAGCGGCGAAGTCCAGCTCGCGCACCCGCGCCTTGACCAGCGCGATGCTGCGCGCCGACACGCTCAACTCGTCAACGCCCAGCCCCACCAGCATGGGTATTGCCAGCGCATCGGCGGCCAGTTCGCCGCAGACGCCGACCCATTTGTCCTGCGCGTGGGCGGCTTCCACCGTCATACCGATCAGGCGCAACACGGCCGGGTGCAGCCCATCGGCCTGGCCGGACAGCGTCGGGTGGCCGCGGTCGATTGCCAGCGTGTACTGGGTCAGATCGTTGGTACCGATGCTGAAAAAATCGACTTCCTGCGCCAGCACCGGCGCGATCAGCGCGGCGGACGGGATCTCGATCATGATGCCCACCTGCAGGTCGGCCACTGGCAATTCGACGCGCAGGCGATCGACCAGCGCCTTGGCGGTGCGCCATTCCTCGATATTGCCGACCATGGGAAACATGATCCGCAGCGGCCGGCCGTCGGCGGAGGCGAGCAAGGCACGCAGCTGGGTTTCGAGGATGTCTGGGCGCTGCAGGCTCAGGCGAATGCCGCGCACACCGAGGAAGGGGTTCTCCTCGGCCGGCATCGGCCAGTACGGCAGCGGCTTGTCGCCGCCGACATCGAGCGTGCGCACCACCAGGGGCCGGCCTTCGAGGGCTTCCAGCACACGGCGGTATTCGGCTTCCTGGGTCGCCTGATCCGGCGCCTGAGCGTGGTTCATGAACACCAGCTCGGTGCGCAGCAGGCCGATGCCCTCGGCACCGAGCGCCACCGCCTCGGGCGTCTCGCCGGCGGCGCCGATGTTGGCAGCGATCTCCACCGGATGGCCGTCACGGGTGATCGCCGGCTCCAGACGTCGCTCATGGGCCAGGCGCTTGCGTTCCTCCCGCGCGGCGCGCTCGCCCCGGGCCTGTTCGAGCTGCGTATCGCTCGGCGCCACCAGCAGCTCACCGCGCTCGCCATCGAGTAGCAGCAGGGTGTTGGGCGCCAGGCCGAGCACACCGGCCCCCGCGCCGACGATGGCCGGAATACCCAGGGCCCGGGCAATGATGGCGCTGTGCGACGTGGCGCCGCCGCCGGCGGTGAGAATGCCGGCGACGCGCTGGGCATTGAGGGTGGCGACGTCCGACGGCGCCACCTCGTCCATCACCAGAATGTAGGGCTCATCCGGGGCCTGCTCGGCTTCGACACCGGCCAGGCTGGCCAGCACGCGGCGGCCCACGTCGCGTAGGTCGGCCGCACGCTCGGCGAGCAGCTGGTCATGCAGCGCCTCCTGCTGCTGCGCCGCGCTTTCGATTTCCTCCATCCAGGCCGCCTCGGCGCTGAGGCCTTTGTGCAGGCGCACCTGCACCTCTTCGCGCAGGGCAGGATCCCTGAGCATGGCCTGGTGGGTGGTAAAGATGTCGCGGATGCTGGCGACCTGGCTCTGCGCGATCAGCGTGCCGATTTCCGCGAACACCTTGTCCAGCGCCGCGTCGAGCCGCTGCAGCTCGACGGCGGGCGATTCGCCGCGCCGCGGATAGTCGATCGCCTGCGGCTTGCGCACCAGCACCGGGCCGATGGCGATGCCGGGCGAGGCGGCGATGCCGATCACCTGCTCGCCGGCCCGCAAGGCGGGCACGTCCTGGGCGGCTTCGTTCAGTTGCACGGTGGCAGCTGGCGGCTCCGCCGGTTCCCCGCCGACTGGCAGCGGCTCGATTTCCTCGCCCAGCCCTTCCTCCACCGCGCGCACCAACGCCGGCAAGGCATCGTCGGCGATCGAGGGCTCGGCGATGAACTCCAGCACCTGCCCGCGATGCGAGCCCATCGCCAGCAGCTTGCTCAGGCTCTTGGCCGACACCCCCGCGCTCTGGCTGCCGGCCAGGCGCACGCGGATCTCGCCGGCAAAGGCCTGTGCGACCTCGGTCAGCACCTTGGCCGGGCGGGCATGCAGGCCGTGGGCATTGGCCAGCGGCACGCGGGCGCTCGGCCAGTCCGCCGGCACGTCGCCGCCCAGGGCTTCGAGCACGGTGCGACTGGAGGTCGCCTGGCTCAGCTCCGCGCCGCGCCCCTCGATCAGCAGGTTGCACAGGCGCTCGAGCATCGCCCGGTGCGCTTCACCGAGACTGGCCAGCACGAACAGGCCGTTGAGCGGCTGGCCATGGTGATCCAGCGACGCGGCGGGTGTGACGAACGCCAGCCCCGGTCGCTGCACCGACTGCTCGCTGCTCAGCCACCAGAGGCCCTCACCCAGCGGCAAGGCCTGGTCGAGCGCGAGCCCGGCATTGAAGCCGGAGACCACGCATTCGGCGCGCTTGAGCAGCTTGACGCCCTGCCAGGCCAGCTCATCGAAGTCCTCGGCGGCGACGCCCAGCCCCACCAGCTCGCCATCGAGCGCCAGTTCCTGCGGCGCCCCCTGCAGCAGCGCGATGATCGCCTCGGGGCTTTCGGCCTTCTGCAGCGCCTCACTGAGGTCGCCCTCGCCGAGGGCGCGGGTCAGCAGCTGCAGCAGACGCAGATGCTCGTCGGAACGCGCGGCGATGCCGATGGCGAGGTGGACCTGCTGGCCGTTGCCCCAGTCGACGCCCTCCGGAAAATGCAGCAGCCGCACGCCCGTGGTGAACACCTGATCGCGGGTTTCCGGGGTGCCATGGGGGATCGCGATGCCCTGGCCGAGAAAGGTCGAGCCCTGGGCTTCGCGTGCGCGCAAACCGTCCAGGTAGCCGGGGGCCACCAGCCCGTCGGCGACCAGCACCTCGCCGAGCAGGGCCAGCGCGGCCGGTTTGTCCGCCGCGACCTGATGCATGTGGATGTGCTGCGCATTCAACTCAAGCATGGAGAACTCCTGCGGGGCTCGCGATTGTTGTGGCCGACGATGCGCCGGCATTGCCCGAATCCTGGGCTGGCGCTTCAGACCTGAGAGCTGCTGAAACGTTTCAGCCAAGGCTGGCACATTACGCAATATTGGGTAATTCTAGAAGCCCGAGTTCATACCACCCGTCTTAGGCCCCCAGTTGAAACTGACCGACATCGCCCGCCTCGCCAACGTTTCGGTAACCACCGCCAGCTACGTGCTCAACGGCAAGGCCGCGCAGCGACGGATCAGCCCAGCCACGGTCGAGCGCGTGCTGGCGGTCGCCGAGCAGCAGGGTTTTCAGCTCGACCAGCAGGCCGCCGGGCTGCGCCGCGGCCAGTCCCGGACCCTCGGTTTCATCGTGCCGGACCTGGAAAACCCCAGCTATGCACGCCTGGCCAAGCTGCTCGAGCAGCGTGCGCGACAGCGCGGTTACCAGTTGCTGATCGCCGGGACCGACGACGAGCCGGACACCGAGCGCCAGGTCATCCAGGTGCTGCGCTCGCGACGCTGCGATGCGCTGATCGTCGCCAGCTGCCTGCCGGCGGACGATGCCGGGTACCGCAAGGTCCAGGCGACCGGCACGCCGGTGATCGCACTGGACCGTGCGCTGGATGCCGTGCACTTCTGTTCGGTGGTCAGCGACGACCGCGAAGCCGGCGCGCAGCTGACCCGCTCGCTGGACGTGCCGCCCGAGGCGCATGTCGCCCTGATCAGCGCGCGCCCGGCGCTGCGCATCAGCCAGCAGCGCGAGGAAGGTTTCCAGCAGGCACTGGCGCAGCACCGCGGGCCGGTCAGCATCCTGCGTGCCGAGCAGTTCAGCCGCGCCTGCGGCCGCGCGCAGATGCTCGCCCTGCTCGACCGCGGCGCGCTGCCCGATGCGCTGATCACCACCGCCTACGTGCTGCTGGAAGGCGTGTTCGACGCGCTGCGCGAGCGCGACCTGCTATGGCCCGAACAGCTGCGGCTGGGCACCTTCGGTGATGCGCAGTTGCTGGATTTCCTGCCGATCCGGGTCAACGCGATTTCCCAGCAGCACGCGCAGATCGCCGAGCAGGTGCTGGAGCAGGCCATTCGCGCCATCGAACAGGGCGACTACCGCCCCGGCGTGATCGCCATCGAGCGCGAGCTGAAGGTCCGCCGCGGCTGACGCCCTCTTGCGGGCGCCGACGCACTGGCGGAAGCTTGTCGTCTTTCGAACAGCCCGCCTCCCCTGATGAACATCGAACAGATCACCCAGCGCCTGCATGCGATCCGCGATCGCAACGACTGGCAGCGCTTTCACAGCCCGAAGAACCTCGCCATGGCCGCCAGTGTGGAAATGGCCGAGCTGGTGGAAATCTTCCAGTGGCAGACCGAGGACGAGTCGCGCCAGCTATCGGCCGACAAGCTCGAGCACGCTGGCCAGGAGGTCGGCGACATCCTCATGTACCTGCTGCTGATGTGCAGCGAGCTGGGGATCGACATGGAACAGGCGCTGCTGGACAAGCTGGCCGACAACGAGCGGCGCTTCGTCCGATGAGCGACCGCCATTTCGACGAGCTGGCGACGCGTTTCGCCGAGAAGATCTACGGCGGCGCCAAGGGCGCGATCCGCCTGGCCGTGCTGCAGGCCGACCTGGCCGAGATCCTGCCGCCGCGCCCGCTGCGGGTGCTGGACATCGGCGCCGGGCTCGGCCATATGAGCCTCTGGCTGGCGCAGCAGGGCCATGCGGTCACCCTCGCCGAGCCCGCCGAACCGATGCTGCAAGGCGCCCGCCAGCAGTTCGCCGACGCCGGTCAGCAGGCCACCTTCATCCAGGCACCCTGGCAGGAGGTGGAAACGCATGTCGACGGCCGCTTCGACCTGGTCATCTGCCACGCCGTGCTGGAGTGGCTCGCCGAGCCCCAGGCGATCCTGCCGGTGCTGCACCGCCTAACCGCGGCCGATGGCTGGCTGTCGCTGGCCTTCTACAACCGCGATGCGCTGATCTACCGCAACCTGCTCAAGGGCCACTTCAAGAAGCTGCGCAGCCAGACCTATGCCGGCGAGCGGCAGAGCCTGACCCCGCAGCAACCGCTGGACCCACGCGAACTGGCCGCGCAACTCGCGCCGCACTGGCAGGTCGAATCCAGCAGTGGCGTGCGCGTTTTCCATGACTACATGCCCGCCGATTTCCAGGCCCGCACCGAGCCGGCCGACCTCATCGAGATGGAACTGGCCTACCGCCGCCATCCCACCTTCGCCGGCCTCGGGCGCTATCTGCACTGGTTGTGCCGGCCACGCTGAGCCGGCCGGGAGGTTTCCATGTCGACCCGCGCGTTTATGCCCTTGCTCTGCCTTACCCTCGCGGCCTGCCAGAGCCAGAACCCCTATACCGACGAATCGGCGCCGATACCGCCCGCCCCTCCGGTGGAACAGATCCAGGCGCCCACCTACCCGGCCGCGCCCCGGGACTTCTCCAGCTACCAGCACTGGAGCTGGCGCAGCCCGCCAGCGGGTACGGCTTCGATCAGCGGTGAAGAACTGCAGGAAATGGTCGCCGGCGCCCTCGATCAACGTGGTCTGCGGCCGGCACCGGGCAACGCTCCGGGTGATGTACGGATCAGCGCCAGCGCCAGCAAGGAAACCCGAGTCCGCCAGACCTACGACAACTACGGCTACGGCCCGCATGTCGGCGTAGGCCGTTATGGCGGTGGCTACGGCACCGGGTATGGCGTCGGCACCAGCGTGCCCATCGTGCGCAACTACGAGGAGGAAGTCGTCTCGGTGCGCATTGAGATGTTCGATGCGGCCTCCGGGCAATCGGTCTGGAGCAATCGTGCCGAAGCGCGCCTGAGCGGCAGCAGGGCCAAGCAGCAAGATGCGGTGCGCCAGGCCGTCGAACGGGCGCTGGCCGATTATCCGCCGCGCTGAGTGCGGCAAGTGGCTACGCGCCGAACGAAGGCGCCGGGCCTAGACTGAGCAGACCCTTCCCTGGAGAACGATCATGTTCCGCCGTCTGTTGCTGATTCCCCTACTCCTCGCCCTCGTCGCCTGCCAGGGCCCGCAGGTGCAGCGTGATTTTGATCCGACACGGGATTTCTCCGCCTATCGCGCCTGGAGCTGGAAGGAGCCGGCCTTGCAGTACCGGCCGGATGACCCGCGCATACAGAGCGACCTCACCGAGCAGCGCATCCGCGACGCCATTGCCGAGCAACTGGACCAGCGCGGACTGCGTCCCGCCACGGCGGCTGCCGCGGCCGGCGTGCAGGTGCAGGCCTGGTACATCGTCGACCAGCGAACCCAGCAATACACGACCACATCCGGCGCATGGGGTTATCCCTGGTATGGCTACTGGGGCGGACCGATGCTCACCGACACCCGCACCATCGACTACCAGGTCGGCACCTTGCAGATCGACCTGTATGACGCTACCGATGGCAAGCTGGTCTGGCGTGGCAGCGCCGAGCAGACCCTGAGCAGCCGCCAGAGTACCCCCGAGCAACGCGCTGGCAGCATGCGCGAGCTGGTGGCGCGGGTGCTGTCGCAGTATCCACCACGCTGAACGAAATGCCCGAATCTGTCAGGGTGCTGGCGAGCGGTCGCCGCACTCGCCATACTGTCGCGCCCCTGATCCGGAGACCCGAAATGCCTGCTGTTGCCTGGTGGTTGCTCACCCTGCCGTTCATTGCCGGAGCCATGCTGCCGTTGCAGGCCGGGATCAACGGTCAGGTGGCGCGCCAGCTCGGCAACGTCATGGGCGCGGCATTGCTTTCGTTCACCGTGGGAACACTGGCGCTGTTCGTCATCGTGGCAGTGCAGCGCGATATCCCGGCGCTGCAGACCCTCAAGGGCCTGCACTGGTGGCACTGGTGCGGCGGCCTGCTGGGCGCCTTCTTTATCGCCGCCGCCGCCTTCGCCGCGCCGCGCACCGGCGCGCTGCTGTTCATGGCACTCTTGCTGGCCGGTCAGCTATTCGTCGCCCTGCTGCTGGACCACTTCGGCTGGGCCGGCTTTCGTCAGTCACCCATCAGCCTGGGCAAGGTGGCCGGCCTGCTGCTGATCTTCGGCGGTGTCTGGCTGATCCAGCGTGGCTAACCTGGTCACTCGTGCTCGAAGGCGTAGAACAGATTGGGCTCGCTGACCAGATAGAGATTGCCCTGCGCATCGAAGGTCATGCCCTCGGCCTGCGGTACGCTGCGCTCAAGCCCGGCGAAACCGCGCCATAGCGAGCGGAAGCTGACCAGGTCACCTTCGGCATCCAGCTCCAGCATCATCTTCGCCTCGTCGCTGAGCAGCACGAGGTGACCGGTCTGCTCGTCGAAATGCACCGACGACAGGTCGCTGGCCATGTCCAGCTTGTCGATCCAGGCCTCGCGGTCGATGATTTTGATGTCCATGTCGCCCGCCAGGCTGCGTTTGATGCCCTGTATTTCATAGAGCTTGCGTGGCGAGTGCTCCTTGACCACGAACAGCCGATCGCCGGTGCGGTCGTAACCCACGCCCTCAAAACCGGTATTGTCCTCGTCGTTCAGGGCCAGGGTGATGGAGCGCGCTTCGGCACGGCGCAGCGGGCCGGCCAGGTCCGGCACCTGCACCACGACCAGCGCCTGCTGGCGCTCTTCGGTCAGCACCAGCAGGCCGTCACCCAGATAGGTCACACCCTCGACATCTTCGAAGCCCTGCAGCGGATAGCGGGCGATGAACTCACCATCACGACCCAGCGCCAGCAGCTCCTCCGGGTTGTTGACCACGGCCCACAGATGGCCGCGACGCTCGTCGTAGGTCAGCCCGGACAGGTTGTCCTTAACCGTAGCCACGGGCAGCGCATCGATTCTCGCCCGGTATTCCGGCAGCCACAGGCTGCGACGCTCCCAGCTGTGCTCATGCCAGGCGGTTTTCAGCGTATAGAACAGGCGCTCGTCCAGATGCAGCGTCAGGGCGGCATACAGCAAGCCGAACAGAACGCCGCCATATATCCAGGCCGGGCGCAGCGTCGCGATTCGTCCCAGTTGCGCTCGGGCAAGGGCTCGCATCATCAGGTTTCTCTCTCAGGGAATACCGGACAGGCTGCCCGGGAGTTGTTGCAATGGAATGAAGGCAGGGGCACAGGGGGGCTCGCCAGAGACTACGCAGCCTCATACCGACCGCCCCATTGCGGCTTTGTTCCGGTATGACCAATTGAACTCTCGGTCCCGGCCAGCAGCCAAATACCCAGGGCTGCGCTTGCGCACCGCAATCGAACGTTCAGGAGAGTGATACATGCGGGTAGAAGGATTCTTCGAATGGCTGGGACAGGCGCTGGGCGCGGTCATACGTTTCATTGTCGAGGGACTGGGCGACTTCTTCGGCCTGTTTGCCAGAGCCGGACACAATTTCCTCGAGGGGCTTTCCCGCACGCTGGGAATGGACCGCTCGCTGCTGAGCCTGGTCGCGCTGGTTATCGGCCTGCTGTTGCTGGTCGCGGCCGTTCGCTCATTCTTCCGCGGCTCGATCATCGGCGGGCTGGTCTGGCTGTTCCTCGGCTTGTGGCTGCTGAGCTGGCTGATTCACTGATCGCGCCGACACATCGCCCGGTGCGCCCCGGGCACTGCGGTTTTTCCTCTTTTCCCACAGGCCACGTATAGTGCCGGGCCGTCCCGGAGGCCGGTAATGTCGCGCATGCTTGCCGCCTGGCGCCACGCGCCCACGCATCAGAAGGTGTGGGCGCTGGCGGCGCCGATGATCCTGTCGAACCTGTCCGTGCCACTGGTAGCGCTGGTGGACAGCAGTGTGATCGGCCATCTGCCGCACGCTCACCAGCTGGGCGCGGTGGCGGTTGGCGGCAGCCTGTACACGCTGCTGGTGTGGGTGATGGGCTTCCTGCGCATGGGGACCACCGGCTTCGCCGCCCAGGCCGCTGGCCGCAACGATGGCGGCGCGCTGCGCCAGATCCTCCTGCAGGGGCTGTTGCTGGCCCTCGGCTTCGCCCTGCTGCTGGGCACGCTCGGCGTGCCGCTCAAGGGCGCCGCGCTGCAGCTGATACAGCCCTCCGCGGAACTGGACGACCTGACCCGTGACTATTTCCATACGCGCCTGTTCGGCCTACCCGCGGCGCTGGCCAGCTATGCGCTGATCGGCTGGTTTCTCGGCACGCAGAACGCCCGCGCGCCGCTGGCCATTCTGCTGACGACGAACCTGATCAATGTCGCGCTGGACCTGTGGTTCGTGCTCGGCCTCGACTGGGGCGTGGCCGGCGCCGCGCGCGCCTCGGTGATCGCCGAATGGAGCGGCGCGCTGCTTGGCCTGGCCCTTACTCGCAAGGCCCTGGCGCGTTATCCCGGCCGACTCAACACTCGCGCGCTGCGGCACTGGACAAGCTGGCGCCCGCTGATGGCGGTCAACCGCGACATTTTCCTGCGCTCGCTGGCACTGCAGCTGGTGTTCTTCCTGGTCACGGTGCAGGGCACCCGCCTGGGCGATGCCACAGTCGCCGCCAACGCCCTGCTGCTCAACGGCCTGCTGCTGACCGCGCATGCCCTCGACGGACTGGCCCATGCGGTGGAAGCCTTGAGCGGGCATGCCATCGGTGCAGGCGACCGCAACGCACTGCAACGGGTGATGGTGGTTGCCGGGGGTTGGTCATTGCTGGCCAGCATCGCCTTCGGCCTGTTCTTTCTGTTCGGCGGCCAGCTGTTCATCCAGTTGCAGACCGACATACCCGAAGTGCGCCAGACCGCGCTGACCTACTTGCCCTATCTGGCGGCATTGCCGCTGATCGCGGTCTGGAGCTATCTGCTCGATGGCCTGTTCATCGGTGCCACCCGCGCGCGGGAGATGCGCAACAGCATGCTGCTGGCGGTGGCGCTGACGTTACCGCTGGGCTGGCTGCTGCAGGGGCTGGGCAATCACGGCTTGTGGCTGGCGTTTCTCACCTTCATGCTGACGCGCGGCATCTGCCTGGGCGTGCTCGCCTTGCGTCTGCAGCGCCGCGGCGCCTGGTTTACCATGAGCACGCCTGACACCACACATTCCGAAGGACGCTGAACATGGCCTATGCCATTGCCGCCTACCTGCACTTTCTGGCGATCTTCCTGCTATTTGCCCTGTTGCTGCTGGAGCATCAGCTGTTCCGCCAGCCGCTGACGCTGGAGCGCGCGCGCAGCCTGTTCCGTATCGACATAGCCTTTGGCATCACGGCCGCGGCCGTGCTGGCGAGCGGCATCGCCCGGGCGGTCTTCTATGGCAAGGGTCTGGACTACTATCTGAAAAACGGCTTCTTTCACGCCAAGGTCGGTTTGTTCGTGGTCGTCGCCGTCCTGTCCATCTACCCGACGCTGACCTTTCTGCGCTGGCGCCCCGCGCTCACGGCAGGCCAGGCGCCGACCGTCTCGAGCGGCAGCGCCAGGTGGGTCAAGCTGTCCATCCGCCTGGAGCTGCTGCTGCTCGCGCTGATTCCCCTGCTGGCGGCACTGATGGCACGAGGCTTCGGCGTCATGCCCGGCTGACGCCGGGCCCCCATCAGGGCGTCAGGTAGGACGAACGCGTCAGGCCCAGGCGCAGCGCGTCGATGTACTGCGTGCGTTCCTTGGCGCTCAACTTGGCCCCGGCCACCTTGTCGCGGTAGTAGGTCATCAGCTCCTCGGGCGACAGATGCACATAGCGCAGCATGTCCTCGATGGTGTCATGGGTCTCGATGCCGGCGTGGTAGTAGCTACCGTCCTCGCGCTGATAAACGTTCACCGAGTCGGTGTCGCCGAACAGGTTGTGCATGTCGCCAAGAATCTCCTGATAGGCACCTACCAGGAACACGCCGAGGAAGTACTCCTCGCCAGGCGCGACCTCGTGCACCGGCATGCTGCTTTCGATGCTCTGCTCGTCGACGTAGTGCTTGATCTTGCCATCCGAGTCGCAAGTCAGATCCTGCAGCACGGCGCGCCGCACCGGCTCCTCGGTCAACCGCTGCAGCGGCACGATCGGCAGGATCTGGTCGATCGCCCAGGTGTCCGGCAGGCTCTGGAACACCGAGAAGTTACAGATGTACTTGTCCGCCAGCTTGTCGTTGAGCTCGTCGAGCACCGCCCGATGCGAGCGCTGACGGGCCTTGAGCTGGTTGTACAGGCGGCGGCAGATGGCGAAATAGCTCTGCTCGGCCAGCGCCTTCTGTGCCAGGGTCAGCTTGCCGGACGCGTACTGCGCGCTGGACTCGCTCATGTAATGGGTGGCGCGCCAGTAGGTCTCGGTGACCATTTCCGGGTCGGTCGGGCCGAGCAGATCGGCCAGAGACTGGACGATTTCCGGCAGATCGTCGTAGTTATCGATCACCGGCAACTCGTCGTTGTGCCGCTCGACGTCGGTGACCTGCATGACCAGCACCGCATGATGCGCCGTCATCGCCCGCCCGCTCTCGGAGAAAATGTTCGGGTGCGGCAGGCCCTGCGCCTCGCAGAACTCCTTGAGCATGCCGACCACGGTACCGGCGTATTCGTCGATGTCGTAGTTGATCGAACTGGCATTGCGCGAGTGGGTGCCGTCGTAGTCGACTCCCAAGCCGCCGCCGACATCGATGTAATCCACCGGCAGCCCGAGTGCACGCAATTCTGCGTAATAGCGGATGGCTTCCCGGAAGCCCTGGCGGTAGTCGGCCAGGTTGGCGATCTGCGAGCCCATGTGGAAGTGCAACAGGCGAATGCCCTGATCCATCTCTGCGGCGCGGAAGCGTTCGATCACCGAGAGCAACTGCGCTGCGGACAAGCCGAACTTGGAACGCTCGCCACCGGTATCGGCCCACTTGGACGATGCCAGCGACGACAGGCGCACGCGCAGGCCGACCTGCGGGGTCAGCTTGAGCTCGTTGGCCTCCTCGATCACCAGGCCGACCTCGGACTCCTTCTCGATGACGATGAACACATTGTGGCCGAGCTTCTGCCCCATCAGCGCCAGGCGGATGAACTCGCGGTCCTTGTAGCCGTTGCAGACAATGGTGCCGCCCTTCGGCGCCAGCGCCAGCACCGCCATCAGCTCCGGCTTGGAGCCTGCCTCCAGGCCGATGGAAACGTTCTGCGTGGCGATGATGTTCTCCACCACCGCTTCCTGCTGATTGACCTTGATCGGGTACAACGCGGTGTACTTGCCGGCGTACTCCATGCGCTCGATGTTGGCGTCGAAGGCTCCGGTCAGGCGCCGCACGCGGTCCTGCAGGATGCCGGGAAACCGCACCAGCAGCGGCAGCGACAGCCCCGCCTCGCGCAATTGCTCGATCAGCCCGTTGAACTCGATCGGCTCGCCGCTGGGGCCCTGCGGGCGAACCTCGACGTTGCCCTGATCATTGATGGCGAAGTAACCGGCACCCCAGTGGCGAATGCCATAGATGCTGCGGCTGTCAGCAGCGGTCCACTGGCTGCCGTCATCTTTACGTGTGCGTCGTACGGGCATCGAAGCCTCCCGGAAAGAATTGAACGTTTCGCCTCAGGCAGATGCGCCCAGCGAAGGCTATGCGGCTTCGACAGCCGATATGCGTAAAAAGGTGAAAATTGGTGAGGCGATCACAGCGACATCAGCCGCCGGACTTCTTGGCCTTGAAGCCACGCTTGGTCAGCTCGTCAATCAGCAGCTGAACATGATCGCCCTGAATCTCGATGACGCCTTCCTTCAGCGCCCCGCCCGTGCCGCAGCGGCGTTTCAGCGCGCTGGCGAGCTCCTTGAGCTCGCTCTCCGGCAGGGGCACGCCACTGATGGTCGTCACCGTCTTGCCGCCCCGCCCCTTGCTCTCGCGGCGCACCCGTGCAATGCCGTCGCCTTCGGGCACAACGCTTTGTTTGCAGATGCAACTGCCCAGCGGCTGACTGCACTCGGGACAATGCCGGCCGGCATCGGTGGAATAGACCAGCCCGCTCAGGCCGGCCAGGGAAGTGGTTTTCTTCGCCACACAAACCTCACTCGCCAATCTGGCTCTGCCTGGCAGAGCCGAAGTGCCGGCTAATTTACCAGCAATGCGAGTCGCTAGCAGAACAGCGTCCGGGCAGCGGGATCGAAGCCCGGACTTCGTGAAGCTGGAGCAAGGCGAAGAGCCGATCAGCCCTTCTGATCAGCAAGACGCCCGGCTGGCGCATAAGGCGATGGATCGACGATCGGCTCGCGGCCAAGCATCAGGTCCGCCAGCAGCTGGCAGGACGCCGGCGCCAGTACCAACCCGTTGCGGAAGTGCCCGCAGTTCAGCCACAGCCCATCGAAGCCGCTCACCGGTCCTATATAAGGCACGCCGTCCGGCGAACCGGGCCGCAGACCTGCCCAGTGTTTGACCACTTGCGCGTCGGCCAGCGCGGGCAACAGCTCGATCGCTGTTGCCCTCAGGCTTTCCAGCGCGTCTTCGGTCGGCGTCTTGTCGAAGCCGACATCTTCCAGCGTGCTGCCGACCAGGATATGGCCGTCGCGCCGCGGAATCGCATAGCGCCGTTTGGCCAGCACCATGCTCGGCAGGAAGTCCTCGGCGCACTTGAATAGAATCATCTGCCCCTTCATCGGCTTGACCGGGATCTGCAGTCCCAGAGTCGCCAGCAACTGGGCGCTCCAGGCACCGGCCGCGACGACCACGTGATCAGCCCGCGTATCGCCCTGCGCCGTCCTCACACCCACGACCCGCGAGCCATCCTGCAGAAAGCTCTCGACCGGGCAATGCTCGATCACATTCACATTGGGCAGCTGCCGCAGCGCCGCACGCAACGCCTGCAGCAGCCGCGGATTGCGAATATTGGCAACTCCCTGCATATACACGGCCCGCTGGTATCCATCGCCCAGCGAAGGCACCGCCCGATGTACCGCCTCCATCGGCACCGCTTGCATCGGTCGGCCATAACGCTCAGCCCAGCTCAGCGCCTCGGCCTCGTCGTGCAGGTCGAGCCAGTAGAGGCCCGTCACATGCACCTCAGGGTCCACCCCGGTCTCTTCCAGAAGTCGCTCGCCGAGCTGCGGATAGAAATCCTGCGACCAATGCGCCAGCGCCGTAACCGCCGGGCTGTAGCGCCACGGATACAGCGGCGAAACGATCCCGCCGCCAGCCCAGGAGGCTTCGCCGCCGACATTGCCAGACTCCAACAGAGACACCGACTTCCCCGCCTCCGCCAGTCGATAGGCAGATAGCAGACCGATCACGCCCCCACCGACAACGATCACTTCTTGATTCACATCACACTCCAACCGTCTGGTTCACATTTCTGCCCGTCCCGGCTTGGACTGACAGGCGACCTGCTTTAAAAGAGGCCTCGTGCATCGTTGAACATCCACATGCACAGACAGCGGCCAGGATGGCTGCGCATCATACGTGCAAAGGAACCGCACCATGCCTAATCGAGGTCAAGGCTTCACGCTTGTTGAACTTCTGATCACCGTGTCAGTACTCGGGATTGTCGTTTCGATGGCTGTACCCGCCGTTGAGACGCTTATCACGCGAAGCCGCCAGAAAGCTCTGCTTGAAGAGCTCTGGACAGCTGTACAAGGCGCCAGAGCAGCGGCGGTCATGAGAAAGGAGCCCATCGAAATATGCGCTTCGAAAGATGCGACGAACTGTGTTTCAGACTGGACGGGAGGCTGGCTGGTACGCAGCCCTGGCGCGCAGAAAACTCTCAACGTCACTCAATTAGCGCCTGGAAACGACGTTCGATGGAAGGGAATGGGACAATCCATTCGCTTTCGTAGCAACGGAACCACGCTAAACAACGGGTCGTTCTATCAATGCCACGATTCGAAGGTAGCCTGGCAGCTCAAACTCAGCCGGCAGGGACGACTCAGAAAAGTACCCACGGTTGAATACAAAGACAGCACCCTCTGCAATTAACGCTGAACGCCCTGCATCAAGCCGGCGACCGGATTATTGATTGTGAAACGACTCACATAAGAAACAGCTCAGTTACCGGCCATCGCCACAAACTGGCCGATTATCTCTGGCAGCAGGACAACAGGCCGCTGCGAACCCATCATCCGCTCAAGAATTTCTATGGAGCACACCATGTCACGCCGTCGCGACATGCATGGATTCACCCTGATCGAATTGTTGATCACCTTGGCACTGCTAACCATCGTGGTGACCATGGCAGTCCCGAATTTCACGTTTTTTATCCAGAAGACACGCTTGCAGAGCAAAGCCGAGGAGTTGGTAGGTTTCTTACAGTACGCCCGGGGCGAAGCAGTGACACAGAGGACCGCCGCCTCGATCGCTGTAGACGATAACGGCCCGTGGATCCTAACTGTTGGCAACAATGAACGTCAGCTGGAGCACACCCCCGCTCAAGCTCAGATGCTCGCAGACGTGGCTAACGTGACGTACCGGACGAATGGCACTGCGACCCCGGCGCTGATCACACTCTGCCTTGATGACAACCCCGATACCGGATTCGTCGTGGAAGTGCAGTCCAGCGGGGCAGCACGATTGCATCCGCGCGGCAAAGACGTCGATGGCAGCAATTTGACTAGCTGCGAGCCATGAGGAAGAGCATGAAAAACAGCAAAGGCTTTAGCTTGATCGAAGTGATGGTAACCCTGGTGCTCACCACTATTGGCATCCTTGGCATGGTAGCAATGCAAGGTCGCAGCATTCAGTACACACAAGACTCGGTACAGAGAAACGCCGCAGTCATGCTGGCAGATGACTATGTGGAAATCATTCGAGCCAATCCCGAAGAGCTCTTTGAAAAGGCGCCGCCGAAGGAGCCGTTTTACAGTGGATTCAAAGACGCATCCCCGTTTTACAAGGACGCAGGAAGTGATTTCTCAACTGCTCCGGTGGCTTGCGTGAGCAACCCTAAAAGCGCATTGGAGATGCGCAACTGCTGGGTGGAAGCAGCACAGGCAGCACTACCGAATGCAGCAGCTCTATTTGAAGAGGCCTTCTATGTTTGTCGCAGCTCTGCTCCAGGTACCTGTGACGACAAAGGCTCCATGCTGGAAATTCAATTGGCATGGGCGGTAAAAGCTGGCACCTGCCCTGATGACAGAGCCCCCAACGACACCACCTGTATCTACAGAACCCGAGTCGAACTATGAGCACCCATAAACTCAATGCGCAGCGCGGGCTGTCGATGATCGAGCTTCTGGTAGCCCTCGCCATCAGCAGCTTTCTACTTCTAGGCATAAGCCAGATATATCTCGACAACAAGCGCACTCAGCTCTTCCAGCAGAATCAGACCGGCAACCAAGAAAACAGCCGCTTCGCTGCCCTGATACTGAACGAGTACCTTGGCAAAGCGGGCTACCGCCGCGCACCGGACCAGCTAATCGAAGAAGCATTTCCGGAGAAGTCCTATCCCGGATGCAAACAGTTCGGGAAAGGAAGCGCTGTTTCCGCAACTACTGACGGGCTAGGTATATGTCTACGCTATCAGCCAGTAGTCAGTGGTGAACTCGATTGCCATGGCAATGCCAGCCCCGCGTTCACCGATACCACTGCGTTCAAGCCCGCGCCCACCAGCAGCCTCATTGTTCTGGCTATCAAGTACGTTCCTGGTACCGATCCGCAAGACCTGAACTCCGGCACCTTGGAGTGCAGCAATGTGACGGCGAACAATCCAAGCTACGTAGAACTCATCTCGGGTGTCGCTGACTTTCGGCTTGAGTTCGGAGTGGGCGGCAAAGACTTACTGGAAAGAAAACTCACCGAAGGCAGCAATCGCTTCGTAAGTGCAAGCGCATGGAGCGAGAACAACGGCCCGATACGCGCGGTGCGTTACTCACTTCTTCTTGCGAGCAACGAAGGCCAACGGGACAGCGAGTCCTCGGTTTACAGCAACTGGTACGACTCTGCTGATGCCACGACAAAAGCACGTCTTGCTGATGGAGACGGCAACCGCATCTATCAGGTAGCTCACGCCACACAGACAATCAGGAACTTGATGCCATGACCGCCTTTCTGCCTGTACGGGAGCGCGGCGCTACATTGCTGGTCGCGCTTGTAATGCTGCTAATCATGACTGTGCTCGCACTCTCTAGCATGCGCGGCGTCGTTCTGGAATCTAGAATAACCGGTAACCGTGCAGAGAACTTGCGCTTGAAGGGTGCAGCCAGTGCAGCGCTACGTGAAGCTGAGTTTCGCTTCTATGGTCCGGCATATTTACGCGACAAACTTGAGCCCAGCCAAAGTAACTGCCAAAAGAACAATGTGTTGCTAGCAAACGGCGCCAACCGTCCTTGCTTGCTCAACATCAGCGATGAAGCCGATCGTCTTGCCTTCATGCTAGACCCTTTGGCATTCCTTAAAAATAGTTCAGCTCAAAACAAAACGGGCGCCGACACGGATGCCGCCGACGCAACCGACTTCATCACCTGGATGCCTTACCGCGGCAGAATAGCTGGAAATGATAACGAGACATCTACCGATTTCGGCGCTTACTGGAACACGCATTTAATTTCAATTGGCGAAGATGACGCCACAGCTTTGAATGCAGAGTATGGGGCGGTAATGGAAGGCCGAGGCACTTATTTTTATCAGATAAATGGACAAGCCGACGACCGGCTAGCCGTGCAGTCAACAGCCGCTAATGTCTACGTTGGCCTGAACAACTAAGGAATATGAATATGATCGCTAATTGTTCTGGCATAGCGAGAACTTTGATTGCAGCAGCGATTGGCTCCGCCATCTTCACTGCACCTTTGAGCTCGAGCGCCGCAGTATCCCAACAACCTCTCTCTCTTACCGAGGGGGTTGCGCCTAACCTTCTGGTTACATTAGATGACTCGGGGAGCATGGCATGGGACTATGCGCCCGACGGCCGGTCAAACTGGGGCATTGCGTTAAAATCTAACGCAACCAACTCGATGTATTACAATCCAAACCACACGTACAGGCTACCCAAAAAACTGAGCCTGGACAGCTCTGGCGAAATTGTAGTCCAAGAGTACAGTGCACCCACAGAATACTCGGCGGTACCCGTTGACGGATTCAATCCAGACGGAAGCAAGGCCACGCTATATAAGGTAACGGAGCAATGCAACAAGTGGGGCTGCACCACCACAACAACCGATAACTTCTATTACTACAACTACAATGCAGGCACCTCCACATGCCCTAGCAAGCCATCAGCAAAGCCGGCAGACAGTTGCTTCACCAAGGTTTCAGTTACTGGGGAGCAACGTCGAAACTTTGCGATCTGGTATTCTTTTTATCGCACAAGAAACCTTGCCACTCGCACCGCGGCGAATCTCGCCTTTTATACCCTACCAGAAAATGTGCGGCTCACCTGGGGTGCACTTAACACCTGCGCAATAGGCGCCGGCACAACTAGCGGAACATGCAACACTAATACCATTGGACGCTTTTCCGGCGAGCACCGCGTGAATTTCTTCAATTGGCTCAGCGAACTACCTAGATCAGGCGGAACGCCTTTGCATAACGCGATGATGCGTGCTGGCGATTTCCTCAAGAACAACTCTAAAGCCTACAGAGATGACGATGGTAGTGAGTACTCATGCCGCGCGAGCTATCATATATTGATGACCGACGGCATGTGGAACGGAAGGCCCAGCGGCACAACAAATCATGATGGCGAACTTGACTACCCCTACAAAGATGATCAAGCAAACACTTTGGCTGACTGGGCATATTATTACTGGGCGAACGACCTTCGCCCTGACATAGCCAACAATATCCGCCCATATCTTCCATTTGAAACCGGAAACGAAGCGAACGACAAAAAAGACCCACGCAATAACCCTGCCAATTGGCAGCACATGGTTAATTTTACCGTAGGCTTGGGTCTGACCAATTCATTACAGCAGGCTACCGCCCCCACTTGGGGTGGTTCAACGTTCGCCAACCATAGCGAACTGATGAATATGGGGACTAACGGCAAACGCTGGCCGGGAGTTGGGAACGACGACCCTGACAACGTGTATGACGTCTGGCACGCGGCAATTAACTCGCGGGGCGAATTCTTCAGCTCAGATTCGCCTGACAGTCTCGTTGCGGCCTTCGCTAATATTCTAAGCCGTATCGCTGAACGCACCACCTCTGCCGCCAGCCCAGCCATTAACTCCGGCATGCAGGATGACGGGACTGGCGGATTAGTCAGCTATGCCTATCAAACGTCTTATTCAAGCGATGAGAGCTGGGCTGGCGATATCAAGGGGTATCTGAAGACGAAAACGCTCAACGCCGTAACTGGTCTCTACGAGGTTACGACTACCGAGGAATGGAGCGCCCGTGAAAAGCTTGCCAGCCGCAGCACCGGCCGGAACATCACCATTGCTGCTTCGACCGGTGGGACGCTGGGCGATGCCGATGGTCTCACTGATCTGACTTGGAGCCATGCCGGGGACGCAAATACAGCTGGCACACTCGCTTATTTCCTGCGACAAGATCCGGATGATGGCGACACTCTGGAAACTGATAGCACGAACGCACAGTTGCGCCTGGATTTCCTCAAAGGGGACCGAAGCGAAGAAGGGACGCTTTTTCGCAAACGCAGTACAGTTCTCGGTGACATGATTGCTTCAAAACCCGTGACGGTACGAGGGGCTCGCTACTTGAGCAGTTATGCGGAACGCCTGCACCCGGGAAGCGACTACGCCGAATTTGTCACGTTGCAAAGAGAACGATCGCCTCGCGTCTATGTTGGAGCCAATGATGGGATGCTTCACGGTTTCGACGCCGCAACCGGGCATGAATCCTTTGCCTTCGTTCCAACCGCAGTTTTTCCAAAGTTGCATAAGCTCACGGGGAAAAGCTACCAGGGCGCTCATCACCAATTTTACGTAGATGGCTCACCAGTGGTTGCCGACGTTTTCATAGGCAACGAATGGCGGACCGTGTTGGTTGGTACCTTGCGGGCGGGCGGAAAGGGACTGTTCGCGCTGGACGTCACCGAGCCTACTGCGATCAAGCTCTTGTGGGAGTTTCATGACAACTCCATTCCCAGCAGCAACGATGTTCGTTTGGGCTACAGCTTCCCACAACCTACGATCGCAAGACTGCATAACGGCAAGTGGGCTGTGGTAACAGGAAATGGCTACGACAGCAGCAACAAGGACAACGGCAAGGCAGCTTTGCTGATTATCGACATGGAAACCGGCGAACTCACCAAGAGCCTGGAAGTCAGCGGGGCGGAAGGCGTAAGTAATGGCTTGTCGACGCCGAAATTGACTGATTTTAACGCTGACGGTGTCGCGGACTTTGCGTATGCCGGCGACCTCCAAGGAAATCTCTGGCGGTTCAACCTTACTCCAGAAGATATGGTAGCCCCTTATACTCGTCTGGAGAATGAAACAAGCACGGCGGAGATAGGATTCAAGGTTTCCTACTCCAACAAGCCTCTTTTCAAGGCCGTCACTGACAAGGGTGTGCGCCAACCGATCACCGCGGCGCCTTCCATCATCCGTCACCCGACGCTGCATGGATATCTGGTTGTTTTCGGCACAGGAAAATATTTCGAAGAGGGCGACAAGGACGGCTCATCCACGACGCAAAGCATCTATGGCATCTGGGACACTGACACACTCAATCCCAAGAACGGCTTACAGCCAGCCAACCTAGTCAGGAGCCAGCTTCAGGCGCAATCAATGAACGCTACGCTTGAAAGCGAAGTTACCGGCCGTGACGCTCGTCTTTTGAGCCAGAATGGCGTGAAATGGGCCATTCCACCAACGCCTACCAACCCTCAGTGGACGGACGATGCTGGCCACAAATATGGTTGGGTCTTCGATTTACCGCTTAATAGCGAGATGATGATCGAGAACATGGCTACCTTAGGTCGGACGTTGTTTTTCCAGACTTTAGTACCCAATGCTGACCCATGCTCGTCGGGCGTCGAAACCTGGACTTACGCAATCAACCCCCAGACGGGGGGGCGCACCCTGCATCATGCCTTCGTCGACCACCGCAGTGCTAATAATCCCGACACGGTCATTTCCGCGGTACGCCAGGACGGCGAAGGCGGCCTGACCTTGGGGCAAGGGCCTGATACTAAGTACGAGCTATGCACCGGCCTGGAATGCAAGCCAGTGTTCCCAGACCCCTCCAGCCTCGGTCGCCAAAGCTGGCGCCCAATAGGGAATTAACCACATGAGCATCAGATTGCGAGCTTCGCTTACCGCGCTATCGTTGATATTCCTATCAGGCTTCGCTAAGGCAGCGACCTTTGAAGCCGTGGGCACTATTGAAGACGTTCGGCTCGGCCAGAATCTTGTGGTAGTCGAGAGGGTTACGTACGCCCTGCCAAATAAAACCGTGATCAACGGAACCCCGGCGATTCTCCAGCTAAAGCCGGGCTACCTCATCGGCTTCAGTGGCACTGAAGCCTCGCCACACTCAATCATCGAGTCGCTCTATCTGTATCCTGACTCGGTGCGTAGCGTTGAATTGGGAGAGCAGCCGTGACCGCACGAACCAGTGGCTTCACTCTGATTGAGCTGATGATAGTGGTCGGCATTCTGGGAGTACTTGCTGCTATCGCGTACCCCAACTACACCGAATATGTCCAACGTAGCAATCGCAGTGAGGGACAAGCGTTGCTCAATGACGCAGCGGCTAGTCAGGAGCGCTTCTTTGCACAGAACAATCGTTATGTAACGGCCGCGGCAGACATTGCCAAACTGGGCCTGCGCGGCACTAGCGGTACCACCGTCAATTCGGACAATGGGAAATACACTTTAACGGTAGGTACGGCCGCCAACGATGGCGGCTATACGCTGACGGCAACGCAGAACTTTGGAGATGCAGCCTGCGGAAATCTGACCCTAAACGCTCGCGGCGTAAAGGGTCGTAGCGGGACAAAAAGCGTCGAAGCGTGCTGGAAATAAACTAACGGCTAGAAAAGCCCGGCGCTTGCCGGGTTTTTCTAGCCGCCAGCGACGCTTTTTAAACCGCCTTCAACCGCAACTCCTTCGGCATGGAGAACGTCACGTTCTCCGGCCGCCCTTCCAATTCATTCATGTCAGTGGCGCCCCACTCCTTCAGCTGCTCGATTACCCCACGCACCAGCACCTCAGGTGCCGATGCGCCGGCAGTGATGCCGATGCGCTCGACGCTCTCGAACCACTCGCGCTTGAGGTCCTCGGCGCCGTCGATCAGATAGGCCGGGGTGTTCATGCGCTCTGCCAGCTCACGCAGACGGTTTGAGTTTGAGCTGTTGGGGCTGCCGACCACCAGTACCACGTCGCATTCATCGGCCAGTTGCTTCACCGCATCCTGGCGGTTCTGTGTGGCGTAACAGATGTCGTCCTTGCGTGGACCGCCGATGCTCGGGTACTTGCGGCGCAACGCGTCGATGACGCGACTGGTGTCATCCATGGACAACGTGGTCTGGGTGACGAATGCCAGGGCCTCGGGGTTGCGCACCTGCAGCTGGGCAACATCCTCTTCATCCTCGACCAGGTAGATCGCGCCGCCATTGCGCGCGTCGTACTGCCCCATGGTTCCTTCGACTTCAGGGTGGCCCTGGTGGCCGATGAGGATGCATTCGCGCCCTTCACGGCTGTACTTGGCCACTTCCAGATGCACCTTGGTCACCAGCGGACAGGTGGCGTCGAATACCTTCAGGCCGCGTTTCTCCGCTTCCTGCCGAACGGCCTGCGAAACGCCATGGGCGCTGAAGATGACGATGACGTTGTCCGGCACCTGATCCAGCTCCTCGACGAAGACCGCACCGCGGGCACGCAGGTCTTCCACGACGAACTTGTTGTGCACGACCTCATGTCGCACATAGATCGGAGGCCCGAAGACTTCCAGAGCGCGGTTGACGATTTCGATGGCGCGATCTACACCCGCGCAGAAGCCGCGAGGGTTGGCGAGTTTGATTTGCATGATGGGTCTCGGCACGCGAAGGCTTGATGACGGGGGAGTGTAACGCGATACGTGCGGGCATTCTCGGGTGCCCTTCGTCAGCCGGCGGACGCGAACGCCCCCGCTGCTGCGAGCCGGTTACACCGGTTTGACGTCGATGATTTCGACGTCGAACGTAAGGGTCTTGCCAGCCAGAGGATGGTTGAAGTCGACAGTGACCTGATTGTCATCGAAGGCTTTCACGACCCCCGGCAGCTCGGTGCGGGCCGCGTCCTGAAAGCTCACCATCAAGCCTTCGGAGAGCTCCATCCCGGCGAACTGGCTGCGCGGCATGACCTGCACGTTCTGCGGGTTGATCTGGCCGAAGCCCTGCTCCGGAGCAATCTGCAGGGTGCGCTTGTCACCGGCCTTCAGCCCATAGAGCTGTTGCTCGAAACCCGGCAGCAAGTTGCCGTCACCCACCTTGAAGGTGGCCGGTTTCTTGTCGAACGTGCTGTCGACCAGCTCGCCCGTCTCCAGGCCGAGCGCAAAATGCAGGGTGACTTCCTTGTCCGGCCCAATGCGCTGTTCAGTCATGTGCGGATTCTCCGGTCTTGTTGCCCTTGAACATATCCAGCGCCAGCATCACGGCGCCTACGGTAATGGCGCTATCGGCGATGTTGAACGCCGGGAAGTACCAGCGGTTCTGCCAATGCACCAGGATGAAGTCGACCACGTGACCAAGCACCACGCGGTCATAGAGGTTGCCCAAAGCGCCCCCCAATACCAAAGCCAACGCAACGGCGAGCCAGGTTTCGCTGGCCTTCAGGCGCTTGAGCCAGACCACCAGCACGACGCTCACGCCAATGGCGATCGCCGCGAACAGCCAGCGCTGCCAGCCGCTGTGGTCGGCCAGAAAGCTAAACGCCGCACCGGTGTTGTAGGCCAGGGTCCAGGCGAAGTAGTCGGGGATGACCTCGACCTTCTGGTACAGGCTGAAATTGGCCTCAAACCAGTGCTTGGTGGCCTGATCGAGGGCGATGACCAATACGCTCAGCCAGAGCCAGGCAAGCTTGCCGAAACGCGCCGTCATGCAATGGCCTCCGCAGGAACACGACGCGGCAGAGCGCGCATCAGTCCAGCAGCAGTGAAGACCGCATCGTGATGGTGAGCTGAAGCCCAGCCTACGATCGGCTGCACGGACTCACGCATAGTGACGGACCTCACCGGCGCCTTCGATGTTTTCCACGCAGCGTCCACAGATTTCCGGGTGTTCGGCATGGCTGCCCACGTCGGGCAAATGGTGCCAGCAGCGGCCGCACTTGCTGTGCTCGGTCTTGCGGACCAGCAATTTGAGACCGGCCAACTCGCTGTCCACAGCCTCGGCGGGCGCCTGCGCCAATGGCGCGATATCTACCGCCGAAGTGATCAGAACGAAGCGCAGTTCACTACCAAGACGAGCCAGCTCGCCGGCCAGCGACTCCTCGGCATACAGGGTGACTTCGGCCTGCAGGTTACCGCCGATGGCCTTGGCGTTGCGCTGGTTCTCCAGCTCCTTGTTTACCGCCGCCTTGACCTCCATGACCTTGTCCCAGAACGGGCGACCCAGCTCGAAGCCGTCTGGCAGCTCGGCAAGCCCTTCGTACCAGGTATTGAGCATCACCGACTCGTTACGCTCGCCCGGCAGGTACTGCCAGATCTCTTCGGCGGTGAACGCCAGGATCGGTGCGATCCAGCGCACCAGCGCCTCGGCAATGTGGTACAGCGCCGTCTGGCAGGAACGCCGCGGCAGACTGTCGGCGCCGGTGGTGTACTGGCGGTCCTTGATGATGTCCAGATAGAAGCCGCCCAGCTCCTGCACGCAGAAGTTGTGCACCTTCTGGTAAACGTTCCAGAACCGGTAGGTGGTGTAAGCCTCCTCGATCTCGCGCTGCAGCAGCAGCGCACGGTCGATGGCCCAGCGATCCAGCGCAATCAGCTGATCATTCGGCACCATGTGCTGCGCCGGGTCGAAACCGTCGAGATTCGAGAGCAGGAAGCGCGCGGTGTTGCGGATACGCCGGTAGGCATCGGCGCTGCGCTGCAGGATCTGCTTGGAAACCGCCATCTCGCCGGAATAGTCGGTGGCCGAGACCCACAGACGCAGGATATCGGCGCCCATGCTGTCGGTGATCTCCTGCGGCGCGATGACGTTGCCGAGGGACTTGGACATCTTGCGGCCATTCTCGTCCACGGTGAAACCGTGGGTGAGCAGCCCCTTGTATGGCGCGTGCCCGTCGATGGCGGCGCCGGTCAGCAGCGAGGAATGGAACCAGCCGCGATGCTGATCGGAGCCTTCCAGATATAGATCGGCACGCGGCCCCTGCTCGTGGCCCATGGGGTGCGAGCCGCGCATCACGTGCCAGTGGGTGGTGCCGGAATCGAACCAGACGTCCAGGGTATCGGTGATCTTCTCGTACTGCGCTGCTTCGTCGCCGAGCAGCTCGGCCGCGTCCAGCTTCGACCAGGCCTCGATACCGCCCTGCTCTACGCGCTGCGCCACCTGCTCCATCAGCTCGACGGTGCGCGGGTGCAGTTCGCCGCTTTCCTTGTGCAGGAAGAACGGGATCGGCACGCCCCAGGTGCGCTGGCGCGAGATGCACCAGTCCGGACGTCCGGCGATCATTCCGTGCAGACGCACCTGCCCCCAGGCCGGGACGAACTCGGTCTGCTCGATGGCATCCAGTGCACGGCGACGCAGCGAGCTGCCGTCGTGGGCGACCTTGTCCATGCCCACGAACCACTGCGCCGTAGCGCGGTAGATCAGCGGGGTCTTGTGTCGCCAGCAATGCATGTAGCTGTGCTGGATCGACTCATGCTTGAGTAGCGCGCCGACTTCGGCGAGCTTTTCGACGATCGCCGGATTGGCCTTCCAGATGAACTGGCCGCCAAAGAACGGCAGATCCGGGACATAGACGCCGTTGCTCTGCACCGGGCCGAGAATGTCGTCATTCTCCATCCCGTAGTGCTTGCAGGAGCGGAAGTCGTCCTCGCCGTATGCGGGCGCCGAATGGACGATACCAGTACCGGCACCGGTTTCCACGTAGTCGGCCAGATAGACCGGAGCGAAGCGCTCGTAGAACGGATGACGGAAGCGGATCAGCTCCAGCGCCTTGCCTTCGCAACGGGCGATGATTTCACCGGCCAGGCCATAGCGCTGCAGACAGGACTCGACCAGTTCTTCGGCCAGCACCAGCAGGCGCTCGCCGGTGTCCACCAGCGCATAGACGAAGTCGGGATGCACGTTCAGCGCCTGGTTGGCCGGAATGGTCCAGGGCGTGGTCGTCCAGATGACGATGCTGGCGCGCTTGGCCAGGCTGGCCAGGCCGAACGCGGCGGCCAGCTTGTCGGCGTCCTCGACATCGAAGGCGACGTCGATGGCATCGGATTTCTTGTCCTGATACTCCACCTCGGCCTCTGCCAGCGCCGAGCCGCAGTCGAAGCACCAGTTGACCGGCTTCAGCCCCTTGAAGACAAAACCACCCTCGACCATCTTGGCCAGCGCCCGGATTTCCCCGGCCTCATTGGCGAAGTCCATGGTCTTGTAGGGGTTGTCCCAGTCGCCCAGAACGCCGAGACGAATGAAATCGGCCTTCTGCCCTTCGATCTGCTCGGCGGCGTAGGCGCGGCACCGCTCGCGGGTCAGATCCGCTGGCTGGTTCTTGCCGAAGGTGGTCTCGACCTTGTGCTCGATTGGCAGACCGTGGCAGTCCCAACCCGGCACGTAAGGTGCGTCGAACCCGGCAAGGGTACGCGAGCGGACGATCATGTCCTTGATGACCTTGTTCACCGCATGGCCGATGTGGATGTTGCCGTTGGCGTACGGCGGGCCATCGTGCAGGATGAACTTCGGGCGTCCCTCGCCGATCTGCCGCAGCTTCCGGTACAGGTCGATGCTGTTCCAGCGCTGCAGAATCTCCGGCTCGCGCTGTGGCAGACCGGCCTTCATCGGAAATGCCGTGGACGGCAGATTGAGGGTCGCTTTGTAATCGGTCATTTCAGTCCTGACTCGTCATAAGGGATGAAGCCCGCCAGTAATCACGGGCAGCGGCGATGTCCGCATCGATCGCCGTCTTGAGCGCCTCAAGCGAGGCAAAGCGCTGCTCGTCGCGCAGCTTGCGATGAAAGGTCACCTGCACCAGACGGCCATACAGGTCACCCTGGTAATCGAGCAGATGGACCTCCAGATGGGGCTGGCCGTCGCTTTCGACCGTAGGCCGCATGCCGATGTTGGCCACGCCGGCGAACACATTGCCCTCAACCTCGAGTGTCACGACGAACACGCCGCTGAGCGGAGTGTTGCGACGCTTGAGCTGGACATTGGCAGTCGGCGCGCCCAGCTGGCGACCGAGCTTCTGCCCATGCATGACCCGCCCTGTGATCGCGAAGGGCCTGCCGAGCAATGCCTCGGCACAGCCCAGGTCACCATCGGCCAGGACCTGGCGCAGCCGCGTGCTGCTGACACGCTCGCCATCCACCTCGATGGTGGTGGCCGCCTCGACACTGAAGCCTTCGGCGGCGCCAGCCTTGAGCAGGAAGTCGAAATCGCCGGCACGGTCACAGCCGAAACGGAAATCGTCGCCCACTTCAAGATGCCGCACGCCGAGGCCTTCAACCAGCGTGGCGTGGACGAACTCGGCCGCGCTGAGCTCACGCAGCCGACGATTGAACGCCAGGCACAGCACCAGATCGACGCCCTGCCCGCTCAACAGCTGCAGCTTTTCACGCAAGCGGGTGAGCCGCGCCGGCGCCTTGTCCGGCGAGAAGAACTCACGCGGTTGCGGCTCGAAGATCACCACGCAGCTCGGCAGCCCCAGCTCGGCCGCGCGTTCGCGCAAGCGCGCCAGGATGGCCTGATGCCCCCGGTGCACGCCGTCGAAATTACCGATGGTGGCGACGCAGCCCCGATGTCGGGGGCGCAGGTTGTGAAGACCTCGAACCAGCTGCATACCGCACTTCTTGCTTGAAAAGTGGCCGATTATACGCATGTGACATGGCGAGCGGACAGGTTTGCATCGGCCGGACAGTGGCGATCAATGCCGCAAATGTCGCGGCCGCAACCCCGTCAGCAAGAGCCCGCCGGCAAATGCCGCCAGGCCGGCACAGACCAGCAAGCCCAGTTGCAGCGCGCGCTGCTGCCAACCCCACTGGAACCAGTCCTGGGCCGGCACGTTCAGCCACCAGACCACCGCCACCATCGCCGCACAGGCCGCCGCCAGGCGCAGGCCGAACAGCCACCAGCCGGGTGCCGGCCGATAGACGCCGATCTTGTACAGCCCCCAGAAAAGCAGCACGGCATTGAGCATGGATGACAGCGAAGTCGCCAGCGCCAGGCCGACGTGCTGCAGCGGCCAGATCAGAATCAGGTTCATCACCATGTTCGCCACCATACAGATCACGGCGACACGCACCGGCGTCTTCAGGTCCTGACGCGCGAAGAAGCCCGGTGCCAGCACCTTGATCAGCATGAACGCCAGCACGCCCAGCGAGTACGCCTGCAGCGCCCGTGCCGACTGCACTACCGCCTCCTCGCTCATGGCGCCGTAGTAGAACAGGCTGGCGATCATCGGTTCGGCGAGAATGCCCAGTGCCAGTGCCGCCGGTACGCCCACCAGCAGCACCATGCGCAGTGCCCAGTCCAGAGTCGCCGAGAACGCCTTGGGATCCTCGCCAGCATGCTGGCGCGACAGGCTCGGTAGAATTACCGTGCCGATGGCGATGCCAAACGCACCCAGCGGCAATTCGGACAGCCGGTCGGCGTAATAGAGCCAGGAGACGCTGCCGGTTTGCAGGAAGGACGCCAGCACGGTATCCAGCAGCAGATTGATCTGGCTTACCGAAACCCCGAACAGCGCCGGCACCATCAACAGCATGATGCGCCGCACCCCCTCGTCACCCCGCTTGACTCGTGGCCTGGGCAGCAGCCCCAGCTTGGCGACATACGGCAGCTGGAACGCCAGCTGGGCGAACCCGGCGATGAACACGCCCCAGGCCAGCGCCATGATCGGCTGATCGAAATAGGGGGTCAGGAACACCGCCGACATGATCATGCAGACGTTGAGCAGCACAGGCGTGAAACCGGGCACCGCGAAATAGCCGTAGCTGTTCAGCACCCCGGAGGTGAAGGCCGTCAGCGAGATCAGCATCAGATAGGGAAAGGTGATGCGCAGCAACTCGCCGGCCAGCTGCATTTTCGCCGGATCGTCGTGAAATCCCGGCGCGAAGACCATCACCACATAGGGTGCGAACAGCACGCCCAGCGCGGTCAGCCCCGCCAGAATGAGCCCCAGCATGCCAGCCGTACGATCCACCAGCTGCTTGACGTCCGCCAGCGTGCGCTTGGTGCGGTACTCCGACAGCACCGGCACGAATGCCTGGGCGAAGGCCCCCTCGGCGAACAGCCGGCGCAGGAAGTTGGGGATCTTGAACGCGATGAAGAACGCGTCCGCCGCCGCACCGGAGCCGAAGTAGCTGGCGACCACCATATCGCGTACCATGCCCAGCACGCGCGACAGCAGGGTCATGACACTGACCACGGCGCTGGAGCGCAACAATCCGCCCTTGCCGATTTTTTCGGACATTTGTCTTCCTAGAGTTGCAGCGAGAGTGATCGACCGGGCGCCCTGCGCCGGCCTGATCGATGGCCAGTTACGACACGAAATGAGGCGGCGAGTTTAGCCTCAGCCCATCTGTCCGGCCAGCTTCTCAAGCCATTCGACCAGGCTTGACAAGCGCCCTTCGCATCGGCATGATTCGCGGCCTTATTTGCTTTGCAACCCCCACGTTTTCGAGGAGTTCGACGGTGGCCAACAGCCCTTCCGCCAAAAAACGCGCAATTCAGGCTGAGAAGCGTCGCAGCCACAACGCCAGCTTGCGCTCCATGGTTCGCACCTACATCAAGAATGTGGTCAAGGCCATCGACGCCAAGGACCTGGACAAGGCCCGCGCAGCCTACACCGCCGCTGTGCCGGTCATCGACCGCATGGCCGACAAAGGCATCATCCACAAGAACAAAGCTGCTCGTCACAAGAGCCGCCTGAACGGCCACATCAAGGCCCTCGGCGAAGCTGCTGCAGCCTAACTGCAGGTTCTTGTAAAAAAAACCGGCCTAGCGCCGGTTTTTTTGTGCCTGCTTTTTCTGCCTCACCCGACAGATCGAGACGACCGCAATTATTGCGTCACTGGCCAGGGCAGAATCGGAATCGCCGTCACAGCATTCTGCGGACTACCCTCGATGACCCGGTCGCTGTACACGAGATAGACCAGCGCATTGCGCGACTCGTCGAAGAAACGCACCACCTGCATGGTCTTGAACACCAGCGACGTGCGCTCCTTGAACACCACATCGCCATCCTTGAGCTTGCCCTTGATGCGAATCGGGCCGACCTGACGACAGGCGATGGAGGCCTCCGCGCGATCCTCCGCCAGCCCCAGGCCACCTTTGATTCCACCAGTCTTGGCCCGCGACAGATAGCAGGTCACGCCATCGACCATGGGATCATCGAATGCCTCGACGACGATCTTGTGATTCGGCCCGAGCCACTTGAACACCGTGTCGACCGCGCCGATCTCCTCGGCAGCCGCCAGGCCCGGCAGGGCCAATCCCACCATCAGTGCCGCAATCGCCAAGCGCATGGAACACCTCAGGCCAGAATCATGTTGTCGCGATGGATCAACTCGGGCTCATCGACATAGCCCAGCAGCTTTTCGATCTCGTCGGATGGCCGCCCGAGAATGCGCTGCGCCTCAGCCGCACTGTAATTCACCAGCCCACGCGCCACCTCGGCGCCCTGCGGTCCGACGCAGACCACCATCTCGCCACGGCGGAACGCGCCCTGCACCGCACGCACGCCGACCGGCAGCAGACTGCGATTACCCTGACGCAAGGCAAGCACCGCCCCGTCGTCGAGGGTCAGCGTGCCACGCGTCTGCAGATGGCCGGCCAGCCATTGCTTGCGCGCCGCATGCCGATTGCATTCAGGCGCCAGCAGGGTACCCAGCCGCTCGCCCGCCTTGAGGCGCGACAGCACCTGCTCGATGCGCCCACCGACGATCACCGTGTGCGCACCGGAACGCGCAGCGAGGCGCGCCGCCCGGAGCTTCGTCTGCATGCCGCCGCGCCCCAGGGCGCCACCGGTGCCGCCTGCGACCGCATCCAGCGCCGGGTCGTCGGCACGCGCCTCGCTGATCAGATTGGCTTCGGGGTTATGACGCGGATCGGCATCGAACATGCCATCGCGATCGGTGAGGATCACCAGCAGATCGGCCTCGACCAGATTGGCAACCAGCGCGGCCAGGGTATCGTTGTCACCGAAGCGGATCTCGTCGGTAACAACCGTGTCGTTCTCATTGATGACCGGCACGACACCGAGATCGATGAGCGTGCGCAACGTGCTGCGCGCATTGAGGTAGCGCTTGCGATCGGACAGATCGTCATGGGTGACCAGAATCTGCGCGGTCTGCTGATCGCAGCGCGCGAAGCTCGACTCCCAGGCACGGATCAGCCCCATCTGGCCCACCGCAGCGGCAGCCTGAAGCTCGTGCACCGCCTTGGGGCGCGAAGCCCAGCCGAGACGACTCATGCCGGCAGCCACCGCACCGGACGACACCAGCACCAACTCGACGCCCGCCGCTCGCAGCGCCACCATCTGGTCGACCCAGACAGCCATCGCCGCCTGATCGAGCCCTCGACCGTCGGCGGTCAGCAGCGCACTGCCAATCTTCACCACCCAGCGCCGCGCGCCGCTCACCTTGTCCCGCATCGTTCCCGCCTTCCATTCGGCCAAAACACTTCCGGATCGGGCTGCGCACGAGCCAGCCCGCCGACCACCCGCCTGAACCAGGCCTCACAGCGGCCCAACGCCCGCCTCAGCGAACGTAGATGATCTCGGCACCGCCCTCGTCATCATCATCGTCGTCGAAGTCGTCATCATCCGCCTCCTCGACCGACTTGACGCCAGCACGACGCAGCGCCCGCTGATCATCGAGCTCCTGCAGCCGGGCCCGCGCCTCGTCCTCGATCTGCCGATCCAGCTCGGCAAGCGCCTCGGCATACTCCGGCTCCTCGGCGATACGCACGGCGCGCTCGTCCAGGTAACGCATGATCGCCTGACTGAGCGCCTCGGTACCCTCGCTCTCCAGCGCGGAGATGACGAACACCGGTCCTTTCCATTCCAGCCGCTCGACCACCTGCCGGACGCGCTCTTCGCGCTCCTCTTCAAGCAGCTGATCGGCCTTGTTCAGCACCAGCCAGCGATCACGCTGCGTCAGCGCCGGACTGAACTTCTCCAGCTCGTGCAGGATCACCTCAGCAGCATCGGCAGGGTCACTGCCGTCCAGCGGCGCCATATCGACTAGATGCAGCAGCAGACGGGTACGCGCCAAGTGCTTGAGGAAGCGAATGCCGAGCCCGGCACCTTCCGAGGCACCCTCGATCAGCCCCGGAATATCGGCAATCACGAAGCTCTTGTAGCGACCCACGCTGACCACGCCGAGGTTCGGCACCAGCGTGGTGAACGGATAGTCAGCCACCTTCGGCTTGGCCGCCGACACCGAGCGAATGAAGGTACTCTTGCCGGCATTCGGCAATCCGAGCAGACCGACGTCCGCCAGCACCTTCAGCTCCAGCTTGAGGTCGCGCGCATCGCCCGGCTTGCCTGGCGTTGTCTGCCGCGGCGCGCGGTTGGTGCTGGACTTGAAACGCGTATTGCCGAGCCCGTGCCAGCCACCCTGCGCCACCAGCAGTCGCTGACCAGCCTTGGTCAGGTCGCCCATGATTTCCTGGGTCGCCGCATCGATGACCGTGGTACCTACCGGCACCGGCAGGATAAGGTCTTCGCCTTTGGCGCCAGTGCAATCGGTACTGCCGCCCTTCTGCCCGTTCTGCGCATGAAAGCGCCGGGTATAGCGATAGTCCACCAGGGTATTGAGGTTCTCGTCAGCCTCGAGATACACCGAGCCGCCGTCACCACCATCACCACCGTTGGGACCACCCTTTTCGATGAACTTCTCGCGACGGAAGCTCATCATGCCGTTACCGCCGTCGCCGGCCTTTACAAAAATCGATACTTCATCGACGAATTTCATGGGAACGCCTCCCGTCGCAGGACGGGCTTAAGAAACAAGAACGTAAGGATCTTGCGAAAAACCGGACGATCGCCAAGCGGTTCTCGGCAAGAGCCTCACAGGATACAGAAACAAAAAAGCCCCGTCGCATGACAGGGCTTTTCCAGCAACGCCGCAGTTAGGCTGCGACGACGCTCACGTAGCGACGGCCAAAAGCGCCCTTCACTTCGAACTTGACCACGCCTTCGACCTTGGCGAAGAGGGTGTGGTCCTTGCCCATGCCAACGCCATAACCGGCGTGGAACTGGGTGCCGCGCTGACGCACGATGATGTTGCCGGCCTTGATGGCCTGGCCGCCGTACATCTTCACGCCAAGTCGTTTGGCCTCTGAGTCGCGACCGTTGCGGGTAGAACCGCCAGCTTTTTTGTGTGCCATGAGTTCAATACTCCTATATGGGGATTCAGGCCCGATTAGCCCTGAATACCGGTGATTTTGACCTCAGTGAACCACTGACGGTGGCCCTGACGCTTCATGTGGTGCTTACGACGGCGGAACTTGATGATGGTCACTTTGTCGTGGCGGCCCTGGGCAACCACTTCAGCGGTGACTTTGGCACCATCGACCACCGGAGCGCCGATCTTCACATCGTCGCCGTTGCCGATCAGCAGAACGCGGTCAAAGGTGACAGCTTCGCCAGTCGGAACTTCGAGTTTTTCAATCTTGAGGTATTCGCCTTCGGCAACCTTGTATTGCTTGCCGCCGGTTACGATAACTGCGTACATCTTGTATCTCCGTTGATCCTGCTCACCCAGCGCTTTGAAAGAATGATTGGTGGCTGGCATGGCTGCATGGGGCCGGAAGGTGACGCCCGTGCAATTGCGTAAGGCAGGGAAATGCCCAGGGGGAAGTTCAGGGTCCGCGATTGTACGCATGCACCACACCCCGCGCAATAGCCAAAGGGCGTTGCCTTGACAGTGCCAGACCCGCCCCCTAGCATGCCGCGCAATCTGCGAGGAGTCCCCGATGCAACCCCAGCCTTTCTATCAAGTTGTGGCGGACGATTTTGCCGCTGTCGACGGCATCATCCGCAAGCAGCTGACTTCGCGCGTTCCTCTGGTGGAAAAGATCGGGGATTACATCACTTCGGCCGGCGGCAAACGCCTGCGCCCGCTGCTGGTGCTGCTGAGCGGCAGCGCGCTGGGCCATCAGGGCGAGCAATTGCGCCTGCTCGCCGCCATCATCGAATTCCTTCACACCTCCACGCTGCTGCATGACGACGTCGTCGATATGTCCGGCATGCGTCGTGGCCGCTCCACCGCCAACGCGCTATGGGGCAATGCTCCCAGCGTGCTGGTTGGCGACTTTCTATATGCACGCTCGTTCGAAATGATGGTCGAGCTGGATTCGATGCCGGTCATGCGCATCATTTCTCAGGCGACCCGAGTCATCGCCGAAGGCGAAGTGCTGCAGCTGTCGAAAGTTCGCGACGCCAGCACCACCGAAGAGATCTATATGGAAGTCATCCGCGGCAAGACCGCGATGCTCTTCGAGGCCTCGACGCACAGCGCCGCCACGCTCGCCGCCGCCAGCGAGGAACAGCGCGAGGCGTTGCGCACCTTCGGTGACCACCTCGGCATTGCCTTCCAACTGGTCGACGACCTGCTCGACTATCAGGGCGATACCGAAACCCTCGGCAAGAACGTCGGCGACGACCTCGCCGAAGGCAAACCCACGCTGCCGCTGATCTACACCATGCGCGAAGGCACTGCCGAACAGGCCGCCCTGGTGCGCAAGGCCATCCAGAAAGGCGGGCTGGAAGACCTGGAGAGCATCCGCGCTGCGGTCGAAGCCTCGGGAGCCCTGGACTACACCGCCAGGCTCGCCCGCGACTATGCCGAACGTGCCATCGCCTGCCTCGAAGTCGTTCCGGCCAACCAATATCGCGATGCGCTGGCCGATCTCTGCCGTTTCGCAGTAGCCCGCACTCACTGATCTGCTACATCGCTGCGTCGCCTGCCGGCGCAGCTGTCCACCTATAGCCGCATAACTACCTGGCTCGCCGCAACTCGATCGGTAGGTGAAAATTCGCGCTTGCATCTTTGCAAATAACAATTATTCTCATTAAGAGATTGAATTGGAGATGCCGCATGACTTATCTGATCGACGCCTGGCTGGACCGGCCGCAGCCCTACCTTCGCATACTCGACCGCAATACCGGCGCGGTGTGCGTTTCACTGGATGGAGAGGCGCTGGAGGAGCTGCGCGAGCAGGGCGATCTCGACCTGCAGGAACTCAGTACGAACGAACCTTGCGTGCTCAAGGAGCAGATCCGCAATCTGTTTCTGTTCAGCTATGCCCGGGCATTGCGCCCCTGAGCTGATCGAGACCTGAACGCGCGCACCGAGGTGGGAACACGCGCGTCCCGTGGCCAGCGCCGCCGCGCATTGCGCGCGACAGCTACCGAGAGACCGTCGATCGCAACCGCGTCAGAGCACGTCCAGCAGTTCGACGTCGAACACCAGCGTACTGTGGGGCGGGATGCTACCGACGCCCTGCGCACCATAGGCCAGTTCGCTCGGCACATAGAGGCGCCATTTGCTACCGGCATTCATCAGCTGCAGCGCCTCGGTCCAGCCGGCGATGACGCCTCCGACCGGGAACTCGGCCGGCTGGCCGCGCTGGTAGGAGCTGTCAAACACGCTACCGTCGATCAGGGTGCCGTGGTAGTGGGTCCGCACGCTGTCTTCGCGGGTCGGCTTGGCGCCGTCGCCTGCGGACAGCACTTCATACTGCAGGCCGGATTCCAGCACCACCACGCCGTCGCGCTTGGCGTTCTCGGCGAGGAAGGCACGGCCTTCGGCAGCGGCGGCCTCGGCCTTCTGCTGAGCTTCGACCTGCATGCGCTGGCGGATCACCGCGAAGCTGGCGTTCAGCGCCTCGGGGCTCACCTGGCTGGCAGCACCGGCGAACGCGTCGCGAATACCGGCGATCACCGCGTCGAGGCTGACACCCGGCGGCGGGTTGTCACGCAGCTGGTCACCCAGCTGACGGCCGATGCCGTAGCTGACGCGGGTTTCGTCGGTGGAGAGATTGAGTTCGGTCATGCCGGGCTCCGGTCAGGTAAAAAAGGTCGGCCAGCCTAGCACAGCCGGATAGCCGGAGTCGTCGCAGCCTGGCCCTCACATGCGTCGGCAGCGCTGCGAGCAGTAACGCACTTCGTCCCAGCAGCGCGCCCACTTCCTGCGCCAGCTGAACGGCAGACCACAGCGGGCACAGATCTTCGATGGCAGGTCGGCCTTCCTTCTCACAAGGAATCCCCAGCATCCAGCCGTGCCAGCAGCGCTTCGCCACGCTGCCAGAGCGCCTGCTGCCTAGCCTCGTCCATGCGGGTCAGGTTGCGATAGACCATGGCCATTCGTGGATTGTCCTGCAGCCGCTCACGGTGGCGCATCAGGAAGTGCCAGTACAGCGCGTTGAATGGGCAGGCGTCCTTCGTCGTGCTCTCGGCCACCCTGTATGAGCAGCCCTGGCAGTAATCGGACATCCGCTTGATGTACTGGCCGCTCGCGCAGTAGGGCTTGGACCCCAGGTAACCGCCGTCGGCGTGCAGCACCATGCCAAGCACGTTTGGCAGCTCCACCCACTCGAAGGCATCCATGTACACGGCCAGGTACCAGTCGCACAGCGCAGGCGGTGCGATACCCGCGAGCAGGGCGAAGTTGCCCGTCACCATCAGCCGCTGGATATGATGCGCGTAGGCCAGTTCGAGCGTCTGGCCGATCACCTGGCGCATGCAGTTCATCCGCGTCCGACCGGTCCAGTAGAACTCCGGCAGTGGTCGGTCGTTGCCGAATGCATTGCGCCGCGCATAGTCGGGCATCTGCAGCCAGTAGATACCGCGCACATACTCGCGCCAGCCGATCAGCTGGCGAATGAGACCCTCGGCCGCGTTCAACGCAACGCGCCCTTCACGGTACGCCGCCTCGACATCGAGGCACAGTCGGCGTACATCGAGCAGACCCACATTGAGCGCAGCGCCGATGCGCGCATGAAACAGGAAGGGTTCGCCGCTGGCCATGGCGTCCTGGTAATCACCGAACGCCGCCAGGCCGAAATCCAGAAAGTGCTTCCAGAGCCGCTCGGCCTCGGCGTGGGTCACTGGATAATCGAAGCTGTCGAGGCGCCCGTAGTGATGCGCGAAACGCGCTTCGACCAGCACCAGCACCTCGCGGGTGATGCCATCGCAGGCAAAACGCGACCTGAGAAAGCCACGCGTGCCACGCGGCAACGGCTTACGGTTGTCAGAGTCGAGATTCCAGACACCGCCCTCCGGCGAGCCATCCGGATTCAGCAGCAACCCGGTTCGACGCCGCATATCCCGGTAGAAGAACTCCATGCGCAACTGCTGCTTGCCCCGCGCCCAGCGTGCGAACTCGCTGCGCGAGCAGAGAAAGCGCCGATCTTCATGCCAGTTGATTGGCAACCCCGTGCCCTTCAGCGACTGCTCGACGCGCCAGTCGCCGGTTTCGGTGATGTGTATTGTTTCGGGCCGGTGCAATGCGGCAAAGCGGGCCAGCTCACCCGCCAGAGAGCCGCTGTTGGCCGGATCATCGAGCCGCACGTAATCCACTGCCACGCCACGTTCGCGAAGCGCTTCGGCGAAATGGCGCATGGCACTGAACAGAAAGACGATCTTCTGTGGGTGGTGCGGGACATGACCAGCCTCCTCAGCTACCTCGGCCAACAACACCCGATCACGCGATGGGTCCAGGCCGCTCAGCGCGGACAGCTCGAAGCTCAACTGATCGCCAAGCACCAGCCGCAACGCGGCGACACTCTGGCTGCCGGATGCTGCGCCCCTCCGGCGCGGTGACAATGCTCGGCTCACCACTGCGAGCGCATACCGATAGGTACGCGCAAAGGCTCGCGCAGCCCCTCGGACAGGCCGCACATCTCATCGTAGGGCGACTGTTGCACCAGATGGAAAGGCAGCTCGGGCAGTTCCCGCAGCAGATCACGGGCATGCTCGACCGAACGCAGATGCCAGACGCGACCGAGCTCATCGACCAGGCTGTGACGCTGGCCTTGCAGATAGATATCGAGGATGTAGATGCCGCCCTCGAGGGAGATCAGCTCGAGGGCGTCGATGTGACCGGCATCGGCGTGCCGGACAAGGTCTTGGAGGTTCATGGCGGGCTCCCCGGAAAATCCGATACAGAATATTTAACAAAAAAAAATTTCTGTACAGCTTTTCCGTTCAGCCCTGCGACACACTCAGTGCTTGGTGAGCTTGTCGAGGTAGCCCATGGCGAACGCCGAGACCACGAACGTCAGATGGATGATCACGTACCACATCAGCTTTTCGCTCTCCAGCTGCTGCGCATCCATGAACATACGCAGCAGGTGGATTGAGGAGATGGCGACGATGGAGGCCGCGACCTTCATTTTCAGCGAGCCGGAATCCATCTTGCCGAGCCAGTCGAGCTTTTCCTTGCCCTCTTCGATGTCGAGCTGCGAAACGAAATTCTCGTAGCCGGAGATCATCACCATCACCAGCAGACCACCGACTAACGCCATGTCGATCAGCGACAGGAGCTTGAGGATGAGCTCGGCCTCGCCGAGCGAGAGAATCGCCGGGAGGATATGAAATATTTCCTGGAAGAACTTGATCGCCAGCGCCAGCAGAGCGAACGCCAGGCCGAAATAGATGGGAGCCAGCAGCCAGCGAGCGGCATACATGGCATTTTCGAGAATACGCTCCATGAGGTCTCACACGGGAAATGACGAAGGACGCGAGTATACGCAGCAGGGACGAGTGCACCAAGGCAGTCAGGGAGCGCTATCCGGCATGTGGATAAGCACAAGGGCATCACGCGGCCAATTCGCCTGGAACGATTGGCCGCGACGTGCTCGGCCGTCGAGCGCAACTATTCCCAACCGCTCAGAAAGCGCCCTTGGTTGGCGTTGACGCGGCGCAGCTCGGCTTGCATGTGCAGCTGCCAGATGGATGGATCGGTCGACTCGGCGTAACCCTGCCCCATCAGGTTGTCGGCGATCGCAGCGAGCACCGACTCGGCCTTGGCAGGCCCGTGGAACGGGCCCTGCACCTTGATGGCGGTGGGCTGACCATCGGCCAGTCCGGCGGCGCAGAGCAACGTCCACAAACCGTTACCGCCGGCAAGCGGGCGTATAGCGCATTCGATTCGGGTAACCAGGCCCAGGCACTGGCGGTTCAGACACAAGTTGTGCGGCATGGTGGCGGTCCTCGCATCGGCCGACGCGGGAGACACCCTGTCCGGGTGGGCGCGCAAGCCTGTTTATCCCCTGAAGCTGTGGATAACCATGTGGATGGAGGGTGGATGCCCTCCTCCATTGCAGACCCGCCGCTGGCGCTATCGTTCCGTTCAAAAACCGCACAATGGCGCAGTCAATCTCCACCCTCAGGCGTGGACGGTGCCTGATCGGCGGTCGCCGACTCGCTCTTGCCTTCGTCTTCCATTTCGATCTCGGCAATATCACGCAGACGCTCGACCACCCTGGCGTTGACGCTGCCCTTGGGGAAGTGCCCCTGTTCGTTGGCGGCACCGACGTCTTCGCCGACCAGAAGCGATAAAGCCTCATCCACCTGTCTTACAGCATAGACGTGGAATCGCTGCTGGCGTACCGCTTCGAGCACACGCTCATCGAGCATCAGTGTGGTGACGTTGGCAAAGGGGATGATCACCCCCTGCTCGCCGGTCAGCCCACGTGCTTCGCAAAGGCGGAAAAAGCCCTCGATCTTCTCGTTGACCCCGCCGACCGCCTGCACTTCGCCGAACTGGTTGATCGAGCCGGTAATGGCGAAACACTGCTTGAGCGGTGTACGCGACAGCGCCGAGATCAGCGCACAGCATTCGCCCAGCGAGGCACTGTCACCGTCGACGTAGCCGTAGGACTGCTCGAGCGCGATGCTTGCCGAGATTTCCAGCGGAAACTCCTGGGCATAGCGGCTGCCGAGGTAGCCAGTGAGAATCATCACCCCTTTGGAGTGGATCGGCTGGCCGAGATTGACCTCGCGCTCGATGTCGACGATCCCCGAACCGCCCGGGTAGACGGTGGCGGAGATGCGCGCCGGCATGCCAAAGGCCGAATCGCCGACTTCCAGCACAGTCAGCCCGTTGCACTTGCCGATCGCTGCGCCTTCGCTGTCGATCAGGATCACCCCGGCAAGGATATCCTCGAGTATCCGCGCCGAAACCCGACCGGTGCGCGTGGCCTTGGCCTTCAGCGCACGCTCGATGTGACCGACATCGGTGACCTCGTCCTTGGCCAGCTGGCGAATGAAATCGGCCTCGCTGACCAGCTGGAACAGGTCGCCGATACGTGCCGACAAGCGCCCCTGATGTTCGGCCAGGCGTGCGCTGTAGGTAGCCAGACGCGCGACGGCCGCGGCGGTTAGCGGCGCCATGCCCTCTTCCGAAGTGCGGGTCTTCATCAGCTGCGCAAACTGCTCGAGGCTGTCCTCCGCCAGCGGAATGTCCTCGTCGAAGTCCACCAGCACGCGGAACATCTCCTGGAAGTCCGGATCCAGGTCCTGCAGCGTGTAATAGAGCTGGCGCGAGCCGATGATGATCACCTTGACGTTCAGCGGGATCACCTGCGGCGTCAGCGTCACGGTGGCCAGGCGGCCCAGCTCGGCGAGCGGCGACTCCATCTTCAGTTTGCGTGACTGCAGGGCCCGCTTGAGCGCTTCCCATACAAAGGGCTCGCTGAGCAGTTTCTCGGCCTCGAGCATCAGAAAACCGCCATTGGCGCGGTGCAGGGCGCCCGGGCGCAGCTGGCGGTAGCTGGTGTAGAGCGCGCCCTGATCGGTGTTGTACTCGATTCGACCGAACAGATTGTCGTAGGTCGGGTGCGGCTCGAATACCACCGGTGCGCCACCATCGACCGGATGGCCGACCACCAGGCTCGGGCTGTACTGCTCTTCCAGCAGCACCCGGTTCTGCGCTTCCGGACGGTTCTCGTCGACCAGTTGCTCGACCACCGTCTTCAACAGGTTGACCTGCACCGCCTGCAGGTACGCTTCGATACCTGCGTTCTCCGCATATTTCTCGGACAGCGGCGCGAGCAGCGGCTGCAGCGCCTGGCTGATGGTTTCATCGTTGAGCTGGCGCAGCTGGTTGGTCGACTCGCGCTTCCACTGCGGCAGGCTCGCCAGCTCTTCGTTCAGCCGCACTTCCAGCGCGGAGATGTCCTCGTGATAACGCTCGCGCTCGCTCTCCGGCAGCTGCGCGAACTCTGTTTCGTCCAGCGCCTTGCCTTCCTTCATGGGTGTGAAGGCGATGTTGGTGCTGTCGCGATAGAGAGCGATCTCCTTTTCCAGGGCGAGCTTCTCGATCACATCCAAGGCCTTGTCGTAGCGCTGATTGAAGCCGCGGTCGATGGCGCTCTTCTTCTGCTGGAAACTCGGATGCTCGAATACCGCCGGAAAGGTCGCCAGCAGGTTGTCGATCAACTGATTGATATCGGCGATGAACGCAGCGGCACCGCCATGTGGCAGCTCGAGCACGCGCGGCTCGCGAGGCTCGTCGAAGTTGTTCACATAGACCCAATCCGACGGCGTCTCCAGTCGTTTCCCTTCGGCCTTCAAATACCGTCGCACGAAGGAAAAACGCCCGGTGCCGGGCTCGCCCATGACATAGACGTTATAGCCCGGGCGCGGCATCGCCACGCCAAACTGCAGCGCCTCGACCGCGCGCTCCTGGCCGAGTACGCCGAGAAAGGGCTCAAGCTCGGCGGTGGTCTTGAAGTTGAATTGGCTGGGCTCGAAGGGACGGGTCAGCGCATCGGGTGCCAGGCGCAGGCCGGCAGCGACAGTTTCAGGCATCGGGAATCCTTGACGGGGTGGCGCGCAGCCACGATTGATGCGCGTCATTCTCGCGCCGAGCCAGCCGCGCCGCAAGGTTGAAGCCGGTGTCTCCTGGCCGGCGACCGCCGGATGTGGCTGACCGGGGTTCGCTGCTCTTTCGTTGGCCGACGCATGCCGACATATGTAGAAACAATCGATGGTGTCCGATCTGTTCGCAGATCTTGATGTGGGTCAACCGGCCACTTGACGAAAAGGCGCCTCCTAGAGCCAGCCAACACAAAAGGAGCTTCCGTGATGCGCCCTTCTATTCCGTTATTGCTTAGCAGCCTACTAATGACCAGCGCAGCGAACGCTGATGAGCTGCGTGAGCGCGCCAACGCGATGTTCAAACCGATTCCGGACAAGGTCACCGAGGTCCGCGGTCAGAAGGTCAGCGAAGATCAGGCAATGCTCGGTCACAAACTCTGGTTCGACCCGCGCCTGTCCAGCAGTCACGTCATCAGCTGCAACACCTGCCACAACCTGAGCATCGGCGGCAGCGACAACGTGCCAACCTCGATCGGTCACGGCTGGCAGAAGGGCCCGCGCAACTCGCCCACCGTGCTGAACGCCGTATTCAACGCCGCGCAGTTCTGGGACGGACGCGCCAAGGATCTGCAGGAACAGGCCAAGGGGCCGGTCCAGGCAAGCGTGGAAATGAACAGTACGCCCGAGCGTGTCGTCTCGACGCTGCAGAGCATTCCGGAGTACGCCGCCGAGTTCAAGAAGGCCTTCCCCAACGACAAGGAGCCGGTCAGTTTCGACAACATGGCCTACGCCCTGGAAGCCTTCGAAGTCAGCCTGACCACGCCGAACTCGCCGTTCGACCGCTTCCTCAAGGGTGAGGACGGGGCGCTGGACGACAAACAGAAACAGGGGCTCGCCCTGTTCATGGACGCCGGCTGCTCTTCCTGCCACAACGGCGTCAACCTTGGCGGTCAGGGTTACTTCCCCTTCGGCGTGATCAAGAAGCCCGGAGCCGAAGTACTGCCGACCGGCGACAAGGGACGCTTCGCGGTGACCAATACCGCCAGCGACGAGTACGTCTTCCGTGCCGCGCCGCTGCGCAATGTCGCGCTGACCCCGCCGTACTTCCACAGTGGTGAGGTCTGGGAGCTCGAACAGGCCGTTGCGATCATGGGTGACAGCCAACTGGGCCGTAAACTGGACAAGGACGAAGTCAGCGCGATTACTGCGTTCCTGCACAGCGTGACCGGCGAGCAGCCGCAAGTCGCCTATCCGGTACTTCCCGCCAGCACCGCGAACACTCCGAAGCCAGAGTGATCGCTCCCCGTTACCCGGCGCCAGCCGCCGGGTAACGGCCCCCGTTTCAGCTTCCCCTCTGCTCCTTGAGCAGGTCGCGTATCTCGGTCAGCAACAACTCTTCCTTGGAGGGCGCTGGCGGCGCAGATGGCGCCTCGGCTTCCTTGCGCTTGAGATGGTTGATCGCCTTGATCGCCATAAAGATGGCAAAGGCGATGATCACGAAATCCACCACGGTCTGAATGAATGCACCGTACCGCAGCACCACCGCAGGGGCCTCGCCGACGGCGTCCTTGAGCACTATCGCCAGATCCGAGAAGTCCATACCGCCGATCAGCAGCCCCAGCGGCGGCATGATCACCCCGTCGACGAACGACGACACGATCTTGCCGAACGCAGCGCCGATGACGATACCCACGGCCATGTCGACGACATTTCCCCGCACGGCAAACGCCTTGAATTCGTTGATCAGACTCATACGTAGATTTTCCTTTAGTGGATGACCGGGCCGCCCGCCACGCCCCCCGCGGACATGGCGGTGAACGCCGTGGTAGAGCATAGGCGAGCTTGCCGGCGCAGGCCACGACAGAACGCCTTTCATCGACCGGTTATTGCGAATGAGGTTCGCTTGATCGCCGTCAACCGGTTCTCGGAGGAAGGAGACTAAGGTAAACGCCTTCCTGACAAACCGGAGCGGTTTCCATGCACGTCGAACATCACCCACTGATCAAGGATTTCCCTGAGAAACGCGAGCAGTTGCAGAAACTGCGTCAGGAAGATCCGGCCTTCGCCCGCAAAGCGGATGAATACGAAGCGCTGGACAAGCGCATCTGCCGCGTCGAAGACGGTGTCGAAACTCTAGACGACAGCGCGCTCAATGCCCTCAAGCAGGAGCGCGTGGCGATGAAGGACGACATCGCCCGCGACATCAAGCGCGCCTCGGGCAGCTGCTGCGGCGGTTGCTGCGGCTGATAGCGCCTACCCGTGAAGGGAAGCCCGCCATGTGCGGGCTTCTTGCTGTCTGGCCCGCTAGAACAATCCACCGAAGCGGAACCCGGAGCCGACCCAGACGAAGGCAACCGCAGTCAAGGTGATCAGCACGATGTGTAGCCCCAGTTGCGGCAGGCGCTGCGCATCCAGCTTGGGAATCAATGCCAGCCGCGCATGCACGCCGAGCAGCGCGGTAAATCCGAGCAGTACCAGCTTGGCTTGCACCAGATGCGCCATGGGCGACGAATCGAACCATTGCCCATGGGGCAGCCAGAGGCTGGCCAGCCAGAGCCCGCTGACGATCTGCACCAGCAGCGCAGGAATCCCGACGCGCTCGTAGAGTTGTTCGAACTGGCGTACCGGTTGCACATCGCGGCGACGCAGGGCACCCGGCAGAACACTGAACAGCAGTACCAGATGCCCGCCAACCCAGACACTGGCGCCCAGCAGATGCAGAAACAACAGATGTCGCATGGCGCTCACTCCTGTTCGATTTGTTTACAGTCTGGCCGCTGCCTCGCCGCTTGTGGCTGATGGCGATCAAGTCAGCCGTTATCATGCGACACCACCAATCAGACCCGGAGTTTCCCATGGCCAAGGCCAAGCGCATGTATGGCTGCACCGAATGCGGCTCGACCTTCCCGAAATGGGCCGGCCAGTGCGGTGACTGTGGCGCCTGGAATACGCTGGTGGAAACGATCATCGAGGGTGCGGCACCGCCCTCCGGCCGCGCAGGCTGGGCAGGGGAGCAGGCCAACATCAGGACGCTCGCCGAGGTCAGCGTCGAGGAAGTACCACGATTCTCAACCGCTTCCGGCGAGCTGGATCGCGTGCTCGGCGGCGGCCTGGTGGACGGCTCGGTGGTGCTGATCGGCGGCGACCCAGGCATCGGCAAGTCGACCATCCTGCTGCAAACCCTGTGCGCCATCGCCCAGCGCTTCCCGGCGCTGTATGTCACCGGCGAGGAATCCCAGCAGCAGGTGGCGATGCGCGCGCGCCGTCTGGACTTGCCGCAGGACAGGCTCAAGGTGATGACCGAAACCTGCATCGAGTCGATCATCGCCACCGCGCGGCTGGAAAAGCCCAAGGTGATGGTCATCGACTCGATCCAGACCATCTTCACCGAGCAGCTGCAATCGGCGCCCGGTGGCGTAGCCCAGGTGCGTGAGAGCGCGGCGTTGCTGGTGCGTTTCGCCAAGCAGAGTGGCACGGCGATCTTCCTGGTCGGCCACGTCACCAAAGAAGGCGCGCTGGCCGGCCCGCGCGTGCTCGAGCACATGGTCGATACGGTGCTGTATTTCGAGGGCGAATCCGATGGCCGCCTGCGCCTGTTGCGCGCGGTGAAGAACCGCTTTGGCGCCGTCAACGAACTGGGCGTGTTCGGCATGACCGACAAGGGCCTGAAGGAAGTCACCAACCCCTCGGCGATCTTCCTCACCCGCGCTCAGGAAGCGGTGCCCGGCAGCGTGGTGATGGCGACCTGGGAAGGTACCCGGCCGATGCTGGTGGAAGTGCAGGCGCTGGTCGACACCAGCCACCTGGCCAACCCGCGCCGCGTCACCCTCGGCCTGGACCAGAACCGCCTGGCCATGCTGCTCGCCGTACTGCACCGCCACGGCAGCATCCCGACCTACGACCAGGACGTGTTCATCAACGTGGTGGGCGGCGTGAAGGTACTGGAGACGGCGGCGGACCTGGCGCTGATGGCGGCAGTGATTTCCAGCCTGCGCAACCGCCCGCTGGATACCGATCTGCTGGTGTTCGGCGAGGTGGGCCTGTCCGGCGAGATCCGCCCGGTGCCGAGCGGCCAGGAACGCCTGAAGGAAGCCGCCAAGCACGGCTTCAAGCGCGCCATCGTGCCCAAGGGCAATGCGCCGAAAGAGGCCCCGCCCGGCCTGCAGATCATTGCCGTGACACGTCTGGAGCAGGCCCTCGACGCGCTGTTCGAGTGAGCTGCTAGGCGCCGCCCAGCGCCGCCAGCTCACGCTCCAGCAGCGCTTCGTCGCCAAGGTTGAGTTCGACCAGACGTCTCAAATGAGCGATCGAGTCGAGGTCGATGTGCTGGCAGACGAAGCCGATCAACTCGCCTTCCTCGTGAGCCATGCTTACCTCCATGCGCACCTCGGCGTCGTAGGCGAGGCGCACCCGTGCTGCAAAGGGTTGCTCGGCGTCAGCGCTCCAGTCGGCCGGACGACGAACCAGCAGCCCCTTCAGCGACAGGTCATGCAGCTCTACCGACCAGCAACGCTCACCCTGCACCAGTTCGGTGGCTGCGTCGAACTCGATGCGCTGAAAGCGCCGGCGCTCACTGGACGAATCACTCATGGCATTACTCCGCGAAGTCTGGGTTCACTATAGGACAGTACCAGCCGAAGCCGCCGTCACAACCAGCGGCGGACGCGCGCGCAGTAGGCCCGATAGTCATCGCCGAACAGCTGGATGAGCAGCCGCTCCTCATGCACGATGACGCCACGCTGCATGGTCACGATCACCGCAGGGAACAGCAGCCACGGCCACAGCGACGCCCATAGCAGCGCGATGCCGAGGTAAATGAGGCTGTCGGCCAGGTAGATCGGATTGCGCGAAAAGCGGAACGGCCCCTCCTCCAGCAATTTCGCCGGCTTGCCGTAGGGATTGACCGTGGTCTTGCGCCAGAGCATCAACAAACCGGCCCAGAGCATCAGCAATACGCCGGCATCGATTAGCCCCCAACCGAGGTAATCCGTCCAGATATTCTTCGGTAGCGCAACGGGCAGCAGCGCCTCGAGCAACCAGGCGACCGCGAGAAACAGCAGATAGATGATTGGCGGAGGAAGGATCACGCCTGTGGCGTTTTTGAACATGCCAGAACTCCGATGAGCGGTGTGCGGAGTCTAGCGTGGCGCACGCCCGAAGCGACCGATCAGGATCAAGCCAACAGCGGTTGCCGGCGCCAGAAAGCAGAAAGCCCGCTTGCGCGGGCCTTCCGTTTGCAGCGCCTTGACGCTTAGTTGCCGTATACCGGGAACTTGGCGCAGACGGCTTCGACCTTGCCACGGACCGCTTCGATCACCGACTCGTCGCCCATGTTGTCGAGGATGTCGCAGATCCAGCCGGCCAGCTCGCGGCACTCGGTTTCGCCGAAACCACGAGTGGTGACCGCCGGAGTACCGATGCGCAGGCCGGAGGTGACGAACGGCGAACGCGGATCGTTCGGCACACTGTTCTTGTTCACGGTGATGTGGGCGCGACCCAGGGCGGCGTCCGCGTCCTTACCGGTGATGTCCTGCTTGATCAGGCTGAGCAGGAACAGGTGGTTCTGGGTGCCGCCGGAAACCACGTCGAAGCCGCGCTGGATGAACACTTCCGCCATGGCCTGGGCGTTCTTCACCACCTGCTGCTGGTAGGCCTTGAACTCGGGCTGCAGGGCTTCCTTGAAGCACACCGCCTTGGCCGCGATGACATGCTCCAGCGGGCCGCCCTGGGCGCCCGGGAAGACCGCGGAGTTGAGCTTCTTCTCGATCTCCTCGTTCTTCTTGGCCAGGATCAGGCCGCCGCGCGGGCCGCGCAGGGTCTTGTGGGTGGTGGTGGTAACGACGTCGGCGAACGGTACCGGGTTCGGGTAAACGCCAGCAGCAACCAGACCGGCGACGTGCGCCATGTCGACGAAGAGATACGCACCGACCTTGTCGGCGATCTCGCGGAAGCGGGCAAAGTCCAGCTTTTGCGAATAGGCGGAGAAGCCGGCGACGATCATCTTCGGCTTGTGCTCGACGGCCAGGCGCTCGACTTCGTCGTAGTCGATCAGGCCTTGATCGTTGATGCCGTACTGCACGGCGTTGTACAGCTTGCCGGAGGACGACACGGAAGCGCCGTGGGTCAGGTGGCCGCCGTGGGCCAGGCTCATGCCGAGAATGGTGTCACCTGCACTGAGCAGGGCGAGGTAAACCGCGGCGTTGGCCTGCGAGCCGGCGTGCGGCTGGACGTTGGCGTAGTCGGCGCCGAACAGCTGCTTGGCGCGATCGATGGCCAGCTGTTCGACCACGTCGACGTACTCGCAACCGCCGTAGTAGCGCTTGCCCGGGTAGCCTTCGGCGTACTTGTTGGTCAGCACCGAACCCTGGGCTTCCATCACCGCCGGGCTGGTGTAGTTCTCCGAGGCGATCAGCTCGATGTGGTCTTCCTGACGCTTGGCTTCCTGCTGCATGGCAGCGAAAAGCTCGGCGTCGTATTTGGCGAGGGTCAAATCACGGCTGAACATGGCAGTCCTCTGAGGTCAGCTGGCGGTTAAAAAGTGAGGCGCGGATTCTACCCCATCCACGCCGTTGCGGGTATGAGCGCTGGTCATGGTCAGCATGAACGCGAGCGCCCTACCGACCCGCGCAGGCCCCACCGACAGCACCGCCGCGGTTTGCCCTGACCGGCCCATTCGGGTAGCTTTGCGCCCTTTACATGCCACCCTTTTCTTCCCGGCCCTGACGGCTTCGGGGCGGCATCCATCACCACTGTCACGGGCATCTGTTTCCATGGCTCAATACGTCTACACCATGCACCGGCTGAGCAAGGTCGTTCCGCCGAAGCGTGAGATCCTCAAGAACATTTCCCTGTCGTTCTTCCCCGGCGCCAAGATCGGCGTGCTCGGCCTGAACGGCGCCGGTAAGTCCACCCTGCTGCGCATCATGGCCGGCGTCGACACCGAGTTCGACGGCGAAGCCCGCGCCATGCCGGGCATCAATGTCGGCTACCTGCCGCAGGAGCCGCAGCTCGATCCCGAGAAGACCGTGCGCGAGATCGTCGAGGAAGCGGTCAGCGTGATCAAGGACGCCCAGACCCGTCTGGATGCCGTCTATGCCGCCTATGCCGAGCCAGACGCCGACTTCGACGCGCTGGCCGCCGAGCAGGCCAAGCTCGAGGCGATCCTGCAGGCCTCCGATGGCCACAACCTGGAGCGCCAGCTGGAAGTAGCCGCCGACGCACTGCGCCTGCCGCCGTGGGACGCCAAGGTCGGCCACCTGTCCGGTGGCGAGAAGCGCCGCGTCGCGCTGTGCCGCCTGCTGCTGTCGGCCCCCGACATGCTGTTGCTGGACGAACCGACCAACCACCTGGACGCCGACTCGGTGGCCTGGCTGGAGCATTTCCTCCACGACTTCCCCGGCACAGTGGTGGCGATCACCCACGACCGCTACTTCCTCGACAACGTCGCCGGCTGGATTCTCGAACTCGACCGCGGCCAGGGCATACCCTTCGAGGGCAACTACTCGCAGTGGCTGGAAGCCAAGGCCGCGCGCCTGGAGCAGGAAGCCAAGCAGGAGTCGGCACACAAGAAGGCCATGAAGGCGGAACTGGAGTGGGTGCGCCAGGGCGCCAAGGCCCGCCAGTCCAAGTCCAAGGCCCGCCTGCAGCGCTTCGAGGAAATGCAGTCGCAGGAATTCCAGAAGCGCAGCGAGACCAACGAGATCTACATCCCGGCCGGCCAGCGCCTGGGCGACAAGGTCATCGAGCTGAAGAACGTGCGCAAGGGCTACGGCGATCGCGTACTGATCGACGACCTGTCCTTCAGCGTACCGAAGGGCGCCATCGTCGGCGTGATCGGCGGCAACGGCGCGGGCAAGTCCACACTGTTCCGCATGCTGATGGGCAAGGAAACCCCGGATTCGGGCAGCATCGAGATCGGCGAAACCGTGCAGCTGGCCTGCGTTGACCAGAGCCGTGACGACCTGGACGGCGGCAAGACGGTCTGGGAAGCGGTTTCCGACGGCCTCGACCAGATCCGCATCGGCAACTACGAGGTACCGTCGCGCAGCTACGTCGGCCGCTTCAACTTCAAGGGCGCCGACCAGCAGAAGTTCGTCAAGGACCTCTCCGGCGGGGAGCGCGGTCGCCTGCACCTGGCGCTGACCCTCAAGCAGGGCGCCAACGTGCTGCTGCTCGACGAACCGTCCAACGACCTCGACGTCGAGACCCTGCGCTCGCTGGAAGAGGCGCTGCTGGACTTCCCCGGTTCGGCCATCGTGATCTCTCACGACCGCTGGTTCCTTGACCGGGTCGCCACTCACATCCTGTCCTATGAGGACGATGGCAGCGTGGTGTTCTTCGAAGGCAACTACACCGAGTACGAAGCCGATCGCAAGAAACGCCTCGGTGACGCCGCCTCCCAGCCGCACCGCGTCAAGTACAAGAAGCTCGCGCAATAACGCTGTGGAAAACCCGAACGGAGCCTTATGGCTCCGTTCTTGCGTCAGAAAGGCGACGAACAAAATAGTAGCAAAATGCCTTATGTCGGATAATTGCCGCCCTCTCTGACCCCGGCCGGCAATCATCTACCGCGCCACGACTTCGCGACAGGAAAGGAACTCGCATGGCAGCCTTGGGACTGCGCGGCAAATCACTGCTGGCCTTGTTGCTCAGCTGCCTGCTGGCCTTCGTGTTTGCCGGCTTCATCGGCCGCGAAGCGCTGCTCGGTGTGCAGCATCGCTTTGGCGAAGCCTATGCACGCAATGTCGTGCAACTCAACCGCGAGCGCCTGTTCGCGCCGGTCTCCCGTGAGCTGGCCCTGGCTCAACGGCTGGCGGCCTCGCAGCTGACCCTCGCCTGGCTGAGCGATGAGCGCGATCCAGCCAAGCGTGAGATCTTTTTCAAGGAAGCCGCCGGCTACCAGCAGGCACTCGGCGATCACGCCTACTTCGCCGCGTCGGCGCATAGCAACAGCTACTACTCCAACGGGCCCGATCAGCCACGCAGCGATGCGCCGCGCTATCAGATGAGTCCGGACAACCCGCGCGACGAGTGGTTCTACCTGACCCTGCAAAGCGATGCCCCTTACGCCATCAACGTCGATCGTTCGGTCGTGACCGGCGAGCTGAAGGTATGGTTCAACGTGCAGGTACGCGATGGCGAGCGCCGCCTGGGCCTGGTCGGCTCGGGTATCAGCCTGAAGGCCTTTCTCGATGACTTCATCGCCTCTGGCAAGGTCGGTGTCGAGTCGATGGTGCTCGACGCCTTCGGCTCCATCCTGGTCCACCCCAACCAGAACCTCGTCACCCTGAATGCCGAGACGGCACGGGGGCGCTCGCTGTCCACCAACATCCTCGGCCTGCTCGACGACCTCAGCGCTGCGTCGGCGGTACGCCAGGCCATGGCCGAAAGCCGCGACAGTCCGGGCAGCGTGGCGACCGTTCGGGTCACGCTGGATGGCGCCCCGCGGTTGCTGGCGCTGAGCTGGATTCCGGAACTGCAGTGGTTCGTCGCCAGCGCCGTCGACCTGAGCACCGCGCAGGTGGTCGAGGTGCGTCCGCTGCTGCCGGCCATCGGACTGTTCCTCGTGCTGTTCCTGCTGCTGATCGGCGGTGGCGCCTGGCTGGTGGAGAAGCGCGTGCTCAAGCCGCTGCGCCAGCTACGCCGCAGCGCCCAGGCGCTGGCGGCCGGGCAGTACGACGCGCCGCTGCCGCTGCATCGCCAGGATGAGATCGGCGAGCTCAGTGCAGCCTTCGGCGCCATGGCACAGAAGGTGCGCAGCCACACCAGCGAGCTGGAGAACCGCGTACGCGAGCGCACCCGCGACCTGGAACAGGCCAACCGGGACATGGCCGCGGCACACAAGAAGATCGACGACTCCATCGATTACGCCAGCCTCATCCAGCGCTCGATCCTGCCGAACCGGCAGCTGGTCAGCGCCATGGGCGATCGCCATGCGGTGCTGTGGCGGCCGCGCGATGTCGTTGGTGGTGACTTCTATGTCTATCGCGCCGACGACCACGGCTGTCTGTTTGGCGTGGTCGACTGCGCCGGCCATGGCGTACCCGGCGCCCTGATGACCATGCTGGCCCATGCCGTGATCGATCAGGCACTCGGCAGCACCGGCCTGGCCGATCCGGCCGCGGCGCTGGCGCGTACCGACGCCATCGTGCGCAGCATGCTCAAGGAAGAGGATGATGCCCACGCGCTGGCCACCAACATGGACATCGGCCTGGCCTATGTCGATCTCAAGCGGCGCAAGGTGCATTATTCCGGCGCGAAGATCGCTCTGTACTACTGTGACGGCGAGGACGTTCACGAGGTCAAGGCGGCACGCCGGGCGATCGGCGACAAGCGCGTCGGCGAGTACCACAACACCAGTATCGACCTGCGGTCAGGCCGGACCTTCTACATGACCACCGACGGATTCCTCGACCAGGCCGGCGGCGACCAGGGCTACGGCTTCGGCAACAGCCGCTTCGCCAGCATGATCCGTGAGCATGCAAGGCGTCCGCTGGCTGAACAGGGCGAAGCCTTCAGCCTCGCACTGGCGCGCTACCAGGGAGAATTTCCGCAGCGCGACGACATCACGATGTTATGTTTCCGTTTCGATTGAGACAGGGAGTTGGCCATGGCCCCCATTGACATGTTCGCGATGCGCGAATGCTACAACCAGCAACAGATCATGTTGTGCTTCAACGGCCCTATCTCGCGCAGCCTGATCGAAGAGATAGGCAACGCGCTGCGCAATTACATGGCCGAAGAACAGGCCCACCCGTCATCGGCCATGGATGTGTTCGCCGTATACATCGAGATGACCCAGAACATCCGTCATTACACCCGCGAGAAGAACTGGTCCGATCAGCAGGCCGGGGCCACCGTAGTGGTCGCCCGCGATGAGCAGGGCCGCTACGTCGTCTCGGCCGGCAACCTGATCGAAACCGCCGATGGCCAGGTACTGCTCGATGCCATCGCGGAACTGGCGAAGAAAGACAAAGCCGAACTGAAGGCTTTGTACAAGGAACAACTGCGCAAGCCGCGCGACGAGCACGTGGCGTCTGGCGCAGGGCTTGGCCTGATCGACATCGCCCGCAAGTCCAGCGAACCGCTCAAGGCCTCGTTGCAGCCAGTCTCCGACGAACTGTCTTTCATCAGCCTGAGCGCCGTCATCTGAATCCCAAGAGCATCCCCATGAACGACTTTTCCATCCCCGGCAGCCAGTCCACCCCTGAAATCCAGTCCGACTGGGAAAAAGGCATCGTCTCGATGCAGGGCGATTCCTACCCTGAGAATTCCTACGAGCTGTTCCATCAGGTCTACGAGTGGATCGAACGCTTTCTCGCCCAGGCCAGCCACCCACTCAGCCTCGAGCTGCGCCTGCTGTACCTCAACACCAGCAGCATCAAGGCGATGATGGACATCTTCGACCTGCTCGAAGCGGCCTTCCAGGACGGTCGCCAGGTGGCGGTCAACTGGTACTACGACATCCGCAACGAGCGTGTGGTCGAGCTGGCCGAAGAGTTCAAGGAAGACTGCACCTTCCCCTTTGCCATCCAGAGCCACGACTGACGGAAGGTCGATATGCGCGGGCCATCGCCGCTAGAACAGGAGATCGCCGGTCTCCTTGCCAATCCAGAGTTCGAAGGCCACCCACTGAAGGAGGCCCTCAGCCAGCTGTGGAGCGCCCATCACGATCTGCTCGGGCGCATCGAGCGCATCGCTCGCGTGTCGGATGGCTACCAGAGCATCGCCCGCGAACGCGAGCTGAGCCTGGCGGCGCGTTTCGACAAGCAGCTGCGCCAGCTGGAAAAGGTCGCGCGCATCTCGGACCGCTACCAAATGATGATGCAGGACCTCAACGCCTCGCTGCGTGAGGCCTCGACCCTGGACTCCCTCACCGGGATCGCCAACCGCCGGCTGCTCACCGAACGCTTGCGCGAGGAAAGCGAGCGCGCCAAGCGCTATGCGCGACCGCTGGCCGTGGTGATGCTGGATATCGATCGTTTCAAGGTGATCAACGACGAGTACGGCCATGAAGTCGGTGACCGGGTGCTGATCGAGGTGGTGCGGGTCATGGAGTCGGAAATACGCGAACATGATCTGTGCGGGCGCTGGGGCGGCGAAGAATTCCTCATCCTGATGCCCGAGTGCACTGCCGCGACCGCCCAACCGGTCATGCGCCGCCTGGGCGACAGCATCGCGTCTCTGGGCGTGCGGGTGAACGACGACCTGCTCGGCGTCACCGCCAGCATGGGCATCGCCGAACTGCATGCCGACGAAACCTACTCCAATACCATCAACCGCGCCGACCTGGCCCTGCTGCGCGCCAAGCGCAGCGGTCGCAACCGCTGCGAACTGGCGGAGTAACGCGCCGCCCCCGCACAAAAATGATGCGCTAAATGCGACATTTCGGCGCAAATTGATCCAGCGGTAGGCTCGCCCCTCCAGAAGCATCTTGAAACACCCGTCCCAGAGGCGCTCTGAGCGATACCTTACGCCAGTCAGCTCACCTCTCGACGCACCATCGATAAGCGCAATCGAGCTACAACGCACTTCCGCGGTGCAAATCAGGTTTGTTACAGTCGCCCGCCAAAATTATCAATGACTGCCAACAAGCGGTCGCCGAGGGCCTACTGATGATCGAAACCGTTGATGCCTTTCTCGCCCGACTGAAGCAACGCGACCCCCACCAACCCGAGTTCCACCAGGCGGTGGAAGAAGTGGTTCGCAGCCTCTGGCCCTTCCTCGAAGCCCACCCGCACTACATGCAGGCCGGCATCATCGAGCGCATGGTCGAGCCGGAGCGCGCCATCATCTTCCGCGTGCCGTGGGTCGACGATCAGGGCCGCGTCCAGGTCAACCGCGGTTTCCGCATCCAGATGAACAGCGCCATCGGCCCGTACAAGGGCGGTCTGCGCTTTCATCCCTCGGTCAATCTCGGCGTCCTCAAGTTCTTGGCCTTCGAACAGGTCTTCAAGAACTCCCTGACGTCGCTGCCCATGGGCGGCGGCAAGGGCGGCTCGGACTTCAATCCCAAGGGCAAGAGCGACAACGAGGTCATGCGCTTCTGCCAGTCGTTCATGAGCGAGCTGTACCGCCACATCGGCGCCGACCTCGACGTGCCAGCCGGTGACATCGGCGTCGGCGGTCGCGAGATCGGCTTCCTCTTCGGCCAGTACAAGCGCCTGTCCAACCAGTTCACTTCCGTCCTGACCGGCAAGGGCCTGGCCTACGGCGGCAGTCTGATCCGCCCGGAAGCCACCGGCTACGGCTGCGTGTACTTCGCCGAGGAAATGCTCAAGAGCAGCCACAGCAGCTTCGACGGCAAGCGCGTGGCGATCTCCGGTTCCGGCAACGTCGCGCAGTACGCGGCGCAGAAGGTCATGGAACTGGGTGGCCGGGTCGTCTCGCTGTCCGACTCGGGCGGCACCCTGCACTTCCCGGACGGCATGACTGCCGAGCAGTGGACCTACCTGATGGACCTGAAGAACGTTCGTCGCGGTCGACTCGAGGAGATGGGCACGCAGTTCGGCGTGACCTACCTGGCCGATCAGCGTCCGTGGAACCTGCCGTGCGACATCGCCCTGCCCTGCGCCACGCAGAACGAACTGGATGGCGAAGACGCCCGCGCACTGCTGAAGAACGGCTGCATCTGCGTGGCCGAAGGCGCGAACATGCCGTCCACCCTGGAGGCCGTAGACCTGTTCCTCGAGGCCGGCATCCTCTACGCACCGGGCAAGGCATCCAATGCCGGTGGTGTGGCCTGTAGCGGTCTGGAGATGAGCCAGAACGCCATGCGCCTGCACTGGACCGCCGGTGAGGTGGATACCAAGCTGCACGGCATCATGCAGTCGATCCACCACGCCTGCGTCGCCCACGGCGAGGAAAACGGCCGGATCAACTACGTCAAAGGCGCCAACATCGCCGGCTTCGTCAAGGTCGCCGATGCCATGCTGGCCCAGGGCGTCGTCTAAGGCAGCCACCAGCCTCGAGCTGCAAGCGACAAGAAAAAGCCCCCGCCGGGATTGTCCGGCGGGGGCTTTTCATTTGAGAAAGCCATTCGGACACCAAACCGGGGCCGTGAAGCAACTTTCCAAGCGGGCGGCATGGACAAGGCCAAGTGCAGAAACGCCGCGGCTCGCGCGTGGATGGCTTCGGCCATCCACCCTACTCATTTTCCAAGCCGCCGAGTGGGAAACGCCGCAGTGCTTGCCTACCACCGACGACCCGCCAGGGCCGCGTTCCGGCTACCAGTAGTTCTCCACTGCCACCTGGCCCGGCCTGCGGGTCATCGCCAGGTTCAGATCGCGGGCTTTCAGTACCGCACGGGTGTCCTCGATCATCTGCGGGTTGCCGCAGAGCATGATCCGCGAATGCTCGGGCGTCAGCTGCAGATCGGCGGCGCGCTCCAGCTCGCCGTTCTCGATCAGCGTGGTGATGCGCCCTTGCAGCGCGCCGGGCACCCGTTCGCGCGTGACTACCGGCAGGTACAGCAGCTTCGCGCCCAGACCTTCCAGGTAGTCGCGCTGCGGCAGTTCGGCGATCAGCTGCTGATAGGCCAGTTCGCGGGCTTCGCGCACGCTGTAGACGAGAATGATGCGCTCGAAGCGCTGCCAGGCCTCGAAGTCCTGCAGGATCGACAGGAACGGCGCGATACCGGTGCCGGTGGCCAGCAGCCAGAGGTCACGGCCATCGGGAAAGCGATCCAGCGTCAGGAAGCCGAAGGCCTGCTTGTCCACCAGCAACTCGTCGCCGACCTTGAGCCGGCTCAGCTCGCTGGTGAATTCGCCGTCCGGCACCACGATGGAGAAGAAATCGAGAAACTCGTCGTGCGGCGCCGAGACCATCGAATAGGCGCGCCAGACGATACAGCCGCTGGGCTTGCGCACGCCGAGGCGGGCGAACTGCCCGGCAGTGAAACGAAAGCCGGGGTCGCGGCTGGTGCGCAGGGTGAACAGGTTGGGCGTCAGCGTCTGCACCTCGAGCAGGCGCTGGCGGGTGAACTTCTCTTCGCTGGCGGTCATACTTCGCTCCCTCCGAGCATCTGCCGGACCTGCCGCTCGCAGCGCCCGTGAATTGTTGATACTCCTTTCCGACGCAGATAAACACCGCCAGTTCTCATGCCTATTCTCGACACCCCGTACGCCAGCCTCGACCTGATCCGCCAGCCGGAGCAGCCCAACGAGCCGTTGCAGGCCTTCGACGCCGCCGACGAATACCTGCTCGCCACGTTGCATGAACAGCGTCTGCCGGCCGCCACGCGGGTGCTGATTCTCAATGACAGCTTCGGTGCGCTGGCCTGCGCGCTGGCCGCGCATGTCGAAGTGACCAGCAGCGGCGATTCGCATCTGGCCCATCTGGCCCTGCAGAAGAATCTGGCACGCAACGACCTGCCGGCCGACCGCGTGCGTTTCGTTCCCGCCAGCGAGGTCGCCGAGGGTCCGTTCGACCGGGTGCTGATTCGCGTACCGAAGACCCTTGCCCTGCTGGAAGAACAGCTGATCCGTCTGCACGGCCAGCTGGCGCCCGGCTCGCAGGTGATCGCGGCGGCGATGATCAAGCACCTGCCGCGTGCCGCCGGCGATCTGCTGGAGCAGTACATCGGCCCGGTGCAGGCTTCGCTGGCGGTAAAGAAGGCCCGCCTGCTCAGCGCCACGCCAAGCGCGAAACCGGTACCGCGGTCGCCCTACCCGACCCGCTATCAGCTCGACCAGCCAAAACTGGAACTGCTAAACCACGCCAACCTGTTCTGTCGCGAAGGGCTGGACATCGGCACGCGCGCCTTTCTGCCGCATCTGCCCAAGGCGCTCGGCGCGCTACGTGTCGCCGACCTCGGCTGCGGCAACGGCGTGCTCGGCATCGTCTACGCGCTGGGTAACCCGCAGGCGGAGCTGACCCTGGTGGACGAGAGCTACATGGCGGTGCAGTCGGCGCGCGAGAACTGGCGGGCGATCCTCGGCGAGCGCCCGGCCGATATCCGCGCCGGCGACGGCCTGGCCGAGCAGCCGCCCGGCTCGCTGGATCTGGTGCTGTGCAATCCGCCGTTCCACCAGCAGCAGGTAGTCGGCGATTTCCTTGCCTGGCGCATGTTCACCCAGGCCAAGGCGGCACTGACCAAGGGCGGCGAGCTGTGGATCGTCGGCAATCGCCACCTTGGCTATCACCTCAAGCTCAAGCGTCTGTTCGGCAATGCCGAGCAGGTCGCCGCCACGCCGAAATTCGTCGTTCTGCGGTCGATCAAGGCATGAACGAGGTGCCGGTCCGCCTCAGCATCCGGCAGTTCGCCGCACGTACCGGGCTGTCCGCCGACACGCTGCGCTATTACGAGAAGATCGGCCTGCTGCGGCAGGTTGCTCGGGATGCCAGCGGTTTTCGCGTCTATGGCCCACGCGACCTGGAGTGGATCGGCTTCATCCTGCGCCTGAAAGACACCGGAATGGCGCTGGACGACATCATCCGCTACGCCGATCTGCGCGAATGCGGCGCTACCACGCTGGCGGCGCGCCAGGCGCTGCTCGAAGAACATGCGGCCCGGCTGCAGGAACGCATCCAGCGCGACCATGATCATCTCGACGCATTGCGCGCGAAGATCGCCCTGTATCGCCAGCAAACTTCCGCTTGACCTGGAGCTGACTCCAACCCGCAGGCTTTCCTCTAGGGTCTGTTCCCGTTTCGTCGCAAGCCGCGTTGCTGCACCAAATGGT
>NZ_JAMOHM010000010.1 GCF_024448335.1 Stutzerimonas frequens
CGGCACTGCACTCACCAACAAACGGTAACGCATGATGGAAATCGGGACTCTTCGCGGCCTGGGCACAATTCTGGTATTCGTCGCCTTCATCGGCGTGGTGCTCTGGGCTTACAGCAGCAAACGCAAGAACAGCTTCGACGAAGCCGCCAACCTGCCCTTCGCGGACGACGAGACCGACGCCAAGAAGCGTGATGAAGAAGCTTCCAGGAGTAAGAAATAAATGACCTCGTTTTGGAGTTGGTACGTCACCCTGCTGAGCCTCGGCACCATTGCCGCGCTGGTCTGGCTGCTACTGGCAACTCGTAAGGGGCAGCGCCCCGACAGCACCGAAGAAACCGTCGGCCATTCCTATGACGGCATCGAGGAATACGACAATCCGCTGCCGCGCTGGTGGTTCATGCTGTTCGTCGGCACAGTCATCTTCGCGCTCGGCTATCTCGCCCTGTATCCCGGCCTGGGCAACTGGAAAGGCGTCCTGCCTGGTTATGAGGGCGGCTGGACGCAGGTCAAGGAGTGGCAGCGGGAAATGGACAAGGCCGAGGAGCAGTACGGCCCGCTGTATGCCAAGTACGCCGCCATGCCGGTAGAAGAAGTGGCCACCGATCCCCAGGCGTTGAAGATGGGTGGCCGCCTGTTCGCCTCGAACTGTTCGGTCTGCCACGGCTCCGACGCCAAGGGTGCCTATGGCTTCCCCAATCTGACCGACAACGACTGGCTGTGGGGCGGTGAGCCGGAAACCATCAAGACCACCATCCTGCACGGCCGTCAGGCCGCAATGCCGGCGTGGAAGGACGTGATCGGCGAAGAAGGCATTCGCAACGTGGCTGGCTATGTTCGCAGCCTCTCCGGCCGTGATACCCCAGAGGGTATCAGCGTCGACATTGAGCAGGGTCAAAAAATCTTCGCCACCAACTGTGTAGTCTGCCATGGACCGGAAGCCAAGGGCGTTGCAGCCATGGGCGCGCCGAATCTGACCGACAATGTCTGGTTGTATGGTTCCAGCTTCGCCCAGATCCAGCAGACCCTGCGCTACGGTCGCAATGGCCGCATGCCGGCTCAGGAAGCAATCCTTGGCAACGACAAGGTGCACTTGCTGGCAGCCTACGTCTACAGCCTGTCGCAGCAGCCGGAGCAGTGATCCACAAGGGTCGGGGGTGACGACCTGTCGCACCTGACCCCAACGCTCCGGGCGTACCATTCGCAGCTGGACAGAAAAATGATCCTGGTCGGCACGTATCGGCCAGGACACCCACCTTCCGCCGTGGTACGCACTCGATGACTGAGCAGATCCCCGTTCGTGATGTAACCCCCCCGTCCAAGGCTGAAGCGTCAGCCGACCTTTATGCCGCGCGTGAAAAGATCTATACCCGAGCCTTCAGCGGTGTATTCCGCAACCTGCGACGCGTAGGCGGCGCCGTACTGTTCGTCCTCTTTTTTGGAACCGTGTGGCTCAACTGGAACGGCCGTCAGGCTGTCTGGTGGGACCTGCCGGACCGCAAATTCCATATCTTCGGGGCGACGTTCTGGCCCCAGGATTTCATGCTGTTGTCGTGGCTGCTGATCATCTGCGCCTTCGGCCTGTTCTTCATCACCGTGTTCGCCGGCCGCGTCTGGTGCGGCTACACCTGCCCACAAAGCGTGTTCACCTGGGTGTTCATGTGGGCCGAAAAGGTCACCGAGGGTGATCGTAACCAGCGAATGAAGCTGGACAAGGCGCCGATGAGCGGCAACAAGTTCATCCGCAAGCTGGGCAAGCACGGCATCTGGCTCGCCGTGTCGTTCGCGACGGGAGTCACCTTCGTCGGGTACTTCACCCCCATCCGCGAACTGGTACCTGACCTGCTCACCCTGCAGGTTGGCGGCTGGGCCCTGTTCTGGGTGGCCTTCTTCACGCTCGCCACCTACGGCAATGCCGGCTATCTGCGTGAGCAGGTGTGCATCTACATGTGTCCCTACGCGCGCTTCCAGAGCGTGATGTTCGACAAAGACACCCTTATCGTTTCCTACGACCCGCGGCGCGGCGAGAAGCGTGGACCGCGCAAGAAAGACGCCGACTACAAGGCCATGGGCCTCGGCGACTGCATCGACTGCACCATGTGCGTACAGGTCTGCCCGACCGGGATCGACATCCGCGACGGCCTGCAGATCGAATGCATCGGCTGCGCGGCCTGTATCGACGCCTGCGACGCCATCATGGACAAGATGAACTACCCGCGCGGGCTGATCAGCTACACCACCGAACACAACCTGTCCGGGCAGAAGACTCATCTGCTGCGCCCGCGCCTGATCGGCTATGCCATCGCGCTGGTGGCCATGATGGGGCTGTTCGCCTATGCCGTGTATGATCGCCCGCTGGTAAAACTCGACGTGCTCAAGGATCGCGTGCTCTACCGCGAGAACGAGCAGGGCAACATCGAAAACGTCTACACCCTCAAGGTGATGAACAAGGCCCAGCGCGAACAGACCTTCGTCATCGAAGCGACCGGCCTCGACGGCCTCGTCTACGAAGGTCGCAGCGAGATTCGCGCCGAAGGCGGCGAACTTGTGACGATCCCGGTCGAGCTGTCCATCGCCGCCGAGAAACTGCCCTCGAGTACCAATGAAATCGTCTTCCACATTCGCTCGGCAGACGACGACTCGATAACCGACGATGCAGACAGCCGTTTCATCGGCCCGAGCATCCGCTAAGTAAGGTAATGCATGCGCTCTGATAACGAACAAACGCGTTGGTACACCCAGTTCTGGGCCTGGTTTGTCATCGCCATCCTGCTCAGCTCCGTGATACTGGGCGTGTCTCTGCTGACGTTGGCGATCAAGAATGCCGACACCTTGGTCGCGGACAACTATTACGACGCCGGCAAGGGCATCAACCAGTCGCTGGAGCGCGAGAAACTGGCAGAGCGCCTGGAGATGCAGGCACGCATCGCCCTGAATGACGAGCGCGGCCTGGCCGAAGTGCAACTGAGCGGTGCGAGCCGCCCGCAGCAACTGGTGCTCAACCTGATCTCTCCGACCCAGCCCGAGCGTGACCGCCGCATCATCCTGCAGCCGCAGGGCGACGGCATCTATCAGGGCCAGATGCAGGAATCGATCAGTGGCCGCCGCTTCATCGAGCTGCTTGGTCGCGAAGGTGATCAGGACTGGCGTCTATACGAGGAAAAAACCATCGAAACCGGCCGCGCGCTCGAACTGAAGCCCTGAGCCACAGATGGCAACGCCTACTCCCTGCTACCACTGTGGTCTGCCGGTTCCGGCCGGCAGCCACTTCCAGGCCCGCGTGCTGGGCGAGACGCGGGCCTTATGCTGCCCGGGTTGCCAGGCAGTCGCTGAGGCCATCGTCAAAGGCGGACTGGAAAGCTACTACCAGCACCGCAGCGATACGGCGGTCAATCCCCAGGCACTTCCGCAGGAGCTCGGCGAAGAACTGGCGTTGTACGATCGCCAGGACGTCCAACAACCATTTGTCCAGCACCAGGGCGACCTGGCCAGCACGTCTCTGATGATCGAGGGCATCAGCTGCGCTGCCTGTGGCTGGCTGATCGAGCGCCATCTGCGCAACGTCAGGGGCGTTGCCGAGGCTAGCCTCAACCTGTCCAACCACCGACTGAACGTGCGCTGGAGCGACTCGGAGCTGCCGCTCAGCGAGCTGCTGGCCGAGCTTCGTCGCATTGGCTACGCCGCTCATCCCTACCGCGCCGATGAGGCCGCTGAACGCCTGGCCAACGAGAATCGCCGCTCGCTGCGCCAGCTCGGTGTCGCCGGTCTGCTGTGGATGCAGGTGATGATGGCCACCATGGCGACGTGGCCCGAGTTCAATCTCGACCTGTCGGAGAGCTTCTTCGTCACCCTGCGCTGGACCGCCCTGCTGCTGACGACCCCTATCGTCTTCTACTGCTGCACGGACTTCTTCAAGGGGGCGCTGCGCGACATACGCACCCGTCATCTGACCATGGACGTTTCCGTGTCGCTGGCCATCGGCGGTGCCTACGTTGCCGGCATCTGGTCGACGATCACCGGCCAGGGGGAACTCTATTTCGATGCGGTCGGCATGTTCGCCCTCTTTCTGCTGGCAGGACGCTATCTTGAGCGAAGGGCCCGCGAGCGGACCGCAGCCGCCACCGCGCAGCTGGTCAACCTGCTGCCGGCTTCGTGCCTGAGGCTTGATGCGCAGGGCCATAGCAGCCGTATTCTGCTCAGCGAACTGCAACTGGGCGATCAGGTGCTGGTGCAACCTGGCGGACTGATTCCAGCGGATGGCACGATCGTCAGCGGTCAATCCAGCGTCGATGAATCACTGCTCACTGGCGAGTATCTGCCGCTGCCACGAGGTGCAGGCGATGCCGTCACCGCAGGCACCCTGAATGTGGAAGGTCCGTTGACTATCGAAGTCCAGGCGCTGGGAGACGACACCCGCCTGTCCGCCATCGTCCGGCTGCTGGAGCGGGCGCAAGCGGACAAACCGAAACTGGCAGAGCTGGCCGATCGGGTTGCACAGTGGTTCCTGCTGGTGGTCCTGGTCGTGGCTACCGTTGTCGGTCTGGTCTGGTGGCAGATCGATCCGCAACGGGCGTTCTGGATCGTCCTCGCGCTGCTGGTGGCGACCTGCCCGTGCGCGCTGTCGCTGGCGACCCCTACCGCCCTCACCACGGCAACCGGAACCCTGCACAAGCTCGGCCTGCTATTGACTCGCGGGCACGTCCTGGAGGGGCTCAATCAGATCGACACAGTGGTGTTCGACAAGACCGGCACCCTGACCGAGGGGCGCCTCACGCTCAGCGCCATACACCCCCTCGGTGCCCTCGATGCCGATGCATGCCTGGCGCTGGCCGCCGCCCTCGAGAACCGCTCCGAGCATCCGATCGCCCGCGCCTTCGGACGTGCGCCGTTGCCGGCGGAGTCGGTCGAAACCGTGCCAGGCCTTGGGCTTGTGGGCAGCGTCGACGGACGCGTGCTGCGTATCGGCCAGCCGAGCTTCGTGGCAGAAGGCTACGGTAATCCACCCCCATCGATTCCCGGAGAAATGGGGCAATGGCTGTTGCTCGGCGATGACCACGGGGCGCTCGCCTGGCTGGTTCTGGACGACCGGCTGCGTGACGACGCACCAGCGCTGCTCGATGCCTGCCGGGGTCGTGGCTGGAAGACGCTCCTGCTTTCCGGCGACAGCTCACCGATGGTCGGTCAGATCGCTGCCGAGCTGGGCATCGACCAGGCCGAGGGCGGCCTGACCCCCGCGGCAAAGCTTGCCAGACTGCAAGCACTGCAGGCACAAGGACATCGGGTGCTGATGCTCGGTGATGGCGTCAACGACGTGCCGGTTCTGGCCGCCGCCGATATCAGCGTTGCCATGGGCTCGGCTACCGATCTGGCGAAGACCAGCGCTGACGCGGTGCTGCTCTCGAACCGTCTTGGCAGCCTGGCACAGTCGTTCGAGGTTGCACGCCGCAGCCGGCGCATCATCATCGAAAACCTCGTCTGGGCGAGTCTGTACAATGGCCTGATCCTGCCGTTCGCCGCGATAGGCTGGGTCACTCCCCTTTGGGCGGCACTGGGCATGTCGGCAAGCTCGCTGCTGGTGGTATTGAACGCACTTCGGCTGACCCGCCTACCCAAGGCGCTCGGCTGACACATGCGGCTCAGGCGCCTCGATGCACGCGAGGTACTGGTCACGCATTTTTTCCGCGCTGAAGGCTTTCGCTTCAGCGCATGGAGGTCCCGATGGCGGCTTTGTATATCCTGATCCCTGTCGCAGTGGTCTTGGTGGCTCTGGCAATCTGGGTGTTCTTCTGGGCGGTGGACAGCGGCCAGTTCGACGATCTGGACGGACCGGCACACAGCATCCTGTTCGATGATGAAGAGCCGCAACGGCCGTCCAGCGGAGGCCCTCAGGAAACCGACGAGCAGCAGCAGGAGCAACGCAAAGGTGAATGAGCTGGCGCCCTTGCTGCTATCCGCCTGGGTGCTTGGGTTGCTCGGCGGAGGCCACTGTCTCGGCATGTGCGGCGGCCTCATGGGTGCCCTGACCATGGCTATCCCGCCGGAGCAGCGCGCTCGGCGTCTGCGTCTGCTGTTCGCCTATAACCTGGGCCGCGTATTGAGCTATGCGCTTGCCGGCTTCCTCATCGGCCTGGCCGGCTGGGCCGTGGCAAAGAGCCCCGCGGCAATGACGCTGCGGGTCATCGCTGCCCTTTTGCTGATCAGCATGGGATTGTACTTGGCCGGCTGGTGGAGCGGGCTGACTCGCGTCGAGGCCCTCGGCCGCGGCCTCTGGCGGCATATCCAGCCCGTTGCCAGTCGCCTGATGCCTGTGACCAGCGTTTCCAGAGCCCTGATTCTGGGCGCGCTTTGGGGGTGGCTGCCGTGCGGGCTGGTCTATAGCACATTGTTGTGGTCGGCCAGCCAGGGTGATGCACTGGACAGTGCCATGCTGATGCTGGCGTTCGGCATCGGCACCTGGCCGGTACTGCTTGCCACCGGCCTCGCCGCAGAACGCTTGACGACGCTGCTGCGCAAGCGCGGAGTACGTGTCGCCGGGGGCATCATGGTCATTCTGTTCGGCATCTGGACCATGCCCGGCCCGCATCAGCAGTGGCTGATGGGGCATGGCTCGGCTGCGTCGAATGGCAGCCACTCGCATTAGTCAATCGCCAGTGCGCCTCAAGGCTCCTTGGGTAGCTGACGCTTGTGCGCCGTCTTGTCGTAGGTCTGGACGATGATGCGCGCCGCTTCCTCTGGCACTGGCTTGCCCTGCAGAAAGTCGTCGATATGGCGGTAGGTCACGCCGTGTGCCGCTTCGTCGGGCTTGCCGGGCGACAGCTCCTCGAGATCAGCGGTGGGCACCTTGTGAACCAGCTGCTCCGGCGCACCTAGAGCCCCGGCCAGCTGGCGAACCTGATCCTTCACCAACCCCGCCAACGGCGTCAGATCACAAGCCCCATCGCCAAACTTGGTGAAGAAGCCCATCACCGCTTCCGCAGCATGATCAGTCCCGATGACCAGCCCCTGCCGGGCATTGGCAATGGTGTACTGCGCGACCATACGCATGCGCGCCTTGGTGTTGCCCAGCACGAAGTCGCGCTGCTCGGGACTCAACGGTTCGAGGGCCTCGGTCGCTGCAGCCAGACCAAGCACAGCTGTACCGATGTTGACGGTGTGGCATTCGTCCGGCTTGATCGTGTCCACGGCGAGCTGCGCCTCATGCTCATCATGCTGGACCTGGTAAGGCAGACGAACCGCAATGAATCGGTAATCTCCTTCGCCAGCCGCCCGCATGCCCTCGACCGCGCGCTGGGCCAGCAACCCGGCAGTCGTGGAGTCGACCCCGCCACTGATGCCCAGCACCAGCGTCTTCATTCCAGACTCACGCAAACAGCGCTGGATGAAGGCCACGCGTCGGTCGATTTCGGTCTGAATCGCCTCGGGCCCGCTAAACGGTGCGCAGACGTTGAGCGCAGCTGCAATTTCTTGCTGGCGGCTGTGCATGAAACTCTCCTTGGCCTTGTGAGGCTCTGCTGATCAATACGATTCGATGTAATGTCCGACCACGGCTGCGGCGGAATCTTCGCGCCCGGAGGCATCGATTTGGTACCGCTGGCTAGGGTCAGACCAAGTTTGATACAGGTCAAGTCCGGTGCCAGGCGCTCCCCCTAGAATCCAGCGACCGCTGTCATGACCGGAAACACCACATGCTCGACTCCATTCGCTGGGATGCCGACCTGATCCGTCGTTACGATCAGATTGGCCCGCGTTATACGTCGTATCCGACAGCGGCCCAGTTCAACGACAAGATCGGATCCTTCGACCTCCTTCACGCGCTGCGCAGCAGCCGTCTGGCCGTGCATCCGCTGTCGCTGTACGTGCATCTGCCATTCTGTGCCAACGCCTGCTACTACTGCGGTCGCAACAAGGTCATCACCAAGGACCGGGGCCGCGCTCTCCCCTACCTGGAGCGTCTCGAAAAGGAGATCGAGCTGATCGCCTGCCACCTGAGCGCGGAACAGGTCGTCGAACAGCTGCACGTTGGAGGCGGTACCCCCACGTTTCTCAGTCATGACGAACTGCGAAGGCTAATGCGCCACCTGCGCCAGCATTTCCATCTGCAGGACGATGATCACGGGGATTTCAGCATCGAAATCGATCCCCGCGAAGCGGACTGGCCAACAATCGGTCTGCTCAGAGAACTTGGCTTCAATCGCCTCAGTATCGGCGTCCAGGATCTGGACCCTGACGTGCAGCGCGCGATTAACCGCATGCAGACCCTCGAACAGACCCGCACCATCATCGATGCGGCCCGCACGTTACAGTACCGCTCACTGAACATCGATCTGATCTACGGTCTGCCATTGCAGACCCCGGACCGCTTTGCCAGGACCGTCGACGCCGTAATCGAGCTGCAGCCGGATCGCCTGTCCCTGTTCAACTACGTGCACCAGCCCGAGCGATTCACCCCACAGCGACGTATCAACCAGGCCGACCTGCCGTCCGTGGCCGATAAACTGACCATGCTCGAGCGCAGCATCGAGCAGCTCACCGATGCGGGATACCGCTACATCGGAGCGGATCACTTCGCACTGCCTGACGACGAGCTGGCAATGGCACAGGAAGACGGCAGCCTGCAGCGCAACTTCCAGGGCTACACCACCCATGGCCACTGCGATCTGATTGGTCTCGGCGTATCGGCAATCAGCCAGATCGGCGACCTGTACTGCCAGAACAGCGCGGATATCGCCGACTATCAGCATCAACTGGATCTCGGTCAATTAGCGACAGCCAGAGGTTTACGCTGCAGCCAGGACGACCGCATCCGCCGTGCCGTCATTCAGTCACTGATCTGCGACTTCGAACTGTCCTTCGCCACCATTGAGCATGCCTATGGCATCGACTTCCGGGCGTATTTCGCCGAAATCTGGCCGATCCTCGAGCAAATGACAGCGGACGGGCTGCTCGAACTGACGCACAGTCACCTGATCATCCAGCCTGCCGGGCGCCTGCTGGTTCGCTCCATCTGCATGCTGTTCGATCACTACCTGCCGGAAGACGCCGCTCGCGGCCAATCCCATGTGATCTAGCCTTCCCCAGGACGGCCTGTCTCGAAGTCCCTGCGACCCTCGCGCCGATTGGCTATGGTCGACAAGCTGAGTTAACCTTGCGCGCTATAACCCGGTTTTCCAGGAAGCCCTCTATGTCCGAGTCGATCAAGGTCCGTGCGCAGCGGCAAGCTCACTGCAAGGATTGCAGCCTTTCCGGGCTCTGCCTGCCCCTGTCCCTGAACATGCAGGACATGGACGCGTTGGACGACATCGTCAAGCGCGGACGCCCGTTGAAGAAAGGCGAGACACTGTTCCGCCAGGGCGACGTGTTCAGCTCGGTGTTCGCGGTGCGCTCCGGGGCGCTGCGTACCTTCAGCGTGACCGATGGCGGCGAGGAGCAGATCACCGGCTTCCACCTGCCCAGCGAGCTGGTCGGCCTGTCGGGCATGGACACGGAAAGCTACCCGGTCACGGCTCAGGCGCTGGAAACCACATCGGTATGCGAAATTCCTTTCGAGCGACTCGATGAACTGAGCGTGCTGCTGCCGCAACTGCGCCGCCAGCTGATGCGCATCATGAGCCGCGAGATTCGCGACGACCAGCAGATGATGCTCTTGCTGTCGAAGAAGACCGCCGATGAGCGCATCGCCACGTTCCTGATCAACCTCTCGGCGCGCTTCAGTGCGCGGGGCTTCTCGGCCAACCAGTTCCGTCTGCCCATGTCGCGCAACGAGATAGGCAATTACCTCGGCCTCGCGGTCGAAACCGTATCCCGCGTATTCACCCGCTTCCAGCAGAACGGCCTGCTCGAAGCCGAGGGCAAGGAGGTGCGCATTCTGGATTCCATCGGACTGTGCGCCCTCGCCGGCGGTGCCATGGACGTCTGAGTCACCGAGTTTTTGGAGTAGTAACCCGATGATCTTCGACGAATTCAGCATCAAGACCCTGATCCGCCCGGTGCCGGATTTTCCGCAGCCGGGCGTGATCTTTCGCGATATCACCCCTCTGTTCCAGTCACCGAAAGCGCTGCGCATGGTGGCTGACAGTCTTATCCAGCGCTACGTGGAAGCCGACTTCACCCATATCGGCGCGCTCGACGCCCGCGGTTTTCTGATCGGCTCGATCCTCGCATATGAGCTGAACAAGCCACTGGTGCTGTTCCGCAAGCAGGGCAAACTGCCCGCAGACGTGCTGTCGCAGGCCTACTGCACCGAATACGGCGAAGCGCACCTGGAGATCCATGCCGACAGCCTGTGCGAAGGCGATTCGGTACTGCTGTTCGATGATCTGATCGCCACCGGCGGCACCCTCCTCGCCGCTGCCCAGCTGGTGCGACGCATGCGCGCCAGCATCCATGAAGCCGCTGCGATCATCGACCTGCCCGAGCTCGGCGGATCGCAGAAGCTGCAGGACATTGGCATTCCGACCTTTACCCTGACCGCTTTCGCGCTGAGCGACCGCTGATCAGTTACGGCCTCGACGCGATCTAGAGGAGCCGCTGTGCCAATGACCCTCTGGCGCTGCCTGCTGATTCTTGCGCTTGCCTGGACCACACCAGCACTGGCACTGGACCGTGACGCCCTGCTGGATGAGGCGAATGTTCTGCTGCTGCCGCGTGAGCGTGTGATACCTCCGCTAACGCTGATCGACCAGGATGGCAAGCCGTTCGACACACGGTCATTGCAGGGACGCTGGCATATTCTTTTCTTCGGATTCACCGCCTGCCCGGACATCTGTCCGACAACACTGAGCGACATGCGCCGACTGTTCGGCCAGCTACCGAGCGATACCCGCGAGCGGTTGCAGCTGGTATTGATCACTGCCGATCCTGCGCGCGATACACCGCAGCAGCTGAAGACCTATCTCGATTACTACCGCGCGGGCTTCAGCGGCCTCACCGGCGAAATGGAGCAACTACAGCAGCTGTCCAGGGCGCTCGGCCTGCCGTTCGTGCCGGCGAACGAGACTCAGGGCGACTACAGCGTCAGCCACAGCGGCAATCTGGCGCTGGTGGGCCCCGACGGCACCCTGCGTGGACACATTCGCGCCCCGCTCATGCTCGATGGATTGCAGCGAGCACTGTCACGGATCGTCGATACCGCGCACTGAACAAGCCGCTGATGTTGGCTGCGAAGCGATCAGTGGCAATCCAGGGTGTCAGCCAGCACATAGGCCTGAAAGGCGACCTCATCGATCCACTGCCGCGTCAGTTCCACCAGGCTGCCATCCGCGGACCAGCGAGCGATGAGCGCATCGAGCTCCTGCTGTAGTTTGGTGTCGTCAGCAACCAGGCGAAGCTGCCGCTCGGCGTTGCCCAGCGCAGGCAGCAGTCGCTTGTAGCGGCGCCATTCCGGCAAGGTGGCCAGCTCCGTCAGTAAGCCTTCATCCTCGACCACCGCCACGCATTCGCCGAGCTTGAGGCCGATAAGTGCGTGCGCTGTGCTGGGATACTGCCGCGGAGATGCCGCAAAGCGTTGGCGCAGCAGTGCCGCATAGGGGCTTGCATTGCTGACGCAGACCGGCTGATCGTGAAGATCGGCCCAGCCGGCGGGCCCCGCCTCGGTCGCGACGAGCGCGGCAGGCACGGCGCGATAGTAGGCACTCACGCCACGCGGCAGGCTGGCATCCATGCGCACGGCGGCCTCTCCTTCCGACACCACGAGCTGCACCGGACGCCCGAGCTCGGCGCCGATCTGCTCGGCCAGCGCCGACTCGAAACTCTCCGTCTCGCTACTCGAGAGCACACGGTGTTCGGGCAGCGCTATCGGCAGCGGCTCGGCCAAGGACGCAGCTGGCACCAGCAAGGCGAGCCACAGAACGATGCGCGACGAAGCAGGCACGGGCCAATCCTAGACGTACTGGTAGCGCAGCATTCGCTGCTTGAACTTCTCCAGCACCACCTGATCGATCAGGGTCGCGAGAATGGCAATCACCAGGATGTTCATCATGACCCCCACCATATCGGCGATCTCCCCGGAGTAAGCCAACGAGCGACCCAGGCCCTGACCGAAACCGATCAGCATCTCGGCGGAGATGAGTGCACGCCAGGCATTACCGAAGGCCAGCTGGGCACCAGTGATCAGCTCTGGCATCACCGCCGGCAGGTACACGCGGCGCAGCAGCTGCCAACGCGAAGCGCCCATCACCCGTGCGGCCGAGACATGCACTGGCTGCACGCTCTCGGTGGCGTTCATCACCGAAAGCGCCATCGGGAAGAACGCCGCCAGCGCCACCACGACGATGATCGGCAGGTTGCCGAAGCCCATCACGATGAGGAACAGCGGCACCCAGGCGATCGACGGAATCGACTGCAGGATGACAATGGCCGAGCGCAGGATCTCGCGGAAGAAGAACAGTACGCCCCCAACCAGACCGAAACCGATGCCGAACAGCAAGGCGAAACCATATCCACTGCCCAGGCGGCTCATGCTGCCGTACAGGCCTTCGCGGAACTCCGCTTGCTGGATCGTGGTGATCAGACGCTCGACGACGGTCGGGATACCCGGCATGAGGAACGCAGGCAGGCTCCAGGCCGCCACCTGCCAGATCAGCAGGATGAACAGGATGGCCAGAACGACGGCGAGATATTTCTTCGGGCCGGTAAGACGACGAGCCTGACTCATGGGTGCGCTACCTCCGTCTTGATGCCCAGCAGGCTGAGGATTTCCTTACGCTCGGCAGCGAAGTCCGACAGGTCGTGGCTTTTTTCGCAATGGGTGAAATTGAACGTCTTGAGCACCCGAGTCGGACGCGCACTGAAAACCAGCACATGATCGGCCAGATACAGGGCTTCATCGACGTCATGGGTAACCAGCAGCACGGTCGGCTGATGCTCCTCGATCAGCTCGCGCAGCACATCCTGCAGCGCCATGCGAGTCAGTGCATCGAGGGCGCCGAACGGCTCGTCCAGCAACAGCACCTCGGGCTTGGCGATAAAAGCCCGGGCCAGGGCGGTACGCTGGCGCATGCCACCGGAAACCTGGTGCGGATAGTAGTGCTCGAAGCCATTGAGCCCGACACGCTCGAGCCAGACGCGCGCCTGCTCAAAGGCCTCGCCCTTGGCCACGCCCTGCAGCTCGAGCGCCATGGCCACATTGCCCTGCAGGCTGAGCCAGGGATACAGCGCATGCTCCTGGAACACCAGCGTTCGCCGCGGGCTCGGCTCGGTGATCGGCTTGCCATCGGCAAGCACGCGGCCAGCGCTGGGCTTCTCCAGCCCCGCAACCAGATGCAACAGGGTCGACTTGCCACAGCCTGAAGGCCCGACCAATGCAACCAGCTCGCCCTGGGCGAACTCGCCGCTGAACCCCTTGATGACTTCGAGCTGCCCGAAGCGCTTGTCTACTTCTTCAAACCTGAGTTGCATAAAAATCCGCAAATCCAGAAACGAAATTGCCCGGCAATGCGGGCGATGCAAACGGCCCGGCGCAAGGCCGGGTCCGTGTGATACCAAACAGAGGGAGCGATCAGAGCTGGCGAGCTTCCTGCCAGGACAGATCGACGATGGCACTGGTGTCGAACGGCTTGCCATCGCGGGTCTTCAGCGAACCGAGCTCCTGCAGAATGTCCGCCAGCTCCTGAATGCGCGCCAGATCATCCTGGCCAAGCTTGGCGCTGAAGGTCTGGGTGCCGATCGCCTCCTCGATCACCACCTCGCGAGCGAGCTCACCACGCTTGAGCGTTTTCAGCGTCGGTTCGGCGATGAAGTAGTCGGCGATCAGCTTGGCTGCCTCGGCTGGCTGCTTGTCGAGCATCTCGATGGCATCGCGCTGAGCATCCAGCGACTTCCAGACGGCGTCCTTGCGCTTGGCCAGGGTGTCGCCGGAGGTGATCACAACCATGCACGGGAACGGCCACACTTCACCGATCTCGTAGACCTGCTGAACCGGTGCAACCAGCTGCGCGATGCGATCGTATGGCTCGAACAGGAAGGCGGCATCGACACGCCCGGAGACCAGCGACTGCACCGCAACGGCCGGGCTGACACCCATGATGTTGACGTCGCTCGGCTTGAGCTCTGCGCTTTTCAGCGTCACGCCGCGCAGCACCGCATCGGCCGTGCTTCCTTCTTTCTGGGAGGCAAGGATCTTACCTTTCAGGTCCGCAACCTTCTCGATGCCCGAACCCTCAAGCGCCACGATGGAGTGGTAGCCCTGCTGAGCACCGCCCACGACCTTGAGATCTGCGCCTTTGGAAGCCCAGGCCACCGCATTGGTGAAGCCGAGCACGCCGGTATCCAACTGCCCACCAACGATCGCCTTGATCAGATCGGTACCGGAGCTGAACTCGATCAGCTCGACATCAAGGCCGTGCTTCTTATACAAGCCAGCCTCATGTGCAACCATGGCCTGGGCATCGTCCATCACGCGGATGTAGCCAACCTTGAACTTCTCCTGCGCCTGAGCAAACGCGCTCAGCAACAGCAGAGCCGGAACCAGCCAATGCTTTGCTTTCATTTCGACCTCGATTCGGATAGCCAGTACATATAACCAGAACGAAGGACTATATTCGCTTTAGTTATCTAATGTTAATGGCTTAGAACTGTACCTGAATCACACGGGAAACGGCACTACCGAGGTGGCATATCATCAATGCTGCAGGTTATAGGCTGATCGTCTTGCGGCCGGCCAAGGCATGGGCGAGGGTTCCGCCGTCGACCAGATCCAGTTCGCCGCCCAGCGGAACGCCGTGGGCGATTCGGCTGATGGTCAGCCCCTTTGGAATCAGCATCTGCGCGATGTAATGCGCCGTCGCCTCCCCTTCCACCGTGGGGTTCGTCGCGAGGATGACTTCAGTGAATGCACCGTCGGCAACACGCGCCAGAAGCTCGGGGATGCCAATGGCTTCCGGACCCAAGCCATCGAGTGGAGACAGATGCCCCTTGAGCACGAAATAACGTCCACGAAAGCCAGTCTGCTCGACCGCGAACACATCCACCGGGCTCTGCACCACGCAAAGCAGCGAATCGTCGCGCCGCGGATCAGCGCACTGCGGGCACAGATCGTCTTCGGTCAGCGTGCGGCACTGCCGGCAGTAGCCAACCCCTTCCATCGCCGCCGTCAGCGCCTGCGCCAGGCGCAGGCCACCGCTGCGGTCGCGCTCGAGCAACTGCAACGCCATGCGTTGTGCGGTCTTTTGCCCGACGCCGGGAAGAATGCGCAGGGCATCGATGAGTTGCCGAATCAGCGGGCTGAAGCTCATGAGCGTCTCGGTTTGAATCACTGGAAAAGCGGGCCGCTCCCTGGCAAGCGGACGGCCCGGGTGGGACCTGCCTGATGGATCAGAACGGCATCTTGAAGCCCGGCGGCAGCTGCATCCCGGCGGTCATGCCGGCCATCTTTTCCTGGCTGTTCTGCTCGATCTTGCGTACCGCATCGTTGACGGCCGCAGCGATCAGGTCTTCGAGGATTTCCTTGTCTTCCTGCATCAGGCTGTCATCGAGGCTGACGCGCTTGACGTCATGACGCCCGTTCATCACCACGCTGACCAGGCCGGCGCCGGACTGTCCGGTGACCTCGGCGTTCGCCAGCTCTTCCTGCATCTTCTGCATCTTTTCCTGCATCTGCTGCGCCTGCTTCATCAGGCCGGCCATGCCACCTTTCATCATGGGTATCACCTCAATTCGATCAGGGTTCTGAGTGTTCTACGGGTTCGATGGTGCCTTCACGGATCACCGCGGCGAACTGCTGCATCAACTGCTGGACCAGCGGATCCGCATGAATCGATTGCTCGGCGGCACGCTGTCGCTCGGCGCGACGACGCTGCGCGGCCTGCGCCGGCGTTTCCTGCTCGGGCTTCTGCAGCACGATATCGAGCTGCAGCGTCCGCCCGTGGTACTGATTCAACGCATCGTTCAGCCGGCGCTGCTGCGTCGGATTGAACAGGGCGCTCTGCGCCGGGTCGAGGTGCATCAGCCAGCGATCGCCCTCCACCGAAATCAACGTGCAGTTGGCAGCGATGCTGCCGGTCAGACCGGACAGGCCGAGCTTGAGATAGAGCTCCAGCCACTCGGCAGCCAGCCCGGTAGCCGGCTCCACCGCGGGCAGAGGCTCGGCCTCCTGCTGCTCGGTCTCGTCCTGCTGCAATTCTTCGAGGTACGCCTCGGCCTGGTTCTCCACTTCGAAATAGTCTTCATCAGTCAGCGGAGGCTCGTCATCGTCAGGCTCTTCGACCTGGACCACGGCGGCCATATGATCAGGCGGACCGTCCAGCGCTGGCTCCGGCAGAACGGCATCGGACTCGACGGCCACCGGCGCCACCGCGGGCGGCTCGTTCCAGGGCACATCGACCACTGGCACCGGCTGTTCTTCAATCGCTGACGGTGCCGGTGGCTCTGCCGCGGTGGGCTGCTCAGGAACGGATGCGGCCAGCGGCTCGACAGGGCTGGCCGCCACCACAGCAGCTGACATCGGCATCTCTGAGGCGACAGGAGCCTCTGGAGCGGAACTAGGAACAGGCGACACGCCGGGGGCAGCGGTATCGGCCACCGCTGCAGGCTTGGAATCAGCTGTGGCCGGGCTGATTCCCAAATTCTTTAGCGATGTTCGCGGCGCGTCATCCGTATCCGCCGGACGGAACGCCAGCATACGCAGCAGAACCATTTCGAAGCCACTGCGCGGATCGGGCGCCAGCGGTAAATCGCGGCGGCCGATCAGCCCCATCTGGTAATAAAACTGCACATCTTCGGCTGGCAGCGCCTGGGCCAGTGCCAGCACCCGATCGCGATCGCCCTGGCCGTTATCCACCGCATCCGGTAGCGCCTGGGCGATGGCAACGCGATGCAGCACATTGAGCATTTCCGCCAGTACACCGGCCCAGTCCGGGCCCTGTTCGGCAAGATGGCGAACGGCTTCGAGCAGCGCCCGAGCGTCGCCCTCAAGCAGCGCCTGCAGCACGCCGTAGACCTGACCGTGATCAAGCGTGCCAAGCATAGCCCGCACATCGGCGGCCAGCACCTTGCCCTCACCGAAGGCGATCGCCTGGTCGGTCAGGCTCATGGCGTCGCGCATCGAGCCGTCCGCGGCGCGCCCGAGCAGCCACAGCGCATCTTCCTCGAAAGGCACATTCTCGACGCCAAGCACATGGGACAGATGTTCCACGACTCGCTCCGGCGGCATGTTCTTCAGCGAAAACTGCAGGCAGCGCGACAGGATGGTCACCGGCAACTTCTGCGGATCGGTGGTCGCCAGCAGGAACTTGACGTGGGGTGGCGGCTCTTCGAGGGTCTTGAGCAGCGCGTTGAAAGAGTGCGACGAGAGCATGTGCACTTCGTCGATCAGGTAGACCTTGTAACGTCCGCGGCTCGGTGCGTACTGCACGTTGTCCAGCAACTCGCGGGTGTCCTCGACCTTGGTGCGGCTCGCGGCGTCCACTTCGATCAAGTCGACGAAGCGTCCTTCATCGATCTCCCGGCAGACCGAACACTGGCCGCAGGGTGTTGAGCTGACGCCGGTCTCGCAGTTCAGGCACTTGGCGATGATCCGCGCAATGGTAGTCTTGCCGACGCCGCGGGTACCGGTGAACAGATAGGCATGGTGCAGACGCTGGTTGTCCAGCGCGTTGATCAGGGCCTTGAGCACATGCGTCTGGCCGACCATTTCGCGGAACGAGCGCGGACGCCATTTACGTGCAAGAACCTGATAACTCATAACACCATCGCGGGGAACTAGGCAGAGGACGGGTAATGCTAGCGGAGCAGGATGGAAATTGCATCCGAGCTGCGCCCGATCTGCCAGCTAGTGCAGCAAGCGAGCACCGAGCGCGCTGACAACCGTTTCCAGCGCTCGGTTGTTCCCCTCTATCCGCACGGCGAGCCCGTCGATCTCGCGGCGCGTGGGGTAGCCTTTGCGCAGCAGATCGAACGCTGTCCGGCGCTGCGCGTCGTCGCCGACGAGGCTACGACGGAAGTCGGCATCGTCGCGGCGCGGGTCGTAGACCGCCCGGCACAGCGTTGCCAGCATGTCGGCCGGCTCTGCCGATGCGGCGAAGGTCAGCTCGGTCAGCGCAGCACCCGGCATCAGCTGCGCCAGCTGGACGGTCGGCTCAAGGCCTCGTGTAGCGCAATAGGCCGCGTGGATCTGCGCCGTGCCGCGCAACTTGCCGTCCAGACTGTAACCGGCGATATGCGGCGTGGCGATGCGACACAGATCAGCCAGTTCGACGTCCACCTGCGGCTCGCCTTCCCAGACATCCAGCACTGCCTCGAGGTCCGGGCGCTGCAGCAGCAGGTCGCGCAACGCCGCGTTATCCACCACCGCCCCTCTGCTGGCGTTGATCAGCCAGGCGCCCGGTCGCAGCTTGCTCAGCCTCTGCCGATCGAACAGATGGAAGGTCGGGCAGTCGCCGCTCATGCTCAGCGGGGTGTGCAGGCTGATGACGTCGCACTCGGCGAGCACCTCATCCAGCGACACGAAACCGCCCGCTTCGCGCGCCTGGCGCGGCGGGTCGCAAACGCGCACGTCCCAGCCGAGGCCTCGCAGCACTTCGACCAGGCGCCCGCCTACCTCGCCGGCGCCCACCACGCCGAAACTACGTTGCGCCAGGGCTTCGCCGCTGACCTCGGCCAACGCCAACAGGCCGCCCAGCACATAATCGACCACCCCCCGCGCATTGCAGCCTGGCGCGCTGGCCCAATCGATGCCAGCCTGCTCGAAATAGTCGAGATCCAGATGGTCGGTGCCAATGGTGCAGGTACCGACGAAGCGCACCGCCGTGCCCTGCAGCAATTCGCGGTCGACCCGCGTCACCGAGCGCACCAGCAGCACATCCACGCCTTCCAGCGCCGCCCGGTTGATACTGCGGCCGGGCATGCGACGAATCGCCCCGAGACCGGCAAAGAACTCATCGACCAGCGGAATGTTCTCGTCGGCAAGGATGTGCATGGCATGGCTCCGGTTGGGGGAAGCACATTCTAGACGGCCCGCCACTGCTTTGCCGCCTTCCTGAGTACGACGACCCGGCGTAGACTAGCGCGTTTCTTGTATACAACCGGAACGCCTCGCAATGCCCACTGAGCTGCGTCTCAGACGGGTCCGCCTTGAACTGCGCACCCTCTTCGCCCTCGCCCTGCCCATGATGATTGCCCAGCTGGCCAGTACCGCCATGGGTTTCGTCGATACCGTGATGGCGGGCCGTGTCAGCCCGCATGATCTCGCTGCCGTCGCGCTGGGCAACTCGATCTGGGTGCCGGTCTACCTGCTCGTCAGCGGCATCACCCTGGCCACCACACCCAACGTTGCCCAGCGCTTCGGCGCCGGTCAGCATGCCGAAATCGGCCCACTGGTGCGCCAGGCCCTGTGGATGGGCGTGGGTATCGGCATCATCAGTGCGCTGCTGATGTGGAACGCCAAGCCGGTGCTGCACTTGATGCGTGTCGAACCCGCGCTGATCGACCCGACCATGGCCTACCTGCGTGCCGTCGCCTGCGGTTTCCCCGCCGTGGCGCTGTATCAGGTGCTGCGTTGCTTCAGCGATGGCCTGGGTCACCCACGGCCGAGCATGGTCATCGGCATCCTCGGCCTGCTGCTGAACATCCCGCTGAATTACATCTTCATCTACGGCAAGCTCGGCATGCCGGCACTGGGCGGCGTCGGCTGCGGCGTCTCCACGGCGCTGGTGATGCTGTTCATGCTGACGGCGATGAGCCTGTGGGTGAAGCGCGCGCCGGCCTACCAGGCGAGCCAGCTGTTCGCCCACTTCGAAGGGCCGCGCTGGCCGATTCTCAGTCGGCTGCTGTCGGTCGGCGTCCCCATCGGCATCGCCGTGTTCGCCGAGGCGAGCATCTTCTCGGTGATCGCGCTGTTGATCGGGGCGCTCGGTGCGACGGTGGTTGCCGGGCACCAGATCGCACTGAACTTCACCTCGCTGATCTTCATGATCCCGCTGTCGCTGGGCATGGCGGTAACCGTGCGCATCGGGCAGGAGCTGGGTCGCAGCGCCCCGCGGGACGCCCGTTTCGTCGCTGGTGTAGGGATCGCCGCGGCGCTGGTCTATGCCTGCTTCTCGGCCAGCGCCATGCTGCTGTTCAGCGAGCAGATCGCACGAATCTATACTCCGGACCCGGCGGTGATCGCAGTCGCCGCCAGCCTGTTCTTCTATGCGGCACTGTTCCAGTTCTCGGATGTAGTGCAAGTCACCGCGGCTGGCGCATTGCGTGGCTATCAGGACACCCGCATGACCATGGTCTACACGCTGTTCGCCTATTGGGGCATCGGATTGCCGGTCGGATATCTGCTGGGGCTGACCGATCACCTTGGCCCGGCGAGTGGGCCAAGCGGCCTATGGCAGGGTCTGATCGCCGGCTTGAGTTGCGCCGCGCTGCTGCTCAGCGTGCGACTGGCGCGCAGCGCTCGCCGGGAGATTCGTCGCCATACGGCGCTGCGCCGAGCCGCAGCCTGACGGATCAGAGGCTGCGCTCGATGCGACCATCGGATCGCGCCAGGTAACCGGTACCGCACTCCCAGAGCAGCGCATCGCGATCTTCGGCATCGAGCGCATCGAGCCCACCACGCAACGCGTAGGCGGTAAAGCCAAGCTGGGTCAGCAGAAACACGGCGTTGGCGCTGCGCTTGCCGCTTTCGCAGTAGCACAGGTAGGTGCGTCGCGGGTCGAGAAGGCGGGTTTTCAGGCGCAACAAATGCAAGGGCATATGCAGCGCCTGCATGGCATGCCCCCGCTCGTAGTCATCCAGCGGCCGCACGTCCAGCCATTGGGCGCCGCAACCTAGCAGATCGGCCACCTGCTCCAGCTCGACCTCAGCCACGACCGGCGCCTTGAGCAACTCGATGAAGTCGGACCGGTCGAGGCGCAACACGCAGCCGTCCTCGATCATCACGACACTGGCATTGCGTGCCCGCTCCTCCAGCAGTGCCTCCTCGCCGAAGCAGGCGCCGGGCTCCAGCTCGGCGAGCAGCTGCTGCTGGCCACTGTCGATGTTTTTCAGTACCTGGGCATGACCGCTCTTGAGGAAATAGCAGCAGTCGCCGACATCACCTTCGTTCAGGAGGGTCTGGCCCGCCGCGACGTCAATGCTCACCAGTCGGCTCAGCATGCTGCGGATGTTCGCCGGCGGGACCTGAGCGAACAACGGGTTGTCCAGCAGCCGCTCGAGCCAGTCGCCCACCTCGTCATCCGAAGACAGCTCCAACAGCACATCTTGCAGGGCCTGACGCCAGGACAGCAGACGATCCAGTTCATGGCTGTCGATCGACAGCATCAGACAGTCATCCACCGCGCGCACCTCGCGCAACAGGTTTGGCGAAAGGCTATGCGACGCCTCCGGGCTGCCTTCGAGCAGGAGCGACTCCAGACCATCGCAATCGACCAGCAGCAACCGCCCCGTCAGCAGATAATCGCGTGTCGAGCCCTGCCCTCGCTCGAATACCTGCCCAGCGGACAGGAACGCAGGCTGCAGACGGGCACGCAGGTCCCATAGCTGACGGGTGGACAACTCATTCAGCGGAACCAGATTACGCAGCTGATCGGGGTGTAGCGGTTTGTTCATCCTGACAAATCCAAAGCTCTATCCATCCAACAGCCGTTCCAGCTGCGCCTGGGCAGCGCGGCAGCCCTGCAAACCGCCGGTGTGAACGAACACCAGGCGTGTGCCCGATGGAAAATACCCGCGCTCGACATAAAGGCGCAATGCCATCATCGCCTTTGCAGTGTAGATGGGATCCAGAGGGATACCCGAGTCACGCTCGGTCAGCTGAATGAAACCGGCGAGCTCTCTGTCGAACCGAGCGAAACCGCCGCGGCTCGCATCCAGAAGGTGATAGTCGGCCTCTGTTGCGCCGGCCTCTGTCAGTAACGTGGCGACACGGCTATCGACCGCATGTGAGGGCGGACCGGCCAGCGCGCCGAATACCCGGTGCCGTCCCGCCTCGCCGATGGCGATCCCGGCCAGCGTCGTGCCGGTGCCGGCGGCGAGCCAGACCGCGTCGTAATCGTGCCAACCTACTTGGTCCAGTGCCGAACGCAACCGCCCGACCAGATCCCCGCAGCCCAGCGCACCGAGCAAGCCGCCACCACCTTCGGGAACGCAGTAGTAACCGGGGTAGCGTTCCTGCCAGTGGTGCCAGAAGTCGGGGAGATTGCGCGCCCGATAAGCGCCATAGCCCAGCCAATGCAGACGCATGCCGAACGCCTGCAGATCGATGACGGTAGGTGTGTCCTGTGCATGTCCGCGCAGCAACCCGACCGTCTCGAGGCCGAAGCGGCGACCGGCGGCCGCCAGCGCATGAAGATGGTTGGAGTGAGCTCCGCCGAGGCTGATCAGCCCACCCGCCCCGCTGCGTTGAGCAGCCTCCAGATGCTTGACGAGCTTGAACCACTTGTTACCCGACAGCTCGGCATCCACCAGATCGAGCCGCAGCACCACGGCCTCCACACCGGCGGCCTGCAGCCAGTCCAACGACAGCGGCTGCAAACGCAGCGGTGCATCCAGCTCGGGTGAAATCGGACCGGACAAGTGGCTCAGCTACCGGTGCGCTGCCGGTCTTCCTTCCGGTGACGGGCACAGCAGTTGGATTCACCGATCACGAAGCGGCTCGGCGAATCGATCTTGTCCAGCGGCATGGCACAGCGCTCACCGCTCGCAAGTGTCGCTACACAGGCCGGCTTCTGATAATGATCCAGCCACTGGCGGTACTGTTCTTCGGAAACGAAGCACTTGGCTGCGGCATAAGCCATGGGGTTAGCGCGGTATCGAGCCAGGTCCTGCAAGGCGATGGTCAGGTGGCCCGCTCCAGGGTGATAGGCCATGAATACCACGCCCTGACGCGACAGCTCCTCCAGTACGCGATCGCCACTTAGCCGCAGCTCCTCGCATTCGCCTTTGAGCCGCTGAATCTCGTCTTCGAGCTGCGCGTCCAGCTCGTTGCGGTAAGCCAGTTCGACATCGCGGATCGCGACCTGCTCCTTGTACTCGGCGATAGCCGCGGCGATGCGCGCCTGCGCCTCATGCTCGAACTGCTCGCGAGCGGCACTGACCTCGACGCGCCCGTTCGCCTCCAGCGTGCGAAGTTGCTTGCTCATCTCCTCACGCGCTTTCTGGAAACTTTCGCCTTGTGCGGTCAGTTGAGCATGCAGGTTGGCATTGATATCGGTCTGCTGCTGAAGTTGCTGCTGCAACGAGCGGATTTCATCCTGCAGCAGCTTGCGCTCCTTCTCCGCCGCAGCGCTCGCCTTGAGCGTTTCTTCTTCGCGCAGGCGTTCCAGATTGGCGATACGCTGACGCTGCTGCTTGATCAGCAGCGCGGCCTTCTGCCGCTGCTCCCGCTCGTGAGCTTCGGAGCGGCGGGTCGCCGCTTCCTTTGCCGCCTCGGCGGCATACCAGGTGTCCTCGGCAACCATCTGCAAACGCTCGGCAGGCACTGCCTGGGGCGCATCATCCTCAACCAAGAGGCCAAGCTGGTTGCGCTTGATGGTCTCGCGCAACACGGCGAGATCATTGCGCTCGGCGGTTACCTTGGGGTCCCACATGTGCATCTGGTGCCAGGACACCGGGCATTGGCTGCGGCAGGCCAGGCGAATCGGCCCCGCCCCCATGTCCGGCCCCCTGCCGGTACGCTCGGCGAGCTGCCGCAATGGAATGTTCCAGCCAGAGTCCGCGGAACCATCGTCATTGAAGTCGAGGCAGAAGAACACCGCGGCACGAACCTGCAACCTCGGGTTGATCATGACGTAGACCGCGCGCATCTGGCGATCGGCGAACTCGGGGAGCGCGACCACTCCGTCCAGTACTGCCTCGAATTCGGGATACAGCATTTCCTTGCAGATGGCGCCTTCATTGAAGAACAGCACGGCTTCGACCATCTGCGGTTTGTTCTGCATGCTCGGCTTCCTTTATCGCTCGCAACGGCGAGCCGGCGATTGGCGGAACGCGCGGCGATCCGTCGCCGTGGTTCCGTAGGTTTCGCCAGTTTAGGGGAAATGCACGCGCAGGCAATGTGACTGGGTTGGCAGCCATTCTGCGCATTGGCCGCCGTAGAGCGCGACGTCCGCCGATTTGCGATGGGCTTAGCTAAATCACTTGGCGCGGTAGGCCGCAAGACGGCGCTTCATTTCCTCGCCCAGCGCTTGCAGGCCGCTCATCGGCCTGATCATGACCTCGAACTCGACGATCTTGCCCGCCTCGTCGAAGCGGATCATGTCGATTCCCTTGAGCTCACGATCCCCTACCCTGGCACTGAACTCGAGCACGACGTCGCTGCCTTCGGCGCTGACCAGTTCCCGGTGATAGCGAAAGTCCTCGAATACCTGCAGCACGGTGTTGAGGATCAGATTGACCGCCGCCGCGCCCTCGTAGGGCTTGTACGCCATCGGCGAGCGGAACACCGCCTGCGGGTGCAGCAGTTCCGGCAGCCGGCTCAGATCGCGCAGGGCGATCATCGTGTGCCAGGCCTGCAGGCATTCGGCAGCTCGTGGCTGCAGCAGCTTGTTCTCCATACCCGTGCTCCCCCGTGAAGTGGTCAGGCCTGGCTGGTTCAGAGTGCGGCTGCCAGACGGCAACCCTGGTTGATGGCCCGCTTGGCATCCAGTTCGGCTGCCACGTCGGCGCCGCCGATCAGGTGCACCCGGGCGCCAGCCGCTTCCAGCCCCTGCTGAAGCTCGCGTAGCGGCTCCTGGCCGGCGCAGAGAATGACCGTATCCACCGCCAGCACCTGCGGCTCGCCCTCGCCAACCCGGATGTGCAACCCGGCATCGTCGATCTGCAGATACTCGACCGAATTGAGCATCTGCACGTGCTTGTTCTTCAGGCCGGTACGGTGAATCCAGCCGGTGGTCTTGCCCAGGCCGTTACCAACCTTGGATTTCTTGCGCTGCAGCAGATAGACCTGCCGCTTGGGTGCATGCGGAGCTGGCTGGATGCCGGCGATGCCGCCACGTGCCGATAGGCCGAGATCGATGCCCCACTCCTTCCAGAACGCTTCGCGATCCAGACTGGTGGATTGACCGTCGTGGGTGATGTACTCCGACACATCGAAGCCGATGCCACCTGCACCGATCACCGCCACGCGCTGACCGACCGGCTTGCGTTCGAGGATCGCATCGAGATAGCCAATCACCTTCGGATGGTCGATTCCGGGAATCTCCGGCGTGCGCGGCACGATACCGGTGGCCAGGATGATCTCGTCGAAACCGCCCGCCAGCAGTGTCTCGGCCGTTGCGCGAGTGTTCAGGTGCACCTCGACCCCAGTTTCCTCCAGGCGGTTCTGGAAATAGCGCAGGGTCTCGTAGAACTCTTCCTTGCCCGGCACGCGCTTGGCCACGTTGAACTGGCCACCGATTTCACCGGCAGCGTCAAAGAGCGTCACCTGATGTCCGCGCTCCGCTGCAACGGTCGCTGCGGCGAGGCCCGCCGGACCGGCGCCGACCACCGCGACCTTTTTCACCGTCGTGGTGGGGATGTAGTTGAGCTCGGTTTCATAGCAGGCACGCGGGTTTACCAGGCAGGTGGTCAGCTTGCCACTGAAGGTATGGTCCAGGCAGGCCTGGTTGCAGCCAATGCAGGTATTGATCCGCTCGCTGTGGCCCGCAGCGGCCTTGTTGACGAACTCAGGGTCGGCAAGGAACGGTCGCGCCATGGAGACCATGTCGGCGTCGCCCTCGGCCAGCACCTGCTCGGCCACTTCCGGCGTATTGATGCGGTTGGTGGTGACCAGCGGAACGCCAACCTCGCCGCGCAGCTTGGCAGTGACCTTGGTGAAGGCGGCACGTGGGACCTTGGTGGCGATGGTCGGAATGCGTGCTTCGTGCCAGCCGATGCCGGTGTTGATCAGTGTGGCGCCGGCCTGCTCGATGGCCTTGGCCAGCTGCACCACTTCTTCCCAGAGACTGCCGCCCTCGATCAGATCGAGCATCGACAGGCGATAGATGATGATGAAGTTCGGCCCGACCGCCTCGCGCACTCGACGCACGATCTCCACCGGCAGGCGCATGCGGTTCTCGTAGCTGCCACCCCAGCGGTCGGTACGGTGATTGGTGTGCGCGACCAGGAACTGGTTGATGAAGTAGCCTTCCGATCCCATGATCTCGACGCCGTCATAGCCGGCACTTTGGGCGAGACTCGCGCAATTGACGAAATCGCGGATCTGCTTCTCGATGCCCTCCTCGTCCAGCTCGCGCGGGGTGAACGGGTTGATCGGCGCCTGGATCGCACTCGGCGCCACCAACTGCGGGCTGTAGGCATAGCGACCGGCATGCAGGATCTGCATACAGATCTTGCCGCCAGCCTCGTGCACGGCCTGGGTGACGATCTTGTGCTCTTCGGCCTCTTCCGGTGTCGACAGCTTGGCCGCACCGGCGCGCACCGAACCCTCCTCGTTAGGACCTACCCCACCGGTGACGATCAGGCCGACGCCGCCACGGGCGCGCTCGGCGAAGAACGCCGCCATGCGTTCGAAACCGTTGGGCATCTCCTCCAAGCCGGTGTGCATGGAGCCCATCAGGGTGCGATTGCGCAGCGTGGTGAAGCCCAGATCGAGCGGAGCCAGCAGATGCGGGAAGGCGGTCATCGGTGTGTCCTCATCATTGTCGGTGCCGAGCCTCTTGGGGCTGCGGTCGGATATGCAGCGACGATAAACAGCCCATACGCCACGCTCAATGATCATAAGTGACAACTTTCTGATCATTCAGCGCAAAACGCTTGGCAACCGCAGCACCTTTATCTAGGCTGACGCCGTCCATCCCTGCTCACCCTCATCGCCTGCTCATGCGTCTCTCGCTCAAACTGGCCCTGCTGCTGATCCTCGTCGGCGTCTCGCTCGCGGTCTACCTCGACTGGACCCATGACCGACGCAGCGGCCCGCTGCTCTCCGATCTGCGCACTCTGCCCATCGAAAGCCAGGGTCAAGCGGGCACCGGGGGCAACCTGCTGGGCATCGAAACGCGCCTGCAACCGGCCGACTATCAGAGCCGCGAACGGCTGCAGCTGAAGTTCAGGACGTATCTCCGACAGGCTGCCGAAGCCGGAATGCTGAGCGAACGAACCATCGTCGTGCTGCCGGAGCATGTCGGCACCGGCTTGTTCGCTCTGGGAGAGAAGCCGGAAGTGCAGCAAGCCCGCACGCTGCGCGATGCGATGCAGTGGATGGCACTGAGCAACCCGGGCAGCTATCTGCGCGCACTGACCGGCAATCAGGGTGACGACCGCCGCACCGGCGCCGTACTGCGTTTGAAGGCGCGGCAGATGGCCGAGAATTACCAGGCAATCTTCGGCGGCCTTGCCCGGGAATTCGGCATCACCCTGGTGGCGGGCTCGATCGTGCTGCCAGAACCGTACCTGGAAAATGATCGCCTCAGAATCGGTGATGGCCCGCTACGCCAGGTCAGCCTGACATTCGACGGCCGCGGCAAGCCCCTCGGAACGCTGCAGTACAAACATGCACTCAGTCGCTACGAACGCCGCTACAGCGTCGCCCCGATACCCGAACCCAGGCGCCCGATCGCCACGCCAGCAGGTCCGATGGCGGTAATGCTCGGGTGCGATGCCTACCTGCACCGCCCACCTGCCGAAGCGAGGCTACTCGCGTTACCCGGCGCCCTGGCGGATCCGCACTCCGCTTGCCAGGGTGCGCTCGAAAACGGCTTCGATGACCGGCCGCGCATGGCCGTGCATACACTCGCCGTGCCCTGGAACCTGCTCGGCTCGCCGCGTCGCCCGGCGGCGCCGGGGCATGGCGTGCCGGTGCGGGTCAAGAACCTCTGGCTCGACAGCGGCCGATGACAGTGCAGCGCATACGCCTGGGCGACCTGTCGGTCGGCTTCCTGCACAGCCTGAGCGAGGTATTGCAGCTGCATGGCCACGACCCGCAACCCCTGTTGCTCGCCTATGGGCTAGACGCCGAGCGCATGGCCGAGCCCCATGCACGGCTGTCGATTCCACGCTACATGCGCTTGGGTCATGCCGCCATCCAGTTGGCGGGCGACCCCGCGCTAGGTTTGGAGATGGGCCGGCTGCGCAAGCCCAGCCACCTCGGGCTTGCCGGCCTGACCGCCGCGCAAGCGCCAACCGTCCGTGAAGCGGCGCGCGCGCTGATCCGCTACGAACCGCTGTACGCATCCAACTATCGTGGCAGCTCGAGCTTCCACGAGGACGCCACCGGCGCCTGGCTGCGCTTCTATTCGATCAGCCCGTACAACGCCTACAACCGGTTCGTCGTCGATACCGTGCTCGCCAGTTGGGTCACCCAGCTGCAGCGGCTATGCGGCCAACCGCTGCTGCCGACGGCGATCCATATCGAGTTCGATGCGCCGGAATACGCCTCCCGCTACGAAGCGCTATTCGGCCGCCCGGTGACATTTGGCGCCGAGGCCAACCAGCTACAGCTGGATCAGCACACGCTGGCCCTGCGCAACCCAGAACACTGTCCCGGCACCTGGCGGCATCTGCTGGAACTGTGCGAGATCGAGCTGGAGCGGCGTACCCGCACCCGCAGCCTGCGCGAGCGCGTCACGCAGATTCTCGGGCCCATGCTCAAGGGGCAGGAGCCGGACCTGCAGCAGATCGCGGCACGCCTGCAGATGCCGGCCTGGACGCTGCGTCGCAAGCTGGCCGATGAAGGCAGCAGCTACCGCGCCATTCTCAACGACACCCGGCGCGACCTGGCGATGGCATACATACGCGATACCGAATCGGCCTTCGGCGAGATCGCCTGGCTGCTCGGTTTCTCGTCCGCGGAGGCGTTTCAACGCGCCTTCAAGCGCTGGAGCGGACAGACACCCGGTGACTATCGTCGCACCCAGCGTAGGGGCGGCTGACCGGCACACACGCGTTTCGGGCGAGCCCTCAGAGCTCGACGGCATCCTCGGCAGAATCGGGATGGTCCTGTTCGGCCGCATGCCATTCCAGTAGCTCGTCCTGATAATCGTCCATCGGTAGACTCCTGATCGTCTGCATTGTCGGGGCGGTTGCCGGTGAACCATCAAGGTTCATGCCAGCCACGCTACAGCCAGCCGATGAAGTAGAGATGATAGCCCTCTAAGCGCATCCACTGCCGTCATGCTGCCAAGTCGCGCCCTATAGCGCGCCATGCGCGGCGGGAGCTGCCCCAGCGTGGCGCAGCTCAGGGCGTCGCCAGCCCCGCTGCACTCATCGCCAGCCGCAGCAACCACGCGACCACCCCAAGCGCCAGCACACTGGCGCTCCAGATCACCACCAGCCAGGCCATGCGCTGCCACAGCGGCTTCTGCTCGCCGGCGCGCGGCGACTCCTCCGAGCGACGGGCCATCAGTGATACCCGTCCTCGGCGCTGACCTTGCCGCGAAACACGTAGTAGCTCCAGGCCGTGTACATCAGGATCAACGGCAGGATCAGCAGCGCGCCGACCAGTGTGAAACCCTGGCTTTCGGCAGGCGCGGCGGCCTCCCAGATACTCACCGAAGGCGGAATGATGTTCGGCCACAGGCTGATGCCCAGCCCGCTGTACCCGAGGAAGATCAAGGCCAGCGTGAGCAGGAACGGCGTGTAGTTGGCATAGCGCTGGATCGAACGCAACAGCCCGAAAGCGCACAGCAGCACCAGAATCGGTACCGGCATGAAGATCAGCAGATTGGGCATGCTGAACCAGCGCTCGGCGATGTCGGGATGGGTCAGCGGCGTCCACAGGCTGACAATGCCGGTCACAGCCAACACCGCCCAAACCAGTGGAATACCGATGTCATGCATGCGCCTCTGCAGATCACCAGCCGTGCGCATCATCAGCCAGGTGCAGCCAAGCAGCGCATAGGCGACGATCAGCGCCAGACCGCAGAACAGCGAGAACGGCGTCAGCCAGTCCAGCGCGCCACCGGCATAGGCGCGCCCCTCCACCGGCAGGCCGCTGATGAACGCACCCAGCACGACGCCCTGAAAGAAGGTCGCCGCCAGTGACCCACCGATGAACGCCCGGTCCCAGATGTGTTGGCGCTCGCGCGTGACCTTGAAGCGGAACTCGAAGGCCACGCCGCGGAAGATCAGCCCCATCAGCATGAAGATGATCGGCAGGTAGAGCGCTGACAGCACCACCGAATAGGCCAGCGGAAAGGCGGCGAACAGTCCTGCGCCGCCGAGCACCAGCCAGGTCTCGTTGCCGTCCCAGATCGGCGCAACGGTGTTCATCATCACGTCACGCTCGGAGCTGTCCCGCACGAACGGAAAGAGGATGCCGACGCCGAGATCGAAGCCGTCCATCACCACGTACATCATGATCCCGAAGATGATGATCACTGCCCAGATCAATGAAAGATCGATACCCATGGCTCAGTTCCTCTCGCCCAGTTGATCGCCCTGTTCGTGGTTGATCGCCTCGTCCGCGGCGGACAGCGGACGCATCGGCGTGCGCGCCTCGCCCGGACCACCCGCTCCTTTCTCACGCCCTTCGCTGATCACCGGGCCTTTTGTCACCAGCCGCAGGACATACACCATGCCCACACCGAACACCGCGAAATAAACGACCACGAACATCGCCAGGGTAAGCCCCAGCTGCCCGGCGCCATGGTTGGATACGGCGTCCGCGGTGCGCATCACGCCGTAGATCACCCAGGGCTGGCGGCCGATCTCGGTGGTGTACCAGCCGGCGAGAATGGCGATCAGCCCGGACGGCCCCATCAACAGCGCCATCCGCAGGAACGCTCGCGAGCGGTAGAGCCGGTCACCGCGACGCAGCAACAGACTCCAGATGCCGGTGACGATCATCAGCAGCCCCAGCGCGACCATGATGCGGAACGTCCAGAACACGATGGTCGAGTTCGGCCGGTCCTCGGGCGGAAAATCCTTCAGCGCCGGGATCGGCTCGCTCAGGCTGTGATTGAGGATCAGGCTGGCGAGGTAGGGAATCTCGATCTTGTAGCGGGTTTCTTCGGCCTCCATGTCCGGCCAGCCGAACAGCAGCAGCGGCGTCGGTCCGCCTTCGGAATTGTCCCAGTGCCCTTCCATCGCCGCGATCTTCGCCGGCTGGTATTCGAGGGTATTCAAGCCATGGAAGTCGCCGATCACCGCCTGTACCGGGGCCACCAGCAGCGCCATCCACATCGCCATCGAGAGCATCTTGCGGATTGCCGGGTTGTCATTGCCACGCAGCAGGTGCCAGGCCGCCGAAGCGCCGACGATGAACGCCGTGGCGAGAAAGGCGGCAACGGCCATGTGCGCAAGACGATACGGGAACGACGGGTTGAAGATGATGGCCAGCCAGTCCACCGGCACCACCACGCCATCGATGATTTCGTGCCCCTGCGGGGTATGCATCCAGCTGTTGGAGGCAAGGATCCAGAAGGTCGAAATCAAAGTGCCGACCGCGACCATGACGGTGGAGAAGAAGTGCAGCAGCGGGCCGACGCGGTTCCAGCCGAACAGCATGACGCCGAGGAAGCCTGCTTCGAGGAAGAACGCCGTCAGCACCTCATAGGTCAGCAGCGGCCCGGTCACGCTGCCGGCGAACTCCGAGTAAGCGCTCCAGTTGGTGCCGAACTGGTAGGCCATGACGATGCCGGAAACCACGCCCATGCCGAAGTTAACGGCGAAGATCTTCAACCAGAAGTGGTAGAGGTCGCGGTAGACCTCCTGCTTGGTCTTCAGCCAGAGGCCCTCGAGCACCGCGAGATAGCTGGCAAGCCCGATGGTGATCGCGGGAAAGATGATGTGAAAGGTGATGGTGAAAGCGAACTGAACACGCGCCAGCTCGAGCGCTTCCAATCCGAACATGGGCAACTCCTCGTCAGATGACCGCCCGCGTCGTCTGTGACGGCGATTACGGGATCCAGCACAAGTGACAGCAGATCGCGCCAAGGGTGCAGCCTGATCGCCGCGGCATGTCGCTACGATCGCGTGATCGACGGTCGAGCCGGGCGCACAGGCCGAAGCTATGCTGTGCATAGCCGCGTCAGCCAGGAGTTCCGCCGGTGCAGATCCGCTCGTTCATTCCGCCCTACATCCTCGATCGCATCATCGAGAACGGTTCGCCCTATCTGCGCGGCTGTGCCCGCGAAACGCTCGGTCATGTGCTGAGCCTGCTGCCCAACCCTGGGCCGCCTCGTCCCACCGCCATCGCCGAGTTGGGCGAGCTACGCACGCCCGGCCATCCGCAACGCCGCATCCACGATGCCGAGCAGCAGATGCGGCTCCCCGGCACACTGCGGCGTCGTGAAGGCCAGCCGGCGACCGGCGACCCCGCCGTGGACGAGGCCTATGCGGCGCTTGGCCAGACCTATGCATTCTTCTGGCAGGTGTACCAGCGTGACTCGATCGATGACCTGGGCATGCCGCTGATCGGCAGCGTGCATTACGGCCAGGGCTATGAGAACGCCTTCTGGAACGGCGAGCAGATGGTCTTCGGCGATGGCGATGGCGAACTGTTCCAGCGTTTCACCCGTTCGCTGGATGTGGTCGCTCACGAGCTGGCCCACGGTCTGATCGAGAGCGAAGCGGCGCTGGTCTACTTCAACCAGTCGGGGGCGCTCAACGAATCGGTGTCGGATGTGTTCGGCGTACTGACCAAACAGCATGCGCTCGGCCAGACGGCAGCCGAAGCCGACTGGCTGGTCGGCGCCGAACTCTTGACCGACAAGGTCAATGGCGTGGCGCTGCGCTCGATGGCCAATCCCGGCACGGCCTACGACGACCCGCTGCTCGGCCGCGATCCGCAACCGGCACATATGCGCGACTACATTGAAACCCGCCAGGACAACGGTGGCGTGCATCTGAATTCGGGCATTCCCAACCGCGCCTTCTACCTGGCCGCCACTGCGCTTGGCGGATACGCCTGGGAACAGACCGGACGCATCTGGTACGACACCATCTGCGACAAGCAACTGCCGAACGATGCCGACTTCGTGACGTTCGCCAATGCAACGCTGAGCCACGCCGCCCGCTCGTTCGGCCGGCAATCCAGGCAGGTCGACGCGCTGCAGCAGGCCTGGTTCGAGGTCGGTGTGCTGCAACGGTGAGGAGACGAGATGAAGATGCCGCCGCTGGGACCCGATACCTCACTGCGCTTGAGCCTCGAAGGAGGCCTTGTCGCCGCCCCAGGGCTTGCCCGGCCGCGCCAGATCGCCTTTACCGGCTGTGATGCCGCACAGCGCCAGGCGCTCTGTGCGGTACTGGAGCGATGCCTGCCGATAGCCAGCAAGACGGTTGGCGCTGGTGATCAGCGCTTCTTTCGGGTCGAACTGCACTACCGCCGCGAAGATGCCGACGCCGAGCTTGTTCTGCAAATTCCCGAAGATCGCGCGCCGCAGGAACTGGTGCAGCTATGGCGCAATGGAGCCATTCCCGGTGAGTCGGACTGACATCCGCGCGCTCACAGCTCGATGGTTCCGCCGCCCTCGAGCAAGGCGGTCAGCTGCTCGGCCGGCAGCGGGCGCGACAGCAGGTAGCCCTGGAACTCGTCGCAGCCGTAACGACGCAGGTAGTCGAGCTGCGGCAGGTTCTCCACACCCTCTGCCACCACCGTCTTGTGCAGGCTCTTGCCCAGCGAAATGGCAGCACGGGCGATCATTGCCACTTCCTCCTCCTGCTCAAGCCCGGTGACCAACGAGCGATCGATCTTGATGATGTCCAGCGGAAAACGCCGCAGGTAGCTGAGCGATGAATAGCCGGTACCGAAATCGTCCATGGCCAGACGAAAGCCGAGCGCCTTGAACTCGGCGAGTATCGAGACCGCGCGTGTGCCGTCGCCGAGAAAGACGGTCTCGGTGATCTCCAGCTCGACCTGGCTTGCCGGTAGCCCCGCGTCGTCGAGCACCGCGGCAACCCGCTCGACCACGTCGTCACCGAGAAACAGCAGCGGCGACAGGTTCACCGCAATCAGCAAGGGTACTGCGCGCCCCTCGTTCCAGGCCCGCGCAGCATTGAAGGCCTGGCGCAGTATGGCCAGGGTCAGCGGCATGATCAGCCCGCTCTCCTCGGCCACGGCGATGAAGCGATCAGGGCCGATCACGCCCAGATCGTGATGGGTCCAGCGTGCCAGCGCCTCGACGCCAACGATGCGGCACGAGGCATCCACCTTCGGCTGGTAGTGCACGGAGAATTCGTCTCGCTCCAGTGCGATGCGCATCGCCGCTTCCAGATTCAAGCGCTCATCCGCGACCCGATTAAGGTCGTGAATGAAGAACTGGAACGTGTTACGGCCACGCTTCTTCGCCGCATACATGGCGATATCGGCGTGCTTGAGCAGCGTTTGCGCATCCTCGCCGTCATCCGGGAACATCGCCACGCCCAGGCTGGCACCGATCTGGAACTCGCGACCGGCAAGCGTGACCGGGCGACGAATCTCGTTCAGCACGCGTTCGAGCAGCGAAATCACCGTGCTGACGCGATAGTGGTCGCTGAGCACCAGGACGAACTCGTCACCGCCAACGCGCGCCACCGTATCGGAACTCCGCAGGCACCCGGACAGACGCCTGGCAATGCTTTTGAGCAACTCGTCCCCGGCGACGTGGCCAAGACCGTCGTTTATGAACTTGAAATTGTCCAGGTCGATGAATACCAGCGTCAGGTAGTAGCCCAGTCGCGCCGCACGGGCCAGCCCCTGATCGATGCGGTCATTGAGCAGGATGCGGTTGGGCAGCCCCGTCAGCAGGTCATGGTTGGCCTGGCGCTCCAGCTGCTGCTGGTAATGCTTGCGCTCGGAGATGTCCTGCACCGTCCCTTCATAACAGATGAACTCGCCGTTGGCGCCGCGCACCACGTGGGCGTTCTCCGATATCCAGATCCGCACGCCATCACGCCGATAGACCTCGGACTCGAAATTGAGCACCTCACCGTGCTGCTCCATCAGCTGGCAGAACACCTCACGGCGCCCGCCCTGGACATAGAGGCGACGCTCGATGTCAGCCAGGTCGGCGACCAGCTCGGTGGCACTTTCATAGCCGTAGATGCGCGCCAGCGCCGGATTGGCGGCCAGGTAACGGCCATCGCGCGTCGACTGGAAAATACCTTCGGAGGCGTTCTCGAAAATGCTTCGGTAGCGCAGCTCCGCCTGCTCCAGCGCCTCGAGCACCGCGCGCTGAGCGCAGATGTCCTCGATGAACCCCTCAATGACGATCTCGCCCTGCTCGTTCGGCACGGCCACTCCGCGTTCGAGGACCCACTTCAGGTTGCCCGCGGCGGTGCGTATCCGGTACTGCGTCGAAAAACGCCCCTGGCGGATGATTGCCGCATCGACAGCCCGCCGCACCCGTGCGCGATCGTCCGGGTGGGTGATCTGCTCCCAGCTGATGCAGGCGTCGTCGACCAAATCGGCTGCACGGTAGCCACACAGCCCCAACGCGCCCTGGCTGACGAAGATCATAGTCCAGGCCGCATCGTTGCGGCAGCGATAGGCCATGCCTTCGAGGTTGTTGACCAGCGTGTCGAGAACACGAGGGCGATCGAGCACCTCGCAACTGAGCAGGCTGCCTGGACGATTGGTTGCGGCTGAAGATTCTTGGGTCATTGCGTGTCTTGACGAAGGTCCTGCCGCCAGGCCACAGCGCGCACGCGACAGGCTCGCAGAGCCGATCGGCAGGAAAAGGCAGAAAGCCCACGCACAGCAAGAAACGCTCCACCACAGGGCACTTGGCCATCACTCGGAATCCGAGCCCGTCGTTTGCCTGGCCCTGCGCACCAGCAAGATGCATCACAGCAGGCACCCGCACCGATTTCAGGCACAAGACAGACAGCCACAACCTGTGCCACTCGCCGCTTCGGAAACCCAAGTGGCTGCGGGCTGTGCCATGCCTAGGGCTTCCAGGCTGACGAGCAGTGACACCAGCCGCGGCTCAGATGCGATCGCAGGGGCCTTGGCGATATGCGGCGTGGGCGGTCAGCAGCTGCTGCCAGTCCTGTTCGGCCATGACTGCGCAATGACGCCGGAGCTGGCGCAGGTCATGCCGGGCCGCAGCATGGCGGCGCAGCCGACGCCGGCTCTTTTCCAGATCGAGCAAGGCCACGTCGACCCGCGCCGCATCACCTTCACCATGGACCTTCAGGAAGATGTGCTTGGGATAGCAGCACCCATGTTGCCAGTGCGCCTGATGGATGCGCGCGAGGGTCATCCCTACGGCCGCAAGCATGCGCTCCTGGACCGCCGGACCGAAGCGTTGTCCCAGATTCTGTAGATACCAGTCCTCCAGGCTGACGAAACCCTGCAGTTCTGCCGTCACCAGCAGCGCCTGCCACTGGCCGGCCTGCTGTCGCGTGCCGCAGTAGACCAGCTCCGGTACCCGCACGCCGAGCCGGGTAAAGGCCAGCAGCGCCTGCAGTTCGCGCAGCACCGTGGGCCGGCCGAACGGATGCAGCAGTGAGCGATACAGATGGCCGATCTGACGTTTGCAGTAGAGCAGCGGCTGCTCTGGTTCGCGCCGCCGAATCCGTTGCACACCGCTTTCGCCGTCGCGACGCTGGTTGGGTTCCTCGACCCATTCGCCCTGGGTGTTCCACCAACGCTGGAAGGTACTGGTTCGCGCCTCGCGGGCCGGCAGTACGAGTGGTCGGCTCATGTTCAGCCCCGCTTGCGCAGCACGTAGACCCGCCACATGGCATAGCCCGGGAGGAAGTCATTGCGGTCAAGGATGTCGAAACCGGCCTCGGCGAACTCCGCCTCGATCACCGAGCGCGCAACGACGAAGCGGTTCTGGTTGTCCTTGGCCGGCCGGCGGCGCTCCAGGCGCTTGCGCTTCCAGGCCTTGTAGTTGCCATCGACCCACAGCGAGACGATCAGCGTGTCACGGGTGACGCGGTGGAATTCGCGCAGCATCGCCAGCCGATGCGCCGGGTCAGCGATGTGGTGCAGCAGGCGCATGCAGAAGATGTTGTCCACCACGTTGTCGCCCATGTCGATGGCGAAGGCCGAGGTCTGGAAGCTTTCGACCCGGTAAAGAAGCTCCTGCGGCTGCGCCGACTCGGCGATCGCCAGCATGTCGGCCGAATTGTCGGCAGCAAAGATCATCCGGCTCGGGTGCTCGGCCAAAAGCGGCCAGAAGCGCCCGGCACCGCAGGGCAGATCGAGCACCAGATCCGGGTCGCCAGCGATTTTCAGCGCGCGACGCGCCATCTGCTCGTCACGCCAGTGCGACAAGCGCCGGGCAAGACCATCCTGATGCTTGTGCAGGTATTCGTAGGCGTGCTGGCGGTCGTACTTGCGCGAGAACTCCAGTTCGATGGGGCTCGGTGTGGTCATGGCGGGCATTCCGGTTGGAAACGGAACGCCAAACTAACCAGACAGACATCAAGGGCCCGTCAACGGGATGTGAAAAAAACGTCAAACCGCGCTGTCATGCAAGCGCACCTGAAAGCAGCTGCCCTGCGGTTGCCGCGGCACCACACCGACCTGCCAGCCCTGATGCGCGCAGATCCGCTTGACCAGCGACAGCCCCAGCCCCAGCCCTTCGCCACGCCCCTCGGCGCCACGAACGAACGGCTGGAACATGCGCTCCTGCTCCGCCAACGGGATGCCCACGCCGCTGTCCTCGACGCGAAAGCCGCCGTCACCGAGGACCAACCGCACCGTGCCGCGGTCGGTGTAATGCAGTGCGTTGCGCAGCAGGTTGGACATCACCGTGCCGAGCAGGGTGTGGTTGTAGACGCCGCGGTCCTCGCCCTCCTCCAGCAGCTCGAAAGCCAGGCCCTTTTCCGCCAGCAACGGTGCCCAGCGCTCGCTCTGCTCGGTCGCCACGCTCCGCAAGCTGGCGTCACCGGCCAAGGACGTCTGTTGCGGACGCGCCCGCGCCAGCATCAGGAAGGTTTCCACCAGCTCGTGCATTTCCCGCGCGGCCCGCTGGATGCGCGCCAGCGGTCGCTGCGCGGCTGGCGACAGCTCGGCCTGCTGCTCGAGCAGCTCGCAGGCGCCGAGCACCACCATCAGCGGGGTGCGCAGTTCGTGGCTGACATCGGCGGTGAACAGCCGCTCACGCTCGAGGGTCTGGCGCAGCTGGCCGAGGGTGCTGTCGAACGCCGCAGCCAGATGACCGACCTCGTCATCGGGATACTGCAAGGCCAGCGGCGGCGCCAGCGGATGCAGCTGGTCGCGGTGGCGCACCTGGTTGGCCAGGCGGCTGACCGGTGCCAACACCCGGTTGGCCATCAGCCGCCCCAGCGCCCAGGCGCCGAGCACGCTGAGCAGAAAGCCGGCCAGCACGACGTTGAACAGCGCATCCTCACGGGCCTCGAACTCGTGCTGCTCCTGCACCAGCACGTAGCGCTCAGCGCCGACCTTGCGCACATAGACGTAGTAGGCATCGTCCCCGCGAACCAGCTCGGTGAACCCCTCGCCGAGCCCGGCAAACGCCTTTGGCATCGGGTGCTCGGGCAGATGCGAGGCGAAGAAGTGGGTGCTGGTGTCCAGCTGCGGTGTCCGTCCGTTTGGCAGGTCCTCGTTGAGCACGATGTCCAGGTCGCGACTCAACTCCTCGGTGACCAGCTGTTCCTCGATGAAGTGCACCACACCGACGATGCCGAGGGCGAACGCCCCGCTCACCACCAGCGTCATCAGCGTGAAGGCGATGACGATCCGCCGCGCCAGCGGCTGCTTAGCGAGCATCGCAGTCCTCCGCCAGGCGAAAGCCGAGGCCATGCACGGTATGCAGCAGCGGCTTGGCGAAGGGTTTGTCGAGCACCTGGCGCAGCTGGTGGATATGGCTGCGCAACGCGTCGCTGTCCGGCACGTGATCACCCCAGACAGCTTCCTCCAGCGCTTCACGGCGCACCACCGCCGGGCTGCGCTGCATGAGGATCGCCAGCAGCTTGTGGCCGATGGGGTTGAGGCGGATCGGCTGGCCGTCACGGCTGGCTTCCAGGGTATCCAGGTCATAGCAGAGATCGGCCACCTGCAGCTGACGCCGGCGCGGCCCCTGGCAGCGCCGCAGGATCGCCTCGATACGGGCGACCAGCTCGGACAGCGCGAAGGGTTTGATCAGATAGTCGTCGGCACCGGCCTGCAGCCCCTTGATGCGGTCAGGCAGGGCATCGCGGGCGGTGAGCATGATGATCGGCGTATCGCGCCCGGCATCGTCACGCAGGCGCTTGCACACCTGCAGTCCGTCGATGCCCGGCAGCATCAGGTCCAGCACGATCAGGTCGTAGTCCTGCGTGGCGGCCAGGTGCAGGCCGCTGAGGCCGTCCTGCGCGCAGTCGACCACGTAGCCCTTGAGCTCCAGGTAATCGAGCACGTTGGCGAGGATGTCACGGTTGTCTTCGATGACCAGGATGCGCATCGCTGGGGTACTCGCTAGAAGTTTCGGAACGGCAGACGCTGCTTATTACGCCTGCGCGCGGCGCAGAACATAGCCGAGACGATGTGAAAAAAACGTCGCCTCGCCAGCCGCGCATTTAGCCCCGCGCGGCTTAAGACTGCCTTAAGTTTGCCCACCAACAATCCAGCCCAGGCTTCTAACCGAGGTTCCCCGATGGAACTGCCCTGGGTTGATCACACTGACATACTGGCCCGCATCGGCCGCGAGCCATCGCTCTGCCTGCAACTGACGCAAGCCGGCGAGGACCCGCGACGGCTGGCCCTGGAAGACTTCATTCGCCAGCGTTTCGCCGAGCACTACGGGGCGCGGGTGCGCCACTTCATGCCCTGCCTGCTCGGCCTGCATGGCGACGGCGGCCAGGTGCAGGGCGCGGTCGGCCTGCGCAGCGCGCAACGCCGCCCGCTGTTTCTCGAACGCTATCTGGACGAACCGATCGAGCAGGCCGTTGCCCGCCGCAGCGGCCGCCCGGTGCCGCGCGAGGAGATTGTCGAGGTCGGCAACCTGGCGGCCTTTGGCAATGCCTCGGCGCGCCTGCTGATCGTCGCGCTGACCGACCTGCTGGTCGCTCAGGGCTTTCGCTGGGTGGTGTTCACCGGCACGCCAGCGCTGCTCAACAGCTTCCAGCGCCTGGCGCTGGAGCCACTGCCACTGGGGCCGGCGGACCCGACGCGAATGGGCGACGAGCTGGCCGACTGGGGCAGCTACTACGCCAGCCGCCCGCAATTGATGGCCGGTGAGATCCTGCCCGGCCACCAGCGCCTGGTGCAGCTGGGCATCTACGCGCGGCTCGGCTACCAGCCGCTGTTCACCGGCGAGGTGCCCCATGCAGCCTGCAGCTGAACGTTTCTGGGCGACGCTTGAACGGCACAGCGGCATCGCCCTGGTCGAAGGCCCGCGCCAGCTGAGCTATGCCGAGTTGCGCCACGAGCTGGCCGCGCGCGCCAGCCAGCTGGAGCAGCTCGGTGTGCAGCGCGTCGCCCTGGCGCTGGACAACGGCCTGGACTGGGCGCTGTGGGACCTGGCCCTTCTGCGCGCCGGACTGGTCTGCGTGCCGCTGCCGGGGTTCTTTTCCCCGGCGCAGCAGGAGCATGTGCTGAACCACGCCGGCATCGACTGCCTGATCGGCGCCAGCAGCCCGCTCAGCGAGCGCTGCGGCTTCCAGCCGGGTGAACCCGGCTTGCACCTGCGCCAGCTGGACACCGTCTCGCCGGTGCCCGACGGCACGCTGAAGATCACCTACACCTCCGGCACCACCGGGCAGCCCAAGGGCGTCTGCCTGGATGCCGAGGCGCAGCTGGCGGTGGCCGAAAGCCTGTGGCAGGCCAGCCTGCCGTGTGAAGTACGGCAACACCTGTGCGTGCTGCCGCTGGCGACACTGCTGGAAAACATCGCCGGGCTCTACGCGCCGCTGCTGGCCGGTGCCCGGGTCGAGCTGCGGCCACTGGCCGAGATCGGCTTCAGCGGCGCAGCCGGCTTCGACCTGCCGCGCCTGGTCGCCACGTTGAACCAGACCCAGCCGCATAGCCTGATCCTGCTGCCGCAGCTGTTGCTGGCGCTGGTCAGTGCGGCCGAACAGGGCGTGCCATTGCCGACTTCGCTGCGTTTCATCGCCGTCGGTGGCGGCCGCGTTGCGCCGCAACTCCTGGAACGCGCCGAGCGCCTCGGGCTGCCGGTGTACGAAGGCTACGGGCTGTCCGAATGCGCCTCGGTGGTCTGCCTGAACACGCCGGAGGCACGGCGCATCGGCACGGTCGGCCGACCCTTGCCGCACGTCGAGCTGCGCCTGGCCGACGATGGCGAAGTACTGGTGCGCGGCCCGCAGATGCTCGGCTATCTCGGTGAACCTCCGCAGGTCGGCGAGTGGCTGGCGACCGGCGACCTCGGCCATATCGAGGACGGTTTCCTGACCCTGCACGGACGCAAGAAGCACCAGTTCGTCACCGCCTACGGGCGCAACGTCAACCCGGAATGGGTGGAGGCCGAACTGGTTCAGCGGGCGCCGATCGCCCAGGCCTGGCTGCACGGCGAGGCGCTGGCGCAGAACGTCGCCGTGCTGGTGCCGCGCCATCCCGAGCTCGGCGACGCCGAGCTGCAGGCGGCGGTCGAGCGGGTCAATACCGGCCTGCCGGATTACGCCCGCGTGCATCGCTGGCTGCGTGCCGATGCGCCATTCAGCGTCAGCAACGGCCTGGCCACCGCCAACGGCCGCCTGCGCCGCAATGCCCTCTTCAACCATTACCAATCGGCGATCAACGCCCTTCAGTCCTGATTTTCGAGGTTCACCATGAATTTCTTCGACCAGTTGCAACACCAGACCAGCGCCGAACGCGAATACCTGCTGGCCGCGCCGATCATCCATTCGGCGCTCGACGGCAGCGCCACCCTTGAGCAGTACATCGCTTTCCTCACCCAGGCCTACCACCACGTCAAGCACACCGTACCGCTGCTAATGGCCTGTGGCGCGCGCCTGCCGGAGCGACTGGAATGGCTGCGCGAGGCGATCGCCGAGTACATCGAGGAAGAGATCGGCCACCAGGAGTGGATCCTCAACGACATTCGCGCCTGCGGCGGCGATGCCGAGGCGGTGCGCCACGGTCAGCCGGCGCTGCCTACCGAGTTGATGGTCGCCTATGTCTACGACCGCATCGCCCGGCACAACCCGGCGAGCTTCTTCGGCATGGTCAACGTGCTGGAAGGCACCAGCATCGCCCTCGCCACCCAGGCCGCCGGCGTGCTGCAGGACAAACTCCAGCTGCCGGCCAAGGCGTTCAGCTACCTGACCTCCCACGGCAGCCTGGACATGGAGCACATCGAGTTCTTCAAGAAGCTGATGAACCGCCTCGACAACGAGGACGACAAGGCCGCGGTGGTGCACACCGCCCGCGTGGTCTATCGCCTCTACGGCGACATCTTCCGCAGCCTGACCGCAGCGGAGCACGACCATGCAACTGCGTGACGCGCGCATCCTGCTCACCGGCGCCAGCGGCGGTATCGGCCAGCTGCTGGTCGAGCGGCTCTGTGCCCAGGGTGCGCAATTGCTGCTGGTGGGGCGCAGCAGCATTGCCCTGGAAACCCTGGCCCGCCGTTATCCCGCGCAGATCAGCCTGGTCACGGCCGACCTCAGCCAGCGCAACGGACGACAGCTGGTGCTGGACGCCGCGCGGCGCTTCGGCGGGCTCAACTGCCTGGTCAATGCCGCCGGGATCAACCAGTTCAGCCTGCTGGAGAGCCAGAGCGAGGACGCCATCGCCCGGCTGATCGAACTCAACGTCACCGCCACCCTACAGCTGACCCACCTGCTGCTGCCGCTGCTGCGCCAGCAACCACAGGCGCTGCTGGTCAACCTCGGTTCGACCTTTGGTTCGATCGGCTTTCCGGGCTTCGCCGCCTACTGCGCGAGCAAGTTCGCCCTGCGCGGCTTCTCCGAGGCGTTGCGCCGCGAGCTGGCCGACAGCCAGATCAAGGTGCTCTACATCGCTCCGCGCGCCACCCGCACGGCCATGAACAGCGCCCAGGTGGTGGCGATGAACGACGAGCTGAAGGTGGAAATGGACGACCCCCGCGAGGTCGCCGAGCAGATCCTGCGCGCCATCGTCAGCGAGCGCGAAGAGCTCTACCTCGGCTGGCCGGAAAAACTCTTCGTGCGCCTCAACGGCCTGCTGCCGCGCCTGGTCGACCTGGCGCTGCGCAAGCAGCTGCCGGTGGTCAAGCGCTTCGCCCGCGCAGAACAACCACAGCCACCCGCATCACAACCCACCTCCACCGGAGAACACCCATGAAGCCTCTGCTCGGCCTCTGCGCCCTGATGCTGGCCCTCGCCAGCCAACTCTCCTTCGCCCTCAGTCCGGCCGGTGAATCGTCACTGCGCCAGATCCAGACGCACTGGGCGGAGATCAACTACCAGACGCCAGAGGCAAAGCGCGAAGCCGCCTTCGCCAAACTCGCCGACGAGGCGGAACAGGTCGTGGCCGCCGAGCCGAACGCCGCCGAGCTGCATGTCTGGCACGGCATCGTGCTCAGTACCTGGGCCGGCGCCAAGGGCGGGCTCGGCGCGCTGGCACTGGTCAAACAGGCCAAGGCCGAATTCGAAAAGGCCATCGAACTCAACCCGGCGGCACTCGACGGCTCGGCCTACACCAGTCTGGCCAGCCTCTACTATCAGGTGCCCGGCTGGCCGATCGGCTTCGGCGACGAGGACAAGGCCGAGGCGCTGTTCCAGCAGGCACTGGCGCTGAACCCGAACGGCATTGACCCGAACTATTTCCACGGCGATTTCCTGCTGCGCCAGAAGCGCTACGGCGAAGCGCGCACGGCGCTGGAAAAAGCGCTCGCCGCGCCGGCCCGCCCCGGTCGTGAAGTCGCTGATGCCGGGCGCCGCGACGAAGCTCGCGCGCTGCTCGCGCAGGTCAAGGAAAAGCTGGAATAACCGGCTGCGGCGGCGTTGAATGCACGGCAATGCCGCGAACCCTTCAAGACAACAGGAACGACATGCGCATTCTGCTGGTGGAAGACGATCGCGCCCTTGGCGAGGGCATCCGCACCGCGCTCAGGCCCGAGGGCTACACGGTCGACTGGCTGCAGGACGGGGCCAGCGCGCTGCATGCACTGAGCCACGAGAGCTTTGAGCTGGCCATCCTCGATCTCGGTTTGCCGCGGCTGGACGGGCTTGAGCTACTCAAGCGCCTGCGCGCCGCCGGTAATCCGCTGCCGGTGCTGGTGCTCACCGCCCGCGATGCCACGGACGACCGCATCGCCGGGCTGGATGCCGGCGCCGATGATTACCTGGTCAAACCCTTCGATGTCGCCGAGCTCAAGGCACGCCTGCGCGCCCTGCTCCGGCGCAGCTTCAACCGGCCGGAGCCGGTGCTGGATTACCGCGGGATTCGCCTCGATCCGGTCAATCAGCAGGTCAGCTACCAGGGCACGCCGATCAACCTGCCGCGCAAGGAGTTCGTCCTGTTGCACGAGCTGATCGCCCAGCCCGGTCGCGTGCTGACCCGTGATCGCCTGCAGCAGGTGCTCTACGGCTGGGACGAGGAAGTCGAGAGCAACGCGCTGGAGGTGCACATCCATCACCTGCGCAAGAAGTTCTTTCCCGAGCTGATCCGCACCGTACGCGGCGTCGGCTATCTGGTGGACAAATGCTGAAGCGCTCGATCCGCCAGCGCACCCTGGCCCTGCTGCTCGGCACTCTGCTGATCTCGCTGAGCCTGATTTCCTGGCGCAGCTACCGCGACGCCCGTCATGAGATCGAGGAGCTGTTCGACGCCCAGCTGGCGCAGAGTGCGCGGCTGGTGCAGGGGCTGGTCGGCCGCGAGATGGACCCGCAGGCCCGCGGTGCGCTGCAGGCGGCACTCAATGCCGCGGTGAACGCACGCCGCGACCAGGGCGTACCCGGCCACGACTACGAGACCAAGCTGGGCTTTCAGGTGTATGCCACCGACGGCAGCACCCTGCTGCAGTCAGCCGGCGCTCCGGATGGCGCACTGCAGCAGCTGCTCGCCGGGCTTGGCGATGCGCCGAACTTCGCACGACTGCCCGCCGGCTACCACGACGTGCTGCTGGGCGGTCACGCCTGGCGTCTGTTCCTGCTGGAGGACCGCGAGGATGGGTTGTGGATCCTGCTCAGCGAACGCGGCGATGTGCGCGGCGAACTGGTCGGCAAGATCGCCCGCCGCAGCCTGCTGCCCGACCTGATCGGCCTGCCGCTGCTGGCGCTGCTGATCTGGCTGGCGGTGGGCTGGGGCCTGCGCCCACTGGCGCGCATGGCGCAGCTGCTCAAGAGCCGAGACCCACACAACCTCGCGCCCCTGCTGCTGGCGCCGCTGCCACAGGAACTGGAGCCGGTGGCCGCCTCATTGAACCGCCTGTTGCAGCAGGTCAACCAGTTGCTGGAACGCGAGAAACGCTTCATCGCCGACGCCGCCCACGAATTGCGCACGCCGCTGGCGGTGCTGCGCATCCATGCGCAGAACGCCCAGCAGGCTGCCAGCGAGGGCGAACGTGAGCAGGCCCTCGAACAGCTGATCGCCGGCGTCGACCGCACCACCCGGGTGGTCACCCAACTGCTGACCCTGGCGCGCCTGGAGCCAAGCGCCCAGCGCCTGAGCCTGGCAGACATCGATCTGCTGCCGCTGTGTCGTGAAACCTTGGCCGAGCTGACGCCTTTAGCGCTGGCACGCGGCCAGGAGCTGACGCTGGAGGCCGACGAGCAGGCCGACTCCCACCTCAGCGGCGATGCGGCGAGCCTGGCCACGCTGCTGCAGAACCTGGTCGGCAACGCCCTGCAGTACACACCGGAAGGCGGCCAGATCCAGGTAGGTCTCCAGGCCAACGCGACCACTGTCACGCTGCGGGTGGATGACACCGGCCCGGGCGTGCCAGCGACACAACGGGACAAGCTGTTCGAGCGCTTCTACCGCCAGAGCGACGGCGAGGGCGCAGGGCTGGGTCTGGCCATCGTCGCGCGTATCGCCGAGCTGCATGGTGCCAGCATCGAACTGGCCGACTCGCCCCTGGGCGGCCTGCAGGTCAGCGTGCACCTGCCCCGCCAGCCGCAGCCAGTGGCGGAATAGGTGCCGCGCGTCGGCGCCGGAGTCGCGTAGCCCGCAGCAGGCACCGTCCGTAGGGTGGAGGGCCGAAGCGATCCACCGCCCCTGCCCGCAGCTCCGCAGATACCGCGACAGCCTGCCGCAGCTGGCGCGGCCGCTCGCTAAGGTTCGCTTAAGCCAGGCGTCCTAGACTGCCGACATATCCCCACACGGAGTGCGTGAAAATGGCTGCTTCCACCCCACTGGCGCGCTACGGCCGACTGAGCATCGCCCTGCACTGGCTAATGCTGCTGTTGATTGCCGCGGTCTACGCCACCATTGAACTCAAGGGCAACTTCGCCAAGGGCAGCGAGCCACGCGAACTGCTCAAGCACTGGCACTTCATGCTCGGCATGACGGTATTCGTGCTGGTCTGGCTGCGGCTGATTGCCCGCTGGCTGCATCCTGCACCCAGGGCGCTTGCCGGCGCGGCTTGGGAACACGTCCTGGCCAAACTGATGCACCTGGGGCTGTACGCGCTGATGATCGGCCTACCGCTGCTGGGCTGGCTGACACTGAGCGCGGCGGGCAAGCCGATTCCCTTCTTCGGCCTCGAGCTGCCGGCACTGATCGGTGCGGACAAGAAGCTGGCCGGCGATTTCAAGGAACTGCATGAAACGCTGGCGGTAGCCGGCTATTGGCTGATCGGGCTGCATGCCGCGGCCGCGCTGTTCCATCAGTACGTACGCCGCGACGGTACGTTACAGCGGATGCTGCCGTCTTCGCCGCGATCCTGACCTGCCCATCAGAACGCCCAGAAACTGTAGCTGCCTGGGCGTTCTCATCCGGCCCACGATCAACGAGCAAACAGGAAAATTCCCATCGCGCCCCGGCGTGACCGGCGTAAGACACGCAGGCATCGTTTGCGACTAGACAGCAGCACCCGAGCGGGTGAGCAGATCGGACAGCGACAGGGTAAACATCAACACCAGCCAGAAGCCTGCCCCTAGCGCGAAGAAGCGCACCAACGGCGAGTGTGTGCCGAGTTGAGCGAGGCCGAAAAGCACGAGCGCGGCCTGTCCGGCGGCACAGGCCAGCGCGACATATGCCCATTGTGGATACCGAATGGCTATCGTCGCGCCAATGGCCAGCAGCACCAGCAAACCGGCATAGATCAGCACTTGCTTGCCTGTTCTCATGCCGCCCTCCCGACCAGATAGAGCGAGGGGTAGAGAAAGATCCAGACCATGTCTACCAGATGCCAGTACAGACCGACCATTTCCAGCGTGATGGCCCGCTGTGGCAGCTTCATGTGAGCGAAATGAATGCGCAACACCATCCCCAGCACGATCAGCACGGCGACGCTCACGTGCACCGCATGCAAGGCCGTACTGAAGAAGTAGATGTTCATGAACAGCCGCGCAGCCTCTGACTTGAGTGGCGATGCCTCACCCGCCCCTGGCAGCAGCCCTTCGCGATATTCCCAGCCGTACTCGAACGCCTTCACCCCCAGAAAGGCCAGGCCGAAGAACGCCGTCAACAACAGCAACTGCTGTACCCGGCGGTAATGGCCCAACCGCGAAGCCTGCACCATCAGGCTCATGCACAGGCTGCCGGTCAGCAGCAGCACACTGTTGAAACCGGCCAGAACGGCATGCAGGTGCTGCACCGCCTCGCCAACCGCGGCGGGATGTTGCAGCCGGTAGTAGGTGATGACCAGGAACAGCACGCCAAACATCATGATTTCGGTGGCGAGAAACAACCACATGCCGAGGAAGCTCGCCTCGCGCTGCTGGGCAGCGGTCTGGTAGGGCTCGGCCAGGTACTGCTCACGCACGTCCATGAGTCGCCTCGGGCGGATAGTCGTAGGCTTCGAAATCGACGATCGGCGTCTGCAGGAAATTGTGCTTCGGCGGCGGAGAGGAAGTGCGCCATTCCAGCCCGGCGGCTTCCCAGGGATCATCCGACGCCTTTGGCCCATAGCGTAGCGACCAAAGCAGATAGAAGAACGGCATGATGTAGCCAACCGCCAGTAGCGCCGCCCCCGTCGAGGACAGCACATGGAGGAACTGGAAGTCCTCCGGATAGCCGTGATAGCGCCGCGGCATGCCGAGATAGCCAAGCAGGAACTGCGGGAAGAAGGTCAGGTTGAAGCCGCAGAAGATCATCACCGCGGCGATCTTGCCCCACAGCTGCGAGTACATCCGCCCGGTCATCTTCGGCCACCAGAAGTGCAGCCCGCCGAAGAAGCCGGCGACCGCCGCGCCGACCATGATGTAGTGGAAATGGGCGACCACGAAGTAGGTGTCGTGCACATGCACGTCCGCTGCCAGCAGCGCGAGAAACAGGCCGGTGATGCCGCCGATGACGAACAGGCCGATGAAGGTCAGCGCATAGAGGAAATGCGCATCGATGGTCAGGTTGCTCTTGTAGAGCGTGGCAGTCCAGTTGTAGACCTTGATCGCCGAGGGGATCGCGACCAGGAAGCTGAGCAGCGAGAACACCATGCTGGCGTACATCGACTGCCCGGCGACGAACATGTGGTGGCCCCAGACCATGAAGCCGATCACCGCGATCGCCAGGCTCGAATAGGCAACGAAGCTGTAGCCGAAGATGCGCTTGTGCGCCGCCGCGGTGATCAGCTCGCTCATCACGCCCATCGCCGGCAGGATCATGATGTACACCGCCGGGTGGCTGTAGAACCAGAACAGGTGCTGAAACAGCAGCGGATCGCCGCCCAAGCGAGGGTCGAACACTCCGATGCCGAACAGGTGTTCACCCGCCACCAGCAGCAGCGTGATCGCCAGCACCGGCGTAGCCAGTACCAGAATCACCGACGTGGCGTACAGCGACCAGCAGAACAGTGGCAGGCGGAACCAGGTCATCCCCGGCGCGCGCAGGGTATGAATGGTGACGATGATGTTCAAGCCGGTGAGGATCGACGAGAAGCCGACGATGAACACACCGAGGATCACCGCCACCACATGACCGTTGCTGAACATCGTCGACAGCGGGGTGTAGAAGGTCCAACCGGTATCGACGCCGCCAGCCAGCAGCGCGTACAGGGTGAATATCCCGCCGCCGACCAGCAGGTACCAGCTGAACAGGTTGAGCTTGGGAAAAGCCATGTCCTTCGCGCCGATCATGATCGGGATGAGGAAGTTGCCGAACACCGCCGGGATCGACGGGATCAGGAAGAACCAGACCATCACCACGCCATGCAGGGTGAAGGCGCGGTTGTAACCATCGGGGCTGAGCAGGTCGCCCTCGGGTGTGACCAGCTCGATACGCACCAGGCTGGCGGCGAGACTGCCGAGAAAGAAGAACGCGGTGACGCCGATCAGGTAGAGAATCGCGATGCGTTTGTGGTCGGTGGTCAGCAGCCAGGTACGCAACCCGTGCTCGTCGGCGAGGTAACTGGGCGCGCGGTCGGCGGCGGGGTTCTTCTGGCTCAAGGCTGCATCTCCTCTGAAGTCGGACTGCGTGGGCTGTCGGCATGCGGTTCGCCCTGCCCGCCTTCACCGACCTGCCCGAGCGACTGGATGTATGCGGTCAGGCGCAGTACACCCTCTTCATCGATCACGTTGGCAAAGCTCGGCATGATCGGCTCGTAACCGGCAACGATGTGCTTGTGCGGCAACAGGATGCTGTCGCGGATGTAGGCCTGATCGGCGAGTACCGAGCTGCCGTCGTCCAGCGCTACCCGGCGGCCGTAGAGTCCCTGCAGATTCGGCGCCTTGGCCACCGAGGCCGGACCGTGGCAGCCGCTGCAGCCGAACTGGCGGAACAATACCGCGCCCTGCTCGGCCAACGACTCGCTGGCACCGGCCTGCGACAGCCAGCGCTCGTACTCCTGCGGCGGCTGCACAATCAGCGTGGCGAGCATCTTCGAATGGTCGGTACCACAGTACTCGGCGCAGAACGCCTCATAGCGGCCAGCCTCGGTAGCGTTGAACCACAGCTGCGTGTAGCGCCCGGGCAGCAGGTCCTGCTTGATGCGCAGGGCCGGGAAATACAGGCTGTGGATGGCGTCCTGGGAGATCATGTTCAGCCGCACGGGACGCCCCACCGGCACGTGCAGCGTATTGATCTCGCGCTGCCCGCCGGGGTGCTGGAACTTCCACATCCACTGCTTGGCGACTACCTGGATCTCCATCGCATCGACCGGTGGCGTGCGGACCTCGTAGTACAGCTTGGCCGAGACCAGGTAGATGATCATCGAACCGATGAAGGGCAGCACGATCCAGGTCATCTCCACCTTCATGCTGCCGCGCGGGCGGTGGTCGCGCGGCACCCTGGTGTCTTTGCGATAGCGGATGGCGAACAGGATGGTAAGCACGAACACCGGCACCACGAAGATCGTCATCATTCCGGTGAACGACCAGACCAGCGCGTCGATGCTGTGCGCATGCTCCGAAGCCGTCTTTGGCCACAAGCGCACGAACTCATTCATCGCCGGCCTCCCGCTTGCGCCGTTCGCGCCATAGCGACAACCCGATGAAACCGAGCAACAGCGCCGCCGTGCCGGTACCGGCGACCTGCAGCGCCCCGATTACCCAGTTGTCATAGCCACCGGTGCGAGGGTTGTAGTGGTAGCAGAGCAGCAGGAGCTGATCGCTGAAATCACCCACCTGCCCTTCCCCTGCCTCGGTCAGCGCCAGGCGCAGGTCGTTGGGTTGATAGCCGAGCCCGTAGAGCCATTGCACAAGGACGCCGGCCGAGCTCAGCGCGGCCACTGCCGAGGCATGGGCGTACTCGTCGATCTGCGCGTCCCAACGGTAACGAAAACCCAGCGCCTCGCTGACGCGGCCGCTCGATGTCTCCGGCCCGGTCAGCAGATGGACCGCATCCGACCCGGCAAGCCGCGGCCAGCGCCTGGCCAGCCTGTCGCGCTCAGCGCGGGCATCAGCCGGCGTCTCGCGCGGGTCGAAGCTGTAGACGATCAGCACATAATCCCTGCCAAGCTCGAAGGGTACCGCGCTGAGCAGATTGAACAGGCTAGCCAGCTGCGTGCCACAGACGTTCGGACAGTTGTAATAGACCGGCACCAGCACCGCCGGCCGACCGTCGAGCAAATCGCCGAGGGTCACCGGGGTGCCGCTGTCGTCGGTAAAACGCATGTCCAGCGGCACTTGCGCGCCGGGGCGAGCATCGATGCCGGCGGCGGCGAAGGGATCGAAGGGCTCGTCGGCGTGAGCGATCAGACCCAGCATCAGCAGCCAGGCGGCGAGCAGCAGGCGGATCGTCATGGCTCGGCCCTCCGCTTGGCCTGTTGCAGACGAACGCCTTCGTCGCCGCGAGCCTCCACCGGCGCCGGCCAGCCGCGCTCGAGTAGCAGCGCACGCGCGCGTTCCAGCGGAATGCGCGCAATGCCGGCCTCGCGGTCGGCCCAGGCGTAGTGGCGCAGGCGCTCCTCCGCCTCGCCAATGACCCGCTTGGCGTTGCGGTGCGCGTCGCTTTCCAGGCGCGGCCGAGGCGGGATGATCGTGTCGCGCTCCAGCGCCGTCACCCGTGCCTCGGGTTCTGAGTTGTAGTAGCCAATCAGCATGCCGACACCCAGCAGCCCGGCCACCAGTGTCGCCAGCAGACCAAAACCGATCACCAGCAGCACCTTGACGTTGGCATCCTGATGCTCGAAACCGTCTTCGCGCGAACGTGGGTCGACCGGCACGCTCATGCGGACCTCCTCGGCAGGACCTGGAGGGCCATCGCCCCTGCGCCCGCTGCCACCGCGGCGGCCATGGCCAGCCCAACCCAGAGCGCGTTCAGCCCGGCCAGACTGGCCAGGCTGAGCCAGGCACCTTCGGCCAGCCCCAGCAGCAGCGTGGCGGCAGCGAGCACGGCCAGCGGTCGGTGCCGTCCGGAAAATCGCCACCAGGTCGCGAAGAAGACCAGGCTCTGCAGCGCCACCAGCCAGGTCAACAGCGGCCATTCGCGCCCGCGCACCTCGTACCAGTGCACCTCCTCCGGCAGGTTGCCGTACCAGACGATCAGGTACTGCATGAAATGCAGGTAGATCCACGCCAGCGTCGCGGCGCAAAGCAGCCCGCGCAGCACGCCTGGGCGCGACGCGCCGGCCATCAGGCACAGCAGGATGCAGGCGGCGATGCCCGACAGCAGCAGCCGTCCGAGCCAGAGCAGGCCGAAGATGCTCGAGGCGAAATGCGGCGCCATCGATTGCGCCCAATCCATCGCGGCCAAGGACACACTCAAAACCACCGCGATCAGCCCCAGCCCGGCGCCGGCGGGGTTACGCAAGGTGGTCGGCAACAGCCAGCGCGCCAGCGCCCACCAGAGCGCAACGTAAAGCTGGCCACGCACGACGAAACTCGGCCACCACAACCAGAGCGCGCGAAAGCCGTTGCTGTACTGGTGCATCCATTCGTAAATCAACCCGGCGCCGAGCAGGCCGGGCAGCACCATCAGCACTAGCGCCGGCATGGCCCGGCTCGCCACCAGTGCCCAGGGCCAGAGCTGGTCGCGCGCGCTGCCGCTGACAGGCGCCAGCGCCAGGCCCAGCGCCAACCCGCCGAGCGGAAGGCCGGCAAGCCCGAGCACACTGGCGACGCAGGCTGCCAGGGTGTCGCGCGGAGCCCACAGTAGCCCGACGCCAACGCCCAGCACGCCCAGGGCGAACGCGGACCAGGCCAGCGTGCGCGGATTTCGACCGCTCATGGCTGCGCCTCCAGCGCCTGGCGGTCGGCCAGGGGCAACGCCGCGGCTACAGCGTGCCGAGCCAGCTGCAGGCTGCGGATATGCGCGACGATCGCCCAGCGATCGGCCGGTGCGACCCGCGCGGCATAGCTGTACATCACGCCGTAGCCGTGCTCGATCACCTCGAGGAAATGCCGATCCGGCGCCTGCCGCAAGCGTGCCTCGGCAAAATCCGGCGGCTGCGGAAAGCCGCGGTTGACCACGGTGCCGAGGCCATCGCCGGCCAGTCCATGGCAGGGCATGCAGTTGATGCGATAGCGCTCCTCGCCACGCGCCAGCAGCGCAGCCGTCAGCGGCGGGCGCCTGGCCAGCACCGCCTCCCGGGCCAGCTCGCCGCGGGCGACCGTGCCCAGTGGTGGCGCCTGGTTGACCTTGCCGTCCGGGAAGAACTGGCTCGCCTCCTGCGCATCGGCGCGCGGCTGCCGGGCCATCTGGTCGCAACCGGCGAGCGCGAGGATCGAAGCGGTCAGACACAGGCCGACCCAATAGCGGACGTCGTGGCGCCAGCGGTACGTGATCATGCGGGCACCTCGCTCACCGACACCGCGCGCTCAGCGAGCCACAGGGCAGTCCCGACCGGGTCGAACAGCGGATCGTCGGCGCGGATGCAGAGCAGGAAGCGATCGTTCGTGGCGCGCTGAAACGCCTCCATCTCGAATAACGGATGGTGCAGCAGCGGCAACCGGCAGAGCACCAGCAACCCCAGCAGCGCACCGATTGCCCCGCCGGTGATCGTTAGCAGGAAGGCGATCACCGCGAAGCCCTGCAGCGCGATCAACGGCCGGCCGCCGATATCAAGCGGATAGCTCCAGTTGGCGTAGAGCTGCATGGCCAGTCCCAGCCCGCCGCCGACCAGCGCGCCGAGGATGCCGGCCCTATAGGCGCCGTTGCTGCGCTGGCCGAGTATCGGCTCGAGTTCGGGTAGCTGGAACGGGCTGTACGCCTCCAGCCGGGTGTAGCCGGCTTCGCGGGCCGCGCGGGCGGCCTCCAGCAGCCGCTCGGGATGGGCGTAGTCGGCGAGCAGGCCGTAGCAGCGCTCAGTCATCGCCGTCTCCCCGATAGCGGTGCAGCGCCTCCTTCACCTCGAAAGTCGAGATCATGGGCAACAGGCGGATGAACAGGCAGAACGGCACCAGGAACAGGCCGAAGGTACCGATGAACAGCGACCAGTCCCAGAACGTCGGGCTATAGCTCTGCCAGGACGAGGTCAGGTAGTCGCGGGTCGCCGGCACGACGATCAGCATCCAGCGCTCGCACCACATGCCAATGAGCACGCCGACGGCGATCGCCAGCAAGGCCTTGCCACTGCGCCGCACCTGCGGCCACCAGAGCGCCTGCAGGCAGATCAGGTTGAAGAAGATCGCCGTCCACCAGCTCCAGGCCATCGGCCCGCTGAGCCGCTCCATCGTTACGGTGATCTCATGCTCCTTCCCCGAATAGAAGGCGATGAAGGTGTCGGCGAAATAGCCGTAGGCGGTCATCCAGCCGCTGGCCAGCAGCAGCACGCCGAGCACGTCGAGGTGCTTGCGCGTGATCAGCAGGTGCCAGCCGAAGAAGCGCCGCAGGCCCAGCGCGATCACGATCACCAGGGCGAAGCCGGAGAAGATCGCACCAGCGACGAAATACGGCGGGAACACCGTCGAGTGCCACCCGGTTTCCGGCGCCAGATCGAGCAGGAAGGAATAGCCGCTGGACACTGCGAACACCAGCGGAATCGCCAGGAGCGCGACGAAACGGTAGGCCCGGCGCCAGTGTGCCCAGTGCGATGAGGCGCCACGCCAGCCGAACGCCAGCAGGCCGTAGAACACCTTGTAGCGGCGCTTGCGGGCGTGGTCGCGAGCCGAAGCGAAATCCGGAATGGCACCGATGTAGATGAATATCAGCGAGACGAACAGGTAAGCGAGCACGGCGAAGAAGTCCCAGGCCGTCGGGCTCTTGAACTGTGGCCACAGCTCCATGGTGTTCGGGTAGGGAGCACTCCAGTAGAACAGCCACGGCCGGCCTAGGTGCAGGATCGGGTAGATGCCGGCGCAGACCACCGCCATGATCGTCATCAGCTCGGCCAGGCGGTTGAGCGAATTGCGCCACGGACGGTTGAGCAGCAGCAGCATCGCCGAAATGAAGGTGCCGGCATGCCCAATCCCCAGCCACCACATGTAGTTGAGGATGGGAAAGCCCCAGTTGACCGGGATGTTGTTGCCGAACACGCCGACGCCACGCCAGAGCACCACCACTGCCGAGGCGACGAACAAGCCCAGCAGCAGGCAGCTGACGATGAACAACGCCCACCAGGCGCGGCGATAACGGGCGAAATCCACCGGAATGGTCAGCACACGGTCAGACACCTCGCCGAGCGGCAGCTGCCGCGGCAGGAAGTGCGGCGTGTCGGCACCCGGATAGCGCGGGTCGAGCTCGGCGTGGCTCATGAGTTGTCCTCCACGACCTTCGGCAGCTCGACCAGCCCCAGGTAGGTGGTCTTCGGTCGCGTGCCGACCTCTTCCAGCAAGGCATAGTGACGCTGGGTGTCGCGGCCCTCGCGCACCCGCGCGACGGGGTCCGACAGGTCGCCGAAGACGATCGCCTGAGTCGGGCAGGCCTGCTGGCAGGCGGTCTGTACCTCACCGTCAGCCACAGGCCGGTCTTCGATGCGCGCGGCGATCCCGGCCTCGCTGATGCGCTGCACGCAGTAGGTGCACTTCTCCATGACACCGCGCGAGCGCACGGTGACGTTGGGGTTGCGCTGATGCTGGATCGACGGCTCGTCGTCGCCGGTCCAGTCGAACCAGTTGAAGCGGCGCACCTTGTACGGGCAGTAGCTCGAACAGGTGCGGGTGCCGATGCAGCGGTTGTAGATCTGCTCGTTCAGCCCGTCCGGGCCGTGCACGGTGGCGTTGACCGGGCAGCCGACCTCGCAGGGCGCTTGCTCGCAGTGCATGCAGGGCACAGGCTGGAAGGCCGAGGACTCCGGCTCGGCCGGGTCGCCCTGGTAGTAGTGGTCGACCCGCAGCCAGTGCATGTTGCGGCCGATGGCGACCTGCTCCTTGCCCACCACCGGGACGTTGTTCTCGGCCTGGCAGGCAACCACGCAGGCGTTGCAACCGATGCACTGGTCCAGATCGATGGTCATGCCCCACACCGGTTCGCTCGGCGGCGTCGGCGGGTAGAGCATCTTGCGCGGCTCGGCCGGGTACGTCGGTTCTGCCGCAACCTTGCGGTAGGCCGTCTCGCGTGGCTCGCTCCTGATGATTTGCTTGCCGTGCGGAATGTGCTGCGGCTGGGTGGTCGCCAGCGGCAGGTACTCACCGGTCCTCTCCAGCGTTGCGCCGCGGCGCAGCCAGGGTTCGTCAGCTGTGCGCAGCGGCGCGATGTCGTAACCCTGGTCATCGCCTACCCGCCCGGCACGGGTGCGGCCGTAGCCGGCGTACAGACTCAGCGTGCGCTCGGCGTGGCCGGGCATGATCCACACAGGACCGACAATCACCTGCTGGCCCAGCGTGACCCGTACCACGTCGCCGTTGGAAAGCCGCTGCTCCTCGGCGAGCTTTGGCGCAACACCGATGACGTTGTCCCAGGTCAGCTTGGTGATCGGCTTGGGCAGCTCCTGCAGCCAGCCGAGGTTGGCCAGTCGACCGTCCCACACGCAGGGGTCGGGCAGAAAGCGCAGGGACAGGCCTTCGGCCGCGGCGGGCGGCGCGCCCCAAGCCAGCGGCCGTGCATCGACCTTCACCGGCGGCAGTTCCGAGTCGGACAGAAAGCCGCGTTCCAGGGCTTGGCGCCAGGCGCTTTCGTCGAGCGATTGCCAGGTCTTGCGCAGCTCGGCGCGGCCGCTCGGGTCGAGATTGCCCTGCAGCAGCGCGAGGATCTCCGACAGCGTGCGGCTGCTGTAGAAGGTGCGCACCAGCGGCTGGCCGAGGCAGACGCTGCCATCCGCGGCGCGGCCGTCGTGCCAGCCGTCGAGGTCGTGGGTCAACGGCAGGTGCCAGTGGCTGAAGGCAGCGGTCTCGTCGTAGTAGAGCCCGGCATGGATGCGCAACGGGACACGGTCGAGCGCCTCGGCAAACGCGAGATCGGCCGGCGCCGTGTTCACCGGGTTGCAATCGAGCATCAGCAGCGTCTCGACCTGGCCGGCATGCATCGCCTCGACCAGCGCCGGCAGCTCGGCCAGACGTTGCCCGCCGGCCTCCAGCCAGAGCACCGGCTCACTGTAATCGAGCGTATGGCCGACATTGCTGAGCCGCGCGTTGAGCCGGTGCACGGCGGCCTGCACGTCCAGCGGGGTCCGCTCGCCAGCGGTGATCAAGCAACGGCCGCGCCGCGCCTCGAGCCCGCGGGCGACGGCCTCGATCCAGCGCTGACGTTCGGCCGGCAATGGCTCGCCGGGACCGCGCCCCTCGCCGAGCGCGGCCGCCAACGCCTGCAGGTAACGCGGCAGCTCGTCGGGTTCGATGCGCTTGCGCTCGCTGGCCCTGGCGCCGGTCAGCGTCGGCACCGATTCGACGATCAGCAGCCGCGCCTCGCCCTCCCCCTTCGCTGCGGCGCGCTTGCGTTCACCCCAGCGCACGGCGTGCGGCAGTTCGCGCGGCCCCGTGCCGAGCCAGTCGTGCTCGAAGCTCAGCACCCACTCGGCCGCATCGAAGCGGTAATGGGTTTCCAGCGGCCGTCCGAAGGCACGCTCGGCGGCACGGTAGCCGTCGCCTTCGAAGGGCTCGAAGCGATACAAACGGGCCTCGGGCCAGCGCTGCAGCAGGTCGCCGAGCTGGCGTTGCAAGGTCGGTGAACTGCTGGCGCCGAGCAGCAGGTGCAGGCCACGGCCGCGCTGGTGATCGAGGCGCTCGGCGGCGCCGCTGGCCTCGTGCTGAAAGCTGTCCCAAGTGGTGTCGACCCCCTTGAAGCGTGGCACCTGCGACCGGTCCGGGTCATACAGCTGAAGAATCATCGCCTGGATGATGGCGGTACTGGCGCCGCCGCTGAGCGGGTGCTGCGGGTTGCCTTCGAGCTTGGTCGGACGGCCGACGTGGGTACGCCCGAGCACCGGCTGTGCGTAGCCGGCGAAGGCTACCGAACTGGCATACCACTGCGCCTCGCCGGGGATGAGTTTTTCCGGTTGGCGGACATAGGGCACACCCTTCTCCGGCTTGCTACAGCCGGCCAGGCCGGCCATTGCCAGCGAGGCGCCCATCACCTGGAGAAAGCGGCGACGGTCCATTTGCGGCGCAACCGAGGGAAACTCGGTCTCGACGAACTCGGCGAACGCCGGCTCGTCGGCCAACTGTTCGAGGCTGCGCCAGTAGCGCGGGCCGCGCTCGTTTTCCAGACGCGCACGGATGGCCGTCCAGTCGAGTGGTGCGCGGTGCTGCGAGTTGGCGTCGTCTCGAATGTCCATGGCTTACCGGTGGCAGGTGTAGCAGTGGGTCAGGTCGCCCTCGGCGATGCGTCGCTTGCGCATCAGCGCCTCACCGAGGGCGCGCCGGTCACCGGCGTAGTGCCAGCTCATGTCGGTCACTGCGGCGCGCGGTCGTAGCCGCGGCGCCGGGTCCTGATGGCAGTCCAAGCACCAGCTCATGCTGAACGGCTCGGCCTTGCGCATCAGCGGCATGCTGTCGACCTGCCCATGGCATTCGGCGCAGCCGACGCCGGCGTTCACGTGCACACCGTGGTGGAAGAACACGTAGTCCGGGAGCTCGTTGACCCGGTTCCAGTGCAGCGGCTCGCCCTGCGCGAGGCTCTGGCGCACCGGCGCGAGCATCTCGGCGCCGGTCCACAACTGCGAATGACAGCTCATGCAGGTGTGCGTCGGTGGCAGGCCGGCCACGGCGCTCGTCTCGACATTGTCGTGGCAGTAGCGGCAATCGATCTGTAGCGCGCCGGCGTGGTGTTCGTGGCTGAAGGGCACAGGCTGATCCACCGTCAGCCCCACGCCGGTGACATAGGACGAACGCGACAGTATGACGAACGCGACGAAACCCCCGACCAACCCCAGGAACAGCAGGAGCAGGACCAGGCGCAGCCACATGTCGGCAGAACGCGGGAAGAGCTGGGCCATCAGACGAACGGCATCCGGGTCGTTTGGTTTTTGTATCCGTCTGTTTCTGGCCCGTGCGCACGGCATGAGTTCAACGCCACGGCCAAATCCATACAAATCGGCGGGGAACGTTTCCAGAGGCCGGTCAGTCAGCTATGGACAACAGCTAGCCTCGACCGCCCACCCACGGCGGAACGAGCGCCGACAGGACCCGCCGGACCGTGCCGGCAACAGGCCAGGGAACGCCGGCCCGCCCCACCACCGCGACAAGACGGAGGCCTGATGAGCGACTGCACGATCCATTACGACGGCAAAGCCCTGGTCGGTAAGGCCGACACTCCGCTGATCGACTTTCTCGCCAAGCATGGCATCGACCTGCCGCACGTCTGCTACCACCGGGCGCTCGGCTCACCGCAAACCTGCGACGTGTGCTGGGTCCAGGTCGACGGCGAACTGGTGCGCGGCTGCACGCTCAAGGCACGCGACGGCCTGCAGGTGACCAGCGAGATCGCCGAGGCGAAGGCCGCACGCGAGGAAGGCATGGACCGGCTGGTGGCCAAGCACGAGCTGTACTGCACGCTGTGCGAGCACAACACCGGCGACTGCACGCTGCACAACACCTACGCGCAGATCAATCCGCCGATCCAGCGCTACGAATTCAAGCGCAAGCCGTACGAGAAGGACCACTCCAACCCCTTCTACACCTACGATCCGGACCAGTGCATTCTCTGCGGGCGCTGCGTCGAGGCCTGCCAGAACGTCGAGGTCAACGAGACCTTGTCGATCGACTTCACCATGGAGCACCCCCGCGTGCTGTGGGACGGCGGCAAGCCGATCGACCAGTCGAGCTGCGTCAGCTGCGGCCATTGCGTCACCGTATGCCCGTGCAACGCGCTGCTGGAAAAGACCATGCAACCCGATGCCGGTCCCTTCACCGCGCTGCCGCAGGACGTCAAGCGGCCCATGATCGACATGGTCAAGACGCTCGAGGAGACCATCGGCGCGCGGCCGATCACCGCCCTCTCGAAGATGGACATGCACTGGCGCCAGCCGGAGATCAAGCGCACCAAGACGGTGTGCACCTACTGTGGCGTGGGCTGCTCGTTCGAGATGTGGACGCGCGACCGGCACATCCTCAAGGTGCAGCCGGTGGTCGACGCCCCGGCCAACGGCATTTCTACCTGCATCAAGGGCAAGTTTGCCTGGGACTTCGTCAACGACCCGAAACGCCTGACCACGCCGCTGATCCGCGAAAACGGCCAGTTCCGCGAAGCGAGCTGGGATGAGGCGCTGGACCTGGTCGCCCATCGCCTGCTGCAGATCCGCGACACCCACGGGCCGGACGCCATCGGCTTCATCGGCTCGAGCAAGGCGAGCAACGAAGAGGCCTATCTGACACAGAAGATCGCCCGCGCGATCATCGGCACCCACAGCGTCGACAACTCATCGCGCTACTGCCAGAACCCGGCGACCAAGGGCCTGTTCCGCACCGTCGGCTACGGCGGCGATTCGGGCACCATCGAGGACATGGAAAAGGCCGACCTGATCGTCATCGTCGGCAGCAATCTGTCCGAGAACCACCCGGTGATCGCCTCCAAACTGAAGGCGCAGAAGAAGCATCGTGGGCAGAAGCTAGTGGTGTTCGACCCACGCCGCCACGAGATGGCCGAGCGTGCCGACCTGCACCTGCGGCCCAACTCGAGCACCGACCTGGTCTGGCCTCGGCGCTGTCGCGCTATATGTTCGATCACGGATACGCCGACCTCGATTTCCTCGACAGCCGGGTCAATCAGGTCGAGGAATACAGAAAATCGCTCGAGCCTTTCACCATGGACTTCGCTGCCGAGGTCACCGGCATCGCCAAGGAAGCGCTGATCGAGGCCGCCGAGCTGATCGGCCAGGCCGAATCGGTCTGCCTGCTGTGGGCCATGGGCATCACCCAGCACAGCCACGGTTCGGACACCAGCACGGCGTTATCCAACCTCTTGCTGGTCACCGGCAATTACGGCCGGCCCGGCACCGGCGGCTACCCGATGCGCGGCCACAACAACGTGCAAGGCGCCAGCGATTTCGGCTGCCTGAAAAACATGTATCCCGGTTACGAGAAAGTCACCGAGGAGAAATACCGCGACAAGTGGGCCAAGGCCTGGGGCGTGCCAAAGGAGCGGCTGCCGCTGGAGAAGGGCAACGACAACTTCACCATGGTGCAGAAAGCCCGCGAGGGCTCGGTGAAGGCCATGTACATCATCGGCGAGGAGACCGCCTTCTCCGATGCCAACAGCCGCAACGTGCATAGCGGCTTCGAAAATCTGGACTTCATGGTGGTGCAGGACATCTTCCTCAGCCGCACTGCGCAATTCGCCGACGTGGTGCTGCCGGCCTGCCCCTCGGTAGAAAAGGACGGCACGTTCACCAACACCGAGCGGCGCATTCAGCGCTTCTACGAGGTGCTGCCGCCGCTAGGAGACAGCCGTCCGGACTGGCAGATCTTCACCGACCTGGCCAGGCGCATGGGTTATGACTGGGGCTATACGCACCCGAGCCAGATCATGGACGAGGCAGCCGGCATCGCCACGATGTTCCAGGGCATCAGCTACGAGCGGCTCGAAGGCTGGCAATCGCTGTTCTGGCCCATGCAGAGCGACGGCAGCACCACACCGCTGCTTTACACCGAGCGCTTCCACACCGACGACGGCAAGGCCGTGCTGTTCCCGCTGGAATGGAAGCAGCCGGCCGAAGCCGCCGACGACGAGTACGACATCATGCTCGACAACGGCCGCATGCTCGAGCAGTTCCAGGCCACCAACCAGACCGGGCGCGGCCCACGCATCTGGTCGCAAGCGCCGAACTGGTTCGTCGAGGTCAGCCCGGAACTTGCCGCCGAGCGCGGCATCGAGGACGGCACCTGGCTGAAGATCAGCTCGCGCCGCGGCTCGGTGGAGGTGCGTGCCACCGTGACCGAGCGAGTCGCCGGCAAGACGCTGTTCATGCCCATCCACCAAGGAAAGCCTGGCCTCAACCTGCTGACCGGCGAGCACCACGATCCCGACGTGAACACGCCGGCCTACAAGGAAACCGCGGTGAAGCTGGAAGTGCTGGCCGAAAAAGGCGAACCGCCATTGCCGTCCAACAGCTTCCGCCACGCCAAGCGCACCCCCAACGAAGGTGTGCCCGTCGAGGTGAAGTGGTACCGCGACGACTACGTCGCCCCGCCCGCCCAAGCCCCGCATCCGGAGAGATACTGATGGCCCAGCGAATCAACTACGACGTCAAGCCGACGCCGATCGGCCCCAGCGCGCGCGAGGAACTCGATACCCTGCTCGAAACCCTGCACCAGCGTGGCGTGCTGCGCTTTGCCAACGACCTGGCGGGCTCGCATGACCGCGTGCTCAAGGTACTGGTCGATGGGATGAGCAAGGAAGGCTCGCTCAATGCCGTGCAGAACCTGTCGATCCTCGGCATGGCGCTGTCGCGCATCGAGCCCGCGCAATTCTGCAAAGTGGTGTTTGCCTTCCAAGAGGCCTTCCATGCCGTCGGGCATTACAAACCCGACGGCAAGCACGACGAGGCGCCAGGCGTTACCGGCGCCTACAAGATGCTCCACGACGATGAACTGTGGGCGGCGCTGATGCCCATCATCGAGGGGCTCAAGAGCTTCGCGGGCGGTCTGGACAAGGACGCGGAAAAACCGATCACCAGGTTCAGTGGCAAGCAGACCGAGCAATGAGGCGAAGCGGCTATGGCCGTTACTGGCCATTACCGCTCGAACACAAGCGAGCAGCCGGTGCTTGGTGAACGCCTGCTGCTCGTTGCAGGTATGGCTGGCTGGCATTGGTACCGATCGCGGGCTGGCATCGGTCAGGGGCTGGTACAGCGATACCAGCCACGATAACCGACGTGCAGGCCCTGCTCCAGCTCGAATAGCATGTCGGCCTCACGCTGTTCGGCCGGCCTTGAATCGCCCCCTTCGCCCGCTGGCTCGATTCTGACCGACATACCGTCACCACTCAGTGTGAAACCACCGACTTCAGCCTCATGCCCCGCAAGCTTTACCAATCGGCCATGGATCTTCACCACCCCTTGGCCGGCGTTATCGCCAGTCACCTGAAAAACAGCCACGGGCTTGCTTTCCGCTGTGTAGGCGAAAGCACACCGCGGGCCTACACCCAGCACCTTCTCGATTTCGGCAGCGTCAAGCGTCTGCGGATCGATGGTTGGGATGTCGGGCGTGCCCACCGCTTCACGCGCACCGACCATCTTCGGTGACGGGTCGCTCATCAGCGGCTTTTCAACACCCTCTCCAGGCGCGGGATCGCCACAGGCGGCCAGCAACAGAACCGCGAGAGGCGCAAGCAATTTACAAGCGAGCGAACCCTGGCCGCTCCGGTGCAGATGAAGACGCATCAGTCGACCCCCTCAAGTTCGTTGATCAGATACTTCATTTCCGATATTTCACGACGCTGAGCCGCAATGATCTCATCGGCCAGTTTGCGAACCCGCGGGTCGGTAATTTGCGCGCGCTCGCTGGTCATGATCGCAATCGAATGATGGGGGATCATGGCTTTCATATATTCGGCATCACCAACGGTAGCCTGGCTACGGACCAGCCAGAGCGTCAGGGCAAATACAACGACGCTGCCGATATATATAGCGATATTGATCCGCTTTTTCTGATACATGCTCAGCATGAAACTCAGCATGATGACGGCCATGACAGCCCCCATCAACAGCGCCATCCAGGCGCGGGTCTCGCTCCAAAATACATGTTCGAATGCGTAAGTATTCAGATACATCAAGCCGAACATGACGACTGTAGAAGTTGCGATCATGGCGGCGAAGCGCCAATAAGACATCTGCATCATCGTTTTCCTTTCAGTTCCCGTGCGTACCTGATTGCTGCCCTAGCGCGGCATATTCGCTGGCAGACATACCAGGCAGCTGTTTCACGAAAGCGGCGATATTCCAGAGCTCTCCATCGTCATGCGTTTCGCCGAAAGCCGGCATCGCCGACATACGCACGCCATGCTTGATCAGCCAGAACACCTCGTTCGGCTGCCAATGTGCGGCCTCCTCGACGAGATGCGGAGGTTGCGGTAAAAGGCCTCGAGCCCACTCGGCGCGTTCCACGCCTGGGCCTGCATGGCAGTGCTGACACATCGCCTTGTAATGCTCTGCACCGGCGGCGATCTGCTCCTCGGAGAGTTCCGGCACGTCCAGGTCCTCCGCTCTGGCTGCCACTGAGTTCTCCATGGTGGTGGTCGACACCCAGCGAACAAAGGGTGAGTGATCCTGAGAAGCGGCAACGTTGTATGCGCCGGTATACGCAACTAGCAACACCAGCAAAAAAACAAACAAAGCGGCCAATACAAGCCCAACCACTAAGCCTTTTAGCAAGGAGCTCTGAGTTTTTTGCATAAGTGATTATGCCTCTAGATTAATCAGCGGCGCCTGAGGCATAGACAAAACAACACGGCGCATAGTTGCCAACAAATAGTTACCTTACAAAAAAGTAATCTAGGCAGGTGAGGCAAAACGCTATTGGTCAGTTCTAACCGATCTTCTAGTTAGTCGGCTACCTATATTCTTGAATTATGTGCAGACTGATCGCTGTAGGGGCTGTATTGTCTGATCGAGCGAGAGCCGGTGGCGCCTTTGGCCGTACGCTATAACCGGTGAGACTGCGATCTTTCAGAGCCAAGACGGACGGACTGGATCATGCGTGTGCTGTTGACGACAGACGCACCATTCATCGAACTGAGCGCTTTTCAAACCGATTTTGTGGAGTACGCAGACAGCGGCAGCGGCATCGATAGAGCGCTCGGTAGCTAAGCTGGATTTTTGGTTGCCGCGGCCAGCCACTTCGAGCGCAACGATGGTTACACGCTGGCCCTGATGGCCATACGCCGCCGACGCGAGCACTGATGATAAAAAGATCTGCCGCAAGAATTACGCAAGGGCCAAACAGCGGACACAAAAAAAGCTGCCCTAGGGCAGCTTCTCTTGTCTCATCACGTCCATAGGAAGTGAACTGAGTAATATGGCGCAGCGGACGGGACTCGAACCCGCGACCCCCGGCGTGACAGGCCGGTATTCTAACCGACTGAACTACCGCTGCGCGTCGGCCGGACTTTCGTCCGAAATCTCACAAAGGTTGGTGGCTGATGACGGGATCGAACCGCCGACCCCCTGCGTGTGATGCAGGTGCTCTCCCAGCTGAGCTAATCAGCCGATCGCCTTGCGAGGCGCGCAATTTACTCACCCCCCTAAGCTAAGTCAACAGCAGCATTGAATTTTTTTTACCAAAGCGTGGTCAACTGAGACTGCCGCATCGCTTTGTAACTTTGTTCGGGCACCATCCGCTCACCCGGATTGTCTGAAATTTCGGCTGCGGTATCGTCAAAATTGATCTAGAAATGCTGTAACGCCTGACAACAGCCCCGCGCCCAGGGAACCTACAACAAGAGCGCCACGGAGTATTTCGCTTGCCATTGCCGGGAAAACTGCGCAATTACCGTCAACACGTTCCACTGCTTGCCAGCATCGTGCTCCTTTGTATCTACGCCGTTTATCTGGCCACCCGGCTCGAGCAGTGGCTGGATCTGAGCCGTGCACCAGCGCCGGCAGACATCTATGAGCAGAACGTCGGCGGAGCGAGCGGACCAGACATGCAGCGGCTGGAGATCCTGTTCGGCTCGGCCGCGCCCTCCGACGCCTATGCGCCTTCGGCAGCCGCCAGCGGTTTCACCCTGCGTGGCAGCTTCGTGCACATCGAGCCAGAGCGATCGAGCGCCATCGTCCAGGTCGATGGGCAGCCACCGAAGCTGTACTGGCAGGGACAGGACCTGCAGGATGGCGTGAGCCTGCATAAGGTCTATCCCAACCATGTGGAATTGCTGCGCAACGGCACCGTAGAGGTGCTGCATTTTCCCGAAACTCGATCGCCAGCCTACGTTCCGAACGAGCCGACCTATCAGGAAGAAACAGCAACTGGCGAACTCGCGACGGACGAGTCGCAGCTGATGCAGCAACAGATGGACGCTTTGCGCCAGCAGCTGGAAGAAGCCGTCATCCAGCCTGACGCCGCACCCTCCAACGACCAGCCCATGGAAGACGATTGACCGATGCCGAAGCCTTTCTCGCGCTCACTGCTTGCCCTGCTAGCCACCGGCCTGCTGGCCGCCCCGCTGCCCTTGATCGCAGCCGAACCGGGTATCGAACCGAGTCCGAATCAGCAAGACGGCTGGACCATCAACCTCAAGGACGCCGACATCCGCGCGTTCATTGATCAGATCAGCCAGCTCAGCGGCCAGACGTTCATCGTCGATCCGCGAGTGAAGGGCCAGGTCAGCGTGGTATCCAACGCGACCCTGTCGCTGAGCGAGGTCTATCAGCTGTTCCTTTCGGTGATGGCGACGCATGGATTCAGCGTATTGACTCAAGGTGATGTCGCGCGGGTCATACCGAACGCCGAAGCCAAGGCGGAAGCCGGCGGTGGGCCGACCGGCGGCGACCAGTTGGAGACCCGGGTAATCCAGGTGCAACACACCTCCGCCGCCGAGCTGATTCCCCTGATCCGCCCACTGGTTCCGCAGTACGGCCATCTCGCAGCCGTTTCATCGGCCAACGCGCTGATCATCAGCGATCGCAGCGCCAATATCGCGCGCATACAGGATCTGGTCGACCAGCTCGACCAGGCCGAAAGCAACGACTACAGCGTGCTCAACCTGCGCCATGGCTGGGCGGTCGATATTGCCGAGGTCCTACGTAACGCGATGATCCGCGGCGAAGCGAAAAGTGCACCGGGCGTGCAGATCATTGCCGATTCGCGCACCAATCGACTGATCTTCATCGGCCCACGCGAGGCACGGGGCAAACTCGCCGCACTGGCTCAGTCACTCGACACGCCAGCCACCCGTTCGGCCAATACTCGCGTCATCCGCTTGCGCCACAACGATGCGAAATCCCTTGCCGAAACACTTGGCGACATCTCCGAAGGCCTGCAGAACCCGGACACTGGCGAGGCTGGCAGCGGTACCGGGCGGTCGCAGAACATCCTGATTCGTGCCGATGAAAGCCTGAATGCGCTGGTGCTGCTGGCCGATCCCGAGCTGATCGGTACGCTGGAAAGCATCGTCAGGCAGCTAGACGTTCCGCGCGCGCAAGTCATGGTCGAGGCGGCCATCGTCGAAGTTTCGGGCGACATCACCGATGCGCTCGGCGTGCAGTGGGCCATTGACGCTCGCGGCAGTACTGGCGGCGCCGGCGGCGTAAGCTTCGGCAACACCGGCATTTCGGTCGGAAGCGTACTGAATGCGATCAATGAGAACGAAATCCCCAGCGAGCTGCCAGACGGCGCGATCATCGGCGTCGGTACGCGCAGTTTTGGTGCCCTGATCACCGCACTGTCCTCCAACAGCAAGAGCAATCTGCTGTCGACACCCAGCCTGCTGACCCTCGACAACCAGGAAGCGGAGATCCTGGTCGGCCAGAATGTGCCATTCCAGACCGGCTCCTACACCACCGACTCGGCTGGAGCGAACAACCCGTTCACCACCATCGAGCGCCAGGATATCGGTGTGACGCTCAAGGTCACACCGCACATCAACGAGGGGGCCACCCTGCGCCTGCAGATCGAGCAGGAAATATCGTCCATCGCCCCGAGTGCCAGTTTGACGGCACAGGCCGTCGATCTGGTGACCAACAAGCGCTCGATCAAGAGCACCATCCTCGCCGAGGATGGCCAGGTTATCGTCCTTGGAGGCCTGATCCAGGACGACGTGACACGCACCAACGCCAAGGTACCGCTGCTCGGTGATATCCCCCTGCTCGGCGCGCTATTCCGCTCCACGCAGGAGACTCACGTCAAACGCAACCTGATGGTCTTCCTGCGGCCGACGGTGATACGCGATCGCGCCGGGCTCGCCGCGCTGTCCGGGAAGAAGTACAGCGATATCCGGGTGATCGAGACCGATTCGGCCAGTCCGACCATCCTTCCGGCCAATCCTACGCAGCTGTTCGATGGCCGAGGCGAGCCCGCACCGGCCATCGATCTACGTCAGTAACCGACGGCGCCTGGCGGCGTTGCGTGTTCAGCAGGGGACGAGGCAACCAACCCCACAGCGGCAGTCGAACGGTGCCGCTATGGGATGGTGCGGTGGCTCAGAGTGCGGCCAACCCGCGGGCCAGGTCGGCCTTGAGATCGTCCACGTCTTCCAGACCCACCGCAACGCGTATCAGGCTGTCGCTGATGCCCGCGGTCGCGCGATCCTCGGCCGACAGCCGACCATGGGTGGTCGAGCCGGGATGGGTGATGGTGGTCTTGCTGTCGCCCAGGTTGGCAGTGATCGAGATCAGCCGGGTGGCGTCGATGAATCGCCAGGCGCCCGCCTTGCCTCCGGTCACTTCGAAACTCAGCACCGCGCCGAAGCCCTTCTGCTGGCGCTTGGCCAGCTCGTGCTGTGGATGGCTCGGCAGGCCAGCGTAGAACACCCGCTCGACGCCCGGCTGCTGTTCCAGCCATTCGGCCAGTATCTGAGCGCTGGCACAATGGGCCTGCATGCGCAGGCGTAGGGTTTCCAGGCCCTTGAGAAACACCCAGGCATTGAACGGGCTGAGCGTCGGCCCGGCGGTACGCAGGAAGCCGACGATTTCCTTCATCTGCTCGCTGCGCCCCGCAACCACACCGCCAAGGCAGCGGCCCTGGCCGTCGATGTACTTGGTCGCCGAGTGGATGACGATATCGGCCCCCAGTTTCAGCGGCTGCTGCAGCACCGGCGTGCAGAAACAGTTGTCCACCGCCAGCATAGCGCCCTTGCCGTGGCAGAGTTCCGCCAACGCAGCGATATCCACCAGCTCAGCCAGCGGATTGGATGGCGATTCGACGAACACCAGCCTGGTGTTTTCCTTGAACGCCGATTCCCATGCGGCGAAGTCGGTGAGCGGGACGTAATCGACCTGCACACCGAAGCGCTTGAAGTACTTCTCGAACAGCGAGACGGTGGCGCCGAACACGCTGCGCGAAACCAGTACATGGTCACCAGCCGAACATAGGCTCATCACGGTGGCGAGGATGGCTGCCATTCCGGAAGCGGTGGCGACGGCCTGCTCGGCGCCCTCCAGTGCGGCGATACGCTCCTCGAATGCCCGCACGGTCGGATTGGTGTAGCGCGAGTAGACGTTGCCCGGCACATCGCCGGCGAAGCGAGCAGCCGCGTCGGCAGCGCTGCGGAACACGTAACTGGAGGTGAAGAACAATGGCTCACCATGCTCGGCCTCCGGCGTGCGGCGCTGGCCGGCGCGCACTGCGAGAGTATCGAGTCCGACCCCTTCGAGATCGCTATCGAGCCGTCCGGCTTCCCATTCAATGGTCATAGTCTTGCCTCAGCCGGCGCAGCTTTGCCGCGACCGGAATGGATCAGTTGTTGTACAGATCGATGATCGCGCTGACCGCATTGGTCTTGGCTTTGCTCAGATCGTTGCGTGCCTGCTCGATCTTCTGCAGGTAGGCCTCGTCGATATCGCCTGTGATGTAGTTGCCGTCGAACACCGCGCAATCGAAGTTCTCGATCTTGACCTTGCCGCCGCCTACCGCATCGATCAGATCCTCCAGATCCTGGTAGACCAGCCAGTCGGCACCGATCAGTTCGGCCACTTCCTCGGTGGTGCGGTTGTGCGCGATCAGCTCGTGGGCACTGGGCATGTCGATGCCGTAGACGTTGGGGTAGCGCACCGCCGGCGCCGCCGAGCAGAAGTAGACATTCTTCGCCCCGGCTTCGCGGGCCATCTGGATGATCTGCTTGCAAGTGGTCCCACGCACGATGGAATCGTCCACCAGCATGACGTTCTTGCCACGAAACTCCAGATCGATGGCATTAAGCTTCTGGCGCACCGACTTCTTGCGTGCAGCCTGGCCGGGCATGATGAAAGTACGGCCGATGTAGCGGTTCTTGACGAATCCTTCGCGGAACTTCACGCCGAGCCGGTTGGCCAGCTCCAGCGCCGCGGTGCGGCTGGTGTCCGGAATCGGAATGACCACATCGATGTCGTGGTCCGGACGCTCGCGCAGGATCTTGTCGGCGAGCTTCTCGCCCATGCGCAGACGCGCCTTGTACACCGACACGCCGTCCATCAGGGAGTCGGAACGCGCCAGGTAGACGTACTCGAAGATGCATGGCGCGAGCTTCGGCGCGTCCGCGCACTGGCGGGTGAACAGTTTGCCGTCAGTGGTAATGTACACCGCCTCACCCGGCGCCAGGTCGCGAATCAGGGTAAAGCCGAGCACATCGAGTGACACGCTTTCCGAAGCGATCATGTACTCGACGCCTTCGTCGGTGTGGCGCTGGCCGAAGACGATCGGGCGAATTGCATTCGGGTCGCGGAAACCGACGATGCCATAACCGGTCACCATCGCCACCACGGCGTAACCACCGCGGCAACGCTCGTGGACCTTGCTGACGGCGGCGAAGACGTCTTCTTCGGTCGGCTGCAGCTTGCCGCGCACGGCCAGTTCGTGGGCGAACACGTTGAGCAGCACCTCGGAATCTGAGCTGGTGTTCACGTGGCGCAGATCCGACTCGTAGATCTCCTTGGTCAGCTGGTCGACGTTGGTCAGGTTGCCGTTGTGCGCCAGGGTGATGCCGTACGGCGAGTTCACATAGAACGGCTGGGCTTCGGCCGAACTGGAGCTGCCGGCTGTGGGGTAACGGATATGGCCGATGCCCATGTTGCCAACCAGGCGCTGCATGTGGCGCTGCTGGAATACATCGCGCACCAGGCCGTTGTCCTTGCGCAGAAACAGACGACCGTCGTGGCTGGTCACGATACCGGCTGCATCCTGGCCGCGGTGCTGCAGTACGGTAAGCGCGTCATACAGCGCCTGATTGACGTTCGACTTACCGACGATGCCGACAATGCCACACATGCAAGGAACCCCTCAGTTATTACAAGCTGGCCGAATGCGCAGGCAGACCGAGCATCCGGGAAAAATACTCAACCGACCGGATTGAGCGAACCGGCGACCCACTGGCCGCTGAACCCGAGAATCAGGTTCTTCGACCAATCGGCGATCAGTAGAAAATGCGGCAGCAATGCCGATTCGCGCCACCAGGTATCCTGCTGGACCGGTGCCAGGCTGAGCAGCCCTGCAAGCACCACCACCAACAGACCACCTCGTGCGGCGCCAAATACCATTCCGAGAAAACGATCGGTCCCTGACAGCCCCGTCACCCTGATCAGCTCGCCGATCAGGAAATTCACCAGCGCGCCCACCAGCAGGGTCGCCACGAACAACAGGGCACACGCTGCGATAACCTGCACCGAGGGCGTGCTGATGAACTCGGCCAGATGGTGAGACAAGGCGCCGCCGAACATCCAGGCGATCACGCCGGCAACGATCCAGGTGACCAGCGATAGCGCTTCCTTGACGAAACCACGCTTGAGACTGATCAGACTGGAAACAGCGATGACGGCAATGATGGTCCAATCGACCCAGGTGAATGCCACGATGTCTTCTACAAAGGGGGAAAGGCCGCGCATTTTAGCAGAGCGCAGGCGCCACGGGTACGCACTGGTTGCGTCAACGCTGGTGTGCTGATCGCGACACCGATCAAACGGCGACAGGCGGCCCTACAGGTCAACCCTCTTCGGGTTTGAAGCGCACCACGAAACCATCGAGTTTCTGCTGACGCTGCAGCACATCGCGAAGGCGGTTCGCCTCGCTGCGCTCAACCAGCGGCCCGACGAAGACGCGATTCATCCCGTCAGCGGTGCGGATATAGGCGTTGTAGCCTTGCGAACGCAACGTCTGCTGCAGACTTTCCGCACTCGCGCGATTGGATAGGCTTGCCAGCTGAATCGACCAGCTGACCGGCAGGTTATTGTTGTCCAGCCGCGGCTCCGGCTTCTGCGGCTCCCCTGGTGCCGTTGGTGCCGATGGCGCAGTAGCTGGAGCAGGATCAGCCGGAGCAAGCGGCTCGACCGGAGCTGGCACCGGGTCTTCAGCCGTGGCGGCAGTCGCGTCGCCCTCTTCCTCGATGATTTCAAAGCCCTCGGGGGCCGATTTCGCCTCTGGCACCTCGACCGGCTGCATTTGGATATCGGCAACAACCGGTGCGGCGGGAATGCTGGGCGCATCGACCGTGACATGGCGAAGGTCGTCCTGCCGATTGAACAGCATCGGTACGAAAATGACCGCTATGGCGATCAGCACCAACGCGCCGACCATGCGTTGCAGCAATCCTTTATCCAGCAATGCCATGCCCACTTTCCCCTGCCTGTTGTTCCAGCCATTCGAGCGCCGCAGCGACACAGAAGAACGATCCGAAGACCAGCACTTCATCGCCAGAATCAGCCTTACTGCACTGCGCGACGAGAGCCTGTTCGATGCTCTCATACTGACTGACCGAAGCACCACGCTCAACCAGTGCCGCAGCCAGCTGTGCCGCTGACCGCGAACGGGCGGTAGGCAGCGGCGCGACCGCCCATTGTGCGATCTGCGGGCTCAGGGCATCGAGCACGCCAGCCAGATCCTTGTCTGCAAGGAGGCCGAACACAGCCAACCGCTGCCCCGTGATCGGTCGCTGTCCGAGCCGCTGAGCGAGAAAGCCGGCAGCGTGAGGGTTGTGTCCTACGTCCAGCAATAGCGAGATGCGCTGGCCGTTCTGCATGACGTACCGCCGGTCCAAGCGCCCGGTCACGTGCGTCCGTTGCAGCGCGCCGGCAATGCGCTCGGCATCCCAGGACAGCCCCAGCAAGGCAAAGGCCTGTAGCGCAAGCGCCGCGTTCTCCATGGGCAACGACAGCTGCGGCAACCCATGCAACTCTAGCGGCTTGCCCGCTGCATCGACGCCGCGCCAATGCCAGGTCCGAGCATCGATCGCCAGATCAAAATCACGCCCACGCACGAACAACGGCGCCATCAGCACTTTGGCGCGCTCAAGCAATGGTGTTGGTACTTCAAGATCGCCACACAGCGCTGGTTTACCTTCGCGCAGAATCCCGGCTTTCTCGTACGCCACGCTTTCACGGCTATCACCCAGCCAGTCGGCATGATCGAGACCAATATTGGTAATCACCGCCAGGTCGGCATCGATGATGTTGACCGCGTCCAGTCGGCCACCAAGGCCGACTTCCAGTACCACCGCGTCCAGCCCTGCCCGCTCGAAGAGCCAGAATGCCGCCAGCGTCCCGACTTCGAAGTAGGTCAGCGATATGTCGCCACGGGCGCCATCCACAGCGGCAAAGGCTTCGCAGAGCTGCTCATCGCTCGCATTCACCCCCCCGAGCTGTACGCGCTCGTTGTAACGCAGCAGATGCGGTGAGCTGTAAACGCCGACTTCGAGACCCTCGCTGCGAAGCAGCGACGCGAGGAAGGCACAAGTCGAGCCCTTGCCATTGGTGCCGGTAACGGTAATTACCAGCGGAGCCGGCCGCGTCAGACCAAGCCGCGCTGCCACCGCACGAACCCTATCCAGGCCCATGTCGATGGCAGTCGGATGCAGTTGCTCAAGATAGGCGAGCCAGTCGGCCAGGCTCCGGGTGGTCATGCAGTAGCCGCTACCTGGGCAGGTTCGCTCGGTGACGGCAGTTTTTGCATCTGCGCCAACAGGCGCGACAGACGAGCACGCAACTCGGAACGCGGAATGATCAGATCGATAGCGCCGTGATCCAGCAGGAACTCGCTACGCTGGAAGCCTTCCGGCAGCTTTTCGCGCACGGTCTGTTCGATTACCCGCGGGCCAGCGAAGCCGATCAGGGCCTTCGGCTCTGCGACGATCACATCACCCAGCATGGCCAGACTGGCGGAAACGCCGCCGTAGACCGGATCAGTCAGGACGGAGATGAAAGGCAGGCCTTCCTCGCGCATGCGAGCCAGGACTGCAGAGGTCTTGGCCATCTGCATCAGCGAGATCAGCGCCTCCTGCATCCGGGCGCCGCCGGATGCGGAGAAGCAGATCAGCGGGCAGCGCTTTTCCAGCGCCACGTTGGCGGCACGAACGAAACGCTCGCCGACGATCGCACCCATCGAGCCGCCCATGAAAGAGAACTCGAAGGCACAGGCAACCACAGGGACATTGACCACCTTGCCGCTCATGGCGACCAGGGCGTCCTTTTCACCGGTCTGCTTCTGAGCGGCGGTCAGGCGATCCTTGTACTTCTTGCTGTCACGAAACTTGAGACGATCGACCGGTTCGAGATCGGCGGCAATCTCTTCACGCCCCTCGGTATCGAGGAAGATGTCCAGACGAGTACGGGCATCGATGCGCATGTGATGCTGGCACTTGGGGCATACATCAAGCGTCTTTTCCAGTTCGGGACGATACAGAACCGCCTCGCAGGATGGGCATTTGTGCCAGAGGCCTTCGGGCACCGAACTCTTCTGCGACTCCGAGCGCATGATCGAAGGGATCAGCTTGTCTACCAGCCAGTTGCTCATGCTCTTGTTCTCCAAAGCTTCATTCCTGCCGCGCACCCGCGCCGCAGGTTGATTCATCGTTGCGACCGGAGCATGCAAACGCTCGCCAGACGCGTAAGCGATGCGCATGAGCGCAACCGCCATATTCGATCTCTTCCTGCCGGAAGAAATCACCACCAATCGGTGCGCTGGGCTCACCAGCGACTCGTTACTGGACGGTCACGACCATCCAGGCGTCACATAGTCGACCGCACACGCTCGATAAAGGCTGCAACCTTGGCCGCATCCTTGATGCCCTTGCCCTGCTCCACACCGCCACTGACGTCCACGGCATATGGCCGGACCTGGGCTATTGCCTGCTGGACATTCTCTACGGTAAGCCCTCCAGCAAGAATCAACGGCTTGGGCAATGAAGGGGGGATAAGTGACCAGTCGAAGCGCTCGCCCGTTCCGCCCGGCATGCCAGCCACGAAGGTATCCAGAAGGATGCCGCTAGCATTGCCGTAGCGAGCAATCTGAGCAGCGACATCCTCGCCGTTACCGACTCGCAGCGCCTTGAACCACGGGCGGTGAAAGCCTTCGCATGCGCCCGGTGATTCGTCCCCATGGAACTGCAGCATATCCAGTGGAACCGCATCGAGCGTCTCGTTGATCTCACAGCGGCTGGCATTGACGAACAACCCGACCGTCGTAACGAAAGGAGGCAAGGCTGCGATGATCTCGCGCGCCCGTTGCAGGCTGACCGCCCGTGGACTCTTGGGATAAAAGACCAGGCCGATGGCATCAGCGCCCGCCGCCGCAGCGGCCAGGGCGTCCTCAATCCGGGTGATGCCACATATCTTGCTGCGAACGATCGGCAACGGAACTCTACCTGTCAACGGAAAAAAGGATGGTAACAAAAGCCATGTCAGCTGCAAGCGAATCGCCACGGGCATTCGTCAGCATCGAACGTCTGGCAGGCCGGAAAGAAAATGCGGCCCGAGATAGCGCTTCGGTAGCTCAAACTCTTCCGGGTAGTCCACTTCGACCAGATAGAGACCATATGGATGTGCCGTTACTCCACCGGTGCGGCGAACTCGTGACTCAAGCACTTGCGACGCCCACTCCACCGGTCGCTCACCGGCACCGATGGTCATGAGCACTCCGGCAAAATTGCGCACCATGTGATGGAGAAAGGCATTGGCCCTGACATCGATGACGATCAGCCGGCCGTATTCGAGCAGCTCCAGATGATGAATTGTCTTGATCGGCGACTTGGCCTGGCACTGCCTCGCGCGGAATGCACTGAAGTCGTGCGTACCCACCAGGGCAACGGCAGCGGCACGCATCCGTTCGATGTCCAGCGGACGGTGATTCCAGGTAACTTCTTCTGCTAGATGCGCTGGACGGATCTGATCGTTGTAGATCACGTAACGGTATCGACGCGCCATGGCACTGAAGCGCGCATCGAAATGCAGCGGCATCTCCTTTGCCCAGGTAACGCTTATGTCCGGAGGCAGGTTCATGTTCGCGCCCATGACCCATGCATGCATGCTGCGCGAAACGGGCGTATCGAAATGCACTACCTGACCGCTGGCGTGGACCAGCGCATCCGTGCGCCCCGCGCAGCTGAGCGTGACACGGTGGCCGCCCGCGACCTTGGTCAGCGCTGTCTCGAGTGACTCTTGAATGGACGGCACACCGGCACGCTGGCGCTGGAAGCCACGGTATCGGGCCCCCTTGTACTCAACGCCGAGAGCGATTCTGGAAACGCCGACGGCAGCCATTTCGGCTGCCGCTTCGGGTACTGCTTGGTTCATAGGATCAGGCGAGTTTGGCGAGCATGTCGCGCGCCTCCTGCTGCTGAACATCGCTACCCTCGGACATCACCTCATCGAGGATATCGCGCGCACCTTCGGCATCCCCCATGTCAATGTAGGCCCTGGCAAGATCCAGCTTGGTGGTGGTCTCGTCGGTATCGGAGAAGAAATCGAAATCCTCGTCCAGCTCCGCGGTGGGGTGGACATCGCCCTGCTCGGCTACCGGTGCCGGCGTCGGCTCGTCTAGATCCTTCGATAGGTCCTCGATGTCAGCCTCAACTTCATCCAGCTGCGCTGCAAAGTTGTCCGATCGAGCGCCTTGCTCCTGCTCTGGCTCCTCCAGGGAAATGTCGAAGCCTTCTGGCAGCGTCTCGGTCTCGGCAGCAGCTTCTTCAGTCAGCTCGAAATCAAGCTCATCGCTATCGAATTCAACAGGCGCACCGGCGGGTGTTTCGTCTTCGAGACTCAGCGAAAAATCATCTTCTTCAACCGTGTTGTCCGCAGCGCTTTCAGCGCCGAAGGAAAAGTCGGTCAGTTCTTCTTGCTCGGTCTTCGACGGCTGCTCGTCCTCTTCCAGCCCCAGGCTGAAGTCGTCGTCGATTGCAGTCTGTTCCGTGGACTTAACCTCCAAATCTTCGTCCAACATCAGATCGTCAAAATTCAACGAATCATCCGCAGGCAAGGAGGCCGGACGCTCGTCATTCAGATCAATATCCAGATCATCCAGGCTAAGATCGAACTCATCATTCAGGTTCTTGCTGGCAGCGGGAACTGGCGGCTCATCAAGCTGGAAATCGTCCAGATCGAGGCTGTTCATGTCCACCTGCGCTGCGGCCATGCCCGCTGCAGCACCGCCCACGGCTGCGGCCATCGCCGGATACTTGTGCTTCAGCTGCTCGACTTCCGCAGTGGCGCCACCGATCTCACGCAACTCGGCCTCTTCACGGGCGAAACCCTCGCGATTCCCCAGCTCCGCATAGACTTCCATGAGCTTCAGGCGCAGATCGCTGCGATGAGGCTCATCGTTGAGTGCATTCTGCAGAAGCTCTGCAGCCTGGTTGAAGCGACCATAGGCAATGTAGATGTCCGCCTCCGCTAGCGCATCACCAGTTGCGGGGGTCAGTTCGTTGCCAGCAGGCGCCGGCGTGTTGACGGGTTGAAAGACCGCTTCCTGGGGGCGCTCCTGACCAACGTCGACGAACCCGGGCGTGCCAAGCTGCAGATCATCCACCGCGCTCTCCGCCAGAAGGCTTTCCTGCAACTCGGCTTCCCGCATCGCATTTCGACGCGAAAGAGCCATCAGGCCGACCAGCAGCAACAGCAGCGCGCTTCCGCCCAACACACCGAGCAGCAGAGTGTTTGACATCAGATCATCGATCAGGCCCCGCTGCTCCGGCTCGGCTGCAGGTGCAGCGGGCTTGGCGGGCTGCGGGGCAGGCTTGGCGGCCTGGGGCTTAACTGGAGATGGAGCCACAGCCGGAGTCGACTCTGCTGCGCTCGCACCGGCATCAGCCTGAGCGTCATCTTGCGGGGCGTTTGCAGCGTTCTGCTCAAGGGGTGCTGTATCGCCATCGACCGCTGCCGACGGGGTCGCAGCGCCTGTCGGAGCCGCCTCGCTCGTCTCAGCGGTCTGCCCCTCTGCGCCCAACTGCGCCTGGAGCTTGGCCAACTGGTCATCCTTCAGCTGCATCAGACGCTGCAACTTCTCCAACTGCCCCTGCAGATCGTTCAGGCGATCTTTCAGCTCATCGTTTTCACGGCGACTGGAATCCAGGCTTTCCTGAGTTACCGCGAGCTTGTCGCGCAACGCTTTGCCACCATCGCCAGCCCCGGTATCGGACCCTTCGGTCGACTTGCCGGCATCGGCTGCGACGAGGCGCAGGCTATCTCCAGAATCGCTACGCGACGGCGTGGCGCCGGCCTCGGTACGACGCGTTGCATCCAGCTGGCGCGCAGCTGCCACTGCGCCGCTTCGACCCTGACGCCAAGCGGCGTTCTGCTCGGCAACCTGGCTGATCGCCTCCGCCTGCGAGCGGCTGGATATCTGCCCCGCGTCAGGAAGGCGCAGCACCTGCCCGCTTTTCATTCGATTGATGTTGCCATCGATAAAGGCATTCGGGTTCAGGTCCTGAATGGCCAGCATCGTCTGATGGACCGTGCCCTCACCCCGGTTACGCTCGGCGATATCCCAGAGCGTATCGCGGGCAGAGGTGCGATATTCATTACCCGATTGCGCAGCATTCGCGACGGATACCGGCGCGGAAGGCGCAGCCGCCGGGCGAATCGGGGCCGCGCGCAGCGGCTCGGCGGCACGAGCCGGGGCGGAGGAAATGGGCAGCTGGGGAGCCGCGGCTGCGGCCGTTTCCGGCGAGTAGAGTGGCGGATCGAGAAGCAGGGTGTATTCGCGAAGCAGGCGCCCGTTTGGCCACAGCACTTCTACGAGAAAATTGAGGTAAGGCTCACGCACCGGCTTGCTGGAGGAAACCTGAATGACGCTCTTTCCGTTTGGCCTCAGTACCGGGGTGAACTTCAGGTCCGTCAGAAAGTACTGACGATCAATACCCGCTCGATTGAAATCCTCCAGGGACGCAAGCACTGGTATGACTTCGCCGGGAGCCAGGTTCTTGGCATCGAGCAGTTCGATCTCTGCGATCAGCGGTTGATTCAATGACGACTGAAGCGTGACCTCTCCCAGCCCAAGCGCATGGGCCATTTCTGTAGTCAGCGCGGTAGCAGCCGCGATTGCCAGCACCAGATTGCGAACCCGAACCATTATTTAATCCCTTGTTTATCTTTTTCTCGTACTACGAGAGGGTCTTATGTCACTGCCCGCGCCACCTGGCGGTGGCTCCCCATCAGCGATAAGCCGTTCAGCGCACCGGCTAGAATTAATCTTTGAATTACCAGTAAGTATCTTTTACAGATAGTCTTTTATCAACAACTCACCAGACTGCACAGCATTCAGCGCTGCGCCTTTTCGCACGTTATCAGACACAATCCACAAATTGACTTCCCGTGGATCACAGATGCCTCGACGAACTCTTCCGACATAGATCACATCCTGCCCGACCGCGTCGCCAACCGCTGTCGGATAATCGCCCGACTCCACCAGCTCAACCCCCTGCGCCGCTTCAAGGGCTGCGGACAGCGCCTGCATATCGGCCTCGACCCGCCCCTGCAACGAGACGACGAGGCTCTCTCCGAAGAACACCGGAGCCTGAACGAACGTAACAGAGACAGCGAGTTCCGGCATATCCAGGAGCTGACGAAGCTCCTCAACCAGGCGCCGCTCCTGCAATCCATATCCTTGCGCGTCGACCGCCTCGGCTTGTGCGAGCATATTGAAAGCCACCTGCCGACCGAATACCCGCGGCTCCAAAGGTCGTGCATTGAGCAATTCGGAGGTCTGTCGGGCAAGCTCCCTCACGCCTGCCGAGCCATGGCTGGACACGGGCAGACAGGCTGTAACAGTCACGCGATGCAACTCCAGCTGTTGCTGGATCGGTTTCAATGCGATGGCCAGGGCGACCGATTCAGGCAGTGGACTTGCAACGGCGCACTGTTCCGGCAACGCGTCGAGCAGCACGCCGTTGACCTCTGGCACAACGCATAGCTGCTGCTCGACGGGAATCGAGGCTGACAGATCGATGACTCGGCAGCCAGCCGCTAACGCCTTGACGCGGCACTCGCTCAGCAATGCAGAGGCACCAACCAAAAACACCAATTGCGCTCGATTGAATTCGAAGCGATCCACCTCGCCTACACGCAGATTCCGGCCCTTGAACGGCACGGTATGCCCGACACTCTCGGTGCCATCCAACAGATGCAGCTCGGCAACCGGAAATGCCCTTTCCTCGAGCACCTCGACCAGCGCTTCGCCTACCAAGCTAACCGCACCTACGACCGCAACACCGACACCTGTGGGCATCGTCACCTCCACGCATTAAGGACCGGCACTGTAGCGAAATGGCAGACCACTGCAAGCGACACTGCCGAGCGGCACATCGCACAAACGAAAACGCCGCGAGCAAGTCGCGGCGTCTGGCACGTCATCGAGCGCCTATCAGCGCTCCAGCAGGATACGCAGCATGCGCCGCAGTGGCTCGGCAGCCCCCCACAGCAGCTGATCACCGACAGTGAACGCACCCAGGTAATGCGAGCCCATGTTCAGCTTGCGCAGACGTCCGACCGGTACGCTCAGCGTCCCGGTCACAGCCGCCGGGCTCAGCTCCTGCATGCTGGCATCGCGGTGATTCGGCACCAGCTTGACCCAGGGATTGTGCTGACTGATCAGCCCTTCGATATCGGAGATCGGCACATCCTTGTTCAGCTTGATGGTCAGCGCCTGGCTATGGCAACGCATGGCACCGACGCGTACACAGATGCCGTCAACCGGGATCGGGCTCTTGAAGCGACCGAGGATCTTGTTGGTCTCGGCCTGCGCCTTCCATTCTTCACGGCTCTGCCCGTTCGGCAGTTCCTTGTCGATGTACGGGATCAGGCTGCCGGCCAACGGCACGCCGAAATTGTCCACCGGGAAAGCTTCGCTACGCTGGGTTTCGGCCACCTTGCGGTCAATGTCCAGAATGGCGCTGGCGGGATTCAGCAGATCGTCAGCCACAGCCGCATTGATGGCGCCCATCTGCTTGATCAGCTCGCGCATGTTCTGCGCGCCGGCGCCGGATGCGGCCTGATAAGTCATGGCACTCATCCACTCCACCAGCCCTGCCTCGAACAGACCGCCCAAGCCCATCAGCGCCAGGCTGACGGTACAGTTACCGCCGATGTAGTTTTTGGTGCCGGCATCGAGCTGCTGGTCGATCACGCGACGGTTCACGGGATCGAGCACGATCACCGCATCGTCCTGCATGCGCAGCGACGAGGCGGCATCGATCCAATAGCCCTGCCAGCCGGCTTCGCGCAGCTTCGGGAAGACCTCATTGGTGTAGTCGCCACCCTGACAGGTCAGAATCACATCGAGGCCTTTCAGCTCGTCGATGCTGTAGGCGTCCTTCAGCGCAGCGGTTTCCTTGCCAATATCGGGCCCCTGGCCGCCGACATTGGAAGTGGTGAAGAACACGGGCTCGATCAGGTCGAAGTCCCGCTCTTCCAGCATTCGCTGCATGAGCACGGAACCGACCATACCGCGCCAACCGATCAGACCTACACGTTTCATCGCAACTACACCTATAGAAAAAGTGGCCCGCACCATTCAGCGCGGGCCAAAAGATTACAACTTCGCGAGGGCCGCGACTACTGCATCGCCCATCGCCTGAGTACCAACTTTGCTACAACCTTCGGACCAGATGTCGCCGGTGCGCAGGCCCTGATCGAGGACATCGCTGACCGCTTGTTCGATGGCATCGGCTGCAGCCACCTGATTGAAGCTGTAACGCAGCATCATCGAAACGGAAAGGATGGTTGCCAGCGGGTTGGCGATACCTTTGCCAGCGATGTCCGGTGCCGAGCCGTGGCACGGCTCGTACATGCCCTTGTTGCCGGCGTCCAGCGAGGCCGACGGCAACATGCCGATCGAACCGGTGAGCATGGAGGCCTCGTCCGACAGGATGTCGCCGAACATGTTGTCGGTGACGATCACGTCGAACTGCTTCGGCGCGCGCACCAGCTGCATGGCAGCGTTATCGACATACATATGGCTGAGTTCGACTTCCGGGTAGTCCTTGGCGACTTCCTCGACCACCGCCCGCCACAGCTGGCTGGAAGCCAGCACGTTCGCTTTGTCCACCGAGCAGAGCTTCTTGTTGCGCACCATGGCCATGTCGAAGCCAACCTTGGTGATGCGGCGAATCTCGCTCTCGCTGTACGGCAGTGTGTCGTACGCCATGCGCTCACCGTTCTCCAGTACCTTGCTCTCGCGCGGCTGGCCGAAGTAGATGCCACCGGTCAGCTCCCGGACGATCAGGATGTCCAGACCGGCAACGATTTCCGGCTTGAGCGACGAGGCATCGGCCAATTGCGGATAAAGCAGCGCAGGGCGCAGGTTGCCGAACAGCCCCAGCTGGGAGCGAATCTTCAGCAGGCCGCGCTCGGGACGAATGGCCGGATCGATGGTGTCCCACTTAGGCCCGCCGACGGCGCCCAGCAGGATCGCGTCAGCGGCACGAGCACGCTCCAGGGTCTCATCGGCCAGCGGCACGCCGTACTTGTCGACAGCCGCACCACCGAGCTCGTCGTAGCTCAGCTCGAAGCCCAGCTGAAACTTGTCATTGGCCAGCTGCAGCACCTTGACCGCCTCGGCCATGATTTCCGGGCCAATACCATCGCCAGGGAGAACCAGAATCTGTTTGGACATTTTTCGTTCCTGTGAATTGATACGCCGCAGGGTGGGGATGCAGCCCACTCCTATATATAGGTTCAGCTCGCGCGTTACTTGATCGCGCCGAACAACCAGGGCTGGCTCTGCTGGTGACGAGCTTCGAAGGCCTTAATGGCTTCGGCGTCCTGCAGGGTCAGACCGATATCGTCCAGACCATTGAGCAGGCAGTGCTTGCGGAAGGCATCGACCTCGAAGCCGTATTGCTTGCCGTCCGGACGGGTAACGGTCTGCGCAGCCAGATCGACGGTCAGCTGGTAGCCTTCGGTCGCCTCGGCCTGCTGGAACAGCTCGTCCACCTCCTCTTCTTTCAGCACGATCGGCAACAGGCCGTTCTTGAAGCTGTTGTTGTAGAAGATGTCGGCGAAGCTCGGCGCGATGATGGCGCGGAAGCCGTATTCGTCCAGCGCCCACGGCGCATGCTCACGGGAGGAGCCACAGCCGAAGTTCTCGCGGGCCAGCAATACGCTGGCGCCCTGATAACGCGGGAAGTTCAGCACGAAGTCCTTGTTCACCGGACGCTGCGAGCAATCCTGGTTCGGCTGACCGACATCCAGATAGCGCCACTCGTCGAACAGGTTGGGGCCGAAGCCGGTGCGCTTGATCGACTTCAAGAATTGCTTCGGAATGATCTGGTCGGTGTCGACATTGGCGCGATCGAGTGGGCAGACCAGGCCGGTGTGTTGGGTAAAGGCTTTCATGTCTCGTCTCCTCAGGCCTGGATCAGTTCGCGTACATCGATGAAGTGACCGGTCACCGCCGCCGCGGCGGCCATCGCCGGGCTAACCAGGTGAGTACGACCACCGGCGCCCTGCCGGCCTTCGAAGTTGCGGTTGGAGGTCGAAGCGCAATGCTCGCCGCTGCCCAGCTTGTCCGGGTTCATCGCCAGGCACATGGAGCAGCCCGGCTCACGCCATTCAAAGCCGGCCTCGATGAAGATCTTGTCCAGTCCCTCTGCCTCGGCCTGCTGCTTGACCAGGCCGGAACCCGGCACCACCAGCGCTTGTTTGACGTTCGCGGCAACCTTGCGACCCTTGGCGACCTCGGCGGCAGCGCGCAGATCTTCGATCCGCGAGTTGGTGCAGGAACCGATAAACACGCGATCCAGCTTGATTTCTGTGATCGGCTGGTTGGCGTTCAGGCCCATGTACTTCAGCGCGCGCACGATGGAATCACGCTTGACCGGATCGGCTTCGACGGCCGGGTCCGGCACGTTCTGGTCGACAGCCAGCACCATTTCCGGCGAGGTGCCCCAACTGACCTGCGGCTTGATGTCCTCGGCCTTCAGCTCGACGATGGTGTCGAAAACCGCATCTTCATCGGAGACCAGACCTTTCCAGAGCTCGACCGCCTTGTCCCAGTCATCGCCCTTCGGTGCGTATGGGCGCCCTTCGACATAGGCGATGGTCTTCTCGTCCACCGCGACCATACCTACGCGGGCACCGGCTTCGATAGACATGTTGCAAATGGTCATGCGCCCTTCCATGGACAGATCGCGAATCGCGCTGCCGGCGAATTCCAGGGCATGGCCATTACCACCAGCGGTGCCGATCTTGCCGATCACGGCCAGCACGATGTCCTTGGCGGTGACGCCGAACGGCAGCTTGCCTTCGACGCGCACCTGCATGTTCTTCATCTTCTTGGCCACCAGGCACTGGGTGGCGAGCACGTGCTCGACTTCGGAGGTACCGATGCCGTGGGCCAGCGCACCGAAGGCGCCGTGGGTGGAGGTGTGCGAGTCACCGCAGACCACCGTCATACCCGGCAGTGTGGCGCCCTGCTCCGGGCCGATGACGTGGACGATGCCCTGACGCACATCGTTCATCTTGAACTCGAGAATGCCGAAGTCATCGCAGTTCTCGTCCAGCGTCTGCACCTGAATGCGCGAAACCTCGTCGGCGATGGCTTCCAGACCGCCCTGACGCTCGCCCTTGGTGGTCGGCACGTTGTGGTCCGGCGTGGCGATATTGGCATCGATGCGCCACGGCTTGCGATTGGCCAGGCGCAGCCCTTCGAAGGCCTGCGGCGAGGTCACTTCGTGGAGGATGTGACGATCGATGTAGATCAGCGACGAACCATCGTCGCGACGTTTCACCTCGTGCATTTCCCAGAGCTTGTCGTAGAGCGTCTTGCCGGCCATCGGACTTTTCCTCATCTGCTTTCTATGCGGGGCGAATAGCCCTTGCGCTTATGGGGACGATGCTAGGGGCTTGCGTTGAATTACTCAAATTCATATTTTTCATCCAATGCATTCCTGTTTGGAATTCACTACCACCGGAAGACTCTCATGGACCTCGCCAACCTCAACGCCTTTATCGCTGTCGCGGAAACCCATAGCTTCTCGCTGGCTGCCGAACGGCTGCACCTGACCCAACCCGCGGTAAGCAAGCGCATCGCCGCGCTGGAAGCGCAGCTGGACGTGCGGTTGTTCGATCGACTGGGCCGCGAGATCAGTCTCACCGAGGCCGGCCGCGCCCTGCTGCCCCGTGCGTATCAGATCCTGAATGTACTGGACGACACCCGCCGCGCCTTGACCAACCTCAACGGCGATATCGGCGGACGACTGAGCCTGGCGACCAGTCATCACATCGGCCTGCATCGTCTACCACCGCTGTTGCGCGCTTTTACCCGCGCCCATCCGCAGGTCAGCCTGGATATCCGCTTTCTCGACTCGGAAGTGGCATATGACGAGGTACTGCACGGCCGTGCCGAGCTGGCGGTGATCACCCTGGCGCCACAGACCGCCGAGCCGGTGCTGGCGGTAAAGGTCTGGGACGATCCACTGGATTTCGTCGTCGCACCGGAACATCCGCTGGCCGCCAAGGCGGATATCACCCTCGCGGATATCGCCGGCCATCCAGCGGTATTCCCCGGCGGCAATACCTTCACCCACCATATCGCCCAGCGCCTGTTCGAGCGCGAGGGGCTGACGCCCAACATCACCATGAGCACCAACTATATGGAAACGATCAAGATGATGGTCTCGATCGGCATCGCCTGGAGCGTGCTGCCACGCCGCATGCTGGACGATCAGGTGGTCAGCCTGCCGTTGCCGGGCATCCAGCTGACACGCCAGCTCGGCTACATCCTGCATCGGGAACGCACCCTGTCCAATGCGGCGAGGGCCTTCATCACGCTGCTGGATGCCGAACGCAACTGACTGGCTAGAATGAAAAAAAGGGCGCCATGCGGCGCCCTTCTTGTGTCTGCTTATCAGCCCTCCAGTGCGGGTCGCTGGTCGGCATTGATCGGGATGCGTTTGGGCTTGGCTTCTTCCGGCACGACACGGACCAGATCGATGTGGAGCAGGCCGCTGTTAAGCGCTGCGCCCTTCACTTCGATGTGATCGGCCAGACGGAACGACAGCTTGAACGCCCGCTGGGCGATGCCCTGGTGCAGGTAGGTGACGTTCTCCGCCTCGTTCTCGCGGCGGCCGCCAGTGATGGTCAGTACGCTACGCTCTACCTGCAGATCGAGGTCAGACTCCTGGAAACCGGCGGCTGCGACCACGATGCGATAGTGATCGTCGCCGTGCTTCTCGATGTTGTAGGGCGGGTACGAGCTGCCGGTGTCGTTACGCAGGGCCGACTCGAACAGGTCGTTGAAGCGGTCGAAGCCCACGGATTGCCGGAACAGAGGGGCCATGGGGAATGAACTCATGATAAACCTCCTGAAATCAGCGAGTTGAAACGGGCGGGACCCGACTTCGGCATCCCGCTGAGCCCTAGATAGGAACCGCACAACAGATTTCAAGATACTGCAAACGAGCCAGGCGACGAGAGGTAGCACATGTCCAGAGTCATGCTGATCACAGGCGCCAGCCGCGGCATCGGCGCCGCCACTGCACGACTGGCGGCGCAACAGGGCTATGCCTTGTGCCTGAATTATCACCAGCGCGCGGACGCGGCGAACGCGGTACTCGAACAGGTACGCGGCCTGGGCGTAACGGCGATCGCCGTACAGGCCGACGTCGCTGACGAGACCCAGGTGCTGCACATGTTCGAAGCTATCGACCGGGAGCTCGGCCGCCTGGACGTGTTGGTCAACAACGCCGGCATGCTCGAGCAGCAGATGCGCCTGGAACAGATGGATGCGGCGCGTTGGGGCCGCGTGCTGGGCGCCAACGTGATCGGCAGCTTCCTGTGCGCACGAGAGGCGATCAAGCGGATGTCGACGCGCCACGGCGGCCAGGGCGGCGCGATCGTGAATCTTTCATCGGTGGCCGCCCGCCTCGGCGCACCGGGTGAGTACATCGACTACGCCGCCGCCAAGGGCGCCATCGACAGCATGACCCTGGGCCTGGCCAAAGAGGTCGCCAGCGAAGGCATCAGGGTCAATGCGGTGCGCCCGGGCGTGATCCATACAGATATCCACGCCGCCGGGGGCGAGCCGGATCGTGTCGAACGGGTCAAGGCAAGTGTGCCGATGGGGCGCGGCGGGCAAGCCGAGGAAATCGCCGAAGCCATCCTCTGGCTCGCCAGCGAACAGGCCAGCTATACCAGCGGAGCGCTACTGGATGTAGCCGGTGGGCGTTGATTCGGCTCAGGCCAATGCGGCGGCACGCAATTCGCGCGTATCGACGCCGAGCATCGCATCGATCCGCGCGCAATCGTTTTCCCGGCGCAGCTCGGCGAACAGCGCCACCGCCTCCGGATAATTGCGGGTCAGCAGGGCCAGCCACTGCTTGAGCCGACCCGGCGCATAACGCGGTGCGATCTTTCCCCGCGCTTGCTGCCAGAAATCCAGCAGCACGGGTCGGAATTCCTCCCAGCTCATCGGCGCGACCTGCTGGCCGGCTTTAGCCGCAGCGATCTGCCGGGCCAGGTCCGGTCGTGAAACCAGCCCGCGCCCCAACATGATGTTTTCTGCACCGCTCACCTCACGGCAACGACGCCAGTCCTCAAGCGACCAGATGTCGCCATTGGCGTAAACCGGCACCGCGACCACCTCCTGCACCCGCGCGACCCACTCCCAATGCGCCGGCGGCTTGTAGCCTTCGACCTTGGTTCGGGCGTGCACCGCCAGCTGCTCTGCCCCACCGGCCACCAGCGCACGGGCGCAATCGAGCGCGCCGTCCGGGCTGTCGAAGCCGAGACGCATCTTGGCGGTTACCGGGATGTCCGCCGGCACGGCTCGGCGCACCTCACAGAGAATCGAATGCAGCAGCTCCGGCTCCTTCAGTAGCACAGCACCGCCGCGGGATTTGTTGACCGTCTTGGCCGGGCAGCCAAAATTGAGGTCGATGGCCGGGGCGCCGAGTGTGCAGGCAAAAGCCGCGTTGTCTGCTAGGCAGATCGGATCGGAGCCCAACAATTGAACGCGCACCGGCGTCCCGGCACGAGTGAGCGCGCCGGCCTTCAGTTCCGCGGCAAGCTTGTCAAAGCTGCTTTGCGGCAACAGGCGATCGGACACCCGAATGAACTCGGTCACGCACCAGTCGACGCCACCCACCCGGGTGAGCACGTCACGAAGGATTTCGTCGACCAGTCCCTCCATGGGCGCCAAAGCAATCTGCATACCGGTCACTACATGATGAAAAGGCCGGCATTGTACGGATGCGCGTGCCCTTTATGAATCGTGTGCCGTTGCCAGGCCGGCCTATCCGCTCACTCTTCGATAGTCCCGCCTATCGTGTCGGTGCCGGTGGTCGCACCCATTCCGCCTGTGGTACCGGAGTTGCCCGTGCCCATGGTGCCCAGAGCGGCGCCGCCCTCCTGCGAGCGATCTTCCCGCCGGTCGGTTGGACGCTGGTTGCTGTCCGTGGAAGGGTTCGGCTGCCGTTCACCCACTACCTCCGCCCGCTGGGCATCGTCTTGCGCCTCGTCCGCTGCTCCAGCGAAAGCCCCGATCGAACTCACCAGGGCCAACCCCATAACCGATGCAATCAACCGCCTCATGGCTACCTCCTCAACATTTGAACACCAGTCAGTTTTCACGCCTGTCCAGCGTCGGACGACGGCGGTGCTCCATGTCGGTTTCGTTGCCGCCATGGCCGGGCTCGGCGTCACGTTCGACGCGCCCGGACCGCGCATCCTGCGCCTCGTTGGATACCGCCTGCCCTTGCTGGTCCTGCTCGTCGAGATATTGGATGTCCTCGCCAATACCCATCGAGCCGTTGCCAGCTGCGCCACGATCCGGCGCAGCCGTGTTCTGGGCCAGCTGCCGCTCCGCCGCCGATAGATCTACGCCCTGGGCGCCCGCTGCCGAAACGAGCGCCACCAGCATTACGACTGACTGAATACGCATGTTCGAATCCTCCGCTTGTTGATCTATAGGCAGTGGGCTATCCAAGGAGTGCGCAGCCGGCGACCGACGGCCAACCGGAACCGCTTGCAGCCAGACGGGGTCACAACCACAACGGAAGGAATTGCATCGCACAGGAGGAGCACCCGATGGAAGTTGCGCTGATACTGGCGACCATGATCTGCAGTTGGGCCTCGGCCGCGCTCGCCATGCTGTGGGGTATGCTGCGCATCGCACGCAGATACCAGTCCAGGCAACCTGGCACCCGGTGCCATCAGCGTCAGGTCGTCGAGCCCATCGATTCACCCACCTCGTGCCGTGCCTGACGGAAATAATTGGCGGAACCCAATTTAATCCGTGACAGCACCAGCGAAAGCTGTAGAATGCGCGTCGCGGGATGGAGCAGTCTGGTAGCTCGTCGGGCTCATAACCCGAAGGTCGTCGGTTCAAATCCGGCTCCCGCAACCAATTCGAAAGGCCACTCAATGAGTGGCCTTTTTTGTTTGGCTCGTCGTCAGGAAGGACCATACGCAGGCTGCGATTCTTGGCTAAACAATTGAATCGCCATGTGTTTTTTTCGAAAAGGCGTTGACATCCAGCGCTTGGGCTGTAGAATGCGCCCCCACAGACGCGGGATGGAGCAGTCTGGTAGCTCGTCGGGCTCATAACCCGAAGGTCGTCGGTTCAAATCCGGCTCCCGCAACCACCTTAAAAAAGGCCACTCGAATGAGTGGCCTTTTTTCGTTTGCGCTCCTTTTCATTTCGTCCCGCCGCTTGCTACGCCCCGCGCCTGCAGAAGAACTAATTCCTTAACGATTTAATTCTTTCCCCTCAAATATCACGCCCAGTAATAAATCCCGACTCTATAAGCGCGAAAGCGCGCAGTCAGTAATCCTGCCTGTCGACTTATTCAGACAAAGGATAATTAGCGGCGGATTTATAGCCACGCATGATGGCACCGGAAGCCAGCGAGCTAAACCGCCTTTTCTGGCAAATCAATTAGTTAGCTACGCTGCCATGAAGCGCTGCCCATCCAGACCATTTTTTTGGCTCCCTAACTTGACTTCGATCACATTATGGCGGATATCTATTCGCGACAGGGAGTAACACGCCGCACCGCAGTTAAAGACCAACCGGACAGGTCAACTTTTGCGACAAAAGATTTAAACCCCCTGCCTGTTTAGTAGCGCTTCTATTCTTTAGAAGTGCGAGGGTTTTTCTGGCCTTTCGAATTTGTTGTAGTCACTGGAAAGTGTTCCGGTGTGCGGTAGCTTTGCCCGATAGCGCCGAGTACCGCCCCATCCAGGTTGCGGCCAGCCCTGCCACAGGCAATCGACAAATAATTAAATCGCTGAACGCGACTATTGATGTCGATGGCGGTAGCTTTGTCTTTCGATTATTTGAAAGTGATTTAAATCAAATCTGTTGTTCGTAAGTACGTCGTTCCGCTACAGCATCTTTGCAGTAACTGCCCAATACTCGAACCGGTGCCGCATCTGCATTTCACCAGCCTTCCCAGCACCGCCTCACCTAGCCAAATCGCGCAGGGAGAACGACCGTGTCATCCATTCTCTATAACTTTGAAGATCAGGATCAGGCTCACATTGTTTCGCAGATAAACCAGAACGGATTTGCCTGTCTGCACAACTTTCTGGACAAGTTCCAATTGCATCAACTGCGCGAGCAGGTGTATGAGCAGGCCCGCCGTCATCATGGTGAATACTTCGCTCACCACGATAGCGAGCCTGTCGCGGACTCGCTGGTCGCAGAACTGGGCAACGCGCCGGAGTTCCAGAAGTTGCTCGCCGATACCTACCGCGCCGGTGCCGGTCAGGCCGCCTATAGCGATCGCATCTACATGGTGATGCGCTGCGTGCAGGGACGGACCGGGCGCAAGGAGTCGAACTGCTTTCACTTCGATGCCTCGCTGGTGACCGCACTGTTGCCCGTAGAGATTCCGCAGGACGGCGAGGAACGTGGCGATCTGCTGCTGTTTCCCAATCTCCGGACGATCCGCCGGTTAACGCTGTTCAACGTGGTGGAGAAAGCGCTACTGCAGAACCGCTTGAGTCGCCGGCTCATCACCCGGGCGATCACCATCGGCCTGCTCAAGCCCCAGCGCCTGCAACTGGTGCCGGGCAATCTGTATCTGTTCTGGGGCTACCGATCCCTGCACGCCAATGAACCCTGCGATCCGGCGAAGCTGCGTGCGACCGCCATCTTCCACTACGGCGATCCGCATGCAGGGAGCCTGCTGACCCGCATGATCCTCAAGCGAACCCAGCGCCGGGCTGCACGCGCCAGCGTGATCGGTGAACACCAGGCCGCCTGAGCCAGCCCATCCGTCCGCTTGCCCTCCTCCGCCTGCGGTCCCGGCAAGCGAACCACTCGATAAGGAAATCACCATGATCAACGTGACCAAGTCCTACCTGGGCAGCAAGAACAAGTTCAAGGCGTATGTGGACAGGATCTACAACACCGGCTGGCTCACCAACCACGGGCCGTTGGTGACAGCGCTCGAGCAGCGGCTCAAGGACTACCTCGGCGTCCGGAACATCATCCTGACCAACAATGGCACCATCGCCCTGCAGATCGCCTACCGCGCGCTCGCCATCACCGGCAGCGCAATCACAACGCCGTTCAGCTTCGTCGCCACCACCAGCTCGCTGCAATGGGAAGGTATACGGCCGATCTTCGCCGATATCGATCCGGCGACCTGGAACCTCGACCCGGCGCAGATCGAACGGCATATCGAGGCCGATACATCGGCCATCGTCGCTACCCATGTATTCGGCAACCCCTGCGATGTAGAACGCATCGAGCAGATCGCACGCAGACACGGCCTCAAGGTGATCTACGATGGTGCCCATGCCTTCGGCGTCCGGCACCAGGGTCGCTCGGTTTACGAATGGGGCGACATCAGCACCCTGAGTTTCCACGCGACCAAGCTGTTCCACACCATCGAGGGTGGCGCCATCGTCACCAACGATGACGACCTGGCCGAGCGCATCCGCCTGCTCTGCAACTTCGGCATCGTCGATACCGACCAGATCGACGGTATCGGCATCAATGCCAAGCTGAACGAATTTTCCGCGGCGATGGGCATGTGCGTACTCGACGATATCGAGCTGATTCTCGAGTGCCGCGCGGAGATCGGCCATCGCTACGAGCGACGCCTCGGCGGCCACTTCGACCTGCAGAGGGCGCAGGCCGACTCCCAATGCAACTACAGCTACTTTCCCGTTGCGCTGGCCAACGAAGGCCAACTGCTGAGCTGCCGGACTCAGTTGAACGAAAACGGCATCAATCCGCGTCGCTACTTCTATCCCTCGCTGGACACGCTCGAGCACTTGCAGCCCCAGGAGCCGCAGCCGAACTCCCGCTCGCTGAGTCGTCGGGTGCTGTGCCTGCCGATCTATCCCGGCCTGCCGCGCAAGGTGCAGGACAAGGTCATACAGACGCTGATCCAGGAGTCGATCCATAGCACGGAGTCGAGCCGGACGCTGTTCCAGCCATTCGTGGATGCCTTCGGGATGCTCGGCATCGAACGCATGCCTGCGCCCGATTACAAGCACATCTCCTGAGTGATGAGGGCGACCACGACTCATGTCAGATCCCAAGCGGCTATCGGTTATCCGCAACACCGGCCTGAATTACCTCGGCCAGGCTTACGCCCTGCTGATCGGCATCCTGATCCTGCCGTTCTACCTGGGCCACCTGGGCGCGGAGGCGTACGGGCTGATCGGCTTCTTCGCCGTGCTGCAGGCCTGGCTGCAGCTGCTCGATGCGGGGATGTCGCCGGCACTGGTGCGGCAGGTGGCGCACTATCGCGGCCAGGGTGATCTGCCCGCGGGTCCCGGGCCGGCCGGGCGCCTGCTGCGCTCGTTCGAGCTGATGCTGCTACCGATTGCAGTGGCGACCTGCGTGGCGATCTATCTGAGCAGCGGCTGGATCGCCGATACCTGGTTGCAGGCACGCGAACTCAGCACCGGGACCATCGGAAACTGCATCAGCCTGATGGGCCTGATGGTCGGCTTGCGTCTGTATGCAACGCTGTACAAGAGCGGCCTGCAAGGGGTCGAGCTGCATGGCTGGCTGAATGCGGCGAACATTCTGATCGCCACGCTGCGCTACTTCGGCGGGCTGGTTCTGGTTGCCTTCGTCTCGCAGGATCCGCTGGACTTCTTCTTGTTTCAGGCTGCCGTTGCGCTGGTGGAGACGCTCGCCTTCGCCAGCAAGGCCTACGTTCAGCTGACCGCTCCGCGGCTGCTGACGGGCATCGATTGGCAGGTCGTCCGGCCGGTGCTGCCGTTCGCCGGCGGCATGTTCTTCACCTCGCTGCTCTGGATCGCACTGACCCAGCTGGACAAAGTGCTGCTGTCCAAGGTGCTGCTGCTCAAGGAGTACGGCTATTTCTCGCTGGTGGCGCTGATCACCACCGGCATCATGACGCTGACCAACCCGCTGGTGCAGACCCTGCTGCCGCGCATGACGATGCTCGTGGCCGAGGGACGGATCGCCGACATGGAGCGGCTCTACCTGAATGCCAGTCGCTTCGTCTGCAGCGTGCTGTTTCCGCTGGCCGCGGTGATCGCCTGGCACGGGCAGGCGCTGATATTCGCCTGGACCGGCGACCAGGCTGCGGCCCAGTGGAGCGAGCGCATGCTGTTCTGGTACGTGCCGGGCAGCGCGCTGATGGCGGTGGGCGCGTTCCAGTTCTACCTGCAGTACGCCTATGGCCAGCTACGGCTGCACATCTGGTACAGCGTCATTTCGACAGCCATCAGCATGCCGATCGTGATCTACGCAGCCCTGATGCACGGCGCCTATGGCGCGGCGCTGGCGTGGTTCTTTTTGCGGTTGGCGACCCTCCTGATCTGGCCGCCGGTTGTGCATCGACGCTTCGCACCCAGGCTGCACGGCATCTGGATCGGCGAGATGCTGCGCATCAGCGCCATGACCGCACTCGGTCTGGCCCTGGGCGAGCCCCTGTTCGTGGCGCTCGTCAGCGACAACCGCTTCGACATCCTGCTGGCACTGGCCACAAGCGGGGCAGTCTGCCTATTGCTGGTCCTCGTCAGCTCGAAGTCCCTGCTACTCAAGCTTCATCTACTCATCATCAAGCGAGCATCCAAAAATGGAATTGAAGAGCGAGCAAGCCTTGATTGAACGCTGGGGCGGCCGGACCGAGCCGCTGCTGAGCATCGTCTGCCTGGCGTACAACCACGCATCCTTTATCAGGAAGACGCTGGAAAGCTTCCTCCAGCAGGAAACGGACTTCCCTTTCGAGGTGATCGTCCATGACGACGCCTCGACCGACACCACGGCCGCGATCATTGCCGACTACGTGGCGCGCTATCCGGCCATCATCAAGCCGATCTACCAGACCCAGAACCAGTTCAGTCTGGGCGTGCCGTTCAGTACCCGTCTGTTCGCTCGCGCAGCCGGCAAGTACATCGCTTACTGCGAAGGCGACGACTACTGGACCGACCCGAGCAAGCTGCAGCAGCAGGTGGATTTTCTGGAGCAGCACCGCGACTACGTCATCACCTTCCACGATGCGTTCATGTTCAACAGCAAGGGCATCATCCAGAGCCCGCAGCTCACCGGAAAGCTGCGCCGGGACGCCAGTGCCCTCGAGTTGATGCGGGGCCGCCCGCTCTCGACGTTGACGGTGTGTTTTCGCAACCTGATTCAGGAACTGCCGCCGGAGCTGCTCGGCGTGGAGGTGCTGGATATTTGCTGGTGGTCGCTGCTCGGCGCCTACGGCAAGGGCAAGTTCATGGAAGGCATCAGCCCAGCTGCCTATCGCGTGCACGAGGGCGGAATCTTCTCCATGCGGCCAAGCAAGCAGCGCATCCAGATGGCCATGCATGCGCACTACTCCCTGGCGCGCTACTACAACCGCATCGGTAATCGCGAGCTGTACGAGTATTTCCTGATCCAGGTGTTCGGTGAATGTCTAGCGCTGGTCTCGCCGTTCAGCAAGCTCCAGGCGCTCTCGACCATCGCACAGAACATCGGCCTCAATCTGCTGCGCCGATTGAGCCCCCGCCTGGCCAGAAGCTGATCCCCAGCCCCGAAACTCTCGAAACAACGCACCATGAGGAAGGATTCCCAATGACTGCCTTGACCCGATCTTCGCTGGAATACGATGCCGACAACCGCATCGACCTGGCCGGCATCATGCGCACCGCCTACGACCACAAGGCGCTGATTATCGCCATCACCGGGCTGTTCACCGCCTTGGGTATCGTCTACGCCCTCATCGCCACGCCGATCTACCAGGCCACCGCGATGATCCAGATCGAGCCGAAGAAGGCCGCCATCACCGGCGTACCGGAGGTCGTGCCGCGCCCCGACTCGGTTTCCCAGGCGGTCACCGAGATCTCGTTGCTCAAATCCCGCGCCGTGCTGGGCAAAGCGGTCGAGGAACTGAAGCTGTACATCGTCGCCAGGCCCCGCCATTTCCCGCTGATTGGCGCCTTCATGGCGCGCCGGCATGACCCGGCAACCGATGGTGCACTGGCCGCACCGCTGTTCGGTCTGACCGGCTATGCCTGGGGTGGCGAGAAGCTCGATGTGTTCCAGCTCGACGTTCCGGAAGACTACCTGGGCATGGAGCTGACGCTGGTGGCCGGGACCGCTGGCAACTTCGGTCTGTATGACGACGAGCAGCAACTGATCCTGCGTGGCCAGGTCAACCAGGCCATCGAAAGCCAGGGTTTCAAGGTGCAGATCGCCGAACTGCAGGCACGCCCGGGCACCGAATTCGTCCTGCTCAGGAATCGCCCGCAGACCACCGCTCTGGATTACCAGGATCGCCTGAAGGTCGGCGAGGCCGGCAAGGACTCCGGCATCATCTACATGTCGCTGGAAGATCCGGACCCGCAGCTGGCCAGCCGTGTGCTGGACGAGATCAGCCGTCTGTACGTCCAGCAGAACATCCAGCGCAGCTCCGCCGAGGCGGCCCAGCGGTTGGACTTCCTGCGCTCGCAGCTGCCCCAGGTGCGCAAGGAGCTGGAAAAGGCCGAAGCCGCGTTGCACGACTACCAGACCAGCTCCAAGTCGGTGGACATCAGCATCGAGACCAAGGGCGTGCTGGACCAGATCGTCGCGCTGGAGACCCAACTGTCGGAGCTGACGCTCAAGCGGGTCGACTACGACCGTCTCTATACCCGCGAGCACCCGACCTACCGCACGCTGATGACCCAGATGAACGAGCTGCAGGCACAGAAGGCGCAGCTGTTGAAAAAGGTCGACGCCTTGCCCATGACGCAGCAGGAGCTGCTGCGCCTCAAACGTGACATGGAAGTCACGACCCAGACCTATACGCTGCTGATGAACCAGGCGCAGGAGCAGGACATTCTCCGCGCCGGAACCATCGGTAACGTACGCATCATCGACAACGCCTACTCGATGATCGAGAAGCCGTCCAAGCCGGTTCGCCCGCTGGTGGTGGCGCTCGCCCTCTTCGTCGGCCTGCTGGTCTCGGCGGCGGTGATCCTGCTGCGCCAGGCGTTCTACCGTGGCGTGGAAAGCCCGGACGTGATCGAGAAGCTCGGCGTACCGGTGTACGCCGGCCTGCCCTACAGCGCCTCGCAGGAGCAGCTGAACCGGCGGCGCAAGACACGCGACGGCAAGACCCGCCTGCTCAGCATCAGCGAGCCGACCGACCTGGCCGTCGAATCGCTGCGCAGCCTGCGCACCAGCCTCAAGTTCGCCATGCTCGAGGCACGCAACAAGGTGCTGATGATCACCAGCCCGACGCCCTCGGTGGGCAAGTCGTTCGTCTCCAGCAACCTCGCCGCGGTCATCGCCCAGACCGGCCAGCGCGTGCTGCTGATCGATGGCGACATGCGCCGCGGCTACCTGCACACGCTGTTCGGCATGACGCCGCGCAACGGCCTGTCGGATGCATTGGCAGGCGGCCTCGACCTGGCGGCGATCATCAACCGTACCGAGCTGAAGAACCTGCATTTCATCTCTGCCGGATTCTCCGCGCCGAACCCGTCCGAACTGCTCATGCACGAGAACTTCTCGCGGCTGCTCAAGGAGGCGGAAAAGCTCTACGACTTCATCATCATCGACACGCCGCCGGTGCTGGCTGTCACCGATGCGGTCCTGGTGGCGCAGCAGGCCGGCACCAATCTGCTGGTGGCCCGCTTCGGTCTCAGCACCGGCTCGCAGATCGATGCCTCCAAGCGCCGTCTGGCGCAGAACGGCGTGCTGCTCAAGGGCGTGATCCTCAACGCGGTGAAACGCAAGGCCTCCACTTCGCCGTACGACAGCGGCGCCTATGGCTATTACACCTACACCACCCAGAAAGCCTGAATGCAGACACGGAGGTGCGCCATGCTCAGAACCGTCTCGATGATGCAGCCCTACCTTTTTCCCTATCTGGGCTATTTTCAGTTGATCGCCCTCAGCGACGTATTCGTGCTGGGCGACGACCTGCAATACGTGAAGGGCTCATGGATGAACCGCAACCGGATACTGGTCAACGGTCAGCCCAAGCTGATCACCTTCCCGCTACGCAAGGGCCATCAGACCGAGCGCATCAACCAACGCTGGCTGTGCGATGACTTCGACAAGGAAGCCGCGGCCCTGATGAAGACGCTCGAGCGCAGCTATGCCAGGGCGCCGCAGCGCGACACGGTGCTGCCGCTGATCCAGAGCATCCTCGAATGCCCCGAGCGCAACCTGGCGACCTTTACCGAGCATTCGCTGCGCCGGCTGTGCGCCTATCTGGATATCCGCACACCGATCTACCGCGGCTCCAGCCTCGATCTGCCGGCAAGGATGGACATGCAGGAGCGCGTCATCCAGATCACCCATCGCATGGATGGCGAACTCTACCTCAACCCCATCGGCGGCATGGAGCTGTACTGCCCCGCCCGCTTTCGCGCCGAGGGGCTGCTGCTGCGCTTCCTGCGCATGGACGATGACGTCGTCTACCCCCAGCTCAAGCATGCATTCGTGCCGTCGCTGTCGATCATCGACGTGATGATGTTCAACAGCCGCGAACAACTGAAGGGCCTGCTGCTGCGTTTCAGCGTGGTGGAAGGCCACGAGAAACGAGCAACGCTGATGCCGGCATGACCGCTATTGGCCGTAGGAATACGGAAACGTCGACAAGGGAAGGACACCTTCATGACCACCGCCACAACCACACGCTGGTACCTGATCCAGACCAAGCCGCGACAGGAGGCTCGCGCCGAGGAACACCTGCTGCGCCAGCACTTCGAGTGCTATCGGCCGCTCAAGGCGCCCTCGACCAGCCGTGGCTCGGCGCCCGGCCGAAACGGCGAGGCGCTGTTTCCGGGTTACCTGTTCATCCGCCTCGATTGCACACATGACAACTGGTACCCGATCCGCTCGACGCGTGGCGTGAGCCGCGTAGTGACCTTCGGCGGCCAGCCGACGCCGGTACGCGACGAGCTGATCGAACAGCTGCGACAACGCCTGGCCCGGGACGAACGCCCGACGAACCTGACCTTCAAGCCGGGCGAGCGGGTCCAGGTCTGCGGTGGCAGCTTCGCCGATATCGAAGCCATCTTCGTCGCCAGCGATGGCGAGGAGCGCTCGATCATCCTGCTCAACCTGCTGCAGCGAGAACAGAAGGTACGGGTGCCCAACCGCTACCTTCAGTGCCATGCCTGAGATCAGGCGGGTTCTCGCTGAACCCGCACGGCCTGACAGGCCCAGACAGCGAGCCAAACCATGAAGATCCTATTGCTCAACGCGTTCTATCCGCCGCATGTAGGCGGTGGCGCTGAAGTCATGCTGCGCCACCTCGCCGAAGGCTTGCAGCGGCGTGGCTGCGAGGTGGCCGTACTGGCGACCGGCCCGGATGCCGGCCTGCACTCGCAAACCCAGAATCAGGTGCGCGTCTATCGCGCCGGGCTGGCCAATTTCTACTGGCACTACACCCAGCAACGTCCGAGCCGCCTGGCCCGACTCGGCTGGCACTACCGCGACCGCTACAACGGCGAGATGCGCCGCCACGTGCGCGATGTGATCCGGCGCGAGCAGCCGGACATCGTCGTCAGCAACAACCTCACCGGTTGGTCGATTTCCGCCTGGGATGAGATCAGCGCCGCGGGCCTGCCCATCGTCCAGGTGCTGCACGACCTGTATCTGCTCTGCCCCAAGGACACCATGTTCAACCACGGCAGGAGCTGCCAGCGCCAGTGTGGCCTGTGCTCGACGTTCCGCCTCGGCCATGCCCGCGCTTCGACGCAGGTCTCGACCGTGATCGGTGTCAGCCGCTTCATTCTCGAACGCATCACCGCCCAGGGTTACTTCAGCCACACTCGCCAGCATGTGGTGCACAACTGCACACCGGCCGAGACCGGCATCGGCAGCCGACTCAAATCACGCAGCGGACATCCGCTGCGCTTCGGCTACATCGGCACGCTTTCGGAGAACAAGGGTGTTGGCTGGCTGATCACGCAGTTCCAGCGCCTGGGAATCGATGCACGGCTGGATATCGCCGGGCGCGGCAAGCTGGACTACGAGGCCCGCCTCAAGGCCATGGCCGACCCGGCCAAGGTGAGCTTTCTCGGCTACTGCGACCGGGACGAGTTCATGCAGAGCATCGACGTGCTGGTGGTGCCCTCGCTGTGGGCCGAGCCATTCGGCCTGGTGGCCGTCGAGGGCTGCGCCAATCAGCTGCCGGTGATCGCCAGCGACATGGGCGGGCTGCCCGAGATCATCCGCGACGGACACAACGGTCTGCTCTGCTCGCCCGACGATCCGGATTCGCTCGGCATCGCCATGCTCTGGCTGTACATCGACGGCACCCTACGCCACCGCCTTGCCAGCCAGGCCCGCGCCAGCGTGCTGCCACTGCTGGATATGGAACGCATGCTGGACCGCTATCAGTCGATCCTGCACGAGACGCTTCAGGGAACGAGAATCCACCATGAACCAGAGCCTGCTGATCACTCCGCGACCACGCGACTCGAATCCGTTGGCCTTCGACAAGTCGACCCTGTTGACGCTGGTCGTCGCCTCGCTGCTGCTGACTGAAACCTTCTCCGGCGCCCTGCGCTACTACTTCGACATGGCCGGGATCTCCTGGCTGCTGTACCTGCCCAAGATTGCCTGTCTGGCGGCGCTGAGCCTGGAACTGCTGCGCTATCGCGGCTGGCCACTGTTCTGGCTGGTGCTGCTCGGCCTGGTGACGTCCAGCCAGCTGGCGCTGATGCATGGGGCGGAGCTGCACAACATCGGCTTCAGCCTGTTCATCTACATCCCGCTGCTGTTCGGCCTGATCTGCGGCCGGCACCTGGAGCTGCGGCTCGGGCTGCTGCGGCGAGTCATCGGCTTCTGCCTCATCGCCTCGTTCGTCGGCATCGCCCTGGACCTGCTCACCAGCGTGCCGTGGAAGGGCTACAGCTACATGGTCGGCGAGGTGGAACTGAGCGCCAACCGCTCCTGGGCGTTCGACGACATCGACCGCATCGGCGGTTTCGCCCGCATGTCCACGGCGCTGTCGGTGATGATCGCGATCTACAGCCTGTTCATCGCCGCGTTCACCCGCTCGCGGCTGCTGCGGCTGATGCTGTATGTCGCCGCGCTGATCGGCATCGTGCTGACCACCAACAAGTCCACCGCGGCGGCCTATGTGCTGACCCTGCTGATGCTGATCGTCACCGCATATCGTTTTGCCAGCGCCACGGCTTTTCTCGTTGCAGTGCTGGTCGGCCTGATGCTGCCGATGGCCAGCCTGGTGCTGAGCCTGGACCCCAATGCGGCCAACAATGGCACCTTGCTCGCCTCGTTCGCCGACCGGCTGATCAACAGCTGGCCGAACTTCATCGGCGTCATCACCCGTGAAGGCTGGGGCTGGTGGGGCGCCGGCTTCGGCACGGTGGGCAGCGCCGGCCAGGTCTATCCGCTGCCGGGGCTGGAGCTGCTGAGCATCGCCGACAACACCGCGCTGTATCTGTGGGGGATGCTCGGGATCTTCGGCGTGCTGCTCTACCTGCTGACCTTCCCGCTCATGCTGCGCCTGCACGAGCGCGGTTCACGGTGGCGCAACGCGCTGCTGCCCATCGTGTTCTGCCTGTGTCTCGTGGCCTGGGCCACCGATGTGCTGGAGGTGACCACGGCCACCCTGTTCCTCGGCCTGGCGATCTCCCATGTGCTGACCCCGGCCCGGTCGCCGGCCGACGGCCTCGCCGCCCAGCGACTGCCCGAACTGCAACGCCTGATCTGAGCCTCAACCCTCACGGATGATCCACATGACGATGCGCTCTACCCTGCTCAACGCCGTACTGTACGGCGGTCTGCTCGGCTGTTCGTTCCCGATTACGGCGCAAACCGTTGACGAACCCTTCGTCGTCGGTGTCTGCGCCCATGAGCTGCACAAAGGCGACCCCAGCGGTCGCGCCTACGCCATGATGCGCGATGCCGGCATCACCTCGGTACGCACCGATGCCCACTGGGCCTATGTCGAGCGCCAGCCGAACCAGCTGAAGATCGAACCGTCCTGGCAGCGCTACCTGAAGGAAACCGCCCGCCATGGCCTGAGTACCCAGTTCATTCTCGGTTATGGAAACCAGCATCACGGGGGTGGCGAGAAGCCCAGAAGCGAGCCGGTGCGGGCCGCGTACAACCGCTATGTCGACTTCGTTACCGAGAACCTCAAGGGCCAGGTGGCCTATTACGAGATCTGGAACGAGTGGGACGTGGAAGACCCCCGCGACCCGGCGTTCACCCAGGACTACGCCCGGCTCATCGCCGACGCGGCAGGGATCATCCGCCAGCGTGACCCGGCTGCTACCGTGCTGGCCGGCGCCGTGACCAGCCAGGGCATCGAGTCTGGTTTCGCTCTGCGCCTGCTGGAGAACGGCCTGATGCAGTCGGTGGACGGCCTCTCGCTGCACCCCTACGTGCATTGCCGCGGTTGGCGGCGCAATACACCGGAAGCCTGGATCGACTGGATGGCCGAGGTAGACAAGGAACTGACCCGCGCCGCCGGGCGTCCGGTGCCGCTCTACCTGACCGAGATGGCCTGGCCCTCGCACCAGGGCGCGTGCGGCATCGACGAAAACCTGCAGGCCGCCTACCTGGCGCGGGCATTCTTCCTCGCCCGAACGCTGCCGAACATCAAGGGCATGTGGTGGTACGACTTCCGCAACGACGGCACCGACAAGACCGAGCGCGAGCACAACTTCGGCCTGGTGCGTCAGGATTTCACGCCCAAACCGGCCTACCCGGTACTCGCCGCGATCAGCGAGATCGTCAGCCAGTACGCCTACCTCGGGCGCCTGGAAAACACCGCGAATGACGTGGTGATGTTGCGCTTCGCCCGGGGCGAGGACGAACTGCTGGTGGCCTGGAGCACCGGCAAGCCAAGGACCGTCGAGCTGCGCGGCAACGAGAACAACGAAGGCATCACCGGGCGCGTGGCGATGATTGATACCGCGCAACCCCGCCACGGACGGGTGACCACTGGCAACGAATGGCGCTGCCCGGCCAGTGACGACGCCTGCAGCACCACGGTGAAGCTCGACGGCTTTCCCAAGATCATCAGCCTGCGCGCCGTCGCCCCCGAGGGCTGAGCACACGCGACAGCCCGCGGATCGAGGCGCCCGTGCGAATCGCCTGCCGGTGACATTGCCGGTCGCAGGGATGCCCATCGCCCGCGCTGGTTGATCTTCCCAACCGAATACCTGGTACCCCCGCAAGGAGAACCCGGATGATCGTCATCAACGCACGATTCCTCACCCAGGAGACCCGCGGCGTACAACGCTTCGCCGAACAGGTCTGCCTGGAGCTGGGCGCGACGCGCAACGACCTGACCTTCGTCGCCCCGCACGACATTCGCATGCACGACAGCGCCAAGCGCCTGCAGGTGCGCTGCATCGGTCGCCACAGCGGCCATCTATGGGAACAGTTGGATTTGCCACTGTGGCTGGCGCGCAACGGCTCGCCGCCGCTGGTCTCGCTGTGCAACACCGCGCCGCTGATCTACCGCAACCAGGTCGCGACCCATCACGACATTACCTATGTCCGCCACCCGGAGAGCTACTCACGCGCCTTCCGCGGTTTCTACAAGGGGCTGACGCCATTGCTGCTCAGACGCATCAAGGCGCTGATCACGGTCAGCGACTTTTCCCGCCGGGAAATCGCCGGTTACTACGGTTACCCGAGCGAGAAGATCTGCGTGGTGCCCAACGCCGTCGCCCGGACGTTCCGTCCGCCCGATCCGCAGGCGCCCAATGAGCGGGACAAGCCCTACCTGCTGGCGGTTTCCTCGCCCAATGCGCACAAGAACTTCGCCCGCATGGTCGCGGCATTCCTCAGCCTGGAGGGCTTCGACGACGTCGAGCTGCACATCGTCGGCGATTCGCATTCGGTGTTCTCCGGCACCGATTGCAGCGTAAGCGATGACGGCCGGGTGTGCCTGCTCGGGCGCATCGACGATGCGCAGCTGGTGCGTGAGTACCAGGGTGCCCGGGCTTTCGTCTTCCCGTCGCTGTACGAAGGCTTCGGCATTCCACCGTTGGAGGCTCAGGCCTGCGGCTGTCCGGTGATCGCGGCGCGGGCGGCATCGATACCGGAGGTGCTGGGCGAAAGCGTGCTGTACTTCGACCCACTCGACATCGAGGACATCGCCCGCTGCATGGGCCATGTGCTGCGCGATGCGCAGCTGCGCGACGACCTGCGCACCCTGGGCGAAGGCAATGTGCTGCGCTACTCCTGGAAACGCTCGGCACAGATCGTCTCGCAACTCATCGACCAGACCCTGACCGGCAAGCGCAGCCCGCCTCCGATGGTTGCCTGGTCATCCGAGCGGCGCCTGCCCTGAGCGCCCTCCCCGGTTCGTTCGTTCAATCATCAAGCGAGGCAGACCATGGAACGGTTGGCACATGTCGATGCGCTGCGCGGCGGCGCAGCACTCCTGCTGCTCATGCACGCGCTGCCGCTAGCAACGGCCGACGGCGCTACGGCGGGCCTGGGCGTAGACCTCTGGCTGCTGGCGACGCTCTGGTTTTTGCTCGGCTGCGGCTTCGTGGTGCCGGCCAGTCTGCATGCCAGCAGCGATGGCGGACGCGGCTTCGTGGTGCGCCGTCTGCTGCGCCTGGTGCCGCTTTACCTGCTGGCCGCGCTGCTGACGGCGCTGCTGCTGCCGGAGGCGTCAGCCTGGCTGCCCGGGGTGACAGCAGCCAAGCAAGCCATCCCGTTCGAGGTCGCCAGCGCCTACGGCGCGATGCCGCCGATCCTGTTGTTCTATCTGCTGTGCCTGTTGATGCATCAGCTCGGCCTGCTGCACAGCGTTAGTCTGCGCGCCGGTGCCGCTCTGCTGCTGTTGGCCTGCTCGCTCCTGCTGGCGCTGGCCCGGCAGCTGCTGGATGGCGCATTGCCGGTCACGCTGCCGCTGCTGGTGTCGCTGATGCTGTTCGCCTCCCTGCGGCACGAGGCGCAGCATGCCGACAGTAGCTATGCCCGCCGCCGCGCCCGGGAATACGCACGCTACACGCGACGAGCCTACGTGCTGGTGCTGCCGGTCATCTTTCTCGCTGGCTGGTCGCAGGGCGAAGCGGCCTGGGCACGGCAGCTGCTGACCTACGCCGTGGCGCTGGCCGGCTTCGTGCTGCTCACCGGTCGCCTGACGATAGGCACGCCGCTGCTGGTCTGGCTGGGCCAGCTCGGTTATGGGCTCTATCTGCTGTTGCCAGCGATGCAGCGACTGGCCGCGCTGTTGATGCAAAACCTCGCAATCAGCGGGCCGGGCGCGGTAATCGGCACCGCACTGCTGGGTCTGCTGCTGGCACTGGGCAGCGCCATGCTCTGTCGCTGGCTGCTAGAGCAACCGCTGGCACACGCCGGCAAGCGCCTCACCGGGCAAAGCGGCCTGCTGCCGCTGGCACGCCTGCACATGCGCTGACCATCCCCGTTTCATGCCTGCAAGGCGGCCCCGCCGCCGATCCTCTAGACCAAGGAAGTCAATCCATGAAAGTTGCCATCGTTCACGACTGGCTGGTGACCTACGCCGGCGCCGAGCGCGTGCTCGCCGGGCTGTGCGCCGTGTGGCCGGACGCCGACCTGTTCGCCGTCATCGATTTCCTATCCGATGAAGACCGCGCCCACCTCGGCGGCAAGCGCGCCACCACGACCTTTATCCAGCAGTTGCCCAAGGCCCGCACGCACTATCAGAAGTATCTGCCGCTGATGCCGCTGGCCATCGAGCAGCTGGACATGTCGGCCTACGATCTGGTCATTTCCAGCAGCCATGCGGTGGCCAAGGGCGTGCTGACCGGCCCCAACCAGCTGCACATCAGCTACGTGCATTCGCCCATTCGCTACGCCTGGGATCTGCAGCACCAGTACCTGCACGAAGCCAGCCTGGAGCGCGGCGTCAAGGCCAAGCTGGCGCGCATGCTGCTGCACTACATGCGCATGTGGGATCAGCGCACCGCCAGTGGCGTCGACGAGTTCATCGCCAATTCGCATTTCATCGGCCGGCGCATCAACAAGAGTTACCGGCGCCAGTCCACGGTGATCTACCCCCCGGTGGATACCCGCCAGTTCACCCTGCACGAGGCCAAGGAAGACTTCTACCTGACCGCCTCTCGCATGGTGCCGTACAAGAAGATTCCGCTGATCGTCGAGGCCTTCGCGGCGATGCCGGACAAGCGCCTGATCGTGATCGGCAGCGGCCCGGAGATGGACAAGGCCCGCGAAGTCGCCGGGCCCAATGTGTCCCTGCTCGGTTATCAGAGCTTCGAGGTGCTGCTGCGCCACATGCAGCGCGCCAGGGCCTTCGTCTTCGCCGCAGAAGAGGATTTCGGCATCGCGCCGATCGAGGCCCAGGCCTGCGGCACCCCGGTGATCGCCTACGGTCGCGGCGGCGTGCTGGAAACCGTGCGGGGGCTCGAGCATGCCGAGCCCACCGGGGTGTTCTACCCCGAGCAGACAACCGCTTCGATCATCGCGGCCATCGACGAGTTCGAACGCCAGCGCGCGCGCATCAGCGCGGCAAGCTGCCGGCGCAACGCCGAACGTTTCTCGGGTGAGCGATTCGAGCTGGAGATCCGCGCCTTCGTCGAGGCGCGACTGCGCGAAGCCAGGCTCGGCGACGGCCTGGCCCTGGCGCCCAGTTCCCAACCGAGCACGCCTCTCTATCCGGCCGCGGTGGTTCCGATAAAGCACGCCTGACCACACCCTTCCCCATCACATTTACGAGGTTTCAAGGATGAACACAGTAAAGCAATGGCTGCGGGCGACCCGCGCGCTCGGCTTTGCCCTTGTGCTGATGAGCGGATCGAGCGGTGCCATGAGCATGAGCGAACCGCTTTCGACCGCCCCGGCACAGCCGTCACCCGGCGCCACCGACGACCACGCATGCGACCCCGCCAACGGCCCCAGCGTCATCGCCTACCGACCCGCCCCGGCCACTGTCGCACCGCACTGCGGCGCATCCGGCGGTGGCCAGAAGGCCAGCCCGCTGCCGGGCGCTCGACAGCATCGTTTCGCTGAACCCGCCTCGGACTCGCTTCCTACCCGGCCGGTGGACAACAGACGTTATTCATTCTGATCAGGGCCCGCAGCCCCGCTTCTTCAGGAGCTACAGCATGAGCACAGACGCACCATCCAGGACCTCGCTGGTTCTGGCGGACGGCTACTCCTATACCGAACTCATTCCCGCTCCGGGCGCCAGCGGCGCCCCGGGGGAAACCTTCATTCGGGTATTCCACGCCTTTTTCAGCCCCGACGACGATGATCGGCTAGCCCCCGCGGCGCCCACCGGCGACATCCCAGTCACCACCTCCGAACAAGGCTGAGGAATGCCCGCCATGTCGAACCTTGCATGCCCCGAAGCCCTGCGTCCGTGCGTGAATGCCGCCGAGCTGCCCGACGAGGCGGCCCTTAAGCAAACCACCATCGTCACGGTGACCTATGGCGAGCGCCTGCCATTCCTCCAGCGCCTGATCGAGCAGGCCTTCCGCTTCGAGCAGATCACACGCGTGCTGGTGGTCAGCAATGCGTCACGCGCGCCGCTGGAGCAGCTCTGCAGCCGCTGGCCCGGCCAGGTACGCATCATTTCGCTGGAGCACAACACCGGCTCGGCCAACGGTTACGCGGTCGGGCTGCAGGCGGCGCTCGCCGAGGGCGCGCATTACATCTGGATGATGGATGACGACAATGCACCCACCGCGGCCGCCGTACGCCTGCTGCACGAGGAGCTGGCCCGCCTCGGTCAGGAGGTCGGCCTGGATCGCGCCGCGGTACTGGGCTTTCGTGCCAGTCAGCAGGAGGATATCGCCCGCGGCGTACCGGGCCGCTTCGCCATCCAGCCGCGCTCCAGCTACTTCGGATTTCACGTCGCGCAGCTGCCCTACAAGATCTGGCGCCGCCTGCCTTGGGGGCGCCCGCAAGGCATCCCGCCGCGTACGCTGGACCTGCCGTTCGCACCCTATGGTGGCATGCTCGCCCACCGCAGCCTGTACCAGACCATCGGCGTGCCACTGCGCGAGCTGGTGCTCTACGCCGACGACACCGAGTACACCCGCCGCATCACTGCCGGTGGCGGCCGGCTGCGCCTGGTCACCGACGCCGTGATCGACGAGCTGGAGCTGTCGTGGAACATCAAGGCCCACACCCGCAACATCTACGAAGCCTTCCTGCTCGGTGACTCGGACTTTCGCGCCTACTACACCGCACGCAACCAGGCCTGGTTCGACACCCACATCTGGGCGGCCTCGCCCTGGCTGTACCGCCTGAACCGGCGGATCTTCCTTGCGCTGCTGCGCTACATCGCCCGGCGGCATCAGACTCCGCAGCGGCTGCGGTTGATCGAGCAGGCCATCCGTGACGGCGAGAGCCGCACGCTGGGAATGAACCAGACCTTTCCGCTGCGCTGACCACACCCAAGGGGAAACCGATGCACGCGCCAACCACCGCGCCAAGAGACAACAACTTCGATTTTCTGCGATTCTTCGCCGCCTCGATGGTGGTGTTCGGCCATAGCTACGGGTTGTCCGGGCAGGCTGACCGGGAGCCCCTGCGCCTGTTCAGCGGCAGCTACGACTCGGCGGACATCGCCGTGCACATCTTCTTCGTCATGAGCGGCTTTCTCATCGCTGGCTCATGGCTGAACAGTCGCAGCGTGCTGGATTTCGCCGCCAAGCGGGCCTTGCGCATCCTTCCGGCGTTGCTCGTATCGGTGCTGTTGGCGGTCCTGCTGGTCGGCCCGCTGGCGACGGCGCTGCCGCTGGGCGACTATTTCGCCGCACCCGGCACACTCGCCTACCTGAGCAATGCCGCGCTGATCACCGAGTTCCGCCTGCCCGGGACCTTTTCCAGCAATCCGTTTCCACATACGGTCAACGGCTCGCTGTGGACGCTGCCCTATGAGGTGCTGATGTATGCCTCGGTGCTCACCCTGGGGTTGCTCAAGTGCTTCGGTCGCAACAGCGCGCTGATCGGCCTGTTTCTGCTGGTGGGCGTGCACTTTCATCTGATGCCGCTTCTCGAGCTGCAGAGCGACCTGCTACGCAAGGCCTCGCGGTTGGGGATGTTCTTCTATGCCGGCGTAGTGCTGTACCTGTACCGCTTGCGCATTCACTGGCACTGGACGCTCGCCTGGCTACTGCTCGCGGCCAATCTCGTCAGCGCCCGCAGCGACCACTGGGAACTGGTGCACCTGCTCACCCTGCCGTACCTGACGCTCTACCTGGCACACTTGCGCGTGCCGCGCCTGGCCGGTTTCGGCAAGGCCGGCGACTTCTCCTACGGCCTGTACATCTTCAGTTTTCCACTTCAGCAACTGCTGATGCACTGGACCGATGGGCAGCTATCCCTGGTTCCCTTCATGCTGCTGAGCTTCGCCGGCAGCCTGCTGCTGGCCGTGCTGTCCTGGCATCTGATCGAGGCGCCGGCCCTGCGCCTCAAGCGCTACCTGCCGCGCGCCCCGCGCAGCGACCAGGCCGCCGCTACGGCGGCCATCGTCCCGCCGGTCAGGGTACGGCGAATACCCTGACGTCGGCGGCAGTCGAGGCAACCGCATCGGGTTGCGCCTGACCAAGACCGAGCTGGCGCACCTTGCGCAGCTGGCGAACGCGCTCCAGATTGTCCCAGGCGGTGGCGTAGTGCGACGGCGACTGCTCCATAGCGCTGCGGAAGAACTGCTCGGCCTCGTCCAACTTGCCCTCCACCAGGCAGATGTAGCCCACATCGTTGCTCGCCTGCGCGCGCGACCCGATCTGCTCGAAAGCCGACAGCGCCTCCTCGTAGCGTTCCGTGCGCGCCATCAGCAGTCCGTAGTTGCGCCACAGCGGCGCATAGGCGGTGTTGCGATCCAGCGCGCGGCGGAATACGCGCTCGGCTTCCTGCCAGTGCCCGGCCATGTAGTAGGAATAGCCGAGGCTGTTTTGCACCAGCACCGAACGCGGCTCGATCTGCAAGGCCAACCGGTAATAGCGCTCGGCCTGGGCGAAGTCGTTGTTCAGGTCGGCGAGCACCCCCAGTGCGTTGTACAACCGTACCGGCGACTGACGATCGACCTTGAGCGCATCTGCCGCTGCAGCGGCATCACCGCCCGCCTGGCGCTGCTGGTCCAGCGACACGGCGCGCGCGCGTTCAAGCAGTTCGTTGGCTGTACGCCGAGCGAGTACCGTAACGGCGCCCCTTCCTCCGCAACGATGCTGGCCGAGCAGAACCTGCAGGATGCGACTCGGCCCAGTAGCGACTTGCTGGGCCTGGACGTCGGCGCCTGACGATCGCTGGGCGCCGCGTCCCCGCCACGACGATGTTCGTCAGCCGACAGACATACGGCCGCTGCCGCAATCTGGCTAAAAAACATCCACATCGGTATACTCGCGCGCCTTTTTAATGCGCGGTTTTCGAGGTTCAAAGTCGATGAGCAAAACGCCAACAGTCGGGTTCGTCAGCCTGGGTTGCCCCAAGGCCACGGTCGACTCTGAACGCATCCTCACCCAGCTGCGCATGGAGGGTTACCAGATCGTGCCGTCCTACGAGGATGCCGATGTGGTGGTGGTCAATACCTGCGGCTTCATCGACAGTGCAAAGGCCGAATCGCTGGACGCCATCGGCGAGGCGATCGCCGAGAACGGCAAGGTGATCGTCACCGGCTGCATGGGCGTGGACGAGAACAACATCCGTGGCGTGCACCCCAGCGTGCTGGCGGTTACCGGCCCGCAGCAGTACGAGCAGGTGGTCAATGCGGTGCACGAAGTGGTGCCGCCGAGCATCGAGCACGATCCTTTCGTCGACCTGGTGCCACCGCAGGGCATCAAGCTCACCCCGCGCCACTATGCCTATCTGAAGATTTCCGAAGGCTGCAACCATACCTGCAGCTTCTGCATCATCCCGTCCATGCGCGGCAAGCTGGTCAGCCGCCCGGTGGGCGATGTGCTCAGCGAGGCCGAGCGCCTGGTCAAGGCCGGCGTGAAGGAAGTCCTGGTGATCAGCCAGGACACCAGCGCCTATGGCGTCGACCTCAAGTACAAGCTGGATTTCTGGAACGGCCAGCCGGTCAAGACGCGCATGCTCGAGCTGTGCGAGGAGCTGGGCAAGATGGGCGTCTGGGTGCGCCTGCACTACGTCTACCCCTACCCCAACGTCGACGACGTGATCCCGCTGATGGCCGCCGGCAAGATCCTGCCGTACCTGGACATCCCCTTCCAGCACGCCAGCCCGAAGGTGCTCAAGGCCATGAAGCGCCCCGCCTTCGAAGACAAGACCCTGGCGCGCATCAAGCAGTGGCGCGAGATCTGCCCCGAGCTGACCATTCGCTCGACCTTCATTGTCGGCTTCCCCGGCGAGACCGAGGAAGACTTCCAATACCTGCTCGACTGGCTCACCGAAGCCCAGCTCGACCGCGTCGGCTGCTTCCAGTATTCGCCGGTCGAAGGCGCACCGGCCGAGGCCATGGGCCTGGAACCGGTACCGGACGAGATCAAGCAGGATCGCTGGGACCGCTTCATGGCGCACCAGCAGGCCATAAGCGCCGCGCGCCTGCAGCTGAAGGTCGGCAAGGAACTGGACGTGCTGATCGACGAAGTGGACGAGGACGGCGCCATCGGCCGCTCCTGGGCCGACGCCCCGGAGATCGACGGCATGGTCTACGTCGACAGCGAACAGCCGCTGCAGCCGGGCGACAAGGTCCGCGTGCGCGTCACCAACGCCGACGAGTACGACCTCTGGGCCGAAGTGATCTGAGCTGCTCCGCTACATGAAACGCCCCGCTTCTGCGGGGCGTTTTCATTTCTGCGCTACGAGCCCTGGGCAGCCCGGTGGTGGAAACGGCGAAGCCTTTTCCACCACCGGGCTGCGGGTTCGTCAACGCCGCGGCGGTTGCCGCACCGGCGCATTGCCGGCCACGTAGTACTTCGCCGTGCTGCGCGGCAGCGGCTCATGACCACGAATCCGGTCGGCGATCTTCTCGGCGATCATGATGGTGGTCGCGTTGAGGTTGCCGGTGATGATCTGCGGCATGATCGAGGCATCCACCACGCGCAACCCTTCCAGCCCATGCACCCGGCCCTGGCCGTCGACCACGGCCATGTCGTCGCTGCCCATCTTGCAGGAGCAGGACGGGTGATAGGCCGTCTCGGCGTGCTCGCGGACGAAGGCGTCCAGCTCGGCATCGCTCTGCGCATCGATACCCGGGCTCAGCTCGCGACCGCGGTAAGGGTCGAGCGCCGGCTGGGCGATGATCTCGCGGGTGATGCGGATGGCATCGCGGAATTCGCGCCAGTCCTGCTCGTGGGCCATGTAGTTGAACAGGATGCTCGGGTCCTCGGCCGGGTCGGTCGAGCGGATCTCGATACGCCCGCGGCTGGGCGAGCGCATCGAGCCGACGTGGGCCTGGAAACTGTGACCGTCATGGGCGTTGCTGCCGTTGTAGCTGACTGCCACCGGCAGGAAGTGGAACTGGATGTTCGGCCATTCGAACTCGTCACTGCTGCGGATGAAGCCGCCGGCCTCGAACTGGTTGCTGGCGCCGATGCCGCTGCCGAGGAACAGCCATTCGGCGCCGATGGCCGGCTGGTTCCACCACTTCAGCGCTGGATACAGCGAAACCGGCTTCAGGCACTCGAACTGCAGGTACATCTCAAGATGGTCCTGCAGGTTCTGGCCAACGCCGGGCAGCTCGTGGACAAGTTTCACGCCGACCCGGCGCAGCAGCTCGCCCGGCCCGACGCCCGAGCGCTGCAGGATCTGCGGCGAGGCGATCGCTCCGCCGCACAGCAGCACCTCGCGACGCGCACGCACGATGTACGGATCCTTGCGATCGCGCAGGTAGCGCACGCCCACTGCGCGCTTGCCTTCAAACAGGACGCGATCGGTCACCGCGTGCGTTTCGATGGTCAGGTTCGGCCGCTCCCTGGCCTGATCCAGATAGCCGCGCGCCGTGCTGGCGCGCCGGCCCTGGGGCGTCACGGTACGGTCCATCGGGCCGAAGCCTTCCTGCTGATAGCCGTTGAGGTCGTCGGTACGCGGATAGCCGGCCTGCACACCGGCTTCGACCATGGCGTGGAACAGCTCGTTGTTGTCGGCCTTCGGCGTGGTCACGCTGACCGGGCCGACACCGCCGTGGTAATCGTTGGGGCCGATGTCGCGCGATTCGGCCTTGCGGAAATACGGCAGGCAGTCGAGGTAGGTCCAGTCTTCCAGGCCGGGGATCTTGGCCCAGTTGTCGTAGTCCAGCGCGTTGCCGCGGATGTAGCACATGCCGTTGATCAGCGAGGAACCACCCAGGCCCTTGCCGCGGCCGCAGTCCATGCGACGGTTGTTCATGTGCGGCTCGGGGTCGGTCTTGTAGGCCCAGTTGTAGCGCGTGCCCTGCAGCGGATAGGCCAGCGCGGCGGGCATCTGGGTCCGGAAGTCCAGCCGGTAGTCCGGGCCGCCGGCTTCCAGCAGCAGCACGCTGACGTCGGCATCCTCGGTCAGGCGCGCGGCGAGCACGTTACCCGCCGAGCCGGCGCCGATGATGATGTAGTCATATTCCATGGTTCAAACCTCCTTCAGAACACCGAGGCGAACTCGCCCAGCTCTACCTGTACCGATTTGACCCGCGTGTAGTGCGCCAGCGAGGCGATGCCGTTTTCGCGGCCGATGCCGGACTGCTTGTAGCCACCGACCGGCATCTGCGCCGGCGATTCGCCCCAGGTATTGATCCAGCAGATGCCGGCCTCGAGGCGATGGATGATGCGGTGCGCCCGCGCCAGATCGCTGGTGACCACGCCGGCGGCGAGGCCGTACTCGGTGTCGTTGGCGCGGCGGATGACTTCGTCCTCATCCTGATACTCGAGCAGGCTCAGCACCGGGCCGAAGATCTCTTCGCGCACGATCGTCATGTCGTCGCTGCAGTCGCTGAAGACGGTGGGTGCGACGAAGGCGCCCCTGGCGTACTCGCCCTCGGTCACCCGCTCACCGCCACAGAGCAGCCGCGCGCCAGCGGCCTTGCCCTTGACGATGTAGTCGAGCACCTTGTTCATGTGCGCGAAGCTGACCAGGGGACCGAAGTTGGTCTCATCCTGCTGCGGATCGCCCAGGCGGATGCGCTGCACGCGCTCCAGCAGCTTGTCCTCGAAGGCCGCTTTCAGGCCCGCGGGGACGAACACCCGTGTGCCGTTGGTGCACACCTGGCCGGAGCTGAAGAAGTTGGCCATGACCGCGATATCGGCCGCGCGATCCAGATCGGCGTCCTCGCAGACGATCAGCGGCGACTTGCCGCCCAGTTCCATGGTCACGTCCTTCAGCGAAGAGCCTGCCGCGCTGGCCATGACCTTCTTGCCGGTCGCCACACCGCCGGTGAAGGACACCTTGGCGATGCGCGGGTGCTCGGTGATCAGCGCACCGATGCCGGCGCCACTGCCGGTCAGCACGTTGAACACGCCGTCAGGCAGCCCGGCCTCGCTGAAGATTTCCGCCAGCTTGAGCGCGCTCAAGGGCGTGACCTCACTGGGCTTGAAGATCATCGCGTTGCCCGCAGCCAGCGCCGGAGCGGCCTTCCACAGGGCGATCTGGATCGGGTAGTTCCAGGCACCGATGCCGGCCACCACGCCCAGCGGTTCGCGCCGGGTATAGACGAAGCTGCTGTCGCGCAGCGGAATCTGCTCGCCCTCGATGGCCGGAGCCAGGCCCGCGTAGTACTCCAGCACGTCGGCACCGGTGACGATGTCAACGCTGCGGGTCTCGCTCAGCGGCTTGCCGGTGTCCAGGGTTTCCAGCAGGGCCAACTCGTCGTTGCGCTCGCGCAAGAGATCGACCGCGCGCCGCATGATGCGCGCCCGCTCGATGCCGGTCAGTGCTGCCCAGACGCGCTGGCCCTGCTCGGCGCTTTCAACCGCACGTTCCAGATCGGCCGCACCGGCCTCGGGCACTTCGGCCAGGACTTCGCCGTTGGCCGGGTTGATGCTTTCGAAGGTCTGGTTGCTGCTGGCGTCGGCGTAGCCGCCATGGATATAGAGTTGCTGCCGTGGGAAACGGGCCATGTTCTACCTCGTTCGTACTGTCTGTGGCGGCAGCGGATCGACGCTGCCGCGACATGGATGGAACGCCTCGGGGATCGCCCGAGGCGTGCAGGGTCAGGGTGTCGGCGCCGCACCCGGGTTGGGCATGCCGCTTTCACCACCGCCGTTTTCGCGCTGCAGATGCAGGAAGTGCATGTGGTGCTCGTAGTGGTCGAGGATGTCCTCGATCAGCTGCCGCCGGGAGTAGCCCATCAGGTCGTAGCCCAGGCTGCCCTGGCGCAGATGCACCTCGAGCCGGTAGTAGTCGGCGTTGCCGCTCTGCGTGCGCAGGGCAAAGGACGGCATGGTGCCGCGCACCGGCCAAATCTGATAGGTAAAGTCCTGCTCGCTGCCCAGATTGACGTGCAGCGCCAGGTGCTCGTTGCCCGGTTCGCCTTCGACGATCTCCACCGGCACGCCCTTCTCGCCCAGCGCCTTCTGGATCTCCTCCATCGCCGGTTTGCAGACCTCCTTCAGGTAACGACGGATCTGCGAACGGCTGGGGAAACTCATCGCCCGCGACAGCCGCTGACTCCAGTTCATCTGCGTGTGTTCCAGCGTGGCGCGCCCGGACAGATAGCCGGACAGGCTCTTCTGGTAGCTGTCGGCCATGACGCCTTCGACGTGCAGTGCCTTGAACAGCCCGTACATCATGAACAGCAGCACGATGGAGAACGGTAGCCCCATGATCACCACGGTGCCCTGCAGCGCGGTCAGGCCACCGGCGATCAACAGCGCCAGGGTGAGAATGCCGATGATGGCGGCCCAGAGGATGCGCATCCACACCGGTGCATCGCTGTTCACATCCTTGAGAATGGACGTGAAGTTCGACAGCACCAGCGAGCCGGAGTCGCCGGAGGTAACGAAGAACACTATCGCGAGGATGGTCACCACGATAGTCGTGAGGCCAGCCCAGGGCAGGCTCTGCAGGAACAGATAGATCGACGAGCCAGGGTTGCTCACCGCCTGCTGGCCGAATTCGAGGGCACCGCCCATGACCATCTCGATGGCGCTGTTACCCATGATCGACATCCAGGCCATCATGAAGGCCAGCGGCAGCAGCAGCGTGCCGATGACGAACTCGCGGATGGTGCGACCACGGGAAATGCGTGCCAGGAACAGGCCCACGAAAGGCCCCCAGGCAATCCACCAGGCCCAGAAGAACACCGTCCAGGCGTTCAGCCAGTCGGTCGGCCGGCGGTAGGCGTAGGTGTCCAGCGACAGACTGATGAAGTTGGAGAAGTAGTCGCCGACGTTCATTACCAGCGCATTGAGGAGGAACACCGTATCGCCGACCACCAGCACGAACAGCAACAGCAGTACCGCCAGCAGCATGTTGAACTCGGAAAGCCGGCGAATTCCGCGCTCGACCCCGGTCGCCGCCGAGATCGCCGAGAACACTACGATCAGCACCACCAGCACGGCCTGGGTGAAGGTGCCTTCCGGTACGCCGAAGATGTAGTTGAGGCCGAAGTTCAGCTGGATGATGCCGATGCCGAGACTGGTGGCTATGCCGAACACCGTGCCCAGCACCGCGGCGGTATCGACGGTATGCCCGATGGACCCGTAGATGCGCTTGCCGAAGATCGGATACAGCGCCGAGCGGATCGACAGCGGCAAGCCCTGGCGGAAGCTGAAATACGCCAGCGACATGCCGACCAGGGTATAGACACCCCAGCCCGAAAGCCCCCAGTGGAGAAAGGTCAGCTCCATGGCGTGGCGTGCGGCCTGGGTGGTGCCGCCCTCGCCTACCGGCGGTTCGAGGAACTGGGTGATGGGTTCGGCGATACAGAAGAACAGCAGGTCGATGCCGATCCCGGCGGAAAACAGCATCGCCGCCCAGGTGACCACATTGAATTCAGGCTTGGAATGATCCGGCCCGAGGCGGATCTTGCCGTAGCGGCTGGTGGCGACGATCACCACGAAGAGCAGGTAGACCAGCACGGCGAGAAAGTAGAACCAGCCGAAGCTGTCGGATATCCAGCCAAGCACCGTATTGATGACCGCTTGGGAGCGATCAGTGAAGAACATCGTCCATATGGCAAACGCCACGATGGCGATTGCGGAACCGTAGAACACTACGGGATTGATCCGGTCAGCCGGCGCTTCGGAATCATTGGGCGAGAGCTCAGCCTCGTTCATCAGTTCGATCTCCTGAACTTGTTCTGGCTTTACGACATCGCAGTGCGACGTATTGCGGCAGGCGGCGTGCAAATTTGCCAAGGGTTACGCGGCCTGATGGCGGGGCGGGTATGCAAGACATGCTGTGCTGATGACAGCCATACCCATCGGCACGCGGGTATGCCGACCAAACAAAAGCGGTGATTTGCTCCGATAAGATGAAATAAGCGGCGCATCCTACACGATAAATCAAAATCCTGCGAACCGAGACTGGCACCCTTCGCCATGACTGACCACCACCAGCCCTTCGCCGAGCCTATTCGGAGCGCCGCAACAGCACGAAGAAACGAGGAGTCACTGCGCGGTTGCCGCTACGTTTTCAGCGGCCCAGGCGCTGGCTTATGATCGCCCCGCGTAAACAGGCCCCCCTTTTCACCAGCAGAGATGAACCCATGTCGTCCGATCCTCGCTTCACTGCCATGCCCGACGCCAACGGATACTTCGGCCCCTACGGCGGCCAGTTGGTCCCGCCGCACCTCAAGCAGACGATGGACGACATCAACCTGGCCTACGAGGAAATCCGCCAGCGCGAGGATTTCCAGCAGGAACTGGCCGCACTGTTCGCCGACTACGTGGGCCGGCCAAGCCCGATCTTCCATGCGCGGCGGCTGTCCGAGCAGCTCGGTGGTGCGCAGATTCACCTGAAGCGCGAAGACCTGAACCACACCGGCGCGCACAAGATCAATCACTGCCTGGGCGAGGCACTGCTGGCCAAGTTCATGGGCAAGAAGAAGGTGATCGCGGAAACCGGTGCCGGCCAGCATGGGGTCGCGCTGGCCACCGCCTGCGCACTGGTAGGTATTCCCTGCGAGATTCACATGGGCCAGGTGGATATCGAGAAGGAGCACCCGAACGTCACCAAGATGAAGATCCTCGGCTGCAAGCTGGTAGCCGTCACCCGCGGCGCGGCGACGCTCAAGGAAGCAGTGGACAGCGCCTTCGAGGAATACCTGAAGGACCCGCACAACTACATCTACGCCATCGGCTCGGTGGTCGGCCCGCACCCGTTTCCGAAGATGGTCCGCGATTTCCAGTCGATCATCGGTAACGAGGCCCGTGAGCAATTTCTCTCCAGACACGGTCGCCTGCCGGATCATGTGGTCGCCTGCGTCGGCGGCGGCTCCAATGCCATGGGCATGTTCACTGCCTTTCTGGAGGATGCCGCGGTCGAGCTGGTCGGTATCGAGCCGGCGGGCGAAAGCCTGGACAAGCCCGGCCGCCATTCGGCCACGCTGTCCAAGGGCAAGCCCGGCGAGTTGCATGGCATGGCCTGCTATGTGCTGGAAGATGCCGAGGGCAACCCGTCCGCGGTGCACTCCATCGCCTCCGGCCTGGATTACCCTGGTGTCGGTCCGCAGCACAGTTATCTCAAGGACATCGGCCGGGTGAACTACCAGACCGCGACCGACCAGGAATGCCTGGACGCCTTTATGACCCTGTCGCGTGTCGAAGGCATCATCCCCGCCCTGGAAAGCGCTCACGCCGTGGCCTGGGCGATTCGCACCGCGCCAACGCTGAGCAAGGACAGCCACATCCTGGTCAACCTTTCCGGCCGCGGCGACAAGGATGCCGACTACGTCGCCAATCTGCTCGGTCTGTAAGGTCTTGGCATCGGGCCGCCGCTTCAACGAGCGCGCGGCCCGACGTCGCGCAACGCGGCGCCATAGCGGGTAAGATGCGCAGCCGCCCGCCCGTATCCAGGCCTGCCCCATGCAACACAGCGTCTCGCCTATCGGCTACGTCCGCTCCTGTTTCAAGGAGAAGTTCGCCATCCCCCGCCAGCCCAGCCTGGCGCCGGCCGCACGCGGAGTGGTGGAACTGCTGCCGCCGTTCGACAGCGGGGAGGCGGTAGCCGGGCTCGAGCAGGTCAGCCATGTATGGCTGCTGTTTCTTTTCCACAAGGCACTGGAAAGCAAACCCCGCCTCAAGGTCCGCCCGCCACGTCTGGGCGGCAATCGCATGGTCGGCGTGTTCGCCACCCGCGCGACCCACAGGCCCAACGGAATCGGTCAATCGGTGGTCAGGCTGGATCGGGTCGAAGCGGATCGGCTGTTCATCTCCGGCATCGACCTGCTGGACGGCACCCCGGTGCTGGACATCAAACCCTACGTGCCCTACGCCGATGCGCTGCCGGATGCGCGCAATGACATGGCCGCCGACGCGCCAGAGTTGATCGAGGTGCAGTGGTCAGAAACTGGACTATCGCAGGCCCGCCGCGAAGCACTACGCCTCGGCGAACCGCTGGTGGAACTCATCGAGCAGTGCCTGGCGCAGGACCCGCGCCCGGCCTATCAGAAACCCGAACCGGAACGGCGATACGGCGCACAGTTCTGGGATGTGGACGTGCGCTGGCACTATCCGACGCCAGGCGTGATCCGCGTTCTCGAAGTCGCGCCAGCAGCGCCGCAACCGGCCTGATGCCGGCGCGGCGCTCCACTCACTTGCCGGCGGGCGTCAGCAACAGGCGTTGGTTGCCATACACCTTGTCGAGATTCTCCGCCTTGAACGGGAAACTCATGTAGCTCGCCTTCATCCACGCGTCGATGCCATCGGCGTAGTGCGGGCTGGCCGGATTGCCCGACTGGCCTGAACTGTTGAGGCCGATCATCGGCTCGTCACGGCCAAAGTCGACGATGATGCGCATCGCCGGAATCAGCCAGGTATCGAAATCCGAACCCAGGTGATAGGCCGAGGCGTTCAGCGTGCTGTGGTCGCCGCCCATGGCATAGGGACCGCGGTCCAGGTAGTCGCCGATGGCGTTGATCTTGCTCCGCTGGCCCGCCGGCATATGCGGCGCCAGCTGCGTCGCGCCGGAGGTCCAGCGAGCCGTATGCAGCGTGCCCCACTGCCACGCACTGCGATCGTTGCCCAGGCGGCTTTCCAGCAAGGTCACCGCTGCAGCCAAACTGCGCGCGAGGATCGCCGGTTTGTCTTCGGTTTGCGCGGTGCGCTGGTCGTTCCAGAATGGGCTGTCTTCGCGGCCGAGCAGATGGTCGGCCTGGGCCGAATAGGAGGTGTTGGCCGTCTGCACCAGTGCGCGCCACGCTGACGTATCTTCCGGCCCCAGCTCATCGAGAAAGATCTGCCGCGCGCTTTCGTGCAGGAAGGCGCCATACAGCGCGGCGTTGGCCGAATCGGCCGCGAGCTTGCCATCGAAGGCGAGCAACCGATCCAGCGCCTCGCGCGCCTTGCTGCGCTCGGCGGACGGCAGTGCATCGATTGCCTGGCGCAACGGCTCGGCCATGCCCGGCGCCTCGAACATCGTCCTGAGCTTGGCGGCGAAAGGCGTGACCTGGTCGTACTGCATCGCGATGGTGCTGCGGGTGTCGTGCTTGCCACGGCCAGCCAGTTCCGCCAGACGCTCATAACGCTCCGGACCATACCAGGAGCTGGAAAGCTGCATCCCGTAACCGCGCGGAACGCTGCGATGATTGGCGGTGCCGAGCCAGCCCTGGATCGGATCCTGATCGTAGGGATGCAGCATCGGATCGGCGAAACCATCCCACTCATATCGATTGTCCCAACCGGGCGACGGCACCAGCCCCAGCCCCTCGCGACGATTGGGAAAACGTCCGGTGACCTGCCAGCCGATGCCCTGCTGGTCGGCAAAGACCAGATTCAGGGCGGTTGCACGAATTTCGCGGGTCGCCTCGAAGGCCTGGTCCACCGACTGCGCGCGGGACAGGTCGAAGAAAGCGTCCAGCGTGCGATCGGCCTCCAGTTGCGTGGTCTTCAGTGCCAGACCGTAGCCGCTGGCGAGCTGCAGCGGCTGCAAGGGATGCTTGCGCTCGACCAGCGCCGTGTTCAGCAGAGGCCCATTACGGGTTTCGTAGATGGTCTCGCGAATCGGTCGCTCGCCTTTGACGAAGTAGGTCTCATGCCGCTCGCGGGCCGGCAGCCATTTGCCGTCGGCCAGGTACATCAGCCGCGAGCCTTCGCGGCGCAGCTGCTCGAGATAGAGGTCCTGATTGTCGCCCATGACCATGGTCATGCCCCAACCGAGCTTGCCGTTGAAGCCGGCGACCACTGCGGGCACCCCGGCGATGGTGACGCCCGCGGCCTGGAACTTCGGTGCGCGGATCTGCATGAAATTCCAGTACGAGGGCATCGACAGCGGCAGGTGCGTGTCATTGGCCAGGATCGGCTTTCCGCTGCGCGTATTGCTGCCGGCGATGGCCCAGTTATTCGACGCGGCCATGCCGGTCGGGGTCAACGCTGCCAAGTGCTGAACGGCCTGCTCGATAGCCGTCAGCCCGGGCACGCTGCCACCCAGTTTCAGCCCCTTGAGCTTGTCCGCCTCGTCGAACGGCAAGGCCTCGTCCGGATAGATGGGCAATAGCCAGGCCAGCTTGTCGCTACCCACCTTCTGCGCCATCAGCAACGCGGCGACCTCTTCCTGCAGGTTCTGCGAAAGGCCGAAATTGAGCAGACAGAACACCAGCACCGAATCCTCGGGCTTCCAGTACTCCGGTTTGTAGCCGGACTCGGCGAGGTCCATCGGCAGTTTGTCGCGATGACGATACAGGTATGCGTTCACGCCGCGGGCGTAGACCTCAAAGAACCTCTTCATCCGCGGCGAGGATTCGCGATAGAGCAGCTCGGCGCTCTGGCGCAGATTGACCGCACGCATGAAGCGATCGGTCTCCAGCACACCGGGCCCGATCATCTCAGCCAAGCGCCCCTGGGCCATCAGCCGCAGGCTGATCATCTGGCTCAGCCGGTCGGTGGCGTGGACGTAACCCATGGCGAACAGCGCATCGTGAAACGACGAGGTCTCGATCAGTGGCATGCCCAGCGAATTGCGCCGGATGCTCGCACTGCCTGCCAGTCCGGTTAGCGGCTGGATGCCCTGCGCTGGCGGCAGACTGGCGCTGTAGCGGTTATCGAGATAGGCCTGACAACCGCCGAGGCCGGCCAGGCCGAGCGCGGCCCCCAACGTCAGACGAACCAGGGCGTACGGCAGACGCAGAGACATCGAAGACTCCTGTGCGGGCTTGGCGAGGGATGGGTGCTAACAGATTAGAGGGCGTACGGCGAAGAAGATCGGTCGATCAGGCCGCGTCGCGGGATTTTGGCAGAGCTTCGTCGAGCAGCCAACGGGCCGAACGGCGCGCTTCGGCCTTGTGTTGCAACTCGAGCGCGCTGAACTGCGCCTCGTGGCGCCGACGTTCGCTCTTGTCCAGCGCCTTCCAGGCTGCATGGGTCGGCACCTGCTCTGTGGCGTCGAACAACTGCTGGAACACCTGGCAACGGGGATGCTGCCCGAGGGTGACGTCGTAGTTGTCGAGCAGCACCTTGATGCGGATGGCGCCCTCGATCAGCGGTAACTGCTCGTCCAACAGACAGCTGGCGAGGATTCGCAGATCCTCGGCCAACGCCGTCTGCTGTTGCGCGCGTGCCTCGGCCTGCAAACGCTCGTTGCGCCATACGCGACGCCACAAATACAGCGCATAGCCGGCCAGTGCTGCAACCAGCAGCACGGCGATGACGAGCAGACCGAGGAAAAGACTCATGGAAGCATCAGGCCCCGTGGCACTTCTTGTATTTCTTCTGGCTACCGCAGGGGCACGGATCGTTGCGACCGACATCCTTCAGCGGATTGCGCACCGGCTCGTGTCCATGATTGCAGTGCGGCCCGTGGACGTGGTGATGGTCGTGGTCGTGGTCGTGGTTGCAGTCGGGACCATGCACATGGGGTTCGTGACTCATCTGGGTACTACTCCGGAATAAAGTTGCCCGGGATTATCTCGCCATTGTTGGAAATGTGCACGCGTCGCCCAGCCATCAGCCCGGTCTTGAGTTCGCCGGCCAGTCGGTAGTTGATCGGGCGATCCGGTTTTTCCAAGAGCCGCACGATGTACTTCATGTGCCGCCACAGATTGGTGTGCACCGGCACCTCGTAGTACTCGAAGCTGTTGGCAGGAACGGTCAGCCAACCGCTGGACTCGCCGCTGGCCAGTTCCACATCGTTGAGATGAACCGTATAGATGAGGCCTCGCACCGGCAGGCTGTGATCGTTGGGGTTGTCGATGCGGAAGCGCAGCATGAACTGCTGTTCCAGCAGCCGCGCCTTGATGATATCGACCTTGGTGAGTTCGACTTTCGGGTCCTTGAAATCGCCCGAAAACCAGGTCGAACAACCGGCCATACCGCCAAGCAGCGTCAGCAACACGACCGTTCTTAGAATTCTTATTGTGTGTGCCTGGCAAGACATTCCGGTACTCCAAAGGACGGCCAAGTGTAGCAAGCGGCATGTTCACCGCAATGGGGTGGCGCCGCAAAATTACCAGTCTCAGGCCGCAATATGACACTGTCGTTGCAGGCATGCACAGCGGCATTCAGGCCACCGGCCAATGCACGATCAACCGGCCAGCAGGCGAGCCAGGACCAGTCGCGCCTTGCCGATGCCAGCGGCGCGCGCCGCCTCGATCTGCGCCATGGTGATCACCCCATCCGCCTTGCCAGCTGCTGGATTGACCACCAATGCGAGGCAGGCGTACGGCAGTTCCAGCTCACGGGCCAGGGCCGCCTCGGGCATGCCGGTCATGCCGACGATGTCGCAACCGTCGCGCTCCATACGGAAGATCTCCGCAGCCGTTTCAAGACGCGGCCCTTGAGTGCAACCGTACACGCCATGACCACTGAAGGCGAACCCCTCGGCGGCGAGCGCCCCGATCAGGCGTTCGCGCAATGCTTCGTCGTAGGGGTAGCTGAAATCGATGTGGGTCACGTGGTCGATCTCGCCTTCGAAGAACGTCTGTTCCCGGCCATAGGTGTAATCGATGATCTGATGCGGTACGCAGAAATGACCGGCCCCCATCGCCGAATGAATGCCGCCCACCGCGTTGACCGCGATCACCGCTTCGGCGCCGGCCTGCTTCAGCGCCCAGAGGTTGGCGCGATAGTTCACCTGGTGCGGCGGAACACGATGCGGATGGCCGTGCCGGGCCAGGAACAGCACCTCACGACCACCATACTCGCCCCGCAGGACTTCGGCGGAGGGCCGCCCATAGGGCGTATCGATCAGCTGCGCACGATGCAGCTTGAAGCCGGTCAACTGGGTCAGACCGGTACCGCCGATGATGGCATGGACAGTCATGGAGTATTCCTCGAGATGTGAGCGATCAGTCGATCAGATCGGCAGCTTTCAGCGCACCAATGGCATCCAGCCAACGAGGGTTCTGCTTGTAGTCCGTCGCATTACCCGCCCGGCTACGCATGCGCGACAGTGCAGCCGACGGCGTGACTTTCAAGCGCTGCAGCGCGGCCAGCGCCAGTTCGGCCGCCGCACGGTCGTTGCAGACCAGTCCCATGTCGCAACCCGCGCCCAGGGCGGCTTCGATCCGGCCTGCCGCGTCGCCGGCGACATGCGCTCCGGCCATCGAAAGATCGTCGCTGAAGATCACGCCCTTGAAGCCCAGCTCGCCACGCAGGATGTCCTGCAGCCAGCGCCGGGAAAAACCCGCAGGCTGCTCGTCGATCTGCGGATAGATGACATGCGCCGGCATGATCGCATCGAGCGTGCCGCTCAATGCCTGGAAGGGAATCAGATCACATCGGCGCAGCTCGTCGAGGCTGCGCTCATCGACCGGTATCGCAACATGGGAATCGGCCTCGGCCCAGCCATGCCCCGGGAAATGCTTGCCGGTGGCGGCCATGCCGGCGGCATGCATGCCGCGGATGAAGGCATCGATCAACTTCACCGCGATCTGCGGGTCACCCTCGAAGGCGCGCGCGCCTACCACCGCGCTACGCTGATGATCCAGATCGAGAACCGGCGCGAAACTGAAATCCAGGCCCACAGCAAGCACCTCGCTGGCCATGACCCAGCCGCAGGCTTCGGCCAGCCTGGGAGCGTCGGCGCAACGTGCCAACTCGCGCATCGCAGGAAGCCGCACGAAACCCTGGCGCAGCCGCTGCACGCGGCCGCCCTCCTGATCCACCGCCAGAAGCAGGTCGGGGCGCACGGCGCGAATCGCGCGGCACAGTTCGTCCACCTGGCGCGGGCATTCGATGTTGCGAGCGAACAGAATGAGCCCGCCCACCTCGGGTTGGCGCAGCAGCTGCCGATCCTCGGCAGTCAGCCAGGTGCCGGCGATATCCAGCATCAATGAACCGTGCATACAGACGCAGATCCTTATTCGAGTTCAGCGGCAGCCCAGCCTGGGCAAGGTGCCTCGGTGATGTGCACCGGACAGTGCGGCGACACCCTGGGAAAAAGTTGCAGCAGATCGGCATTGCGCATGCGCACGCAACCGTGGGAAAGCGGCACACCCATCGGTTCGCAATCGGGCGTGCCGTGGATGTAGATGTAACGGCGGAAGGTATCGACCTTCCCCATCCGGTTGACGCCCGGCTCGCAACCGCTCAGCCAGAGGATGCGAGTGAGTATCCAGTCGCGTCCAGGGAACCTTGCGTGCAGCTCCGGCGACCAGATTTCGCCGGTCCAGCGCCGCCCGCGCAGCACTGCCCCCTCGGGTAGGCCGTCGCCAATGCGCGCACGCACCTGATGCACGCCGCGCGGCGTACAGCCGGAACCATTCTGTTCGCCGACGCCGTTACGCGCGGTGGACACGGGGAAGCGCAGACGCAGCTGCCCATCGGCAAAGCCGTAGAGCTGCTGGTCAGCGATGGAAATATGCAGAAGATCGAGAAAGGCCATGGGCGGCTAGCTTAGCCGATCCCCCGGTAGCCTTGTAGCTCAAGCCTTGGCCGGAATGGCCGCTGCGTTGCGCCGCGCGACGGGTTGCGCCGCCGCCAGGGTACTGTCATCGATGCCGCTGTCGGCCCGCATGCCGGCGGCCAGGAATGGCACCATCATGCGCATCACCTGTTCGATCGACGTGCGGACGCCGAAGTCGTTCTCGGAGATCGCACGCAGCGCCTTGATACCGGACATGCTGAATGCCGCGGCCCCTAGCATGAAATGCACACGCCAGAACAGCTCGATCGGCGGAATGGCCGGCGCGGCGTCATGGACCTTGAGCATGTAGCGGCGAAACACCTTGCCGTACATGTCTTCAAGGTAGCGCCGCAGGTGCCCCTGGCTCTGACTGAAGGACAAGCCAAGCAGCCGCATGAATATCGACAGGTCGTCGCCGCTGCGCGGCTTGACCGCCAGTGCCTGCTCTACGAGGATCTCCAGCAGCTCCTCCAGCGTGTCCTTCTTGTCGGTGAGCGCCTCGCGGCGATCCAGCTCACGTTCCAGGCTGGCACAGAACGGCCCGAGGAAGCGCGAGAACACTGCCTGGATGAGTGCCTTCTTCGAACCGAAGTGGTAGTTCACCGCCGCCAGGTTGACCCCAGCCTTGCTGGTGATCAGACGAAGCGAGGTTTCGGCGAAGCCTTTTTCCGCGAACAGCTGTTCCGCTGCATCAAGAATGCGCTCAACTGTTTCCGACTGCGCCATGCCCCCTCCGAAAGACAAACAACTGTTTGAAACTTACGTTTCACCGACCGGCAAGTCAACCACGAAACGCCGCATGGCACTAGCGTCATTGTCGCAGACGCACCGTCCAGCCCGCCGGCTGACCCGACATGAAACATTCATTGCCAAGGCCTGATCACTGTATATAATCCCAGTCACTGTATAAAAGAACAGAGACCGACATGATCAAGCTGACGCCTCGCCAGACGGAAATCCTCGCCTTCATCAAGCGCTGCCTGGAAGACAACGGTTATCCGCCAACCCGCGCGGAGATCGCTCAGGAGCTCGGCTTCAAGTCGCCCAATGCCGCCGAGGAGCATCTCAAGGCGCTCGCCCGCAAAGGCGCCATCGAGATGACGCCCGGCGCCTCCCGCGGGATACGTATTCCCGACTTCGAGCCCGCACCTGCCGAAACCGGCTTGCCCATCATCGGCCGCGTCGCTGCTGGCGCACCGATACTGGCCCAGCAGCATGTCGAGGAATCCTGCCAGATCAGCCCCGCCTTTTTCCATCCGCGCGCCGATTATCTGCTGCGTGTGCACGGCATGAGCATGAAGGACATCGGCATTTACGACGGTGACCTGCTGGCCGTGCACACCACCCGTGAGGCCCGCAACGGCCAGATCGTGGTGGCGCGGGTCGGCGATGAGGTGACGGTCAAGCGCTTCAAGCGCGACGGCAAGAAGGTCTGGCTGCTGGCGGAGAACCCGGAGTTCGCCCCCATCGAAGTCGACCTTGAACATCAGGAATTGGTCATCGAAGGCTTGAGTGTCGGCGTCATACGCCGCTGAGGAGAAGGTTATGCAGTACCAGACCAGCACTTCCCGGCCCCAGCTATCGCTGTTCGACGGTGTCATCGCACAAAGCCTGGCCCCCTTCGGCAGCCTCGCACCGCGCAGCAAACCCGAGCAGGAGAAAAAGGATCACCTGAGCGAGTTGAGCCTCAGCGGCAGCAGCCAGCACTGCCATCTGCTGCTCACGCCGATCCTGCGCGAACTCGGCGATGCGACGGACAGCCGCTGGCTGACACTGATCGCGCCGCCCGCCTTCCTTTCACAGAACTTCCTGCGCAAGTGCGGCCTGAATCGCGAGCGCATCATCCTTCTGCAACCGCGCAATGCAGAAGGTGCGCTGGAACTGGCGTGCAAGGCACTGGCGTCCGGCTGCAGCCATACCGTCATCAGCTGGCTCGGCCACCTCGACGACGCTACACGCAGCAAGCTGCGCAACGCCGCCAGTCTGGGCGAAGCGCAGAGCCTGAATATTCGTCTGGGTTGTTGACTGGCAAGCACAGGGACGTGCTGCCTGGCATGAAGCGATGGTGGAACCGCCGCGGCGCCGCAGCTGCACTCAGTGCAGAACGCGTGGCTCGTCGTCATCGTGATCGAAATCGCCTTCCGTCATCCGACCCGCCATCTGAACACCCACATTGAACATCGCCTTGGCGATCTCCACGTGCTGCCCCTGCAGGAACAGCTTGGCATCGTCCGAAAAGTCCAGAGTGACCAACACCTCTTCGTCCTCGGCACGACGAAGCACGATGCGCCCGTCCGGTAGCTCGACGATTTCAAGAAAAGATGTAGGCATGGATCAGCTCCGCGTGAAAGGCGGCCATTGTAACAGCCGACCGGGATCGGGGCAGCCTTTGGCTTTCCAGACCACCCACGAGGGAGCGCTGCCGGACACATGTATCGAGCAATCCCTCCAAGAAAATGACGTGCCCCGGGTGGATCGGCAACGTAGCATGCGCTGAAAAAAGCGCGCGCGTCTCTGCGCCGGGACAAGGAATCGTGCATGACCACCCGCACCTTGCTACTCACCGCTCTGGCCATGCTGGCGTTCGCCGGCAACTCGATCCTCTGCCGGATCGCGCTGCGGGACACCGCCATCGATCCGGCCAGCTTCACCGGCCTGCGGATCGTCGCCGGGGCGTTCACCCTCTGGCTGCTGTTGCGCATCGACAGGACCGACCAACCATTAGGTGGTGACTGGATCAGCGCCGCGGCGCTGTTCATCTACGCGGCCTGTTTTTCCTTCGCCTATATCGACCTCGACGCCGGCGCCGGCGCTCTGCTGCTGTTCGGTGCCGTGCAGCTGAGCATGCTTGCCTGGGGCTTGCTGAGAGGCGAGCGCTTCAGTGCCGGGCAGCTTGTCGGCTTGCTGCTGGCGGTGACCGGACTGGTGATCCTGTTACTTCCGGGGAGCAGCACCCCACCCCTGGATGGCGCTTTGCTGATGCTCCTGTCCGGCGTCGCCTGGGGCGTCTATTCGCTTCGCGGGCGAGGGACCGCCACACCGCTTGCAGCCACGGCGGGCAATTTTCTACGGGCGGTCCCGTTGGCGGCCCTGCTCTGCCTGCTCTTGCTGGGCCAGCAGACATGGGACTGGCCCGGCGTGATCTACGCGCTGCTGTCCGGGGCACTGACGTCCGGGGTCGGTTATGCCATCTGGTACGCCGCCCTGCCCGGCCTCGCGGCAATCCAGGCGGCCAGCGTGCAGCTCAGCGTTCCGCTACTGGCGGCTGTTGCCGGCGCCGTGCTGCTGGGCGAGGCGGTGTCCACAACGCTACTGCTGGCCGGCACCGCGATTCTAGGTGGCATCGCCCTGGTGCTAAGCATCAGGCATCGCCGCTAGCACGGCGTTACCTGATCACCACTCGGTCAGCGACTCGCGAAAACGCAGTGCCAGCCCCTTGAGGTTCTGCCGCCAGGCTTCCAGCTCGGCCCGGCTCAGCGGCGGAGTATCATCCTCGACAGTAACCGCCTCGATCAGCGGCTGACGTGGGTCGGTCTTGACCTTGGCCGGGGCCCGTGGCGGCTGGGATAGCTGACGGTAGGCGGCCAGCAACTGCCCAAGCCAGGTGCTCGGCTGTTCCGACAGTTCCAGCAGCTCGGCGAGCTCCGGACTCGGCGCGGCCTCTAGCACGCTGCGCGTCAGGAACGCCTCCACCACCGGCGCATCGGCGCCCGGCGAGCGATAGTAACCGGCGATCTCATGGCACAGGCCGAGCAGCGCACCGTACAGGTGAAACAGGCATGCCTCGCGCTCGGCCTGAATCAGCCCCTGGGAGTTCATCGAGGCAGTCTCTTCGGCCTTGCGCCAGCTTTCCAGCGAGAGGCCGGCAAAGAAGATCTTCTGGTTGGTACGGGTATAGAGCTCGTGAGCCATGGCATGCTCTCCGGAAGAGAATGTGCAGAGAATGGACCTTCGACGAACGCTGCACCAGCGCGAACGACGAACAGACGGCGTGGCCGTGAGGCAATCAATCCGACCGACTCGCCTGGCGAGTCGGTCGAGTCGGGTTCAGCGCTTGTCTTCGACCTGCCACTTGCCGCCGTCGTAGAACGCCTTCCAGCCGGTGGGCTTGCCGTCGACTTCGCTCTGCACGTACTGCTCCTTGGTCTTGCGGCTGAAGCGGATCACCGCCGGGCGGCCGTCCGGGTCCTGCTGCGGTGCCTGGAGCAGGAAGTGGTACTTGGGATCGATCTCGTCCTTGTGGGGAATCAGCTCTCGCACCAGCGGCGCACGGGTCTCGCGATTCTTCGGGAACTGGCTGGCAGCCAGGAACAACCCGGAAGCGCCATCGCGCAGCACGTAGGTGTCATCGACCTTCTCGCACTTGAGCTCCGGCATCTTCACCGCATCCATCTTCGGCGGCGCCGGCTCGCCATTCTTCAGCAGCTTGCGGGTGTTCTTGCATTCGGCGTTGGTGCAGCCGAAGAACTTTCCGAAACGACCGGTCTTGAGCTGCATCTCGCTGCCGCACTTGTCGCATTCCAGGCTGGGCCCCTCGTACCCCTTGATGCGGTACTGCCCTTCCTCGATCTCGTAGCCGGAGCAGTCCGGGTTGTTGCCGCAAATGTGCAGCTTGTGCGTCTCGTCGAGCAGGTAGGCATCCATCGCGGTGCTGCAGATCGGGCAGCGATGCTTGCCCAGCAGCACGCGGGATTCGGACTCGCCCTCGTCATCCGCGGCGATCTCGTCACCCGGAATGAGGTTCACGGTGGACTTGCAGCGCTCCTTCGGCGGTAGGCTGTAGCCGGAACAACCGAGGAACACGCCGGTGGACGCGGTGCGGATCATCATCGGCCGGCCGCAGACCTTGCACGGGATGTCCGTCAGCGTCGGCTGGTTGGCACGCATGCCATTCTCGCCGGACTCGGCAACCTCGAGCTTCTTGCGGAAATCACCGTAGAACTCGTCCAGTACATGCTTCCAGTCACGCTCGCCCTGGGCGACGTCGTCCAGATGCTCTTCCATGCCGGCGGTGAAGCCGTAGTCCATCAGGTTGTTGAAGCTCTCGGAGAGGCGCTCGGTGACGATGTCGCCCATCTTCTCCGAGTAGAAACGGCGATTGTGCAGCGAGACATAGCCACGATCCTGGATGGTGGAGATGATCGCGGCATAGGTGGACGGCCGGCCGATGCCGCGCTTCTCCATCTCCTTGACCAGGCTGGCTTCGGAATAGCGCGCCGGCGGCTTGGTGAAGTGCTGGCTCGGGTCGAGCTTGAGCAGCTTCATGGCGTCGCCCTTGTTCATCTCCGGCAACACGTCATCCTCACCAGCCTTGCTCTGCTGCGGCATGACCTTGGTGTAGCCGTCGAACTTCAGAATGCGGCCCTTGGCGCGCAGCTCGAAATCACCGGCAGCCACCGTAACGCTGGTGGACAGGTACTGCGCCGGCGGCATCTGGCAGGCCACGAACTGGCGCCAGATCAGCTCGTACAGACGCTCGGCATCGCGCTCCATGCCGGACAGCTGGTTCGGCCGCAGATTGACATCAGACGGGCGGATCGCCTCGTGCGCTTCCTGCGCGCCTTCCTTGCTCGAATACAGATTCGGCTTCTCGGGCAGGTACTTGTCGCCGAACTCGCCTTCGATGAAACCGCGCACCATGCTGATGGCATCAGCCGATAGATTGGTCGAGTCGGTACGCATGTAGGTGATGTAACCGGCTTCGTACAAGCGCTGGGCCATCATCATGGTCTTCTTCACGCCGAAGCCGAGGCGATTGCTCGCCGCCTGCTGCAGGGTCGAAGTGATGAAGGGCGCCGAAGGCTTGCTGCTGGTCGGCTTGTCCTCGCGCTTGGTCACGCTGTAGCTGGCGCCCTTGAGCTTCTCCAGCGCAGCATTGGCCTGCGCCTCGTTCAGCGGCTTGAACGCCTCGCCCTTCTCGCGGGCGACCTCGAAGCGTACCTTGGCCTGCTGGGCAGTCGCCAGATCGGCATGCACTTCCCAGTATTCTTCCGGAACGAACGCGCGGATCTCGCGCTCGCGTTCGACCACCAGCTTCACCGCCACCGACTGCACGCGACCGGCAGAGAGGCCGCGGGCGATCTTCGCCCAGAGCAGCGGCGAAACCATGTAGCCGACCACCCGATCGAGAAAGCGGCGCGCCTGCTGCGCGTTGACGCGATTCAGATCGAGCTCGCCCGGTTGGGAAAACGCCTCCTGGATGGCCTTCTTGGTGATCTCGTTGAACACCACGCGCTTGTAGCGGCTATCGTCGCCGCCAATCGACTCACGCAGGTGCCAGGCGATGGCCTCCCCCTCTCTATCCAAGTCGGTCGCGAGATAGATGGTGTCGGCTTCCTTGGCTAGGCGACGCAGTTCCTCGATGACCTTTTCCTTGCCGGGCAGGATCTCGTACTTGGCCTTCCAGCCATGCTCAGGGTCGACCCCCATGCGGGTAATGAGCTGACGCTTGGCCTTCTCCTTGGGCGACAGCGCTGGCGCCTCGGCCGCCGCAGCCTTGCCGCGCTTGACCGGCTCCTTGTTGGCCGAGCCGCTGGTGGGGAGGTCGCGGATGTGGCCGATACTCGACTTCACCACGTACTGGTTGCCCAAATACTTGTTGATTGTCTTGGCCTTGGCCGGTGATTCCACGATGACCAGCGATTTACCCATGGAGAGGAGAGTTCCTGAATCTAGAGGTGAACAGAGGCAATGCCTCCGGCAGTTTGAATACCCGTGCCGGCGGTAGACGGCAAGGCATCAGCGAACATTCGTGCGCGTTTTGCGAACGGGGCGACCTGACAGAACAATCGCCCTGCTTGGCTCCTTCTGGAGCGAATCAGAGCGGCGGTTCGATGCCATCAAGCGGACAGCAAGGTTTTCGCTCTGCCTGAAAAGCACCGCTATATATAGTGGCGATGGAGGTGAGGTCAAGCGTGGACCTGGTGGCCGCTGGCCAGCTCAACCTTCGAAAACACTCGTTTCGGCTTCGATCAATGCGAAACGCGGAACCGTTTCGCCGTTCACTTCGACGCTCTCGGTGAACATCGAAAGCGGGCGTACCCAGAGTCCGCGCTCCCCATAAAGTGCCTGATAGAACACCACCGGCTCCTCCGTCTCGGAGTGCCGCGCAACAGCGAATACGCGATATTCCGGCCCCTTGTAATGGCGATAACGCCCCGGCTGCAACTGCATGCCTACCTCCACACAAACACAAAAAAGAAAAACCGGGGCACCAGGCCCCGGCTTCCATGCACCGGCTGACAATCATCCTCCCGCCCAGTCGCGAGAATGGCTGTCAGCCTAGCGCAGTCATTTGCATCTGTCTGTTAGACGCGTTCGAAGACCGTACTGATCCCCTGGCCCAGACCGATACACATGGTAGCGATACCCAGCGTACCGTTGTTCTGCTTCATCACGTTCAGCAGGGTGCCGGAGATACGCGCACCGGAGCAGCCGAACGGGTGACCCAGGGCGATCGCGCCGCCGTGCAGGTTGACCTTCTCTTCCATCTTGTCGAGCAGCTTGAGGTCCTTGAGCACCGGCAGCGCCTGTGCAGCGAAGGCTTCGTTCAGTTCGACGTGGCTGATGTCGTCCATGGTCAGACCGGCGCGCTTGAGCACCTTCTGGGTGGACGGCACCGGGCCGTAGCCCATGATCGCCGGGTCAACGCCAGCCAGCGCCATGGCGCGAACCACCGCCATCGGCTGGATGCCGAGATCCTTGGCGCGCTGAGCGGACATGACGATCATGCAGGACGCACCGTCAGTGATCTGCGAGGACGTACCGGCGGTCACGGTGCCGCCCTTCGGGTTGAAGGCAGGCTTCAGCGCGGCCAGGCTTTCCAGGGTGGTATCCGGACGGATCGTCTCGTCGTAGTCGAAGACCTTGAGGAAGCCGTTCTCGTCGTGACCTTCCATCGGGATGATCTCGTCCTTGAACTTGCCCTCGACGGTAGCCTTGTGCGCCAGGCGGTGCGAGCGCTCACCGAACTGATCCTGGGCTTCACGGCTGATGCCGTGCATCTTGCCGAGCATCTCGGCGGTCAGGCCCATCATGCCGGAAGCCTTGGCCGCATGCAGCGACAGCTGCGGGTTCGGGTCGACGCCGTGCATCATGCTGACGTGGCCCATGTGCTCCACACCACCGATAACGAACACGTCGCCGTTGTTGGTCTGGATGGCCTGCACAGCAGTATGCAGGGCGCTCATGGACGAACCGCACAGGCGGCTCACGGTCTGGCCGGCGCTGGTGTGCGGAATGCGGGTCAGCAGCGAGGCCATGCGGGCGATGTTCCAGCCCTGCTCGAGGGTCTGGTTGACGCAGCCCCAGATCACGTCCTCGACCTCGGCCGGGTCGATCTTCGGATTGCGCGCCAGCAGGCCGTCGATCAGCAGTGCGGACATGGTCTCGGCGCGGGTATTACGGTGCATGCCGCCCTTGGAGCGCCCCATCGGGGTGCGACCGAAGTCGACGATGACTGCATCTCTTGGATTCAGGCTCATGAATTCTCTCTCCCTCGATTAACCGTAGAAGCGCTGGCCGTTGGCGGCCATCTCACGCAGCTTCGCGGTCGGGTGGTACAGCGGGCCCAGGTCGGCGTACTTGTTGGCCATCGCGACGAACTCGGCGACGCCGATCGAATCGATGTAGCGCAGCGCACCACCACGGAAGGGTGGGAAGCCAATGCCGTAGATCAGGCCCATGTCGGCTTCGGCAGCGGTCTCGACGATGCCGTCTTCCAGGCAACGCACGGTTTCCAGGCACAGCGGGATCATCATGTAGTTGATGATGTCCTCGTCGGACAGCTCGCGCGTCTCGGCAACGACCGGCTTGAGCAGCTCGTAGGCCTCAGGGTCGACCACCTTCTTCGGCTTGCCCTTCTTGTCCATCTCGTAGGCGTAGAAGCCCTTGCCATTCTTCTGGCCGAGGCGATTGGCGTCATACATGACATCGACGGCGGTACGGGTGTCGTCCTTCATGCGATCCGGGAAGCCTTCGGCCATCACGTCGCGGCCGTGGTGGCCGGTGTCCATGCCGACCACGTCCATCAGGTAGGCTGGGCCCATGGGCCAGCCGAATTTCTCCATCACCTTGTCGGCGCGGGCGAAATCGACGCCATGAGCGATGGCGCGGGCGAATCCGCCGAAGTACGGGAACAGCACGCGGTTGACCAGGAAGCCCGGGCAATCGTTGACCACGACCGGGCTCTTGCCCATCTTCTTGGCGTAGGCGACGGTGGTGGCGATGGCGGTTTCGCTGGTCTTCTCGCCGCGGATCACCTCAACCAGAGGCATCATGTGCACCGGGTTGAAGAAGTGCATGCCGCAGAAGTTTTCCGGACGCTTGAGCGCCTGGGCCAGGTAGCTGATGGAGATGGTGGAGGTGTTGGAAGCGATGATCGCGTCTTCGCGAACGTGGCCCTCCACCTCGGCCAGCACGGCGTGCTTGACCTTCGGGTTCTCGACCACGGCCTCGACAACGATGTCGACGTTGCCGAAGTCGCCGTAAGACATGGTCGGACGAATCGCATTGAGCGCCTGCGCCATCTTGTCAGCGGTCAGACGGCCTTTTTCAACACGCTTGCCGAGCAGCTTGGAGGCCTCGTCCAGACCCATCTGGATACCCTCTTCGCGGATATCCTTCATCAGGATCGGCGTGCCTTTGACAGCCGACTGGTAGGCGATGCCGCCGCCCATGATGCCGGCGCCGAGTACGGCAGCGAGCTTCACGTCGCGCGCCTGCTTGTCGTAGGCCTTGGCCTTCTTCTTCAGCTCCTGATCGCTAAGGAACAGGCCGACCAGGCTCTGCGCAACCGAGGTCTTGGCCAGCTTGACGAAGCCAGCAGCCTCGACTTCGATGGCTTTGTCGCGGCCGAAGTTGGCGGCTTTCTGAATGGTCTTGATGGCTTCGACCGGGGCCGGATAGTTCGGACCGGCCTGCCCTGCGACGAACGCCTTGGTGGTCTCGAAGGCCATCATCTGCTCGATCGCATTGAGCTTGAGCTTGTCCAGCTTAGGCTGGCGTTTGGCCTTGTAGTCCAGCTCGCCGGAGATGGCGCGCTTGACCAGGTCCAGTGCAGCTTCCTGGAGCTTCTCCGGAGCGACGACGGCGTCGACCGCGTGCACCTTGAGGGCGTCTTCGGCACGGTTTTCCTTGCCGGAGGCGATCCACTCGACGGCGTTGTCCACACCGATCAGGCGCGGCAGACGCACGGTGCCGCCGAAGCCCGGGTAGATGCCCAGCTTGACTTCCGGCAGTCCGACCTTGGCAGCGGTGGACATGACGCGATAGTCGGCAGCCATGCACATCTCGAAACCGCCACCCAGGGCGATGCCGTTGATGGCGACCACGGTGGGCACGCCTAGGTCTTCGAAGTCACTGAAGATCTTGTTCGCTTCGAGGTTGCCGGCAACCAGCTCTTCATCGGGCAACTTGAAGTTGTCGACGAACTCGGTGATATCGGCGCCGACGATGAACACGTCCTTGCCGCTGGTGACGATCACGCCCTTGACCGAAGCGTCGGCCTTGATGGCGTCGACAGCCTGGCGCAGATCGTTGAGAGTGAGGCGATTGAATTTGTTGACGGACTCACCCTTGAGGTCGAAATTCAATTCGACGATGCCGCTCTCAAGAGCCTTAACCGTGATGGCTTTACCTTCGTAAATCATCAACTGATCTCCAGGTATGGAAGCTGAACGTTACGTGTCTCACGTCTTCGGCCCTGACTCGACCGCGCCTCGCGGCGAACGACACCCACCGACACGATAATCCGGGTGATCGGCATCTGCTCTGGCAAACGCTCGATTCATACGCCCGTTTGATTTGGGTCGGCACACCTTCGGGGAAAAGCGCAGCATTGTCAATCGGCTGCTTTGCCTAACCGAAAGGCACCCGCAAGCGGACATTTCGCGACCGCCCGGTCATCATCGACAACGCCGATCTGCCTGCATTCACCACAGCGATGAACGCGTCGCCCAGTCGTTTCAAAAGCTGAAACCGGGCCGCACCAACCGGGTCAATCCTAGACGTAGTCGAGCAGGTACACTGCCGCAATTCGTTGCACGCCATGTACGGTCAACGCACCACCGAATCCGGAGTACTGCATGTCCCAAACCCCCATCGCCCGCGCCGACACCGGCATCGACCCCTACCGCTGGCTGGAGAATCGCGACGCCGAGGATGTGCTCGCTTATCTCAAGGCGGAGAATGCCTATCTCGAGGAGCAGCTCGCCGATCAGGCCGAACTGCGTGAAGTCCTGTTTCAGGAGATCAAAGGGCGCATCCGCGAAACCGATCTATCGCTGCCCGCCCCCTGGGGGCCATGGCTGTACTACCAGCGCACCACCGCAGGCGACGAGTATCCCCGGCACTACCGCTGCCCGCGCCCGCTGGATGGTTCGCTGACCGTCGATGAAAGCGCCGAACAGCTGCTGCTCGACCCCAACGAGCTGGCCGGCGGCGGCTTTCTTTCGCTGGGTGCCTTCAGCGTCAGCCAGGACCACAGCAAGCTCGCCTACAGCCTCGACCGCGAGGGCGACGAGATCTACCGGCTGTACGTCAAGGACCTGGCCAGCGGCGCGGTCACCGAGCTGCCCTTCGACAACTGCGACGGCAGCATGACCTGGGCCAACGACAGCCAGACCCTGTTCTACGGCGAGCTGGACGACACCCACCGCCCACACAAGATTTACCGCCACCGCCTTGGCGATACGGACAGCAGCGAGGTTTATCACGACCCGGACGGGCGTTTCTTCGTGCATTGCTACCGCGCCAGCTCCGAGCGCCAGCTGGTCATCCTTTCCCACAGCAAGACCACCAGCGAAGCCTGGGTGTTGTCGGCGGACCAGCCGGAGGGCAGCTGGACCTGTCTGGCGCCGCGCCAGGAGGATCACGAGTACTTCCCCGATCATGGCCTTTACGAAGGCCAGTGGCGCTGGCTGATCCGCAGCAACCAGGCGGGCATCAACTTCGCCCTTTATCACGCCAGCGAGGCCGAGCCAGGCCGCGAGCACTGGCAGGAGCTGGTCCCGCATGACGATGCGGTGATGCTCGAGGATGTCAGCCTGAACGCCGAGGCGATCACCCTGACCCTGCGCGAAAGCGGCCTGCCGGTGATCGAGGTACGACCGCAGGGCGTGCAGCCCTATCGCCTGCAATTGCCCGATGCGGCCTACAGCCTGCACGTGCAGAACTCGCTGGAATTCACCAGCACGGTGATCCGCCTGCGCTACGAGGCGCTGAATCGCCCGGCGCAGATCCGCCAGCTGACCCTGGCCGACGGCACGCAGGAGGTGCTCAAGGAAACCCCGGTGGAGGGCCCCTTCGATGCGGACGCCTATGAAAGTCGGCGCATCTGGGCCACCGCCCAGGACGGTACGCAGATTCCCATCAGCCTGGTCGGCCGCCGCGACAGCTTCGGCAAGCCCGCACCGCTCTACCTCTACGGTTACGGCGCCTACGGCCATAGCCTTGACCCCTGGTTCTCCCACGCGCGGCTGTCGCTGCTCGACCGCGGCTTCATCTTCGCCATCGCCCATGTGCGTGGCGGTGGTGATCTGGGCGAGGCCTGGTACCGCGCCGGCAAGCTGGAACTCAAGCCGAACACCTTCAGCGACTTCATCGCCTGCGCCGAACAGCTCTTGGCCGATGGCTACACCACATCGCCACGCCTGGCCATCAGCGGCGGCAGTGCCGGCGGCCTGCTGATCGGTGCCGTACTCAACCTGCGTCCGGAACTGTTCGGTGCGGCGATCGCCGAGGTGCCCTTCGTCGACGTGCTCAACACCATGCTCAATGCCGACCTGCCGCTGACCGTGACCGAGTACGACGAATGGGGCGACCCGAACCAGCCCGAGGTGCACGAACGCATCCGCGCCTATGCGCCCTATGAGAACGTCCGGGCCCAGGCCTATCCGCCACTGCTTGCCGTGGCCGGCTACAACGACAGCCGCGTGCAGTACTGGGAGGCCGCCAAGTGGGTCGCCAAGCTGCGTGCCACCCGCACCGACGACAACCTGCTGCTGCTCAAGACCGAGTTCGGCGCAGGTCACGGTGGCATGAGCGGACGCTACCAGGCGCTCAAGGACGTGGCGCTGGAGTACGCCTTTGTGCTCAAGGTGTTCGGCATGGCCTGATCGGACCATGCCTGCCGACCTGCGGTGGCGAACAGGCGGCTCCGGCAAGAGTCATTCATTGAGAATGTCCTCGTCGGAGCCCCCCATGAACAACTCTTCCAAGCATCTCGAACAGAACGTCCACGGCTGGGAGCGCGCCATGTCCCTGGCCGGCGGCCTGTACTTCCTCGCCAAGGGCCTGCGCCGTGGTGGCCTCGGCGGTCTGCTGCAACTGGGCATCGGCGGGATGGCCGTGGCCCGGGGCGTGACCGGCCACTGCGAGGCCAAGCGCGTGTTCAATGAAGTCAGCGAACAGGCGGGCATGGCCGAAGGGCGCTCGCACCATATGCCGTTCGAGCGTTATGACTCGAACAAGGAGCAACTGCAGGCCAACGCCGCAGCTGCCACCAACGGCACCACGGTCACCGGCAACGACGATTTGAAAAGCCCGCCCGCCGGCGTCTGAACATCGCCCTGCGGGCCTGTGGCTAGCGGACTTGTCCGCGAGCGAAGCTGCAGCAGGCGAGCCGGGCGCTCTGGATTTCAGCGCCGCTTCACCGCCTCATGGGCAGCGATCAACTGGTCGACGACGCCAGGGTCGGCCAGCGTCGAGGTATCGCCCAGAGTGTCGTAGTCGTCCGTGGCGATCTTGCGCAGCAGGCGGCGCATGATCTTGCCGGACCGTGTCTTCGGCAGCCCCGGCGCCCATTGGATGGTATCCGGCACCGCGATCGGGCCGATCTCGTGCCGGACCCACTGCTGCAACTCCTGGCGCAGCGTGTCGCTGGGCTCGGTACCAGCAACCAGAGTCACGTAAACATAGATCGCCTGGCCCTTGAGCGGATGCGGCACGCCAACGGCCGCGGCTTCGGCCACCTTGGCATGCGCCACCAGGGCGCTCTCGATTTCGGCGGTGCCCATGCGGTGTCCGGAGACGTTGAGCACATCGTCGACGCGCCCGGTGATCCAGTAGTAACCGTCCTCGTCGCGGCGGGCGCCGTCGCCGGTGAAGTACATGCCGCGGAAGGTCTTGAAGTAGGTATCGACGAAACGGTCGTGGTCACCGTAAATGGTGCGCATCTGCCCTGGCCAGGAGTCGAGAATCACCAGATTGCCCTCCGCCGGGCCTTCCAGCAGGTTGCCAAGATTGTCCACCAGCCCCGGCACTACGCCGAACAGCGGCCGCGTCGCCGAGCCGGGCTTGAGCGCCGTGGCACCGGGTAACGGGCTGATGAGGATGCCGCCGGTCTCGGTCTGCCACCAGGTATCGACGATCGGGCAGCGCGACCGACCGACCGTCTCGTAGTACCAGTGCCAGGCTTCCGGATTGATCGGTTCGCCCACCGTGCCGAGCAGGCGCAGGCTCGAACCGTCGGCACCCTCCATCGCCGCCGGCCCCTCGGCCATCATCGCGCGGATTGCCGTCGGCGCGGTGTAGAGGATGTTGACCCGGTGTTTGTCGATGATCCTGGCGATGCGGGTGACGTCCGGATAGTTCGGCACGCCTTCGTACATCAGGGTCGTCGCACCGTTGGCCAGTGGGCCGTAGATCAGGTAGCTGTGCCCGGTGATCCAGCCGATGTCGGCGGTGCACCAGTAGATATCGCCGGGGCGGTAGTCGAAGACCCGCTCGTGGGTCAGCGCGGCGTACAGCAGGTAGCCGCCGCAGGTGTGCAGCACGCCCTTGGGTTTCCCGGTGGAGCCCGAGGTGTAGAGAATGAACAGCGCCTCCTCGGCGCCCATTTCCTTCGGCGCGCAGACCTCGCCGGCCACGCGCATCAGGTCGTCGTAGCAGACGTCCCGGTGCGGGTGCCAGCGAATGTTCGCTCCGGTGCGGCGCACCACGATGATCTTCTGCACGCAACGAGTCTGCGGGTTCGTCAGCGCCTCGTCGACGTTCTCCTTCAGGGCGATGGCCTTGCCGCCGCGTATGCCCTGGTCGGCAGTGATCACCACCTTCGAGCTGCCGTCGATGATGCGCCCGGCCAATGCCTCCGGCGAGAAGCCGCCGAACACCACAGAGTGGATCGCACCGATGCGCGCGCAGGCCAGCATTGCCACCGCGGCCTCGGGAATCATCGGCATGTAGATGGTCACCACGTCACCGCGGTGCACATCCTGGCCACGCAGGGCGTTGGCGAACTTGCAGACCTCCTGGTAGAGCTCGCGGTAGGTGATCTCGCGGTGCTCCGAGGGGTCGTCCCCCTCCCAGATGATCGCCACCTGATCGCCGCGCTCGGCCAGGTGCCGATCCAGGCAATTGGCCGACACGTTCAGCGTGCCGTCGGCAAACCACTTGATATCGACGTGATGGTCGTCGAAGGAGGTGCGCTTGACCTCGCTGAAGGGCCGAATCCAGTCCAGCCGTGCCGCCTGCTCACGCCAGAATCCTTCAGGGTTGATCACCGACTGCTGATACATGGCCCGATAAGCGGCCTCGTCGGTCAGGGAGTGCTTTGCAGCCTCAGGGGACACGGGATACACGGACGCAGCACACATGGCAGTCACCTCGGGTTATCTGGTTATTTTCCGGTCGCAGCCTTGTCTCGCAGGCGAACCCTCACCACCCGATCGATCCACGCTTCCCGTGCGGATCGCCAACCACGCGCCTGTCAGACGTCTGCTTCAGCCGATGCCGAATACCGCAGCGGCCGCGACTAGCGGCCACTCTCCAAGCATAGACACTGTTTCGCGGCCATTTGCCGAGGGCTGCTGTCTCAATTCGTAACAGCCATCGCCGGGAACCACCATGTCAGCACCAAGCAACGCCCTGTTTCGTCAGCTGCAGCGGATCCCCCAGAGCATCGTCTTCTACCCCACCGTGATTCCGGCCGGCTACTTCGTGCTGGGCGGTCTCGTCCTGCTCTTCGAAACGACTGACCTGGCTCACGCCTGGCGAAACATGCTGCCGTCCGGCCTGGCAGAGGCGGACAACGCCCGGGAAATCCTCGGCACGCTCATCACCAGCATCATTTCGCTGACCGTGTTCAGCTTTTCCATGGTCATGGTCGTGCTCAATGGGGCCGCCTCGCGACTCTCCCCGCGCGTGCTGCCCGGGCTGATCAGCGATCGGCGCAACCAGCTGATCCTCGGCAACTACCTGGGCTGCATCCTGTTCTTCCTGCTGATGATCGCCTTCATCAACAAGAACGAACCCGATAGCCTGCCTGCGTTCGGCGTGCTGCTCGCCGTACTGATGGGCCTGGGCTGTATGGCCCTGTTCGTCGTATTCATCCGTTCCATCTCGCAGTCCATCCAGGTGGACTGGATCGTCGGCCAGCTCTACCGCAGCGCCTGCCATAACCTGGCGCAGCGTTGCGAGCGCCTGGGGTCGATCACCGCGGCGCCGGATGACCGCGACTGGTACTGCATCGAAGCGGTCACGCCCGGCTATCTGCGCGAGGTCAACGAGCAACGCCTGCGGGAGCTCTTGGGGCCGGACGATCTGCAGGCGGTGCTACAGGTGGAACCCGGGTTCTTTCTGGTCGAAGGGCATCCGTTGCTCAAGGTCAGCGCCGAACTGGATGCCCGGCGAACCCGACAGGTGCTCGACTGCTTCGATTTCCACGATGAAGAGTTCGCCGGCGCCAACGTTTTCTATGGCATGCGGCAGATGACCGAAATCGCGGTAAAGGCCATCAGCCCGTCGATCAACGACCCGGGCACGGCAATACGCGTGCTCAATCTGCACGGCGTGTTGCTCGGTCGCCTGGGTGGCGTCCCGCCGCTGGACGTGGGCTGCATCGACAATGGCAAGCCCAGGCTGTTCTATCCACAGCTGAGCCCGCAACGACGGCTGACGCTTATCCTCGACCCGATTCGTACCTATGGCAGCAATGACCCGGCGATCGTCATGGCGCTGATGCAGTGCCTGAAGACTGCCTTGCACGGGCAGCCCTCCAGCGACCAGCTGGAGGCCTACGTGGATGAATTGGCGGCACTGCGCGACGCCGCGGATACGGACCTGCAGAATGACCGTGACCGCCGTGCGGTCAACGATCTGCTGGAGCGCATCAACCGCCTGCATGACGAACTGGCGCCGCTGGCATTACTGCCGATTCCGGCGAAAAGCTGAAGGCAAAAAAAAGCGGCCTCAGGGGCCGCTCGGTCAACCATCCGGTTGGAATACACACTTGTCCGATCACGCAGATAGACGCCGCCATTCTGTGCAGCCAGCGCCGTGGCCGAAACTGCACATTGGTCTAACAGACCATTGGCGGGCTTGCCTCAAGGCGCAGAGTTGGCTGCCTGAGCCGCCTCGATGAGCTCCTTACCGATCTCGCCCTCGAACTTTTTCCAGGCCGGTTGTACCGCCTCGCGCCAGCGGGCACGCTGCTCGTCGGTCAGCACCAGAATCTCGCTCTTGCCCGAGTCGATCACGCCCTGCTTGGCCTTCTCGTTCAGCGCCTCGGCCTGGCGGTTCACCTCCACGGTGACCTCGTCGATGATCGCTTCCAGCTCGCCGCGCACCTCTGCCGGCAGGCCGTTCCAGAACCTGGTGTTGGTGATCAGCAGATAGTTGCCGATGCCGTGACCGGACTCGGTGATGTACTTCTGCACCTCGTGGTACTTCTGGCTGTAGATGTTCGACCAGGGATTGTCCTGGGCATTGACCACGCCGGTCTGCAGGCCCTGGTAGATCTCGGCGAAGGCCATCTTGCGCGGCACCGCCCGCAGGGCGGTGTACTGGGCGGCCTGCAGGTCCGAGGGCTGTACGCGGAATTTCAGCCCGCGGGCGTCGGCCGGCTCGCGCAGCGGCTTGTTGGCAGTGAAGTGGCGCATGCCGTTGAGCCAGTAGGCCAGGCCGGTGATGCCCTTGTCCTCCATGGATTTGAGCATGGCGCGGCCCTTGTCCGACTGCTGGAAGCGCTGCGCCGCGGCCATGTCGTCGAACAGGAACATCAGGTCGAACAGCTGCAGCTGCTTGGTGTACTGCTCGAGCTTCGACGGTGCCGGCGCCAGCAGCTGCACCTCGTTCATCAGCAGTGCCTCCATCTCCTTGCCGTCGCCGTACAGCGAGTAGTTGGCGAATACCTGCACTTCCACCTGGCCGGGCAGGCGCTCTTCCACGAGCTTCTTGAACATCAGCGCGCCCTGACCCTTCGGCGTGCTGTCGGCGGTGATATGGGAGAACTTGATCAGGATCGGATCGGCCTGGGCGCCGAGGACGCTAAACAGCGCTGAAGCGGCGAGCAGACGGGTGATGCCACGGGTGAGTCGTGCCATGGAGAGCTCCGTTTTGTAGTTGTGTGAGCCATGCAGCTGGTCCGACTCTACCCCGCCGCCCCCTCGGGCTGAATTGCTAATTGGCCAAGCGCGACTTCGCGTTTGGCGAAGGCCGTGACGCGATCGCGCCGCCAAACGGCTTCGCTCAGGCCTGGCCTTCGCGAAGCGTGAGGTGTTCGAGCATCTGCCGGGCAGTCACCGACAGGCTTTCCAGATTGCGCACGCCGAGCTTGAGTTCGCGCCGCGCCCAGACATCGGTCAGCGGCACCATGGCCACGTCCAGCGCCGGCAGGTAGTTGCGCACCACCTGCTCAGGCAGCACGCCGATGCCCATGCCGGTGTGGATCATCCGGCAGATCGCCTCGAAGCTGCGCACCTGGATGCGCAGACGCAGCGGCGTGCCCATCTGCTGTGCCGACTGCTGCAGCAGGGCATGCAGCGAGGCATCCTGCTGCAGGCCAATGAAGTCGAAGCCTGCCGCCTCGCGCAGTGCAATGCATTCGCGGCCGGCCAGCGGATGCTCACGTGGCGTGACCAGCACCAGCCGATCCTCGCGGTAGGGAAACACCTGCAGGTCCTCGCCCGGCATGTGCCCGGCGAAGATGCCGATATCGGTCAGCCCCTCGCGCAGGGCGCGCAGGGTGTCACTGCTGACGCGCTCCTCCAGGTCGATCTTCACTTCCGGGTGCTGGCGAGCGAAGGCGCTCAGGTCTTCGGGCAGGAACTCGATCACCGCCGAGGTGTTGGCGTGGATGCGCACATGGCCCTTCACGCCCTGGCTGAACTCGCTGAGGTCAGCGTCCAGCTGCTGCAGGTTGTCCAGCAGGTTGCGCGCGTGGTGCAGCAGCGCGTGGCCGGCCGGCGTCAGCTCGACGCCCTTGGGCTGGCGATAGAGCAGGCTGACGCCGAGCTGCCCTTCCACATCGCTGACGCGCTTGCTCACCGCTGCCAGCGCCAGATGCTCGCGCTCGGCGGCGCGGGTCAGGCTACGGGTCTCGGCGATGGCGACGAACAGCCGAAGGGTGACGAAATCGATGCGGCGCATGGGCAAGCTTCCGTATTCGCGGGTGACGAAGCATGCACCTATTCCCGCCGCTATTCCACGGCCTCACGTCTCCCGGCTTCGTGGAGCGCGAAGCCATGCTTGGCCAACGACCAATTGTCCGCTGCCGATGGGTCGGTCATGCTCGGCACCATGAATCAACCGGCACAGGTGTCGTGATGAGCGAACAGACAGACAAGAACCTGCCGCTGCAGGGCCTCAAGGTGATCGAGATGGGCCAACTGATCGCCGGCCCTTTCGCCAGCAAGCTGCTCGGTGAATTCGGCGCCGACGTGATCAAGATCGAGCCCCCCAGGGTTGGCGACCCGTTGCGCAAGTGGCGCAAGCTAAAGGACGGCACCTCGCTCTGGTGGCACGTGCAGTCGCGCAACAAGCGCTCGGTGACGCTGGATCTCAAGGCCGCGGAAGGCCAGGAAATCGTCCGCCAGCTGGTGGCCGAAGCCGACATTCTGGTGGAGAACTTCCGCCCCGGCACGCTGGAAGAATGGGGCCTGGGCTGGGATGAGCTGTCGAAGCTGAACCCTCGGCTGATCATGCTGCGCATCTCCGGATACGGCCAGACCGGCCCCTATCGTGACCTGCCGGGCTTCGGTGTGATCGGCGAAGCCATGGGCGGTCTGCGCCACCTGTCCGGCTATCCGGGCCAGCCCCCGGTGCGGGTCGGCGTCAGCATCGGCGATTCGCTGTCCTCGCTGTATGGCGTGATCGGTGTATTGCTCGCCCTGCAGGAGCGCAACCGTAGCGGCCAGGGCCAGGAGATCGACGTGGCGCTGTACGAGTCGGTGTTCGCCATGATGGAAAGCCTCGTGCCCGAATACGACGCCTTCGGCTATGTACGCGAGCCGGCTGGCAGCGCCCTGCCCGGCATCACGCCGTCCAATTCCTATTTGTGCAACGACGGCGCCTACGTGCTGATCGCCGGCAATGGCGACAGCATCTACAAGCGCCTGATGACCCTGATGGGCCGCCAGGACCTTGCCGATGATCCGCGCTTCGCCCACAACGACGGCCGCGCCCAGCACGCCGAGCTGATCGATGCCGCCATTGGCGAATGGACCATCCAGCACAGCCGCGACGAGGTGATCGAAGCACTCAAGGGCGCCCGCGTGCCGGCCGGCTATCCCTACACCGCCGCCGATATCGTCAAGGACCCGCACTACCTGGCGCGGCAGATGATCGAGCAGGTGCAGACCTTTGCCGGCCCGCTCAAGGTGCCGGGCGTGCTGCCCAAGCTATCGCGCACGCCGGGACGAATCGGCGAAGGCGGCCCGCAGCTGGGCGAACACACCGACGACGTGCTGGCCGGCCTCGGCCTCACCGACGAACAACGCCAGGGCCTGCGCGAACGCGGGATCATCTGAACAGTGCGTCATCTACCCTACGCCCATACGTAGGGTGGACAACGCGAAGCTTGTTCACCAGCCAGCAAGCCACAACGGTGGATGGGTAGAGCGTCATCCACCCTACGAAACCCCAGGACTCCCCATGAGCAAACGCCTGTATATCCAGGAAGTCGCCACCCGCGACGGCTTCCAGATCGAAGCGAACTTCGTGCCGACCGAAGCCAAGATCGCCCTGATCGACCACCTCTCGCAAACCGGGCTGGCGAAGATCGAGGTCACCTCCTTCACCTCGCCCAAGGCCATCCCCAACCTGCGCGACGCCGAAGACGTGATGCGCGGCATCCGCCGTGCGGAGGGCGTCGAGTACACCGTGCTGGTGCCCAACGTGAGGGGCTGCGAGCGCGCCCTGGCCTGCGAGGTGGACGAGATCAACCTGGTGATGTCGGCCAGCGATACCCACGGCCTGGCCAACCTGCGCATGACGCCCGAACAGTCGCTGGCGCAGTTCCGCGAAATCATCGAAGTCACTCGCGGCAGTGGCGTGTTCATCAACGCCTCGCTATCGACCACCTTCGGCTGCCCCTTCGAGGGCGACGTGCCCGAGCGGCGCATCTATGAGCTGGTGCAACGCCTGCTGGAGATCGGCGTGCAGGGCATCACCCTCTGCGACACCACCGGCATGGCCAACCCGGCGCAGGTCGAGCGTATCTGCCGCGAAGCGCTGAACAGCTGGCCACAGGCAATATTCACCGCACACTTCCACAACACCCGCGGCATGGGCCTGGCCAACGCGCTGGCAGCGCTGAACGCCGGCATCGACCGCTTCGACGCCTCGCTCGGCGGCCTCGGCGGCTGCCCTTACGCGCCCGGCACCAGCGGCAATATCTGCACCGAGGACGTGGTGCATATGTTCCAGCGCATGGGGCTGAACACCGGCGTCGATCTCGACCGCCTGCTGCAATGCGCCGCCGACCTGCCCCAACTGGTCGGCCACGACGTGCCGGGCGCGGTACTCAAGGCCGGCAAGGCCGATCGCCGTTACCCGAAACCGAAGTGGATGCAGGAAGCCGGCGTTTAAATCCGGGCGGACCGTCTCGAAAAAGCTATCTTTCACTGATTGTGGGGAGAAGCCATATACCTATTATTGGGTGCGTTAGCCTGAGTGAACTCCTTTAAAATACTCTGTTCGCTCAATAGTCATTCTTAATTTGCACTCTTCCACTTGGACACCCTGCCAAGGAGATGGCGTGGACGACATCCCTATGAACTCACACTCGGCATCTCTGAATTTAAGCCACGCCCTTTGAGAAGAACGAAATAAGCTAACCAGTTCGGTGTGTGGCCAATTTTGGCGCAATGCAGTTTCTTCTTCTTCGGCTCTTTTGATGGCTTTCTTGTATTCTGCATTCAACTGCTCGTCAGCGAGTTTTTTTGTGCCACGCACATATATCCTGCGGTAACGCCTCCGCCTTGGGCATTGCATGGATCATTATTTTCTTCAGTGGCAAAGGCTGCTGCTGAAATGAAGAAAAATACAAAGTGTATTGCTTTCAAATTTACACCTAGCACTTAACGATTAAGCCAAGGGCGGGCTTTAGCCCGTCCCAGTGAGCGAAGCGAGCGGTTTTAACCAGTTCCTAGATATTTAAACTTCATTCTTGTCCGATTCTGGGTTGTTAATTTTGAAAAGTGTGCTTCCAAATTCTGGATTGTATTTCCTTGCTTCTTCTAAGGTCACTGTCGGCACTTTGATTGTTGCCTTGTGGCGGCCTCCGAAGACGTCGGTGACTTCTACTTTGATTTTTACTAGTTGTTTTTTGTTTTTCGGAAAGCAACCTCCCCAGCTCTCAGGTTGCTCAAAGTAGACAACGCCATTTATAGATTGGCCAATTTCGAGAAAACTATCGAGCCTAGCAGGAGATAAATAATTTTTCTGGGTTAGAAATGGGTAGATTTTTATGTTGCCTACAATTTCTACTTGGAAATCAGTAAGTGCTACCGCTTGATGCTCAATCCAAAACCAGCCGATGGAGTTTTTTAGCCAAAGCATGCTCCATGGAGTGAGGTTCCAATGATACCCAACTCTGACCTTATGAATGCTTGATGGCGCAGCGCCAATATTTGAGATGTGCAAATATATGGCTATTGCTGTTTGATGCGCATCGTATTCTTGATGCTTGTTTCCGGTGAGATATGTGCAGCAGAGGGTTGGACCGGGGATGGTTTCTATTTTGAATTTTGGTTTCCGGCGTAGAGCAGAGAAAACCCCACTAAACCAGCCAAAAATCACAGTGATCACGAATAGCGCAACACTGAGAACGCCTTGGTTCTCATTTGCCCACGCTATTGCTGCTATGACCCACTCAGTTATCTGCATAAATATCTAACATTTGGTTAAGGGGCGGGCTTTAACCCGCCCCAGCGAGCGGAGCGAAGGGTTTTAACCACTAGTTAGAGATCACAGTTTTCTGCCATGTGACTGTAGGCGTGCTTGAATTGCCCCCTCTATTTTCTTATAGAGAGGCTCTGCATCATCTTTAATTTTTTGCCACCCTTCGCGTTGCATTTTGTGATCGCTTGCCTCGTGCCCTACCTCTTTCGAGACTAGCGCTGACCAGAGCATTTCCGAGATTCTTGTGAATTGTTCTTTAAGCTCTGGCGTAAAGAATATTCCATTGCGCGCAACAAAACTTTGCAGTTCTGAGAAGGCAGATTTCACTTTTCGATAGCGATGCCAAAAGACAATGTCTTTATAGGTTTCTAGCTTGTTTCTGGAGGATTGAATCTCATGTTTCTGCGATTCAGTGAAAATTGTAGATGCAAGAAACTCTTCAAGCTGTGCTTCGCTCATGCGGTCTACATCGGGATACTCTTGCATAGGGTGAACTAGTGATGAAATCAATCCATATGCTTCATCAAGTTTTTGCCATGCTTTTGGTAGCACCTGGAACTCTCGCTCTTGCAGCTTTATTGCTCCGCTAAGCAGTGCGTCTATCTCAACTCTTAGTCGTTGTAATTCAAGAGCTTGTTGGTGTTTTAGATAATCGAGCCTTTGGGTGAATTTATTTTCAATCCAGGATTTTCCTAGAAATTGAAAGGTTAAGTAAGCTACTACAGCTCCGCCTCCGCCATATGCAATCATCTCACCCAAAAATTTTAGGGTTTGCTCAGTCATCGGAGTATTCTCTAACTATAATTAGACACCAAGTGGTGTATAAGACGCCGAACGGGCTTGGTGTATAACATTCCATTCGCCATTGTGTCCGAGCCTCTAGCTCGGGCCCCTCAGGGACGCCGGGTGGTTATACACCAGCTCCGGGAAGCATGAAATTGATGTCATCAGACACTGCCTCGCCTGCGACCTTCCGCACCCGCTCAGCCATTGCCGTGTCGATAAGCCTTCCAGATTCCATGCCGTGTAGCGCCGCAAAAAAACCGGCTAGTACAAGCGGCAGGCCTAGCAGAGCCCTAGAAAAACCAACCACTGCAGGCCAGAGAAACGGTTAGGTCTCGCCGCCCGCAGCATCTAGCAACGGCTCAATCCCCCTGACAGAACTGCAGAATCGCCTCGGCCACCGCCTGCGGCGCCTCGCGCTGGGGGAAGTGGCCGGCGCCTGGCAACAGCTGTCGGTGGTATGGGCCGCTGAACAAGGCCTCGCGCCCGGCCGAGGTTTCCGGTGCGTTGCAGGTATCGGCCTCGCCGTGCAGCACCAGCGTCGGCACGGCGAGCACCGGGGCCGGTTGCAGCAACGCCTCGTCCGATGCATAGGCAGGATCGCCGGCGACGAAGCCCCAGCGGTGGCGGTAGGAATGCAGTACCACGGCAGCCCAGTCCGGGTTGTCGAACGCCTCCAGCGCCTGGATGAAATCCGCCTCCCTGTACCAGCCGGCCGGTGACCAGGTATCCCACAGCAGCCGCGTGAAGGCCGCGCGATCCTCGACTACCGTCTGCTCGCCGCGCGGGGTGGCCATGTACCAGTGGTACCAGTAGTTGCGCGCCTGGCTGAGCGAGATGTGCTGGTTCGGGTCATTGGTGCCGTAGCCCACCGCGAGCATTACCAGCCGTGCGGCGGCGTGATGGCGCAGCCCGCAGGCATTGGCCACCGCCCGCGCCCCCCAGTCATGGCCGACCAACACCGGCTGGTCGAGGCGCAATGCGTCGATGAAATCCAGCAGGTCACGGCCCAGCGCGGCGAGCTGACCGCTGCGTGGGGTCAGCGCGTCGCGAAAGCGTGTCCGACCGAAGCCGCGCAGCGTCGGGCAGAGCACCCGGTAGCCCGCTGCGGCCAGGCGCTCGGCCACGGGCTCCCAGCCTTCGGGGCAATCCGGCCAGCCGTGCACGAGCACGGCGACCTGCTGGCCGCGGGGGTTCCATTCGAGATAAGCGATATCCAGCACGGGTGTGCTGACCGTGGCGTAACGACTCATGCCGGCGTCTCCTTGCGCGCTTTGGTCGGTCAGCATAAGCCTGGTTTCAGGCATAAAAAAACGGGCCGGTCACATCGGACAGACCCGTTCGTTCTCCGCCGCTTGGTGCCTCTGGAGGCTCAGGAGCGGTTGGCCGCCTGCGCCGCTTCGATCAGCTCGGCGCCGATCTCGCTCTCGAACTTCTTCCACACCGGTTTCATCGCCTCGCGCCACTGGGCGCGTTGCTCGGGGGTCAGCTCGATGATCTCGGTCTTGCCGGAGGCGGCGATGGCCTGGCGTGCCTGCTGGTTAAGGTCGTCGGCCTGGCGGTTCACCTCGGCGGTGACCTCTTCCATGATCGTTTCCAGCTCGCCGCGCACGTCTTCCGGCAGGCCGTTCCAGAACTTGGTGTTGGTAATCACCATGTAGTCGATCAGACCGTGGTCGGAGGCGGTCATGTAAGGCTGGACCTCGTGCACCTTCTGGCTTTCATAGTTCGACCAGGTGTTCTCGGTGCCATTGACCACGCCGGTCTGCAAGCCCTGGTAGACCTCGGCGAAGCTCATCTTGCGGGGGTTTGCGCGCACCGCCTTGAACTGCTCGTCGAGCACTGCCGAGGCCTGCACGCGGAACTTCAGCCCACGGGCATCCTTCGGCTCGCGCAGCGGCTTGTTCGCCGAAAGCTGCTTCATTCCGTTGTGCCAGTAGGCCAGACCGGTGATGTTCTTGTCCTCCATCGCGCGCAGCAGCGCCTTGCCCTGCGGGCCGCTCTGGAAACGATCGGCTGCCGCCAGGTCGTCGAACAGGAACGGCAGGTCATAGATCTGAATGGCCTTGGCGTAATGCTCGAACTTGGCCAGCGACGGCGCCAGCATGTGCACGTCACCGAGCAGCAGGGCCTCCATTTCCTTGCCGTCGCCGAACAGCGAGGAGTTCGGGTAGACCTCGACCTTCACCTTGCCCGGCAGGCGTTCTTCGGCGAGCTTCTTGAACAGCAGCGCGCCCTGCCCCTTCGGCGTGTTGTCCGCCACTACATGGGCGAACTTGATGGTCACGGGTTCGGCATGCACCACCCCGGCGACAGTGAAAGAAAGCGCGCAGGCGAGTGCCTTGAGCTTGTTACTCAGCATGGAAGTACCCTCTTGTTTTTGTCGGTTGGTACGTTTCGCAGGCAAGCGTTGTGGTCAGGGAACCGCTTGCCCGGCACGTTGCAGGAGGCGACGGGCACGGCCGATGACGGGGGCATCGACCATCTGTCCGTCCACCACGAAAACCCCATCGCCGGAAGCTCCGGCGGCGAGGATGCGTTGCGCCCAGTCCAGCTCGTCGGCACTGGGCATCAGGGTTTCGTGCACCACGGCCACCTGGCTCGGGTGGATGCACAGCAGGCCGCCAAAGCCCATGTCACGCGCATCGGCAGTGGCACGGGCGAGGCCTTCGAGGTTTTTGATGTCGGGAAAGACGCTGTCCAGCGGCGCTGCCAGTCCGGCCAATCGCGACTGCAGCAGCAGCGCATAGCGTGCCTGGTCGAGCATGCGCTCAGCGCCGGCGCTGCCATTGGCCAGGCCGAGATCGAGGCCCAGGTCCAGCGCGCCGAAGGACAGCCGCTCGACACCCTGGGCGTGGGCAATTTCCGCCAGATTGGCCAGCCCGCGGGCACTTTCGACGATTGGCCAGACCGGCTTGCCGCAGCTGGCCGCCAGCGCGACCTGCACCGCGCTTTCGACCTTCGGCAGCAGCACGCCGGCGACACCGGCATGACGGGCACAAAGCGCCAGGTCCGCGGCCTGCTCGGCATGGGTTGGCGCGTTGATGCGCACCAGCAGGCGCGCCGCCGGGTTGGCCGCGAGGAAGGCATCGAGGTTGCCCCTCGCCTCTGCCTTAAGGTTCTCTGCGACCGCATCCTCGAGGTCGACGATGACCGCGTCGGCGCCGCTCGCCAGCGCCTTGGGAATGCGTTCCGGGCGGGTCGCCGGGACGAACAGCGCGCTACGGATGATCGATGCGTTCATGGGCTGGCTCCTGGGCGCGCTCATACCGCGCCCTGCTCGTGCAAGCGCTGAATGTCGCCGGGGGCGTAACCCAGCTCGGCCAGCAGGCTGTCGGTGTGCTGGCCCAGCGCGGGGATCGGATCCATGCGCGGGGCGAAGGCGCTGTTGCGTCCCGGCGGCAGCAGCGCAGGCAAGCGACCGGCCGGGCTGTCCACCTCGCTCCAGCGCTGGCGCGCCTTGAGCTGCGGATGCGCCCAGACACCGGCCATGTCGTTGACATGGGCATTGGCGATGGGCGCGGCATCCAGCCGGGCGATCACCTCTTCGGCACTCAGGTGGCTGAACGCCTCGACGATGAGCGCACGCAATTCGGTGCGATTCTCCGAACGCCGGGCGTTGCTGGAGAAGCGCTCGTCCTGCGCCAGTTCCGGCTGCAGCAGCACCTTGTCGCAGAACGCCAGCCACTCACGCTCGTTCTGCAGGCCGAGCATCACCGTGCCGCCGTCGCCAGTGGGGAAAGGGCCGTAGGGGTAGATGGTGGCGTGGGCGGCGCCGGCACGCGGCGGCGGCGTCGCGCCCTTGTAGGCGTAATACAACGGGTAGCCCATCCACTCCACCAGGCTTTCGAGCATGGAAACGTCGACGCGGCTGCCCTCGCCCGTCTTGTCGCGCAGCATCAGCGCCGAAAGCACGCCGGTGTAGGCGTACATGCCCGCGGCGATGTCGGCGATGGAGCAGCCGGCCTTGGCCATCTCGGTTTCACCCGGCCCACCGGTGACGGAGAGAAAGCCGCCCTCGCTCTGGATCAGCAGGTCGTAGGCCTTTTTCTGTTCATAGGGGCCACCCTCGCCGTAGCCGGAGATGTCGCAGACGATCAGCCGCGGAAAGCGCTCGTGCAGCACCTCGAAGGACAACCCCATGCGCGCCGCGGCGCCGGGCGCGAGGTTCTGCACCAGCACGTCGGCCTTGGCCAAGAGCTGGTCGAGCACCTGGGCAGCGGCGTCCTGCTTCACGTCCAGGCTCAGGCTTTCCTTCGAGCGGTTGGTCCAGACGAAATGCGAGGCCAGGCCGTCGACCCGCTCGTCGTAGCCGCGGGCGAAATCCCCGGCACCGGGCCGTTCGATCTTGATCACCCGTGCGCCGAGGTCGGCCAGCTGGCGCGTGCAGAACGGCGCAGCGATGGCGTGCTCGAGGCTGACCACGGTGATGCCATCGAGTGGGCGGGGTTTGACTTGGGTGTCGTTCATGTTCGGTTCCTGCATATTCGGCGTAGGGTGGAAATCGGCAAAGCCATTTCCACGCGTTTGTTCAAGCTCCTGGGGCTCTGGCGCCACATTGGTGGATAAGGCTTCGCCGTCATCCACCCTACGATTGCGCTTCTAGTAGGGTGGGCTTCAGCCCACCGGAGCGTGTTACCTGTGGTGGGCTGAAGCCCACCCTACGGTCACCTCAACATGTCTAAATTCCCGCTCTCGCGCAGGCGCCAGACCGTATCGATCAGCGCGCCCGCCTCGTCATCGCTGCGCGCCGCGGAGAACTGCACCAGGCGGCGGAACTTGTCCTCCAGCTCGGCGCGGCTCAGCGTGTTGCCCGGGTCGCCCTTCGGCTCGTCGATGGCGCCGTGCAGCGTGCGGCCATCGGCGGTGATCACGTCGACGCGACCGAGCCAGCGTGCCGGGTAGGCGCCGTCCGCCTCGGGATCGAGCGTCATCGAGACCTTCTCGCGGAACTCGCCGACGCGCGGGTCGCTGAGCGCATGGCTGTGGAATTCGGTCAGGCCGGCCTTGCCGTACAGGGCGATCAGCCCCAGCACTGTGCCCATGGAGAACTTGGCTTGATGCACCGTCTGCGGCACCGTCACGCGGCCGAGCACGTCGATCGCGCCCTGGTGCACGCGGGTGGTGACCGAGGCGATGTCATCGGCCCCGAGCCCTTCGCGCTGCATCAGCGCCAGCAGCGCATCGGCCGCCGGGTGGGTATGCCGGCAGGAGGCGTGGAACTTGAACGAGGTTTCCGCCAGCGCCCAGCGCGTGCCGAGCCGGTCGGACAGCTTGCTCGGCTCGGCATCGCGGGACATGCCCGCCGCCATGCCCTGCTCGCCTTCGAGGATGTTCTGCGCGCCGGTCAGGCCATCGGCGGTCAGGTAGGCGGCGAGCAGGCCATCGGCAGCCGCCTTGGCGGTGTGCAGTTGCTTGGAGTCCGCCGCGTCATGGAGAAACTCCCACAGCCCCGCCGCTTGCGTCCCGGCGCTGCCGAGCAGATGGGTGAACTGCTGCTGGTCGAAATCCATCAGCTTGCCAACGGCCACCGCCGCGGCCAGGGTGCCGACCGTCGCGGTGGTGTGGAAGATGCGGTAATGCGAGCGGCCGAGGAACTCGCCGATGCGGATGCCCGCCTCGTAGCCGGCCACCGAGGCCACCAGCAGCTCGCGGCCGGACTTGCCGAAATCCTGCGCCGCCGCCAGCACAGCGGGAAACACGACCGTGGCCGGGTGCAACACGGAGCTGTTGTGCAGGTCGTCCTGCTCCACCAGATGCGAGCTGGCGGCATTCACCAGTGCGGCGAAATAGGCCGAGCTGCTCTGGCCGTTGACCAGAATGCGCGCCGGCCCGTCGGTCGGGCCCATGCTCTGCGCGTAACGCTCGAACAGCGGAATCGGATGCGAGCCGGCGCTGGCCAGGGCCGAGCCGAGCCAGTCGAGAAAGAGGTCTTCGGTGCGGGCGAGCACCGGTTCGGGGATCTGCTCGTAGGCGAGCCCGGCGAGGAATTCGGTCAAGGCACGGGTGTGCTGGCTCATGCGTTGGGCTCCAGCGGATTCTCTAACGGATTGGACAGTTCGATGAGGTTCTGGTCGGGGTCACGCAGGTACACCGAGCGGATCGGTCCGGTCGCGCCGGTGCGTTGTACCGGGCCTTCGACGATGGCCACCTGCTGCGCCTGGAGATGGGCAATCACCCCGGCCAGCGGTGTGGCAACGATGAAGCAGAGGTCCGCCGAACCCGGGGTCGGCCGCTCGGCCTTGGGCTCGAATTCGCGCCCGGCCTGGTGCAGGTTGATCTTCTGGTTGCCGAAGGCCAGCGCCTTGCGCCCCTCGCCGAAGGTCACCACCTGCATGCCGAGCACGCGGGTGTAGAAGTCCACCGTCGTCTCGATGTCGGCGACGGTGAGGACTAGATGGTCGAGGTGACCGATGTGCATGACTTCCTCCTGATTCGATGCGTTGGCATTCCAACGCCCGCGTGGATGTGCTTCGCGACATCCACCCTACAAACCTGCCGCCGTAGGGTGGAAAACGGCGAAGCCTTTTCCACGCGTTGGCCCGAACCCGCTCCGTTGCATCGTGGCATCGGCTGCCGGTTAAAAGGATCTCGGCAGCTCGAGCAAGTGCTCGGCCACGTACGACAGGATCAGATTGGTCGAGATCGGCGCCACCTGGTACAGCCGCGTCTCGCGGAACTTGCGCTCGACGTCGTATTCGTTGGCGAAGCCGAAGCCACCGTGAGTCTGCAGACAGGCGTTGGCGGCTTCCCAGCTGGCCTTGGCTGCCAGGTACTTGGCCATGTTGGCCGCCGCCCCGGCGTTGCGCCCGGCGTCGTATTCCTCGCAGGCGCGCCAGCGCATCAGGTCGGCGGCCTCGATCTCGATATGCGCTTCGGCGATGGGGAACTGCACGCCCTGGTTCTGCCCGATGGGCCGGCCGAATACCACACGGTCGCGGGCGTACTGCGCGGACTTCTCGACGAACCAGCGGCCATCGCCGATGCACTCGGCGGCGATCAGCGTGCGCTCGGCATTCAGGCCGTCGAGGATGTAGCGAAAGCCCTTGCCCTCCTCGCCAATCAGGCTACTGGCGGGAATCTCCAGGTTGTCGAAGAACAGCTCGTTGGTCTCGTGGTTGACCATGTTGGCGATCGGCTGCACGGTCAGGCCGTTGCCGATGGCCTCGCGCAGGTCGACAAGGAAGATCGACATACCCTCGGACTTGCGCTGCACCTCGGCCAGCGGCGTGGTGCGTGCCAGCAGGATCATCAGGTCGGAATGCTGGATGCGCGAGATCCACACCTTCTGCCCGTTGATGACGTACTTGTCGCCCTGGCGCACGGCGGTGGTCTTGATCTTGGTGGTGTCGGTGCCGGTGGTCGGCTCGGTGACGCCCATGGACTGCAGGCGCAGCTCGCCGCTGGCCAGCTTCGGCAGGTAGTAGCGTTTCTGCTCCTCGCTGCCGTTTCTGAGCAGGGTGAACATGTTGTACATCTGCCCGTGGATGGTCCCGGAGTTGCCGCCGCAACGGTTGACCTCCTCGAGGATCACCGAGGCCTCGGCCAGGCCCAGGCCGGAGCCGCCGTATTCTTCCGGGATCATCGCCGAGAGCCAGCCGGCTTCGGTCATGGCGGTGACGAAGGCTTCCGGGAAGCCCTTTTCCTCGTCGATCTTGCGCCAGTATTCGGCGGGAAATTCGGCGCAGAGGGCGCGCACGCCTTCGCGGATGAAGCTCAGTTCTTCGGTCTTGTTCGGGGTCATCTCGGTTTCTCGCTTGTGCGGCACGCGGCCTCAACGGTGGATAAGGCTGCGCCGTTATCCACCCTACGATTCAGTCGAATTCCACTTCGGCTCTCTGCGCCAGGCCGTTGTGGTCGCCGGCCCAGAGTTCGGCCTTGCCCGGCGCGACGATGCGACCGCCGACCTCGAACGGCTGCGGCGCGATCAGCGGGCGCAGGCCGCGGTAGGCGAAGCGGCGCAGGCGGGCGTCGGGGTTGGCGCGGCAGAAGGCGCGCAGGTTCAAGGTTGCGATCAGCGGGCCGTGAACGACCAGGCCGGCATAGCCTTCGGTCTCGGTGACGTAAGGCCAGTCGTAATGGATGCGATGGCCGTTGAAGGTGACCGCCGAATAACGGAACAGCAGCGTCGGCGTCGGTGTGACCGCCTCGCGCCAGCCACCGGCGACCATGGGTTCGCCGCTGCTGGTCTTCGGCGGGGTGGGCTCACGGTAGACGATGTCCTGTTCCTCACGGATCGCCAGCCGGCTGTCCTGCAGATAGTCATGCTGCACGGTGACGAACAGCAGCGCGCCGGTGCGGCCCTGTTTCTCCTCGATGTGCTTGATGGTAGACACGCGTCGCGCCTCGCCGCCGGCTTCCAGCGGACGCAGGAATTCGACCCGGCCGCCGGCCCACATGCGGTTGCGATTATCCGCCGGAGGCAGGAAGCCACCGCGTGCCGGGTGGCCATCCTCGCCGAGGCCGCTTTCGGCAACCGGCTCCTGGAAGAAGCACCATTGCCACAGAGGTGGCAGCGCTTCGCCGTGCGCGGGAGTGCTTTCGCCGAAGGTCGCGGCGATGCGCATCAGCAGGTTACGGCTGAGCTGGTCGTGCACTTCTTCACTGCGGCCAATCCAGGCAGAGGTATCGGTCATCGTCGGGTTTCCGCTGTTGTCTTGTTTCGCTGGAGGATGCTACGAAGCCGGCGTTCCGAGAATTTGTATTTACCGACACCAGCGTTCGGCTAAGCTGAACGCCTAGCCCAAACCGAGGCGTCTATGCACTTCGATCTGGCCGACCTGCGCCTGTTCATCCATATTGCCGAGTCCCCCAGCCTGACCCAGGGCGCACGACGCGCACACCTCTCGCCGGCAGCCGCCAGTGCGCGGATCAAGGCGCTGGAGGGCCAGCTCGACAGCCGCCTGCTTTACCGCGACAGCCGCGGTGTCGAGCTGACGCCGGCCGGCCACAAGTTGCTGCAGCATGCGCGGCTGATCATGCGCCAGGTGGACTACCTGAAAAGCGAGTTCACCGAATACGGCACCGACTCGGCCGGTCACATCCGCATCTTCGCCAATACCACGGCCGTAACCGAATTCCTCCCAGAGGTGCTGGCCGGATTTCTCGCCGAGCGCCCCGGCGTCACGGTGGACCTGCAGGAGCGCCTGAGCCGCGACATCGTGCGTGGCGTGCTGGACGGCAGCACCGACATGGGCATCATCGCGGGCCCGGTGCAGGCCGAAGGGCTGCAAGTGCTGCACTTCAGCACCGACCGCCTGCTGTTGGCCGTGCCGATCGGCCATCCGCTGGCCGGGGAAGCACAGGTCACGCTGCGCCAGACACTGGCGTACCAGCACATCGGCCTGCACGAAGGCAGCACGCTGCTGACCTTTCTGCGCGACCAAGTGGAAAAACTGGGTGGCCAGCTTTCCCTGCGCATCCAGGTCTCCAGCTTCGAGGCGGTTTGTCGGATGATCGAGGCCGGTGTGGGCATCGGCATCATTCCCGAGTCGGCAGCGCGCCGGCACAGCCGCACCATGCAGCTCGCCCTGGTGACACTGGACGAACCCTGGGCGGTGCGCGAGCGCAGCATTCTGGTTCGCGAACTGGACGCGCTGCCCGGCAGCGTGCGTGCGCTGATCGCGACCCTTGTGGCCGACGGCCCGGCCTGAAGCGAACGATAGTCGCCGCTTGCTGCCGAACGGCGGTAGACACGTATCGCCGGATCACCGCAGGGAGCTGCCATGCCATCACTGACCAACAGGCTGTTTCGCCTGTATCACCGCGTCACCGGCAGCATCGCCTTCTACCCGACCCTGATCGCGGTGGGCCTGGCAGTTCTCTGCGTCGTGACGATCCTCTTGGAGATGACCTGGCTGCAGCCGTACAAGGAAGATCTGGACCTCGGCCTGGTGAAGAACGCCGAGAATGCCCGACTGATCCTCGGCACCCTGGTCGGCGGGATCATTTCGCTGATGGTGTTCAGCTTCTCGATGGTGATGGTGGTGCTCAACTCGGCCGCCTCCTCGCTGTCGCCGCGGGTCATTCCCGGCCTGATCAGCAGCCGCAGTCATCAGGTGGTGCTCGGCGTCTATCTCGGCACGATCATCGATTCGCTGATGCTGATCTCGACCATTCAGGAAGGCGACGACATCAACGTACCGAGCCTGGGCATCTTCCTGGCGCTGGGGCTCGCGGTGATCTGCCTGTGTCTGTTCGTGTACTTCATCCGTTCCATTTCGCTGTCGATCCAGGTGGATTTCATCCTCAACCGCGTCTACAAACAGACCCTCGGTCAGCTGCGCGCACGCCGTCGTCAGCTGCAAGACAGCCATGCGCCAATCTGGCCGGACGACGCGCAATGGACGGTCGTGCGCGCGCGGCGCTCGGGCTACTTCAAGGCGCTGAACGTCACCGCTGCCCAGGACCTCCTCGAAGAGCAGGACGCGCGCATGACCGTGCAGGTGCACTACGGCTTCTTCGTCATGCCCGGACATCCATTGATGCGCATCGACCGTGAACTCGATGAGAACTGCACGAACCGTCTGCTCGACTGTTTCGACTTCTATGTCGAGGAGTACGCGCAGCGGCACTTCTTCTTTGGCTTCAAGCAGATCGTCGAAATCGCCGTGCGCGCCCTGAGCCCGGGGATCAACGACCCGGGAACGGCGATCAAGGCGATCGACATGCTGGGCGTACTGCTGGCCGAGCGCATGCAGATGCCCGACCACGAGGTCGCCCGCGCCGAGGATCGACCGCGGATTTTCATCCGCGAGCTGAATCTGCATCAGCTGCTGCAGATGACCTTCGGCCCGCAGCGCCGCTATGGCGCTGACGACCTACAGGTTCTGCAAGCACTGCTGCAGGCCTGCAAGAACCTGCTCTACGCCGCCGAGGATGCCGACACCGAACGGGTGCTGCTGCGCCATGCCCAGGCGGTGGTCGACCAGGCGGCGATCAGCCTGACCGGCGTGCTCGACCGCGAGGCGATGGTCGAAGCCGTGCAGTCGCTGAACCAGGCCGTGCGCCATGCCAAGCCATTGCAGTGCGCGACGCTGCGGGAATCCTGAATGGCCACGGCTGCCAAATGCACAACGCAGGGAGCGTCGGCCCTACCAGCCGCCGCTTCCCACGACTTTGTTATGAAAATTAGCAAGTTAGGTCACATCATCGGCCAGCGTCCGACGCACCTGGACTTGCCTTCACCGGCTTCGCTGCCTAGGGTTACCGCATGACGTCCTTGATCGCTCCCATCAGTTCACTGCTCGCCGGTGTGGCTCTGCTGCTGCTCGGCCACGGGCTACTCAACACGCTCCTGACCCTGCGCGGCGTGGCCGAAGGCTATTCGACAGGGATGGTTGGCTTACTGATGTCCGGCTATTTCGCCGGTTTTCTCGTCGGCACCTGGCTGGCGCCTTCGCTGATCCGGCGGGTTGGGCACATCCGCACCTTTTCCTTCTACGCTTCGCTGGCGGCCACCGCCGTGCTGCTGCACGTGATGATCGTCAATCCGTGGGTATGGCTGGTGCTGCGGGTGGTCTACGGCATCGCGCTGGTCACGCTGTACATGGTCATCGAGAGCTGGCTCAACGCCCAGGTCAGCGGCGAGAAGCGCGGCCAGGTATTTGCCGTATACATGGCGGTCAATCTGGGTGCCCTGGCGGCAGCGCAGCAATTGCTGGGGCTCGACAGCCCGATGGAATTCACCCTGTTTGCCCTGGCGACCATTCTCATCGGCGGCGCGATGATGCCCATTACCCTGACCCGCCAGCCGCAGCCGACCCTGCCCGACATTCCCCCGACCGACCTGCTGCAGCTGGCGCGCATCGCCCCGCTGCCGCTGATGGCGGCCGGGATATCCGGCTTCGTCCTCGGCGGGTTCTGGGGCCTGGCGCCGGTGTACGCCAGCGAGATCGGCTTCGATGCGGCCGGCGTGGGCCTGCTGATGAGCATCACCATCCTCGGCGGCGCCGTGCTGCAGTGGCCGATCGGGCTGTTTTCCGACAAACATGAGCGGCGCACCGTGCTGCTCTGGGTGGTAGCGCTGGCTGCCGTTCTCGCGCTCGCCGTGGCACCGCTGATGGCCAGCCCGTTGCTGCTGGGGCTGATGTTCGTCTGGGGCGGGCTGGCCTTTTCCATCTACTCTATCGCCGTCGCGCAGATGGTCGATCAACTCAATCCCGACGAGATCCTGTCCGGCTCCAGCGGCCTGCTATTGGCCAACGGCTTCGGCGCCGCACTGGGCCCGGTGGCGGCCGGCGGCCTGATGCATCTGGCCGGCCCCATCGCCCTGCCGCTGTTCTTCGCGGTAGGCCTCGGCGTGCTGGCGTTCTATGCGTTCTACCGGCCGCGCAAGGTGTTCGACTTGGTCACCGAACCGCACGGACACTTCACGCCGATCCTGCGCACCAGCCCCACGGTCATGGAGTTGATGCCCGACACCCCGGAAGACGCCGCCAGCCACGAACCGGCCAACAAAAGCGAGCTGGACGACATGCCTCCCGCCGAGGCAACAGACGAGGTGCGCACCGGCACCTGAGGGCTTAGTAGTCCACCCGCCCGCGCCCGGCCTTGATCGCACCGCGTTTGCTCTTGCCCTCCAGGCGGCGCTTCTTCGAGCCCAAGGTCGGCTTGGTCGGGCGCCGGGTTTTCTCCACTTTGCCGACGCTGCGAATCAGCTCCGCCAGCCGCTCGAGCGCATCGAGACGATTCTGCTCCTGGGTGCGATAGCGCTGCGCCTTGATGATGACCACACCCTCCGCGGTGATGCGACTGTCGCGCAGCGCCAGCAGGCGCTCCTTGTAGAACGCCGGTAGCGAGGACGCCTGGATATCGAAACGCAGGTGCAAAGCGCTGGACACCTTGTTGACGTTCTGCCCGCCGGCACCCTGGGCGCGTATCGCGGTCAATTCGATCTCGGCATCCGGCAGCTGCACGGTATTGGAAATTTCCAGCATGGAGTGCGCCATGGACGATTGAGCTGGCGATTGTCCTACGCCGTGCCGAACCACGACATACTTTTTCGAAATTTGCCGATCAGGTGCCGCCGGTGCTTCGGCTAAGGTAATTTCCCCGCCCCCAGGGATCTGCACATGGACTCGATCACCCAGGCCTTACTCGGCGCCAGCGTACAGGGCGCGATGCTCGGACGCTGGCAAGGCCGCAAGGCGCTCGCCTATGGCGCCGTGCTCGGCACCCTGCCCGACCTCGACGTGGTCATCGACTACGGCGATGCAGTCGCCAACATGACCTATCACCGCGGCTTCAGCCATTCGCTGTTCGTCCTCAGCATCGTGGCCGTGTTGCTGAGCTGGCTGATCAGGCGCTTCCGCCCCGATGAGCGATACTCCGGCACCCGACTGTTCCTCACCATCTGGCTGGTGCTGGTCACCCATGTCTTGCTGGACGCCTTCACCAGCTATGGCACCCAGCTGCTATGGCCGCTGACCACTCCACCGATCGCCTGGTCCAGCATCTTCATCATCGACCCGCTCTACAGCGTGCCGCTGCTGATCGCGGTGCTGGCCGGCGCGCTGTTTGGCTTGCATGGCCGCACGGCCCGATGGCCCGCTTACGCGCTGGTGCTGACCACTTGCTACCTGGGTTTCACCCTTGCCGGCAAGCAGATGGCCGAACAGCGCGTGCAGGCCAGCATCACCCGCCAGGGCATCGAGGTCGAGCGGATGTTCAGCACACCGACGCCCTTCAACAGCCTGCTCTGGCGGGTGATTCTGGTAGAGGGCGAGCACTACTACGAGACACTGGTGAGCTGGTGGGACGACGCGCCCCCGGCGCTGGTGCGCCTGCCACGCAATGCCCACCTGGCCGATGCGCTGGACGGCTCACCTCAGCATGAACGGCTGCGCTGGTTCAGCGGCGATGTGCTGCGCTACGACGTGGACGGCGACCAATTGCTGGTCACCGATCTGCGGCTGGGCATGACCGGCTTCCATCCGTTTCGCTTTCCTCTGGCCGAACGCGGCGCCGAGGGCTGGCAGCTGGTGGAACGCCCCGAACGCCTGCCGGCCAATCGGGGCGATATGCGCCGCCTGGAGAGCATCTGGCAGCGCGTCTGGCGGCAGGAACCCGCGCTGCCCCTGGCCGCCTGGGCGGCCGAGCTGAACGGCAAGGCGATCAGATAACGCGGCTCGCGCGCGAGCCGCGTCTGCCGCGCGCCGTCAGGTACGGAACTGGCGGACCAGCTCCCGCAGCTCCACGCCCAGGCGAGCCAGCTCGGCGCTGGCACCGGCGGTCTGTTCTGTGGCACTGGCGCTCTGGTCGCCGATGTCGCGCACACGCGTCACGCTCTCGGAGATGTTGTCCGCGACCGCGCTCTGCTGCTCGGCTGCCGCGGCGATCTGCTGGTTCATCTGCTCGATGGTGGACACCGACTCGGTGATCCGCCCCAACGCAACACCCGCTTCGTTAGCCAACTCGACGGTGCGCTGGGTGAGCGAACGACTGCTCTGCATCTGTTCCACCGCTTGCTGCGCAACGCGCTGCAGATTGCCGATCAGGCCTTCGATCTCTTCGGTGGAGTCGTGGGTGCGCCGCGCCAGGGCGCGCACTTCGTCCGCAACAACAGCGAAGCCGCGGCCCTGCTCGCCAGCGCGAGCCGCCTCGATGGCCGCGTTCAGTGCCAATAGATTGGTCTGCTCGGCGACCGCACGAATGACTTCGAGCACGCTGCCGATCCGCCCGCTTTCGGCGTGCAGCGCTTCGATGGCGTGTGCCGATTGGTCCACCTCGCCGGCCAGACTGCCGATCTGCCCGACTGCATCGCGCACCACCCGATCACCCTGGCGAGCCTGCTGGTCAGCCTGCCGCGCCGCGGTCGAAGCCTGTTCAGCATTGCGCGCAACCTCCTGCACCGTCGCCGCCATCTCGTGCATCGCAGTCGCCACCTGCTCGGTCTCGACACGCTGGGTCTGCACACCAGTGCTGGTTTGCGCGGTCACTGCCGAGAGCTGGTCAGCCGCCGCGGCGATCTGGCTGACGCCGCCACCGATGCGCCCGATCAGGTTACGCAGGCTAGTGGTCATGTCGTGCATGGCGTTCTGCAGCTGGCCGACCTCATCGCGACGCGCGCTCGCCTGAGAATGGGTCAGGTCGCCAGCAGCAACGCGCTGAGCTTGCTGGACGGTGCTGCGAAGCGGACCGACGATCATTCGCGAAATCACCGTGGCGGCCACCAGGCCGACGAGAATGGCCAGCGCGCCAATCACGCCGAGCAGCATGTAGCTGCTGCTTTTCTGTTGCTGCATGACGCTGCTGGCATTGGCCAAGGCCTCGTCGGCAGCTGCGATCACCACTTCGGACTGCTGAGCCATCGACTGTTCGAGCGCGAGGCGTTCGCTACGATTCTGACGAAACTCGTCGAACGCCAGTTTGTACTGGTCCAGCTCGGCCAGGGCCTTGTCCATGGAAGTCTTCTGGTCATCGTTCAGCCAGATCTTGAGATTGCTACCGATGGTGGTCACGTTCCCGTGCAAGTCGCTCCAACCGGTGGCCGCTTCATCTGAGCTGTTGGCGACGTAGACATTCTCCAGGGTACGCATGTCCAGAATCTGCTTGGTCAGCCCCGATGTCGCCTCGGCGACCGTCAGCGGATCGCTGCCCTTGAGGCGATCACCTTCCAGGCGCAGCACGCGCACGGCGTCGTACATGTCCAGCTCGATGAATTCGAACTCTTCGCGGCTGACCTGAGCAGCCTCCTGCATGCGCGTGCGCAGCTTCACGCCACGCTCGATCAGCGCCATGTAACGGTCGAATTGCCGGCTGTACTCTTCTGCAGCCTGCTGAATACGTGTCAGGTAGGCCCGCTCCTGCGTACTTGAAGTACTCGCCAAGCCTGCCAGCTCGGTACCGAGTTGCTGCAATGATGCGTGCAGCGCGTCGGCCGAGGATTGCTGACGCGTCAGAGCGTAGTCACGCTCGGCGCCGCGCGCCGACAGGAGCGACGCGTTGACGCTGGACAGCTGCTCGATCTGTTGCGCCCGGCCAAGGATCTCCTCGACTGCAACAAAGCCGGTGGCGGCCACGCCTGCAGTAAGCAGGAGCACGACGCCAAATCCGGCGATGAGCTTCTTGCCGACCGAGAGATTGGTAAATAGGTTCTGCACTGGTTCCATCAGAGAAATCCCACAAAAAAGCACAGTCGGGAAGTCGGCCGAGATTACTAATAGTTGAGCGTTTCGTCTGGTTTTTTTTGGCGCCTTAAGACTGACGGTAGCCGAGCAAAATCGGCCGATGCTGGTTGGCCGACCGCAATGACCGCATCGGGCTCGGACTAATGCTGTAGATGCCCGTACAGACGCGCGTAGAGACCACCCTCGGCGATCAACTGCAGATGATCACCCTCCTCGGCGATCCGCCCGCCATCGAAGACGAGCACCCGGTCCGCCTGCTTCACGGCCGACAGGCGGTGCGCGATGATCAGCGTCGTACGCCCCTGCAGAAAGCGGTTGAGTCCCTGGTGCAGGGCATATTCGGTGGCAGCGTCGAGCGCCGAGGTGGCTTCGTCGAGGATCACCACCTTCGGTTCGGCCAGCACCATCCGCGCCACGGCCAACCGCTGGCGCTGACCGCCGGACAGACGAACGCCGGAGCGACCCACTATGCTGTCGAGCCCATCCGGTAACTGGCGAATGGTCTCGGCAAGTTGCGCGATCTCCAGCGCACGCCAGCACTGATGGTCGTCGCGCTCCCGGCCCATGGTCAGGTTGGCCCGCACCGTATCGTTGAACAGCGCCGGGTGCTGCAGCACAACGGCGACGTTGTCGCGCACAACGCCCAGGCTGATCTCTTCCAGCGGTACGCCGCCGAAGCGAATCTCGCCGGACTGAGGTTGATACAGCCCCAGCAGTAGTTGCACCAGCGTGCTCTTGCCGCCACCGCTGGCGCCGACGACCGCCACCTTCTCGCCAGCGGCAATGCTGAGGTCCAGACCCTCCAGTACCGGTTCATCCTGATAGGCGAACGTCAAACCCCGCACATCGATCGCAACCGTCGCCTGATCGGCGAATGGATCCCGCCCACCCGGATACTGCGGCTCGTCCGCGCGGGCTAGCAGCTGATTGATCCGGCCCAAAGCGCCGCCGGCGGCATAGAAGGCGTATTGCAGGCTCAACAATTGCTCCACCGGTCCGATCATGAACCAGAGGTAGCTGAATACGGCGAGCATCTGGCCAATCGACAGATCGGAGAACAGTACGGTCAGCATCGCCGCGGCACGGAACACGTCGATGCCGAACTGGAACAGCAGGCCGCTGGCGCGATTGGAGGCGTCGGTCTTCCACTGCGAAGCGACGGCGTAGTCGCGGACCTCCCGCGCCCGGAGCCCCAGTCGACCAAGGAAGAATCCCTGGCGGTTGCCGGCACGGACTTCCTGTATCGCATCGAGGGTTTCGGTAAGCGCCTGGGTGAAGCGCGAGGTGCTGTCGTTCTCCAGCTTCTTCAGGTGCTTCACCCGCTTGCCCAGCTGCACGGTGGCGTAGATCACCAGCGGGTTGAAAAGCAGGATCAGCAGCGCCAGCTGCCAGTGCATCCATATCAGAATGGCCGCTGTGCCGATGATCGATAGCACTGCCACTAGCAGACGACTGAGGGTGTCACCGATGAACTTGTCGATGGTCTCCAGATCGGTGACCAGATGGGTAGCGACCGTACCACCGCCGAGACTCTCGTATTCACCGAGGGCGATGCGTTTGAGACGCTCGATCAGCCGCACGCGTATGCGATAGACGATGTCCTTCGACAGCCGGGCGAACAGCCGCGCCTGCAGGACGTTGAAAACCAAGGCCGAAGCCCGCAGCAACAGGGTTATACCAAGCATCAGGCCGATGTAGCCGGCCGCCGTTTCCCAGCTGGCGGGCAGGAAGCGATCCATCACGCGCAACGCTGCATCGCCGGTGCCGAGCAGCACTTCGTCTACCAGCAGCGGCAACAGCAAGGGGATCGGCACGCTGCAGAGCGTGGCCAGAACCGCGACCAGGTTGGCCAGAATCAACGCCTTGCGGTGGCGCAACGCAAGGCGGCGAATCTCCGCCCAACTGAGCTGGTCAGGCATGCGCATTGTGCTCCAGCCAGCGGCCCAGGAATGGAGCCAGCGCCGTCAGAGGCTGGTAGCCATTGGTGAGCAGGGCCAGCTGGCCCTCGTGCTCGGCGAGCAGGGTCGGGAACCCGGCGATACCAAGATTCTCGACCCAGCTGAAATCCGCTGACGTTTCGGCCTTGGTGGCCGGGTCGTCATAGCTTTCGGCGAAGCGCTCGCGGGAGAGCCCAGCCGCCTCGGCCAGCTCCACCAGCAGCGCGGCTTGCGTGACATCACGCCCCTGCTGGTAGAAGGCCTGCTGGATCAGCAGCGACAGCGGCCAGACCCGGCTTTCATCGAGCCCGCGCGCGGCGACCAGGGCTCGGCATGCAGGCTCGGTGTTGTAGATCAATCCCGCCGGCAAACCGCCCTCGAAATCGAATGGCTGTCCAGTGGCGTTATGCACAGCTTGCCAGTAGGACAGCGTGCGCGAGCGCCCGGCCTCATCCATCGCGATCTGTTCTCGGCGCAGGCCGCCGACCTTCAGCACGAGCGGCACACCGTACTCCGCGGCCTGCTCGGCAAGCCCCAGCAGCACAGGAGCGAAGCCCCAGCACCATGAGCACATCGGATCCATCACATAGATCAGTCGGGCCACTTCGTTACTCCCCTTACTGCTTGGTGTGCTCGCGGGCTGGTGTGAATCAGCGTTCCTGCTCCCGCGGATCACGGCCGATGGGGTGAGGCTGGTTGCGCTGACGCGCCAGCTCGATCTGCTTCTGCCGCTCGCGCGCGCCGGCTCGTGTCTTCTCGCTCAGAGTGTCCCAGCAATGCGGACAGCTGATACCCGCAGCGTAGTGCTCCGATTGCCGGTCTTCCACGGACAGCGGGGCGCGGCAGGCATGACACAGGTCGAACTCACCGGCACTCAGGTCATGGCGAACGGTGACCCGGTTGTCGAACACGAAGCAGTCGCCCTTCCAGCGCGACTGGGCCTCGGGTACCTCTTCCAGGTATTTGAGAATGCCGCCCTTGAGGTGATAGACCTCTTCGAACCCTTCGCCGAGCATGTAGCTCGAAGCCTTTTCGCAGCGAATGCCACCGGTGCAGAACATCGCGACCTTCTTGTGCTTCGCCGGGTCGTAATGCGCCTTGATGTAATCGGGGAATTCGCGAAACGACTTGGTTTTTGGGTCCACCGCGCCTTCGAAGGTACCGATCGCCACTTCATAGTCGTTACGGGTGTCGATCAGCAGAACCTCGGGATCGGTGATCAGCGCGTTCCAGTCCTGCGGCTCGACGTAGGTACCGACCCGCTGATTGGGATCGACACCGGGTACGCCCAGCGTGACGATCTCCTTCTTGAGCTTCACCTTGGTGCGATAGAACGGCTGTTCGTCGCAGTAGGATTCCTTGTGGTCGATGTCAGCCAGGCGAGGGTCACGGCGAAACCAGTCGAGCAACGCATCGATCGCCTCGCGGGTACCGGATACCGTGCCGTTGATGCCCTCCTCCGCCAGCAGCAGGGTGCCCTTGATGCCGTTTTCGGTAAGCGTCGTGAAGAGAGGGTCACGCAAGGCGACGTAGTCCGGCAGCGATACGAACTTGTAAAGCGCTGCCACAACGATTTTTCGTGTCATGGGGTTTTCCACCAGTGGTCACCCGCGTAAAGGGTGGACCGGATACAAACGAAAGCGCCGGCGTGGGCCGGCGCGAGCGCGATTCTAGCAAAGAACGTCCAGGATGTTTCCCGTCCGTTGTCGCCTCTATTTATGCCCACCGGCGCAAACAGGTGATTCCGGAGCCACACGCTGCTGGGCCCATTCTTCCGGCGTGTAGGTGTGCAGGGCGAGTGCATGGATCTGCTGCATCAGCGGGCCCATGGCGGCGTAGGCTTTCTGGTGCCGCTTGACCGAGTTCAGACCCGCGAACTGCTCGCTGACGATGACCGCCTTGTAGTGCGTTTCCAGGCCGCGGCTGTGAGTGTGGCTTTCATCGAGCACTTCCAGGTGCTCGGGCTGCAGAACCTGCAGGGCGTTTTGGATCAGATCGAGTTTGCGCATTGCCTGCTATCTCAAGGCTTCTGTTTTTCGAGTTCGGCCGTCATGTCGGCCAACAGCTTGTTCACTTCCGGCACCGCGCTTTCGAGTTTGGCCTGGGTTAGCTGGGCAGACCGTGCATTGAGCTCCGGCAGCTTGGCGAGCATCTTCTTGCCCAGTGGCGACTGATAGAAATCGATCAGCTGATTCAACTCGGTTTCGGAAAACTGACTGGTATACAGGGACACCAGATCGGGCTTCAGCTTGTCCCACCCTATGGCCTTATCTAGCGCGGTGTTAGCCTGGGCTTGATAGCGCTCGAGCATCGCCTTCTTGCTCTCGGGCGCCTGAGCCTCGGCGAAACGCTGCGCAAACATCTGCTGTACTTGTGCATAGACAGGCACTGCTAGCCGATCGGCGTTCGCCAGCTTGAGGAAACGCTCCGCACTGCTGGCGTGGCTGACGGTGTCGGCCAATGCCGAAGAGCTGATGCAGACAAACAGCATTGCACAGCGCAACGCCTGGATACGTAAGGTTGGCATTGGAAATCCCTTGGCAAGGCGATAGGTAGCCCTCAATGGACACATTCTGCGCCGAGAGTTCCAATGCCTCAAGCAACGACCGGCGGGCTATGGAACCCCCGGCACCGCAAGGCGGCCTAAACCAGCAATATCGAGCAGGAGCATGGCATGACGCGTATAGAAACCGACAGCCTGGGGCAGGTCGAAGTACCGGAACAGGCTTACTGGGGTGCCCAGACGCAACGTTCGCTGAGCAATTTCGCAATCGGTGCCGAGCGCATGCCGATCGAGGTGCTGCATGCGCTGGCGCTGATCAAGAAGGCGGCAGCCAGGGTCAACAACCGCATCGGCGACCTGCCGCCCGACGTCGCGCGACTGATCGAACAGGCCGCCGACGAGATCCTGCATGCCCAGCACGACGACCAGTTTCCGCTGGTGGTCTGGCAGACCGGTAGCGGCACGCAGAGCAACATGAACGTCAACGAGGTCATCGCCGGTCGCGCCAACGAGCTGGCCGGTGGCAAGCGTGGCGGCAAGTCTCCCGTGCATCCCAACGACCACGTCAATCGCGCGCAAAGCTCCAACGACTGCTTCCCCACAGCGATGCACATCGCCGCCGCCAAGGCGGTCCACGGTGAGCTGCTTCCGGCTTTGGCCGAGCTGTCCGGCGGGCTGGCCGAACTGGCCGCGCGGCACAACAAGCTGATCAAGACCGGGCGCACCCATATGATGGACGCCACGCCGATCACCTTCGGCCAGGAAATGTCGGCATTCGTCGCTCAGCTCGACATAGCCGAGCGGACGATTCGCCAGTGCCTTCCGGCTGTTTATGAACTGGCGCAAGGCGGCACCGCAGTAGGTACCGGTTTGAACTCGCCACATGGCTTCGCCGAAGCGATCGCAGCCGAGCTGGCCGCCCTTTCCGGCCTGCCGTTCGTCTCGGCACCGAACAAGTTCGCCGCCTTGGCCGGCCACGAGCCACTGGTCGCGCTCTCCGGCGCGCTGAAGACGCTGGCGGTCGCCTTGATGAAACTTGCCAATGACCTTCGTCTGCTCGGCTCAGGACCTCGCGGAGGCTTCGCCGAAGTGCGATTGCCAGCCAACGAGCCTGGCAGCTCGATCATGCCAGGCAAGGTCAACCCGACCCAGTGCGAAGCGCTGTCCATGCTCGCCTGCCAGGTGATGGGCAACGACATGACCATCAGCTTCGCAGCGAGCCAGGGTCATCTGCAACTCAACGTGTTCAAGCCGGTGATCATCCATAACCTGCTCCAGTCGATACGGCTTCTGTCCGATGGCTGTCGTAACTTCAATACCCACTGCATCGCCGGTCTCGAGCCCGACCCGGCACGCATGGCAGAAAATCTTGAGCGCGGTCTCATGCGGGTCACTGCGCTGAATCCGCATATCGGCTACGACCGAGCGGCAGAGATCGCGAAGAAGGCTTATGCCGAAGGCGCCACCTTGAGAGAGGCAGCGTTGGAGCTTGGCTACCTGACCAGTGAAGAGTTCGACGATTGGGTACGTCCGGAGACCATGCTGGGTTCTGGCAACAGCGATTAAAGCAAACGGCGGGCGGCTTGGAGTCGAGGTTTGAGCAGTGAGGTCTCGGTCAGTCCGCTGGCACGTTCCTGCCAGCTGCTGCGATAACAGCTATAAGGCCCTATCCGCCCTGCTATGAACTAGGCATTGACCGAAGCAGTCCAGGTCATGCACTCGCAATCTGATCATGGCGAAGCGTGCAATTTCGTGAA
>NZ_JAMOHM010000011.1 GCF_024448335.1 Stutzerimonas frequens
AGATCATGGGCGTGGCGCAGCAGAACCATGATCACCGCAGCCACCGGCAATGCCAGCAACACGCCGGTGAACCCGAACAGCTGGCCGCCAGCGAGCACGGCGAAGATCACCGCGACCGGATGCAGCCCGATGCGATCGCCTACCAGCAGCGGCGTCAGCAGCATGCCTTCGAGCATCTGCCCGACCGTGAACACGGCGGCCACGCCCAGCAGCGGATAGGGCGCCAGGCCGAACTGGAACAGCACGGCCACCACGGCCGCACCAATGCCGACCACGAATCCCATGTAGGGAACGATGCTGGCGAGCCCGGCCAACACGCCGATGAGCAGCCCCAGCTCCAGCCCCACCAGCATCAGGCCGGAAGCATAGATGACCGCCAGCGCCAGCATCACCAGCAGCTGGCCACGCAGGAAAGCACCGATGACTTCATGGCATTCGCTCATCAGGCCAACGATCATCCCTTCACGCCGGCGCGGCAGCAAACTGCGCAACTTGCGCATGATCAGATCCCAGTCACGCAGCAGGTAGAAGCTGACCACCGGGATGAGCAGCAGATTGCCCAGCCATGCCAGCAGCGCCAGACTTGAAGCGGTGGCCTGGCTTAGGATCACACCGAGCACATCGGTGGTGCTGCCCAGATGAGCGCTGAATGCGGCCTTGAGCTGATCCAGCCGCCAGAAGTTCTCTTCCAGCCCGAACTGCGCCTGCGCCCAAGGCAGCGCCTGGTGCTGCAGCCAGTCGAGCGCCAGCGGAGCCAGCTGATACAACCGCATCAGCTGCTTACCCAGCATCGGCACCAGCACCAGCAACATCAACAGCATCAACAGGCTGAAGAGGGTGAACACCGCGATCACGCCCCAGGTCCGCGACAGCCCCCAGCGCTCCAGTCGATCGACCAGCGGATCACCCAGATAGGCCAGCAGGATGCCGATCAGAAACGGCGTGAGAATAGGCGTCAGCAGGTACACCAGCCAAGCACACAGCAACAGTGCCGCCAGCCAGAGCCAGCGGTTCGAATCATTCACGGACATGCTCTTTGCCTTCCTTGCACATACTTGGCGCGCCGGACACGGCGGCATCACCAGCGGAAACGCAGCACCGGGCCACTGTCGGCCGGCATGGTCGGCGCACCGACCGGCTCACTGGTGTCCCCCCGCTCTTGATTCATCGGCTGCTGCGCATCCAGCGGCGACTGATCGCCACTGACCTCCTGCAAGCGCGCCAGCGACAACTGCGCACGCAATTGTTCCGGACTGGCCTTGACGCGGTAGACCAGACGATCGCTCTCGACTCGCAGAAGCGTGCCGGCGAACGGCTCGAGCAGGCGCTCGAGTTCGGCGAAACGCGCCACGTCGGCACCCATGACCTCCAACGTGATCTCCGATGCGGCACCGGGCTCGACCACATAGCGGGGCGCGAGATACTGACTGACCGCCAGCATCACCGCATCGGCAAGCATTGCCGGATTTTCGCCCTCGGCCTTGCCGGCGCGCTGCTGGCCATCGACCCATACCTTCCACTGGGCACTGTCCCCACTCGCATGCACGGCGAGCACCACATCGGCGTCGTAGCGCTCGGACGGCTCGCCAAGCAGCTCGGGACGCGCCTCGGCCAGACTCTCAGGGGTCGCCAGCAATTGTTCCGACAGATCAGCCAGCGGCAGACGCAGCGGCAGGCCTCGGTGCTGCGCGGCGCGGCGAAGGATATCGGCACTGTCCTGGCCGTCTCCGACCAGTTGCGTGCCGTCCACGCTTTCATTCAGCCACCACGCCAGTACCGTCGGGCGATTCACTCCCCACAGAGCGACACCGGCACGCCGCAGGCTGCGTTCGGTGGTAGCCGGATCGAAATCGACGACGATGTGATCGCCTTCGTAGCCATACTTGCTGATCAGCTGCTGGGGGTCGGCACGCAGCGCGGCAACCGCCTCGCCCTTGACCACCTCGGCATCGCCGGTCAGGCGCAGCACCAGCGTATCGAAAGCCCGCTGCAGCGCCGCGGCGCGCTCCTCGGTCTGTTGACCGGAAACGGATTCGCGCACTTCATATAGGGTTCGAAGCGGCTCGGCATGGCCAGGCAGAGCCACCCCGAACGCGATGCACAGGGCGAGTAAGCGGAAGATGAGGCGCATGGTCGTTCTCGCAGACCACCAGAAGGCTGGCGGCGTGAAGGGGATATGGAGCGCTACACCTTAAACAGCCCGCCCCGAGGCGGCAACCGCCTGCCTCACAGTTGGCATGCAGGAATCACGACGCCAGCGCCGGCGACCGCCGGCGGGATGGCCGCTAAGCAGCAAGCCTGATAAAATCGCGCGCTTTCCGCAGACCGGTCCGACGCTTGTTCGAGCCCTGCAATCGGACACCAGGCAAACGCGGCGCCGAACAGGGCAAGCGTATTGCTGAGGCCGAACGCAGCGACTGACCGATCGCCACCCGCACTCCTTCCACAGGCCCGGATTCTATGAGCAAGCAACCCTCCCTCAGCTACAAGGACGCAGGCGTCGATATCGATGCAGGCGAAGCGCTGGTCGAACGCATCAAGGGCGTGGCCAAACGCACCGCACGACCTGAGGTGATGGGTGGCCTGGGCGGCTTCGGCGCCCTGTGCGAAATCCCGGCGGGCTACAAGCAGCCGGTGCTGGTATCCGGCACCGACGGCGTCGGCACCAAGCTGCGTCTGGCGCTGAACCTGAACAAGCACGACAGCATCGGCCAGGATCTGGTCGCCATGTGCGTCAATGATCTGGTCGTCTGTGGCGCCGAGCCGCTGTTCTTCCTCGACTACTACGCCACCGGCAAGCTCAACGTCGACGTGGCCGCCACCGTGGTCACCGGCATCGGCGCAGGTTGCGAATTGGCCGGCTGCTCCCTGGTCGGTGGCGAAACCGCCGAGATGCCGGGCATGTACGAAGGCGAGGACTACGATCTGGCCGGCTTCTGCGTCGGCGTGGTGGAGAAGAGCGAGATCATCGACGGTACCAAGGTGCAGACCGGCGATGCACTGATTGCCCTGCCCTCTTCCGGCCCGCACTCCAACGGCTACTCGCTGATCCGCAAGATCATCGAGGTGGCCGGTGCCGACATCGAGAACATCCAGCTCGACGGCAGGCCGCTCACCGAGCTGCTGATGGCGCCGACCCGCATCTATGTCAAACCGCTGCTCAAGCTGATCAAGGACACCGGCGCGGTCAAGGCCATGGCCCACATCACCGGTGGCGGCCTGCTCGACAACATCCCTCGTGTGCTGCCCGAAGGCGCCCAGGCGGTGATCGACGTTGCCAGCTGGTCCCGCCCGGCGGTGTTCGACTGGCTGCAGGAGAAAGGCAACGTCGACGAACACGAGATGCACCGCGTGCTCAACTGCGGCGTCGGCATGGTCATCTGCGTCGCCCAGGATCAGGTCGAATCCGCCCTGGCCAACCTGCGAGCATCCGGTGAAGCGCCCTGGGTCATCGGCCGGATCGACGCTGCAGCGCAAGGTGCGGAGCGCGTAGTGCTGAACAACCTGAAACAGCACTGATGGCTGCAACCTGCAATGTGGTGGTGCTGATCTCCGGCTCCGGCAGCAACCTGCAGGCGCTGATCGATAGCCAGGCTGAGGGGAATCCGGCACGCATTTGCGCGGTGATCGCCAACCGCGCCGACGCCTTCGGCCTGATCCGCGCCCAGGGCGCGGGCATTCCCACCACCGTACTGGATCACAAGGCGTTCGACGGCCGCGAGGCCTTCGATGCCTCGCTGATGCAGGCCATCGATGCCTATATGCCCGATCTGGTAGTACTGGCTGGCTTCATGCGTATCCTGACGCCCGCTTTCGTGCGTCACTACCAGGGCCGGCTGCTGAACATCCACCCTTCCCTGCTGCCGAAGTACAAGGGGCTCGACACCCATCGACGCGCCCTCGAGGCGGGAGACGCGGAGCACGGCTGCAGCGTCCACTTCGTTACCGAGGAGCTAGACGGTGGGCCGGTGGCGATCCAGGCGAGCCTGCCTGTTCAGCCGGGCGAGAGCATCGACGGGCTGACCCAACGGGTGCATGTCGCCGAACACCAGATCTACCCGCTGGCCGTGCGCTGGTTCGCCGAGGGGCGCTTGCGCCTCGCCGAACAAGGCGCGATGCTGGACGGCGCCATCCTGCCGGCTTCCGGCTATCAGATCAGAATCTAGGAGACACCATGCGTCGCGCCTTGCTGCTCGCTCTTGCCGTACTGGCCCTTCCGGTCCAGGCCCTGGAGCTCAAGCCCTTCTCCGCCAGCTATACCGCCGACTGGAAACAAGTGCCGATGAGCGGCACCGCCCAGCGCAATCTGGAGCAACTTGACGACGGCAGCTGGCGCCTGGATTTCGAAGCCTCGATGCTGGTCGCCAGCTTCAACGAGCGCAGCACCTTTCGCACCGAGGGCGATACGTTTCTGCCGCAGAGCTATCGACTCAAGCGCAGCGGGCTGGGCAAGGGCAAGCGCGTGGAACACCGCTTCGACTGGGCCAACAAGCAGGTCGAGGGCAGTGACCGCGGTGACCCGGTGAAATTGCCGCTGCATCGCGGCCTGCTGGACAAGTCCACCTACCAGCTGGCATTGCAACATGAAGTGGCCGCCGGCAAGCAGAGCATGAGCTACCAGGTAGTCGACGGCGACGAGATCGAAACCTACGACTTCCGTGTACTCGGCGAGGAAAAGGTCAGCACCAAGGCCGGCCAGGTCGATGCGATCAAGGTCGAGCGCGTGCGTGACCCGACCCAGAGTAAGCGCGAAACCATCCTCTGGTTCGCCAAGGACTGGGACTACCTGCTGGTCCGCCTGCATCAGGTAGAGAAGGACGGCAAGGAATACCAGATCATGCTCGAAGAGGGCAGCGTTGGCGGCAAGACCGTCAAAGGCAACTGATCCATCGCGGCGGCCATCGATGCCGCCGCACCTCCCCTAGCTGCGAGTTCACCGATGGCCCTTTCACGTTCCCTGCTGATCGCGCTGCTGCTGTCGCTGGCTGGCTGCCAAACCTTCTTTGCTGACCGGACCCCTTCGCGAGTGGCCACCGAGCGCCTGCAGGGCGAGGTACGACTGGTAGACGGCCAGTTGCAGTTCCAGACCTGCCAGGGACAGCGGACACTGACGCTGCTGGAGCAGAACAGCGGACTGGCGGAAGATGCCCAGGCGCTGATGGCCGGCCAGCCGGGCCACCTGTTCGCCGACCTGCGCGGCACACTCCACCAGTCCAGGCCGGACGAAGTCGGGCAGTTTGCGCTGACCCGCGTCTACCGCCTGCAGCGCGAAGGCCACGGCTGCGGTGAGGAAAACTTCGAGCACCTGATCCTGCGTGCCAGTGGCCACGAGCCGGACTGGACCGTCAGCGTGACCGCTCGTGGCATGCTGCTCACCCGCCCCGGACAGTCACCGATTGCTCTGCCTTATCTGGAAGAGCAACTGCCCGGCGGCCAACTCAGCCTCACCAGCGAAGCCAACGCGCAGCGGCTGGATCTCTGGGTTGCCCCGCAGCGCTGTATCGATAGCGCCAGCGGAGCCGTCAGCCACCTCAGCGCCGAGCTTCGCCTGGACGGCCAGACCCTGCGCGGCTGCGCCTATTACGGCGGCGGTCGCGACGACTGAAATCACGAATGCGGGGCGTTCGCCGCGCTCATCCTGAAAGAACAGCACTCATGAACAACGCCCTGAATCTGCTGCACCCCTACCCCTTCGAGAAACTGCGTGCCCTGCTTGGCGGCGTCCAGCCGCCTGCGGACAAACATGCCATCGCGCTGTCGATCGGCGAGCCCAAGCACCGTTCACCGGATTTCGTAGCCCAGACGTTGGCGGACAACCTCGATCAGCTGGCGGTCTATCCGACCACCCTCGGCATCCCTGCGCTGCGCGAAGCCATCGCGCGCTGGTGCGAGGGGCGTTTCGGCCTGGCTGCCGAAGCGCTGGACCCGGCGCGCCACGTGCTGCCGGTGAACGGGACGCGCGAAGCACTGTTCGCCTTCACCCAGGCGGTGGTCGATCGCGATGCGGATGGACTGGTGGTCAGCCCCAACCCGTTCTACCAGATCTACGAAGGCGCGGCACTGCTGGCCGGGGCGACGCCACACTACCTGCCGTGCCTAGAGCAGAACGGCTTCAACCCCGATTTCGATGCCGTGCCGGCAGAAATCTGGCAGCGGTGCCAGATTCTCTTTCTCTGCTCGCCGGGCAATCCGACCGGTGCGCTGGTGCCGCTGGAAACCCTGAAGAAGCTGATCGCCCTGGCCGACGAGCATGACTTCGTCATTGCCGCCGACGAGTGCTACAGCGAGCTGTACTTCGACGAAGCCAACCCGCCGGCCGGCCTGCTCAGCGCATGCGCCGCGCTGGGCCGCAACGACTACAAGCGCTGCGTGGTCTTCCACAGCCTGTCCAAGCGCTCGAATCTGCCCGGACTGCGCTCGGGCTTCGTCGCCGGTGATGCCGAGATTCTCAAGGCGTTCCTGCTCTACCGCACCTATCACGGCTGCGCCATGCCGGTGCAGACCCAGCTCGCAAGCATCGCCGCCTGGAACGACGAAATACATGTGCGCGCCAATCGCGAGCTGTATCGGGCCAAGTTCGACGCCGTGCTGGACATCCTCGCGCCGGTGATGGACGTGCAACGTCCGGATGGCGGCTTCTACCTCTGGCCGCGCACACCGATCGACGATCAACAGTTCACTCGCGAGCTGTTCGCACGTGAGCACGTCACCGTGGTGCCCGGCTCCTACCTGTCCCGTGAAGTGAACGGCGCCTCCCCGGGCGCGAACCGGGTGCGCATGGCGCTGGTGGCGCCACTTGCCGAATGCATCGAGGCCGCCCAGCGCATCCGCCACTACATCGAAACGCTCTGACAGCGCACCGGGCGGTCCGGCCGCCCGGCTTCTCGATTTTCAAGCCACGCCAGGCGGGATCATATCCTTGCCGTAGTCGCGCAGTTTTTCCAGATTTTCCGGCTTCATGTGCTCGGGAATATCCGCCTTCGGATGCTCCTCATGCCGGTCAGAGTCCGCTGGCTCGCGCGCATGCTCGGTACGCTCGTTGTGATCATTCATACAACGCCTCCTGTTCAGATTGCGTGCTCTTCCCAGATCAGCTGACCCTCGTCGCTGACCTCTATAACCTTAGTCAAGGCGGCCTCGGCGATGGCGTCCGCTTCTGATGCTAGGTCGTAGCGACGACCGTCGGCGACCCTGAATACACGCACGTCTTCATCGCTGTCGCGCCGTTTGATGGCGATCACTGCCTCGAATGCATCCTCGGCAGGCACGGCCGAAGAAATCGCCTCGAACTTCTCGAAATGCTTGCGTGCCATTATTTGTCACCTCACCGTTGCGATTGTCATCAATGGACAACAGCACTCGCGTAAAAGGTCGAGAGCGCCGGCTGAACGACGCTGCTGCGGCAGGCTCGAACCTTTACGCGCAATCCGGAGGGCTGCCCACGTGGAAATGACCGAACACTACGCGAATATTGAACCGAGCCGCGCCGAGGTGGACGCGCTGGAAGGCCCCGTGCTGCTGGAGTTCGGCACCGCCTGGTGTGGCCACTGCCGCGCCGCCCAGCCGCTGATTGGCAAGGCGCTGACCGACCGCTCGGGCATCCGCCATCTGAAGATAGAAGACGGCCCGGGCCGGCCGCTCGGACGCTCATTCCGGGTCAAGTTGTGGCCTACGCTGATTCTGCTGGACAGAGGCCAGGAGCTGGGGCGCGTGGTGCGGCCTCAGGATGTGCAGGCGATCCAGCATGCCCTGGGCGCAACGGGACGAGACTGAGCTACGAACACTCAGGCGCCGCCCCGAGGACGATGCGGGCAACAAAGCCACGCTCCGCCTCCATCGGCAGACGAGGCGTGGCATAATCCGCCGTCCAGTTTTGCAGGAGTCTTGGAGAGTTGCCCTATGTCCGAAGCTGATCAGCGGTTGCGCCTATACGGAATCAAAGCCTGTGACACCATGAAAAAGGCCCGTACCTGGCTCGACGAACATGGGCAGGACTACGACTTCCACGACTACAAGAGCGCCGGCATCGACCGCGCCCATCTGGAAGCCTGGTGCAACGAACACGGCTGGCAGACCGTTCTCAACCGTGCCGGCACCACCTTCCGCAAGCTGGACGACGCTGCCAAGGCCGATCTTGACCAGGCCCGGGCCATCGAGCTGATGTTGGCCCAACCGTCGATGATCAAGCGCCCGGTACTCGACTTGGGCGATAGAACCCTGATCGGCTTCAAGCCCGATCTTTACGCTGCCGCACTGGCAGCGCCGAACTGACAGCAGCCCCGCCTCAAGGCGCGGCCATCGAAAAAGGATAATCCCATGTCTGCAACGCTCTTCAGCCTCGCCTTTGGCGTCGGCACCCAGAACCGCCAGGGTGACTGGCTGGAAGTCTTCTACGCCCAGCCCCTGCTGCAGCCGGCCGGCGAACTGGTCGCTGCCATCGCCCCGCTGCTCGGCTACGCCGGTGGCAATCAGGCGATCGCCATCACCACCACCCAGGCGGCGCAGCTGGCCGACGCGCTGAAGCCGCTGGACTCCGCCCAGCATGCCCTGCTGACCCGTCTGGCAGAAAGCCAGCGCCCGCTGGTGGTTACCCTGCTGGCCGAAGACGCAGCCCTGACCTCGACGCCCGAGGCCTACCTCAAGCTGCACCTGATCTCCCATCGTCTGGTCAAGCCGCACGGCCTGAACCTGACCGGCATCTTCCCGCTGCTACCCAACGTCGCCTGGACCAACCAGGGCGCCGTGGATCTCGCCGAACTGGCCGAGCGCCAACTGGAAGCGCGGTTGAAGGGCGAGCTGCTGGAAGTCTTCTCGGTGGACAAGTTCCCGAAGATGACCGACTACGTGGTGCCGGCCGGCGTGCGCATCGCCGATACCGCGCGCGTGCGCCTCGGCGCCTATGTGGGTGAAGGCACCACGGTGATGCACGAAGGCTTCATCAACTTCAATGCCGGTACCCAAGGCCCGGGCATGATCGAAGGCCGCGTCTCGGCCGGCGTGTTCGTCGGCAAGGGGTCGGACCTGGGCGGTGGTTGCTCGACCATGGGCACCCTGTCCGGCGGCGGCAACATCGTCATCTCGGTTGGCGAAGGCTGCCTGATCGGTGCCAACGCCGGCATCGGCATTCCGCTGGGCGATCGCAACACCGTGGAATCCGGTCTGTACATCACCGCAGGCACCAAGGTCAGCCTGCTCGACGAGAACGATCAGCCGGTGAAAGTGGTCAAGGCTCGCGATCTGGCCGGGCAGAGCGACCTGTTGTTCCGCCGCAACTCGCAGACCGGCACCGTGGAATGCAAGACCCACAAGTCGGCCATCGAGCTGAACGAGGCGCTGCACGCGCATAACTGACGCAGGAGCAGCGGCAAGCTGCGAGCCATGAGCGCCTGCCTTGCCGCATCCCCTGCTGCACGAGGCTTGCCGCTTATGGCCCTGTTCTCCCCCTGGCGCGCCGACTTCCCCGCTCTGGCGGTACTCGAAGCGCAAGGCCAGACCTACCTCGACAGCGCCGCCACGGCCCAGAAGCCGCAGGCGCTGATCGACGCCCTCAGCGGCTACTACACCTGCGGTGCGGCAAACGTGCACCGTGCCCAGCACCAGCCCGCCGAACGCGCCACCCGCGCCTACGAGGACGCCCGCATCAAGGTGGCCAGGTGGCTGCATGCCGCCTGCCCCACCGAGATCGTCTTCACCCGCGGCGCCACCGAAGCGCTCAACCTTCTCGCCTATGGCCTGGAACACCTGATCGAAGCCGGCGACGAGATCGTCATCAGCGCCCTCGAGCATCACGCCAACCTGCTGCCCTGGCAGCAGCTAGCCAAACGTCGAGCGGCCAAGCTGCAGGTACTGCCCATCGATGCCTCCGGGCGTATCGACCTCGCCGCGGCCACCGGCCTCATCGGGCCGCGCACGCGGCTGCTGGCGGTGAGTCAGTTGTCCAACGTGCTCGGCTGCTGGCAGCCGCTCGACCAGCTGCTGCACCTGGCCAAGGCGCAGGGTGCGCTGACCGTCGTCGACGGTGCACAAGGCGTGGTCCACGGGCGCCATGACATGACCACGCTGGGCTGCGACTTCTATGTGCTGTCCAGCCACAAGCTCTATGGCCCGGATGGCGTTGGCGCGCTCTATGGCCGCGGCGAATCCCTGCTGCAGCTGCGTCACTGGCAGTTCGGCGGCGAAATGGTGCGGATCGCCGACTACCAGAGTGCCGAGTTTCACGCCGCGCCACTGGGTTTCGAGGCCGGCACACCGCCGATTTCCGGCGTGATCGGGTTGGGCGCCGCGCTGGACTATCTCGCCGCCCTCGACGCCACCGCGGTCGGCCGCCATGAACAGGCGTTGCACGATCTGTTGCTCGCCGGCCTCGCCGAGCGCAGCGGCATTCGTCTGCTCGGCGCGCCGCAGGTCGCGCTGGCCAGCTTCGTTGTCGAGGGCGTGCACCATTCCGATCTCGGCCACCTGCTCACCGAACAGGGCATCGCCGTGCGCAGCGGCAACCACTGCGCCATGCCGCTCATGAAGCATCTCGGCCTGGATGGCGCCACGCGCGTCTCGCTCGGCCTGTACAACGACCACAACGATCTGCAGCGCTTCTTCGATGCGCTGGACCAGGCCCTGGAGCTGCTGCGATGAGTGAACTGCCCGACGCCGCCCGCGAGGCCTTGGCGACCTTCGCCGAGGCGCCTGGCTGGGAGCAGCGCGCACGCCTGCTGATGCAGTGGGGAGAACGGCTGGAGCCGGTGAACGATGGCGAACGCAGCGAGACCAACCGCGTCGCCGGCTGCGAGAGTCACGTCTGGCTGATAGGCCAATGCCAGGATGGCCGCTGGCATTTCCGCGCCGCCAGCGACGCCCGGCTCATTCGCGGCCTGCTGGCGGTACTGCTGGCGCGGGTCAATGGGCTGGATGCGAATGAACTGGCCCAGGTGGACATGGTCGACTGGTTCGCGAGCCTCGGCCTGTCACGGCAACTGTCGCCTTCGCGCAGCAACGGCATGAACGCCGTGCTGCAACGAATGCGTGAGCTGACCGGCTGATCGCCATAGCTGGGCTGCAGCCCAGCCTACGAACGGTCGTCTCCCGCGATCAGCGCTTGCGCAGGATCACGCTGCCGATCGAATAACCGGCGCCGAACGAGCTGAGCACGCCCAGGCTGCCGCTGGGCAGGTCGTCCTGATGCTTGTGGAAGGCGATCACCGAGCCGGCCGAACTGGTGTTGGCGTAGGTGTCGAGAATCACCGGCGCCTCGTCCTCGGTGGCATCGCGACCGAGCAGCTTGCGCACGATCAGGTGATTCATGTTCAGGTTGGCCTGGTGCAGCCAGAAGCGCTTGACCGATTCCACCGCGATGCCGTTTTCGCTCAGGTGCTCGCCGATCAGCTCCGCCACCATCGGACAGACTTCTTTGAATACCTTGCGGCCTTCCTGGATGAACAGCTTGTCCGGGTTGCTCATGTACTCTTCGGCAGTGCGGTTGAGGAAGCCGAAGTTGTTGCGGATGTTGTTGGAGAATTCGGTCACCAGCTTGGTGCTGAGTACCTCCCACTGATGTGCGGAGGTGGCCAGATCTTCACGCTCGATGACGACCGCGGTGCAGGCATCGCCGAAGATGAAGTGGCTGTCGCGGTCACGGAAGTTCATGTGCCCGGTGCAGATTTCCGGGTTGACCATGAGGATGGCGCGGGCCTGGCCGAGCTTGATGCTGTTGACCGCGTTCTGGATACCGAAGGTCGCAGACGAGCAGGCCACGTTCATGTCGAAGCCGAAGCCCTTGATGCCGAGTGCGGCCTGCACCTCGATGGCGATGGCCGGATAGGCGCGCTGCAGGTTGGAACAGGCGACGATCACGCCATCGATATCGGCCGCCGTCTTGCCGGCGCGGGCCAGCGCTTCTTCCGCTGCCTTGACCGACATCTCGCAGAGAATCGACCACTCGTCATTGCTGCGCTCGGGGATGCGCGGAACCATGCGCTCGGGGTCGAGGATACCGGCCTTGTCGGTGACGTAGCGGCTCTTGATGCCGGAGGCCTTTTCGATGAAGGCGGAGCTGGATTCGGCCAGCGGCTGAATCTCACCGGCCTCGATGGCCGCGGCACTCTCGCTGTTGAAGCGGTGCACGTAGGTGTTGAAGGACTCCACCAGTTCGTCGTTGGAGATACTGCTGGCAGGGGTATAAAGGCCGGTACCGCTGATGACGACGTTGTACACAGTCGTTCCTCTCGAATAGGGCTTGATCGTACTGACGGTGGGACGGTACGGCGGCTAGCCTTGGCCAACCACGATCATTCCAGCGCCTCTTTAATGGCGGCTATTGTGCATGAAAAGCTGAAAGAATCCGTAACATTGCGCAGATTACGAAGCCTGTAATTAAGCCATTCGGCGCATAATCCCGTGACCGTTCGGTCTGAATATGAAGAGGGCGCCATCTGGCGCCCTCTTCTGTTCACAGCGTAGCCTGCAACGCTATTTGACGCCCTGCCCGAGCAGCACTCCATCGACCTGCTGGCCATAGAGGTTGACGCCATCGTTGGCGTGATACTTCAGGCGCGTCTTCTCCACTGAGCCCTCGATCAGGCGTGGGTCCTGCGGGCGCTCGTGGCTGTTCATGTAGGCGGCGACATGCCAGGCATCCGCATCACTGAGCGAGCCACCCTTGCCGAGCGGCATGCTCTCCTTGATGAACGCCGCTGCGGTGTTGATCCGGTGCATGCCAGCGCCCCAGTTGAACGAGTCCTTGCCCCACAGCGGCGGGAACACGTACCCACCACCAGCCTCCTGCCCCTGACCATCATCGCCGTGACAGACCGCGCACTGCTCGGCATAGATTTGCTTGCCCTTGGCGATATCGAAACCGCCCTGCGGCTGCGGGACTTCCGGATAGGCCCGACCCGGCAGCTCCTGGCCGGTCGGCGCTCCGGTGGACAGCCAATAGGAATACGCCGTCAGCGCATTGATGACATGGCTGTCCGCGGCCGGCGGCGTGCCGTTCATGCTGAACTGGAAGCAGCCCTGCACCCGCTCGGCATAGCTGTTGACCTTGTCGTTCTTCTTCCGATAGGCCGGGTACATCGGGTAGGCGCCCCACAGCGGCGCGGAGTTGGCCTTGCGCCCCTGATCCAGGTGGCAGTTGGTGCAGTTCATGCCGTTGCCGACATACTCGGCCGCGTACTTCTGCGTATCGACGAAGATGGCCCGCCCCTGCTGCACCAATTCGCCATAGGCGTTGGCGGGCAGATCCTTCTCCTGAGGCGGCTGGAAGTAGCGCTCACCAGCGCCCTTTTCGGCTTTCTGCGTCAGCTGGGATTGATCATCCATCTTGATCTCGGCGGCCAGTGCGACGCCGCCGATGGACATCGCCAGCAGGGTAACTAGCAGCTGCGTGTTCATTGACCGGTCTCCTTCTGCCCGACGTTGGCGAAATATTCGGCAACGGCCTGGACCTCGTCGTCGCTCATCGCCCGCGCGATATGCCCCATCAGATCATTCGGATCGTTCTTACGTGTGCCCTGACGCCAGGCGTTGAGCTGCGCACCCAAATACTGGGCCGACTGCCCGGCCAGCGGCGGGAAGCTCGCGCCGACGCCCATGCCGCCGGGGCCATGGCAGGCCACGCATTCGGGAATGTTGCGCTCCCAGGCGCCGCGCAGAGCGAGGCGCGCACCAACGCCTTCGGCGGCCTCTGCACGTCCGATGGCAGCGAAATCAGGCGCCGGCATGGCCTCCAGAGTTGCCGCGACGGCATCCATTTCCTCATCGCTCAGCGCAGCGGCGATCGGCTGCATGATCGGATTGTTGCGCGCACCGGAGCGGAAATCGTCGAGCTGCTTGCGGCTGTATCCCGCATCGATCCCGGCCAGGCGCGGAAAGCCTGCGGCCGCCATCCCCATCGCATCGGCACCATGGCAGGTCGCACACGCCATGGCTGCAGGGTTGGCACCCCCTTGCGTATAAATTTTTTGCCCATCGGCAGCCTGTGCCTGCATTGAAAGCAACAATGCAGCCACACCGGCCAGGGGCCAGTGAATGGATTTCATGTAAGGGCCTCATCAGCTGTTGTAGTTATGCTGTCGCCACCTGGCGTCGTTCGGATCGACGCTCTGTTTCTATGGTCGGTCTGCGGCAGCTTGTCGCAGAGCGAACGCTATCACACCGCGGCGGCCGCCCTCCAGAAACAGAATAAGCTTAGAACTGCTTTGCATATGCCGATCCCGGCCGGGCCGAACCTCAACCAGCGCGCACAAACGGACAAGGTTGGCTATCCTTTGTCACCCTTCTCTCAGGACCACCCATGAAAGACCAACTCGCCGAGCTGATCACACTCATCAGCTCCGGTTGCATGACCGATGAAGAAATTGCCCGGATCGCTGACGAAGCTGCCCAGGCCTACGCCGACCCGCAGGCGTTCCTGCAGGCCAATCCGGACATCAACTATGACGACAGCTTCCCGATTCCACTGGGCGAATGGGTGGTAGTGGGCAGCCTGCCGGATACAGTGCTGTTCCAGGCGGACGACTATCAGCAACTGTTCGGCCAGATCGTCGCGTCCTTCGGCGAGAGCGTCAGTTTCGTGCTCAAGTCCAAGCAGCTCGCCAAGACCGAACCGCTGACCGCGCTGAACCGCATCCAGGTGCAGCTGAGCAGCCTCTACCCGGAGAAAGGCGGTTATACGCTGGTGGACTTCAGCGAGCCGCTGGACGATGAACTGCAAGCGGTACTGGTGTACACCTGCGACGTGCCGCGGCTGATGGAACTGGCGGTGGAGGTCGGCATCTATGCCGCGCCCGCGCTGGAAGCCCTGCGCGCCGAGGCCGAACAGCAAACCTCGCCCTGAGCCGTGGCTAACCGCGCCGCCCCTTGCCGCGGCGCAACGGCTCAAGCAGCGCGGCAAGGCCGTTGTGGTCGATTTCGTGCATCAGCGCCAGCAGCTGGCCGAGGCTGCCGGGCGGAAAGCCGACGCGGGCGAACCAGGCGAGGTAATGGCCCGGCAGGTCGGCAATCAGACGCCCCTTGTATTTGCCGTAAGGCATCGTCTGGGTCACCAATCGTTCAAGGTCTTCGGCTTTCATCGCATTCGGCAACGGCGGGCTGGAGCGCTCCATACTGCCACAGGCGCCGACGAAGGCTATGCCGACTTGCCATCGCCCGTGCCTATCCAAGGGATAGAAAGGCTTGCCTGGCTCTCGCTCGCAAGCGAGCCAACAATCGCCCCCATCACGGCGAGGAAAGAAACGCGATGCAAGCACCGACACAGATGAACGAACTGGACGACGCCACGCTGGCCTTTGCCGAGCAGGTGTTCGACAGCGCGCGCAACGGCGACAGCTCCCGCCTGGACCAACTCCTGGGCCAGGGTATGCCACCGAACCTGCGCAACTACGCAGGCGACAGCCTGCTGATGCTCGCCAGCTACCACGGCCACCTCGCTGCCACTCGCGTGCTGCTGGAACATGGCGCCGACCCGCAGCTGCGTAATCACCGCGGACACACGCCCTTGGCCGGCGCCGCTTTCAAGGGCGACCTGGCAATGGTCGAACTGCTGCTCGAACATGGCGCCGATGTCGAAAGCCGCTGCGAAGACGGCAAGACCGCGCTGATGATGGCCGCCATGTTCAACCGCACCGCGGTCGTCACGCACCTGCTCGCCCTGGGCGCCGATCCGCACGCTCGTGACGCCAGTGGCGCGACAGCGCTGACAGCGGCACGCCTGATGGGCGCTGTCGATACCGAGGCAATGCTGCGCTGCGACGAGGAGCAATCCGATTGAACGCCGCGCGCTGATCACCGCCCTAATGCGGAGAAGTCCTTCATGAACACGCCGCAGACAGGAGGTGAACCATGGCACTCCCCGCGACCGCCAAAAGGGTCACAGAGCATACCGCCGAGCACGTCAATCAACAGATCAGGGAGCACACCCAGCGCTCGGTGGAGTATCACCGGCAGCATCCGCAGCTTATTCCGCGCCGGCTACGCGAGCTCGATGCCGAATGGGACATCGAGCGCACGCTCGAAGCCAACGCGGCGACGCTCATCGTCACGGGCTCGGTGCTCGGCCTGACGCTCAGTCGCCGGTTTCTCGGCATTCCACTGGTAGTCGGCGGCTTCCTGCTGCAGCACGCCTTGCAGGGCTGGTGCCCGCCGTTACCGGTCTTCCGTCGCCTGGGCCTGCGCACGACGGAGGAAATCCAGGAGGAACGCTCGGCGCTGAAGGACATCGCCAGCCAAACCGCGACAAGCCGGCAGGTCTGACCGGATCAGCTCACAGCGACGTCCTCGGCGCGCAGGGGTTTGGCCAGTGCGATGCGGTTGCGGCCAAGACGTTTGGCTTCATACAACGCCTGGTCGGCAGCATGCAGCCAGGCGACTGCGTCCTCCATGCGCGGGTCGACCTCGGCGATGCCGATGCTCAGGCTCGCGCTCAGCTTCGGCGCCAGCGGACCATCCAGACCGGCAATTTCCTCGCGTAGCCGGTCGAGCGCCTCCCAGGCATCCTTCGCCCGAGCACCAGGCAGGACGACACAGAATTCATCGCCCCCGTAGCGACCGGGCATGTCCTGGGTACGTAGGCTGCGCCGGATGCGGTAGCCGACCTGACGCAACAGCTCATCGCCGATGACATGTCCGTGCCGGTCGTTGACCTGCTTGAAGTGGTCCAGGTCGATCAACGCCAGGCTGGCGATGCCACCGGTGGCCTTGCAGTGGGAGAACTCCAGCTGCAGCAGCTCGTTCCAGTAACCGCGATTGAACAGCCCGGTCAAGCTGTCGGTACGACTCATGCTGCGCAGTGCTCGCTTGTTCTCCCCTAACTGATAGGCCAAGCGGTATAGCACCATGCCGATGACCGCAGGGTGCAGGATCAGCATCGGCAGGCAAGCATACATCTGTATCTGGCTGGTATGCGGCGAGAAGCCGAATCCCAGCAGCAGCACCGAAAGTACCCCGCCCGCGGCCTGCGCCAGCAGGCCCTGCAGGAGGAACCGGGCGCCGCCGGTGGCGATGTTGTTCATCGCCAGCATCGCCAGCAGTACCGCGGATGGCAGCGTGTTGAACGCCATCGTGGCGATCCAGAACCCGCCCATCAATGAGTCGAAAAGGACGAAACGCCGTTCACTGAGCGCCGCCGAGCGGGCGCGCCCGGACAGTCCCAGCGCCGCCATGGGCCAGACGAAGCAGAACGCGAAGAGCAATGCCCAGGCCCAAATAGGCGTCTGCGCCTCACGCAGCACCGCAGCGACGCAAAGAAAGCCCATGGCCAGGCCAATGGCCCGGGGATAGAACGCCCTACGCGCGAAGGAAGCGCCCGCCCTCGGTAGCGGCACTGAAGAAGTCAAAACGGAACTCACTGGCGGCCCGGATAGGCGTTAAATATAGCCTGGTGCCATCACCGTGTGTGTTCAGCCCCCTGCGCAACAGTGCAGGTAACGCCAGCTCGAGGGCATGCCGGTCGAATCAGGCCAGTCAGCTGCGTCCGATGGCCGCGAACAACCCGCCTGTATGCGCGGCCAGGACCTCCGGCGCAAGCTCCACTTCCAGCCCGCGACGGCCGGCGCTGACATAGATGCTCGCCTGCGCCTGTGCGGAGCTGTCGATAAAGGTGCGCAGGCGCTTCTTCTGCCCCAGCGGGCTGATGCCGCCCACCAGATAGCCGGTGGCCCGCTGCGCGGCCATGGGGTCGGCCATTTCCACCTTCTTCGCCCCCGCAGCCTGGGCCAGTGCCTTCAGATCCAGCGTGCCGACCACCGGCACCACGGCCACCAGCAGCTCGTTCTTCTCGGTGCAGGCGAGCAGCGTCTTGAACACCTGCGCGGGCTCGAGTCCCAGTTTCTCGGCGGCCTCCAGACCATAGGAAGCGGACTTCGGGTCGTGCTCGTAACTGTGCACACGATGCTCGGCGCGGGATTTTTTCAACAGGTCGATGGCGGGTGTCATGGCTTTGTAGTGCTAATGATTGATGAATGGCGGTAACGTAACGGATCAACGTTCGGTAGTCACAAGCGCCCATGAATCATCCTCTTCTTGCACCGCTCGCGGAAGTCTACGACCTGGCCGTTGTGGGCGGCGGCATCAACGGCGCGGGAATTGCGGCAGAGGCCGCAGGTCGTGGCCTGACGGTCTTCCTCTGCGAGCAGGGCGACCTGGCCGAGCACACGTCGTCGGCCAGCAGCAAGCTGATACATGGCGGGTTGCGCTACCTCGAGCATTACGAACTGCGTCTGGTGCGCGAGGCACTGGCCGAGCGCGAGGTACTGCTGGCCAAGGCGCCACACATCATTCGGCCACTGCGTTTCGTGCTGCCCTACCGACCGCACCTGCGCCCGTCCTGGATGATCCGTACCGGCCTGTTCCTCTACGACCACCTCGGCAAGCGCGAGAAGCTAGGCGCTTCGCATAGCGTGCGCTTCGGCGCCGACAGCCCACTGAAGCACGAGATCAGCCACGGCTTCGAATACGCCGACTGCTGGGTCGACGATGCCCGCCTGGTGGTGCTCAACGCCATGGCTGCCCGTGAGCAGGGCGCGCATATCCACACCCGCACCCGTTGCGTCAGCGCGCGCAGCAGCAAGGGGCTGTGGCACCTGCACCTGGAACGCGACGACGGCAGCCGCTTTTCCATCCGGGCGCGCGCCCTGGTGAACGCCACCGGCCCCTGGGTGGCGTCCTTCTTCGATGAACAGCTTCGCCAACGCTCCCCGCACGGCATGCGCCTGATTCAGGGCAGCCACATCGTGGTGCCGAAGCTCTACGATGGGGACCATGCCTATATCCTGCAGAACGAGGATCGGCGCATCGTCTTCGTCATTCCCTATCTCGGGCAGTTCAGCCTGATCGGCACCACCGATCAGGAGTATCACGGTGACCCGACCCGGGTGCAGATCGCCGACGGCGAGATCGATTACCTGCTGGACATCGTCAATGCGCACTTCACGCACCAGCTGGCCCGTGAAGACATCCGCCACAGCTACTCCGGCGTCCGCCCGCTGTGCGATGACGAGTCAGATCAACCATCGGCCATCACGCGCGACTACACCCTGACACTGAACAACGGCGGCAGCGATGCGCCCCTGCTCTCGGTGTTCGGCGGCAAGCTCACCACCTACCGCAAGCTCGCCGAAGCAGCCCTGGCCCAGCTGGCACCACTGTTTCCGGAAATGAAAGGCGCCTGGACCCGCGGAGCAACGCTGCCCGGCGGCGAACATTTCGATGATCCATCCACCCTGGCCCATGCCCTCTGCGCCAGCTACCCATGGCTCCCCGGCCCGGTCGCCCGGCGCTGGACGAACACTTACGGCACGCGCAGCTGGCTGCTGCTCAAGGGCACCGAGCGCATTCAGGATCTCGGCGAATGCTTCGGCGCCGGGCTGTATGCCCGCGAGGTGGATTACCTGATCGTCGAGGAATGGGCGCTTACGGTTGACGACATTCTCTGGCGCCGAACCAAGCTCGGGCTGTTCCTGCAAGCCGCCGAAACGGCACGCCTGCGGCAGTACATGGACAGCCGGACCGCCGAACGCCTGACCACCTTCGAGCACGCCGCCCAGGGCTGACACGAGCCCCGGACAGCGCCATCGCTCAGGCGACCTTGGCGCTTCGCGCCGCGCGCAGCTGCCGGGCCGCTGCCACCATGTTCACCAGCGCCGCCTCGGTCTCCGGCCAGCCACGGGTCTTCAGCCCGCAGTCCGGGTTCACCCAGAGCCGTTCGGCCGGAATGCACTCGGCGGCCTTCTCCAGGAGCTGCACCATCTCGGCAGTATCCGGCACGCGCGGCGAGTGGATGTCGTAGACGCCCGGGCCGATGTCGTTCGGATAGTCGAAGGCGCGGAAAGCTTCGAGCAGCTCCATCTGCGAACGCGAGGTCTCGATGGTGATGACGTCGGCATCCATCGCCGCGATGGACTCGATCACGTCGTTGAATTCGCTGTAGCACATATGCGTGTGGATCTGCGTCTCGTCGCGCACCCCGCTGGCGCACAGGCGGAACGCCTCCACCGCCCAGTCCAGGTAGTGCCGCCACTGCTCGCGGCGCAGCGGCAGGCCTTCGCGGAACGCCGCCTCATCGATCTGGATGATGCGGATGCCGGCAGCCTCCAGGTCGCAGACCTCGTCGCGAATGGCCAGCGCCAACTGTCGCGCCTGCACCTCGCGCGGCACGTCCTCGCGGGCGAACGACCACATCAGCATGGTCACCGGACCGGTGAGCATGCCTTTCATGATCCTGTCCGTCTGCTGCTGGGCATACCGGATCCAGTCCACGGTCATCGGTCGCGGACGGCTCAGATCGCCATAGATGATCGCCGGTTTGACGCAGCGAGAGCCGTAGCTCTGCACCCAGCCAAAGCGGGTAAAGACGTAGCCTTCGAGCTGTTCGGCGAAGTACTCCACCATGTCGTTGCGCTCCGCCTCGCCATGCACCAGCACATCCAGGCCGATCTGCTCCTGCACCGCCACCGCATGGCGGATCTCGGCCTGCATCGCCTCGGTGTAGTCACCGAGCGACAACCTGCCCTGCTTGTATGCCTGCCGCGCCAGGCGGATCGCCGGCGTCTGCGGGAACGAACCGATGGTGGTGGTAGGAAATGCCGGCAGCTGCAGCCGCGCGCGCTGTAGCTCGATGCGCGTGGCGAACACCGACGTGCGCCGACTGTCCTTGGCCTCGATGGCGGCCAGGCGTGCCTGCACCGCCGGCTTGTGGATGCGCGGCGACTGCGCGCGGGCCGCCTGGACTGCGCGGCTGCGGGCGAGCGCAGCCTGCACCTCGGCGTCCTGCGGATCGTCGATGGCCCGGGCGAGCGTGGCGACTTCCGAGCACTTCTGCACCGCAAAGGCGAGCCAGCTCTTCACTTCCTCGTCCAGCCTGTCCTCGCGCTCGAGGTCGACGGGGCTGTGCAGCAGCGAACAGGACGGCGCCAGCCACAGGCGCTCGCCCAGGCGTTCGGCCGCATGCCGTGCCACTTCCAGCGCCTTGTCCAGATCACAGCGCCAGACGTTGCGCCCGTTGACCAGCCCCAGCGACAGCACCTTGTAGGCCGGCAGGCGATCGAGAATCACCGGATACTGCTCCGGCGCGCGCACCAGGTCGATGTGCAGGCCGTCCACCGGCAGGGTTGCAGCCAGACCGAGATTGTCTTCCAAGCCGCCGAAGTAGGTGGCGACCAGCTTCTTCAGCGGCGCCCGCTGCAACAGGTTGTAGGCGCGCTCGAACGCATTCTTCCAGTCCTGCGGCAGGTCCAGCGCCAGAATCGGCTCGTCGATCTGCACCCACTCGACTCCCTGCGCCGCCAGCCGGTCCAGCACCTCGCCGTAAACCGGCAGCAGCCGGTCCAGCAACTCCAGCTTGTCGAAGGCCTGGGTCTGATCCGCCTCGCCCTTGAGCTTGCCGAGCCAGAGATAGCTCAGCGGGCCGATCAGCACCGGCTTGATGGTGTGCCCCAGCGCCTTGGCCTCTTCGACCTCTTCGAAGAGCTGCGTCCAGGACAGCTGGAACTGCTGGTCGACGCTGAACTCCGGGACCAGATAGTGGTAGTTGGTATCGAACCACTTGGTCATTTCCTGAGCCTGGGCACCACCGCAGCAACTCCTGGCCACGCCGCGCGCCATGGCGAACAAGGTGTCCAGCGTCGCCTGGCCCTCGGCCGGACGGAATCGCTGCGGGATGACGCCGAACATCAGGGAATGACTCAGCACCTGGTCGTACCAGGCGAAGTCGCCCACCGGCAGCAACTCGATGCCGGCGTCGAGCTGGGCCTGCCAATGGCGCGCCCGCAGCTGGCGACCGACCTGACGCAGGCCCTGCTCGTCCAGCTCGCCTTTCCAGTACGCCTCGAGGGCCTTCTTCAATTCGCGATCCGCACCGATGCGTGGAAAGCCAAGGTTATGCGCTACAGCCATTACTCACTCCGAAATGTCGTTCTGCATGAATGCGAGGATTGTCCGCGGGCCAATCCAATGAAACAAACTCACGTAACTACATTTCAAAGCAAGAAATATTCATGTTGGAGCATTTGGCGCACCCGGGGCTCTAAACCAGAACCCAACCTGAAGGCGCCCTCATGAATTCCGAAACACCACCGCAGAACCTCGAACGTCTGCTCGAGCGTCTCGAGCAGGCCGGGGAGCCGGGTGAGCCGGTAAGCATCGAGTGCATGCTGCAGGCGACCGATGAGCGCAGCTTCGGTGCCCTGCTGCTGGTACCAGGCCTGCTGGTGTTCTCGCCCCTGTCGGGAATTCCCGGTTTGCCCAGCGTATTCGCGGTGATGGTTTCGCTGATCGCAATTCAGCTGCTGATCGGCCGGAAGCACTTCTGGCTACCCAAATGGCTGCTCAAGCGCAGCGCCTCGCGCAGCAAGTACGACAAGGCCATAGCCTTCCTGCATCGCATTGCCGGCTTCGTCGACCGCCTGCTCAAGCGGCGGCTGACCTTTCTCACCAACGGCCTGGCGAATCGGCTGAATGCCGTGCTGTGCCTGGCAATAGCGGCCACCATGCCGCCGCTGGAGCTAATCCCGTTCGGCAACTCCACTGCCGGCGCCGCCTTGAGCGTGCTGGGGCTGGGTATGATGGCGCGCGACGGCGCGATGATCGTTGCCGCGCTGCTGTTCTTCTTTGGTCTGGCCTACATGGTTTCGCGGCTCTGGTTCTGAATGGCCCGGCCGATTGCGTAGCGGCCACTCGACAGCATCCAGATGCTGGGACACACTTGCGGGAATGAGCGTTGCTCATCTTCTTATTCATTCAGGGACATCAGGCCTGTTGCTCGAGGCCGTGCTTACCCCGCTTCGCAAGGTAGTTCGGCATGCTGGAAATTCGCCACCTGAAGACGCTTCATGCACTGCGGGAAACCGACAGTCTTGTCGAAGCCGCCGAGCGGCTGCACCTGACCCAGTCGGCGCTCTCCCACCAGTTCAAGGAACTGGAAGAACGCCTCGGCCTGCAGCTGTTCGTGCGCAAGACCCGCCCGGTGCGCTTCACCAGCGCCGGGCTGCGCCTGCTGCAACTGGCCGACCTGATGCTGCCGCAACTGCGCAGTGCCGAGCGCGACCTCGCCCGCCTCGCCGGCGGCACGGCTGGCCGCCTGCACATGGCCATCGAATGTCACAGCTGCTTCCAGTGGCTGATGCCGACCATCGACCAGTTCCGTGACGCCTGGCCCGAAGTGGAGCTAGACCTGGCGTCCGGATTCTCCTTCGCGCCGCTGCCAGCCCTGGCTCGCGGCGATCTCGACCTGGTGGTGACCTCCGACCCGCTGGAGCTGCCGGGCATCACCTATGTGCCGCTGTTCACCTACGAGGCGCTGCTGGCCGTGGCCAACCAGCACCCGCTGGCCGCGCGGCCCTACGTGCGCCCCGAGGATCTGGCCAGCGAGACGCTGATCACCTACCCGGTCGAACGGGATCGCCTGGACATCTTCACCCGCTTCCTCGAGCCGGCCGATATCGAACCCGCGCAGGTGCGGACCTCGGAACTCACCGTGATGATGATGCAGCTGGTCGCATCGGGGCGCGGCGTGTGCTGTCTGCCGAACTGGGCACTTCACGAGTACAGCTCGCGTGGCTACGTGACCGCCAAGCGGCTCGGCGACAAGGGCCTGTTCGCCACGCTTTACGCCGGCATCCGCGCTGACATGCTCGATTCGCCATTCATGCGCGACTTCCTGCTGACGGCCAAGGACACCTCCTTCGCCACCCTCGAAGGTGTCAGCGCGGCGCCGAAAGCCCGCTGAACCGCCCTCCTCAACGTCGCCGCCCCAGGCACAGGCAGAGCCCGAGGACGCCGGCGGCGACGCCTCCGATCAGCAGCCAGCGCTTGCCGTCTTCCTCCGAACGCCAACCGCCGTCGATACGCCGCTGACCGAGGGCGGGATGGAACAGGTTGCCCGATGAGGTCGGCACCCGCCTCGCCCGCCCGAGCGCAAACCCCGTCAGCAGCCCGTTGATCCGATCGAAACCCGGCGTTAGGAAATGCGCCAACCGCAACAGCGTCGCGGTAGCCCCCACCGACGTGGTATGTCGCGGATGCCGCGCCAGGCTGACCATGGCGTTGGCCACATGGCGCGGATCGAGCAGCGGTGGCGGCGGCTGCAGCGAACGCCCGGCATAGTTGCCGCCGTCGCGGAAACCCGGCGTATCGACGACGCCTGGATAGACGTCGCAGATGTGAATGTTCGGCCACGCCGCGAGCTCGCCACGCAGCGCATGGGACAGGCCGCGCAAGCCGAACTTGCTGGCCGAATAAGCAGCCGCGAATGGCTGCGGCACCCAGCTACCCACCGACAATGTATTGATCAAGACGCCACGCTGTTGCTGCTTGAAGTACGGCAGCACCGCATGCGCGCCGCGCAGATAGCCGAGCAGGTCGGTTTGTACCACCTGCTCGTGGGCCTGCAGCGGCGTTTCGTCGAACGCGCCCACGGCGCCGATGCCGGCATTGTTGATCCAGACGTCGATCCGGCCCTGGCCGAATGCTGCGGCGGCGCTCGCCAGCGCCTCGACCTCGTCGCTGTGGGTCACGTCGGTGGGCACGGTCAGCACGTCGGAGCCCAACGCCCGGCACTCATCCGCCGTTTCCGTCAGGGCCTGCTCGTCGCGTGCGGCGAGCACCAGCCTAGCGCCCTGGCGGGCGAATGCCTGGGCCGCGGCGCGGCCGATACCGCTAGAGGCACCGGTCAATACCACCAGGGCGCCGTCGAGATTTCCGTGGGTCATGCTCGTGCTCCGCAATCTGCTGTCGTCCCCTTGCTGACAGCAACGACGAGCCGAACATTCCCGCCAATGGTCGGTACAGTCTGTTCAGGCCTGGGCGACGGTACCGGCGGCTTCATCCGCCCAGGGATCGTAGGTGCCGAAGCTCCACAGATGCCCTTCCGGGTCGTGGCAGGTAAAGCCACGGCCGCCGTAATCCTCATCCTTGAGCTCGATGGCGATCTGCGCCCCGGCAGCCTTGGCCTGCGCATAGAGCGCGTCGGCGCTGTTGACGATCACATAGATGCCCTGGGTAGACGCTCCGCCGATCTCATCGGGTTGGCGCAGCTGCCGTCCGTATTCGGAATCAACCACCGGAGCGACCATCACCATGCCATTGCCAAAGGCAAGCTGCGCGTGGGTGATGCCGATCAGCTCGTCCTTGTACAGGCGTCGGCATTCGAAACCGAAGGCGCGACACAGCCAATCGATGGCGGCGGCCACGTCGCGATAGCGCAGACAGGGGATCAGGGTGGCCGATGTGTTCTTGCTCTGTGGTGACATAAGCAGCTCCCGTCATGGGCTGCCGTTTGGCAACCCTCACCTTGTTGAGAGCGACACAGAGCCGATCAATTCCCGTCAGAGTCGCTCGGCCAGGCCCAAGCGGATGCCCAGGGCAATCAGGATCGAACCCAGCGTGCGGTCGATCCACTGGCTCATGACTGGGTTGTTGCGCAGCGCCGTGGTGGCGCGCGCAGCCAGAAACACCAGCGCGACCTCGACGATGATCGCCACCACGACCACCAGCACGCCGAGCACGAGCAACTGCAGCGGCACGGAACCGTGGTCCGGACGAACGAACTGTGGCAGGAACGCCATGAAGAAGATCGCCGCCTTCGGATTCAGCAGATCGACCAGTACGCCCTGCCGATACGCCTTCCAGGCAGATGCGCGCGGAGCGGCATTGAACGCCAGCGCGGTTCCGCCGCCTGCCGAACGCAGCGCCTGAAAACCGAGATAGAGCAGATAGGCGGCACCGACGTACTTCACCACGGTGAAAGCGAGCGCCGAGGTGGCGAGGATCGCCGAGATACCCAGCGCCGCGAATGCCACATGCACCAGCGCCCCGCTGCACACGCCGCATGCCGACACGACGCCGATGCGACGACCGCCACTCAGGGTTCGCGACAGCACATAGAGCAGGTCTGGCCCTGGCGACAGATTCAACGCCAGCGCCGCAGAAAAGAACACCAGCCAGAAGACGGGATCACCCATCGCAAACCTCCGTTCGATGTGCGCCGGGATGTCGAGCTGCGCACCGGATGACTGTAAGAGCTGTGTGCCTTTCCCGCCAGCGCATTGATCAGGATGCAGCTCGTCGGCAAACCGACACATTTTTTAATGTCTGACTTTTTTTTGTCGCAAAGCTGAACTACTTTGAGAAGCGCGCCACAAAGAAGGCGCTATCAGGGATCTCCTTCAACATTCAGCAAAGGACATGCGAATGAAAGACGATGCCGTGCCGGCCATTCAGGCCGCTCGCTCCTGCGTACTGCTTCTTTCCACCAGCGATCTGCTCGATGGTGCGCTGCGCCAGCACCTTCAGGATTGCCCCGGCTGCACCCTCCGCCATGTACGTGCGCCCGTGAACGATTCGTCCGATATCTCGCTGATGCTGCTCGATGTGGCCAGCTTCAACCGCGACGAATGCCTACGGCTGCTGCGCCAGTTCGACGACGTGCCGGTCGCGCTGATCAATGCCCAGCCCGATCAGGCTCGCCAGCTGATCGAAACCCACCCCTGGATTCGCGGCGTTTTCTATCGGGCGACGCCACGGAGCATCCTCGTGCGCGGCATCGAAACGATGCTGGCCGGCGGTGACTGGCTGCCCAGAGAGCTGATGGAAAAGCTGCTGTATCGCTACCGGCAACTCAGCAGTACCAGCCAGGCCATCGACGAACTGACCCTGCGCGAAAAGCAGATTCTCGCGCTGGCCGGCCAGGGGCTTTCCAACGCCGCAATCGGTGAAAGGCTGCACCTGAGCATCCACACCATCAAGAGCCACGTGCACAACGCCTTGCGCAAGCTTGGCGCCAGCAACCGCGCGCAGGGCGCCTCGCTGGTACTGGCACATGTCGGCGAGGCGGCGTCGTGAAACGCGCCGGCGCCTGGCTCCTTCTGCTGCTGGCGATGGCGGCTCGCGCCGACGAGGCCGAGCTGCAGGGATTCATCACCGACAACACGATTTCCCGATCCGGTCACGAGTTCTACGTGCGGTTCTGCGAGCGGCTGAACGACATCAGCCAGCTCGATTTCAACCTCGCGGTGAAGGAGCGCCCCTCGGCACGCTGGGGGGTTCTGGTATGGGTCGAGCACGAGAACCAGCCGCTGTATCGCCGGTTCCTGCAACCCAATGTCGCCGACATGAAGGAGACCGCCTACGAGGCAGCCGACTTCGTGGTGCAGGAGATCAATCGGCGAAAGATCGAAGCGCTGTTCGAAGACAACATAGACATGGCCAAGGACGAGTTATGAAACAGCACACCTACACATCGCTCGGCACGCTGTTCGGCAGCCTGCTGCTCTGCGCCGCCGCCAACGCCACGGAGCTGGTTTACACACCGATCAACCCATCCTTCGGCGGAAGCCCGCTCAACGGCGCCTGGCTGCTCGGCAATGCCCAGGCCCAGAACAGCAAGAAGGACCCTGATGCCCTCGACCGCTCCTCCCTGCTGGAGAACCAGTCCGCCCTGGATCGCTTCACCAGTCAACTGGAGTCGCGCCTGCTGGGCGATCTGCTCAGTGGCGTAAGCGACGGCAAGACCGGCACCGTCACTACCGACGACTTCATCGTGCGCGTCTACAACGGTGATGCCGGCATGCTGATCGTCGAGATTACCGACCGACTCACCGGAGAAATGTCCGAAATCATCGTCGGACAGAACTGACCCCAAGGAGAAACAAAGGCCATGAGAAGCCTATTCGTAGCCATAGGGATGATGGCTGTACTGCAGGGTTGCGCCGTACGCGAGCCCATGTCTGCCGATCAGCAACCCCCAACCCTTACCCCTCGTACTTCCACCTACCAGGATCTGCTAGCGCTACCGCGACCGAAAGGTCCACTGGTCGCAGCGGTGTACGGCTTCCGCGACCAGACTGGCCAGTACAAGCCAACGCCGGCCAGCTCGTTCTCCACCGCGGTGACCCAGGGTGCCGCCAGCATGCTGGTCGACGCCATGCAGGCCAGCGGCTGGTTCGTGGTGCTCGAACGCGAGGGCCTGCAGAACGTACTGACCGAGCGCAAGATCATCCGGGCCTCCCAGGCCAAGCCGGACGTGGCGCCGAACATCCAGTCCGAACTGCCCTCGCTGCTGGCCGCCAACATCATCATGGAGGGCGCGATCGTCGCCTATGAAACCAACGTGCGCAGCGGCGGCCAGGGCGCCCGCTACCTGGGTATCGGCCTGTCGCAGGAGTACCGCGTCGATCAGGTCACGGTGAACCTGCGTGCCATCGACGTACGCAGTGGCCGCGTGCTGTCGAACGTGATGACCACCAAGACGATCTTCTCCGTGGGCCGCAGCGCCAACGTCTACAAGTTCATCGAGTTCAAGGAGCTGCTGGAAGCCGAGGCGGGTTACACCACCAACGAGCCGGCGCAGCTGTGCGTGCTGTCCGCCATCGAGGCGGCTGTTGCTCACCTGATTGCCCAGGGTGTCGATCGACGCCTCTGGCAGACCGCCGAAGGCAGCGGCAGCGAGCATCCGGAACTGAGCAAATACCTGAGCAAACTGGACTGAGGCAGACCTACGGCGCAACGCCAACGGAACCTCCATCCACCATCAAGACGAGGACGATCCCCCCGCGACACGCCACACGGCGTTCGTCCGGGTGGTTCGTCCTTGCGCGCTTGCGAGCAAGGCAGACTGCAACCTGCAACTGAACGTCGTTCGCCACCCGTTATGCACCGAATCGCTGCATTTTCAATCATTGGATGGATGGGCAACGCCTCGATTCAGGGCAAATATGTTTCCCATCGGAGCCCAACCAGGACTGGATGCCATGACACGCTCGCAACGGATTGCGCATGACCTGCTGCTGCCTGCCCTTCTGCTGTTGCTGACCGCAAACAGCTTCGCCGACGCCCCTAATCCCGTCGACCTCGCCCCCAGCGAGCTCTATCGCGTGAACACCGATCTTGGCCCCAGCCCGGCTGCTATCAGCGCATCAGGTGCGCTGGCGGTTGTCCAGCAGACCGGCCAGGGCATGACCGGCCACATCGGGCAAACGGGCGCCGAACTGGAGGCCTACATCATCCAGAGCGGCTACGCCAACAGCGCCAGCATCGAGCAGATCGGGCTCGACAACGCCGCCCTGATCAGCCAGGACGGCTTCGGCAACGAGGCGCGCATCGACCAGTACGGCTCGGACAACCGGGCCAGCATCGCACAGCAAGGCACGAGCAATCGCGCCCTCATCGAGCAGACCGGCAGCGGGCACAGCAGCAACGTGAGCCAGAGCGGCCGGAATCTGACGGTAGTGGTTCGCCAGTACCGCTAATCCCAAGGAAATACCGCTGTACTTAAAACATCCATGGAGAGACAAAATGTTTAAGTTCAAACCCCTTGTTGCAGCCATTCTGACGGTCGCCACTGCCCAGGCCTTCGCCGCCGAAAACACTTCGGAGCAGAACCAGCTCGGCATCAACAACAATGCGGAAGTGCTGCAAAGCGGCGGAGCGGGCAATCTGGCCACGCAGAACCAGAGCGGCTTTGCCAACGATGCGCTGGCCGAGCAGAGCAGCGCGTACGACAGCACCATCAAGCAGACCCAGGCTGGCAACTACAACAATGCCGAAGCGCAGCAGAACGGCACGCTGATGAGCGGTGCGACACAGGATCAGCGCGGCTGGGGCAACGATGCCCTGGTCGAGCAGACCGACACCTACAAGACTGGCGCCACGCAGAATCAGAACGGCATCGGCAACTCCGCCGAAACCTTCCAGTCCGGCACCTACATGGTCAACGCCACCAGCAATCAGGACGGCAAGCATAACTACGCCCTGATCACCCAGACCGCCAGCATTGGTAGCCAGGCCGTGGTGGACCAGAACGGCGACCTGAACAACGCCAGCGTCACCCAGTTCCTCAGTAACCACGACCGCGCGAGCATCGATCAGAACGGCGTCGATAATGACGCTCATGTCACTCAGCTCGCCAGCAGCGGCTCCATCGCCGAGGTCGAGCAGTTCGGCTGGCGCAACGACGCGATGGTTTCGCAGACTGGCCTGCAGCACGAGGCCTATGTCATGTCCAATGGCAGCTACAACAAGGTCGACGTGGATCAGAGCGGTAACGCGCAGAACGCCTTCGTCACGCAGCATGGCGTCGGCAACGACTCCAGCATCGTGCAGACCAATGGCTGGCTGGGCGGCAACAACACCGCCACCACCGAGCAGAGCGGCATCGGCAACGAAGCCGACATCTACCAGGACGGCCGCAACCAGACCGCCAAGACCATCCAGGAAGGTGGCTACAACGTCGCCTCCGTGGAGCAGCAGGGCCGCGGCAACGACCTGCACTTCCACCAGGACGGCACCGGCAATGAGCTCAACGCCGTGCAAAATGGCCGCGACAACGAGATCGTCGGCGTCAGCTACGGCTGGGGCAACAGCGCCGATATCGAGCAGAACGGTCGCGACAACCTGGCTACCGTACGCCAGGAAGGCACGTTCAACGACGTGATGCTGAGCCAGAGCGGCGCCGATCACCTGATCAAGGTGACCCAGCACGGCTTCGGCAACGATGCCATCGCCAGCCAGGCCGGCTACGGCAACGCCGCCTACATCAATCAGAACGGCTGGAACAACACCGCGGTCGTTACCCAGCACTGAGCCCGTCCCCGCTCCACGACTGCCGGCCCTGTGCCGGCAGTCGTGCATCTACTCCCCCGCAACATCGCCGCTCGGCGCACCGTTTCGGTGGCATGGCTGGCCAGCGGCCAGCCACTTCGCCCCAAACTGAAGCAAGCTGACGCATCGGTCAGATCACAATCACCCATGCTGAGCTCGGCAGCCCGCTTCCGGCGGCTCGAAAAGCCCCTAAACCCTAAAATTAACCAGTTTAAAATCAGCAACTTAACCTAACACTGCAAGCATCTTTCCGGGTTGGCGCGACGCTTGCTAAAGGACCAAAGCCTGACCGCTTGGACAACTTACAAGCTCACTCAAATGCCAATACGGAGACACACTCAATGAAGCGCAGCCTGACTACCGCAGCCCTCGCGGCCGGGTTCATCCTCAGCAGCCAAGCCATGGCGGGCCCCATGCTCTGGCAGAACAACAGCCTCACCTACCTGTACGGCAAGGACTTCAAAGTAGATGCCGGCGAGATTCAGCAGACCATCACCTTCGAACATGCCAGCGGCTGGACCTGGGGGGACATGTTCCTGTTCGTCGACAACAAGTGGTACAACGGCATCTCCGGCAGCGACGGCCATACCTACTACGGCGAGTTCAGCCCACGCCTCTCGCTGGGCAAGATCAGCGGCGCCGACCTGTCCTTCGGGCCGGTCAAGGACGTGCTGATCTCGGCGACCTACGAGCGCGGCGAAGGCCGCAACCGCAACTACCTGCTCGGCCCGGCGGTGGATCTGGCGATCCCCGGCTTCGATCGCTTCGCCCTGAACACCTACTACCGCAAGCCCGACGGCATCACCGGCAAGCCGAGCGGCCAGTGGCAGATCACCCCGACCTGGGCCATGACCTTCCCGGTCGGCAAGTCGGACATCCTCTTCGATGGCTACATCGACTGGGTCGTCAACGACAAGAAGAACGGCAACACCGAGCTGAAGAAGAACTTCCACTTCAACCCGCAGGTCAAGTACGACCTCGGCAAGGCGCTGGACTACACGCCCGGCAAGCTCTACGTCGGTATCGAATACGACTACTGGTCGAACAAGTACGGCATCGAGGACACCGACGCCTTCAACACCGACAACAACGTCACCAACTTCATCGTCAAGGCGCATTTCTGATGCGCCCGCCGCCCGGACAACGGGCGGCACCTTGCCGTGTCAGTCTGCTTCGCTTCAACAAGCGCAACGGCTGCTCGCGCAACGAAACTCGTGCAGAATCTGCCCAGTCAGCTAACCACCGCCCTGCCTCGGTGGGCCTGAACCGCAGGGTGGGCTTCAGCCCACCGAACCGGTAACGGCCGCCTGCCGGGCTAACGCTCACACCGAAGGCCGACTGCCCGCGCGCTCACGGATAGGGAACATGGACAAGAACAACGCACCGCCGCCGCTCTACACCGCCCAAGGCAAGCCTGCCGGCCGCATTCGCCAGAAGAACGAGGAAACCATCCTCGCCGCGGCCGCCGAGGAATTCGCCCGCTACGGTTTCAAGGGCACCAGCATGAACGCCATCGCCAGCCGCGCCGGGCTGCCCAAGGCCAACGTGCACTATTACTTCAACAGCAAGCTGGGGCTGTACGTGGAGGTCATGCGGCACATCCTCGAACTCTGGGATACCGCCTTCGACGACCTCACCGTGGACGACGACCCGGCCACCGCCCTGGCCGAGTACATCCGCATCAAGATGGAATTCTCGCGGCGCCATCCGCAAGCCTCGAAGATCTTCGCCATGGAAGTCATCAGCGGCTGCGAATGCCTGTCCGAGCACTTCAACCAGGACTATCGCAACTGGTTCCGCGGCCGCGCCGCGGTATTCGACGCCTGGATCGCCGCCGGCAAGATGGACCCGGTCGACCCCATGCACCTGATCTTCCTGATCTGGGCCGGAACGCAGCACTACGCCGACTTCTCCGACCAGATCCGCCGCATCAACGGCAAGCGGATGACCCGCGCGGACTTCGCCCTTGCCAGCGACAATCTGATCGCCATCATCCTCAAGGGCTGCGGACTCAAGCCACCGGCAGCGGAGCGCTGAAGGCTTGGCCCGCAAGCTGCGCATCCACTCGCCGGCCATTCACTATTTCGACATGGTGCGCCGCTGCCAGTCGATCCGCGAGGCGTCGCGCCGGCTCAACGTCGCGTCGTCGGCCGTGAACCGGCAGATTCTCAAGCTCGAAGACGAGATCGGCGCGCCCCTTTTCGAACGCTTGCCGGGCGGGCTTCGGCTGACCGCCGCCGGCGAGATCTTCGCTCGCCATGTCATCGTCGTGCTGCAGGACGCCGAACGTGTGCGCTCCGAACTGGACGCGCTGCAGGGTCTGCGCACCGGTCATGTGGAAATCGCCACGGTATCCGGCGTCACCACCGACCTGCTTCCCGGCGTGCTGGAGCAGCTGCGTGAGCGCTATCCGCGTGTCACGGTCGGCGTGACCAGCCTCGGCTCGCAGGCCATTCCCGAAGCGGTGACCAGCGGCCAGGCGGATATCGGCCTGGCCTTCGCCCTGCCGCGTACCGCCGACCTGCAGCAGCTGGGCGTCGGACATTTCCGCCTGGGCGCCATCGTCGCGCCGGGGCATCCACTGGCCGATCGCCAGGACGTCAGCTTCGCCACCTGCGCCGAGTTTCCGCTGATCCTGGCCAAGAGCGACCTTTCCATCCATCACCTGCTGGCACCGCTGCTGACGCGCACCCGCCCGCGGCACAAGGCGCCGCTGGAAACCAGTTCGGTGGAGCTGGCCCTGCAAATGGCCAAGCGCGGCGCCGGGGTCGCCTTCCAGACGCGCATCGGCATCGAGGCCGAGCTGGCCAACGGCACGCTGGTGCATGTTCCGCTGAATGACGGCGGCTCGGTGTTCAGCGACCTCGGCGTCTACGTGCGCAGTTCGCGCTACCTACCAGTCGCGGTGGATGCCTTCGTCCGCGCCCTGAGCGAGGAAATCGCCGTCCGCGAAGCCGGGCAGGACAGCCCATCGTCCAGCACGACGCCGCAGCGGCGCTGAACGTTCCGCCGCGGATATCGCTCTATTGAGCGAACCCAATGCTCAGGAGCGTTATTGATGGCTTCACGTTTGCTCACCGTACCGACTGCCCTGCTTCTCTCGCTTGCGTCCTATTCCTGTCTTGCCGCCGGCGGCACCCCGCTCGGCTGGGTAGAGCGTGGCAAGGTGCTTCCCGAGGAAGTCACGGTGAAGTTCAAGCTCGACACCGGCGCGCTGACTTCGTCGATGCATGCCGAAGACATCGAGTATTTCCAGCGGGACGGTGAAGAATGGGTCCGCTTCGATCTGGACCTCGAGGACATCGAACGGGACAAGCTGGTCAAATCGCGCATCGAGCGCAAGCTGCATCGCGAACTGACCGTCCGCGGCGCCGGCGGCAAAGAGGATCGTCCGGTGGTGCTGATGAAGGTGTGCATCGGCGATCGCCTCCTCGAGGAGCAGTTCTCGCTCAGGGATCGCGATGAAATGAACTACCCCGTGCTGCTCGGCCGCCGCACCCTGGAGAAGCTCGGCCCGGTCGACTCGGCGCGCACGTTCACCATAGAGCCCAGCTGCGAAGAGCTGGCCACTCGCTGACCCGCGGCGCCTCGCAGGTCCGTAACGGCGAGTAGGTCCGGCTGCGCATTGCGCTGCGGTCAGCGCGGCGAGGCCATCGCAATCGGCCAGTGCGTGCCGCTGGCGTGGCCGAGAAACGTGAACGGCACCGACCGAGGGCCGTCGGGATGACCGAATGGGCTGGCAATTTGCCACCCCACCAGTCATAGCGAGAGGAGAGCACACCTATGCAGCCCTACGTCAAATTCGGCGCAATGATTGCCACCTCGACGCTGGTCATGTTCGGCCTGATGTACTGAACGTGTTCCAGACCGACCACATCCTGTTCAGCGAAACCCGCGCTTACATGGCACTGATCATGGGCGCGGCCATGGCGATCGTCATGCTGGCATTCATGCTGAAGATGTATCCGCGGCGTGGGGGGAACATCGCCATTTTCGCCGGCAGCGCGCTGGTGTTCGTAGTGTCCTTGTGGCTGGTGCGCAGCCAGGCGACGGTGGATCAGGTGTCGTGGATGAAGGCGATGATTCCGCACCATTCCATCGCCGTCCTCACCAGCGAGCGGGCGGATATCCAGGACCCGAGGGTGCGCGAGCTGGCGGAGAGCATCATCGAGGCGCAACGCCGTGAAATCGACGAGACGAAGGCGCTGATCAAGGACCTCGAGGCATGCGACTGAACCAGGGCAGGTCGTACAGCACGGATCGTTGGCGCCGCCTGCTCAGGCGGGGCAGCCGACCTCCGATATAAGTTCATCTCGGGAGCTTTCGCGCGGTCTTATGGTATCGAAGCCCCCGCGCGCCATCTCCGCTATTCCAGCCCATAGCGCGCCGCCATCCAATGCAATCTCTCGCACCGCAATCAAACAATAACGATTTGCATTTGAATTCGCGTTTATAGCTGCATAAGATGCACCGCCTCACCCAGCGGCATTATGTACATGGATGCAGATCGACAAACAAAAACGGCTGTTCAGCTGGCCACACTGATTAGCATGCTATCGATCGGCAGCCTGATGATGATCATGCCGCTCGGCCCGGATCTCGTCCGCGAACTGGACATGCCCGCCGACCGCATTGGGTATCTGGCTGGCGCCGCGACCTTGGCAGCGGCCCTCGGCTCGGCGCTCAGTGCTGCCTGGCTGGGCCGCTTCGAGCGCAAGCCGGTGCTGCTCACTCTGCTCGTCCTCCGCTTCGCCCTGCTCGGTACCTGCGCAGGTGCCTCCGATGCGCACCAGTTGACCTGGCTCTTCGTGCTCAGCGCATTCGTCGCCGGCCCCCTGGGCGCGGTGCTGATGGCGAGCCTGCTCGATCTGATCCCACCAGCCGAACGGGGCCGGCAGCTCGCCCGCCTAGCGATGGGTTTCTCCCTCGCCGCCATCGTCGTCACGCCTCTGGTGCTGGAACTCGCGCGCTGGCTGGGCTGGCGCGCGCCGATGCTGGGCATTGCCGCGGTTGGCCTGGCGCTCGCGTTTGGCTGCCACATCCTCTTCCCCAATCCGCAACCACACCCACACCCGCCAGGAGTGCTGCGCCCGCTGTTGCGCTCACCGCTGTGCCTGGGGGCACTGGCGCTTGTCGCATTGCAGATGTTCAGCCACTTCCTGCTGGTGCCGCACTTTTCCGCGTTCTTCCAGTTCAATCTCGGCTTCGCCCGCGAACACATCGGCGTGCTCTACCTGTGCGGTGGGCTGGCCAGCCTGGCCGCCGTGCGTCTGGGCGGCAGCTGGATCGATCGCGGCCACGCCCGCCGGCTGGTCCTGAGCAGCAGCGGCCTGCTGGCACTGATCACGCTGCTCGGCTTCGCCCTGCTGGTTCCACTGCCGCTGTTGCTGGTGTTCAGCCTGTTCATGGCACTCAGCACATTGCGCACCAGCAGCACCACGACGGTCGCCGCGAGCATTCCGGCGCCCCATCAACGCGCCGCGTTCATGGCGCTGCACGGGTCCGTCAGCAACGTTGCCGCCGGCCTCGGCAGCCTGGCCTCCGCCGCCTACCTGGGTACGACTGCCGATGGCGCGCTGATGGGTTTCGAACACCTCGCGGGGCTCCACGTGGTCATCGCGCTGACCGCAGGCGCAGCGCTGCTGTTACTGCTCGCTGCCCTGCGACGCCATGGACATCTGCCAACACCCACAACCACAAGCAGGGCCTGAACCTGCAGCCGTACGCCCGATGAGCCTTACATCCCGCATCGATCAAATCGCAATGGAGCCTGCAATGCCTTCTGTAAGAACTATCAGTCGTCCCCGTCACTTGCCGCTCACGCTGCTCGGCGCACTCGTTCCGATGCTCGCCATCGCCAGCGAGCCGGTCACGCTGCAGAACGAAGTCATCACCGCCACCCAGACCGCCCACAGCGAACTCAGCGCGCCGGCAAGCGTGTCGGTGGTCACCCGCGACGACCTTGACAAGCTGCCGGTGTACAACCTCGCCGATGCAGTGAAATACCTGCCGGGGGTGTACATCAGCCCGTCGTCGACCTACGGCCGCAAGGAAATCAGACTGCGCGGGATGGATTCGGACTACACCCTGCTGTTGGTCGACGGCCGCCGCATCAACTCGCGTGAAGCCCTGGTCTCCAACTATGCCAACGACTTCGATCTGTCCTCGATCCCGATGGCCGCCATCGAGCGCATCGAGGTGATCCGCGGGCCGATGTCCTCGCTCTACGGCGCCGATGCCATTGGTGGCGTGGTCAACGTGATCCTGCGTAAACCGACCGCCGACACCAGGGCCGGCATCGCCTACGGCTACGAGCACCCGACCGAGGGTGATTCCGGTGACAGCCACAAGACCAACGGCTACATCAGCGGCGCGCTGATCGAGGACAAGCTGCTCGGCAACCTGATCGTCGAGGGCACCGACCAGGCTGCCTGGGGTTCAGACCAGACTACGTCGCCCCTGATCGATGCCGCCGAAAAACGCCAGAACGCCAGCGCCTACGGCAGCCTGAGCTGGCTGCTAGACGAGCGCCAGAGCATCGACCTCGACCTGAGCTATCGTGAGGACGACCGCAAGGGCACCTGGAGCAACTCGGGCTTCGCCTTTCCGACCAACGTTCAGGAAATGGAACGCAGCGCCTTCGGCCTGACCCACAACGGCAGCTGGGACGGCTTCAACTCGCGGGTCCGCTACTACTACGAAGACGTCGACCTGATGGACGACTCCGAGGTCATGACCGACCTGCGCGGCGGCCGCTTCAGCAACGTCAACCAGACCAACCATACGGTCGACGGCCAGGTGACCGCGTTCCTCGGCAACCACCTGCTGACCCTGGGCAGCGAACTGCGCCGCACCGAACTCAGCCACAGCAACAACCTCGGTTCGGAGATCGAGATCGATCAGCAGGCGCTCTACCTGCAGGACGAGTTCTCCCTGGGACAGCTGGATATCACCCTCGGCGCCCGCTGGGATGATCACGAAAGCTACGGCAGCGAATTCAGCCCGCGCGCCTACGGCGTGTACAACATGAGCGACAGCTGGGTGATCAAGGGCGGCGTGGGCAAGTCGTTCAAGGCGCCGAGCATTGCCCAATCCGATCCCACCTACGTGGAAATCGCCTGCCGTGGCTACTGCGTGACGGTCGGCAACGAGAATCTCAAGCCGGAAACCGCCACCAGCTACGAGCTCGGCACCTTCTACCAGAACGACCGCCTGCAGGCCGGCATCATGTTCTTCCAGACCGACATCGAAGACATGATCAGCACCGAAACGACGCGGCTGATTCGGGTGAACGGCCAGATCGTCGCCGCCGACCCGGTGCTGACCACCTACAACCAGCCCCATGTGCGGATCAAGGGTTACGAGCTACTGGGCAACTACCTGCTGAGCGACCGCATCGGCCTGCGCGCGAACTACACCTACTCCGACGCCAAGGATCGCGACACCGACGAGCCGATCCGCAACTCGCCGCAGCATATCGCCAACCTGGGTGCCGACTGGCAGGCGCTGCCAAAGCTCGGCCTAAACCTGGATTACCAGTACACCGGCAGCCAGTACCTGTACGACGTGGCGCGCTCCGGGGCGTTCGAGACGGGTGCCTTCCACACCCTGAGCCTCGGTGCCCGCTACCAGGCCACCAAGCAGCTGACACTCAACGGCGGGCTCAACAACCTGACCAACGAGAAGCGCGACGAGGTGGCTCAGGCCGTCGACAACATCCTCATGGGTCGCACGCTGTTCGTCGGTTTCGCCTACGACATCTGACGCCCCGCCCGGCGGCGCGAGCCGCCGGGTTCACCTGGAGACGCGAAGTGAACCATGCCGACTGATCCAACGATGCCAGCGTTGCAGAAGGCCACGCTGATTGCCGGCGGCGGGCTTCTGCTCGTGCTGCTGACTCTGTCCCTGGCCACCGGTGCCGGCGTGTATGGTGCCGACGCCGTGTTCGGCTATCTGCTCGGCCAGCCCGACTATCTGGCCGACGACAAGCTGGCCATGGTCGTCGATACCCTGCGGCTGCCGCGCACCCTCGCCGCGCTGCTGGTGGGCGCCAGCCTCGCAATCGCCGCCTCGCTGCTGCAGAGCGCGACACGCAACCCGCTGGCCGAACCCGGCCTGCTCGGTGTCAATGCCGGCGCGGTGCTCGGGCTGGTGATCGGCCTGATCTATTTCGGCGTCGAGTCGACCCGGGGCTACCTGCTCTGGTCCGGCGCCGGCGCCCTGCTGGGCAATCTGCTGGTGCTGGGCGTCGGCCTGGTGCTGGGTCAGGCCAGCCCGCTGAAGCTGATTCTTGCTGGAGTGGCGCTCGGCGCGATCTTCGGCGGTCTGGCGAATTTCCTGCTGCTCTCCACGCGGGTGGCGCTGGAGCAGTTCCGCTTCTGGAACCTCGGCTCGCTATCGGCCTCCAGCCTCGATGCGGTCGGCACGGTCAGCCCGCTGGCCGTGCTCGGACTGGTGCTGGCGACGCTGCTCTGCCGTCAGCTTACCCTGATGCAGATGGGCGATAGCCAGGCCCGCGCGCTGGGCATCCATACCGGTTGGGTGCGCCTCGGCGTGCTGGCGGCATCCACTCTGCTCACCGCCTGCGCCATCTCGCTGGCCGGGCCGATCGGCTTTCTCGGTTTTCTCGCCGCCTATTGCGCGCGCCGCATCGAGCCGGTGGCACTGCTGCGGCAACTGCTGTTTTCCACGCTGTTCGGCATGCTCTTCCTGCTCGCCGCCGACGTGCTCTCGCGCTGGCTGCTACAGCCGTACGAACTGCCCGTCGGCACCCTGCTGGCCGCGCTCGGCGCGCCGGCGCTGATCGCCATCGTGTTGCGCGGCGGCTTTCGTTCCCTGTTAACGGTGAGGTAGCCATGACCTCCATCCCCACACCTTCCGGCGTCTGGACGCTGCGCCTCGGTGGCATCAGCCTGCTGCTGCATCGGCGCAGTTGGTTGATGTTCATCCTGCTCGTGCTGGTGCTGCTGGGTTTGACCGTACTGGCGACCAGCCTTGGCAGCGGCCATCTCGGCGTGCGCGACGTCATCGCCACCCTCACCGGAAACGGCAGCAGGCTGCAGGAAATCATGGTGTTCAAGATTCGCCTGCCGAGGGTCGCCGCCGCGATCATCGCCGGGCTGGCCATGGGCATGGCCGGATGCCTGATCCAGACCCTGGTACGCAACCGCCTGGCGACACCGGACATGATCGGTGTGAACGAGGGCGCCTCGCTGGCTGTGGTCGTCTTCGCCCTCTACCTGACCCTCGGCAACTGGCCATGGTGGGCGTCGCCACTCGGAGCCGCGCTGGCGGCCGCCGCATTGTTCGCCCTGTGCCGACGCCCCGGCGAGCAGGGCTACCTGTTCATCGTCATCGGCATTGCGCTGTCGGAACTGCTCGGCGCCCTCGGCGACTTCGCCATGTCGACGCAACCCCTCGCTCACTTGGGCAGCATCTACCTGTGGACCATGGGCCACTTCGCCGGTGTCAGCTATCACACGGTCAAGCCCGTCGCATTGCTGCTGTTGCTGCTCTGCCCGCTGATGGCGTTGGTCAATCGGCCGCTGGCGCTGCTGCGCTTCGGCGACGCCACGGCGCAGAACCTCGGGGTGAAGGTGCCGCTGGTCCAGCTCGGCGTGCTCGCCCTGGCAATCGTGGTGGCCGCGCTGGGTACGGCGATCGGCGGACCGGTGGTGTTCATCGCCATGGCCGCACCGATCCTCGCCTCCTGGCTGGCCCGCGACAACCTCGCCCCGCTGTGGCTGTCGGCACTGTGCGGCGCGGTATTGCTGCTCGGCAGCGACACCCTGGTGCGGGTGCTCGCCCAGCCCGAGGAAATCCCCACCGGCATCATGACGCGGCTGCTCGGCGGCATCCTTCTGCTCGGCCTGCTGCTCAAGGACAGACGAGGAGCTGACTGATGACTGCCCTGCGCGCCGAAAACCTGCACTTCGCCTATCAGGACAAGGTCGTGCTCGACGACGTCTCCTTCAGCCTGCCCAGAGGCAAGCTGATCGGTATCGTCGGCCCCAATGGCAGCGGCAAATCCACGCTGCTCAAACTGCTCGCCCGCCAGCTGCCGCTGCAACGCGGCACCGTGGAGATCCATGGCAAGCCGCTGCTGGGCTACTCGCTCAAGGCGCTGGCGCGGGAGCTGGCCTTTCTGCCGCAACGGCCGGTGCTGGCCGAAGGCATCCGCGTGGAACAGCTGGTGCAGTACGGCCGCCATCCGCACCAGGGCTGGTTCAACCAGTGGAGCGCGGAAGACGCCCGCCAGGTTGCACGCGCCCGCGCGGTGATGCAGCTCGATGCGATCTGGCAACGCAGCGCCGCCTCGCTCTCGGGTGGCCAGGCGCAACGGGCCTGGCTCGGCATGATCCTGGCGCAGAACACCGACCTGATCCTGCTCGACGAACCCACCAGCGCGCTGGACATCGGCCACCAGGCCGAGGTGATGGAAGCCGTGCACCAGATCGCCGCAGCCGGGCGCACGGTGCTGATCGTGATCCATGACCTCGGCGTGGCCGCCCGTTATTGCGATGAGTTGATCGCCCTGGCCGACGGCCGGGTGCAGGCCATCGGCCCGGCGCGGCAGGTGATGACCAAGGCTCTGGTCGACCGCCTTTACGACACCGACGTCGACATCCTCCCGGCCCCCGGCGACGGCGCGCCGGTAATCGTGCCGCGCCGCCGTACCCGTGCGCTCCAGCAACTCACTCTCCGAGAACACCCCGAAACGGAAGGTATGCAATGACCCTCAAGACCCCACGTCACCTGGCCGCCGCCCTGCTGGCCAGCCTGCTCGCCCTGCCCGCCCTGGCCGATACACGCCAGGGGAGCGATGCCATGGGCAATACCGTCACCGTGCCGGAAGCGCCGAAGCGGGTGATCACCCTCAGCGAGATCGATCTGGATACCGCGCTCGCCCTTGGCGTCACCCCGGTCGGCACCATCAACGGCCGCGGCCAGGCCGCACCGCCGCGCTACCTCGAGGGCAAGCTGCCGGCCGACGTCCCGGTGGTCGGTGATCTGGACAATCCGAATCTGGAAACCCTGCTCGAACTGGAGCCCGATCTGATCCTCACCGGCCCGGTAAAGCCGGAGCAGCTGACGATCCTCAACGAGATCGCACCGACCGTGATCACCTACAGTTGGGGTCGCCCCTGGCAGGAAACCATGCAGCGCACCGCACGGATCCTGAACAAGAACGCCGAAGCCAACGCCGTGCTGGACCGCTACCGCGCTCGCGTCGAACAGGCGCGAGAGCGGCTGAGCACGCATCAGGGCGAAACCCTCAGCATCGTGCGCTGGAATCCCAAGGGCCCCTCGTACATGTTCAAGGACGCCTTCGCCAGCACAGTCATCGAAGACGTCGGCCTCAACCGCCCCGCCCATCAGCAGGACCCCGGCCACACCCACTCGATGGCACTGAGCCTGGAGTCACTGGAACGGCTGGATGCCGACTGGCTGGTGATCGGCACCCTGGCTACCAGCGGCGAGGCGGTCGAGGCCATGCGTCAGGCCGAACAGACCCCGGCGTTCCGCCAGCTCTCGGCGCTGCAGAGCAAACGCTTCGGCGCTGTCGACGGCTCGCTGTGGACGTCCGTCGGCGGTCCGCTGGCGGCGCTGCAGGTGATCGAGGACGTCGAGCGCTTGCTCGGCAAGGCCGATGCAGAGCCGGTCACAAGGGACTGACTCGACCCAGCGTCAGGCCGAAAACAGCAGCGCCTTGAGCCCGCTCTCGGGACTGATATCCGGAAACTCCGGCGGGTTTTCCAGGCGTTCGGAAAAACGCAGCTGCGGCGCCTCGGCGGCCATGCCCTGGATCAGGAAGTCGGTGCCGGTATCCGGATCGTTGACGCAGGCCAGCACCTGGCCGCCCGGGTTGAGCAGCTCCGGTAGGCGACGCAGGATCTTCTGGTAGTCGCGGGTCAGCGCAAAGCTGCCCCTCTGGAAGGACGGCGGGTCGATGATGATCAGGTCGTAGGGCCCGAGCTTGCGTACCTTGCCCCAGGACTTGAACAGCTCGTGGCCGAGAAAGCTGACCCGGCCAAGATTATGGCAGTTCAGGCGATGGTTCTCGCGCCCGCGGGTCAGCGCGGCGCTGGCCATGTCCAGGTTGACCACATGCTCGGCGCCGCCGGCGATCGCCGCGACCGAGAAGCCGCAGGTGTAGGCGAACAGGTTGAGCACCCGCTTGCCCTGCGCATTTTCCTGCACCCAACGGCGGCCATAACGCATGTCGAGAAACAGGCCGTTGTTCTGCTTGCGCCCGAGATCGAGCTTGTAGCGCAGACCGTTCTCGCTGATCAGCCACTCGGCGGGCACATCGCCCAGCAACGCCTCGGTTGGTGCATCCGGCAGATAGCGATGCTGCAGCAGCAAGCGCTGTGCCTGGCTCTGCTTCCAGACCGGGGATTCGGCCAGCGCCAGCAGCATCCGCTTCAGTGCTTCCAGCTCCGCCGCGCCGGGGTCCCGGAACAGCGCCACCAGCAGCACGCCCTGCAACCAGTCGACGGTCACTTGTTCCAGCCCCGGATAGCAGCGGCCGCGTCCGTGAAACAGCCGACGCGTCTCATCGGGTGCGGCGGCCAGGGCGGCGAGCAGGTGTCGTTCGAGGACAGTGAGGGGAGCGTTGGTCATGGCGCGGGCATCATCTTGGCAGCGGGCCGCGCATTCTAAACGGCGTTGCCGCTTTGGCGCCTGTTCCCGTGGCGCTCGCGTCACCGGCAGCACGGCTCGTCAGGCGGCGGAAACTATGTGCGACAGCCAACTGCCCAACCTAGCGCCAGCGAACGCTGGCATCGCACTCTTCTGCCGAGCCCTATCGGTCCAAGTGAAGGACATCCGATGAAGCATCCAGCACTCATCCACCACGGCGCGCGCGAAGGCGTGACCGGCTCGTGCCATCAGTTGTGGATGGACGAAAACAGCAGCGTGCTGATCGACTGCGGTCAATTTCAGGGCGACGAAGAAGCGGGGCACGAGGACGAGCTGGCACTGGACTTCTCAATCGAGGGCGTCAAGGCGCTGATCGTGACCCACGTGCACATCGACCATGTCGGGCGTATCCCGAATCTGCTGGCAGCGGGCTTCGACGGGCCGATCCTGTGCAGCGGACCGTCCGCCCGGCTGCTGCCGATCGTGCTGGAGGATGCCTTCCGGCTGTCCATCAGCCGTGATCAGGAGCAGCTGGAGCGCTACCTCAAGGTCGTCGAGCAGCGCATCATCGCCCTGCCCTACGACCACTGGTTCACCCTCAACGAAACCGACGGCAGCGAGTGCAAGGTGCGCCTGCAGCCGGCCGGGCATGTGCTGGGCTCAGCCTACGTCGAGCTGGAGCTGAGCGAGGGCACCGACGTCGAACGCGTGGTGTTCAGCGGCGACCTGGGCGCGCCCCATTCACCGCTGCTGCCGGACCTGGTTCCACCCGAGCGCGCCGACCTGCTGATCCTGGAAAGCACCTATGGCGACCGTCGCCACGAAGACCGTGCGCATCGCCGCGAGCGCCTACAAGCCGTCATCGAACGAGCTCTGAGCGACCAGGGCACCGTACTCATTCCGTCATTCAGCATCGGCCGAACGCAGGAGCTGCTGTTCGAGCTGGAGGAAATACTCCACGAAAACAGCGAGTCGGCCGAGCCCGGCGAAACGCCCGCCGAAGCGTCGAAGTCCAGAGACGACGCCCCCGATATCGACTGGCCGCAGCTTCCGATCATCCTCGACTCGCCGCTCGCCAGTCGCTTCACCGCCACCTACAAGGAGCTGCAAGGCTACTGGGACGACGACGCTCGCAATCGTCTGGAGGAAGGCCGCAAGCCGCTGTCGTTCAAGCAGCTCATCACCGTCGACAGCCACGATGAACACATGCGCATCGTCGAACACCTCGCACAGACCGCACGCCCGGCCATCGTCATCGCCGGCAACGGCATGTGCTCGGGCGGACGCATCGTCAATTATCTCAAGGCCATGCTGGGCGACCCGCGACACAACGTGGTGTTCGTCGGCTACCAAGGCAAGGCCACGCCGGGACGGGACATACAGACCTACGGGCCGGACGGCGGCTTCGTCGATCTGGGCGCCGAGCGCGTCGACATCCGCGCCGGCATCGACAGTGTTGGCGGCTATTCCGCCCACGCCGACCAGGCAGACCTGGTGGGTTTCGTCACGCGCATGCAGGAATGGCCGAAGGAGATTCGCCTGATCCACGGCGAAGAACAGGCCAAGCAGCGTCTGGCCGAGGTGCTCCGCGCGCGCTACGAGAAGGCCGGCCGGCAAGGCCAGGTGGTCATCCCATGACGTGCACGGTTGCCATGCTCGCAGCTGATCTCGGGACATAACAGCAGGCACCGCGGCATGGCCGCTCGGAGCCGGTGCTACAGTGCATTTTCACGCCAAAACCAAAGCGAGGTGCCCATGCTCAACCATGTAATGGTCGGTTCGAATGATATTGAACGGTCGAAGCGCTTCTACGATGCCGTGCTCGGCGTGCTCGGCGCTGGCGAGCCGCTGCGCAATACGGCGCCGTCCGGGCACACCCGCCTGTTCTACCGGCACGACGGCAGCCTGTTCGGTGTCACCGAGCCCATCAACGGTGAAGAAGCGACTGTAGCCAACGGCGGCACGATCGGCTTCAAGTGCAGCTCGGCGGAGCAGGTCAAGGCGTTTCACGACGTAGGCGTCGCCCATGGAGGCACCACCTGTGAGGAGCCGCCGGGGCTGCGCGAGACCAGCCTCGGCGCGCTGCACCTCAGCTATGTAAGGGACCCTGACGGCAACAAGCTGTGCGCTATCTATCGCCCGCAGTAACCTTCCTCTGCTTCAACGCCGCCCCTGTGCGGCGTTGATCCTGCGCTCGCATCGGCGCACCTCCAGCGACACGCTCACTGGCTTTGCAGTGCCTCGCGCTGTTTGCGTACCTCATCGGCGCTGACTGCCGGGGCCGCATTGCCCCAGCTGTTGCGCACATAGGTAAGCAAGTCGGCGATGTTCTCATCCGAGAGATTCCATGCGAACGACGGCATGGCCGGCCCAGTGGGTGCCGCGTCCGTAGTGCCGGCGCGATTGCCGGCAAGTACCACGCGAATAATCGATACCGCATCGCGCGCATTGACAAGCGGGGCATTGGCCAGCTTGGGAAACAGCGTCGGAATGCCTTCGCCGTCCGGTGTATGGCAAGCCGAGCAGCGATCCTCATAGAGACTACGTCCGGCTGTCATGATCGGATCGTTAGCGCCCAGCGGCTCGGGCTTCTCGTGCTCATGGTCCAGGCTCTTGAGATAAACCGCGACGGCCTTCAGGTCCGCATCGCGCCAGTACTGGGTGGATTTCTCCACCGCCTCGGCCATCGGCCCCGAGGCTATGTCGTAGCGGTTGGCGCCGGTCTTGAGGTATTGCACGATGTCGTCCTCGGTCCACTCGGCCAGGCCGACATGCGCCGTGTTGGAGATATTCGGCGCCATCCAGCCCTGCAGCTCCCCGCCTTTGAGTGTGCCATCGCGCCTGTCTCCGCCGATGAGGTTCTTCGGCGTGTGGCAACTGCCGCAATGCCCTAGCCCCTGCACCAAGTACGCGCCGCGGTTCCATTGCTCACTCTTTTCCGCGTCAGGCTCGAACTCGCCCTCGGTGAAGTTGAGCCAGTTCCAGGCCTTCATGCTCAGGCGCACATTGAAGGGGAACGGCAGCTGGTTGGTTTCCACCTCGTTCTGCACCGGCTCCACAGCGCGCAGGTAGGCCCAGAGCGCCAGGTTGTCCTCGCGCGTGACCTTCGTATACGCGGCATAGGGCATGGCCGGATAGAGCTGCTTGCCGTTGCGCCCGTGGCCGCGGGCCATGGTGTTCTGGAAGTCTTCGAAGGTCCAGCGGCCGATACCGGTTACCGGATCTGGGGTGATGTTGGCGCCCAGCAGTTCGCCGAACGGCGTCTCGATGGCCACGCCTCCGGAAAAAAGCGGCTTGCCCGGCGACGTGTGACAGGCAGTGCAATCGCCGAGCGTGGCGATGTAGCGACCTTTTTCCACCAGTTCGTAGCCGTCCGGCGCGGTGACGGCATGGGCGCTGGCGCTCATCGCGGCGAGCAACGCAAGGCCGGTGTTCAGGAGAGGCTTCATACGCTGATCATCTCCCCAGGACGTTTGAGGTAGTAGGTCCGGATCGCGTGTGCTGCCTTGAATGCCAGTGCGCCAACGGTACCCGTTGGGTTGTAGCCGGGGTTCTGCGGGAAGGCCGATGCGCCGACCACGAACAGATTCGGTACATTCCAGACCTGCAGGTGCTTGTTTACCGAACTGGTAGAAGGATCAGCCCCCATGACGAAACCACCTACCACGTGCGAGGACTGATAGGACGTATTGGACCAAGGGCCTTTGCGCGGGCTGGCAAACATCATTTTCGGGTTCAGCGCCCTGGCAATCTCGGCCGTCTTGTCGGTCACGTACTGCGCCATGCGCAGGTCGTTATCGGTGAAGTCGAAGGTGATCCGCAGCAGCGGCCGGCCGTGTGGATCGGTGTAGTGCGGGTCCAGCGAAAGATAGTTGCCGCGGGTGCTGTAGTTGCTGGCTTCACAACCGATGGACATGCTGTTGGCGTAGTACTGCACCGTCGCCTTCTTCCACTCCGAGCCCCACTTGGGCGTGCCCGGCGGCACCGGGCGGGCGTTGATGGGCGCAGCACCAATGGGCGTCACCCGCGTACTGCCGCCGCCGACGAAGCCCAGCCCGGAATGATCGAAATTGTCGTTGTTGAAGTCATCGATACCCATGCCGATCGCACCGCCACCGATGAAGGGATTGAAATTCTTGTCATTGAAGAACAGCTCCACGCTGTTGGCTGTCTGGTACGCGTAGTTGCGTCCGGTGGTGCCGGTGTTGCTCAGCGGGTCGTATGGCTGCCCGATGCCTGAGAGCAGCATCAGGCGCACGTTCTCGAAGGTGAATGCGGCGACCACGACGATATCCGCCGGCTGCTCCCACCTGTCGCCGTTGGCATCCACGTAGACGATGCCGGTAGCGCGTTTGCCGTTACTGTCCTTCGTTACCTCGAGCACTTCGCAATGGGTCTTAGCGGTAAAGTTGGGCATGCGCGCCAGAGCCGGCAGCACATTGACGATGGCGCTGGCCTTGGAATAGTTGGCGCAGCCGTAGTTGGTGCAGAACCCACAGAAGGTACACGGCCCCATCGTCACGCCGTACTGGTTGGTATAGGCCTGCGAAGCCAACGCCGAAGGTACCGGGAACGGCGTGTAGCCCATGTTACGTGCAGCGTCGGCGAACAGTACGGGCGCGAATGTCTGCTTGGTCGGCGGATTGGGGTACTCCCTGGACCGCGCGCCCTCGAACGGGTTGCCACCGTCGACGACCTTGCCTGCGATGTTGCCGGCCTTGCCGGAAACCCCGGCTACACGTTCGAAGGCATCGTAGTGAGGCTCCATTTCTTCCCAGGTGGTGCCCCAGTCCTGCAGGGTGAGCCCTTCGATGGACGCTTCGCCGTAACGCTCGACTAGGTGGCTCCGGAGGCGAAACTCTTCTGGCTGAAAGCGAAAGGTGATACCGGCCCAATGATTACCAGCCCCACCGGTTCCGTTGCCGGGGTGAAAGGAGCCCCAGGTGCGCATCGGCAGTGCGGTTTCGCTTGGCTTGTTGCGCATCGTGCAGGTGTTCTGGCGGGTGCGCAGCATCAGCTCCTGGCGAATCACGTAGCGCAGCTCGTCGGTCACCGAGGCGATATTGAAGTCGCTGGCGGTATCACGCCAGGCGCCCCGCTCGAACCCCATGACCGTCAGGCCCTCATCGGCGAGTTCTTTGGCGATGATCGACCCAGCCCAGCCGAGCCCTACCACCACGACGTCGGTCGCAGGCAGTTTCCTGGTCATATTGCTCATCCTTTACGACTCCAGGAGGAGCTGCCAATGATCGACAGCGGTATCAGATCCAGCTTCTCGTTATGCCGGTCGATGTAGGAACGATAGTCGTAACGGGCACCGGGAAAGCCGAGCATCTTCCAGCTGACCATGTCGCGATTGCCGCCGTAGATCGGGTCGGCGAAGAACCCCTCCATGGCGTTCTGCAGAATCTGTTCGAAGAACACCTTCGACTCGATGCCTTCGAAGGCGATATCGCCGCTCTCCATTTTCCTGAGCACCTCGTCGCGCTGGTCGCCTTCCAGCTCGCTGAAGCGCTTGCCGAATGTCGCCTGGCAATGCCTGCCCAACTGTTCGAGACCGACCCGGTAGCGCTCGGCAGGCACCAGTTCCGAGGGCGGTTCGACACCGGGTACGAAGGGGCCATGCTGATAGAGCCGCTCATAGCGGCCGTAGTGGCCAGCCAGCTGACGGTCGATGAACACCGCGCATCCCGCCTCCTTACCACTGACCGAAAGGTCGTCGGCAGGGATCAGGCGCTCGACGATCGCCTCCACCTCGCGGGCCTCCTCAAGTGTGAAAAACTGCCAGCCCTTGGCCTCGTAGTGCAGCGGGCCGTTATGGTCGAAGGGCAGCCACTGCGGTACGCCATTAATGGTGACGGCTTTTGCGGTCGCGGCGACGCCGGCCGCCACCGTGGCGGCCGATGCGGTCAGCAGCTTGCGCCGGGTCAGCCCGTTGGGGGGATTTGTAGGCATTTCGACTCCTTATGAACCAATGGATCGGGGTCATGCGGTTCGGGAAGCTCAACACGCGAAAGCTGGTCATCGAATGGACTGCTCCCGAGCATCCGAAAGACGGTCCTGATCGATTGCCCTGCGGAGCATGCTGACCCGCCATGCCGAATTGGACTGCCCCGGGATGCGCACGTAGCTGCAAAAACTTCGCAACAAAATAAAGCGCCATGCCCACGGAACCCTTGTCCACAACTCGGACAGCCAGACGCCGAATGACGTTCAAAACGAATAGCTAGAGCGGTTGCAGGCACCGACTGGAAGGATCGGGGCAGCCGACTCGAGCTGAGCCTTTTTGGTATTTCCTAAGGGTGAGCGGGACAAGCGCTATGCCGAGTTGGCCGTCTGACACTGCATGACGGGATAGATAGGTGGTTGGAAATGCTGAACGTCGATGCGCCGCGGCCCCATGCGGCGCATCACGTGTCAAAACGCGGCTGCGATCCCTCCTCCGCGGCCTGCCTCGCCTGTCAGGGCCTGACGACCATCCCGACGCCGCGCCCACGCGGGTCAGACCCGGTCTGCAGACGTCTGCCGTCGACGCGAATCGCCTGGATGTCACCCATCAACCAGCCCTGATCCTCCAGCGTATAGCCCATGGCTTCCAGCGCTTGCGCCACCTCTCCGGTCAGCGGCGCATGGGCGTCGTAGTAGATCGTGTCCTTGGGCAACAGCTGGTGGTGCACCCGCTGCGCGGCCACGGCTTTTTCCAGCGGCAGGCCGAAGTCGTAAACGTTGTTCAGCACCTGGAAGATCGAGGTGAAGATGCGCGAGCCGCCGGGTGTACCCAGCACCAGGCTGACCTTGCCGTCGCGGGTGACGATGCTCGGGCTCATGGACGACAGCATGCGCTTGCCGGGTTCGATGGCGTTGGCGTCGCTGCCGACCACGCCGAAGGCATTGGCCACACCTGGCTTGGCACTGAAGTCGTCCATTTCGTCGTTGAGCAAGAAGCCGGCACCCTTGACCACCACGCCGCTGCCGTAGTCCAGGTTGAGGGTGTAGGTGTTGCTCACCGCGTTGCCGTCGGCATCGACGATGGAGAAGTGTGTGGTCTGATGGCTTTCCAGGCCCGGTCGTACCTTCTCCGTTGCGGAGATGGCCGTAGGGTTGATCTCGGCGGCGCGCTGCGCGAGGTATTCAGGCGAGGTCAGCCGCTTTACCGGTACATCGGAAAAGTCCGGATCGCCCAGGTAGTCCGCGCGATCGGCAAACACGCGCTTCTCGATCTCCGCCAGCAGATGGATGTAGCGCGCCGAGTTCAGCTCGACACCCTCGAAGTCGGCGGCACGGCGCTCCTTGATGCCGATCAGCTGGGCCAGGGCGATGCCGCCGGAACTGGGCAGAGGCGCGGTGTACAGGCTGTTGCCACGCCAGTCGATGCGCATCGGCTCACGCCATTTGACGCGATAGTCGACCAGGTCTTGCTGGGTGATCAGCCCGCCATCGCGCTCCATCTGCGCGACCAGCAATGCGGCGGTCTTGCCTTTGTAGAAGTCGTCCGGCCCCTGGTCGGCGATGCGTTCCAGCGTCTCGGCCAGCTCCGCCTGGCGAAAGGTCGCACCTGGACGCATGCTGCCGAAGTAGTCCTCGAAGTTGGTCGTACCGTTGAACAGGCCGATGGCGTCCTCGCGATACTGAAATTGCTGGTCGGCCACCGTGAAGCCTTCACGGGCATAACCGACTGCCGGGGTGATGAGTTCACTCCAGGGCAACTTGCCGAAGCGCTGGTGGGCTTCCCACATACCCAACACCGTGCCAGGCACGCCGGCTGCCCGGGCGCCCACCAGGCTGAGGTTCTCGATCACCTCGCCCTGATCATCCAGAAACATGGTCTTACTGGCGGCCTTCGGCGCGACTTCCCGGTAGTCCAGGAAATACGGCTTGCCGTCCATGTACAGGGTCATGAAACCGCCGCCGCCGATATTGCCCGCCTCGGGATAGGTGACGGCCAGGGTAAAGGCGGTCGCCACCGCCGCGTCCACCGCGTTGCCGCCATTCTTCAGGACCTGGGCGGCCACCTTGGCGCTGTATTCATCGGGAGCGGCAACCGCCCCGCCTTCCAGAAGCGCACCGTAGGCCACGGAGCTCGTCGCGACGATTGCCGCCAGAGTGAACTGGGTGATGTGTAGCAAGCGCATCGTAGTCATCCTTATTGTCGTGATCGCGCCGCCCCGACATCGCTCGGAGCGGGCACTTATCCAACATAGACGACCGTGATGCCGCCGTACCGCTTGGCCGCCGCACGGCAGCGGCGTCAGAACTCCAGGCAGATCTTGCCGAAGTGCTGGTTGCTTTCCTGGTAACGGAACGCCTCGACGATCTCGTCCAGCGCAAACCGCTTGTCGATCACCGGACGGATGCCATTGGCATCGATGGCACGGATCATTTCCTGCTGCTGTGTGCGGCTGCCCACCAGCACGCCCTGCAAGCGCAACTGACGCACCAGTGCCGGCACCAGCTGCAGCTCGCCGGCAATGCCGGTAAGAATGCCGATCACCGAGATATGCCCGCCGATGCGCGCCGCAACCATCGACTGCGCCAGCGTCGCCGGCCCGCCGACCTCGATCACATGGTCCACGCCGCGGCCATCGGTCAGCTCGCGCACCGTCTCGCCCCAGGCGGGTGTCGTTCGGTAGTTGATCAGGTGGTCGGCGCCCATCTCCCGCAGGCGCTCCAGCTTGGCGTCGCTGGACGAGGTGGCGATGACCGTGGCGCCGGCCATCTTGGCGAACTGCAGGGCGAAGATCGATACGCCGCCGGTGCCCTGGATCAGTACGCTGTCGCCGGGCTTGAGCTTGCCGTCGGCCATCAGCGCACGCCAGGCGGTGAGGCCGGCGGTGGTCAGGGTCGACGCCTCGGCATGGCTGTAGCCCTTGGGTGCATGGGTGAACGAGGTGGCGCGGGCGGTGACCATTTCGCGGGCATAGCCATCGACACCGTCGCCCGGCACCGTGGCGAAGCCTTCCACCAGCGGCTCGCCGGCCAGCCAGTCGGGGAAGAAGGTGCTGACCACCGCGTCGCCAACGGCGAATTCAGTCACGCCCGAACCCACCGCCACCACTTCACCGGCGCCATCGGCCATGGGAATTCTCGGCTCGCTGGGCCCCCACATGCCGCTCACCACCGCGAAGTCGTGGTAGTTAAGCGAGTTGGCGCGCAGGCGCACGGTGATCTCGCCGGCCTCGGGCCGGGCGGCCTCGCCGGTGCCGACGATGACCCGGTCATAGCCGCCCCCGGGCTGCACGAATATAGCTTTGTGGCTCATTGGAATTCTCCTCTGCTAACGGGATGACCTGTTTGGGAGCGGTCGGCAGCGGCATCCGTTCGCTCCGCGAAGCCTGCTGAGTCGCCGCACGCACGCCGCTCGAATGCGCGACAGCATAGCCAATCCGCCATCGACATGGCGGCCGCGAACTTACCTCCATCGCCATCGTCGAAAGCGCGTTCGCCAATAGTCCACGGCTCGCCTGCCGGCGGCCGCACGCAACTACCCAGTGCATCCGGAACAACCCTCATGCCCCATCGCCCTCATCGACCGACGACCCTGCACACCACTACCGCTGCCGCCCTTCTGCTCGCCCTGGCCACGCCCGGCCTGGCAGCGGAAACAGAGGCGCAGCTGGCCGCACGCGACGCCGAGAACAAGCGGGTGACCGCCGAGCTCATGGCCAAGCCCAACGAGCTGACCCAGCCGCTGCAGAGCAAGTACAACCACATCATCACCTACGGGCAGTCGCTGGCCTCCGCTGCCGAGGGCTGGCCGGCGCTCTCGGTGGCACCGCGCTACGACAACCTGATGCTCGGCCAGTCGCCACGCTCGGCGGCGTTCAGCGGCGCGGCGTTCAAGCCGGTGGGCGAAGCGGCCTTCACGCCGTTGCGCGCCGTGGTGCAGCAGAAGAGCAACGCGGCCGTGGTGCTCGATGCGGACAAGGTCAGCAAGCTCGCGCCGCAGGCGCAGGAAGAAGGCGAATCGGTGGAAGTCGGCGCGCTGAACATGGCACGTCGGCTCTACCTGCATCACCTCGGCCGCGACACCGATCCGGAGCACCTGTTCGTCGCCAGCAACGCCTCGACCTCGGGTCGCTCCATTGCCCAGCTCTCGAAAAGCGGCGGCACCAACGAATACCTGCGCGTGACCCAGGCCGTCGATCAGGCCAAGGCGCTGGCCGACGCGCAACAGGCCAGCTACAGCATCAGCGCGTTCTTCTGGCTGCAGGGCGAGTACGACTATTCCCACACCAACGGCGGCAAGAACGACAAGGACTACTACAAGACCAAGCTGCGCCAGCTGCGCGACGACCTCTACGCCGACACCGCCAAGGCCATCGCCGGGCAGGAAAAGATGCCAGCCTTCTTCAGCTACCAGACCGACGCCAAATCCTCGGTCAAGGACGGTTCGCTCGCGGTGGGCATGGCGCAATGGGAACTGGCTCAGGAAGAGCCCGGCTGGTACCTGGTCGGGCCGGTCTACCCCTACACCGACAAGGGCGTGCACCTCTCGGCGAACGGCTATCGCTGGTTCGGCCAGATGCTCGGCAAGGTCTACCACCGCGTTGTCATCGAGCGTAAGGGTTGGACCCCGCTCGCGCCGCGTCAGGCCACGCTCGACGGGCGCGACGTGCTGATCGATTACCACGTGCCGCACCCGCCGCTGACGTTCGACCAGCCGTACCTCGGCCATCAGGCCCGCGATGTGAAGAACAAGGGGTTCGTGCTGCGTGACGACAGGGGCGAAGTGCCCATCGAAGCCGTCGACATCGTCGCCCACACCGTCGTGCGCCTGCGCGCCGGTCGCGACTTCAGCGGTCAGCCACGCATCAGCTATGCGGGCCATGAGGTCGGCGGCGCCGGCCAGCTGCGCGACAGCGACCCGATGCGCGCCGACGCCACCTACGAATACCTCAAGGACCTCATGCCTGCCGAAGCCAACATCAAGGCACTGGTGCACCAGCCCTACCCGCTGCACAACTGGAGCATCGCGTTCGATATCGAGGTGGCGGGCCAACCGGGCACCGAGCGCGAGGAAGGCTGACGCACGTCAGATCGGCGCCTCGATCCCCAACAGGCGCATGCGCCGATACATCGTCGGCCGCGATACGCCGAGTTCGCGCGCCGCGGCACTGATGTTCCAGCGATGGCGACGCAGCGTCTCGCGCAGGGCCGCGGCCGACTCGGGTTCCGGCTCCGCCTCGGCTTGCCGACCGCGGGCAAGAATGCGCGGCAGGCATTCATCCGGCAGATCCTGCACGGTGATCTCGTCCCCCTCGCAGGTCGCCAGCGCGTACTGCAGCACGTTACGCAGCTCGCGAATGTTGCCCGGCCAGGGATAGGCCAGCAGCGCGCTGATCGCATCACCACGCAGGTGCGGGTGGCCCGGTCGCCCCTCGGCCAACTCGGCAAAGACGCGGTCGATCAGAAACGCCTTGTCCGCCCGCTCACGTAACGGCGGCAACTTCAGCGATGCGCCATTGAGCCGGTAGAACAGGTCCTCGCGAAACGCCCCGCTCTCCACCATCTGCCGCAGGTCGCGGTGGCTGGCCGCAATCACGCGGATGTCCACCTTCACCGGCCGCTCGGCGCCCAGCGGCGTCACTTCCTGCTCGGCCAGCACGCGCAGCAGGCGGGTCTGCAGGTGCAGCGGCATGTCACCGATCTCGTCGAGGAACAAGGTGCCGCCGTCGGCCTGCTGGATCAGGCCGCGCATGCCCTTGCTGCGCGCGCCGGTGAAGGTACCTGGGGCGTAGCCGAACAGCTCGCTCTCGATCAGCGATTCGGGCATCGCGCCGCAGTTGATCGCCACGAACGGCTTGCTGCGTCGGCTGCCGCTTTCATGCAGCGCCTTGGCCAGGCGTTCCTTGCCGGTACCGGTCTCGCCATTGAGCAACACGTTCAGCGGCTCGCTGCACAGCCGGTGCGCGCGGGCGAGCATCTTGCGCATGGCCGGGTCATCGTCCGCCAGCGCATCCAGTGGCGAATGCCCAGCCGGCGAGCTGCGCTCCGCCGCTACCGGCACACGACGGCGCGGCTCCATCAGCGCCGCGAAGAACAGCTGATGGCGATGGGTGCGAAACGCGCGTACCTGATCGTGGCTGGCGTAGGGAATGCTCAGCACGTCCGCCAGTTCGCAGTCGAACAGCTGATCGACATGCACCTGGTTCGAGCTGCCGAACGGGCCGGACAGTACCAACCCATGTTCAGCCAACAGCCCGCGCGCAGCCGTGTTGCCAGCCAGCAGCTCGCCCTGATCGCCCAGCGCCAGCAGGTAGCGACGGTTGATCAGCACGAACTCCCGCGAGCCGTCGAAACAGAGGATCGGCCGGTCGCGATACAGGCGCAGGAAGTAGGCGTCCTCGATCATCCGCGCGTACTGCTTGACCAGCTGCAGGGCGAAGGTCTGCGAATCCTTGGACGGCGGCGAATGCAGAGCCGAGATGTCCAGCACCGCCAGCAGTTGCCCCTGGGGGTTGAACATCGGCACCGCCGTGCAGGTGAGGTTGGTGTGCCAGACGCTGAAGTGATCGTGCTGGTGGCAGGTCAGCGCCTGCTGCTCCTTGATGCAGGTGCCGACCGCGCAGGTGCCGGCGTGGTCCTCGCCCCAGTCCGAGCCCAGATACAGGCCGGTCTTGCGATGCGCTTTCTCGTCCGCCGGATCGCCGAGAAACTGCACGGCGATGCCGCGGTTGTCGGTCAGCAGAATCACGTAGCCCAGCTCGGCCACCTGCCGGTAGAGCTGTTCCACGCCCGCACGGGCCACGTTGATCAGCTCGTCTGCCTGGTCCTGGTGCTCGCGCAGAACCTGCCGCGGCACGAAGCGCGCCTCGGACGGACGCGCCGGGTCCAGACCGTAGTCGTGCACACAGCGGCGCCAAGAGCGCGCAATGATCGGATCGCGGTCAGCGGAAAGATGCGGCGCGTTGGCCAGCGTCAGCACCGCGTCGATGTGGCTCACGGGACCGGAGAGCAGGTTCATGCATCCTCCTCGAAGCGCTCGCAGCGGATGGCAACGGGCGCCTCAGCGAAACGCTTTATTGTTATGAAGTGTACTGAAGGATAAACGATTGAACCGTCAGGACCAGCCTGAACTTTGGAAGCATGCCTGCTTGGGCGTTTCAAATATTAGCCGCACGTTGTAAAGCGCTTTACAACGCTTTACGGGTGTAAAGCGCAACTTGCGTTACACCACCGTTACGACTATCCACTTCAAACAAGATAAATCCTTTAATTTCAGGCAGATAGGTAAATAAATATTCATACACGAAAGTTGGCATGACCCCTGCTGATCACCCTGTGCGGAACAAACTCTTCGCATAACAAGATCGCCAGCCGCCTGCTCCCCTCAGCGCTGTTGGTAATAATCAGGAGCTACTGTCATGCACGATTCAGCTCGTCCGCACGGCACGCTAAACCGTCGACGTTTTCTTTCTCTGTCCAGCCAGTCGCTGCTGGCGTTGAGCCTGAGCCAGTTGATCCCGGTGACCCTGCTCGCCGAGGAGCGGCAGGCGGAACTGCCTGACGGTCTGCTGCGCATGGGTCGCGACATCTTCCCCCACGATTTCATCAGCGATCGCCACTACGTACAGCCCCTGCTCGACCTCGCGGAACAGGAGCCGGCGCTGATCGGCGGCGGGCTCGACGAGCTGCAGCGTCAGGCACGCAAGGCCCACGGCAAGCGCTTCGATCAGCTGGACGAAGCCGAACGCGTGGCGCTGCTCAGCGACATCGAGGGCACCCCGTTTTTCAAGGCGGTGCGCAGCAGCCTGATGTTCGGCCTGTACGACAACAAGACGCTATTCCCGCTGTTCGGCTACGAGGGCTCGTCGTGGGAATACGGCGGCTACGTCAACCGCGGCTTCGACGATCTCAACTGGCTCTGAGCCAGGGCGCCTCGCGGCGCCGACAACAAGAACAAGAGAGGGATACCCCATGGCAACTTTTGCCCAGGACGACGATGGCATCGTGGTGATCATCGGCTCCGGCGCTGGCGGCGGCACGCTGGCCAACGCGCTGGCCAAACAGAAGATTCGTAGCGTGGTGCTCGAGGCGGGCAAGCGGCACACGCTGGAGGACATCGAGAACGACGAGTGGGCGATGTTCAAGAAGATCTCCTGGCTCGACAAGCGCATCGCCGCCGGCGACTGGCACCTGGCCGAGAACAACCCCAACCTGCCGGCCTGGATCGTCAAGGGCGTCGGCGGCAGCACCGTGCACTGGGCCGGCATCGCCCTGCGCTTCCGTGATTTCGAATTCAGGATGCGGAGCATCAACGGCGACATCGCCGGAGCCAACCTGCTGGACTGGCCGGTGACCCTGGAAGAAATGGCACCCTGGTACGAGAAGGCCGAGAAGCACATGGGCGTGACCGGCCCCAGCACCGGCATGGCCTATCACCCCTGGCACAACTCCTTCAAGGTGCTGGCCACCGGCGCCAAGCGGGTCGGCTACAAGGAGATCCTCTCCGGGCCGATGGCGATCAACACCGAGCCCTACGACGACCGCGCCGCCTGCCAGCAGATCGGCTTCTGCATGCAGGGCTGCAAGATGGGCGCGAAGTGGTCGACGCTCTACACCGACATTCCCCGCGCCGAAGCCAGTGGCTATTGCGAGGTGCGCCCGCAGTCGATGGTGCTGCGCATCGAGCACGACGCCAAGGGCAAGGTGAACGGCGTGGTCTATGCCGACGCCCAGGGCAACATCCAGCGGCAGAAGGCCCGGGTGGTCTGCGTGGCGGGCAATTCCATCGAGTCGCCGCGCCTGCTGCTCAACTCCGCTTCCTCGATGTTTCCCGACGGGCTGGCCAACTCCTCCGGCCAGGTCGGCAGGAACTACATGACCCACACCACTGCGGGCATCTTCGCCGTGATGCCCAAGCCGGTGAACATGCACCGCGGCACCACCTGCGCCGGGGTCATCTCCGACGAGTCGTACAACGATCCGTCGCGCGGTTTCGTCGGCGGTTACCGCCTGGAAATCCTCGCCCTCGGCCTGCCGTTCCTGTCCGCCTTCCTCGACCCGACGCCCAAGGGCTGGGGCCGCCAGTTCGCCTCGCGGATGGAAAAGTACAACCACATGTCCGGCGTCTGGCTGTGCGGCGAAGACCTGCCGCTGGAAAGCAACCGCATCACCCTGCACGCCAACGAGAAGGACCAGTACGGCCTGCCGATCCCGGTGGTGACCAAGAGCGATCACCCCATGGATGCCGCCATGCGCAAGCACGGCGTCGCCGCCACCGCCAGGTGCTACGAGGCCGCCGGCGCCACCGACGTGATCGAGCTGCCGCCCTACCCGGCCAGCCACAACATGGGCACCAACCGCATGAGCGCCAAGGCCCGTGACGGCGTGGTGAACAAGTGGGGCCAGAGCCACGACATCCCCAACCTGTTCGTTTCCGACGGCAGCCAGTTCACCACCAGCGGCGGCCAGAACCCCACCCTCACCATCGTCGCGCTGGCCCTGCGCCAGGCCGAGCAGATCGGCCGACTGCTCAACGAACGCGCGATCTGACCCGTCACTAAAAGGGAGTCCACCCATGACCCAGCCCACCCCCTCGCAGCGCCTGTGGATGTACGAGCAGATGCTGACCAGCCGCTACATGGAGGAATCCATCGAGCGCATCTACATGGAAGGCAAGACGCCGGTGTTCAACATGGCCAAGGGGCCGATTCCCGGCGAGATGCACCTCTCCAACGGCCAGGAGCCCTGCGCGGTGGGCGTCTGTGCCCACCTCGAGGCCGCGGACATCGTCACCGCCACCCACCGCCCGCACCACATCGCCGTGGCCAAGGGCGTCGACCTCAACGAGATGATGGCCGAGATCTTCGGCAAGGCCACCGGGCTTTCCGGCGGCCGCGGCGGCCACATGCACCTGTTCGATGGCCGGGTGAATTTCTCCTGCTCGGGGATCATCGCCGAGGGCATGGGCCCAGCCGTGGGTGCGGCGCTGTCGCGGCAGATGCAGGGCAAGCCCGGCGTGGCCGTGTCCTTCATCGGCGAGGGCGCGGCCAACCAGGGCGCTTTCCACGAAACGCTGAACCTCGCCGCGCTGTGGAAGCTGCCGGTGGTGTTCGTCATCGAGGACAACGCCTGGGGCATCTCGGTGGCCAAGGCCAGCGCTACCTGCATCAAGCAGCACCACGTGCGCGCCGCGGCCTACGGCATGCCCGGTGTGTTCGTCGAGAACAACGACCCGGACGGCGTGTTCCGCGCGGCCGGCGAAGCCATCGAGCGCGCCCGTGCCGGTGGCGGCCCGACCCTCATCGAGATCGAGACCTATCGCCTGGCCGGCCACTTCATGGGCGATGGCGAAACCTACCGCCCCGAGGGCGAGAAGGACGGCCTGATGAAAAAGGACCCGATTCCCGGCTACCGCCAGCGCCTGATCGACGAGGGCGTGATGACCGAGGCGCAGGCCGAGGACATCGCCGCGCGCGCCCGCGGCCGTATCGACGAAGCGGTCGAGTTCGCCCGCGAAAGCCCCTACCCGCGCCCGGAAGAGGCGCTCGAGCAAGTGTTCGTGTGAACCGATCCGAATAACACGAGGAACACCCCATGAACAGCCAAGCCACCATGACCGCCGCCGTCTGGCACGGCCGCAAGGACATCCGCCTGGAACAGGTGCCGCTACCTGACGCGCCGCAACCGGGCTGGGTGCAGATCCGCGTGCACTGGTGCGGCATCTGCGGTTCCGACCTGCACGAGTACCTCGCCGGGCCTGTGTTCATCCCGGTGGATGCGCCCCACCCGCTCACCGGCATCAAGGGCCAGTGCATTCTCGGCCACGAGTTCTGCGGCGAGATCGTCGCCCTGGGCGAAGGCGTCGAGGGCTATGCACCGGGCGACAAGGTCGCCGCCGACGCCTGCCAGCACTGCGGCCAGTGCCGTTTCTGCAAGACCGGCCAGTACAACCTCTGCGAGCAGCTCGCCTTCACGGGCCTGATGAATAACGGCGCCTTCGCCGAATTCGTCAACGTGCCCGCCGAGCTGCTCTACCGCCTGCCCGACGGCTTTCCGCTGGAGGCTGGCGCGCTGATCGAACCGTTGGCGGTCGGCATGCACGCGGTGAAGAAGGCCGGCAGCCTGTTGGGCGAGACGGTTGTGGTGGTCGGCGCCGGCACCATCGGCCTATGCACCATCATGTGCGCCAAGGCCGCCGGCGCCGGCCAGGTGATCGCCCTGGAAATGTCCGCTGCGCGCAAGGCCAAGGCGCTGGAAGTCGGCGCCACGCGGGTCATCGACCCCAGCGAGTGCGACGCCATCGCCGAGATCAAGGCACTCACCGGCGGCTACGGCGCCGACACCTCCTTCGAATGCATCGGCCACAAGGCCACCGCCAAGCTCGCCATCGACGTGATCCGCAAAGCCGGTCGCTGCGTGATGGTGGGCATCTTCGAGGAGCCCTCGGAATTCAACTTCTTCGAGATCGTCGCCACCGAGAAACAGGTGATCGGCTCGCTCGCCTACGCCGGCGAATTCGCCGACGTCATCGCCCTGATCAGCGACGGCCGCATGGACGTCACCCCGCTGATCACCGGGCGCATCGGCCTGGACAGCATCCTCGAGCAGGGCTTCGAGGAGCTGGCCAACCACAAGGACCGCAACGTCAAGATCATCGTCAGCCCCAGCGCGCTGGCCAGCTGAGCAGGAGACCACCATGACCACAGCAGTAAAGGAAAGAAAGCTCACCGTCGCCCGCGCCATGGCTGAAGCCGTGGCCCAGGAGATGCGCCTTGACCCGAAAGTGTTCGTGATGGGAGAGGACATCGGCCAGCTCGGCGGCGTGTTCGGCAACACCCGCGGGCTCTACGAGGAATTCGGCAAGGAGCGCATTCGCGACACGCCGATCTCCGAAACCGCCTTCATCGGCGCCGCCGTGGGTGCCGCCTCGGACGGCATGCGGCCGATCGTCGAGCTGATGTTCGTCGACTTCTTCGGCGTCTGCATGGACGCCATCTACAACCTGATGGCCAAGAATACCTACTTCTCCGGCGGCAAGGTGCCGGTGCCCATGGTGCTGATGGCCTCCACCGGCGCCGGTTACTCGGACGCCGCCCAGCACTCGCAGTGCCTCTACGGCACCTTCGCCCACCTGCCGGGCATGAAAGTCGTCGTGCCTAGCAACGCCTATGACGCCAAGGGCCTGATGACCGCGGCGATTCGCGATGACAACCCGGTGGTCTACCTCTTCCACAAGGCGCTGCAAGGCATGGGCTGGCTGGGCACCGAGAAAGGCGCCACCGTGCCGGTACCGGACGAGCCCTACATCGTCGAGATCGGCAAGGCCAAGACCGTGCGCGAGGGTCGTGACGTCAGCCTGGTCAGCCTCGGCGCCGGTGTGCATCACGCCCTGCGCGCCGCCGCGACGCTTGAGAAGGACGGCGTCAGCGCCGAGGTCATCGACCTGCGCAGTCTGGTGCCGCTGGACCGCGAGCACGTCATCGCTTCGGTGAAGAAAACCGGCCGGCTGATCGTGATCGACGAGGACTACCACAGCTTCGGCGTCAGCGGCGAAATCATCGCCAGTGTGGTCGAGCACGACATCGGCATGCTCAAGGCGCGCCCGCAACGGGTGGCCTTCCCCGACATCCCCATCCCCTTCACCCCGGTCATGGAGCAATGGGCCCTGCCCAACGCGGACAAGATCGTGGCCGCCTATCACGCCATGCATAAGGAATGACGTTTATGAGTACCCCCATCGTGATTGCAGACGACCTCTGGGAAGGCGACGCCGAAGCGGTGATCACCTCCTGGCTGGTCAGCGACGGCGCCGAAGTGGCCGCCGGTGACCTGGTCGCCGAGGTCATGTCGGAAAAGGCCCAGTTCGAGATCGAGGCGCCGGCTGCCGGCGTGCTGAAGATCCTCGAGGAAGAAGACGCGGTGATCGCCAAGGGTGCGGTCATCGGCCAGGTGGAATAGCCATGACTCGACTGGAAATCCTGCCCGAGCGCGCTTCCGAACGGGTGCCGCTCAAGGGCATGCGCAAGATGATCGCGGCGAAGATGCACGAAAGCCTGCAGACCACCGCGCAGCTGACCCACCACAGCGAATGCCGGCTGGATGCGCTGAAAACCCGCCGCGCCGAGCTGAAGGCCGAGGGCAGCGCGGTGTCCGTGCAGGACCTGTTGCTGCTCAAGGTGATCGAGACGCTGCAGGCCCACCCCAGCCTCAATGCCACGCTGGAAGAAGAGGTGATCCACCACCATGCGGCGGTGCATCTGGGCCTCGCCATTCCACTGCCGGGCGATCTGCTGGTCGCCCCGGCGTTGTTCAATGCCGAACAACTGGACGGCGAAAGCCTGTCCCAGGCGCGCAAGGCGCTGGTGGACAAGGCCCAGACCGGCAAGCTGTCGGTCAAGGAGCTGACCGGCGCCACCTTTACCGTCTCCAACCTGGGACTGTCGCGGGTGCACCACTTCACGCCGATCCTCAATCCGCCGCAGGTGGCTATCCTCGGGGTCGGTGGCATCCAGCGGCGGCTGGAACTCGGGCCGAGCGGCGAACTGGTGGAAGTCGAGTGGATGGGCCTGTCGCTGACCTTCGACCATCGCGCTGTCAACGGCTCACCCGCGGCTGAATTTCTCGATGATCTCTGCCGGCGCATCGAGGGGTACGCGGCATGAACGGCATCGCCCGGTTCAGCGTGGGCGCCGGCCTGAATGCCGAGCGGGCCTTGCTGCAGCGCGTCTGTGACGGACTGTTCGACTGCCAGCTGCTGCTCTGGCGCCCCACCGGCCAGGCACTGGTGATGCCCGGCAGCTTCGAGCGCCGCCCCGGTTTCGCCTTGGCCAGCCAACGCTGCGCGGCGCAGGGCTGGCCGATCCTGCTGCGCGACACCGGCGGCGAGCCGGTGCCGCAATCATCGGCGGTGCTCAACATCGCGCTGGCCTGCACCATGCCGGTCAGCGAGGAGACCGGCAAGCGCATCGTCGTCGCCTACGAGCGACTGCTCGATCCCCTGGCGCTGTGGCTCGCCGAACATGGTCTGCGGGCAGGAGTCGGCGCGGTTCCAGGCGCCTTTTGCGACGGCCGCTTCAACCTGACGTTGGAGGGCCGCAAGCTGGCCGGCACCGCGCAACGCTGGCGGCGCAGCTGCGACGGCCGCCCAGCAGTGCTCGCTCATGCGGCTGTGCTGATGGAGGACTGGCGCGAGCCCATGGCCGATGTCGTCAACCGCTTCTATCACGCCTGCGCCAGCGACCTCCGCTGCCAGGCCGACAGCCATCTGGCTCTCAGCGAGCGACTGCCGGCCGCGTGGAGCGAGGCCGAGTCATTGGCCGACCGTTATCAGCGCGTTCTGGCCTGGCAAGGTCTGCAGCTCGGCGCCCGCCCTTTGCCGTGCCCGACCGCAAGCGCGGTCGCCGGTCCCCCCTCCCCCTTGCTTTGAACAACAAAACGGTCAGCCATCCGGCCTGGCCATGCATCGGAGGCAACACCATGAGCTACCCCACCACCGCCCCGCCCAAAGTCCGTCTGCGCGACCAGCGCGGTATCCAGCCCTTCGGCCGAACAGCGCCGAACGTCAGGGAGTAAACACGTTTTAAAAACATTACCGGTAGATGCTCGCTTGACGCATGCCGGAAGCGCTGAACAACCCTAAACAAGGTAATAATAAAAATGAAATCAAGACGACCAACTCTAAGGGTACCTGTGTTAATGGCGGCTTCGCTTTTTGCAACTGCGCCATTGTATGCATCAGACAGGATGATTACCGACAAAGAACTGTCTGATGAATCAAACACTGCTGACTGGCTGGCTTATGGACGCACACACTCCGAACAGCGGTTCAGCCCCCTGAAAGATATCAATGTAGAAAATGTCAGCCAGCTGAAGCCCGAATGGTACGCCCCTCTTCCGGACCGATCCGATATGGTCGGCACGCCCTTGGTCGTCGATGGCGTCATGTATTACGTGGGCGAAATGAACAGAACGCGTGCGTTCGATGCGCGCACGGGCAAGAAGCTCTGGGAATACGACCCACAGGTTTCCAAAGAAATTCTCGACAACAACATGAAGAAGGTCTTCTGGAAACATAGCCGCGGACTTTCAACCTATGGTGACAAGTTGTTCATCGCCACCTGGGATGGCCGTCTTATAGCGATCAACAGAAAAGACGGCAAGGAAGTCTGGCAAACCCGAACCTTTGATCATGATCAGCCGTTGAATATCACCGGCCATCCCAAGGCCTTCGACGGCAAGGTATTTGTCGGTAACGGCGGAACGGAACTTGGCCCGATGCGCGGCTATGTGACCGCATATGATGCCGAAACGGGCAAGCAGGTCTGGCGTTTCTATATCGTCCCTGGCAATCCTGCCGATGGATTCGAGGATGCCGCCCAGGAAATGGCCGCTAAAACCTGGAGTGGCCGGTGGTGGGAGAACGGCGGCGGTGGCAATGCCTGGCACGGCTGGACGTATGACGAGAAATACAACCAGCTCATCTTTGGTACAGGTAACGGCGGGCCTTGGAATATCAAGGTTCGCAGCCCCGAGGGTGGCGACAACCTGTTCCTGTGCTCCGTCGTGGCTGTGGATGCGGATACAGGCGAATACAAATGGCACGTCCAGACTGCGCCAGGCGACACCTGGGACTACAACTCGAACATGGACATCGTGCTGGCCGATCTGAAAATCGACGGCAAGGATGTTGATGCTGTATTGCATGCGCCGAAAAACGGCTTCTTCTATACGATCGACCGTTCGAACGGCAAGGTACTGTCCGCCGAGAAATTCACCGATGCCAACTGGTCAACCAGGTATGACCTGAAAGAGCAGCGCCATATCGTTGCCGACGACGCCCGGTATCCCGATGGCGAGAAGAATATCTATCCTTCGGCATTCGGGGCTCACTCATGGCACGCGATGTCTTATAACCCCGAGTTGAATCTTGCCTTTATCCCAACCAACCATCTGGGCAATACCTTCAAGGATGACGGCAAGAACACGAAGTCTGACCACAAGATGGCAAGCCACAAGCTCTACCTGGGACTGACCGGTTGGGAGCTGACCAAAGACCCGCATGAAACTCGCGGTTCCTTGCAGGCCTGGGACCCGATCAAGAATGAGCGTGTGTGGCAAGTCAACCAGAAGAGCCCATGGGGTGGCGGCACCCTGACCACGGCCGGCAACCTGGTTTTCCAGGGCCAGCCTGACGGCCTGTTCAAAGCCTACGATGCCCGCACCGGCGACGAACTTTGGTCATATGACGTGGGCCTCGGTATCTCCGCACCACCGATCACTTACAAGTTGGATGGCAAGCAGATGGTTTCCCTGCTAGTGGGCCCGGGTGGCGCACTGGCCTCCAACTTCGGCGGCTCCGGTGAACTCGGTTTTGAAAGTCATGGCTGGAAATATGGTGCGCATGAGCGCCGCATCATGACGTTCTCGCTCGATGGAAAAGCGGTCGTTCCAAAACAGCCTGCGCCGCAACTTGCCAAGCCCATCATCGATGAGAAGTTCGAGGTCGACACCAAGAAAGCGGAGGCAGGCGCGGGCGTTTTTGCGGAAAACCTCTGTGTCGGCTGTCATGGCGCCGGAGCGGTTGCCGGTATGAAGGCACCCGATCTACGGGAGTCGCCGATATTGCTCACAGGCAGTGAGAAGGCGTTCGAGAGTGTCGTGCGCGGCGGCGCGTTACTTGCCAATGGCATGCCCAAGTTCCCGGATCTGACCGATGCCGAGCTGGAAAGCATCCGTCACTTCGTTCGCCGGCAAGCACACGACGGTGTGAAGTCTGGCGGCGGACATTAGGCCGGCAACTTTCGATCACCAACCAAACAGTTGAACCGGTAACGCCTGAATAGCCAGGCGTTACCAATAGCAGAAACGCACGCGAATACCGTGAATGCCCACAGGCATTGCGGCTAACGGTATTCGCTGCACGCGCACTGCTACATCCCAAAGGATCAGAACAATGACAACAAGCCTGCGCTTCGGCAGCGGCCTTCTCGCCGCCTGCCTGTTCACTTCTGCCCAAGCGGCCGAGTATTCACCCGATCAGTTCCTGTTCGGCGACTGGAACGGCAGCCGCACCCGCCTGCATGAGGCCGGCGTCGACCTGCAGATCACCTACGTCAACGAGCTGGCCTGGAACACGCAGGGCGGCGATGACCACACCGGCACCTATTCTGACCAACTGATGTTCGACGCCGCGCTGGACCTGGACAAACTGCTGGGCTGGTCCGGCGCCGGCTTTCATTTCACGGTAGTCAACCGCAACGGCGAGAACCTCAACGCCGAAGCCGACCTCGGCGTACTGCTGCAGCCGCAGGAAATCTACGGCTATGGCAGCACGACCCGGCTGGTGCAGTTCTATTACCAGCAGGCGCTGCTCGAGGACCGCCTGCTGATCAAGCTCGGCCGGCTGCCCATGAGCGGGGACATCTACCCCTTCGCCTGCCCGTTCCAGAACCTCGGCTTCTGCGGCACGGTGCCCGGCTACGTCACGCCCAACTGGTACACCTGGCCGATCAGCCAATGGGGCGCTACCGCGCGCTACCAGCTGAACGAAGAATGGTCGTTGCAGACTGCGCTTTACCAGGTCAACCCGCGCTTCACCGAGCGTGAGCAGGGCCTGAACTTCGGCAGCCCGTCGGGCACCACCGGCTACCACGCGGTCGCCGAACTCGGCTGGACGCCAACCCTGGGCGGGCAACCTGGCGCCTATAGGCTCGGCCTGTGGCGCAATACCGGTGACTTCGAAGACCTCTACCGCGACGGTGCCGGCCGGCCCATGTCGCTTTCTGGCGCCGCGGCCGCCGAGCACGACCACGCCACGGGCGGCTACCTGATGGCCGAACAGCAGGTCTGGCAGAGCGCGGCGCTGCCGGCGCGACGGTTGAAGCTGTTTGCCAACTTCATCCAGTCCGACCCGGACGTGACCTACATCGAGCGTATCTGGCAGGTTGGCGGCAGCCTCTCGGCCCCCTTCGCCTCGCGCCCGGATGACGAACTCGGCCTGGGCCTCGGCCGCCTGGAAATCAACGACGACGCCCGCAAGCGCCTGCGCGAACAGGGCGAGCCGGTGCCGGACGTGGAAGACCCCGCCGAGCTCTATTACCGCTTGGTGCTGACACCTGCGGTTTCGCTGACGCCAAACGTCCAATACTTCCACCGACCGGGCGGTTTCGACGAAGCGGAAGACGTGGTGGTGTTCGGGCTGAAGACGGTGATCAGCTTCTGACCGGCGCATGAAGCGCGGCGACCGCGCGCAAAGCCGGTCGCCGCCTGCCCTTCGCTCAAGCCTTACTCTCCACAGCTCCTCAATCTTCACCTTTGCGTACCCCCCGTGGGTGTGCCAAATCAGCGTGCTGCCGCATGAATATGGTCGTACCGATCGATGGTCCCGATCCTCTGCAGCAAGACCAGCTGGCGTAGGGATTAACCGCAGGCAATTTGAAACCGGCGGGCGGGTCGCCTCCTTTCACTGACTTGTTCCACTTGTTCTAACCGCGGCATCACCGACTGCGCCGCGTTGGGACGGCGTGACCCGGTGCGCACCATCGACGGGCGCCGAAGGGCTGGGAAGCCGCCTGATCAAGTGGTCAGCCGCAGGCCGAAATCCGTTCCCAAAACAGCAACATAGTTCCGATCCGCGGCGTTCTGGCACAGCCGGTGCACCTTCAAAAGCAGGCGTCATGCCCTGTTAGTACAAGTTGCTCAACCGCCAAGGTGAAGACAAATGGACAACCGGAATAGCCTGCTTGCGACCTCGTTACTCGGATCGGTACTGCTGTTCAGCGGCCCGCTGGCAGCGGAAACCATCCGCATCGGAATTGGCCATCAGAGCATGGTCACCAACACCGTTTCCGGCGGCATCGTGCTGGAGAAGCTCGACCTGCTGAACAAGCACCTGCCGCGAACCGGCAAGTATGCGGACGCCGACTACCGGATCGAGTTTCGCGACTACGATTCCGGCCCGCCGATCACCAACCAGATGCTCGCCGGCAAGCTCGACTTCGGTGTCATGGGCGACTACCCGCTGATCGTCAATGGCGCCAAGTTCCAGGCCACCGGCAAGCAGCAGACGCGCTTCATTGCCGTGACCGGCTACAACCTCAAGGGCACCGGAAACGGCATCGTGGTGCCCAAGGACTCACCCGTGCAGTCGCTTGCCGACCTCGCAGGCAAGAGCCTGTCCACGCCGGTCGGCAGTGCGGCCTGGGGCATGACCCTGAAGGTGCTGCGCGACGCAGGGCTGTCCGACAAGGTGACGCTGGTCAACCAGAGCCCACCGGTGGGCGCGGCGAACATTGCCGCCGGCAAGATCGACGCGCATGCCGACTTCTGCCCCTGGTCAGAGATCATGGAGTTCCGCGGCACCGCGCGGAAGATCTACGACGGCAGCGAGGCCGGCATCCCCACCTTCCACGGCATCGTGGTGCGCGACGACTTCGCCAAGCAGTACCCCGAGGTGGTCGAGGGCGTGCTCAAGGCCACCCTGGCCGCGCAGCAATGGATCAGCGACGACCCACGGCGCGCCGCGGAAAAGGTCGCCGAGTGGACCGGCGTGGAGAAGGAAGTGCTGTATCTGTATTTCAGCCAGGGCGGCATTTCGACCATGGAGGCGAGCATCAAGCCGCAGTGGGTCGAGGCGATGAAATACGACCACGCCCTGCTGCAGCAGGAAATGCAGATCCCCGATCTGGATTTCGCCGCCTGGATCGACGACAGCTACCTGAAGAAAGCCTACTCCGACATGGGCCTGGACTACGCCGCCGCGGTCGCCAGCGTGGTTAGCCCGGTCGCCCGCGCGCCAGGACGCAAACCGGCGGAGATCTGGTTCCAGGACCAGGGCATCGTCGCCTACGACAGCACCGCCGCCATGCTCGCTGCCGAAGCCAACGCCGAGGCGTCCGGCAACGCCATCAACGCCACCTACGTCTACGACAACCTCACCGGCCTGAAGCTGTTCGGCAAGGCGGCCTACCTGGTCAAGGACGCCAGCGGCGAGGTGCTGGCCTTCATGAAGAAAAGCGACTCGGAGCAGCACATCGCCCAGCACGGCGGCAACGCCCTGCTGACCGATGTACCCGTGGCGATGCTGGACTGAGCCCCTGCGCGGCCCGTGCCACGGGCCCGCCTCAAGCCGAGGAGTGACCGCATGAGCGTCAAACCGACCCCCCTGTTCGATAGCGATCCGGCAGCGCCAGAAGCCGACCGGCCGCTGCTGACCGCTGCGCCGGCTCCCCAGCCAGCGCCGGTTGCCACCCCTTCCGCGCCGCGTCGCCTGCCGCCGATGGCCGGGCGTTACCTAGTGCGCGTGCTGGCGCTGCTGGCAGCCTTGCTGATCTGGCACCTGGCGACCGCGACGGGCTTCAACCTGTTCATAAATTTCGAGAACGTGCCGGCACCGCTGCTGGTGGGCCAGACGCTGATCCAGCAGCTGGGCAGCAGCGAGTTCTACCTGCACATCGTCCACAGCCTGGAACGCATCGCGCTGGCCTATGCCTACGCCGTGGTGCTCGGCGTCCTTTGCGGCGTGCTGATCGGCCGTTCGCGCTGGGCCGAAGACATCCTGCTGCCCTACATCGAGCTGTTCCGGCCGATTCCGGCGGTGGCCTGGATTCCGTTGGCGATCCTGATGCTGCCAACCGAGCAGTCGAGCATCGTCTTCATCACCTTTCTCGGCGCCTTCTTCCCCATCGTGCTGAACACCGTGCACGGCGTGGAGCAGACGCCGGACGTGCTGGTGCGTGCCGCCCGCAGCCTGGGCGCCAGCGACCGGGCGATCCTCTGGCACGTGGTGATTCCCGGTGCGATGCCAAGCATCGTCGCCGGCCTGGCGATCGGCATGGGCGTAGCCTGGTTCTCGCTGCTGGCCGGCGAAATCATCAGCGGCCAATACGGCATCGGCTACTTCACCTGGACCAGCTACACCCTGGTCAAGTACCCGGAAATCATCATCGGCATGCTCACCATCGGCGGGCTCGGCACGCTCTGCACGCTGCTCGTGCGCAAGGCCTGCGTGCCGCTGCTGCGCTGGCAGCAGCAGGGGGGCCGGTCATGAATGCGATCGTCTCCGACAACCGCCTCGCCGTGCTCGATCACAGCCGGCTGCGCGCCAAGGCCGCGGCCAAGGGCGACGGGCGCGGCCATATCAGCGTGCGTGCGCTGTCCATCGAATTCGACCACGCCGGCGGCAAGCGCGCCGCGGTGCAACAGGCCAGCCTGGAGATTCGCCCCGGCGAGTTCGTCTGTCTGCTCGGCCCCTCGGGTTGCGGCAAGTCGACCCTGATGAACGCCATCGCCGGCTTCGTCAAACCCACCCGCGGCGAGCTGACCGTCGACGGTCAGCCCATCGCCGGACCCGGCCCGGACCGCGGCATGGTGTTCCAGCAGCACTCGCTGTTCCCCTGGAAAACGGTGCGCGAGAACGTCGCCTTCGGCCCGCTGATGGCCGGCGCCTCGCGGAACGAGGCCACCGGCGTGGCGCGCACCTTCCTTTCGCTGGTGGGGCTCGCCGCCTTCGAGGACGCCTACCCCGGCACCCTGTCCGGCGGCATGCAGCAGCGCGTCGGCATCGCCCGCGCGCTGGCCAACTACCCCAGCGTGCTGCTGATGGACGAGCCGTTCGGCGCACTGGACGCGCAGACCCGGATCATGATGCAGGAGAACCTGCTGGAGATCTGGCGCGAGTTCAGGAACACCGTGGTGTTCGTCACCCACGACATCGACGAGGCGGTGTTCCTCTCCGACCGCATCGTGGTGATGAGCGCCAGCCCCGGGCGGATCATCGCCGACATCCGCGTAGAGCTGCCGCGACCGCGCGAGCAGAGCCTGCTCACCGACCCTGCCTTCATCGACTACAAGCGCCAGTGCCTGGACCTGATCCGCCAGGAAACCCTGCGCGCCTTTCAGCAGCAGAACGGAGGCTGAGCCATGCATACCCTTCCCTTGCCTGCGCCCACGCTCGACATGACCTGTCATGACAGGCTGGAGCCACGCCCATGAGCCGCCTCGAACCGCTCGCCCCGGGTCAGTCGCCACTGCCGCTGTATGTGCAGATCCGCGACACCCTCAGACGCAAGATCCTCGAAGGCGACTATGCCGTGCATGAACGGCTGCCCTCGGAAAACGAGCTGATGACCGCCTTCGGCGTCAGCCGCATCACCATTCGCCAGGCGCTGCGCGACCTGCACAACGAAGGACTGGTGTTCAGCGCCCAGGGCAAGGGCACCTACGTCAGCAAGCCCAAGGCGGTGCAGAACGTGCAGCGCCTGCAGGGCTTCGGCGAGGCCATGGCCGCCCAGGGCTACGAGGCGACCGCGCGGCTGCTGTCGATTCAGGAGCGCAAACCACCCAAGCCGGCGGCTGCCGCGCTGAACCTCGCGCCCGGCGCGGATGTGGTCGAGGTCAAGCGCGTGCGCTTTCTCAACCGCGCCCCGGTGTGCCTGGAGCACAGCTACTTCCCCCTGGACATCGGCCAGCGCCTGTTCGGCCTGGACCTGTCCGGCGACATCTTCCCGCTGCTGGAGAACCGCTTCGGCATCGGCCTCGGCCATGCCGCCATCGGCCTCGACGCCACCCTGGCCGACGACGAACACCAGCCCTACCTCGGCCTCAAGGCCGGTGAACCCATCCTGCGCGTCGAGCGGCTGACCCATGACCGCAGCGGTCGGCCGATCGACTTCGAATACCTGTGCTACCGCGGCGACGCCTTCAAGTACCAGTTCCGGGTCGACCGGAAATAAGAGGAGACCACCATGACCACGATTCACGACATTCCCGTCATCGAAACCGACGTGCTGGTGATCGGCGGTGGCACCGCCGGCCCGATGGCCGCCGTCACCGTCAAGGAGCAGGACCCGACGCTCAAGGTGCTGCTGCTGGAGAAGGCCAACGTCAAGCGCTCCGGGGCGATCTCCATGGGCATGGACGGACTGAACAACGCGGTCGTGCCCGGCCACGCCACGCCCGAGCAGTACGTCAAGGAAATCACCATCGCCAACGACGGCATCGTTCACCAGCCGGCGCTGATGGCCTACGCCACGCGCTCGTTCTCGATGATCGAGCAGCTCGACGCCTGGGGCGTGCATTTCCAGAAGGACGAGACCGGCGACTACGACATGAAGAAGGTCCACCACCTCGGCACCTACGTGCTGCCGATGCCGGAGGGCCACAACGTCAAGAAGATCCTCTACCGCCGCCTGCGCCGGGTGCGCGTGGATATCGAGAACCGCTTCATCGCCACCCGCCTGCTGAAGGACCCGGACGGCAACATCGCCGGCATGATCGGGGTGAACACCCGCACCGCCGAGCCGATCATCATCCGTGCCAAGGCGGTGATCATGGCCACCGGTGCCGCCGGGCGCATCGGCCTGCCGAACTCGGGTTATCTCTTCGGCACCTACGAGAACCCGGCCAACTGCGGTGACGGCCACGCCATGGCCTACCACGCCGGTGCGGACCTGGCCAACCTCGAGTGTTTCCAGGTCAACCCGCTGCTCAAGGACTACAACGGCCCGGCCTGTGCCTACGTCACCGGCCCGCTCGGCGGCTTCACCGCCAACGCCTACGGCGAGCGCTTCATCGAGTGCGACTACTGGTCCGGGCAGATGATGCTGGAGTTCTTCAAGGAGCTCGAATCCGGCACCGGCCCGGTGTTCCTCAAGCTCGACCACCTGGCCGAGGAAACGATTCAAGAGATCGAGACCGTCCTGCACACCAACGAGCGGCCTTCACGCGGGCGCTTTCACGAAGGGCGGCACATCGACTACCGCCAGCGCATGGTGGAAATGCACATTTCCGAGATCGGTTTCTGCTCGGGCCACTCGGCTTCGGGCGTGTGGACCGACGAGACCGGCGCGACCACCGTACCCGGGCTGTTCTGCGCTGGCGACATGGCTTCGGTGCCACACAACTACATGCTCGGCGCCTTCGTTTACGGGCAGATCTGCGGCGAGAGCGCAGCGGCCTTCGTCAAGGACCGCGCCGAACCCCAGCTGGACGAAGCCTTCATCGCTGCCGAACTCGCCCGCATCCAGGCGCCGCTGAAAGTCACCGACGGCATCCCACCGGAGCAGATGGAATACAAGGTCCGCCGCCTGGTGAACGACTACCTGCAGCCGCCGAAAGTGACCAAGAAGATGGAGATCGGCCTGGAGCGCATCCTCGCCGTGCGCGAGGACGTCCCACGGCTGGCCGCCGCCGATCCGCACGAACTGCTCCGCGCGCTGGAAGTGCAGTCGATCATCGACTGTGCCGAGATGGCCGCCCGCGCCTCGCTGTACCGCACCGAGTCGCGCTGGGGGCTGTACCACTACCGCGTCGACCACCCCGAGCAGAACAGCGCCGAGTGGTTCTGCCACACCCGCCTGTTCAAGGACGCTAACGGCCAGATGGCCCACGGCAAGCGACCCATCGCCGACTACATCGTGCCGCTCGGCGAAGAGAAGGACGCCTACAACCGCCTGCGCGTGAAGAAGGCCGCCAATGCCTGACCGTGGGGGCGAACTCGTTCGCCCAACACCTGATGCCATGGGCGAATGAATTCGCCCCTACAGGCCGGCAGCGAGCCGACCGTACCGAGGAGATCAACCATGCCCGTCGCCACCCACCGTTCCGCCGTCCCGGTCATCGTGGACGAAGAAAAATGCATCGCCGAAAAGGGTTGCCGTGTCTGCATCGACGTCTGCCCGCTGGACGTCCTGTGGATCAACCCGGACACCGGCAAGGCGCACATGAAGTACGACGAATGCTGGTACTGCATGCCCTGCGAGGCGGACTGCCCGACCGATGCGGTGACAGTGAACATTCCCTACCTGCTGCGCTGAGGGCCGACCGATGAAAACCTACGACGACCCACTGCTGCAGGACATCGCCACCAACCTGGCCTCGAGCGACCCCGGCATCCGCCGCGTGGCCGTGCTCGAGCTGGTCGACAGCGGCGAACCGGAAGCCGCCGAGCTGCTGATCCTGGCGCTGAACGACCCGGACCCGTCGGTGCGCCAGGAGGCGGCCAAGGTGGTCGACGAGTTCGACGCCGCCGACATCGCCGACGCCCTGATTTCCGCCCTGCAGGACAGCGACGAGGTGGTGCGCAACGCCGCCGCCCACGCGCTGGCGGACCTCAAGGACCCGGCCGCCGCGCTGCCGCTGCTCGAAGCCTTGGCTGGCAGCGACGATCCCTTCGTCGTCGCCGGCATCCTCCGTGCGCTAAAACCGCTGCGCCATCCACAGGCGCAGGCGCCGGCTCTGGTGCGGATGCAGCACGCCGACCCGGGCGTGCGCCGCGAAGCGGTGGCGGTGATCGGCTGGCTCAAGCAGCCGGCCAATCTGCCGGCGCTGATCGAGCGGGCGCAGCACGACGACGATGCCGACGTCCGCCGCGCCGCCACCGGCGCGCTGGTCTATGCCGCGCCCGAACAGGTCGGCCCGGCGCTGATCGGCATCCTGCGCGACGAACACTGGCAGGTGCGCGTCGAGGCCGCTGTGAGCATCGGCAAGCTCGACTACCAGGCCGCACTGCAGCCCCTGGTCGAGGCCACGCACGACAGTTTCTGGCAGGTCCGGGAAAAGGCCGTCGATGCGCTCGGCAAGCTCGGTGCGGTGGGTGCGATCCCGGCGCTCGGCGTCTGCGCCCGCGACCCGATGAGCAACCTGCGCAAGGCCGCCATCGGCGCGCTGGGCGCCATCGCACACAACGATGGCCGCCCCTTCGTCGAACTGGCCATGGACGACCCCGACCCGGACGTCCGCAAGCTCGCCCGCTGGGCCATGTCGAAACTCGAGGCCGCGGCCTGATTTTTATGCGCTTTTTGTTGCACAGAACTTGAAGCCGAAACGTCACGAGCGCAGCGGGGCGGGGGCGCCCAGCCAAGGCGAAGGTCGCGCGCGGGAGCGGAGTTTACAGGCCGTAAATGAGCATCCCGCGCGCCGCCTTCAACGCAGCATCCGCAAGCGCAGTGGTTTCGAGGAGAACGAAATGACCTACGTCGTTACAGAGAACTGCATCCGCTGCAAATACACCGACTGCGTGGAAGTCTGCCCGGCCGACTGTTTTCACGAAGGCCCGAACTTTCTCGTCATCAACCCCGAGACCTGCATCGACTGCAGCCTCTGCGCGCCGGAATGCCCGGCCGATGCGATCTTCGCCGACAACGCCTTGCCCGAAGGCCAACAGCACTTTCTCGAACTCAACGCCGAGCTGGCCGAAGTCTGGCCGGTGATCACCCAGAGCGCCTCGCCGCTGGCCGAGGCCGAAACCTGGGTGGACCAGGGCGGCAAGCTGGCCTTTCTGGAGCGCTGAAGCATGCCCCAACTTGTCATGACGAGTGGGTTGCGCCACGGCGTACTGGCCCTGGTCACGGTCAGTGCCGCCGCGCTCGGCAGCGCCCGTCCGGTGGACACGCCGGAACGTTTCGTGCGAAGCCCGGAAGCACCCACGCTGCTCGTCAGCGGTGGCCCGGCGCCCATGCCGCGCGGCTTCGTCATGCCGTTCATTCGCTAGAGGCCGCTGGCCCGGAGAGATTCATGAACGCCTTCACCGCATCGAATCACGACGCCAACCCCCACATCGCACAGCCCCAGCGGCTGATCGACCCACCTCTCGAGATCCGCCTGCGCAAGGTGCAGCGCGTGCTGGAACTGACCTGGGCGGATGGCGCGCAGAGCCGCATCAGCTGCCTGACGCTGCGGCGGGCCTGCGCTTGCTCCAATTGCCAACGCCTCCAGCAGACCGGCGCACTGACGCTGATCGACGCCGAGGTCGGCGTGAACCGCCTGGAACTGTCCGGCATCAGCGGTCTGCAGCTGTATTTCAGCGACGGTCATTTCCGCGGCCTGTACCCCTGGGCCTACCTACGTGATCTAGGCGATCCGGCATGAATGCCCGGCTCGAGGCCCTCGCCCCACCCGTCGCGCTGTGCCGCAAGCACTACCCGGGCCTGGCCCTGTGTGCGGTGCTGGCACTGGCCGGCAGCTTTCTTGCCGATCACTACGGCGCGCCCGCGCTGCTGATGGTGTTGCTGCTAGGCCTGGGTTTCGCCAGCCAGGGCAGCGAGGCACGCATGCAGCCGGGCGTGGCGTTGTGCAGCCGGCAACTGCTGCGCATCGGTGTGGCGCTGCTCGGCGCGCGCATCGGCGTCGCACAGCTGGAAGCGGTCGGTGCACGACCCTTGTTGCTGGTGCTCGTCACGGTGCCGCTGGTGCTCGGCCTGGCGCTGCCGCTCGGCCGGCTGCTGCGACTGCCGACCCTGCACAGCCTGGTGGCGGGCGCGGCGGTGGCGATCTGCGGCGTGTCGGCGGCGATTGCCGTGGCGGCGGTGATCCCGGCCGGACGCCTGGAAGAGCGCCGGCTGCTCGCCGTGGTGGTTGGGGTGACGGCCCTCGGCACGCTGTCGATGCTGCTCTACCCGCCGCTGACCGACCTGCTCGGGCTGGATGCGCTCGACAGCGGCCTGCTGCTCGGCGCCAGCATTCATGACGTCGCGCAGGCGGCCGGTGCCGGGTACCTCGTCTCGGATACCGCCGGCGACGTCGCGACCCTGACCAAGCTGTTGCGGGTCGCCCTGCTCGCGCCGCTGGTGCTGGTGCTCGGCCTGCTGCTGCGTCGGCAGGAACCGGGCAGCCCGGATTTTCCGCTGTTTCTGCTCGGCTTTCTCGGCCTGTTCACGCTGAACAGCCTCGGCTGGCTACCGGCCTGGCTGCGCGAGGCGCTGGTCACCGGCTCGCAGGCCTGCCTGCTGCTGACCATGGCCGCGCTCGGCATGCGCACCCGAGTCGGCGAACTGTTTGCCCAGGGCTGGCAGCCCTTCGCCCACCTGGCCCTGCTCAGCGTCGCGCTGTTACTGGCGACGAGCCTGCTGCTGACCCTGTTCTGATCGACTCAAACCACGAGAGAGGAAGGCCCCATGTCTGCACTCGGCACCGAAAGCGTTCTATCCGTGCATCACTGGAACGACACCCTGTTCAGCTTTCGCACCACCCGCGACCCGGCGTTGCGCTTCGAGAACGGCCACTTCGTGATGATCGGCCTGGAAGTCGACAGCAAGCCGCTGATGCGCGCCTACAGCATCGTCAGCGCCAACCACGACGAGCACCTGGAATTCCTCAGCATCAAGGTGCCAGACGGCCCGCTGACCTCGCGCCTGCAACACCTGAAGGTCGGTGACTCGCTCATCGTCAGCCGCAAGCCGGTCGGCACCCTGGTGATGCATGACCTCAGGCCCGGCAAGCACCTCTACCTGCTCGGCACCGGCACGGGACTGGCGCCGTTCATGAGCATTGTTCGCGATCCGGAAGCCTACGAGCGTTTCGACAAGATCGTGCTCGTGCACGGGGTGCGCGAGGTCAGCGAGCTGGCCTACCACGACTACCTCACCCAGGAACTGCCGGCGCACGAATTCCTTGGCGAAGCGGTGCGGGCCAAGCTGCTCTATTACCCAACAGTGACCCGCGAGGCGTTCCGCCACACCGGCCGCATCAATGCGCTGATCGAGACCGGCAAGCTCACCGACGATCTCGGCCTGCCGCGGCTGAACCCCGAGAGCGATCGCGTGATGCTCTGTGGCAGCCCGGCGATGCTCGACACCCTCACCGGCCAGCTCGACGCCCTGGGCTTCCAGGCCTCGCCCAGTCAGGGCGTACCGGGTGATTACGTCATCGAGCGGGCGTTCGTTGAAAAGTAAGCGCATCTGAACAGGCGAGCCGGCTAGCGTCGCATCGAGGTGCTCACTAGCCGGCTCGCCTGCCTGGACACCACGCCAGCCCTCGATCGCGATGCGCTTCGCACGCCGCCGTCTCAACAGGTGGCTTCTACCACTCCAGCCACCTCCGTTCGCCTGTCCGCCTGCTTGCCGAGCTGCCAGCCGAGATAGCCCCAGAGCAGTGCGCAGAGTGCGCCGGCCACGGCGACCAGACCGGCGCCCTGCCCGAACATGTCCAGCGCCGTCTTCCCCCAACCGCTGACGGCATCGCCGGCGCGGTAGACGACGGTGTCGATGACGTTCTTCGCCTTGTACTTACTCTCCGCATCCAGCGGCGCGAAGAGCATTTCGCGGCCGGGCCGGACGAACGCGTACTCGCCGATGCGGCGCACGATCATCAACGTCGCGAGCACGGCGAAGCTGGGCATCAGCGCGAGGCCGACAAAGCCGACGCAGACCAGCAGCGGCACGATGGCCAGCAGCACGCGCACGCCGAGTTTCTGCGCCAGGCGGCCGGTGATGAAGAGTTGCGACAGCAGCGCGCCCGCCTGGACGACCACGTCGATGATGCCGAACACGCGAACCTGGGCAGCACGGTCAGGGAACAGCTCGGCCACCAGGCGCGCCTGCTCGAAGTAGAGAAAGGTGGTCACGGTAGCCAGCAGCACCACGAAACCGGCGATGCCGAGCAGATAGGGCGACTGCATCACCCGAGTCAGGCCGCTGAAGGGGTTGCCGGGCACCGGCCGACGCGTACTCTCCGCCGGAGCCGCGCCGGGGCGCCCTGCTCCGCCGATTTCGCGCCAGCGCATCAGCGAGAACTTGAGCGCCAGCGCCGCGCCCAGCAACAAGGCGGCCAGCAGCATCAGCCCCGACTCGCCCAGGCTGCCGACCAACAGCGCGCTGAGCGCCGGCCCGACCAGCCCGCCGACGCTCGCGCCGGCAGCAATGAAGGCGAACAGCCGCTTGGCCTGGGCGCTGTCGAACACATCAGCCATCAGGCTCCAGGCCACGGACACGACGAACAGGTTGTAGACCGAGATCCACACGTAGAACACCCGCGCCAGCCAGGCGCTGTCACCCCGCAGCAGAAACAGCACGGAGAAGCCCAGCAGGTTCAGGCAGAAGAAGCCGTACACCCAATCGACGAAATGCAGGCGCGGTACGTGAGTACTGAGCCAGGCAAACAGCGGTACGGCCACCAGCATGACGAAGAAGGTCGCGGTGAACAGCCATTGCAGGTTCTCCACGCCGGCGGCGATGCCCATCGACTCGCGGATCGGGCGCAGCATGAAATAGCCGGCGAACAGACAGAAAAACAGCAGGAAACCACTCAGTGCCGGACGCAGCTCATGCGCTTCGGCATTGATCACGGCACTCAGGCGATGCACAACGGATGGCGTGCTCATAGGCGCGCTCCTGAAGAATGAAGTGAGAACAGGGCGCGAGCTCAAGGCCGCGCCCGAGGATTCAGGGGTAACGCACGCCGGTCAGGCGTTCCGACAGCTGCCACAGCCGGGCGGCATCCGCTTGGTTCGCGGCGGCGTCGGGAACCCTGGCAAAGCCCAGCGGCCCGCGTTTTTCTTCCTCGCCGGTCGGCCCGTAGTAGGCACCGCCAATGGCGTCAGGCGCAGTGGCGGCATACAGCGTCGGCAGCGCGCCCTGGGCGGCGGAGTGGTAGTTGTCGCGGTCCTTGGCCCAGTTGGCGGCGAACTCACTGTCCAACCCGGGTCCGCGCTCGACCAGCTCGGTGACGGCGACCCCCGGGTGCGCGGCGATGCTGAGAAGGCCCCAGCCGGATGCGTCACTGTGGCGTTGCAGCTCCATGGCCCACATCAGCACCGCGAGCTTGGACTGCGCATAGGTGGCGTAGGGGTTGTAGCGCTGCTCGGCCTGCAGGTCCGCGAAGTCCAGCTGGCCACGACCCGCCGCGATACTGGAGAGGCTGACCACCCGGGCATCGTCGCTTTCCAGCAGCAGCGGCATGAGCAGCGCTGTCAGGGCGAACGGGCCGAGGTAGTTGGTGGCCAGCTGCAGCTCGTGGCCGTCGGCCGAGGTGCCGCGCTCAGGCGGCGCCATGATCGCGGCGTTGTTGATCAGCACGTCCAGGCGCGGCAAGCGTTCCTGAAGGCGCTCAGCGAGGCCGCGCACCGAGGCCAGGTTGGCCAGATCGACAGCCTCGAACTGCACGCGAGCATCCGGCACCTGCTCACGTATCCGCTCGATAGTCTCCTGCCCGCGCTCGACGTTGCGCGCGGCGATGATCACCTCGGCGCCGGCGCGTGACAGCGCCAGCGCATCTTCGTAGCCCATACCGCTGGTGCCGCCGGTGACCAGCACGATGCGGCCCGTCTGGGCAGGCATGTCGGCCAGGCTCCAGTCCGGTTTCGGCGCCGGTCGGTTGGCGGCTTCGACGGTCAGCGTTCCAGCCAGCGCCACCCCGGCGATCAGCGCTCTGGCCAGCTTCATAAGAGGCCAAGCATTACTGCCCGGCCCGGTTGCGTTTCTCTGCGCCATGATCGTTTCCTCGTCGTCGTGAATGGCCTGCCTCAGGCAGAGGCGGCCGACGGAGGAAGTATCAGCGTACGATCACAGGCTGATAATCCAGGCAAACATGGACGGGCTGTTCGGCCAATCGTACAGTTCGATCATTCAAGGAGGCCCCATGCGTCAACCCAACCTGAGTGATGTCGCCCTGTTCGCCGCTGTGGTCGAAGCCGGAGGGTTTCGCGCCGCGGCGCAGAAACGCGGCATGTCGGCGTCCTCGCTGAGCGACTGCATGCGCCGCCTGGAAAGCGATCTCGGCCTGCGCCTGCTCAACCGCACCACCCGTAGCGTCACCCCGACCAGCGCCGGCGAACGCCTACTGGAACGCCTGCGCCCGGCGCTGGACGAGATCAGCGCCGCATTCAACGACCTGGACGATGACGCCCAACGGCCGGTCGGCACCGTCAAGCTGAACGTGCCGGTGCCGGTGGCGCGCTTCCTGTTGCCCGACCTGCTGAGCCGCTTCCTCAAGCTCTACCCGGCTGTGAACGTCGAGGTGGTGATGGAGAACACCTTCATCGACGTCATCGCGGCGGGCTACGACGCCGGGGTGCGCTACGAGGAAAGCCTCGCCAAGGACATGATCGCCATCCCCATCGGCCCGCGCCGGCAACGCTTCGTCGCCGCCGCCGCGCCTAGCTACCTCGCCGCCCACGGCACACCGCGGCACCCGTCCGAGCTGACCGAGCACCAGCTGCTCGGTCACCGTTTCGAGAGCGGCAAGGTGGGTATTTTCGAGTTCGAGAAAGACGGCAGAATCTTGCGCGTACCGCCACAGGGCCAGCTCGTGACCTCCTCCCACGACCTGAAAACCAGTGCGGCGATCAACGGCCTGGGTGTCATCTACACCTTCGAGGACTTCATCCGAGAGCCGCTGGCCGATGGGCGCCTGACGCCCATCCTCGAGGACTGGTGGCAGTCCTTCGACGGCCCCTTCCTCTACTACCACGGCCGCCGCCACATGCCCTCGCCGCTGCGAGCCTTCGTCGACTTCCTGAAGGCCGAGGGGCGAGAGCCAGCCTGAGGGCAGCCGGTCAGGGCCGCGGCAGATAGCCCGGCAGACTTTCCAGCCGGGTCATCCAGCGCGCCACGTTGCCATACGGGCCGACGTCGACGCTGCCCTCCGGCGCCAGCACCACGTAGGGGTAGACGGCGCAATCGGCGATGGTCGGCCGCCCCATCGCCAGCCAATCGTTCGTTTCCAGATGCGCATCAAGGAGCCCGAGCACCGCAGGCGCCTTGGCCAGCGCCGCGGCCTTGTCCAGCGGGTAGCCGAACTTCTCCACCAGCCGCGCCGCGCACAGGCTGTGCTGGATCTCGTTGGCGGCGAAGGACAGCCACTGCACGATCTCGGCCTGCCCGCGGGCATGGTCCGGCCACCAGGCCAGGCCGCCGTAGCTACCGGCGAGATAAACCAGGATCGCCTGGGAATCACGTACCACATGCCCATCATCCTCGAGCACCGGCACCTGCCGCAGCGGGTTCATCTCGGACAGCGGCGGCTTCTTGTGCGCGCCATTGGCGAGGTCCACCGGCACCCGTTCCAGCTCAATGTCGGCCAGCGCCGCGAACAGGCGCACCTTGTAGCAGTTGCCGGAAGCTTGCAGGTCGTACAGTTTCATTGCGCATCTCCTTCGACGAGCTGATTGAATTCGAGAACGTTGCCGTCCGGGTCCCGGATGAACAGCGCGATCCGCCGTGGGCCGATGTGATGCGGCCCTTCGGTGATGACGATGCCCTCCTCGCCCAGCCAGCGCTGCAGCGCCTGGAGGTCATCGACGATGAACGCCGGATGGGTCATGCCCGGGCGCTTGACTGGCGCGTCCAGCAACACGTTGTGCGCATCGCGGGTACGCGCGCCGTTGAAGATCAGGTTGATGCGCACGCCATCCGGGCTGAGCATCTCGTTGGCCTCGAACAGCGGGAAGCTCGCGCTCTCGACGAAGCCCAGCGCCTGGTAGAAGGCCATGGCGCGGCGGCGGTCGCTGACGCGGATGCCGATATGGTCGTAGGCCAGGATGCGCGAGGGGTTGGATGGTGGGTTCATGTGCGAAACTCCGGAAGTCGTCGGTCCGGGACAGTGTCCGCCGCCCTGCGCATCCCAGCTATGCCGCGGACCTGACAACACCCCTGCAGCAATCGCACAAATCGAAGGTGGCAATGGACAAGCTCAAGGCGATGGCCAATTTCGTGAGGATCGTCGACAACGGCAGCCTGAGCGCGGCGGCCGACGCCAGCGGCCAGTCCGTGGCATCGGTGGTGCGCTCGCTGGCCGCGCTGGAGCGCCACCTGGGTGTGCGCCTGCTCAACCGCAGCACGCGGCGCATGGCCCTGACCGACGAGGGTGCCGAGTACCTGGCCTGGAGCCGGCGCATGCTTGCCGAGTTTGCCGACATCGAGCAGCGCCTGGACGCGCAGGACGGCGACGTCCGCGGCCTGCTGCGCCTAACCGCCCCGGTGGAGTTCGGCCAGCGCTACCTGGCGCCTCTGGTGAATGTCTTTCTCAAGGAGCACCCGCAGGTACAGGTGGAGCTGAACCTGAACGACCAGATCGTCCCGCTGCTGGACGAACGCCTCGACCTCGCCCTGCGCATCGGCCACCTGCCCGACTCGGCAATGGTCGCCCGACAGATCGGCAGCACCCGGCTGGTCACCTGCGCCAGCCCCGACTACCTGAGCACCGCCCCCGCCATCGACACCCCGGCGGCGCTGGAGGACCACGCCTGCATCCTGTTCGCCGCCCAGGGTCGCCACTGGTACTACCGCCACGGCGAGAAAGAACAGGCCGAAGAAATCACCCCACGCCTGACCTGCAACCAGATCCGCACCGCCAGCCTGGCCTGCGTGCAAGGCCTGGGCATCACCCGCCTGCTGCACTACCAGGTCGCCGATGAACTGGCTGATGGTCGTCTGGCGAGGGTGCTCAGGGAATACGAACCGAAGGACCTGCCAATCCAACTGGTCTACCCGCACGCCTTGCAGCTATCGCCAAGGGTGCGGGCTTTTGTGGAGTGGGTTTGTCCGAGATTGGAGAGGGGTTTGCCGGGGTTGGATGGTTAATAAAGGGCGGCTTTCGGCCAGAAGCAGCCACTCGTTAACCAAAAGGACAAGTTAGTCGCATCCGTCACATACTAAGTATTAGCTCATTGAAAACTCCAATACCGTTCTGCGGTAACCTCCCATTTACTCCGGCGGTAGCTAGTTACTTTGGCGGCAGCTTGCGTCGAGCTTTGTTGAGTTTAAATCCCTCAGGTACCGGCTTGAATTTATCTCCTAGCTCTGGCCAGCGCTTCGCTCTGCTTTGAAAAGCGCGTAAGGCTTCAATATCCAGTGTGGCAGCTATGACAAAATCGTTATCGCCACCTCGCACACGAGCAATGTCACGCATGAAGGATTCTTTTGCCGGGGAGCGTACCCGGCTATCACCGTATTTTCGGTTATTTACCAGGATTGTGTAGGCGTGTATATCCAGCGCAGCAGACTCAATAAGCGAAGCAAAGGTCTCCAGATCTTGGTTCCAACTCAGTACCATCAAGGCATCCACTTCCCCTTGAAACCTCACGCGAGCCTTGCTGTTTTGCAACTCCGAACAAACCATCACGCCGAAGTGAAGATTGTTATGTATGTAAACTGGCTTGCCGCGCTTTCCTTGCAGTTTGGAAAAGGCCCAAAACTTCCCATACTTCGTCGTTAACTCCTTATCTTCGCCTACCGCAGGTTCCAGCTTGGGCTGCCAAATTTTTACCGTGGCCGGGTAGCCTAGCCGGTTATCAGTAAGCACTAGACAAGCCTCACTCAGAAGCTGACCATTTTCAAAGTGACGGTACTCAGTTCCGGCAATTAAACTTATACCCATGGAGCTCAGTCGCGCCGCAAGACTATCTATCCACCTTAAAGGAATGGAAAGCTCCGGAAACAATATATAGTCGGGCCGAGGTTTGAGCCGAATAGCCTGATTGACCAATTCTGAAATGCGCTGATATCTCTCACGAGACATATTGGGCCTATTGCAGGCCATCGCCGCCCAATCCTTGTCGTCTGTCTTTATGCTCGTCAGAGCAACGGTAATTTTATTTTTGCGGTCCGTGCCAATCCTAATATATTTGCGCGATCTCTGGACGTCCGGCATGTCCTTGCCGTCCTGCTCTGTGGCGAGCAAAGTTGGCTTTATCCATACACCTCTAAGAGCCTGAGTATATTGCGCCCATACCACAGAAGGTTTCTGTTTAGAGCGTTTTCCATCCGCCCTTGGCAAGCCTACGCACTCTGGCGCAAGCTCCGATATTTCAGCCGGAGTCAGCGGGCGTGTGGGAAACAGATAAGGTAAATAGCTTTCCTTTTTTCGCTTGCCGATCTCAACTGCTTCAAGCCGACTAAAATGAGTTGATTTCAAGAAATCCTTTAGTGCCTCGGTATTCAACAGCTGCGAGTCCTCCATCAACTTTAGGATTCGACGCTCCTTTTTACTCTCACGCTGCCCCACCAATTTCCCAGCAGATATGCTGTGCAAAATCCGCTTATAAGGTTCTTTGGCTAGGTCAGCCATAGCAACCATGGGTGCTTTTTTATCAAAATCTTCCGAACCAAAGTGAAAATCAAGCAAGGTTTCAACTTCGAGCAGGCTGTCAAAGATGCCCTTCAAAAACAGGTTAGCTAGGCGCTGTTCCTTTTTGGAGCGCTGCCCGAGCAATAGTCGATTCGGGTCGTAATAGCGGGACGCTGCATCAATAAATAGCCAACTCAGAGTGCCTTTCACCATTGGCCATAGATTTTCTCCGGCCTTAGCTTCGGCTCCATTGACAGCGATGGTCCTCCCTTTGGGTATTGCCATCGCCAACTGCTGCAGGGAATTGTATGCGCGGAGTGCAATTTGTTCAGCTTGCTGCCACTCATTCAAGCTGATAGCAAAACCCAGCAAACGGGGCAAATAGGTGAAATGTGCAAATAAATTATCTGGACGAAGTATGTGATTATGGGCAAATTGATAAAACTCTAGACGCTGCTCCTGCCATTCCTGTGGAGGCAGATCACGGGCCAGCGTTTCCACATGCCGTAATTGCAACGACCAACTTAAACGCCGAATGGTCAAGCCATCGGCGCGACGTAAGGTATCTGCGCTTTCACCGACAGCACCCGCAGCTGATAGAACTCGGGCGGCAGTAGAGTCATCAAGTTGGTCCGGTGAAGGCATGAGCCTGTGCTCGCTAGAAAGCTCACCAATCTCCTTTTCGATACTGTCGAGCAAGTCAAGCCCGGCGCGACCCTGCAGCACAAAGAGCTTCTGTTTGTCTGATTGCAGAATTATCTGTGTCTGACCTTGAAAGTCCTCCCCCTGCTGAACCTTCCAAGTTTGGTCATCGGCCTTACCAACTTGAGAAACAACTTCTGGTCCCAACCTGTCCTTCAAATACTGCATAAGTTGCTGACTATTGCGGATAGTGCCGGTATCACGCAGCACCAAAAACATGTCATCAACATAGCGCCCATAATGTATCGGCGCGACTCGTTCCTTAATCAACCGATCCCAGCGACCCAGCAAAAGATTTGAGATAACTCGACTTGCAGTCAGACCAATAACAAGGCCACCAGAAATCGAAGACCTTCCTAAGGTTACTTTCTTCGAAAATTTACCAGCACCTTCTGCCCAAAGATTAAGAAATCTCGCAAAATCCGCAGTAAACCCCCGTTCTTCATCACTAAAATCAAGACCGAACTCCTTATAAAGATCAGGCAAGGCCAGCGCCATCGGATCGATAAAGTGATAAAAGCTCTTTAAGTCCAATGAGACAGCGATAACTTCTCTGTCTTGCTCAAGTTCGCTGCGAATAGCTTTTAGACCATCGCTGCGCCACTGCTGATATGGCTGAAAATACGGCGCGAAGGAACCGATAGCACTAATGTGAAATGGCTTATCTTTGAAATCGCTAAATACCTCGTCGTTACGGATGCGTCTTAGCCTAGCGCCATAACAGCTATCATCCAGCTTGGCGTCAAACTGATGTCCTACGGTATTAACCCACAGCGCAGATAGGATATGGGTATCTACCGGAAAGTCACCCACCACTCGAAACTCTGGTGTGATAAGGTGATGATCAAGCAGGTGGTCTACTGCGCGATGAGGATCGGAGAAGTGCACATGGCCATTTGCAGGGAAATTCTGCTTTGGCTTGATGGATAATTTTTTGGGTAGTAGGCGGAAATCGCCTAGCAATTTCTTGTTGCCTGAAAAACCATTTCCTTCATGCAGGCATTTAAGCAATTTTTTTAGATTGGATAGCAAATCCTGCTCATAGGTTGCAAACTTTATGGCTGCAGGGAAGGTATTTTCAAAAAAGCAATCTGCCTTAGCCTTACGGTAGGCCACCAGCAAATCTTCAAGAGTAATATTTTGCCAACCAGTAAAAACTGCCTGATATCCCATCGTAGCTTCCCTGTTATATTATTGCCGCCTGACTGCTCATTATTTTAGTTACAAATAGCCAAGAGTATTATTATCTTTCTTATTTTATTCACTCCAGGCTTTGTATATTTTCCTGAATACGACTTTAACTGACTCAATTCTATCACCAGAGGAACCCTTGGCCGTTAGCAGCTGTGCCTTGAACCCCTAAAACGGCTGAAGCAGGCGTCCGGAAAATCATTTGCTCACGCCCCACTCGAAGCCGCCAACCGCACCCCAAAACCCACCAGCACCCCACCCGTCAATCGGTCCAGCGCCCTGGTCAGCGCAGGCCGGCGCAACAGCGTCCCGAGCGGAATCGTCGCGGCGATCAGCACGGCGAACCAGGCCAGGGACAACAGCACATGCAGACACGCAAGGAAGAACGAGTAAGCGGCCACATCGGCGCCGAGCGGAACGAACTGCGGCAGGAAGGTGACGTAGAACACGCCCACTTTCGGGTTCAGCAGGTTGGTCAGCAAGCCGCGCCAGAAGGCCTGGCCGTTCGCTGCAGAGGGCGTCTCAGCCGGGCCTGAATCGAACGAGGCGCGCGGGTTGAACAGCAGTCTGGAGCCGAGCCAGATCAGATAGGCGGCGCCAGCGAACTTGACCAGGGTATAGGCCAGTTCCGAGGCCTGCAGCAGCGCACCCAGCCCGAGCGACACGGCCACACCCCAGGCCAGGCAGCCCAGGCAGATACCCGCCGCGGCCAGCACGGCCTGGCGCCGCCCTTCCAGTGTGGCGGTGCGCAGCACGATGGCCGTATCCACGCCCGGCGTGACGGTCAGCAGCGAGGCGGCTGCAGCAAAGGCGAGCAACAGCGGGAGGTCGATCATCGGTAGTGCTCCTGGGTTTCGTAGCCTGTCGGCCGAACACTGGAGGGCAGGCGGCGTGACGGGACCTGCCGGTTTTTGCGGCGGCCTGATGTGCGTTGTATCAGGCAAGCGCGTTAACGGCCAAATCGCCAATTTCGTGCAAGTCGGTGCTTCCTAGGTGTGGCGTCGCGGTGGCGCGTCACGCACGCGGTGGGCTATAGGATGACGACAAGCCCCCTGCTCCCGGAGACATCATGCCCCGCCCCACCGTAAGCGATAAACGCGCGGCCTTCCGCGAGATGCACCATGCAGGGTGCTTCCTGCTGCCCAACCCGTGGGACGCCGGCAGTGCTCGCCTGCTCGAGCGCCTCGGCTACCGGGCCCTGGCGACCACCAGCGCAGGCTATGCTTGGTCTCAGGGCCAGGCGGACGGGCAACTGTCACGCGACGACACCCTGGCGCACATGCGCTACATGGCGGCGATGAGCGACCTGCCGATCAACGCCGATTTCGAGAGCGGCTTCGGGGCCACGCCCGAGGCGGTCTTCGACAGTGTCAGCCTGGCGCTGGAGACCGGCGTGGCGGGCCTGTCCATCGAAGATTCGACCGGCGATCCCGCCCAGCCGGTGCGCGACAAGGCGCAGGCTGTCGAGCGCCTGCAGGCGGCGCGCGCCGCCATCGATGCCGGCGAGGGCGACACCCTGCTGGTGGGGCGTGCGGAAAATTACTTCGTCGGCCGCCCCGATCTGGACGACACGGTCGAGCGCCTGCTCGCCTATTCGCAGGCCGGGGCCGACTGCCTGTACGCGCCGGGTCTGAGGACGCGGGAGGAAATTCAGACGGTCGTCCAGGCAATCGCGCCGAAGCCGGTGAACGTGCTGATCGGCTGGAACAGCGAGCTGACCGTCGAGGCGCTGGCCGAGCTTGGCGTCAGGCGCATCAGTGTCGGCGGTGCCCTGGCGCGCGCGGCCTGGGGCGGGTTCATCGATGCGGCGCGGAGGATGATCGAACAGGGGCGGTTCGATGGCTTCGGCGGCACGCCATCTGGCGCGGAACTCAACGAACTGTTGCGCGCCACGGAACCGCCGCGCTGACCGGGCGTGCCGCGAACGTGGCAGAGAAGCAATATAGGCCGCGACCGGCCGCCGGCACGATGCCGGTGACCGGGCGTGAAGTGCTCAGTAGAGGCGCTTTTCGATATCGACATCCCTGAGCAGGATATCGCCGAACGTCGCCTCCCCTTCGCCATGCTGGAACAGACTGACCCCGATCAGCCAGACCCGCCGGATGCGTGCTGGCGGCTCGCCGCCGATGGCGGTGCGGTAGTGGTCCATTATGTTCTGCTCCTCGCTCAGCCACTGGCCGAGATCGGCGGTGCCCGAACGCACCACGACATGCGTCTCGCGGTCGTGCCAACCGGGCAGCGGGCAATGGAAGTGCGTGCCTTCGGGGAGATCCCGGCTCCAGTAGAAGGTGAGGTCGCGGCCGTTGTCGAACTCCACCGCGATGCTCAGGTAGTCGTGGGTGTGGATCTGGTCTTCGGCGACCGACGAGGGCAACCGGTCGACCTTCCACTTCCAGCTCAGCGTGGTGTGTGCGCTCAGCGGCAGGTCGGCGTCTTTCTGCAGGATGGAGACATCGTCACGGGTATGCAGGCGGATGGCCCGTGTCGGCGCCCGACCCGCCTGGGCCGGCGTGACAGCGGAGAACACCGTGGACGGCCCCAGCTCCCAGAGTTCCTGCCAGCCACCGGGCAAGGGCGCACGCGGTGTACGCAGGCGCGCCAGCTCGCGGCTGGCCCAGTGCGCGTCGTCGCGACCGGCCGCGGCCTGGCCCAGCAGCGCGGCGACATCGGTGCCGGGCCGCCAGTGGATGATGCCGACATTGACGCCGCCGCCCTCGTCGGGGTTGAACGCGGGTGGCTCGCCACGGTAGCGGCCACTGGCATCGAGCCAACGGTCGCGCGGGTAGAGCTTGAGCTGCAGGGGGCCGTCCTGCTCCACCGTGAAGCTCTGAGTGTCGTGCAACGCGCGGAAGATCGGTCCCCGCTCGCCGATGCGCGCCCAGGTCGCCAGCTCCGCCGAATAACGGATGCCCAGCGCCCGGGAGACCTCCACGCCACCCTCGAGCACGAAGGTCAGCCGATCGCCGGCCTTTACCTGCAGGCCGGTGTCCAGCCAGGCCCCGACACGCCAGGACAGGTACAGCGCGCGCAGCCCGAGCACCGCCTCGCCCGCCAGCGGCGCCGCGATGTCGGTGAGTTGGGCCTCGAATTGCGCCGGCGTCGACACAGAGCCGGTATTGGCGAGGGGCTCGAGCGGGATGGTGTTTGTCATTGTTTTTCCTCCGTGCGGGTGCGGACGCCTGAGCCGGGCTTTCGGCGCCAAAGTACGATGTCCCGATGCTAGAGCCGGCTGCTAGCGTGAGGCTTGTAAAAACGAGCTGACTTGAGGAGCCCGGGCATGCTGCCTTCGCACCTGCTGATGTGGCCGGACATGCTGCTGTACTTCGGCCCGCTGCGGCATCTGGACAGACGCGTCAACGGCGCCGCGGTGCTCATGGTCGGCCTCTATCGCCCGCTTGTGCTGCAACTGGCGGGCACCGCCCTGCCCTGCCAGGCCGTGGTGGTACCCGCCGGTGTGGCGCATGCGGTGGATGCACAGGGTGGCGTGCTGGCCAAGCTGTTCGTCGAGCGCGACAGCGAGTTATACGGGCGCTTCGTGCAACGCTTTGCCTGGCGCCCCGGGCAATGCGCGCTACCGCTGCACGATCCCGTGCTGATCGATACGCTGACCGCGCTCTACGAAGAGGCACCGAGCAAGGAGCAGACGCGGCAGACCCTGCTGGCGCTGATGCCCGCCGTGGACGATGCAACCGCCGCGGGCCGCCTGACGCCGGTGTTCGAGCTGTTGCGCCAGGAGGGCGACGTCAACCACGCGCTGGCGCAGGCCGCCTCGCTGGTGCACCTATCCCCCACGCGCATGGCGCACCTGTTCCGTGCCGAAACCGGCATGAGCTACCGCGGCTTCCGCATCTGGAAGCGCCTGCTGCTCGCCGCCGAGCACCTGCAGCGGACGGACTGCCTGACGCGGGCGGCCGTCGATGCGGGTTTCGCCGATGCCAGCCATTTCAGCAATTGCTACAAGCGCTATATCGGCGCCACCCCCGCGCAGGTCTTTCGCAGCCTGCAGCGATTCGAGCGCTGACTGTCGCGGGGAGCGCCTGGACGCAGCTTGCTATCGCTGACGGCCGATGACCGATACCATGCCGCGGGCGTGACGACCCGACGGTTCGTTGGAACGCTCTCGCTTGCTTGCAGTCCGCTCAAAGACAGATGCGTAGCGCGCTGTCCGCTTGTGGGCAGCCGCGTTGCTTCGCTCGGCCGATCAGGAGGGATGCTGATCGGACTACCCCATCAGCAAGGCGCAATAACGACATGGCAGGCGGAACCGCGGAAGCAAAACGCATCCTTCTCGGCATGCGCGACAGTGCGGAACGACGCGAACTCGCCACCTGGCTGACGGTCGAGGGCTACCACGTCGGCCACTGCACCGACCAGGCGGGCCTGGCACAGCGGGTCGACGCGACGGTATAGGTGGTGATACTCGCCGACGAGCTGGCAGCGGGGCCATTGGATGAGGTGAACGCCGCGCTCGAGAGGCTGCCAGCCGGCAGTGCCATCCCGTTCATTCTCCTGAGTCGCGACGCCGAACCCCATGCTGCGTTGAAAGCCCGCCTGCCGTCGACGATCAACGACTTCGTGATCCTCGGCGAGCCTGTAGGGCCGGCCACCTTGCTGAGTTGCCTGACCACGTGCATGCGCCTGCGCCAGCATCAGCGCGCGCACCACGCGGAAGCCACCGAGCGAGCCGACCAGCGAACCCGCTTCGAGCGACTGATCGAGAACCTTCCGATCGGCGTCTGCTTCATCGATGCCGACGGCAATACGCTGCTCAGCAACCCCAAGTACGACGAGTACGTGCCCAATCGAAAGATTCCTTCGACGGCGCCCGAGCGGGCACGGCGCTGGGTCGGCCTGGACAGCCATGGGCAGGTGATACCGCCGAGCCAATACGTCGGTGCCCGCGCCCTGCGCGGCGAGCAGGTCGACGGCCAGGACTATCGCTACTACCCCGAGGAATGTGGCGAACGCTGGCTGCGCCTGAGCGGCGTGCCGCTCTACGACCACGCCGAGCAACCGATGGGCGCGGCCGTGGTGATCATCGACGTCGACGCCGAGCGACGCAACGAGGTGATGCTGCGCCAGTTCAATCATGCGCTGGAGCGCGAGGTCGAGTTGCGCACCCAGGCCTTGCAGAGGGCGCTCGACCAGCTGACCGTCGAGGTTCAGGAACGCAGCCGTGCCGAGGAGCAGCTGCGCCACTCACAGAAGATGGATGCAGTCGGCCAGCTCACCGGTGGTATCGCCCACGACTTCAACAACATGCTGACCGGCATCATCGGCGCGCTGGACATGATCCGTCTGCGCGCGGCCTCCGGACGCTACAACGACCTGCCGCGCTATCTGGACGCGGCGCATGGCTCGGCGCAGCGCGCCGCCTCGCTGACCCAGCGCCTGCTGGCCTTTTCCCGCCGCCAGCCACTGCAGACCCGGCCGACCGCAGTCAATTCGCTGATCCGCTCGCTGGCCGAGCTGCTGCAGCGCAGCCTGGGCGAGACCATCCGCTTCGAACTGGCCCTCGAAGACACCGCCGGGCTCGCCCTGGTCGACCCCAGCCAGATGGAAAATGCCCTGCTCAATCTGGCGCTCAACGCCCGCGATGCGATGCCGGACGGCGGCACCTTGCGCATCGAGACGCAGCGCCTGGCGTTGCAAGCGGAGCAGGCCACCCGCCACGGCGTGCCGACTGGCGAGTATCTTTGCGTGCGGGTGATCGATAGCGGCGTCGGCATTCCCGCGGCACTGGTGGACAAGGTGTTCGAACCGTTCTTCACCACCAAACCCCTCGGCGAAGGCACCGGGCTCGGCCTGTCGATGGTCTACGGCTTCGTCCGCCAGAGCGGCGGTTTCATCTCCATCGATACCTGTCAGGGCGAAGGGACCCGCGTCGCGCTGCACATACCGGCGGCATCGGCCGACGCACAGGAGGAGTCGACTGCGGTTCCGATCCGCGTGCCCGGCGCAGGTGGCGGGCGCAAGGTTCTGCTGGTCGAGGATGACAACGCGGTGCGCCCGTTGCTGCAGAGCGCACTCGAGGACTTCGGCTATCACGTGCATGTGGCGGCCGACAGTCAGCGCGCCCTGGAGCTCGCCGCGGAACTCGACTCGCTCGACCTGCTGCTGACCGATGTCGGCCTGCCGGGGCTCAACGGCCGCCAGCTTGCCGAAATGCTTCAGCAGCGGCGCCCGGGCCTACCGGTGGTGCTGATCACCGGCTATGCCGAACAGGCCGCGACCCGCCTCGATTGCCTGGCTCCCGGCATGCGCCTGATGACCAAACCCTTCACCCTCGAACTGCTGGCCGAAACCGTCACCGACGCGCTTGCCGCACCGGTTGACTGAGGGCCGTTACCACGGCAACTCCGCCCCGCTGTAGGCATGGAACCCTCCACTCGCCTCCGGCCCCAGGCTGTCGATGACCCGCAGCAGATCCTGCGCGGCATCGGCCGCCGGCCGGCCGATCTCGGCGCCACGGAATGGCTGTGAAAGCCGCGAGTTCACCGTGCCCGGGTGCAGCGCCAGCAGCACGGCATTCGGCTGGTTGCGGCGCACTTCGATGGAAGCGGTCTTGATCAGCATGTTCAGCGCGGCCTTGGAGGCGCGGTAGCTGTACCAGCCGCCGAGGCGGTTGTCGCCAATGCTGCCGACCTTGGCCGAGAGCATGGCGAGCACGCCGCGCTGGCGGTCGAGCAGCCCGCTGAAGTGGCGCAGCAGCAGCGCCGGGCCGAAGGTGTTGATCTGGAAGATGGCGAGCAGCTGCGCCTGGTTGATGTCAGCGAGGCGTTTTTCCGGCATGAACTCGGCGCCATGCAGCACGCCGGCGGCGTTGATGATCAGGTGAAACGGCCCCTGCCCCGCCACCGCGTTCGCGGCCTGTTCGATGCTGGCGGGATCGGCAAGATCAAGCGCCGGCTCGGACGAGCGACTAAGGGCGATGACCGATGCGCAGTGCGGATCGCTGCGCAAGGCATCGACCAGTGCGGCACCGATGCCTCCGGAAGCACCGATTACCAGCGCACGGAACCCTTCGGGAAATGACTGCAGCGGCATGACGTTCTCCAGTGGTTCAGGGGCGAGCGGTAACGGCACCGCCCCGCCAACGCTCGATATGCTCGGCGAGCAGGTCGGCGATAGGCAGGCAGGCGCCGAGCCGGTAGAGGTTCCAGTAGTGGCCTTCCAGGGTGCGATTGATCAGCAGCGTACCGGAGGCTGGTTGCAGGCTGCCCAGTGCCGACATCAGCAAGGGGAACAGCTCGGACAGCTGCTGGTGCAGCGCCGCTCCGCGGAAGTCCCACTGCGCGCCAGGCTGCAACAGTGGATGCAGCATCAGGTGGATACGCCGGTACAGCCCATGCGGCGGCATGCTGCCAGGCTGGCGCCCGCCGAGCATCTGGAAGCCGGCCTCCAGCGCCTCGCTGGAAGTGCCGCGCAGCGCCTCGAAGATCTGCACGTAACCGGCCAGCAGGCGCGGCTCCAGACGCAGCACGCTGCCGAAATCGTAGACCACCAGTTCGCCCTGCTCGGTCCAGGCCAGATTGCCCGGATGCGGATCGGTGTGCAGCCGCTGCAAGCCGAACGCCTGCTCGGCGAGCCACTGGCAGAGGTTTTCGGCCAGGCGCTGGCGGATTTCGACCGGTGCGAGCTCGACCTCGGCCATGGAACGGGCCGGACGATCTTCCAACACCAGCACGCCGGGGCGGCAGAGCTCGCTGGCGGCAAAGGGAATGCCGAGGCCGGGCCAGTCGCCGAAGTGCGCGCGGAAGGCTTCAAGGTGGTCGCGTTCGGCGGCGTAGTCCAGCTCTTCATCGATTGCCCGCCGCAGCTCGGTGTAGACCGCCTCCAGCCGCGCCGCTGGCGTGCCGAACAGCCGCCCGAGCGGCATCAGCCGACGCAGTTGGCGCAGGTCCGCTTCGCAGATCGCGTGGATGCTGGGGTACTGGATCTTCATGATCAGCGCCCTGCCCTGACGATCCTGGGCGCGATGGACCTGGCCCAACGAGGCGGCCGCGGCGGGCGCAGGTTCGATGGTATCGAACAGCTCGTAGAGCTGGCCGTCGTACAGCCGCTGCAGGTTGGCTTCCAGCTCCGCGAACGGCAGCGACGGCACCTGATTCTGCAAACGGGCCAGCGCCGCGCTGATCGGATCGGGCAACAGGTCCTGCCATTGCGAGGCCTGCTGGCCGAGCTTGAGCACCGGTCCTTTCATCTGCCCGAGTGCATCACCCAGCAGCTCGCCCACCGGTTGCCAATCGATGCGCGCCTTGCCTGGCGTGACGCGTTGCACCAGCAGGTTGCCGGCGATCCGTGCACCAGTGCCGCCCAGTTGCAGAAAGCGGCCCAGCGCCGAAGCCGAGGGACGAGAGAATCGAGGCATGCAAGCGACCTGCGAAGGCAAAGGCTGATCATGGGCCAGCCCGGCGGGTGTTCCAAGGCGCAATGGTTGCAGTCTGTTGCGCCCGCCGCAGCTAGCGCCAAAGCGCAGCTCGGCGTAATGCGTGGAACGAGCCCGCAAACGGCGAGTCGGAACACTGACTGCATTCAGCGCACGTCGACTGCATTCAGCGCACGTCTCTGCGGCGGTGCCTGAGAGGTTTCGCCCATATGCCCACCCGGTGAAAACGGGTGGTTTCTCCGGGCTTGGCCCGAGACGTTTTCTGGAGCAAGGACTATGCACGCAGCGGAGCCTGCGTAAGGAGCACGAATGAATGATGCCGATCGCCCGAACAGCGGCCAGAGGGAGGAAGTGCCACGCATCTCCACGGGCAGCGAAGGGCTGGACGATATCCTTGGCGGCGGGCTCGACCCCGACCGCATGTACCTCTACGAAGGCAGCCCCGGCGCCGGCAAGACTACCCTTGCCCTGCAGTTCCTGCTCGAAGGCGCGCGCCAAGGCGAGCGGGTGCTGTACGTGACCCTGTCGGAAACCCAGGCCGAACTGGAGCTGATCGCCAAGCGGCACGGCTGGTCACTGGATGGTATTGATGTGTTCGAACTGGTCACACCTGAAGCCAGTCTCGACCCGGAACTGGAGCTGACGGTGCTGCACCCGGCCGAGATCGAGCTGGGCGAAACCACCCGCCAGCTGTTCGACCGTGTCAGCCAGACCAACCCGAGCCGAGTGGTCTTCGACAGCCTCTCGGAGATGCGCCTGCTCGCACAGAGCCCATTGCGCTACCGGCGCCAGGTGCTGGCGCTCAAGCACTTCTTCGTCACTGGCCACTGCACGGTGATCCTGCTCGACGACCAGACCTCGGAAGGCGGCAACCTCCAGCTGCACTCGATCTGCCATGGCGTGGTGATGCTCGAACAGCAATCCATCGATTACGGCGCCGAACGCAGGCGCCTACGAGTAGTAAAGATGCGCGGCATTCAGTTCCGCGGCGGCTACCACGACTTCGTGATTCGCAAGGGCGGCCTGCAGATATTCCCGCGGCTAGTTGCTGCCGAACATCATTCAGTCTTCACCAGCAGCTTGGCCTCCTCCGGCAATGAAATGCTGGACAAGATGCTGGGCGGTGGACTTGAGCGCGGCACCAACGCACTACTGGTAGGCACTGCCGGGGTGGGCAAATCGTCACTGGCGCTCAGCTACGCGGTGACGGCATGCAAGCGCGGAGAAAAAACGTCATTTTTCGTATTCGACGAGAACACCGGCACGCTGCTCGCCCGCGCTCGCGCGTTGGGGTTGCCACTCGAACCCTGGATCGATCAGGGATTGCTGCATCTGCAGCAGATCGACCCAGCGGAGCTGTCGCCAGGTGAGTTCGCCTCCACTGTGCGCTGCAGCGTCGAACAGGACGGCGCGCGCCTGATCATCGTCGACAGCCTCAACGGCTACATGCATGCGATGCCCGACGGCAAGTTCCTGATCCTGCAGATGCACGAGCTGCTGAGCTACCTGGGTCAGAAAGGCGTGGTCAGCATTCTGGTGCTGGCACAGCAAGGGGTGATCAACCCTGCCGACACGCCCGTCGATATCAGCTATCTCAGCGATGCGCTGATCATGCAGCGCTATTTCGAGCACGAAGGCACCATTCGCCGCGCGTTGTCGGTGGTGAAGAAACGCAGCGGATGGCACGAAAACACCGTGCGTGAATTTCGCCTCAGTGCCGACGGGATACAGGTCGGCCCGCCACTGAGCGGTCTGGATGGCATACTTTCCAGCGCCCCGCAGTACACCGGTGACCCCGCTAGACTACTTCCGGACGAGCATGACTACGCCTGACCCAAAACGCAGTTCTCTCGTGGTCGTCTATGCCCCCATCGGCCGCGACGGCCCGGCCTCGGCCGAACTGCTCAAGCGCAGCGGCATGCAGGCGGTGGTCAGCCATGGCGTCGAGCAGGTACTGCAACTCGCCGAAACCGACGCCGATGCAGTGTTCATCGCCGAAGAAGGTCTGTTTGGCTACGACCTCGAGAGCCTGGCCGCCTGGGTGGACAAGCAGCCGGCGTGGTCGGACTTCCCCTTCGTCGTGCTGACCAGCAAACACCAGCCTCCGGCGGTTGCCGCCTGGAGGCAGCGCATGGTGCTGGCGCTGCGAAATGTATCGCTGCTGGAGCGGCCGGTGCAGAGCATCACCCTGACCAGCGCACTGAAGGCCGCAGTGCGGGCACGTCAGCGCCAGTACGAGGTGCGGGCATTGCTGGAAGCGCAGGAATTGGCGTCCAAACAGCTCGAAGCCCTGGTGGTCGAGCGCACCCGCGAGCTGGAAAAGGCCAACCAGGAGCTGCGCACGCAGATGGCCGAGCGTGCGCGTATCGAGGAAACCCTGCGTCAGGCGCAGAAGATCGAGGCCATCGGCCAGCTCACCGGCGGTATTGCCCATGACTTCAACAACCTGCTGATGGTCATCAGCGGCGGCCTCGACATGCTCGATCGGCGCAAGGACCCGCAGCGTCGCGAGCGCCTGTTGACCGGCATGCGCCAGGCCGCCCAGCGCGGCACGGCGCTGACCCGCCAGCTGCTGGCCTTTTCCCGCAGCCAGTCATTGGCGCCGAAGGCCGTTGATCTGGCCCTGCATATCGGCGGCATGCGCGACCTGCTCGACCGCAGCCTGAGCGGTGCGGTGCAGGTCAAGGTGCAGTTCGCGCCGGACCTCTGGCCCGTCGAGGCGGACCCGGGCGAGCTGGAACTGGTCATCATCAACCTGGCGGTGAACGCCCGGGACGCCATGCCAAACGGCGGATCGATCCTCATCGAAGCCTGCAACGCACCGGACGAGGACGTCATGGGCTTACGCAGCGACTTCGTCCGGCTGACCGTGACCGACTCGGGCACCGGCATTCCGGAGGAGGTCCGGCCGCGGGTCTTCGACCCCTTCTTCACCACCAAGGAGATCGGCAAGGGCTCGGGTCTGGGGTTGGCGCAGGTATACGGCTTCGCCCGGCAATCGGGGGGCACCGTATGGATCGAAAGCGAATGCGGGCGCGGCACTCGTGTGATCATGCTGCTGCCGCGCTCGGCGGGAATTCCCAAGCAGCCTGATGCCGACGAACGTGGCAGCGATGAAGCTGAAGCCGCATCCATAGGCAGTGTGCTGCTCGTCGACGACGACAAGGAAGTCGCGGCGCTGGTCGGCGAGATGCTCGAACACCTCGGCTATCGCGTCACGCACGCCGCCAGCGCCACGGATGCGCTGAGCGCGCTGCAGAACGGTTGCAAGGTGGACATCGTGTTCTCCGACATCATGATGCCCGGCGGCATGAACGGGGTTGAACTGGCTCGCGAGATCCGCACCCGCGCGCTCGGCGTTCCCGTGTTGCTGACCAGTGGCTACGCCGAGGCCGCTCAGCAGGCGGCGGCCGCCGAAGGCGTGCACGTGCTGGCCAAGCCCTATCGGCTCGAGGATCTCGCCACCGCCCTGCGCGAAGCGATTGATGGCGCAGCGCAATCCCCGCACGGTCAGCTGCGACGTTGGTCCTAAACGATTGGCAAGACCGATCGCGGAGGATGCATGGGAAACCAGGAACAACTGGCGCTACTGGAAGAACTTCTGCTTGCACGAGGGCCGGCAGGCCAGGAAGAAGAAGTCCGCCAGGTGTGCAGGCGAGAGCTGGAGCGATGCTGCGACGCCGTCTGGCAAGACGCCGCTGACAATCTCATCGGGCGAATCAAAGCGGTCGGGGTTGCGCCCGACGAGGCGGAACGCCGGACGACCCGAATCATGGCCCATCAGGATGAGATCGCCATGGTGGTCAAACGCATAGACCCGGATGGGCGCCTGCGAGTCGCGGCGCTGGGCGGTGCGTTTCCGGTCAACTTCGGCATGTGCCCCGTGGACGTGATGGGCGACACCGGCACGGTCGCCGGTGCGCTGTCTTTCGGCACGATGCACGGGACGAGTGAATCGAGCCAGTCGATGCATGTGCTTCAGGGCAATGTGCAGTGGAACGATGTGCACGTCATCACCCGATACAGCAAGGCGGAACTCGGCGAGCTGGGCGTGCGCGCGGGCACACGGGTGGTGCTGAGCCGGCATTGGCGCAAGCCGTTCCAGATACGCGACTGCATTGCCGCGCACTTCCTCGACGATCGGGCCCCTGTGGTTGCCGCCCTCGTGGCCGCCAGGCGCCTGGCGGAGCGCAGGGAGGAATTGCACGGCGACGTGCTCATCGTGCTGACGACCAACGAAGAGGAAACCAATTCCGGGGCACAGTACGCGGCGCGCACACTGCCGGGGGCGTTGTGCATCGCCCTCGAAGTGGGGCCGATCGCAGCCGAGTACGACACGCGCCTGGCGCTCGACCCCATCGTGCTTACCGGCGATGAGAAGGGCTACTACACCAAGCGCGTTTCCGACGGCTTGCTCAGGGCCGCATCACGCTGCGGTTACTGCCCGCAACCGGCGTTGATGCCCGGCTTTGCCTCGGACGCGAGCGCAGTGCTTGGCTCGGGCTCCGCTCCGCAGGCCGGTTGCCTGGCGATCCCCACGGAGAACACGCACGGCTATGAGGTGATCATGCAGGACGCGATGCAGGCCTGCGCCGAAACACTGGTCGAGTATCTGGTCAGCCTGCAATAGCGCCCAGGAGCGGGCCGAGCGCAATCCCGCTCGAGCAGCTGAGCAGCCGACCATTATTTTTTCGGCCCGCTTCGGGCCCCGCGCACGCCCCGTTCGAGGGCGTTCCGATCGGCGTGACGCGCTGCCGAGTGACCATTCGCGCGTCACGCCTCGGCTAGACTGCGCACCAGCGCGGACCGCCCGGCGCACCACTGAAAGGCATCCCCTGCTGCTGCCGAAATGGCATCGGCTTGCTCGATATTCTCTGCTTCTGCGCACAGCATGACCCGCCAGATACTGCGCTCGCCGGCCGCCATTCCGCGGTCGGCAGAGCAGGATCGAGCCATGAACGAATCCCTTTGCGCCCGCCATCTCGAAGCCGCCGCGCTGCCGCTGATCGATATCGCCGGGCTGTTTTCTCCCGACATCGACGCGCGCGTCGCCGTGGCCAAACGCATCGGCGCGGCCTGCCGCGAGGTCGGCTTCTTCTGCATCGCCAACCATGGCGTCAACACGACGCTGCAGCAGGCGGTGTTCGAGCAGGCGCGGGCCTTCTTTGCCCTGCCGGAAGCCGACAAGTGCGCGCTGGACAAGGTGTTCTCGAAGGCCAATCGCGGCTACGAGCCGTTGCGCGGTCAGGTGCTGGAAGCCGGTGCGCCGGCCGATCTCAAGGAAGGCTTCTACATCGGCGAGGAGCTGGCCGAGGACGACCCGCGGGTACTGGCCGGGCGTTTCAACCACGGTGCCAACCAGTGGCCGAGCGAGCTCGCGGAGTTTCGCCCGACCATGGAGCGCTATCGCGATGCGATGAATGCGCTGGCGGCACGGCTGATGGGCGCTATCGCGCTGTCGCTGCAACTGCCGGAGGATCATTTCGCCGGCTTCTGCCGCGAGTCCATGAGCACCTTGCGCCTGCTGCATTATCCGCTGCAGCCGGCCAATGCCGCGCCCGGCGAGAAGGGCTGCGGCGCGCATACCGATTTCGGCGGGCTGACGCTGCTTTTGCAGGACGAGAACCCCGGCCTGCAGGTTTGGGATCGTCACAGCGAAAGCTGGATTCACGCGGCCCCTGTGCCGGGCACCTATGTGGTCAATCTGGGCGACATGACCGCTCGCTGGACCAACGACCAGTACCGTTCGACGCTGCACCGAGTGGTCAACATGTCCGGACGCGAGCGCTACAGCGTGCCGTTCTTCTTCAGCGGCAACCCGGACCATGTGGTCGAGTGCCTGCCGACCTGCCTCGCGCCCGGCGAGGCGCCGCGCTACCCCGCGGTGACGGTGGAAGAACACCATCGCGAGATGTATCGGAGGACCTATGGCTGACATCGTCCTCATCCACGGGGCCTGGGCCGGTAGCTGGGTCTGGGATTCGCTGCAGGATGGCCTGCGCGATGCCGGCCACCGCCCGCACGCGGTCGATCTGCCGGGCAACGGCAGCGACGCCACGCCGCTCGCCGAGGTCTCGCTGCAGCGCTACGTCGAGCACGTCGGCGCGCTGATCGAGACGCTGCCCGGCCCGATCCATCTGGTCGCGCATTCCGGCGGCGGCATCACCGCCACTGCAGTGGCCGAACGTTATGCCGAGCGCATCGCCGGCGTCGCCTATGTCGCCGGCATGATGCTGCCCAGCGGCATGGGCTTCGGCGAACTCTGTGCCGAGCTCGCCCGCGACTTTCCCGAGGTCAGCGGCATCGGCCCCTATCTCGAGGCCGCGCCCGGCGGCAGCCGCGTACCGGGCGATGCCGCCTGCGCCCTGTTCTTTCACGATGCACCGGCACAGGCCGCGATCACTGCCGCGCGCCGCCTGACGGTGCAGCCCGACGGCGGCCGCGATATCGCCGCACAGTGGACGGCCGCGCGTTTCGGTCGTCTGCCACGGCTGTATATCGAAGCCACCCAGGACCGCTCCGTGCTGCCACGGGTGCAACAGCGCATGCAGCAGCTGGTGCCTGGCGCCGAGCGGGTGGTGCTCGATTGCGGGCATGCGCCGCAACTGGCCATGCCCGACGCGCTGCTCGCCGCCCTGCTGGATTTCTTCGCGCGCCATCCACATCCCGTGCGCTGACCCGTTTATTGCATCGCGCTCATTACGCCGACCTTCAAGGAGCTTCACCATGTTCAAGAAAACCCTGCTCGCCAGCGCCTTGTTCGCGCTGTTCAGCCAATCCGCCCTGGCCGCCGACAAGGTGCGCTGGCTCAACGACTGGCTGCCGGCCGGCGACAAGGCGGCGATCTACCTCGGTGTCGAACAGGGCCTGTTCGCCGCCGAAGGTATCGAAGTGGAGATCGCCAGTGCCCGCGGTGGCAGCGACGTGGTGACCAAGCTGGCCACCAACAGCGCCGACTTCGGCTCGGCCGGCCTGGCCTCGCTGCTGCAGGCCAAGGCCCAGGGTGAGGTGCCGGTGGTGGCCGTGGCGCCGATCTACAACAAGCAGCCAGACGCCTTCTTCACCACCGAAGGCTCGGGCATCGAGAGCTTCAAGGACATCGTCGGCAAGACGGTCGCCACCCCGACCTTCTCCGCCTCCAACGTGGTCTGGCCGCTGCTGCTGGAGCGCAACGGCATCGACCCGGCCAGCGTCAAGCTGCTCAAGCTCGACCCCGGCGCGCTGGCACCGATGCTCGCCACCGGCAAGGTGGATGCCACCATCAACTGGCTGACCGTCGCGCCCGGCTTCGTCCGTGCCCTTGGCGAGGCGGACAAGACGCTGAAGACCATCCCCTGGTCGGAATACGGCTTCGAGGGCTACGGCCTGTCGCTGGTGGCGTCGCAGCGCTTCGTGCAGAGCCATCCCGAGGTCGCGAAGAAGTTCGTCAAGGCCTACCAGCAGGCGCAGAAGAACGCCATCGCCGACCCGGCTGCCGCGGCCGCGGCGTTGAAGAAGATGGTCGCCGAAGTCGACGAGCAGCAGGCCGAAGAGCAGTTCGTCGCCTCGGTGCCGCTGATGCAGAACGAGATCAGCGATGCCGAGGGCCCGGGCTTCGACGCCAAGCGGCTGGCCACCACCTGGGAATGGGTCGCCAAGGCACAGGGCATGCAGATCGATGCCCTCGACCCGGCCAGCGCCATCGACACCAGCCTGAGCGAGTGAAGCCATGAATGCTGCCGTCCTGCCCGCCACGCCGCGCCCCAACATCAGCTTCGATCGGGTCAGCCAGGTCTTCACCTCCTCCGATGGCAGCGAGGTGGTGGCGCTGGATAACGCCAGTTTCGACATCGGCCGTCACGAGTTCATCGCCGTGCTCGGCCCCTCGGGCTGCGGCAAATCCACGCTGCTGCGCATCCTCGCCGGGCTGGTGCGACCGACCCACGGCCAGGTCAGCATCTACGGCAGCCCGGTGGACGGCCCGCGCGACGAGATCGGCATCGTCTTCCAGAAGCCGACACTGCTGCCCTGGCTGAACATCCGCGACAACCTGACCTTTCCCATGCGCCACAAGTACGGCCGCGTCACCGCCCAGGAGATCCTCCGCGGCGAGGAGCTGCTGGAACTGGTGGGGCTCAAGGAATTCGGCAACAAGCGCCCGGACGAACTCTCCGGCGGCATGCAGCAACGCGCGGCGATCGCCCGGGCGTTGCTGCACGACCCGGAAATCCTGCTGATGGACGAGCCGTTCTCGGCACTCGACGCCCTGACCCGCGACGAGCTGAGCCTGGAGCTGCTGAATATCTGGACCCAGCGCCCGAAGACGGTGCTGTTCATCACCCACTCGATTCCCGAAGCGCTGCTGCTGGCCGACCGCATCCTGGTGATGTCGGCACGCCCCGGCCGCGTGCAGGAAATCATCGAAGTCGACCTGCCGCGTCCGCGGTCCATGCAGACCCTCACGGAGCCCCGTTTCAATGAGCTCGCCAACCATATCCGCCGCAAGGTCTTCTCGCGCCATGCCGACCATTAAGCCCAGGACACATCGCCTGAAGACGCAGGCCGATCGCCTCGCGCCCTGGCTCGCCTTCGTCGTCCTGCTGCTGGTCTGGGAGGCGGCCTGCCGCCTGCTCAAGCTGCCAAGCTTCGTGCTGCCCTCGCCCAGCGCCATTCTCGCGGCGACGCAGAAGGTCGGCCTCGGTGCCTGGGCCGAGCACATCTTCGCCACCCTGCGGGTGACACTGATGGGCTACGGCCTGTCGATCCTGATCGGCATCCCGCTGGCCATCGCCCTGGCGTCCTCGCGACTGATGTCGCGCACGCTCTATCCGCTGTTGGTCATCGTGCAGTCCACACCCATCGTCGCGGTAGCGCCGATCATCGTGGTGGTGATGGGCGCCGGCGACCTGCCGCGGGTGTTCATCACCTTCCTGATCGCCTTCTTCCCCATCGTGGTGTCCTGCGTCACCGGCCTCCTGGCGACGCCGGAAGAGCTGGTGGAACTGTCGCGCTCGCTGGGCGCGTCGAAGGCCCGCGAGTACCGCAACATCCGCCTGCCCTATGCGATTCCACACCTGTTCTCGGCGCTGCGCATCTCCATCACCCTCGCGGTGATCGGTGCGGTGGTCGCCGAGTTCGTCGCGGCGGAAAAAGGCCTGGGCTACTTCATCAACTTCTCCACCTCGATGTTCCAGGTGCCGCAAGCCTTCGCCGCGTTGATGATGCTGGTGGTGATCAGCCTGCTGCTGTTCCACCTGATCGGGCTGCTGCAGAAGATCTGCTTTCCCTGGAGCCTGCCCAAGGGCGGGCATTGAAGCCCACCACCTCTTCATCTCAGTCTGGATAACGCCATGCCTCTCGACGATCTCGCCCTGCTGCGCAAAAGCTTCGACGTCGCCCGCCGCGCGCTGGAAAACGGCACCCATCCGTTCGGCGCCATCCTGGTCGGGCCGGACGGCGAGGTGCTGCTGGAACAGGGCAACGCCTACATGCCCGACCACGACATGACCGGCCATGCCGAGCGGGTGCTGATGACCCGCGCCTCGACCCGCTACACGCCGGAATTCCTCTCGCGCTGCACCATGTACACCTCCGCCGAACCCTGCGCCATGTGCGCTGGCGCCGCCTACTGGGTCGGTCTTGGGCGCGTGGTCTACGGCCTTTCCGAGCGCAGCCTGAAGGACCTCACCGGTAACCATCCGGAAAACCCGACACTGGACTTGCCGTGCCGCATCGTCTTCGACGCCGGCCAGCGCAAGGTCGAGGTGCTCGGCCCGCTGCTGGAGGACGAAGCGGCCGCCCTGCACGAAGGCATCTGGTAGGCAGCGCCAGAATCAGGCAAGCGCCCGGCAGGATCGCCATAACGCCGGCACCGTCCTCCATCGCAGTATTCGAACCACGGCGTAACCGACGTCGCCCGAATCCACCTGCGGAGGACAACCCCATGTCGAACATCACCGGCAAAATCGTACTCATCACCGGCGCCAGCAGCGGCATCGGTGAAGCCACGGCCCGCCTGCTGGCGGCCCAGGGCGCAACCGTCGTGCTGGGCGCGCGGCGTCTCGAACGGCTGGAAAAGCTGGTCGCCGAGATCGGCGAACGCGGTGGCGTTGCCGCCTGCCGCGCGCTGGACGTAACCAGCCGCGAGGACACCCAGGCCTTCGTCGACTTCGCCGAACAGCGCTTCGGCCGCGTTGACGTGATCATCAACAACGCCGGGGTGATGCCGCTTTCGCCGCTGGATGCGCTGAAGGTCGACGAGTGGAACCGCATGATCGACGTGAACATCCGTGGCGTGCTGCACGGCATCGCCGCCGGCCTGCCGCTGATGCAGCGCCAGCGCGCCGGCCAGTTCGTCAACATCGCATCCATCGGCGTCTACGCGGTGAGCCCGACCGCGGCGGTGTACTGCGCCACCAAGTACGCGGTGCGCGCCATCTCAGAAGGCCTGCGTCAGGAGGTCGGCGGCGATATTCGCGTGACCCTGGTTTCGCCCGGCGTCACCGAATCGGAACTGGCCGAGAGCATTTCCGATGACACCGCCCGCTCGGCCATGGACGACTTCCGCCGCATCGCCATTCCGGCCGACGCCATCGCCCGCGCCATCGCCTATGCCATCGGCCAGCCGGCCGATGTCGACGTCAGCGAGCTGGTGGTGCGTCCCACCGCCAGCCCCTACTGAGGACGCCGCCATGAGCCTTCATACCAGCAACACCCTGGCGGCGGCATACCTGGCCGTGTTCAGCTCGCTTACCCTCGCCTCGCTGGACGCCGCCGGCAACGAGCGCCACGAGCGTGGCATGGCGGTCATCGAGCACCTGTCCGGCGGGGCCGGGCAACCGGTGCTCGAGGCGCTGCGCGAGGACTATCCGTTTCTCGCCGAGGGCATCACCGGCTATGCGCTGGGCGATGTCTGGGGACGCAGCGAGCTGGATGACCGCACCCGCCAGCTGGCCGCGGTCGCCGCCTTCGCCGCCCAGGGCAATCTGCCCTACATGAAGATCCACGCCGGCTACGCGCTGCGTCTGGGCGTCACCCGTGAGGAGCTGAAGGAGGTGGTCTACCTGACCACCGTGACGGCCGGCTTTCCCCGCGCCATCGATGCCGCCCAGGCATTGCGCGAGGTGCCGGACCCGGCGTCGCGCTGAATTTTAGAGCCTGTCTACGATCTAGCGAGCTAGAGTCCTGCAAGGCGCAACGACCAACGGGAGTAACAGCCGAAGGCTGGCCCGCAGGGTGAGCGCTAGCGAATCAAACAGGCGAGGACGCGGAGTTTACTGATGTAAATGAGCATCCGAGCCTGTTTTTAACGCAGCAGGGCCGACGCGCAGCAGATCGTAAACAGGCTCTCAGGCCGTGCTGCGCAGCCGGGCTAAATCCTTCACCGGCGAGGCGCCGAACAGCCGGCTGTACTCGCGGCTGAACTGCGAGGGGCTTTCGTAGCCGACCCGGTAGCCGGCGCTGGACACATCGAGCCCCTCGGCGATCAGCAGCCGCCGCGCCTCCTGCAGGCGCAGCTGCTTCTGGTACTGCAGCGGGCTCATCGAGGTGAGCGCCTTGAAGCGGTGATGCAGCGTCGAGCTGCTGAGGTTGACCCGCTGTGCCAGTTCCTCGATGCGCAGCGGCTCGACGTAGTTGCGGTTCAGCCATTCGATGGCGCGGGTGACGCGATGGCCCTGGCTGTCGCGCACTGCGATCTCATGCAGATGGCGCCCCTGGCGACCGCAGAGCAGGCGGTAGAAGATCTCGCGCATGGCCAGCGGCGCCAGCACCGGGATGTCCTGCGGGCTGGCCAAGAGCCGCACCAGGCGCAGCGTGGCGTCGAGCAACGGCGCATCGATGCGGTCCAGATAGACCCCGCGCGCAGCCCCTTCCACGGGCTGGCTCAACGGCGCGCTTTCGGCCACCAGGGTGGCGACCATCGCCGGGTCGATATCCAGGCGGATACAGAGGTACGGCTCGGCGGAGGAGGCCTCCAGCACGCGACCGGCCACCGGCACAGTGACCGAGACCACCAGGTAGTGCAGCGCATCGTAGGTGTACAGCTCATCGCCCAGGCGCACCTCCTTGCTGCCCTGCACGATGATGCACAGCGCCGGCTTGTGCAGCCCGTGCACCAGTTCGCTCGGCGCGCTGCAGCGGATCAGGAAGAGATCGTCGATGGCGGTGGGATGCATGCCGTCGTCGCACACGAGGCCATCGATCAGCCGCGCCAGGGCGGCACGCTGGGCAATCGTTTCCTCGGCGGAATGAAGGTCCAGTTGGTTCATTTGCAGGCAAACCGGTGGGAGCGGAAAGGACGGTTAGCTTAGCAGCCCATCCGGCCCCAGGTCGTCCCGCCCCATGGCGGTGCATTGGCACGACAGTGTCATCGAGTGAAGCACCAAAGCGATGCACCGGCTAACATCGTCGCATGGCCAACCGGTGGCGCAGCTGCCGTGGCCACGTCGCACCTCAATTCCTGACTGCCTGGCCAGCTTTTTGCTACACCCTGGTCATGAAAAACCCAGCGGACGCCTCCATGCCCGAATCCCAGACCGCGCGCCTCAAGCTCTGCGGCATCACCAAACAGTACCCAGGCTGCCTGGCCAACGATCGTATCGACCTGTCGATCCAGCCGGGCGAGATCCACGCCCTGCTCGGCGAGAACGGCGCCGGCAAGAGCACGCTGATGAAGATCATCTACGGCGTGACCCAGCCGGACGCCGGCGAAATCCACTGGCAGGGCGAACGGGTGACGATGCGCGATCCGGCCCAGGCCCGCGAACGCGGCATCGGCATGGTGTTCCAGCACTTCTCGCTGTTCGAGACGCTCTCGGTGGCGGAGAACATCGCCCTGGCGCTGGGCGCCAAGGCCGGTACGCCGAAGCAGCTGGAGCCGAAGATCCGTGAGGTCTCGCAGCGCTACGGCATGCCGCTGGAGCCGCAACGGCTGGTGCACAGCCTGTCCATCGGCGAGCGCCAGCGGGTGGAGATCATCCGCTGCCTGATGCAGGACATCCGCCTGCTGATCCTCGACGAACCGACCTCGGTGCTCACCCCGCAGGAGGCCGACGAGTTGTTCATCACCCTGCGCCGGCTGGCGGCCGAGGGCTGCAGCATCCTGTTCATCAGCCACAAGCTCAATGAAGTGCGCGCGCTGTGCCAGAGCGCCACGGTACTGCGCGCCGGTCGCGTATCCGGTGAATGCATACCGGCCGAATGCTCGGACCTGGAACTGGCGCGGCTGATGGTCGGCGATGCCGAAGGGCTGGAAGCCGAATACCCGAAGAGCGAGGGCCGCGCGCCGTTCCTGCGGGTGGAGCGGCTGTCCTGGCACAACGTCGATCCGTTCGGCGTGTCCCTCGAGGAGGTGGACCTGGAGGTACGCGCCGGCGAGATCGTCGGCATCGCCGGAGTCGCCGGCAACGGCCAGGACGAACTGCTCGCCCTGCTCAGTGGCGAACAGCGCCTGCCGGCCGCACAGGCCATGCGCATTCGTTTTCTCGGCGACGACGTCGCCCACCTGCGCCCCGATGCCCGCCGTCGCCACGGTATGGCCTTCGTGCCGGCCGAGCGTCTCGGTCACGGCGCGGTGCCGAGCATGAGCCTGGCCGACAACGGCCTGCTTACCGCCTTCCAGCAGACCGGCATGGTCGAGCAGGGCATGATCCGCCGCGGCAAGGTGCGCGCCTTCGCCGAACAGGTCATCCAGCGTTTCGCCGTGAAGACGCCGGACGCACAGACCCCGGCGGCGAGCCTGTCCGGTGGCAACCTGCAGAAATTCATCCTCGGGCGCGAGATCCTGCAGCAGCCGAAGCTACTGATCGCCGCGCACCCGACCTGGGGCGTCGATGTCGGCGCGGCGGCGGCGATTCATCGCGCGCTGATCGACCTGCGCGATGCCGGCGCGGCGATCCTGGTGATCTCCGAAGACCTCGAGGAGCTGTTCCAGATCAGCGACCGCATCGCCGCCCTGAGCGACGGCCGACTGTCGCCGCAGCGCGCTACCGCCAGCACCTGCCCAGTCGAAGTCGGCCGCTGGATGGCCGGCCAGTTCGAGACCAGCGACGCCCCCGTTTCCACCTCTGCCGCCTGACGAGAATCCATCATGCTGTTATCCCTGCAACCCCGCGGCGAGGCCTCACGGGCCATGCTCTGGTGCTCCCCGCTGCTGGCCGCGCTGCTGACGCTGCTGAGCGGCGCGCTGCTGTTCGCCCTGCTCGGCCATCCGCCGCTGGAAACCCTCAAGGTGCTGCTGATCGACCCGCTCGGCGATCTCTACGGCGTCTCCGAACTGCTGGTCAAGGCGCTGCCGATCCTGCTCTGCGCGCTGGGCCTGGCGGTGGTCTACAACGCACGCATCTGGAACATCGGCGCCGAAGGCCAGCTGCTCATCGGCGCCCTGGCCGGCAGCGCGCTGGCGGTCAACATCATCGACTGGGACTCGCGCTGGGCACTGGTGCTGACGCTGCTGCTCGGCACGCTCGGCGGCGCCGCCTGGGCCGGGCTCTGCGCCTGGCTGAAGACGGCGTTCAACGCCAACGAAATCCTCACCAGCATCATGCTCAACTACATCGCGCTGAACCTGCTGCTGTTCGCCGTGCACGGCCCGCTGAAGGACCCGGAAGGCTTCAACTTCCCCGAGTCGGCGATGTTCGGCGACGCCACGCGGCTGCCCGAGCTGATCGAAGGGCTGCGCGTGCATGCCGGCTTTTACTTCGCCCTGCTGGCGCTGGTAGTGGTCTGGGTGCTGCTGCAGAAGAGCTTTCTCGGCTTCCAGATCAAGGTGCTCGGCCTGGACAAGCGCGCCGCCGGCTTTGTCGGCTTCCGCGACAAGAAGCTGGTGTGGATCGCCCTGCTGATCAGCGGCGGCCTGGCCGGGCTGGCCGGCGTCGCCGAAGTCACCGGGCCGATCGGCCAGCTGGTGCCGCAGGTGTCGCCGGGCTACGGCTACGCGGCGATCACCGTGGCCTTCCTCGGCCGTCTCAACCCCATCGGCATCGTCTTCGCCAGCCTGCTGATGGCGCTGCTCTACCTCGGTGGCGAGAACGCGCAGATGGCGGCCAACCTGCCGCAGTCCATCACCCAGCTGTTCCAGGGCATGGTGCTGTTCTTCCTGCTCGCCTGCGACGTGCTGATCCTCTACCGCCCGCGCCTGAAACTGTGGGCGCGCAAGCCCCAGCTCGTCAGCGCCAAAGAGGAGCCGGCCACATGATCGTCCGCGCTGCGCTACTTCCCTTTTCACCCGCTGCCTGCCGCTTGAAGTTCGAGGCCTGACCGATGGACATGGATCTGCTGACCAATATCTTCTACGCCATGATCCGCACCGGTACGCCGCTGCTGCTGGTCGCCCTCGGCGAGCTGGTGTGCGAAAAGACCGGCGTACTCAACCTCGGCCAGGAAGGCATGATGCTGTTCGGCGCGGTGATCGGCTTCATCGTCGCCTTCGCCAGCGGCAACCTCTGGCTCGGCGTGCTGTTCGCCTGCCTGGCCGGCGTGCTGCTCTCGCTGCTGTTCGCCATGGTGGCGCTGGGCTTCAACGCCAATCAGGTCGCCACGGGCCTGGCGCTGACCATCTTCGGCGTCGGCCTGTCGTCCTTCGTCGGTGCCAGCTGGGTCGGCAAGCCACTGGCCGGCTTCGAGCCAATCGCCATTCCGCTGCTCAGCGAAATCCCCGTGATCGGCCGCATGCTGTTCGCTCAGGATCTGCTGGTGTACCTGTCCTTCGCACTGTTCGCCCTGGTGGCCTGGGTGCTGCTGAAAAGCCGCATCGGCCTGATCATCCAGGCCGTCGGCGAAAACCCCAACGCCGCCAGCGCCATGGGCCTGCCGGTGCTGCGCGTGCGCACCCTGGCGGTGATGTTCGGCGGCGCCATGGCCGGGCTTGCCGGCGGCTACATGTCGCTGGCGTACACGCCGATGTGGGCGGAAAACATGACCGCCGGCCGCGGCTGGATCGCCCTGGCCCTGGTGGTGTTCGCCAGCTGGCGGGTGAGCCGCGTCCTGCTCGGCGCCTACCTGTTCGGTCTGGCCAGCATCCTGCACCTGGTGGCCCAGGGCCTCGGCCTGGCGATCCCCGGCAACCTGCTGGCGATGCTGCCGTATGTGGCGACCATTCTGGTGCTGGTACTGCTGTCGCGGGATGCGATCCGTACGCGGCTGTACGCGCCGGTGTCGCTGGGGCAGCCCTGGCAGCCGGGGCATTGATTTGTCGGGCCGGTTGGAACGAACGGGGATCGTTGCTGGCGCTATTGGGCTGGCACTTGCATCAGGCGATTACTGAGTAAGCCGACACGGCTGGTTTCGGCCCTCCGGCCGAGTCACTTTCTCTTGTCTGGCCAAGAGAAAGTAACCAAAGAGAAGGCCACCCCGACATCCGGGTTTTGCTTCGCAAAACTTCCCTCCCTCCGGCGTTGCTCCGGGGGCCGTCGCGAAGGGACGTCCCTGTCCCTTCACTCCTCGCTCGGCGTCCTGCCTCGCGTCCCCCTACGCAACGCCTACGCTCGGCCTCCTGACGGGGGAACGAGTCCGAGTTGCCTGACAGATCGAGGAGAACCTGGTTTGTGTCTGTAATTGACTAAAGAACCCTCAGGCAACTCCAAACGCCCCTTCAGGAGGGTGAGCGGAGCCGTCGCGGAGAGGGGCGAGCCGCAGGGATGCGGCGAGAGCCGTAAAGGGCCATGGATGGCCCTTGTACGGCGACCCTCGGAGCGGCGGCGGAGAGAACGAACCCCGGCAAAGCCGGGGCCGGATGCAGGGGCAAAGCGTTTTTGGTTACTTTTTCAGCGCCTGGAAAAAGTGACTCGCCCAGCAGGGCGAAACCAAGCCTTCAAGCGACTCGGAAATCGCCAACCGCCATCACGCGAAACCCTCCGCCGCCAGACACACAGGACGCTTAAACGCCCTATATCAATCCAGGGTGTACTCAAACGTACTCACCACCCGCAACCGCTTCCCGATGGTCCGGCCACTGTCCATATCGCTGCCATCGTCATCGATCACCCGAATCACCCCCTGGTTGGCATTCTTCAAGCGCCCCAGCGTGGCACCAGCATCCTCGGCGAAGCGCGTCGCCTGCTCACGGGCATTGCTGGTCGCCGCTTCCAGCAACTGCGGCTTCAGCTCGTTGAAACCACGCAACTGATAGTGCGGCCCGGCGAAGCCGTTGACCTCGGTATCCAGCTGGACACCGGCCAAGATCAGCGGATCGACCGCATTGGCTGCCTTGCCCACGGCATCGACGCGCTCGGACTTGACCAGCACCTGACCCTGGCCGTTGAAGCGCAGCGCCACATCGCGCGAGGCCCACTCACGCGCCAGCAGATCCTGCACCTGCAACGGCCGCACCTCCAGCTCCTCGTCGGTGAAGCCCTGCTCGCGGAGGAAGTCCAGCACCCGCTGGCGATCCTCGCTGAGCCCCTTCTGCACCTCGGCGAACTGATCGCCACCACGGCGAAAGCCCAGCGTCCACACCGCGAAGTCGCTCTTCACGTCCATCTCCGCCAGGCCCTTGACCGTCACCGTGCGGTCGGCCATGCGGAAACGCTCCACGCCCTGCCCCACCGACCAGCCGGCAAAGGCCACCGCCGCGGCGATCAACGCCGCCGGCAGAAATCCGATTCGTGCTGTAGCCACGTGCTTTTCCCTGTAGGAATTGACCGAATACGCATGCTACTCCAGCGCCGGGCGAACGCCAGTTGCCAGCGCTCAACCGCGACCCAGGCGCTGCAACGCCTCCAGCCGGAAGGCGATGTGCTGCTCCAGCTCGCTCAGCTCGCGCTCCAGTCGCGCACGCTGCTGCGCATCGCTGCAGGCATCCAGCCGTTTGCGCAACGCGGCACGCTGCGCCAGCAACTCCACTTCCCGTGGCGGCACCCCGGCGCTCTTCAGCACCGAAAATGGCAAGCGCAGGCCCGGCGGCGTCTGCAGCCAGCCTTCGTCCACCACCAGCGGTTCGCCTTTTTCCTGCACGCCGCGCTGCCATCTGGCGATATCGCGGGCGATGCGTTGTTCGATGTCCTGATCGCTCATGACTCGCGCCTCTTCTACCTGCCCCGTCATGAAAACCCAGCTGCGTGACTTTGTCAGCGGCCGGCCGACGCCAGGTCATTGGCACGTCGGTTGCGTCGCGTCTGTATGATTGCACGCCGCGCGATGCGAACTTTTGCCGCAGCGTTCATTCTCTTGCTCAGCGCCACCGCTACCGATTCGAGGAGCCACCCCTTTGCCCAATCTCAACCTGCAGATTCTTATCGCGGCCTGCCTGGGTGTGGCCATCGGCTGGCTGACCGGCACGCTGCCGACCGACGCACCCTTGCGCGAAGGCGTGCTCTACGCCAGCACCCTGGCCGGCAGCATCTTCATCGGCCTGCTGAAGATGGTGCTGATCCCGCTGATCTTCACCTCCATCGTGGTCGGCGTGGCCAATCTGCAGGCGCACCATCAGGTGCACCGGGTGTGGGGCGGCGCGCTGGTCTACTTCACCCTCACCACCAGTGCGGCGATGCTGGTGGCGCTGGTCGCGGCGAACCTGTTCAAGCCGGGCGCGGGGCTGTCGCTGGATCTGTTCGCCGAGGCGATGAACGACTTCGAGGCGCGTCAGCTGACGCTACCCGAGTTCTTCCTGCACTTCTTCGCCAACCTGTTCCAGAACCCCTTCGCCGCGCTGGCCAACGGCAGCATCCTGGCCGTCGTGGTGTTCGCCATGTTCATCGGCATCGCTCTGGTAGCCGGTGGCGACCGCTATCGCAATATCCTCGTGGTGCTGCAGGAATTTCTCGAACTGATGATGCGCATCATCAGCTGGATCATGCGCCTGGCCCCGCTGGGCATCCTCGCGCTGCTGATCAAGCTGGTGGCCGAGCAGGATGTGGCGCTGCTCAGTGCGGTGGGCGGCTTCATCGTGCTGGTGTTCGCCACCACGCTGTTCCACGGCATCGTGGTGTTGCCGGGCATTCTCTTTCTCACGACCGGCAAATCGCCGCTGTGGTTCTTCCGCGGCACCCGCGAGGCGCTGATCACGGCGTTCGCCACCAGCTCCAGCGCGGCGACGTTGCCGATCTCCCTGCGCTGCGCGGAGGACAACCTCAAGGTGCGACCCGGCATCGCCGGCTTCGTGCTGCCGCTTGGCGCAACCATGAACATGGACGGCACCGCACTCTACGAAGCGGCAGCAGCGCTGTTCGTCGCCAATCTGATGGGTATCGAGCTGAGCTTGGCGCAACAGGCGGTGGTGTTCTTCACCGCGATGATCGCGTCCACCGGCGCACCGGGAATTCCCAGCGCCGGCATGGTGACCATGGTGATGGTGTTGCAGGCGGTCGGCCTGCCGGCCGAGGCGGTGGCGATCCTGCTGCCCATCGACCGCCTGCTGGATACCGTGCGCACGGCGGTCAACGTCGAGGGCGACATCATTGGCAGTGTGGTGGTGCAGCGTTTCGCCGATCGCGAATAGCCGACTCAGGAGGGCTCGTTCCGGGTGCTGACGATGATCTCCGCCTCGTTGCCCCAGCCGCCGACGGTGTGCCAATCCTCGCCGAGGATTTCAGACGGATGCATGGTGCGGTCGGCGCCATTGCCGCAGGCCAGCGAGGTGGCTGGGCAATAGCGGTCGCAGCCCCAGCAAATGCGCTCCGGATGCGGTGGGTTGAGCGGGAATTTCTTGGCCATCGCACATGCCCTCGTGGCGTTGTTGCAGGCTGTACAGGCTAAGCCTGCGTGCCGTCTCCAGACTTGATCACGCTCAAGAACGCAGGGCATCCGCGCAAAATAACTGTATGCACATACAGATAATGATTGCCTGACGCGCCATTTGTGCACATGCTTCGCGCCATCACCCACCGCCGTCATCGCCGCGCATGCAGCTCTTCCTCTGCGAAAAACCCTCCCAGGCCCGCGACATCGCCAAGGCTCTCGGCGCCAACCGGCGCGGCGACGGCTGCCTGCAGGGTGCAGGGGTGACGGTGACCTGGTGCATCGGCCACTTGCTGGAGACCGCCCCGCCGGACGCCTATGACCCACGCTACAAGCGCTGGGTGCTGGCGGACCTGCCAATCGTGCCGGAGCGCTGGAAGATGCTGGTCAAGCCGAAGACCGCCAGCCAGTTCAAGGCGGTCAAGCGTCTGCTCGGCGAATGCAGCGAACTGGTGATCGCCACCGACGCCGACCGCGAAGGCGAGATGATCGCCCGCGAGCTGGTCGAGCACTGCCGCTATCGCGGGCCGATCCGCCGGTTGTGGCTGTCGGCACTGGACGACGCCTCGATCCGCAAGGCGCTGGCTGCGCTCAAGCCCGGCGCCGAGACTTTCAATCTCTACCACGCCGCCCTCGGCCGCTCGCGCGCCGACTGGCTGATCGGCATGAACATGAGCCGGCTGTTCACCCTACTCGGCCGCCAGTCCGGTTATCAGGGCGTGCTGCCGGTGGGCCGCGTGCAGACGCCGACGCTGCGTCTGGTGGTGGACCGCGATCGCAGCATCGCCGATTTCATCCCGGTGCCGTTCTGGGCCATCGACGTGCAGCTGCTCGCCGATGGCGCCGCGTTCACCGCGCAGTGGCAGGCGCCGGACGACCTTTGCGATGACCAGGGCCGCTGCCTTGATCAGGCTCGTGCGCAGCAGGCTGCGGACGCCATGCGCAACGCCGCCAGCGCTCGCCTGCTGAAGCTCAAGACCGAGCGGCAGCGCGAAGCGGCACCCTTGCCGTTCGATCTCGGCACGCTGCAGGAAGTCTGCTCGAAGAAGCTCGGCCTCGGCGCCCAGGAAACCCTCGACATCGCCCAGGCGCTGTACGAAACCCACAAGCTGATCACCTACCCGCGCAGCGATTGCGGCTACCTGCCGCTGAGCCAGCACGGCGAAGCGCGCGCGATTGTCGCTGCGTTGACTCAAGCCGACCCGACGCTCGCGGCGCTTGAGCCGCATCTGGACCTGTCGCGCCGCTCGCGGGCCTGGAACGACGCCAAGGTCGGCTCCCACCACGGCATCATCCCAACCGCCGCCGCGCGTGGTCTGGAACGCCTGGCCGGGCGCCCGCGTGCGGTGTATGAGCTGATCCGCACGCGCTACCTGGCGCAGTTCCTGCCCAACCACGAGTACGACCGCACCCAGGCCGACTTCGACTGCGCCGCCCAGGCCTTGCGGGCGGTGGGCAAGCGGGTCGTCGAGCCCGGCTGGAAACACGCCATGCCCGAAGCGCTGGCGCCGGCAAGGGGCAATCGCGAGGCACATGCGCCGCAGAGCCTGCCAGCGCTGCAGCAGGGCCATGACTATGCCGTGGGCGAAGTCATGCTCAAGGACCAGCAGACTCAACCCCCCAAGCCCTTCACCGAAGGCGACCTGATCAAAGCGATGAAGAACGTCGCCAAGCTGGTGGATGATCCGCGGTTGAAACAGAAACTCAAGGACACCACCGGTATCGGCACCGAAGCGACTCGCGCCGGGATCATCCAGGGCCTGCTCGACCGCGGCTATCTGGTTCGCCAGGGCAAGGCGCTGGCGGCGACAGCGGCGGCGTTCAGCCTGATCGACGCCGTGCCGCGGCCGATTGCCGACCCCGGGACCACGGCGATCTGGGAGCAGGCGCTGGACATGGTGCAGAGCGGCGAAATGCCGTTGGAGGAATTCGTCGCCAAGCAATCGGCATGGATGAGCAAGCTGATGGAACGCTGCGCCGGGTTGCGCATGACCATCAGCGGTCCACCGGTGGCCGCCGGCCGCAACGGCAAACCGTGGAAGAAGAAACGCAGCGCCTCGCCACGCAGAGGGAGCGGCGCTCGGACGAGAAAACCGCGCGCGGCCGATTGAGCGGGCCTTTGCGCCGTGCCCTACAGACGCGTTGAAACCTACTCGCCCCCTGGGGTGGGCTTTAGCCCACCGCCCGCCACACCGATGCCTTCGGTGGGCTGAAGCCCACCCTACATAGCCGGCGCTACACGATCCGTAACGCTTCCTAGCCGTAGCCCAACGGACCCGTAGGGTGGGCTTTAGCCCGCCGCCCGCCACACCAATGCCCTTGGCGGGCTGAAGCCCATGCTACATACCGACGCTAGGCGATCTGCAGCACCTCATAGCGCTGCGCCTGCCCGTTCACCTTCAACTCCACCTCATCCCCCACCTCGCGGCCGAGCAGCCCCTGCCCCAATGGCGAACGCGGCGTGATGACCAGGATTTCCCGCCCGTCATGCTGCAGCTTCAACCCCGCCGCATCCGGCCCGAGAAAGAACCAGCGCTCGGCGCCGTCGTGATCCAGGCAGAGCAGCGCACCGACCCGCGCCCGGCCATCCACGCTCGCACCGGACTGCAGGTTGCGATAGGCGGCCAGCGCCGTCTCGATCTCGTGCAGGCGGCGGCGCTGGCCATCGGCAAGATAGGCCGCCTCCAGCCCGCGGGTGTCGTACTTGTTCTCGGCTTTGCTCTCGGCATGGGTGGCGGCCTCGTGGGTCGCGGCCAGCACGGACTTGGCGACCTCGCGGTCGGCTTCGAGGGTGGCGATGATCTGCTGCTGAAGGGCGCTCTTGTTCATGGGCGAGGCTTATAGCCCGACGGCGTGCCGAAGGGAATGGCGGCGTCGCCCGCAGGAACCGCGCCGGGTTCGATCACCTCGTCGGCGAGCCAGGGATTGCGTCCCTCGGCGATCCATTCCAGCGACTCGCGCCAGAAGCCGTTTCGATGCCGGTCGTGGAACAGACCGAAATGCCCGATGCGCTCGAAGCCCATCGCGCGAGGATTGAGCTGCACCAGCTGGCGCGGGCTGTTGCGGAAATAGCCGAGCCCCCGGCGCATGGCCGCCGGCGTGGCGAATTCATCGTCGCTGGTACTGACCGCCAGCATCGGCGCCCGGATCGCACCGAAACGGCTGAACAGCAGTTCGTGCTCGTCAGGCGGATAGCTGTCTTCCAGCCGTGCCCCGCGCCGGGACCACTCCAGCGCGACGCCCGCTGGCAGATCTTCCAGCCAGCCAAGGCGGCGCCCCGGAAAATAGCCAGCCAGGCGGGTCACCGCGGGCATGAACAGGTGCCACTTGGCGTACATGCGCAGGCGCTGCTCGGCGGCGTAGTCGCGCCAGTAGGCATACTGCCCGGCCACGTTGAGGTAGCGGTCCACCCCGCTGGCGGCCTCGGCAAAGCCCGGCATGAAGCCACCGGCACTGTGCCCCACCGCCACCAGCAGCCCGTGCGGATCACGCTCACGCATATAGCGCACCGCGGCGTCGAAGTCGTACTCGCCCCAGTCGCGCCAGCGCATTTGCATGTCGCGCAGGCGCTGCGGTCGCGAGCCGCCGATGCCGCGAAAGTCGTAGGTCAGTGCAGTGAAACCGTGCTCGTTGAGAAAGCTCGCATAGCGCGCGTAATAGCGCGACAGCACGCCGGTGGCGCAGCTGATGATCACCGCGCCGCGCGCCGGACCTTGCGGGTTCCACAGCTGCGCAGACAGCGCATAACCATCGCGGCAACACAGGGCAACGGACTCGGGCATGGCAAGGACCTTTCGAATTGTTGTGCCGCCACCTTGCCCCGCAGCGCACATTTTTGCCATAACCTGCTGGCACCTTTGCGCAGCAGCTGCAGTCTGTTTATGACAGCCGCATTACCCCTGCAGACGGGTGGCCTGCAGCGCAACACCTCAGCGTGGTTTCCACTGGCATTACCGCCCCGAACTACAGCGCCGATGCGCTGCGGGTTCCTGGCGGCTCGGAGAAAAGTACATGACCGGCGAACAGCTGATCGTCTTTGGCGTACTGGCGGCAACGCTGGTGCTGTTCGTCTGGAATCGCTGGCGCTACGACCTGGTCGCACTGGGTGCGCTGCTCGCCTGCGCACTGACCGGCGTGGTGCCGGCGGACGAGGTGTTCGCCGGTATCGGCCATCCGGCGGTGATTTCGGTGGCCGCGGTATTGGTGCTCAGCCGCGGCCTGCTCAATGCAGGCGTGGTGGACAGCGTGGCGCGGCGGCTGATGCAGGTCGGCGATCGGCCATGGGCACAGGTCGCCGCGCTGACCGGGATCGTCGCGCTCAGCTCGGGCTTCATGAACAACGTCGGCGCGCTGGCGCTGTTCATGCCGGTGGCGATCTGGATGTCACGCCAGAGCGGGCGCTCCCCGTCGTATCTGCTGATGCCACTGGCGTTCGGTTCGCTGCTCGGCGGCACCCTCACGCTGATCGGCACCCCGCCCAACCTGATCATCGCCGGCTACCGCGCCGAGGCCGGCGAGTCGCCCTTCGGCATGTTCGCCTTCCTGCCGGTGGGCGCCGCGGTGACGGTCGCCGGCGTGCTGTTCATTGCCCTGCTCGGCTGGCGGCTGGTGCCGCGGCGCCAGGAACAGGAAGGCAATGGCGACCTCTTCGAGATCAGCGCCTACCTCACCGAAGTGCGGGTGCCGGAAGGCTGCAAGTACGCCGGGCGCACGCTGCACGCGCTGATCGGTGCGGTGAAGGAGGAAGCCGACGTGCAGGTGATCGCCCTGGTCCGCGGCGACGAGCGCCAGCGCATGCCGTCGACCTACGAGGTGCTGCGCGAAGGCGACATCCTCTTGGTAGAAGCCGACTCCGACAGCCTCAAGGCGCTGCTCGACGTAACCGGCGTCGAACTGGCCGCCAATGTCGACGAGCATGACGATGAGGCCCGCGAAGAGCGGGACGCCACCGAGCAAGCCGTCGAGCAAGAGAAAGCACGCAAGAGCCACAAGAGCCGGCACGGCGAGCTGACGCTGGCCGAAGCCATCATCTCCCCCGGCTCGATACTGGTGGGCACGACCGCCAGCGGCCTCGATCTGCGCGAGCGCCACGGCGTCAACGTGCTAGCCGTCGCTCGCCAAGGGCAGCGGCTGCGCCAGCGGCTCGGCAAGATCCGCTTCGCCGCAGGCGACATTCTCCTGCTGCAGACCCGCGAGGATGCCCTGCAGTCGACTCTCAACAGCCTGGGTTGCCTGCCGCTGGCATCGCGCGGCCTGAGCATCACCACCCCGCGCAACGTACTGCTGGCCAGCGCGGTCTTCGCCATTACCCTCGCAACCATCGCCTTCGGCCTGCTGCCGGCTGCCACCGCGCTGGTCACCGGCGCGCTGGTGATGATCCTGGTCGGGTTGATCCCCGTCGGACGCATCTACGAGAGCATCGACATGCCGGTAATCGTGCTGGTGGCCGCGATGCTGCCGGTAGGCCAAGCGCTGGAGACCAGTGGCGGCTCGCAACTGATCGCCGACGCCCTGCTCTCGGTCGGCCAGTCACTGCCAGCAGCAGCGACGCTGGCGCTGCTGATGGTGGCGGTGATGCTGATCTCCAACGTGGTCAACAATGCCGCCGCCGCGGTGCTCGCCGCGCCAGTGGCGATCAGCCTGGCGCGTGGCATGGACGCCTCGGTCGATCCTTTCCTGATGGCGGTGGCGATCGGCGCCTCCTGTGCATTCCTGACGCCCATCGGGCATCAGTCCAACACCCTGGTGATGGCCCCGGGCGGTTACCGCTTCGGTGATTACTGGCGGCTGGGGTTGCCGCTGTCGATCCTGGTGGTGCTCTGCGCGGTGCCGACGATCCTCTGGATCTGGCCGCTGTAGCCAACTGACCAACCGGCGGCGTTCCGACGTCTACGACTGAAGGCGGAAGGGATGCCGCCCATAGAGCAATGGCGTTACAGGCGGACAGATCCGACGATGACTGCCAGATGTATAGCCGGCAATGCGCTCCGACCCACACCGGTGGAGGTCTGCTCTTAGCTCCGCCAGGCTATCGCGCCTAACTGGCCGGAACTGCGCAGTTCTACGATTGCGAGTGGCAGCTGGTCCCAGAGATCGCCGATGTTCAACCAACGCTCCAAGACTTCGCTGGTGTTCGCACTGCTCATCGCCCTGCTGATGGGCTGGGGCAGCCATGCGACCTCTTGGCTGATCAGTCCGGCGCAACATTCATTCCGCAACCACGATCATCATCACGTTCATGCGGTCGAGCAGGTGTCCAGCTGCGCCCTTTGCGAGCTGCAGCATGTGCACTCGCTCGGTGAGCACATCCACGAAACACCTCATCTCACGCTGCTGCTGAGCCTGTCTGCGCAACCCGAACGCTCAGACGTGCCTGCCTGGCCGCGCCCTGCATTACCGGAAAGCCCGGTGTCGCGCATCGAGCGCCCTCCTCGCACCTAGCCTCGCTCTGATGGCGGTCACCTGCGGTGACCTGTTCTCACCAGCTCAGGACAATTTCATGCATTCGCAATCCCTGCGCGGGCTCGCCGCGTTTTACCCACGCCTGCGCCATTCGCTGCTGCCTGTTTTCGGCATGCTGCTGTTCTTCTTCGTGCCCGACGCACTCGCCCATGGCGTGGCCGAAGGCGACAAGGGCTTCATCCAGGAAAGCTCCGGCGTGATGCTGCTGCCGTTCATTTACATGGGCGCCAAGCACATGATCACTGGCTACGATCACCTGCTGTTCCTCTTCGGGGTGATCTTCTTTCTCTACCGACTCAAGGACGTGGGGCTGTACGTCACCCTGTTCGCGGTCGGCCACTCGGTCACGCTGCTGCTCGGCGTACTGATGGAGATCAGCGTCAGCGCCTACGTAATCGACGCCATCATCGGTTTCTCGGTGGTGTACAAGGCGCTCGACAACCTGGGCGCCTTCCAGGGCTGGTTCGGCTATCAGCCGGATACCCGCGCGGCCACCCTGGTGTTCGGCCTGATCCACGGCTTCGGCCTGGCCACCAAGATCCTCGACTACCAGATCGCCGCCGATGGCCTGATCCCCAACCTGATCGCCTTCAACGTCGGCGTCGAGATCGGCCAGCTGCTGGCCCTCAGCGCCATCCTCATTGCCATGGGCTACTGGCGGCGCAGCGCCGGTTTCTGGCGCCACGCCTACACCGCCAACGTCGCCATGATGAGCGCCGGTTTCCTCTTGATGGGTTACCAGCTCACCGGCCTGATCGTGTCCCAGTAAGGAATTTTTCGTATGTACAACAACCATCGACCCGACCTGACCGAACTGCCGAGCCGCGCCCAGCTGCTGCGCTCCACCATCATCGCCCTGATCGCCGCCGGCGTGCTGCTGGTAACCGTGGTGATGCCCGCCGAGTACGCCATCGACCCGACCGGCGCCGGCCGCCTGCTGGGCCTGACCCAGATGGGCGAGCTGAAACACACCCTGACAGAGGAGGCTGCGGCACAAGCGCAGCCACCGGCCACCGCAGCAGCGGCAGAACCTGCCGTGGTGAAACCGGCCCAGGAGGAACCTGCAATCGCTCAGGCCGAACCAACCCCGGCCGCAGCACCTGCGCCTGCCGAACCGGAACCGCCGAAAGTCGCCAAGCAGCAGCACGAGGTGAATCTGACCCTGAAGCCCAACCAGGCCACCGAGATCAAGCTGGAGATGAAGGAAGGCGCCAAGGCGAACTTCCACTGGACGGCCAACGGTGGACGCCTCAACTACGACACCCACGGCGATCCCTACAAGGCGCCGAAGGGCTTCTACCATGGCTACGGCAAGGGCAAGAACACACCGGAACAGAAGGGTGAGCTGGTCGCCGCTTTCGACGGCAAGCACGGCTGGTTCTGGCGAAACCGCACCGATGAGACGGTGAAACTCACCCTGCGCACCGACGGCGAGTACATCACCATCGAACAGGTGTTGTGAGCTTCCTTTTCAGCGCTCATGCGCCCGCTTGGGGTGGAGCTGCTGTAACAGCCCAGACCTCGACGGCACCGGCGGTGCCGTCGAACGGGCTGGTGCTCAACCTGCCTTGAAGCGGCTGACGTTGTCCAGCAGGGTACCGGCCAGGTCACTCAGGCGGCTGGCGGTGTGGTGATTGCTGCCCACCGCTTCACCGTTTTCCTCGGCCATGCGGGCGATGGTGGTGACTTGCTGGGCGATCTCGGCCGATGCCGCGCTCTGCTCGCGCAACGCATTGGAAATCTCCGCCACGGTGGACAGCACCTGGTTGGCCGCTTCGCGAATGCCGCCCATGGCGTCGCCGGCGCGCTGGGCCCGGGCGACGCCCTCGTTGACCTTGGCCACACCCTGCTCCATGCCCTGCACCGCGCCCTCGGTGCCCTGTTGGATGGCCGCCACCATTTGCGCGATTTCCTTGGTGGAGTTGGCAGTGCGTTCGGCCAGCTTGCGCACCTCGTCGGCCACCACGGCGAAGCCGCGGCCCTGGTCGCCGGCACGGGCGGCTTCAATCGCCGCATTGAGCGCCAGCAGGTTGGTCTGCGCGGCGATGTCGCCGATCACCCCGACGATCGCGGATATCTGCCCGGAGCGCTCGCCCAGTTCGGCCACGGTGCGCGCCGAATCGCTCACCGAGACGGCGATCTGGCTGATCTCCTCGACCACCGCGGCCACGATCTCGCCACCCTGGCGCGACAGTTCGCCGGAGCGATGGGCCAGAGCATCGGCTTCACCGGCGTTGCGCGCGATGCTCTCGATGCCCACGGTCATCTGCTCGACTGCTGCCGCCATGCTCGAGGCCGCATCGCTCTGGCACTGCGAGGCCACATGAATCTGCCCCGAGGCAGTGACCAGGCTGCGCGCCGAGTCGGCGACGTGATCGGAGTTGTCCTTGATGCTGCCGATCAGCCGGCGCATGGCCTCGGCCATGTCGTTGAAGCTGCCGGCCACGTAGCGCAATTCATCGCGTGCCGCCAGATCGATGTGTGCCGTGAGATCCCCTGCGGCGAGTCGTTCACTGCCTTCGCGCAAACTGCGGATGCTGGTCATCACCGACAGGTAGACACCGATCGAGAGATAGCCGATCACCGCCAGTGCCACCAGCAGGACGGCCAGATTGCCATGAAGCATCAGCCGGGCATCGTCGATCCGCTGCTGCAGCAGGCTGTCCAGGCTGGGCAGCAGGACGTCGCGCATCTGTGCGTAGCCGATGTTGATCGCGTCGGTCGCCATGTCGAAGAACTGCGCCGATGAGGTGCTGGTGAAATCTCCACGCATGACCATGGCCTGCACCACCGCATCGATCGCTTCACCGCGCTCGTGCATGGTGGCGACTGCACGGCTCAGTTGCCCCTGAAGTTCAGGCCGCTGGGCGATGACCTTGGCGATGCTGCGTTCCATGTCCGCAGTCGCCGACCTGATCTCCTCGGTCAGGACGATCAACGCGGTGCGTTGCTGATCGCTCATCTCACCCTTGGCCAGCACCGCCGAGGCGCTGCCGCGCAAACGGCCCAGATACTCGACCAGAAACGGCATGCGACTCACTGCCGTGGTCATCAGGTAGTAGGTCTGCGGCTCCGGATCGAAGGTCAGGCCGTAGGCATCCGACAGCAGCGTCTGGAATGTCAGCAGCTCGCCGATCAGCGCGGTATGCGCCTGAAAATTCTCGACCTGGGTCCAGTCCAGGCCGGCGCGCTTGATCTCCTCCCAGCGGCGGCCGATGTCTTGCCACTCGCGCAGCGTGCGCTTGTCTTCGGCGAGCGCCCGCTCCATTTCCGCCAAGGCAGTCGCAACGCTGGTCTGCAGCGCATCGCGACGTCCAGCCACGGTGGCATTGCCGCCCAGCAGCATCGACGAGACGCCGCGGTGCTGCTGGGTCAGCTCGATCAGGCGGGACATCGGTCGTGCCAGCGAGGACGCCACCAGCTCGCTTTCCGCACGCTCGATGGTGCGATTCAGCTGACCGGCAATGGTCAGCATCAGGCTGGCGAACGCAAGAAACACAAGCAGGCCGATCACACCGAACTTGACTGGATAACTGAGCCGATTCATCAGCAGCTCGGCAGGCGAGAAGAGGAGTTTCATGGGGAGGTTCCTGGGCGGTACGAGGCACTGCACGAAGCCGTTCGACGTCGTGTCGCTCCAGGTGCTGGAGCCGCTGCCGGCCACATGATTTTCTGGAGCTGGTTCGCAAAATACTGAGCCGACCTGGCGGTCACCCTGACCAGAATCAAGATCATCGTCAGAATCAAGGCGCCAGCCGAACGTCCAGAGTTACGCCTCGATTCTCCGACTGACGCACCGTTCCCTTGGCGAACTCCGGCGCGCGGATGCAATCCCACCACCCTGTACATCTCCTTCTTCGGCGGTATGGCTTTACCTGCGCCCGCAGGCGTGAATAATGCCGCCCCTTTTCGACGCAACGAGGTAACCATGACGGCGCCAGCCACCGCAGCGACTCCGCCCCTGTCCGCCCGTGCCGTACTGCTGATCGAACTGGCGCTGGCCATGGGCGGCTTCGCCATCGGCACCGGCGAGTTCGCCATCATGGGCCTGATGCCCAACGTCGCAGCGGGGCTGGGCATCAGCGAACCCCAGGTGGGTAACGTGATCAGCACTTATGCGCTGGGCGTGGTGGTGGGTGCGCCGCTGCTGGCGATCCTCGGCTCGCGGCTGTACCGCCTACACCTGCTGCTGTTGCTGATGGGCTTCTTCGCCCTGGGCAACTTCGCCAGCGCCCTGGCACCGGACTACGCGACGCTGATGATCGCCCGCTTCGTCACCGGCCTGCCTCACGGGGCCTATTTCGGCGTGGCAATGCTGGTGGCCGCCTCCATGGTGCCGCCGGACAAGCGTGCCCAGGCGGTGGCGCGGGTGCTGATGGGCCTGACCGTGGCGATCCTGATCGGCAACCCGCTGGCCACCTGGCTTGGCCAATGGCTGAGCTGGCGCTACGCCTTCGCCCTTGTCGGCGCCATCGCCCTGCTGACGGTGCTGCTGGTGGGGCTGTTCCTGCCGCTGAACCGCGACGAGCCGCGAAACAGCCCGCTGCATGAGATCCGCGCGTTCAACCGGCCGCAGGTCTGGCTGGCCATGGCGATCAGCTCCATTGGTTTCGCCGGCATGTTCTGCGTGTTCAGCTACATGGCACCAACGCTGCTCGAAGTCACTGGTGTCAGCGCCGGCTGGATTCCCTTCGCCCTCGCCGCCTTCGGTCTGGGCGGCATCGTCGGCAATCTGGTCGGCGGCTGGCTGTTCGACAAGCTGCGTTTCAAGGCCGTCGCCTGGCTGCTGCTGTGGAGCGCACTGGTGCTGCTAGTGTTCCCGCTGGCGGCGCATTCGGTATGGACGATCTTTCCGGCGGTGTTCGCGGTGGGCACCATGGTCTCGCTGTCGCCGGCGCTGCAGACCCACCTGATGGATGTCGCGGCGGATGCACAGACCCTCGCCGCGGCTTCCAACCACGCCGCCTTCAACATCGCCAATGCGCTTGGGCCCTGGCTCGGCGGACTGGCGATCACCGCCGGTTTCGGCTGGACATCCACCGGCTATATCGGCGCGGCTACCGCCGTTGGCGGTCTGCTGGTGTTCGCCTGGGCCTGGAAGATCGAGCGCGCGGTGCAGGACGCCGACGCCAGGCCGGCGACCTGCTGCTCCTGAGGCCGTAGCCGACCGTCCGCCGGCGGCGACAATGGCGCGCAACATGCAGTAATCAGTGAAGCGAGGAGCCGCCTTGCAGATCGTTCGGCAAGCGGGTCCTATCTACGATTCCTGATTTCGAGACACTCACCTTGCAGCACTTCTTCCTGTTCCGCAGCAAAGCCCGGCGGATTTGCCTGTTGCTCATCGCCCTGTTCGCCGTCGGCCTGCCGGTCGGCTGCTCGGTGCTCGAACAGAAGGAGCGCGAGCTGGTGTTCCGCATCGAGCCGGGCAACGCGTCCTGGTTCAGCGGCCTGCCGCGCGGCGTCGAGGAGCTCCAGCTGACCGATTCGGCATTCGGCGACGAGCAGAACATCCATGCCTGGTGGTGGCCGGCGGCTGAAGCCGACGCACCGGCGCTGCTCTACCTGCACGGCGTGCGCTGGAATCTCACCGGCCATCTGTTCCGCCTCGAGCAGCTGCGCAAGCTGGGCTTCTCGGTGCTGGCCATCGACTACCGCGGCTTTGGCCAGAGCCTTGGCGATCTGCCGTCGGAGCGCAGCGTGTATGCCGACGCACGCATCGGCTGGGAACGCCTGAAGCAACTGCAGCCGGATCCCAGCAAGCGCTTCATCTACGGCCATTCCCTCGGCGGCGCGGTGGCCGTCGACCTGGCCGCCGAACTCGGGCAGCAGGCCGAACGCGACGAAACACCCGCCGAGGCGCGCGCGCTGATCATCGAGTCGACCTTCACCTCGCTGGCCGACGTGGCGACGGCCGTGTCCGACACCACGCTGCCGGTGCGCTGGCTGCTATCGCAGAAGTTCGATTCGCTGGAGAAGATCGACCAGATCGGCATGCCGCTGCTGGTGGTGCACGGCAGCGATGACCGCTATGTGCCGCCGCGCTTCAGCGAGCAGCTGTATGAGGCCGCGCGCCAGCCCAAGCAGTTGCTGCTGGTCGAGGGTGCGACCCACAACAACAGCCTGCGCGTAGCGCTCGGCGCCTATGGCCGTGCCTTGCAGGCGCTGCTGGAATCCGGCGAGCAGCGCCTGGGAGCCGCACAGGCGCCCCAGGCAAACGCTGCGGAGCGCGGCTGATCGGCCTTAGCGCTTGGCCTCCAATCCTTCGAGCAAGGCACGGTGAAACGCTTCCGGCGCCTCGACCTGGGGTGAATGCCCCAGATCGGGGAAGGCCACCAGCTTGGCATCGGGAATCATCGCGGCCGCCTGCCGACCCAGCTCGGGGTAGTTGCCCAGGCGCTTGGCGACATCCGCCGGTGCACGGTTGGCGCCCGGCGCGGTGCGGTCCAGCCCGCCGATCAGCAGCAGGGTCGGCATCTCGAGCCGCGAGAACTCATGGATCACCGGCTGGGTGAAGACCATCTCCGAGGTCTGCGCCTGGTTCCAGGCGACCTGCTCCTTGCCTTCGCCGGCATACATCCCGGCAAGCATTTTCACCCAGCGGTCGTACTCCGGCTTCCAGTCGCCGTTGTAGTAGAACTTCTGCTGGTAGGCCTTGATGCTGTCGAAGTCGGTCTTGAGCTCCGACTGGTAGAGCTGATCGATGGTGGCGTAGGGCACGCCCTCGGCCTGCCAGTCTTCCAGGCCGATGGGGTTGACCAGCACCAGCCGCTCGACCCGCTGCGGATAGTTCAGCGCCAGTCGCGCCGCCAGCATGCCGCCCATGGAGTGGCCGATCACGGTCACCTGTCCGATGTTCTCCTGTTCCAGCAGCGCCTGGGTGTTGTGTGCCAGTTGGGCGAAGCTGAACTGGTAACCCTCGGGCTTGCTCGAGCTGCAAAAACCGACCTGATCGGGGGCGATGACCCGGTAGCCGGCCTTACTGAGCACCTCGATGGTGCGCTCCCAGGTCGCCCCGCAGAAGTTCTTGCCATGCAGCAGCAGCGCCGTGCGGCCATTGGCCCGGCCGGTCGGCGCGACGTCCATGTAGGCCATCTCCAGCGCCTTGCCCTGGGACTCGAAGCGGTAATGCTCAAGCGGGTGCGGATAGCTGAAGCCTTCCAGCTGCGGGCCATAGACCGGTCGGTCTTCAGCCAGCAGCGGCAAGCTCAGGGTAAGACCGGCGGCAAGCGCCAGGGCGGACACGGCAGTTCTCACGTGCGACTCCTCGTTTGGTACGGATCGGGACAAAGCTCCGTACATAGGAATGCATTCGTGCTGCCGGGTTCGCGGCCGGAGTGCCACAACACATGTCCCGACCGCGTCCGACGAGCCGCTTCAGAGGCGGAAGCGGCCGACCAGCTGGTTGAGCTGGGTAGCCAGGCGCGCCAGCTCGTCGCTGGCCACCGAGGTCTGCTGCGCGCCGGTGGCGCTCTGTTCGGAGATGTCGCGGATGGCCACCAGGTTGCGGTCCACCTCGCGCGCGACCTGCGCCTGTTCCTCGGCGGCACTGGCGATCACCAGGTTCATCTCGTTGATCTGCCCGACTCGCTCGGCGATCAGCCCCAGCGCCTGGTCGGCCTCACCCGCCATACGCTGGCTGCGCGCGGCAAACTCGCTGCTCTGCTGCATGTCGCGCACCGACTCCTCAGTGGCACCCTGAATGGCGCCGATCATGCGTTCGATCTCCTGGGTCGAGCTCTGCGTGCGCTGCGCCAGATTTCGCACCTCGTCGGCGACCACCGCGAATCCGCGTCCGGCCTCGCCGGCCCGCGCCGCTTCGATGGCCGCGTTGAGCGCGAGCAGGTTGGTCTGGTCGGCGATCGCACGAATCACATCCACCACCTGCCCGATGCTCGCCGCCTCTTCGGCCAGATGGGTCACGGTCGCTGCGGTCTGCTGCAGCTTGTCACTCAACTGGTCGATGGTCTGCCGCGTGGCGGTGACCTGCCGGCGTCCGTCGTCGGCGACTGACTCGGCATCGCGCGAGGCATCGGAGGTGCGGTTGGCGTTGCCGGCCACTTCGTCGACCGCCGCGGACATCTCGGTGACCGCGGTGGCAGCCATCTGCACTTCCTCGTTCTGCTGATGGATGCCCTGAGCGGTGTGCTGGGTGACCGCGTGCAGCTCCTCGGCGGCTGATGCCAGTTGGGTCGCCGAGCCCTGGATGTCCTGCAGCGTATCGCGCAGGGTCTGCTGCATCTGGCGGATCGACCGCTGCACCTCGGTGATTTCGTCACGCCCGCGGCACTCGATGGCGCGGCTCAGATCGCCCGCGGCCACCGAGGCCGCCGCCTGCTTCAGCTCATCCAGCGGCCGGCTGATGCTGCGCAGCATGACCGTCGCGAACAGTCCACCACCTACCAGCAGCGCCAGCAGCAGGCCGATATTTAGCAGGCGATTGCGCTGATAAAGCGCCTGCGCCTGCTCGTACTCGGCCTTGGCCTCGCCGAGCTGCAGTTCGATCAGCTGGTTGAAGCCTTCGGAGATAGGGTCGATCAACGGGTACAGGTCGTTGATGACGAATGCCGCCAGGCGTTTCTCACTGTGGCGGTCCAACGTACGCTCGAGAGCATCGAGCGGCTCGTCCGCAGCCTTCATCAGCGTCTCGATACGCGAGGCAATCTGCCGCTCGGCATCGACCAGCCGAGTGTTCATGTAGGCGCTCCAGAGGCGGCTGATCTCTGCACGCGCGCTGCGCACCTCGTCCCGTGCCTGCGGGTAGCTGAGCATGCCGCTGCGGGTCTTGTGCGTGGTATCGACGATCTTCACCGCGTACAGATCGGCGATCAGCTTGAGATCGCGCAGCGGCACCACGCGATCCAGGTACACGGTGTTGAGACCGGCGACGCTGCGCTGCTGCGCGTTCAGCCCGGTCAGGCCGATGACCAGGCAGGCCGCGAGCATGGCCCCGACCAGCATCAGCAGGCGGGCTCGGATAGTCAGTTGCTGCATCATTCGTTCTTTTCCATATGGCGTGCCGTCCGGCGGATCGGCAATTGGCAAAGGCATGAGGTTCGAACCGGCAGGCCAGACGACAGGCCGTGCCGCATGGTCCTGTTGCAGGACGCGTATCCAAGAGACGGAGCAGATGCGTGGCGAATTGTTGTTGAGCCCCCGCAGGTGCCGGCGGCCATCAAGGCCATATGCCAGCAAGCGAACTGCTATCGGCCGAGGACTTCCCGGCTTTAGCGAAAAGATCGTCGCAATGGGCATGCCAGAGCGGCCGGCGTGTCACGACAAGCGGAACTTTCGCGCCCGTGGTCGGCCGCCTCAGTCTTTTCCCAAATCGCCGTGGCATCAGCAGGACAGAAGTCCGCGCGACCGCACCGCCAGCCAATCAGCAGGCGCATGCGACTAATGGCGCAGCGCAGACTGTGCGCTGCCACACATCGTCCGGATGAGCAGGTGATACCTTCGCGCCCGACATTTTTCCAGCAAGGGATCTTTCGTGAAAACGCTCATCCGGACCGCCGCCCTGGCGCTGACCACTCTCGCCACCGGCCATGTGCTGGCCGACGCACAGCCGTCGCGCAACCTGGCCGAAGCGGTGAAGAATTTCTCCGACTACAACTCGCGCCTCGAACAGGCTCTGGCGCAGGGCCAGACGCCGGAGAACATGGCGCACATCCACGAGCTGACCTACACGTTGAAAGCGGCCCTGGAAAAGATCGTCGAGGAAATGGATGGCCTGAACGACACGCTGGAAGAGATCCACATCGCCTCGGAAGCCGAGAATGCCGACGACCTGAAGAGCTACGGCGCCGACTACCTGAAGACCGCGCGGACGGTGATCAAGTAACCGAGCTCGTCCCGCCGCCCGTTACGCCGGGCGATCAGCGCTCGACCGGCACAATATCGAAGCCGATGCGGTTGTCGCTGATGACGCGGTACTCCAACACCTGCCCCGCCTGCACCTGCGCCAGCTTCTCGCGGCGCAGGCTGAGCTTGCCGCACAGGGTGTCATCCAGCGGATCGGTGCCGATGCTGACGATCCGCGCACCGGCCGGCACCTGGAAGCGCACCACCTCACCGACATGAATGCGCGCCGCCAGCTGGCGATCGATCAGCACGGCGATGTAGCAACCGCCACCACGCAGGCCGAAGTCCCGCGTCACCACCACCTCGCCGGCGTTGTCCAGCGGCTGCTGGTAGGCCAGCACCCGCTCGGCCGGCACCGGCTCGATATCCTCGGCGTCGGGCTGCCAGGACGAGCAGCCGGCCAGCGAAAGCAGTGCGGTGAAGACAAGCAACGGGCGCATGTGAACTCCTTGTTCGGAAGGCGAAGCGGCGAGCCGGACGATCGAGCATGCCAGAGCGGCGGATGATTGCTAGAGTCAGACCCCAGTTTCGTATCGATGACGGCAGGCGCAACGTGAATAACCCGGACGACGATCAACCCCGCTTCTGGCGCGACCCGGCCCTGCCGTTCCTCGAAGCGCGTGTCGTCGCCGACGGGCGCAAGGTCTGCTACGCGCCGCACTGTCACGAGACCTTCTCCATCGGCGCGATCACCGCCGGTGCCAGCACCTACTTCAACGGCGACGCCCGTGAACGGGTCGCCCGCGGCACCCTGGTCTTGATCAACCCGCAGACCGTGCATGCCTGCAACCCCATCGACGGTCAGCCCTGGTCGTACCTGATGTTCTATGTCGACAGCCGCTGGCTGGGCGCCCTGCAACACGAGCTGGGTGCGAGCCCCGATGGGACGTTCGTGCCGTACGGCCCCATCCAGAGCACCGACCCACTGCTTTTCAGCGCGCTGACGCAACTTCACGGCACCTTGCTCGATCCGCGCGCCGACACATTGCACAAGCAAAGTGCAGCGGTCGAATACTTCACTCTGCTGCTGCAGACCCTGGCTCCGTCTGTCGCCGGGCGCGGCATAGAGCCGATCGAGCAGCTGCGACGGGCGGCCGACTACATCGCCGAGCACTGCACCCGCGCGTTGCGGCTGGAAGACATCTGCCAGGCCGCCGGGTTGTCGCCTTCCTACCTGATTCGTACCTTCCGCCAGCACTACGGCATGACACCGCATGCCTACCTGCTCAACCGTCGGATCCAGCGCAGCCAGCACTGGCTGCGCCAGGGCCGAGACCTGGCCGAAGTGGCGCTGGCCGCCGGTTTCGCCGATCAGGCGCATTTCCAGCGCACCTTCAAGCGCCAGCTCGCGGCAACCCCCGGCCAATACCGCGACCGCCCATCGTCATCGGCGCGCCGTTAGCCGACCATGAGATACAGCGCGCTGCCGACCAGCAGCACGGCCATTGACCGGTTCAGCCAGCGCACTCGCTGCGGCTCCTGCAGGTAACGCGCGAGAAAGGCACCGGCGCCGGCCCAGCAGGCGATCGAGGAGTAACAGATCACGAAGTACAGCCCGGCGAACAGCCAGACCCGCAGTACGTCACCGCTCGCGGCGAACAGCCCCATGCCGGCAACCGACGCCAGCCAGGCCTTGGGGTTGAGCCACTGCATCAGCGCGCCGGCGAACAGCGAAAGCCCACTCGTGGCGCCTTCAGGCTGCAGCCGCCCGTCATCGGCCGCCAGACGCCAGGCCATGTAGAACAGAAACGCCACCCCGCCCCACTGGATCCCGCGCAGCAGTATCGGGGCGCGTTCCAGCAGTTCGTACAGACCGAGGCCGATCAACAGCAATAGCAGTGTGAAGCCGATGGTGGCACCGGCGACGTGACGCGCGCTGGCGCGAAAACCGAAGCGCGCGCCGCAGCTCAGCGCCACCAGATTGACCGGCCCCGGCGTGATCGAAGAGGCCAGGGCAAACGCGGCCATTGAAAGATAAGGGTCCATTAGTACTCTGCTCGCCAGTCCGAAGATGGCTGCAGGCTACCGGCGTCGGCAACTCGCCTTATTGAAGGAAATTGCCCTACCGCCTCAGAGGTGGTGACTACCCGGATAGGGCCGCTCTTCCTCCAGCTCGCCGTCACGCCCGATGACTTCCACCGAAGCCGTGCGCCCCTCCATGAACGCATCCAGCGCGCTGTACATCTCGTCCTTCGTGAGGGTGCGCAATACCGTCTTCTGCGTCTGCTGGTCTTCAAGCTCCCAGCCGATCGCGGTAGGCCTGACCTGATAGATATCCATGATGACGCCTCCTGGCGCGAACTAGCCGCCGGCCGGCGGGCACAAAATGACCATTAGCTCGGCTCGTCGGAACCGTCCTGACCGAGGATATCCGGATCGTCCGGAAGCACTTCAGGCTCGTCCGGATTGTCCAGGCGCGACGGTTGCTCGTCGTAATCAGGATCTTCGCCGGCGTTCTTCTCGCCGCCGTCGGTCATGGTGACGTCAGGCTCATCGCCGGTCTGCGGGTCGTTAGCGTTCATGATCGCCTCGGCTTGCGGTGGTGGCTGTCATTCGATTGGAGGCGGCAAACATCACCGCGTTCGGCACGACAGGCACCGGCCGTCCGAACGGTGGACAGAATCGCCACGCCCGACGCCCTTGGCAGGCGCGACCATGCAACCGATTGCGCTGCCTGTGCGGCTACACCACACTGGCCACTCACACCCCACCGCAGTCGGAGATTCCATGCAGACACTCACCCCACAATCCCGCGCGGCCATTCTCGAAAACCCGGACGCTCTGGAATGCACCCTCTACCGCCCCGACGAATATGACGAGGAAGCGGAAGAGCAGGATCTCGGAGACGCGCGCATCGTCATCAGCGGCCCTTTCCAGGCGCCGACCGAATGGGATGCCAAGGACCGTGACGACTACTTCGACGGCACCGCGCCGGAAGCCTTCGTCGTCGCCCGCATCGCCTGTCAGGCGGCACCCGATTCCGGCGTTTATTTCACTGCCGTGCCCGGCGACTATGCCGCGGTCACGGAAAGCCCAGGCAAGATCTCGATGTTCTATGTCTGGGACTGCCTGAACGATGCCGAAGGCCAGTACGTGCTGATCCGCGAGGAAGAAGACGAGGTCTGATTCACAAGGCAACGCCCACCTCACGGCTTCGTGAGAACCGTAGGGTGGGCTTCATACCGCAGATTCAGCGGTGGGCTGAAGCCGCACCCTACAGCTGGCCCGCGGAAAGAGCGGTCTGGCCTGCACCTACCGACCTCGCACCCCTGCTTCGCTGTCTACTGCACACGAGCCCACCATCGACACGAGGAACCGCATGCGTTCGCTGATCAGCGCCTGGCAGTCACCGGTTTCGCGAATGAAGCTGGTCGCCGGCCTTCTGTTGCTGCTGGCCGCCCTGCTGTACATCGCCGCGATCCGTTTCGAGACCGTTCACCCGGCCTGGGGCTATGTCGCCTCCTTCGCCGAGGCTGCCATGGTCGGCGCGATCGCCGACTGGTTCGCCGTCACCGCCCTGTTCCGCCACCCGCTCGGCCTGCCGATTCCGCACACGGCGATCATCCCGCGCAGCAAGGCGCGCATCGGCCGCAACCTGTCGAGCTTCATCACCACCCACTTCCTCGCCACGCCGCTGGTACTGGCCAAGCTGCAGGAGCTGGACCTCGCCTCGCGCCTGGCCGGCTGGCTGCGCCATCCACGCAATGCCGAAGCGGTCGGCCGCCGCCTCACCGGGGTCGCGCACTTCGGCATCGCCGCGCTGCATGACGAGCGCGTGCGCGCCTTTGTCGAAGCCAAGGTGATCTGCCGCCTGCGCAAGTTCGACCTCGCCCCGCCGCTGGCCCAGGCGCTGCGCGTGCTGACCAGCCAGGGCCGGCATCAGGCGATGCTTGACGAACTGCTGATCCGCCTCGACTCGATCATGCAGGATGAGGAAACCCGCGCGCTGGTCGCCGACGCCATCAGCCGGGAAATTCGCACTCTGCGCTACCTCGGCCTGAGCCGGCCGGTGAGCGGCTGGTCGGCGAACAAGTTCGTCGACGGCCTGTCCGCGCTGATCGCCGAGATCGCCGCCGACCCAGAACACCTGATCCGCCAGCGTTTCGACGAGCATGTCGGCGAATACATCGAGCGCCTGGAACAGGACCCGCACTACGCCCTGGAGGTCGAGCGCATCCTCGCGCAGCTCTTGGAGCATCCAGCCACCAGCGCCTATTTCGGCAATCTCTGGCAGGAGCTGACGGCCTGGCTGGAAAGCGACCTGGCCAGCGACGACTCACGCATCGGCCGGCGCATCGTCTCGCTCTGCCGCGGCCTCGGCGACGGCCTGGCCGCGGACGAGTCCATGCGCAACTGGATCAACGAACAGCTGCTCGCCGCCGCCCCCGGGCTGCTGGAACGCTACCGCGGGCAGATCGGCGCCTATATCGCTCAGCGCGTGGAGAACTGGGAAAGCCGCGAACTGGTCGAGCAGCTGGAACAGAGCGTCGGCAAGGACCTGCAGTACATCCGCATCAACGGCACTCTGGTCGGTGGCCTGGTCGGGCTGCTACTGCATGCGCTGACGCAGCTCGTGGCCGGCTGAAGGGTTCAGGCCCTACGCAGCGGCGCACCGATCTGGCTACCAGCCGCCAGCGGTTCATCGCAGCGCAGCGTCGCCGGACGGCCGGAGAGCCACCACCGGCGGTTGGCCAGTTCGTCGGCATCGCGCGGGTCATGGGTCACGCAGATCATGGCCATCCCGGGGTGCCGATCGAGCAGGCGCGCGATCAGGCCGCGCAGCTCGGCGGCGCGCTCGGCATCCAGCGAGGCGAAGGGTTCGTCGAGCAGCAGCAGATCCGGCTCGATCGCCAGACAGCGCGCCAACGCCGCGCGGCGGGCCATGCCCAGCGACAGCTGGTCCGGCAGGCAGTCGCCGGCGCCGGCCAGCCCCACCTCGGCCAGTAGCCGCTCGATGTCGGCCGGGCTGGCGCCGACCAGCGCCAGGTTCTGCCGCACCGTACGCCAGGGCAGCAGGCGGTGTTCCTGGAACAGATAGCCGACGCGCAAGCCGGCGCGCTGCTCGATCATCGGCCGCAGCTGCGGATCGAGCCCGGCGATGCCGTTGAGCAGCGTCGTCTTGCCGACACCGGACGGCCCGAGCACACAGATGCGATCGCCGGCGCGCACCTGCGCCTCGATCACACCGAGCACCGGGTGACGGCCATCCAGGCGCAGCTCAAGCATGGCGCACACCCGCTTCGCGCCAGGACGATGCGCGACGCTCCAACGGCTGCAACAGCGCCAGTTCGATCAGCTGCACCACGGCGATGAACGCCAGGCTGTAGGCGAGGATGCTGGCCACGTCGAACACCTGGAAGGCCATGTGCAGCTGGAAGCCGATGCCATCGGAGCGCCCGAGCAACTCCACCACCAGCACGATCTTCCAGATCAGCGCCAGCCCGCCGCGGGTCGCCGCCATCAGGTAGGGAAACAGCTGCGGTAGCCAGACATGCCTGATCCGCTGCCAGCGCGTGAAACGGTAGACCATAGCCATCTGTTCCAGCTTGGGATCGATACTGCGTGCGCCTTCGCGCACCGTCACCGCCACGTTGGGCACCTTGTTGACCACCACCGCGAGCACCGCCGCCGCTTCCACCAGGCCGAACCAGACGTAGAGCAGGATGATGGAGACCAGCGCAGGCAGGTTGAGAAACAGCACCAGCAGCGGATCGAGCAGCGCGTTGGCCAGCCGCGAACGGCCCATCCACACACCGAGCAGCGTGCCCAGCGCCATGGCCAGGGCGAAAGCGATCAGCACCCGGCGCAGGGTCACCAGCAGATGCTCGGGCAACTCGCCGCTCTGCAGCGCCTGCCAGAAGGTCTCGAGCACGGCAGCGGGCGTGGGCAGCAACGGCGTCTGCACCATCAGTGCGATGCCGGCCCAGAGCAGCAGCGCCAACGGCAACGCGACCCAGCAGGCCCAGCGCGAGCCGTTCATTGCGTGCTCTGGAACAGCGCGGCCGGCATCAACTTGGCCGAATTGCTGCCGGTCAGCACCAGCAGCCGCTGCAGGTCGGCGATACGTGCCGCGTCCAGCGGCTGCGGAATGCCCGCGACGAAGCTGTCGCGCAGCGCGGCGAACACTGCCTCATCGTCGGCGCGCATGAGCGGACGGATCGCTTGCCAGTACGCCGGCTCGGTGGCGAGCTCGTGCTTGCTCTGGCGCAGCGCGCTGGCGAAGCGCTGCAGCAGCACCTCGTTGGCCTGCGCCCAGGGTTCGGGAAACAGATAGCCGAGTACCGGCAACTGCGCATCGAGTTGCAGATCGCTCAGCAAGTCATCCAGGCCGAAGGCAGCCTGCACCCCGCCCTCGCCGCGCATGCGCGCGGAGAAATGCCAGAAGGTCAGCAGCGCATCCAGCTGGCCGCGTCGTAGCGCCTGACCCAGCAGCGGCGGCGCGGCGTATTGCACGCGGGCCTCCCTGGCGAGATCGATGCCCTGCTCCGCCGCGGCACGTTGCAGCAGCCGCCAGCCGAGGCCGTCCGGCCCACCGGCGACGCCGATACGCTTGCCGCGCAGATCGGCCAGGGTGCGGACTCCGCTGCCGGTCGGCACCAGCACTTCACCGAGCTGCGAGGAAAACGGCAGGTAGCGATAGCTGCTGCCCGCCTCATGCCGCGCCTGCGCCCAGGGCAGGTCGCTTACCGCGCCATCGACGCTGCCGCTGGACAATGCCAGGCGCGACGCCGGCACATCGGCCGCCAGGCGCACCTTCAGTTCGAAGCCGTTGGCGTGGTCCAGCTGACGTCGTTTGAGGTGTTCCAGCTCCCAGTGCGGCGTGCCGAACTGCAGCACGCTCAGGGTGAACACCGGCAGCGCCTCGGCGCGGGCGCACCAGGGCAGCACGGCGAGGATCAGCAGCAAGCCGAATCGCAGCCTCCCGGCGCAGGCGCTGAAGGCATGCTGAAAACGGCGAATAAGGACAAGCGTAGAAGGCATCATGCCCGCAGGGTACGAAGCCCCCCGGCGGGCACGAATTGTACTTTGGTGCCTGTTTGCTGCTGCGATGGTCGCGAGGCGCGCCGGGTGCCGACGTGCCCGGCGCCCGCGATCAGGCCAGCGCGGCGATGCGTTGCAGCAGGCGCGCCTGCAGCTTCTCCAGCTCCGCCGGATCGGCCTTGCCCGCCGCGTGGGTGCCCAGCCCTTCGCCGGCATAGCGCGGCACGATGTGCATGTGGATATGGAACACCGTCTGCCCGGCCGGCGCGCCATTGAACTGGGCGACCTGCACGCCGTCGGGCTCGAGTTCGGCGACGATGGCCCGGGTCAGCTTCTGCACCACCTTGATCACCTTGGCCAGCGCCTCGCTGTCCACGTCGAGGATGTTGCAGGCCGCCGAGCGCTTGGGGATCACCAGCGTGTGGCCGAAGGACTGCGGGAACAGATCGAGAAAGGCGAGCACGTCGTCGTCCTCGTAGAGCTTGTAGCAGGGGGCATCGCCGCGAATGATCTGGGCGAAGATGTTCTGCGGATCGTAGGTCGTGGTCAGGGACACCTGGTGTTCTCCGGCGAATGGAAAAGGCTGACCTTAGCATTCTCCAGGCGCCGGCGAAGCGAGCAAGAGGCCCGCCATCATCCAGCAACGCGCAACGGTGCAGCCCGAACGACATCGGCGAGTTGTGCGCGGGCAGCAGCACAGCGGCGCTGAACACGAGCCAGACGGCCACGCGCTGCGGCACAATCGGCGCTTCGCCAGCCGCCTTCAGCAAGGAGCCCCGCATGCAACTGGCCAGGATCGAACAGCTGCTCGTCGGCAGAGCCGTGCCCTTCACCCGCCCCGGCAGCCACAGCGCCATCGCCAAGCAGCCCACTGCCGGGCCGGTGGCGGTCGGCAGCGAAGGGCTCGCCGGCGACGAACAGGGCGATCGCCGTGTGCATGGCGGCGTCTACAAGGCCCTGCATCACTACCCGTTCGACCACTATCACCACTGGCGTGCTCAGCTCGGCCATTCGCCGCTGCTCGAGCAGCCCGGCGCCTTCGGCGAGAACATCAGCACCACCGGCCTCGGCGAAGCCGACCTCTGCCTGGGCGACGTGCTGCGCTGTGGCGACGTTCTGCTGCAGGTGGCGCAGACGCGCCAGCCCTGCTGGAAGCTCAACGACCGCTTCGGCGTTCCGGATATGGCCTTGCGTGTGCAGCAGAGCGGGCTGACCGGTTGGTATTACCAGGTGCTGGAGCCCGGTCAGCTGCAAGCCGGACAGATGCTCGTGCTCGAGCAGCGCCCCTTTCCTGGCTGGCCGCTGACACGGGTAATGGACGTGCTGTACCGACGCACGCTGGACCGCGCCGAGCTCCATGCACTGGCCGAGCTGCCGCTGGTGCCGAACTGGCGCAAGCTGGTGGACCGCAGGCTGGAAAGCAATGCGGTGGAGGACTGGAACAAGCGGCTACAAGGTCTTGCCGATGCCTGACCGGTCCGTAGCGAGCACACCAAGGCAGTAGGCGAAATCCGGCGGTACAGGTATCTTCGCCAACCTCTCAACACAGGACCGCCCGCTCGATGCTTCGCCTCGCCACCCTTTGCGCCCTGGCGCTGTTCGCCTGCACCGCCCACGCCAAGGTCGAGGTCCTGCCGCTGGAGCACGAGGACCAGGGGCTGGTACTGGTGGCGCGGGTTACCGAGCAGATCGCGCCGGGCGACTACGAGGCGTTGCTCAAGGGCATCATGGCTCATCCCGGCAAATACGCGCGCAAGCTGCTGATCCTCGACAACATCGGCGGCAGCGCGCCGGAGGCCATGCGCATGGGCTACCTGCTGCGCGAAACCGGCTTCGATGCGCTGGTGCCGGCGAGCGCGGTCTGCCAGGGCAGTTGCATCTACCTGCTCGCGGCTGGCCGGCAACGCACGATACGCGGGCATGTCGGCCTGCATCGGCCGTATATCGCCAACGGCGAGTCGGCACTGTCCAGCGGCCAGCGACCGCGGCGCACGCCAAAGGCGTACCTGCGCGACATGGGCGCCAACCCGCGGCTGGCCGAAGACATGCAACTGATCGATCCGTGGCGCATGCGCGTACTGACCCACCGTGAGCTGGCGCGCTATCGGCTGCAGTGACATGCGCACGACACTGCCCTACGGCCTTCCTCTCACCGCGCTGCTGGGCGGCCTGGCACTCGGCCTGATCGAGCCGATCGGGGCGCTGCTCGTGCTGGCGTTCGCCGGCTGGCTACTGGCCGAGCCGCACCTGCCACGGCTGCCGTGGCTGGCAACCACCTTGATTGGGGCCCTCCTGCTTGCCGCGCATCTGCTGCCCGGCTTCAACCCGCTGCCCCTGGGGCCGCCGCAGGACCTGGGCGGTGCTCTCCCCTGGCAATTGCGGCTCAGCCCCGACAAGGCGATGGTCGCCGCGCTGCTGCTCGCCTGGTGGCTGGGCCAGCCGCGCGCAGCCTGGCGCTCGAAGCGCTGCACATGGCTGGTCGCGGTCGCGTGCCTGGCATCCGTGCCGCTGCTGGCGGTGGTCGGCGGCGTCCTCGCCTGGCAGCCGAAGTGGCCGGCGCAGTTCCTCGCCTGGCTGGCGGTCAACCTGGCCGTCACCTGCCTGGCCGAGGAGCTGATCTTCCGAGGGCTGTTGCAACGCGAGCTGGTCGCCCGCTTTGGCGCGGCCATCGGCATCGGCCTGGCGACAACCCTGTTCGGCGCGGCGCATCTGCCGTTCGGGGTCGGCTTCGCCCTGCTCGCCAGCGTGGCCGGGTTGGGCTACGGCCTGGCGTTCCACTGTGCCGGCGATCGGCTGTGGGTGGCCGTGCTGCTGCATGGCGCACTCAATTGCCTGCATCTGCTCCTGCTGAGCTATCCGCTGCGCTGATCGGAAATTTTCCAGCGCCCTGTCGATTCGTCCCGCGCTCGTTCGACCAATGATCGGAGCCGGCGGAAATCTCGACAACCCCGTCTAGGCTCCTTTTCCATCCAACGAAGGAGTCGACCGATGCGTTTCATGGTGATGATCAAGGCCACGCCGCAAACCGAAGCCGGCCAGATGCCCGACGAGGACGTGCTTGCGGCCATGGGCCGCTACAACGAAGAACTGGCCAACGCTGGCGTGCTGCTCGGCGGCGAGGGCCTGCAGCCCAGCAGCAAGGGCGCGCGGGTGCGCTTCGAGGGCGAGCGCTGCAGCGTCATCGACGGCCCGTTCGCCGAGACCCGCGAGCTGATCGCCGGCTTCTGGCTGTTCCAGACCGCTTCGCTGCAGGAGGCGATCGACTGGGTCAGGCGCTGCCCGCCGTCCGCCATCGGCGAGGCGGAGATCGAGATCCGCCAGGTCTTCGAAGCGGAGGACTTCGGCGCCGAGTTCACCCCGGAACTGCGCGAGCAGGAAGAACGCCTGCGTGCGCAACTCAACCACTGACAGCAAGGAGCACGAAGATGAAGCTTTCCACCTACCTCACCTATGACGGCAATGCCCGCGAGGCCTTCACCTTCTACCAGCAGGTACTGGGCGGCACCCTGGAGCTGATGACCTTCGCCCAGGCGCCGGATGCCGAGCAGTTCCCCGCCGAGTACCGCGAGCGGATCATGCATGCCTGCCTCAACCTCGGCGACAGCACGCTGATGGCCTCCGACACGCTGCCCGGAGACACCTGTGGCGGAGGACCGTACGAAGGCATCAAGGGCTGCTCGATTTCCCTGCACCCGACCCGCGTGGCGGAGGCCGAGCAACTGTTCGCTGCCCTGGGCGAAGGCGGTACGGTGATCATGCCGCTGGAGAAGACCTTCTGGGCCGAGCGTTTCGGCATGCTGACCGACCGCTTCGGTCTGTCCTGGATGGTCAACTGCGAGTAACGCCCGCCTCGCCCCGGCGCCGCTGTCGCCCCTGAAGCAGCACAGCGGCGCGCGGACGGACAGGCGTTTGGATGCACGGCACTTTTGTTATAACGTATCGCACCTTTGCCGGGCGTCACCGTAGCCAGGCCGTGAGGCATCACGTCCTCATGGCTCCGCGCCCGTTGTCCGCGAACTTCTGCCATGAGCCGTGCATGCCCGCCCCCGACCTGACCTCGCCCGTTGCGGCGCGCCTTCAATCCATCGACGCGCTGCGCGGCCTGGTGATTCTGTTCATGCTGCTGGACCATGTCCGCGAAACCTTTCTGCTGCACATGCAGGTGCCGGATCCGATGGACGTGGCGGTCACCGAGCCCGCACTTTTCTTCAGCCGCACCCTGGCGCACCTGTGCGCACCGGTATTCATCTTCCTGACCGGGTTATCAGCGTTCCTCTATGGCGAAAAGCATCAGGGCCGCCACGCGGTGTCGAGCTTTCTGCTCAAGCGCGGGCTGTTTCTGGTGGCGCTCGAGTTCACCCTGGTCAACTTCGCCTGGACCTTCCAGTTCCCGCCGCAGGTCATCTACCTCCAGGTGATCTGGGCCATCGGCCTGAGCATGCTCGCCCTCTCGGCGCTGCTCTGGCTGCCACGCCCGTGGCTGGTGCTGCTCGGACTGCTGATCATCGGCGGGCACAACCTGCTCGATCCGCTGCACTTCCCCGTCGGATCACCCATGCACCTGCCGTGGGCCATCCTGCATGATCGCGGCTGGCTTGAGGTCTCGGACAGCCTGCGGCTGCGCACCTCCTACCCGCTGTTGCCCTGGATCGGCGTGATCGCCCTGGGCTACGCCGCCGGCCCCTGGTTCGGACGCAACGCCGATGCTGAACGCCGTCAGCACAACCTCGCCAACTGGGGCAGGGCCGCGCTGCTGCTGTTCGTTCTGCTACGCCTGATCAACGGTTACGGCGAGCGGCCCTGGGTGGTTGGCGAGGATGGACTGCGGACACTGATGAGCCTGCTGAACATCACCAAATATCCGCCGTCGCTGCTGTTCCTCTGCCTGACCCTGGGCACCGGCCTGCTTTTGCTGCGCCACTTCGAGCGTCGCCAGGATCGCGCCTGGCTGCGCCCGCTGACGGTGTTCGGCGCAGCGCCGATGTTCTTCTACCTGCTGCACCTCTACGTGCTGAAGCTGCTCTACCTCGCCGCCGTGGCGATCTGGGGCCTGAACCGTGGCAGCCACTTCGGCTTCGAGGCGGTCTGGCCGCTGTGGTTGTGGACTGTCGTGCTGGCAGTGGCGCTGTATCCGGCGGTGCGCTGGTTTGCACGGCTGAAGGCCCGGCGCCGGGATATCACCTGGCTCAAGTACCTGTAGGCGAGACAGCACAAGCCGCCCATGCCACTGATCCGAAAAATGTGAACTATCTAGCAAATTGCCATCACTCCGGACATCATAGCCAGCACGAGCGTTCGCTACGGGCCGGCTGACTGCCACAGGCCGCCCGCGGCCGGGTTTCCTTGCGCGGAACCTCGACCAAAGCCCTGCTGGCACCCGGAATGTTTATGTCGTCGTTTCGTCTTGCCGTTTGGCCTTTCATCCTGCTTGCCGCCTGCTACACACCCCTGGCCAGTGCCCTGGGGCTGGGCGAGATCAGCCTGCATTCGGCGCTGGCCGAGCCGCTCGAGGCGGACATCGAGCTGATCGACGCACGCGGACTGGGCGCCGATGACATTAAAGTGCGCCTGGCGCCGAACCATGTGTTCGCCCGCGCCGGCGTCGAGCGGCCAGACATTCTCGCCAAGCTGAACTTCGTGCCGGCGCTCGACGCTGGCGGTCAGCGTATCCGCGTGAGTTCTACCACACCGGTGAACGAGCCCTATCTGAATTTCATCGTCGAGCTGACCCTACCGGGCGGCCAGCTACTGCGCGAGTACACCCTGCTGCTCGACCCGCCGCTGTACCAACCGGATCTGCCGGCGCTGCCGCTTGCCCGGCCGACGCCGGCCGTGGTCGGCATGCCGCCAGCTGAACCGGCACCAGCACGCACGCTGCCGATGGCCGAACAGGGCAAGCGGTATCGGATCCAGCCCGGCGACAGCCTCTGGGCCATCACCGCGCGACTGCAAGGTGGCAAGGCCGGCTCACGCGAAGCGCTGATGGCGGACCTCTATGCGCTGAACCCGGATGCCTTCATCGGCGGTGACCGCAACCGCCTGCGGGTCGGCGCCGAGATGCTGCTGCCAGACCACGTCGAGGCTTCTGCACCCCGACCATCATCGTCAGCGATTGAGCACGAGCCCGTCGCGGCGGCGCCAGCGGTCGAGCACGTCGCCTTCGAGCCTTCAGCGACGCCCGATCGCAGCCTGGAACAGGTGCTCGGCCAGCTCGAAGCCCAGGTGGTGAGCCTGCAGGCGCAGATGGAGGCGCAGAACCGCCTGCTCGCCGAAGCGCAGCAAAGCCTGGCCCAGCGCGAGGCAAGCCCGGCCGTCACCGAACCTTCCATCGCCCAGGTAGCGCCGTCCGACCTCGGCGCCGAGGCGCATCAGCCATCCGCCGCGCCGTTCGCCTCGGCGTTGGCTGCGCCGGCACTGGCGGAGCAGCCGGATAGTTCGCTCAGCAGCTCGTTACTGGTTGTGCCTGCGTTGCTTCTTCTTCTCGCGGGCCTGCTGCTGCGCCGACGCTCACGGGCGGCCGCAGCGGCCGCAGCGGCAGCGCTGATGGTCGAACCCCGTCCCGTTGGCGCCAAGCGGGCGGAGGCATCCTTCCCGGACATCAACCCCTTCCAGCGCCAGGTGCCGATGGTCACCGAGATGACCGTGGACGAATACCTCGGCCATCACCCAACCGAACGGCCGGCTCCCGTCGCAGCACTGCCGCAGCCAACCGCGCCGGGCCTCGTTGGCCTGCGTCAGCCAAGCGAACTGGACGAGCTGATCGCTAGCGCATCCACCGGAAACAGGGATGCCGTTTGGCGCGCGGGCCTCAGCGAAGCCCTCGGCTGCCTCGACCGCGGAGAGCTCGACCGCGCGACCAGTCTGCTGGCGACCCTGCTCGACCAGGACGACAGCGCTCAGCGCGGCAGCGACGCGCAACTCGCACAAAGCGCCTGATAGCGAAGCGGCGCGTACGCTAGCGCATCGACGCTCGCCCTGGCCTCGTCACCGCAATACTCAGCCGGCGGCACACGTCGAGGAACAGTTACGCAACCGACAGCTGACGCACCAGTCGTACAGGCATACTGATCAGACCCCTTCTGGAGAACATGCCTCGTGGACCTGCTATTTCTCGGCACCTCATCCGGCACACCGACCCGCGCGCGCAACGTCAGCGCGCTGGCGCTGCTGGAAGACACCGGCAAGGCCTGGTACCTGATCGATTGCGGCGAAGGCACCCAGCATCGTCTGCTGCGCACGCCGCTGTCGCTGCACGACCTGCGCGCCATCTGCATCACCCACGTGCATGGCGATCACTGCTATGGCCTGCCCGGCCTGCTGGCCAGTGCCGGCATGATGGGGCGCAAGGCACCGCTGACGATCATCGCCCCGCAGGGCATCGAGACCTGGGTGCGGGCGACCCTGAGCATGAGCCAGAGCTGGCTGAGCTACGAGCTGGACTTTCATGCGGTCGAGACGCTGAGCGAGTGGCGCAGCCCGAACATGCGCATCGAGGCGACCGAGCTGTCCCATCGCGTGCCCTGCTACGGCTACAGCTTCAGCGAGGCGCGCCCCGACCCGCGCCTGGACATCGAACGCCTGGAACGTGACGGCGTGCCGCGCGGCCCACTCTGGGGCCAGCTGGCACGCGGCTTCGACATCGAGCATGAAGGCCGAGTGCTACGCAGCGACGATTACCTGAGCTTCAGCCGCACCCCGCGACGCATCGTCATCGGTGGCGATAACGACCGACCCGAGCTGTTCGCCGAAGCCTGTCGTGACGCGCAGCTGCTGGTACACGAGGCGACCTATACCGAGGCCGTGGCCAACGACGCGCGCAATGACTTCGGCCACAGCACCGCAGCAGCGGTGGCGCGCTTTGCACAGGCGGTCGGGCTGCCGAACCTGGTGCTCACCCACTTCAGCGCGCGCTACCAGAAGAGCGCCGGTCGCGGCCATTCGATCGAGCATCTGCGGGCCGAAGCCGCTGCACTGTACGCCGGCCAGCTGCTGCTCGCCGAGGACTACATGCGCCTGCATCTGGGCAAGGACGGCAACCTGACCCGCGTCGAACCACCCGACAGCTCGCGTCCGCCACGCCGCGGCAGCGAGAGCGGCGCCTGATGCGGCAGGGGGAAGCCAGCCGCCACCGAACCGCCGATACATTCGCAGGCGCATGTTGACGTTTACGTAAAAGAGCAGTACTGCTATGCGCTCCGCCTACGCCAGGAGCGCCCGATGACCCTCAGCACCAAGCTCGGCAACAGCCCGACCGATCTATGGCTGGAGGGCTCCGGAGGACGGCTGTTCATTCGCAGCTGGTTTCCCGATGCCGATGCGTTGCGCCCGAACCGCGCCCCTATCCTGCTGCTGCACGAATCGCTCGGCTGCATCGAGCAGTGGCGGGACTTCCCGGCCGCCCTCAGTCAGGCCACTGGACGAACGGTGGTGGCCTATGATCGCCTCGGTTATGGTCGCTCCGATCGCCTGACTGCGCCGCCTGTGGCGAGCTTCGTCGAGGACGAGGCCAGCACCGGCTTCGCCGCAGTACGCGAGCACCTGGGTATCGAGCACTTCGTGGTGGTCGGCCACAGCGTTGGGGGCAGCATGGCAGTGCATTGTGCCGCGCGATTCGCCGAGGCCTGCCAGGCACTGATCACCCTGTCCGCGGTGACCTTCGTCGAGTCGCAGACGCTGGACGGCATCCGTCAGGCCAGGAACTGGTTCGCCGACCCTACCCAACGCGAGCGTCTGCGCCGCTATCACGGCGAGCGCAGCGACTGGGTGCTGAGCGCCTGGATCGACACCTGGCTCGCCCCGAACTTCAGCAACTGGTCACTGGAAGCGGCACTGCCGGCCGTGAGTTGCCCGACGCTGGCCATCCATGGCGAAGGCGACGAGTTCGGCTCGGCGAGACATCCGCAGCTGGTCGCCCGCCACGCCGGCGGGCCGGTGGAACAGGTACTGCTGGCAGGCGTCGGTCATGTGCCGCACCGCGAACAACCGGAGCAAGTGCTGGCACGCATCGCACAGTTCCTGCGGCCGGTCAGCTAACGCATGCATGCGAGCGCAGGCCAAGCGCATCAAAGCGGCCGGCTGCTGGTCCGGGCGCGTTCGATTGCTTCGCCCCTGTGCGCGAGTTAACAGTGTTGCGCTTGCCTCGGTACCAGCCGATGACAGTACCCGAGGCCCAACGCATCATGCTCGCTCGATGTCATGCCGCAGCGGGTCAACGCATGCAACCTACCCTCACCGACTCCTTGCTGGACTACGCCGGAATCAGCTCGCCCGGGCGCAGGCGCAGCCACAATGAAGATGCCCTGCTTTGCGCGCCGGCACTGGGCCTCTGGGCGATCGCCGACGGCATGGGCGGGCACCAGTGCGGTGAGGTCGCCAGCAGCGTGGCGCTGGAGGCACTGCAGCGGGCCATTGAAGCCGGCGAGCCGCTGGAACCGGCGGTCCACCTGGCCAATCAGGCCGTACTGGACGCCGCCGGCGACGACGGTATGGGCACCACACTGGTGGCAGCGCAGTTCCATGGCGTCGATTTCGAGCTGGCCTGGGTTGGTGACAGCCGGGCCTATCTGGTCAGCGCCACCGGCATCGAGCAGCTCACCCGCGACCACAGCTGGGTACAGATGATGATCGACGCCGGCGAGCTGAAGCCTGCCGAGGCCGAGGGCCACGCCTGGCGCAACATCATCCTGCACTGCCTGGGTCGCGAGGAACCGCTGGAGATCGGCGTCACCTGTGGCACGCTGAAGCCCGACGAGCTGCTGTTGCTGTGCAGCGACGGCCTGACCAACGAACTGACCGATGCACAGATCCAGGCCAGCTGCACCTTCGCCGACACGCTCGAGAACCTGGTGGAACAGCTGATCGCTCAGGCCAACGAGCATGGCGGGCGGGACAATATTTCCTGCATCGTGATCGGCCGTACCGCAACACCGCCAGCGACCGAGTCGCGCGGGCGCCGCTTCATCAACATGCTGTTGAAACCCCTCAAGTCGTAACCAGGCACGAGCTTTTCCATGACGCATCGGATGCTAGAAATTCCCGGCTATCGCCTGCACAAACGACTCGGCAAGGGCGGCATGGCCGAGGTCTACCTCGCCACCCAGCTGTCCCTGGATCGCGAGGTGGCAGTCAAGGTGCTGCTGCGCACCGAGGATGCCGCCTTTACCGAACGCTTCATCCAGGAAGGCCATATCGTCGCCTCGCTGCGCCATCCGGCCATCATCACCATCCACGACATCGGCCAGATCGCCGATGGCCGCCACTATCTGGCCATGGAATACCTCGGCGGCGGCGATCTGGCGCAGCATCGCGGCATCGTCTTTTCACCGGCCCGGGCTCTGGACATCATTCGCCAGCTGGCCGGCGGCCTCGCGGTGGTGCATGACGGCGGCCTGGTCCACCGCGACGTGAAGCCGGCCAACATTCTCTTTCGCGACGATGGCAGCGTGGTGCTCACCGACTTCGGCGTGGCTAAGGCGGTGGAACTGGACAACGAGCTCACGCATTTCGGTATCGCCGTCGGCAGCCCGGCCTACAGCAGCCCGGAACAGGCCCAGTGCCAGCCGCTGGATGCCCGCAGCGACATCTACAGCCTCGGCGTGATCCTCGCCGAGATGCTCACCGGGACCAACCCGTTCCGCGCCAGCAGCTATCCGCAAACCGTGCTCAACCACGTGCAGATGCCGCTGCCGCAGTTGCCGCCGGCGCTGGCGGGCTACCAGCCGCTGCTCGATCGCATGCTGGCCAAGCTACCGGACGAGCGCTTCGCCAGCTGTCGCGAACTGCTGGCCGCCATCGACACCCTCACCGAACCGGACATGGACCAGACGCGCATCGCGCCGGCCGTCATCATCGAAGCCAAGCCCAGTCGCCGTCGCCGGCGGAGTGGGCGCGGCCTCGGCCGCTGGGCGGCAATCAGCGCAGCCGTGGTGGCCACGGTGGCCGTGCTCGGCTTCGGTGGTTACCAGTGGTGGCAGTACAGCCGCATCAGCGACTTCCTCGGCCGTGCCGAGTCACGCCTGGCCGTCGGACAGCTGACCACGCCCGCGTTCGACAATGCCGACTACTACTTCCGCCAGGCCCTGCGCCTAGATGCCGATAACCCCGAAGCGCTCGACGGCCTGCGCCGCGTGCTCGATGCGCGCATCGCCGAAGCCCTGGAGCTGGCGGCGCAGCGGCTGGCCAGCGACCAGCTGCTGGAGCCGGCCGAAGACAGCGCCGTGCACTATTACCAGCAGGTGCTCGGCTGGCTGCCGGAGCATCAGGCCGCACGCGAAGGTCTGACACGGGTCAGCGAACGCTATGTCCAACTTGCCGAATCGGCCTATGCACAACGCGAGTTCGCCCTGGCGTTGGAATACATCCAGCAGGGCCTGGAGGCTGCGCCGCAATACGCGCCGCTGCTCGCACTGCACGACGCTCACGCTCAGCGCGTTGCCAAAGCGCGTGCACCACGGCCCAAGCCGCGTACCGCCGCTAGCACCTCGCGCACGGCGCCAACAACCACGCAAAGCTCCCAGGCGCCGGCCAACCCGGTCAAGCGCCTGTGGAACCGGATCTTCAACCAGTAATCACGGGCGATCGCTCGGCTCGCGCCCGATCGCCTCTCTGCTCAGGGTGATTCAGAGATGCTCAGGATTCATTTCGTCGACAACCGGCAGAGCCCCATCTGGCTGGCCGATGAACGTTTCACCCTCGGCTCGGACCGCAGCAACAAGCTGGTCGCGAACGATGCCGGGATAGAGCCGTTCCACGCCGAACTGCTGCTGGAACACCGCTTCTACTACCTCACCGACCTCGGCACGGTGGGCGGCACCTACGTCAACGACGAGAAGGTCGGCGAGCGCTACCAGATTCGCGCCGGTGATCGCCTGCGGCTAGGCACGCTTGAGCTGCAGATCGTCGATCCGGCCAAGGCCGGCGCCAAGGTGGCGTCCGCGCCCCGCTGGTTGCTGCAGGTCGTGAAGGGCGAGAACCAGGGCCACAAGTACCACATCACCGGCTCGATGACCTTCGGCCGCTCGGTGAAGTGCGAGCTCTGCTTCAGCGACGCCGAACTGTCGCGCCGCCATGCCGAATTCTTTCTCAAGGGCGACGTGCTGGAAGTGAAGGACCTGGCCTCGGCCAACGGTGTGCTGGTGAACCGGCAGAAGGTCAGCACCGCGGTGCTGCAGCCGGGCGATCAGATCCAGCTGGGCAACACCACCCTGTTGGTGATCGGGCCAAAGGTCAGCGCGCCGGAAGTCGTCGACGAGGACGCCACGGTGTTCGTTCGCGCCGCCGACCTGCCCACGCCTCTGCCCAAACCCGCACGTCCGCGCCCGGCTACACCGAACCCGTTGCATGCCGCCACCACAGCGGCAGCCGTGATACCCGCTGGCGACCCTTCGCGCAGGTCCGGCTGGCGCATCGGCCTGCTGCTCGGGGTACTGGCAGTAGCGCTCGTCGCAGCCCTCCTGGCGCAAAGGATGTTGTAGTCGTCAGCGTTCGACCACAGTGCTCGGCGAGTTCGTCAGTTTCCGGCCGAGTCGCCATAAACGTCACGCCAGCTCCAGCCATCCGATTCAAGCAAGGCACTCAGCAGCCTGCGGCGCTGGTCGTGCGCCGCGATGGCGACGCGGTCTTCATCCAGCGGTATGGCTGCGGCCGCCAACGGCGTCAGATCGACATCACCCTCGCCCACGCTCGGGCGGGTTCGACCAAGGTAGCTGGCACGTTGCAGCTCCAGGTGCCGAGTCACCGCCGAACCCAGCATCTGCCGTTTGCCGATCCTGGGGAATCTCGGCACTGACGCTTTGCAGCAGCCTCAACACCTCATTGAGCGTAACCACCGCCGGCACCACGTTCTTGCCGGCATCGCAATTGTGAAAGCACTGGATCACCGGGTATGCATGATGGTTCAGGGTGTGCTGGACCAGCATCTGCCGCAGCTCCGGGACGTTGTCGTAGAAACTGGAGAAATCCGCACCATTCCAGCTGTTGACCAGGATTTCCTGCGGCGTTCGGCCCATGCTGCTGACCAGTAGGCTGAGCTGGTTCTGCAGACTGACCGCCGACAGCACCGGAACGATATAGGTGATCGCCGCAGTGATGAACGTCAGGCCGCAGAACGCGGCCGCGCTGGTCAGCACACGCCAGCCGTCCGCGGCTGCGGCGTAGTCGCCGACGCCCAGCGTTGAAAGGGTGAAACCGGCGTAGTAGAAGGTTTCCCACAAATCGGCAGGCAGCTTGGTCGCGTCGTCAACAATCGAGCCGGGGTGCGAGGCAAAAAGCAGGAACAAGCTCGCCCAGAGGCCCAGTATCCAGCTCAGCAGCACCGAGAGCACGACGAATTGCCCGGCATACTGCAGCACTCCGGATCGCCCCTGGCGCCCCGCCGCCCTGAAGAAAAGCGCCCATACCGACCGAGTGACAGCGTTGGTGAGCATTCCGCCGCCGCGTGTCGAAAGCGTGGTCTTGATGATGTCGGCGGCAATGAGCAGAAACAGCAGGATACCGAGGGTGAATAGCGCCATGAGCTTGAAGCCTTGCTCCTTGATCAGGGTTCACCGATTAGGAAAAGCGCAACGCTCCACAAGTTCACCCGGCGCGCTCCGCGCAAGCAACCCACCCGGACAGCTGGCGGTGCCGGTTTCAGCCAGGCCCTGCGCTGGCCCCACGGCTGCGACGCAAAGCAGCCACGCCCTCGACGACCAGAACTCCGATCGCCGCCCAGATTGCCCCATAGGTCAGCCACTGGCCTGCCGTGATGGTCTCGCCGAGCAGCAGCGCCACCACCACCAGCAATACCGGTTCGACGTAGCTGAGCAGGCCGAACAGGGCCAGGTTCAGCTGTTTGCTGGCGACGATCATCAGCGCCAGGGCCAGCGCGCTGAGCGCACCGAGGCCGGCGATCAGCACCAGCAGCCGCGGGCTGGCGGTCAGCAACTGCAAGGTGTCGCGGTCGGCGACGGCGAACAATGCGGCGACCGGCAGGCTGATCACCAGGTCCAGCCAGAGGCCGCCTAGATTGGCGGTGCCCATCCTGCGGCGCAGGGCGAAGTAGCACGGATAGCCGAGGGCGACCGCCAGCACCGGCCAGGACAGCGACGCGGCGCCGAGCAGTTCGTTGCCGACGCCGATCGCGGCGAGCAGGCAGGCCAGGCGCTGCAGCCGGCTGATCGCCTCGCCGAACAGCAGCCGCCCGGTGAGCACCAGGGTCAGCGGCAGCAGGAAGTAGCCGAGCGAGACGTCCAGGCCGTGGCCGTTGATCGGCGCCCACATGAACAGCCACAGCTGCAGCCCGACCAGCGCCGAGGACAATGGCAGCGCCAGCCATAGCCGCGGCTCGGCGGGCAAGCGCGCAACAATCTGCCGTACCTCACCCCAGCGGCCGATGGCGAGCAGCAGCAGTGCCAGGCAGGGGGCGGTCAGCAGGATGCGCCAGCCGTAGACCTGCTGGCCGTCCAGCGGCTCGAGCAGCGTGGTGTAGTAGTACAGCGTGGCGAACAGCGCCGAAGCGCCGAGCGAACTGGCCACGCCCGGCAGACTGTTGTGGCTGTGCATGGCTCGATCCAGATGAGAGGCCGACCCTGAACTCAGGGCTCGACCTGGCTCCATTGCTTGTTCAGGCGCTTGTCGGATACCGGCATTTTCGTACCCAACTGCTGTGCCCAGAGCGAGACGCGATATTCCTCGAGCATCCAGCGATAGAGCGCCAGTTCAGGATCGCGCTTGCCCTCCTGCTGGTGCTTGTGCAGCCGCGCCTGGTACTGCTCCCAGTAGCCGCCCAGCTCGCCGGACCAGACGCGGTCGCGCTGCAGCTGCGCGCCGATCTTCTCGAAGCGTTGCTCGATGGCCTTCAGATAGCGCGGGTATTCCTTCAGCCACTCGGCCGGCGTTTCGCGAACAAAGCCCGGATAGACCAGGTTGCCCAGCTGCGCCTTGATGTCGTTGAGCGCCACCGCCTGGGCCAGGTCGATCTTGCCCTTGAAGCGCTTCTGCAGGCCGTGCCAGTGCTTGAGGATTTCCAGTGTCAGGCGCGCCAGCCGTTCGGCATGCGCGGTCCAGTCGCCGCGCTTGCGCTCGGCCAGCGACGCCAGCGCCGCACCGTCACGCGGCAGCGCGGCCTCGCCGTCGAGGATGCAGCTGTCGAGGCTGGCCAGCAGGATGTCCTCAACCAGCGCATCGACCTTGCCCATGTCACGGTAGAGCAAGCCCAGCTCGGTAAGGCCCGGCAGCTTGTGGCGCAGGTACTTGGCGGGTTCCGCCAGCTGTTGCAGCAACAGGCGCTGCAGGGCGCGGCGGTGCTGCCAGTCGGCCTCGGCCTGGGTCGGGAAGCGCGCCTCCTTGACCACCCCGCCCTCCTCGACCAGCGCCGGGTAGACCGTCATCGACAGGCCGGCCATCTTCGCCTGCGCCTTTTCCGCGACCTGGGCAAAACCCTTGGCCTCGACCGGCTTCTGCTCGGCCTTCTCCTGCGGCGGCGCCAGGGCCGCCTGGCTGGCCTCGGCGAAGCGCGCGGTCAGCTCGGCCAGGTCGCGGCCTTCGCCGAGGAACTTGCCGCGCGCATCGACCACCTCGATGTTCATCTTCAGGTGGTTTTCCAGCCCGGCAGCGGCCTCGGCCCAGGCCTCGTCCGGCACGCGGGCGCCGGTCATGCGGGTGAGCTCGCGGCCCAGCGCCTCGGGCAAGGCGCCTTCGCCAAAGCTGATCTTGGCCAGTGCCGCGCCGACGAAGTCAGGCACCGGCACGAAGTTCTTGCGGATCGCCTTGGGCAGGCCGCGCACCAGTGCGACCGCCTTCGCCTCGATCAGCCCGGGCACGAGCCAATCGAGCCGCTCGCGGCGCAGTTGCGGCAGCAGCGGCGCCGGCACGCGCAGGGTCACGCCGTCGCGCGGGTGGTTGGGTTCGAAGTGGTATTCCAGCGGCAGCTGCAACTCGCCGATGCGCAGGTGATCCGGATACTGCGCGGCGGTGACTTCGCGCGCCTCTCGGGCGAGCACGTCTTCCTCGCGCATGATCAACAGCTGCGGGTCTTTCTGGCTCTCGCGCTTGTACCAGTTCTCGAAGCTGGCGGTCTGGTAGATGTCCGCTGGCACACGCGCATCGTAGTAACCGAACAGGGTTTCCTCGTCGGCAAGGATGTCGCGACGCCGCGCCTTGGCCTCAAGCTCGTCCATGCGCTCGAGCAGCTCGCGGTTGGCTGTCAGCGCGCGGGCACGGCTGTTGATCTCGCCACGCACCAGGCCCTCGCGGATGAACAGCTCGCGTGCCGCCGGAGGGTCGATGGGCCCGTAGTGCACCGGGCGGCGGCCAACCACGATCAGCCCGTAGAGCGTAACCTGCTCGTAGGCCACCACCTGGCCGCGCTTCTTCTCCCAGTGCGGCTCGAAGTGGTTCTTCTTGACCAGGTGGCCGGCCAGCGGCTCGATCCAGTCCGGTTCGATCTTGGCGACCATGCGCGCGAACAGCTTGGTGGTTTCCACGAGTTCCGCGGCCATCAGCCAGTTGGGTTTCTTGCGCCCGATCACGCTGGAAGGATGCACCCAGAAGCGTCGCTGGCGGGCACCGAGGAAGTCGCCCTCCTCGGTCTTGTTGCCGATCTGGCTGAGCAGGCCGGCAAGAATCGCCTTGTGCACCGCGGCGTAACCCTTGGCTTTCTGCGCGGCCTCGCTGGCTTCGGCCTGCTGGCGGAGGATGACATTGACCTTGTTGTCCTTGGTTGGCACGGGTTGGACGCTAGCCCCCGCCGAACGCGCGGAAGAGGCTGCGCCTTCTTCCACCCGACGAGCCTTGGCGGCGTGCAGTAGTTGGCCGGAGCCATCCGCCGACCTGCCCGAACCAAGCTTGAGCTCGCGCACGATCAGCGTCAGCTGGCGATGCGCGTCGCGCCACTCGCGCAGGCGCAGGTAGTTGAGGAAGTTCTTACGGCACCAACTGCGCAGCGCATTGGAGCCCAGCGCCTGGCGTTGTTCCTCGAAGCCGCGCCAGAGGTTGATCAGCGCGGCGAAGTCCGAGTCCGGGTCCTTCCACTGCGCATGGGCCTGGTCGGCGGCCTGCTGGCGGTCCGCCGGGCGCTCGCGCACATCCTGCACCGACAGCGCGCTGGCGACGATCAGCACCTCGGCCAGACTGCCCTGTTGCGCGGCTTCGAGCAGCATGCGGCCCAGGCGCGGGTCGATCGGCAGCCGCGCCAGCTGGCGTCCCAGCGGGGTCAGCTGGTTCTCGCGGTTGACCGCCGAGAGCTCCTGCAACAGGTTGAAGCCGTCGCTGATGGCCTTGCCATCCGGCGGCTCGATGAAGGGGAAATCCTGAATGTCGCCCAGGCGCAGATGCAGCATCTGCAGGATCACCGCGGCGAGGTTGGTGCGCAGGATCTCCGGGTCGGTGAATTCCGGCCGACCGAGGAAATCCTCCTCGCTGTACAGACGGATGCAGATGCCCGGCTCGACCCGTCCGCAGCGACCCTTGCGCTGGTTGGCGCTGGCCTGGGACACCGCCTCGATGGGCAGGCGCTGAACCTTGGCGCGGTAGCTGTAGCGGCTGATGCGCGCGGTGCCGGAATCGATCACGTAGCGGATGCCCGGCACGGTCAGCGAAGTCTCGGCGACGTTGGTGGCCAGCACGATCTTGCGCCCCGGGCGCGGCTGGAAGATTTTCTGCTGCTCGGCCGGCGTCAGGCGCGCATACAGCGGCAGCACCTCGGTGAATTTCAGATTGGCCTTGCGCAACACCTCGGCGGCGTCGCGAATCTCGCGTTCGCCGGGCAGGAACACCAGCACGTCGCCGGGGCGCTGGCCAACGCTGCGCTCGTGGGCGGCAATCTCGTCCAATGCAGCGAGGATGCCCTGATCGACGGTGAGGTCATCCTCGACGCGGTTGCCGTCCTCGTCGATCTCGGCAGCCAGCGGGCGATACCAGGTTTCCACCGGGTAGGTACGCCCGGACACCTCGACGATGGGTGCACCGTCGAAGTGCTCGGAAAAGCGCTCCAGGTCGATGGTCGCCGAGGTGATGATCACCTTCAGATCCGGCCGGCGTGGCAGCAGCGTCTTGAGGAAGCCCAGCAGGAAGTCGATATTCAGCGAACGCTCATGGGCCTCGTCGACGATGATCGTGTCGTACTTCTCCAGAAAGCGATCGTGCTGCGTCTCCGCCAGCAGGATGCCGTCGGTCATCAGCTTGATCAGCGTGCGCTCGGTACTCTGGTCCTCGAAGCGCACCTGATAGCCCACCAACTCGCCCAGCGGCGCGCCGAGCTCCTCGGCGACGCGGGTGGCGACGCTGCGCGCGGCCAGGCGCCGCGGTTGGGTATGGCCGATCAGCCCGTGTACGCCCCGGCCGATCTCCAGACAGATCTTCGGCAGCTGGGTGGTCTTCCCCGAGCCGGTCTCACCGGCGATCACCAGCACCTGATGCTTTTCCAGCGCGGCCTTGATCTCGTCGCGCTTGGCGGCGATCGGCAGGCTGTCGTCGTAGCGGATGCGCGGCACGCTTTGCCGGCGCGCCTCGACCTTGGCGGCGGACGCCTGGAAGCGCTCCAGCCACTGGGCGAGCCTGGCTTCGTCCGGTTGCTTTCTCAGCTCGTGCAGCTGACGACGCAGGCGGTGGCGATCCGCGAACAGGGCCTGGTCTAGGTTCTTCAGCAGGGTATCGATAGCGGGCGTTGCGTCGGTCATGGACAGCCGTGGGCAATTTCGTGAAGGGCGCGATTGTCGCAGATTTGCCGGGCCGACCGTAGGAAAAGGGGGACCGCGCCGGCATGCCGGCGCGGTATTCAGGCGATCAACGGATCCAGTGACCCCAGCGCGACTTCTCCTGCACCTGCTGGATGCGCATGCTGCCGATGCTCTGCTCGGCCGCCGCGGCGATCTCGTCATCGATCATCTTGGTGGACAGCGACAGCCAGCTGGTGGCGAAGGCCAGTGCATCGCCGTGCAGCTCCAGCGCCTCGATGGATATGTTGCCGAGGTTGTCGCATGGCGTGTGGTAGCACTGATCGAACGACTGCCCGGCCGTTCCGCCGTAACGCTGCGCCTGCTCCTCGGTCTTGATGTCCTCGGCACCGGTGAACAGCCCGCCGAAGGCGATGCCGTCCTCGAAGAACTGCGCATAGTCGGAGCGGAAGTCGATCTCGGTGCCTTCAGACGGGGCGTTGCGCAGCTTGAAGTAGGTGCGCAGCAGCCGCTCGATGGCAGCCGAGCCGGGCGGACCCTGCAGGCCGAAATCCGAGCCGTCGCCGTCATAGATGAAGTTGGCGTAGTTCGGCGAGCCGATCATGTCGACGTTCAGGTAGGCCTTGATGCGCTGCTTCTGTTCGTCCGGCAGCTGGTTGACGTAGTAGGTCGAGCCCACCAGCCCCGACTCCTCCGCGCCCCACCAGGCGAAGCGAACCTTGTTCTCCGGCCGCGCCTTGCTCATCAGCAGCGCCATCTCCAGCAGCGCCGCACTGCCGGAACCGTTGTCGTTGATGCCCGCACCTTCGAACACCGAATCCAGGTGCGCGCCGACCATCACCACGTTGCTCGGATCACCCCGCCGCGTTTCGGCCAGCAGGTTGTAGGTCTCGGTCTGCTCGCGCACCACGTCGACGTTCATGCTCAGCTGCAGCCCGGCGGTCTGCGACCAGGCCACGCCGTTGTCGTAGGTCGAAAACAGCACCGGAATGCCGCCCGCATAGTCCTCGCCCAGGGTGGCGACCAGCAGGCCCTTGCGGTCCTCGGTGTCGCCCTGATTGAAGATGATGGCTCCGGCCGCGCCGGCTGCGGCGGCATTCGTCGCCTTCTGCCCGAACGGACAGGTGCCGCGCTGCATCAGCGCGATGGCGCCGGCCGGGAAGCCGGCGAAGTCTTCCGGTTCGCAGCCGCTGGTAGATGTGTTGCCGGCGCCGAGCGCCAGATCCACCGGCACCACCGGTGCGGTGACGTTGCCCGGATCGGTCTGGTCGGCATAGGCGAAATCCTCTTCCCAGACATATTGCACCGTCTGCGGCGCCACCGCGCTCAGCGTGCCGGGATTGGCCGGATAGAAGGCGAGGAAGGGAAACGCCTGCACCTCGACGCGATAGCCAGCGCGCTGTAGCCGGCTGCGCACATAGTCGAGAGACGCCTGGTAGCCCGGCTGGCCGGAGGCGCGATTGCCTCCATTGAGCGTGGCGATATCCTGCAGCGCTTCCAGGTGCTTCATGACGTTGCTCGCCTGCATGCAGCGCGGCAGGCCGACAGGCGTGCCGACCAGCAGCGGCGAACGACACAGCGCCGCATTCGGCTTGGCCGGCGTCCAGAAGTCGTTGAATTGAGCGGTATCGGCCTTTGGCGCGGCAAGTGCCGCGCTGCTGGCGATCAATGCGAGAGAAGCAACTACCCGAACAGCATTGTTTTTCTTGTGCATGGGTAACTCATCCTTGCAACGAGATTGATGGGCAGGCCGCCTGGCTTGCGCCATCGTCCCCTACGGCAATCAGCGGACGCGGCCATAGGGAGCTAGACCGAACGGCCACCGTCTCGTTCTGGCGCAACCGCCCACCGGTATTACCGTTGATCGGGATGAGGGAACTTCGCTGAAGATCAAAGGCGTTCGGCAACGAATGCCGCGCCTTGGCGACAGGCATTGCGCCTGCCGCCTGCGGGGGTGATCAGATGCGGAACTGACCCACCAGTTGTTGCAGTCGCTCGGCCAGGCCGTTGAGCTCGCGAGAGGTCTGCGCGCCCTGGGCGGCATCACTGGCGACGCCATCCACCGCATCGGCAATATGGTGCACGCTGCGGTTGATCTCCTCGGCCACCGCGGTCTGCTCCTCAGCGGCGGCGGCGATCTGCGCGTTCATCGAATTGATGGTGCCGATCAGAGCGGAGATGGCGTCCAGCGATTCGCCGGCCTGGTTGGCCTGGTCACGGGTGCTCTCGCCCTTCTCGCCCGCCCGCAGCATGGTGGCGACGGTGTTGGAGGTGGCACTCTGCAGGCGGTCGATCATGCCCTGGATCTCGCCAGTGCTTTGCTGGGTGCGGCTGGCCAGCGCGCGAACTTCGTCGGCGACCACGGCGAAGCCGCGCCCGGCCTCACCCGCACGGGCCGCCTCGATGGCCGCATTGAGCGCCAGCAGGTTGGTCTGCTCGGCAATGGCGCGGATCACGTCGAGCACGCCGACGATGCCTTTCACGTCCTGCTGCAGGCCTTCCA